>CAVYEL010000006.1:0-353803 GCA_963767555.1 uncultured Bacteroidaceae bacterium | reverse complement strand
ACAGGGATATTCCCTGGTCAGAAATAGATATGGATTTCATGAATCTTAACCAATCCGCTCATGGGGACCGTGAATTTGGATTTATAGGCAGCCGCATGAGAAAAGAAAGGAAAGTAATTGTAGGACACTGGCAGGACCCGGAGGTGGATCGAGCATTGAGCCATGGATGCGGGTTGCAGCTGCCTGGCATGAATCAAAACAGTTAAAAATTGCCCGGTTCGGTGATAATATGCGGGAAGTGGCTGTTACCGAAGGAGATAAGGTTGAAGCTCAAATGAAATTCGGCTGGTCCGTTAATGGATACGGAATTGGTGAACTGGTGGCTGTCATTGAGCAGGTTACAGACAAGCAGGTTGACCTTCTCTGTGAACAGCTTGAATCTGAATATAAGATACAGGATGGCCTGCGAAAAGGAGGCAATAAATCTTCCCTGAGGGAATCAGCCAGGATAGAAATAGGGCTCCTGCCTTCCTTGAAGAAGGTGGATTCGGTGGTTTTACGGATTGTTTCGAGGATCTGCATGGCATGCTACAATTGCCCGGACTGCCAGTTCAGCGTTTGATGCATGATGGTTATGGATTTGGTGCTGAAGGGGACTGGAAAACGGCTGCCATGTTACGGACCATGAAGATCATGGCAGCAGGACTCCCAGGTGGTAACTCCTTCATGGAAGATTATACCTATCATTTTGATCCTGCTGGCATGAGGGTCCTTGGGGCACATATGCTGGAGATCTGCTCTTCGATTGCCGATGGAAAGCCTGCTTGTGAGATCCACGAGCTTGGGATTGGCGGCAAGGCTGATCCAGTAAGGTTGTGCTTCAATGTTCCAGAAGGACCTGCCATCAATGTGAGTGTGCTCGATATGGGCAACCGCTTCAGGATACTGGTCAATGAAGTTGATGCTGTACTTCCTCCTCAGGATCTGCCCAAATTACCTACAGCTCGTGTATTATGGGATCCCAAACCGGACCTGAAAACAGCAGCGGCTGCCTGGATATTTGCCGGAGGAGCCCACCACACCTGTTACAGCCAGAACCTGTCATCAGAACATATCATGGACTTTGCCGATATGGCCGGGGTGGAGTTCCTCCTGATAGATAAGGACACCAGCCTGCGTGATTTCAAGAATGAGATCCGATGGAATGAAGTTTATTACCATATAGCAAAAGGTATTTAGTCCCCCTGCAGCCATGAAACAAGTCACCAGGTTCCTGTTACTCATTTTATCCAGTATTCTTTTAGCCTCATGTACAGTCCCTGAGAAACAGGATCAACCCAATATCATCCTGATCATGTCCGATGATGTGGGGTATTCAGATATTGGATGTTACGGGGGTGAGATCAGGACGCCTAACCTGGATGGACTGGCGGCCAATGGACTCCGGTATACCCAGTTTTATAATACTTCAAGATGTTGTCCGACAAGGGCGGCTCTGCTGACCGGACTGCACCAGCACCAGGCCGGGATTGGGCATATGGTGAGCGATAGAGGAAATGATGGTTACCGGGGTGACCTGAATGAGCATTGTCTGACCATTGCCCAGGTGATGAAAACGGCAGGTTACAAAAATTACATGTCAGGAAAATGGCATGTGACCAAATATAAATACAGCCAGGAAGAACCTCCCAGGAACAATTGGCCTTTGCAGCGGGGATTCGACAGGTTCTTTGGTACCATTCAGGGAGCTGGCAGTTTTTATGATCCACATACCCTGACCAGTGGCAATACCTTAATCACCCCAGGAGAGGATTTCTATTATACCGATGCCATCAGCGATACTGCAGTTAAGTTTATCAGGGAACATAATTCCCATGATCCTTTTTTTATGTATGTGGCCTATACGGCAGCGCACTGGCCCATGCATGCCCTTCCTGAAGATATCGCCAAATACAAGGGAATGTATGATATCGGCTGGGATTCGATCAGGTCTTCCAGGTATGCCAGGATGATTGAAATGGGACTGATAAAACCCGAATGGGAAATGTCACCGGCATACCCGGCTGCCGGTGAATGGGAAAATACGGAAATGAAAGAATGGCATGCCCAGTGCATGGAGGTCTATGCTGCCATGCTTGATAATATGGACCAGGGCATTGGTCGCATTATCAAAGAGCTTAAATCACAGGGAGAACTCGATAACACTATCATTTTCTACCTTCAGGATAATGGTGCCTGTGCAGAGACCTATGGTTTTGGAAGAGAATATATCCCACCCGAAGGTGGAGCGGAGTTGTTTCCCATGGCGCAGGGAGAGCTGCAGACTACCATGGTTCCGGCGTATACCCGTGACGGCCGACCTGTGAGGGTGGGTCATGGGATCGAACCGGGACCTGCAGACACTTTTATAGGTTATGCCATGGAGTGGGCCAATGCCTGCAATACCCCTTTCCGTATGTTCAAGCACTGGTCACATGAAGGCGGAATATCCACGCCGCTGATCGTTCACTGGCCTGCAGGAATTAAGGCCATGGGGGAATTCAGGGACCAGCCATCTCAGCTGGTGGATATCATGGCCACCTGCGCAGATCTGGGTGGGGCAAATTACCCCTCAACATACAATGACAAGGAGATTCATCCCATGGCGGGTACCAGCCTGATACCCAGTTTTGAGAACCGGCCACTGGATAAAGAACATCTATACTGGGAACACGAAGGGAACCGGGCCATCCGAAAAGGAAAATGGAAACTGATCTCCAGGGCTTGCCGCTGGCCCCATGACCATGAAGAACATGAAGTATTGCCGGTAAGATTCTGGGAACTCTATGACCTCGAAGCTGACCGTACCGAAAATTACAACCTGGCTTCCCGGTACCCTGATATGGTAAAGGAACTTGCTGCAGAATGGCAGGCCTGGGCAGAGAGCGCTCATGTAGTTCCAAAGGCGCCACAGAAACCAAACAAACCAGAATGGGCAAAGGAGCTTGCAGACTGCGAATAAAAGCACCTGCCTGAACTTGTCCTGCAGTGTTTGCTGTCTGTTCGGCAGAACTTACTATTTTTGCCTGAACAAAGCATTAAATCATTCATGGATAACCTGTCAGGATTTGGAAACGGCACTGCCGAAATACTTCGGACATTCACTGAGATACCGAGCGGAGGAAACGGACTTTTCCAAACCGGAAAAGATGGCGTTAAGATAATCCTGACCCCGGCAGATAAGAAGGCGGAATTCATTGTTTATGAAGACAAAACACTTGTTTTTGTAAAATCCCAGCTTGGGTATCCTGCCATATACCAGCTCAGGGAGCCTGTTTTTAAACCACCTGCCACAGTGGTCCTGACAGATCTTGACGGGACCAGTGTTCACAGTGAAAAATTCTGGATCTGGATCATACAGGAAACAACATCCAGGTTACTTGGAGATCCCCACTTTGAACTGGAGGATGAAGATGAGCCACATGTATCCGGACTTTCAGTATCGGAACACCTTGAGCACTGTATCCGAAAGTATTGTCCGGATAAAAACCTCGCTGAAGCCCGGAGAAAATATTTCGAGATTGCCCATTATGAAATGAAGGAGATCCTGGAAGGACGTGGCCGCCAGGATGCCTTTGTTCCGAATCCGGGTTTGAAGGACTTTTTACTAACCCTGAAATCAAATAAGATAAAGATAGGGTTGGTAACATCCGGACTTTACGAAAAGGCATGGCCGGAGATCGTTTCGGCATTCCGGACGATGAACCTGGGCGATCCACTTGATTTTTATGATGCTATTATTACAGCGGGACAAACAATGAGGAAAGGACAGACAGGAACAATGGGGGAATTGGCTCCCAAGCCTCATCCATGGTTGTATGCGGAAACTGCCAGGATTGGTATTGAAATGCCGGTAGAGCAAAGTGATCGGATAGTGGGATTGGAAGATTCGTCAGCAGGGGTTCTGTCTATCAGGCTTGCCGGGTTCACTGCCCTGGGTATTTCAGGAGGCAATATTGAAAGAAGTGGTATCATGCCCCTTTTATCAGGATATTACGATTCCCTGGCAGATACACTACCTTATATCCTGGGTAAATAATACCCACTCCCCGGTACGGAAATTCATTCCTGCAATCTGCGATACCGGAGTATACTCATGATAAAAGCATCATGATAACCCATATCCTTCAGGGTCGGAAGCATATCCAGTGCATCGTAAATCCCGTCATACTCTCCATATACATACCTGTGAAGCCCGTCTCGACCCTCATATGCTATGACACCCTCAAGGGGAAGGAAAAAACTGATCCTGACAGGATTTTTCAGGGCCATGATCTGTATGGTAAAACTCGCTTCAACCAGGATGCCTTCTTCAGAAAGCTGAGCGATCAGTTGTTCAAGGTCTCTTTGTTCCAGCATGCCGGCATCCGGATAGCCAAGGTCAATTACCTCATTAAGGTATATCAGGGCATCGGTCTTTTGATGAAAATTGCCCGCCGTATACAAGAATGCGGAATCAGTGATGATAAGGGCTGTTCTCTCCCCGGCCACCTCATCGGGTATGGTATCAATCAACTGATCGCTGTTGATCAGCAGCACGCTGAAGGACTGATCTTTCTTTGAGCGAAGATGACTTGGGACAAACATTTCTGCAACACGGACCCTGTCATCCTGCAGGTTTTCAAATTTCAGGGAGACATGGCGATTCAGGCGTCGGCCTTCGGGACTATCTGTTCCATCCTCATACTTGTTGAGGGCAATATGTTCTGTTTCTCCCGCAGCCCTGACCCGTATCCTTTCCTTACTGACTCCCCGGCCGGTCAGATAATCGGCGATGGATTGTGCACGCCGCTCAGATAAGCTAAGGTTGTATTCATCCGCACCCACTTCATCAGTATGACCGGTTAATTCCAGCTGGATCTCAGGATTGCTCTGCATGGCTGCCATTATCCTGTCCGCTTCGGCTTTGGCAGCTTCACTCAGGGCATCACTATCGAATTCAAATAAAATGCTGTTCAGGACAAAATAAATATCAGGATCGGTCACCCCGGGAGGAGGGGTCTCTTCTACCCTGGATGTTATTGTTTCTGTCACAATGGTGGTATCTACCCTGATCTCTTCGCCTGTCGTTTTGATCTCTGTCTCTGGAAGTTCTACCTTCACCTCCTCACCCTGTTGTATGACAGCGATCTGGACTTCTTCCACCACACGAGGCATCATGGTGTATATATTCCTTTTATGGCTGATGGAATCAATTATGATGGCACAATATCCCCGCTGTCCGTTTTTTCGGGGGACATAGAACAGGTCATCGTCTGCTGTGCTGATTGGATAACCTGCATTCTGGGGAAATGACCACCGGGCTGAGGGCATTTCATCAGATGTATTCTCAGTTAAAACACCTTCCGTACCCATTTGCAGGGAGGGCAGTTTATCAGCAAAAAAAATATCAAAGCCGCCCATCGTAGCATGTCCCTGTGAACTGAAATAAATTTTATTACTGTTCTCTGTCAGGAATGGTGTTTCTTCGTTATAATGTGAATTTATTTTAGGTCCCAGATTCCGGGGTGGACCCCAGTCACCCTGGGTTGTTGTCTCCGATACCCAAATATCCATGGCCCCCTCTCCACCTGGCCGGTCACTGGTAAAAAACAATGATTTGCCATTGTTCGTAATAAAGGCATGGGTTTCAAAATAATCTGTATTAATATGATCATTTAACCTTACCATGCGGGTCCACTTGTCCCCTTTCCGGTAACTGACAAATATATCCGAGCCGTCATAGTTCCTTTTGACAAGGAACAGCTCCTTTCCGTCAAAGGAAAGACAGGTGGGAAAACAATCCCCGTTTGATCCGATTTCTTTATTGATAGACCTTGGATCTGTCCAGCCATCTTTTGTACGATGGATGATCATGATGGTCCGGTCGGCCGGCTGATCTGCCATATAGATGAGGGTTGAATCATCCATGGACACAACCGGATTATAATTGCTTTGGAACTGGTTTACCTGGTCACCCAATCCGAGAAACTGTATATCAAGCGGCTGCTGGATCATGCTCATGGCCAGTTCACAGGACTTGATCTGCTTATTAACATACTCAACCTCAGCAAAATGTTTCTTAAACATTATATTCCGGTATTTCTGGTAATGCTCGATGGCCTTCTCAAAATCGTGCTGTATATGATAGGCCCTTGCGAGTGCAAAAAATGATTCTCTCGGAGCATTTCTTTCTTTGTAGGATCCTTCACGATATCCGGTGGTCATACTTTGAGTGGCTTTTTCCAGGTGTGGGATGGCTTTCTGTTTCTCACCGTAGATACTCAGGTAACAGGCGCCCGTCAGGAAATGCAGGTTAGCATTGTCCGGATCCATTTTAAGCAGGTCGCCATAATGATGAAGTGCCTCTTTATATTCCTCCGTGATGAAGGCATATTCAGCATCAATAAAAGTCTGCTTAAAAAGTTTCTTATCCTGTGAAGTGGCTCTGAATGTAATCAAAACCAGAATAAAGAATATTAAAGCCAGCTGACGCATAGCGAAATAGTGGTTGACAATCTCAAATATAGAAAAAAAGGGAGGCACCCGATCTGAAAGTTTTCCACGATGACTCTATAGCTCCCCATACTTATGATCAGCATGATAATTTTTATTAATACTTAATGTCTAAATAATTTACTATATTGCAGTTACAGAGTGATGAACAAACCAAATACTGCTGATCCGGATGAAAAAGAAATTTGAACTTGAGTACGACATCAATTCTTCCCCCCGGGTATTGTTTAACCGCCTGAGTACACCAGGAGGCCTGGCCGAGTGGTTCGCAGATGATGTAAATTTACACGGAGGCATATACACCTTCATCTGGGAGAATTCAGAACAGCAGGCAGAGATCGTTCAACGAAAAGACAATAAATATGTCCGGTTCCGGTGGATTGAGGAGGATGACTGTGATTCATACTTTGAATTCCGGCTGAACCAGGATGAACTTACCGGAGATGTTTCACTGATGATCACAGATTTTGCTGAAGATGATGAAACGACGGATGCTGTAGACCTCTGGGATACCCAGATCGCGGAATTAAAACATGTGATCGGTCTCTGACCTTCCTGCACAATCCTCTAAAATATCTTACCTTTATACCCGTTCTACTGGTACAGTACAAAGTCAATGCATTTACGAGCCAAGCGCTTACATATTCTACTGTTGAGATCATTTGCAGGGCCTTTTGCAATGACCTTCATGATCGTGCTTTTTATCATGGTCATGCAATTCCTTTTCAAATATATCAATGACCTCATAGGCAAAGGCCTGGAGTTTACGGTCATATCCGAATTTGTACTCTACCTGACAGCTACCATGGTACCCATGGCCTTACCCCTGGCCATCCTCATGGCAGCCCTTATGACCTTTGGCAACCTGGGTGAATTCTATGAACTGACAGCCATGAAATCTTCAGGGGTCTCGCTTGTCAGGATCATGCTTCCCCTCATTATTGTGGCAGTTGTATTGAGTGTCGGGGCTTTCCTCTTTTCCAATTATATGCTGCCGATTACCAATCTGAAAACAAGGTCCTTGTTGTATGATATACAGCGAAAAAGGCCCTCCTTCCAGATTGTGGAAGGTATATTTTACAATGGTATCGAAGGATATAGCATGAGAATCGATACGAGGGATCCCAATACCAACATATTATACGGAATAAGGATTTACGATCACACGGAACGTAAAGGGAATACCTATGTAACCTTAGCAGATTCTGGTTACATGCAAGTTTCTGAAGATGCCCAGTACCTGATTTTCACGCTCTACAGTGGGCGTACATATAATGAAATAGAAACCGACAAGAAAAACAAGAAAGACTTTACCTACCCACACAGAAGGGATTTCTTCCAGGAACAAACTAGCCTTATTGAACTTACAGGATTCGGACTCGATCGTACAGATGAATCCCTGTTCAAGAGTAATGTATCCATGTTGAGCCTTAACATGCTGGCACATTTTGAAGATTCATTCCGAACCGAGATCAATAAGATCTATAAGAACGTCAACGATGCCCTCATCAAACGAACCTATTACAATTACAGGAGGACTGAACCCAGGACAACAAAGGTTGAAACTGAAAAAGAAAAGGAGTATATATTGTACAGGCTGAACCTTGACAGTCTCTATAATGAACTTGAGGAAAGATACAAGATCCAGACCTTAGACCAGGCTCTGGTACAGGCACGGGCATCCATGAACCATATTTCCACTTCCGGTACGAACACTGAAGCAAAGGTCACCCGCCTGAGGAGATATCAGATCGAGACACAGCGGAAATTCACACTGTCATTTGCCTGCCTGATCTTTTTCTTTATCGGTGCCCCGCTTGGTGCCATCATAAGGAAAGGAGGATTGGGTATGCCTGCGGTCATATCCGTCCTGTTCTTCCTCGCCTGGTATGTGTTATCCATGTCGGGGGAACAGCTGGCACGGGACAGTGGCCTCAGTCCCGTTATAGGGATGTGGATCTCCTCAGCCATACTCCTGCCGATCGGGATCTGGCTTACATATAAATCCATGACTGACTCTTCCCTGATGGACATGGAAACATACCATCTTTTCTTCAGAAGGATCAGGAGGAGGATTCGCTATTACTGGATAAAGACTGGCGGCAGAAAATGAAGATCCTGATCCTGAGCACAAAAATGCCCTGGCCAGCCAGGGATGGAGGTGCCATAGCCACCCTGAACATGGCATTGGGTTTTGCTCACATGAACTGCCAGGTCACCTTGCTTACCATGAACACAGGAAAGCATTACTTCCCTGAATCAGATCTGCCGAAAAGCCTCAGAGACCTGATCTCCATATTGTCAGTCAATGTGAATACAAAAATTCGTCCCTTCAGGCTGATATTAAATCTTCTCTTTTCCAGATACCCTTACAATGCAGAAAGGTTTATTTCAAGATCTTTCAGGACCGTGTTAGAGAAATGCCTGGCAGAAAATGATTTTGATATTGTCCAGCTGGAAGGACCCTACCTTTCATTTTATATCCCCAGCATAAGGGGTAAGGCTAAAATAGTCTTGCGTGCACATAATCAGGAACATCAGATCTGGAGGCTCATGTCAAAGCAGGAGCACAATCTGATGAAACGGTTCTATCTGGGGATCCTTGCTAGGAGGATAGAGGAGCTGGAAAAAAAGATACTTTCCGAGGTAGATCTGCTTATTCCAATATCTGATGAAGACAGGAAGGGATTTGATCAGCTGGGCCATACCTTACCGGTCATGGTCATTCCTACCGGGATAGATATTTCCAATTACCCGGTAAATGAGGATGAGAACAGGGTCCTGCTATTCTTTATCGGGGCACTGGACTGGGGTCCCAACCAGGAAGGTCTTGACTGGTTCTTCAGGGAGGTATGGCCAGAGATCCGGCTCAAATTTCCAGGGCTTAGCCTTGACCTTGCCGGAAGAAATCCGGCATACTATTTCAGTGGCAGGAACCTGCCTGAAAATGTCAGGCTGGAGGGTGAGGTTGAATACGCCAAAGAATTCTTCCATAAACATACTGTAATGATTGTGCCTCTGCTTACAGGCAGTGGCATCCGGATTAAAATACTCGAAGCCATGGCCATGGGAAAGATCGTAATCAGTACCCGGATTGGAGCCGGGGGACTGGAAGCCATTCACGGTGAACACCTTTTCCTGGCGGATACACCGGCTGAATATGTCAGTATAATCGAAAACCTGCAGACGGGACAGTATCACCTGCAGAATATGGGACAAAAAGCCCGCCAATTTGTTACCGAAAATTTTGATATATTAGCGCTCTCCGAAAAACTGATCTCCTTTTATAAAGAGCAACTCGTATGATCTGGGAAATTATATTTTGGGTTTCCGCTGTTGCCATTCTACAATCATACATTTTTTACCCACTGACAGTCAGCATTTTGTCACGACTCAGAAAAGAAAACGACAGGGTTCTGACCCTCCAGGATGACCTCCCCTTTGTTTCCATAATCATGGCCGTCCATAATGAAGAAAAAGTAATCTCTGAAAAAATTCAGAGTATATACAATACCGGATACCCGGAAGACAGATTTGAACTTTTAGTGGGATCTGATGGTTCTTCGGACGGGACCAATGACATCCTGGGGGAGATTGCAGAAGGTCATGGATCTTTCCACTTCACCGCCTTCCAGGAGAGAAGGGGTAAACCGGCAGTGATCAATGAACTCAGGGAAAAGGCCAGGGGCAGCATACTGATCATGACAGATGCCCAGGTGATCTTCACGCCTGATACTATATTCGAACTGGTTAAACATTACAAGAATGAACAAATCGGCCTGGTTGGTGCCAATATCATGAACAAAAGAATTGACATGAGCGGGATCTCCTATCAGGAATGGTCTTTTATGTCCAGGGAGATCAGGCTAAAATACCATGAGGGTAAAGCATGGGGGACCATGATCGGTGCCTATGGGGCCTGCTATTCCATCAGGGATGAATACTATACCAGAGTGCCTGAGGGATATTCCGTGGATGATTTTTATATCACTATGAAGGTGCTGGAGAAAAAGAAGAAGTGCATCCTTGAAATGAAAGCTATAGGATTCGAGAATGTTCCCAATCGCTTGTCAGAGGAATTCCGCCGCAAGATCAGGATAGCAACGGGAAATTTTCAGAATCTTAAAACATTCTATAAATTGTTGTGGCCGCCTTACACAGGAGTTGCATTCAGTTTTTTCTCCCACAAGGTATTGAGATGGCTGGGACCATTTTTTCTGCTGTTACTTCTCCTGTCAAATATAATACTTGCCCTTTCCCATCCTTTGTACAGGATCTTGCTACTGGTACAGGGACTGCTCATCATCAGTCCAATTATTGACTTTTTATTAAGGAAAATAGGATTACATATTGTAATTTTGCGCTTCATTACTCATTTCTATAGCATGAACCTTGCCCTTTTGGCAGGTTTTCTGAAATTTATTAAAGGAACAGAAACAAATGTCTGGCAGCCCACGAGAAGAACCTAAAAATGATGATGTGGTATTTAATTCCATTGATGAGGCCATTGAAGATATAAGAAACGGAAAGATCATCATCGTGGTTGATGATGAGGACCGTGAGAATGAAGGGGATTTTGTTACCGCCGCGG
This sequence comes from uncultured Bacteroidaceae bacterium, assembly GCA_963767555.1. Taxonomy (GTDB): domain Bacteria; phylum Bacteroidota; class Bacteroidia; order Bacteroidales; family SM23-62; genus SM23-62. Next base: position 342,738 of record CAVYEL010000006.1, on the reverse strand, counting down.
AAACTATCACTACCCAGACGGTCAATTTCATGGCAACACATGGAAGGGGATTGATCTGTGCACCGCTTACAGAAGAGAGATGCCAGGAACTTGAACTGGATTTGATGGTTGGCAAAAATACCAGCCTTCACGACACAGCCTTTACTGTTTCTGTCGACCTCTTAGGTCATGGCACCACCACAGGGGTCTCTGCCAGTGACAGGGCAAAAACAATCCGTTCACTCGTTAACACTGTTACCAGGCCAGAGGACCTGGGCAGGCCGGGACATATTTTTCCCCTGAAGTCCAAATCCAAGGGTGTTTTAAGAAGGACCGGGCACACGGAAGCAACTGTGGATCTGACCAGGCTGGCAGGATTAAAACCTGGCGGTGCCCTGGTAGAGATCATGAACGAGGATGGTATCGATGGCAAGGTTGCCCCAGCTGGTAGAGATCGCCCGAAAGTTCAATCTGAAGCTGATCACCATCAAGGATCTGATCGCCTACAGGCTTAAGACCGACAGCATCATTATAAAGGGTGTAGAAGTAATGCTGCCCACCACATATGGCAGTTTCAGACTGATCCCTTTCATACAGGAATCCAATGGACTGGAACATATCGCCCTGATCAAGGGCGAATTGAACAGGGAAGAGCCAATCCTGACCAGGGTACATTCTTCATGTATGACCGGTGATATATTTGGATCCTACCGTTGTGATTGCGGGGTACAGCTCCATAAGGCCATGGAAATGATCGAGAAGGAAGGCAGGGGAGTTTTGATATACCTGAACCAGGAAGGCAGGGGTATAGGATTATCGAATAAGATCAGGGCATATAAGTTACAGGAGCTTGGACGGGATACAGTAGAGGCCAATACAGACCTGGGATTTAAAGATGATGAAAGGGACTATGGAGTAGGCGCCAATATTCTCCGGGAACTGGGACTCGGAAAACTAAAACTCATAACGAATAATCCCGTTAAACGGGCAGGATTAGAAGGATATGGACTGACCATAATCGAAAATATTCCCCTGGTGATCGAGCCCAATGAACACAATGCTTTTTATCTGAAAACAAAACAGGATAAAATGGGGCATTTCCTTGACATCGCCAAATACAAGATGGATAACAAAGAATGATCCACGAACCATGGATAAACCATTGATCCCCCAATTAAGGATCATTTTCATGGGTACTCCGGAATTTGCAGTGGCCGGACTGGAGGCCCTGATCCGTGATGGACAGACTGTAGTGGCAGTCGTGACAGGCATGGATAAGCCTGCCGGAAGAGGGCGAAAAATACGGACATCGCCGGTTAAGGATTATGCATTGTCACAAAATATCCCCGTTTTACAGCCCGAAAAACTCAAATCACCTGCTTTTTTAGCTGAACTCCAGGACTTTCAGCCAGATCTTATCGTGGTGGTGGCTTTTCGTATGCTGCCCGAGCAGGTATGGAAACTCCCTCCCAGGGGAACCATTAACCTGCACGCTTCCCTCCTGCCCCAATACCGGGGTGCAGCCCCGATAAACAGGGTCCTGATGAACGGGGAAACAGAAACAGGCCTTACTACATTTTTCATTGAAAAGGAGATCGATACCGGGAAGATCATACACCAGGAAACAGTTCCTGTTGATCCTGATGAAGATGCCGGCAGCCTGCATGATAAAATGATGAATACCGGGGCTGAATTGCTGGTCAGAACAGTCAGGGCCATTGTGGAAGGCCATCCTCCCCTGATCGACCAGGCTGCCCTGATCAAAAAGCAGGGTGAACTGAAAACGGCCCCGAAGATATTTACGGAGGACTGCAGGGTAAACTGGGATCAGGAGACTGAAGTGGTCTATAATCATATCAGGGGACTGGCACCCTATCCGGCTGCATGGACCATGATGAGAAACCAGGCCGGGGAAGAAAAAATACTGAAAATATTTGCAGCTGAAAAAGAGATCCTGCCTGTGAATGATAAACCCGGCACACTTCTTACTGATGACGAAAATGTCCTCGAGATCACCTGCCGTAACGGCTTAGTCAGACTTACCCGGATCCAGCTCGAAGGAAAAAAGAAAATGGATACGCCTGAGTTTTTAAGGGGATTAAAGGGATTATCCGGACTCCAGGTTTTTTAAGCACTATTATTTCTTTTTCCGCAGATTAACCTCATCATTAACCGCCGGCTCTTCTCCCGGGTTCATTGAATTCAACGCGTAGAGTTTTTTCAGCTTAATGCCGTACATCTGAGAAATTTCATACATGGTCTCTCCAGCCTCAACGGTATGGTAGCTGAATTCGACTGATGCCTTACTCCGTTTTGGCTGCAGGTAAAGCACCTGCCCTTTACTCAGCTTGGAGTCCCTCGGAATTTCATTGTATTGTGCCAGTTCATAGGACATCATTTCCAGCTCCCTGGTCAGGCTTTGATAGGTATCCTCTTTTTTCACAATGATATAATCGATCCGGTTTCTCATAAGGATCTTTCTGTGATCGATCTCGATCTCAAACCCGTCAATATCGGTAACCTCAGCAATAGGTTCTGTGTCATCTACCCTCCTGCGTCGCACCTTGCCTGAATCATACTGGTCCAGTTCATTATCTTCAATGATCCTGATCAATGCGCTGGCATAGGTAGGACTGGTGGCATAGCCAGCTTTTTTTAAGCCCCTCGCCCAGCCTTTATAATCTGTCTGGTCCAGCTCGAAAAGGAAAGAATATCGTGGGCCATTCATCAGGAAATTGGTATGGTCGATATATGAATCCCGGGCTGACTTATACTTTCGGAAGCACTCGTTTCTTTTATCATCGTCATGCCGCATACTTTTTCCTTTCCAATCATGGCATTTTATCCCGAAATGATTGTTCCCTTTGGTGGCCAGGGTACTGTTCCCGTTATTCGACTCCAGCATGGCCTGGGCCAATGTGATACTGGAAGGGATTCCGCTGCGCTTCATCTCATCCATTGCCCATTGCCTGTATTGTTCAATATATTCCTGACGGCTGGTCTGCTGTGATTTAAGCTGATCGGGGTAAATAAAGGAAAATATGATGAATAATGATGCCAGTATCTGCGATCTCATAGCTGGGAAATATTTGCCTAAAAGTATCAATAATGAGTTTTTCAGGTTCATCGGGAAACTTGGACTTATCAACAAGATTTGTAAATTTGATTCTGCATGATCCTTTAAACGTGAAAATCCATATTAATATTGAGGAGTACAAATCTCCAGCTGAGCTTTCAGCTGAAGAACAGCAATTGATCGAAAGGGCCATACAAACTGCCAGGGATGCCTATGCACCATACTCGGAATTTCGTGTTGGAGCCAGCTTGTTGCTTGATAATGGTACCTTCGTCAATGGGAATAACCAGGAAAATGCAGCATATCCGGACGGACTATGTGCTGAACGTGTTGCCATGTTTGCCGCTAACGCCACAAACCCGGGGTCCTCTGTAAAAATGATGGCAGTAGCAGCCATATACCAGGATAATTTACTTGATCAGCCTGTTTATCCTTGTGGTTCGTGCCGGCAGGCGCTTCTTGAATGTGAAAACAGGTTTAAGCAGCCAATCCGGATACTGATGTATGGAAAGTCAGGCATCTATGCTGTAGCCAGCATCAAAGATTTACTGCCCTTAAGCTTTGACAGCTCCTTTCTGAAATCAAATTAATCAGGTACGTCCTTAATCAAACTGAACCGTTAAGGCTTTCCAGATCGGGTCTGATGGTACCGGCGCTAAGATGCTGACCGGTACATTTCTCACAGGATGGATGAAGTCCACGGAACGGGCATGCAGGTTTATATTGCCATCCTCGTTGTTGCGCTGGTAACCATACTTCAGGTCACCTCGGATGGGTGAGCCAATCTTAGCTAGCTGGCAACGGATCTGATGATGGCGTCCCGTATGCAACTTTACCTCCAGGAGGTAATGGCGGTCGGAACCGGAGATCAGCCTGTAATCAAGACTGGCAGGTTTGGTATTGGGCTTGTGTTTATTGTAGGCATAAGACTTGTTCTGGCCCTCATTTTTTACAAGATAATGGCTCAGCGTTCCCTCTTCTGGATGCGGTCTTTCTTTTACGATACACCAATAGTGTTTCTGAATTTTCTGTTCCTTGAAAAGTTGGTTCATCCTGATCAGGGCCTTGCTGGTACGTGCGTATAGGATGACCCCGCTGACCGGCCTGTCTAATCTGTGAATCACACCCAGGAACACATCCCCTGGCTTATTATATTTTTTCTTAATGTATTCTTTTACCAGATGATCGAGTGAAACATCACCTGTCTGGTCCCCCTGGGCAAGTTGTCCGGCACTTTTATTAATGGCAATCAGGTGATTATCCTCAAATAATATATCAAGCTTATTCTTCAATTCAAAAACGATTTATAAATGTAAAAGTAAGCTATTATTGATTAAAACGGTACTGAATTTTGTGGCAGTAACCACAAAATATAGGCATCTTTTTTAATCAATAATAGCCAAGGTTGTCATTTCATAACTCCCTTACAATCAAAATAGAATAATCTTAATCTATTTTTCTCATCCACTAGGAGGGAAAGTATATTAAATACGACACCTATAAATATTGCTTGCAAGATTTTCAGTGGCGTATTTAATATACTTCCCGACTAATATTGTTCTTTTTCGTCAGGGAACTGAAGTGTCCGGACGTCCTGTATATAGTTTTGAACAGCCCCCTTGATCTCGGCATGCAGATTATGATAACGTCGAAGGAAACGTGGGGAGAATTCCTGCGTGATACCCAGCATATCATGAAGCACCAGCACCTGGCCGTCAACAGCAGGTCCGGCTCCAATCCCGATAACCGGGATTTTTAATTCCTTTGCAACTTTTTCCCCCAGAGAGGCTGGTATTTTTTCGAGGACAAGACCGAAACAACCGGCTTCTTCCAGGATATGAGCATCTTCCACTAACTTTTCGGCTTCTTTCTCCTCCCTGGCCCGTACGACATATGTACCGAATTTATGAATGGACTGGGGAGTTAATCCAAGATGTCCCATGACAGGGATCCCGGCAGAAAGGATACGTACGACAGATTCCTGTATCTCCTGCCCTCCTTCCATCTTTACAGCATGAGCACCTGTTTCTTTCATGATCCGTATGGATGAAGTCAGGGCCTCTTTTGAATTTCCCTGGTAGGTGCCAAACGGCAGATCCACTACAATCAGCGCGCGGCTTACTGCTCTGACCACGGATCCGGCATGATTGATCATCTGTTCCAGCGTGATCGGCAGGGTTGTATCATGGCCAGCCATCACATTGGAGGCTGAATCCCCTACCAGGATAATATCAATGCCGGCTTCATCCAGGATCCTTGCCATTGAATAGTCATAAGCTGTTAACATGGCAATCTTCTCGCCTTTCAGCTTCATCTCATGAAGTACATGGGTAGTAACGCGTCTTACAATTTCATGCAGGGCCATAATTTCAGATTTGGGCTTACAAAGTTGATAATTTATAGTGAAAAGACCGCCAATTCGGTCATTTCTTTTTCTGAACCAGACAAACTGACTTTTTGTCACATCTTTCGCAAACCGGGAATCAGACATCCCAATCAAATGCCATTATTTCACAATTTGCATTATGGCACAAAGATTGAAAAACACTATAAAACGTTGAAATAACATAAACAAAACATATTTATCATGAGTAAAATTATTGGAATAGATTTAGGAACCACCAATTCATGCGTTTCTGTGATGGAGGGGAATGAACCTGTTGTAATCCCCAATAGTGAAGGGAAACGCACAACTCCTTCCATGGTTGCATTCGTTGAAAACGGAGAGCGAAAAGTTGGGGATCCTGCAAAGCGTCAGGCCATCACCAATCCTGTCAAAACCGTTTCTTCCATCAAACGATTCATGGGGGAAACATTTGACAAGGTCCAGAAGGAAATCAACCGGGTGCCATATAAGGTGGTTAAAGGAGAAAACAATACACCACGCGTACAGATTGATGACCGAAAGTATACTCCGCAGGAGATATCAGCCATGGTCCTGCAAAAAATGAAGAAAACGGCAGAAGATTATCTCGGACATGAAGTTACCGAAGCCGTCATTACTGTACCTGCTTATTTCAGTGATTCTCAAAGGCAGGCCACAAAGGAGGCTGGAGAGATCGCGGGACTGAAAGTAAAAAGGATTATCAATGAACCAACTGCTGCCTCGCTGGCTTATGGGCTTGACAAGAAGGACAAGGACATTACAGTAGCTGTATTTGACCTTGGGGGTGGAACATTCGATATCTCCATTCTTGAATTAGGGGATGGCGTTTTTGAAGTAAAATCAACAAATGGTGATACACATCTGGGTGGAGATGACTTTGATGAAGTGATCATTAACTGGCTGGCTGAAGCCTTCAAAAAAGATGAAAACATTGATCTCCGCAAAGATCCCATGGCTCTTCAGCGTCTGAAAGAAGCTGCAGAAAAAGCTAAAATTGAGCTGTCAAGCTCTTCCAGTACAGAGATCAACCTTCCCTATATTATGCCTGTCGACGGGATACCCAAGCACCTGGTTAAAACCCTGTCGCGTGCTCAATTTGAAAGTCTTGCCGACAAACTTATACAGGCAACAGTTGAGCCATGTAAGAAGGCCTTGAAAGATGCTGGTATGAAACCTTCTGATATCGATGAGGTTATACTTGTAGGGGGATCCACCAGGATACCCGCCATCCAGGCTACCGTTGAGAAGATCTTTGGTAAATCACCATCCAAAGGTGTAAATCCTGATGAAGTAGTAGCAGTTGGTGCAGCCATTCAGGGTGGTGTGCTCACAGGAGAGGTAAAGGATGTCCTCCTGCTTGATGTTACGCCCCTTTCACTCGGGATTGAGACATTGGGCAGTGTAATGACCAGGCTGATAGAATCCAATACAACGATACCGACAAAGAAGACAGAGACGTTTACTACAGCAGCAGATAATCAACCCTCCGTGGAAATCCACGTATTGCAGGGAGAAAGGCCCATGGCTCAAGGTAACAAGACCATTGGTAAATTCCATCTTGATGGCATACCTCCTTCACCAAGGGGACTGCCACAAATTGAAGTAACTTTTGATATTGATGCCAACGGAATACTGAATGTATCTGCAAAGGATAAGGGAACTGGCAAGGAACAGAGCATACGCATCGAAGCATCAACCGGTTTGACAGATGCTGAGATCGAAAATATGAAGAAAGAAGCCAAAGATAATGAAGAAGCTGACAAGCAGGCAAGGGAGAAGATAGATAAGCTGAACGCAGCAGACAGCCTTATCTTCCAGTCTGAGAAACAATTGAAGGAGTTTGGAGATAAATTGCCGGCTGATAAAAAGGAACCCATTGAAAAAGCCCTTGAAACCCTGAAGGAAGCTCACAAAAGCCAGGATCTGGATGCCATAGATAAAGCAACTGCTGAACTGAATACGGTCTGGCAGGCTGCCTCTGAAGAGCTTTATAAGGCCGGTCAGGATCAACAGGCTGACGGACCTCCCCCGGACGGAGAACAAGCTCAGGATCCGAAGGATGACCAGGAAGTAACAGATGTTGATTTTGAAGAAGTTAAGTAAGGCCTTTCAATAAGAAAATATCTCATCAGAAGACCTGTCAGTAAAACATTACCTGGCAGGTCTTTTTTTTGTTTTACTATTATTAAATTTCACCTGAAAAAATTATCTTCTTCGTTTTTCGTTTTAACATAAACACGTTAGATTTACTAGCATTATAGATAATGTTGCCATGACCCGCTACCGCCGGAATTTAATACTGATATTCAGCAGCATCTTATTGAGTGCAGGTTTATCCGCACAGCCGACCGACACCCTCTGGAACCAGACAGACGCACAGGGGCAAAGACAGGGGTATTGGAAAAAAAACTATCCGGATGGAAACCTGATCTATAAGGGCTTTTTTAAGAATGGAAAACCGGTTGGTAATATGGAACGATTCTATGAAAATGGGACCAGGAGGGCTGAAATGGTCTACCATGAAGGAACTGAGAATACATATGCCACGATCTTTTACAGAAATGGTAAACTGGCAGCAAAAGGAAAATATGTGAATATGGCGAAAGACAGTATCTGGTGCTATTATTCTTATTATTCAGATGACCTCATGTATACGGAGACCTATAAAGCCGGACTAAAAAACGGGGAGTCCAGGAAATTTTATCCCGGGGGACAATTAGCCGAGATTTTGACCTGGCAAATGGATTTGAAACACGGACCCTGGAAACAATTCTTTGAAGATTCCACGATCAGGCTTGTTTCCTGGCATGAATCAAATCAGATGCACGGAAGGTACCAGGTATATAACAGGAACCATGTCCTGATAATGGATGGTGAATATGACCATGGGAAGATGGATAAAACCTGGCATTTCTACAATGATAATGGCAAGGAGGAGCATGCTCTCCATTATGAGAAAGGAGAGCTCCTGAACAGTAAGGAGTTGGAAGAATGGGCCAAAAAACACATGGAGGAGATAGAGAAGAACCTTGGTACGATCCCGGAGGTGGATATTAATAACTTCTTTGACAGGAGAGAGTAGACAATAGGACGATCAGGATGCGAAGATGGGGTATGGTCATATTACTGGTTTGCGGGTTTTTCCTCGAAGGGATGGGCCAGGAAAGTAACTACAAATTCTGGATCCAGTTAAAAGATAAGCAAGGGAGTCTGTATTCACTGGATAATCCTGAAGAATTCCTTTCACAGCGCGCCCTTGAAAGAAGGGATCGCTATCAGATCCCTATCGTGGAAAATGATCTGCCTGTCAGTCAGGTTTATCTTGAAAGCCTCCGGGAAAATGAAATAAATATACTGTATACCAGCAAATGGTTGAATGCAGTTGTAGCTGAAACAGCAGACTCCAACCTGGCAGATGTGCTATCCTCATATCCCTTTGTAACCGGCATTGAATTACTCTATTGGACTCCTCGATATAAGTCAGCTTCAGATAAATTCAAGGAATCCTTATCAGATGAACCTCTTCCATCGGACCACCAGATTGAAATGCTTAACGGCCATAAGTTGCATGAACAGGGCTATAAAGGGGAGGGTATGATCATTGCAGTGATTGATGCCGGATTTAACAATGCAGACAGCATTTCCGGATTTCAATCCCTCTGGCAGAACGGGCAGATCCTGGGAACGCGTAATTTTGTATATCCTTCCGCCAATTTCTTCTGGAGCATCAATGGCGATCATGGCACACATGTTTTATCAACCATGGGTGGATTCCTGCCCGGGGAATTCGAGGGAGGAGCTATTCAGGCAGGTTTTTGGTTAATTCAAACGGAAGATACGCAGACTGAGTTCCGGATAGAAGAGGCAAATTGGCTGGCAGGGGCAGAACTGGCAGACAGTGCGGGGGCAGATGTCATCAATTCTTCACTGGGCTATTCTGACAGATTCACAGTAAGCAGCCAGAATTATGAATATTCCGATATGGACGGAAAGACCACCCTGGTGACCCGTGCAGCCACCCTGGCTGCCTCAAAAGGGATGCTGGTGGTGACCAGTGCAGGTAACTCAGGCAACAACGGAGATCCATGGCAGTACATCATCGCTCCTTCAGATGGTGACAGCATCCTTGGGATTGCTGCAGTGAATGCAGATGGCGTACGTGCTTCATTCAGTTCAAAAGGCCCAAGCTATGATGGCAGGATTAAACCTGATGTTGCCGCCCAGGGGCAGGCTACAGTATTAATCAGGTCGAATGGTCTGGTAGGCACTGGTAACGGAACTTCTTTTTCTTCTCCGGTCATGGCGGGACTGGCCACATGCCTGTGGCAGAAACACAGGGACGTGACCAGTTATGAGATCATCGAAGCCATACGTCGGACTGCAAGCCAGTATCATTCACCAGATTCACTCCTCGGCTATGGCATTCCGGATCTTTACCTCGCTGATCTGATGCTCTCAGCATCAAAACCCACAGCGGACCGGCTGCATGTCTTTCCTAACCCGGCGACTCAATACATCAGTCTCTGGTTTCCTGACACTGATGAATCTGGAAGTTATTTTGAGATCATAGATGTAACCGGCAGGAAAATGCAGGAAGGAAGGATCTATTCCAACAACCAGAACCAGGCAGAAATTAATGTAGAACTTCTGCCTGCCGGTACCTATCTCATCCTTTTACATACCCAGTATGAGCGGATGAAGGGTATTTTTATCAAGATGTGATGGAGGAAGGCAACAGGCATACGATGAAACTCTCAGATCTGCAGGATGAGATCCGGGAGGTCATTCAAAGCAGCTTTGGAGTTACCCGCTGGATCAGCTGCGAAATAATGGACATCACACAAAACTACAGCGGACATTGCTACCTGGATCTGATAGACAAGGACGAAAAATCCGATAAGGTACTTGCCAGGGCCAGGGCCACCATCTGGGCATCGTCCTATCGCATGATAAAACCATACTTCGAAACAAGTACCGGTTATGAACTCGTATCGGGGATCAAGATCCTGGTATCCGCCAGGGTGGAATATCATCCGGTTTACGGCCTCAGCCTTAACATCCAGGATATTGATCCAAGCTATACCCTGGGAGATGTGGAACGCAAAAAACGGGAGATAATCCAACGGCTCGGAAATGAAGGGGTACTGGAGATGAATAAAGAGATACCGCTTGCTATCGTACCACAGAAAATAGCTATTGTGTCATCTCTAACCGCTGCAGGCTTTGAGGACTTTAGGGATCAACTCCAGGGAAATCCATATGGATATCAATTTTATACCCGCCTTTTCCCGGCAGTGATGCAGGGTGAGAATGCAGAACAAAGCATCATAGCATCCCTGGAAAAAATATTTGAATACGAATCTCATTTTGATGCGGTTGTGATCATCAGGGGGGGTGGGTCAAAATCAGACCTGGCCTGCTTTGACAGCTATGACCTGGCTTTCCATGTTTCACAATTCCCCCTGCCTGTCATCACCGGAATTGGGCATGAGCAGGACGATACCATTACTGACCTGGTGGCACATACCCGGCTGAAGACACCTACTGCGGCAGCAGGTTTTTTCATCGACAAACTTGCTTCCTTTGAGGGCGATCTCGAAGAACTTAAAGACGTTTTGATCAATACCACGGTAAGCATCCTGACAGAACAGAAACTACGTCTTCAGCTTTATCAGCAAAAATATGTTTCCAGTGCGGTTGCCATGGTCCATGCACTGAAGGAACACCTGCAAAAAATTACCGGGAATGCACGCCTGCAGGTACAACAACAGTTGCGTTTCCATGATCAGTTGATCACACGGTTTATGGAAAAACTCAGGAGTACAGCCAGACATGTCCCCCAAAGAAAAGCAGTTGAATCAGGCCATATTAAACAACGATTCCTGCAAATAATACATCATAAACTGGCAGCTGAGGATAAAAGGCTGGAAGATTATCACAGGCTTTTAGCTTATGCTGAACCCGGACAAATTCTGAAAATGGGCTTCTCCATATCACGAAAAGACGGAAAAGCGCTTAAAGATGTGAAAAATACCGCTCCCGGCACCCTTGTTGAGACAGAATTGTACAGGGGGAAATTCAAAAGCAAAATAACAGATATACAGAAAAAAAATATACTTTAGCTAAGGAACAACCGGCAATTTTGATGACCAGATTCCCTATAGGAGCAATATTATTGGCCATATTCTGGCCTCTGTCAATATTTTCACAAGTTCAGTCCAGGCAGGATAGTCTTGAGAGCCTCCTGGATGATGCAAGCCAGGAGGAACGCATTGAGATATTCTGTGAGCTGTCAGAAACTTACTGGCAAAGTTCATTTGATACCAGTCTTCTGATGGCTATCCATGCCCATACCCTCGCCCTTAAGATTCAAGACAGACCACTGATTGCCAGATCTTTAAACATGATTGGAAATGCCTATTTCCTGATGGGTGATTTTACCAAGAGTATGGATCATTACATGCAGGCCCTAACCATCCGGGAAGCATTGGGAGACAGCAACAGCATTGCCCGTTCCTACAATAATATCGGCGCTGTTTACCTTCAAATGAAGGACCACCGGCAAGCCCTCGATTACCTGAAAAAAGCAAAGATCATCTTTGAGGCGTTGCAGGATGAAGTCCATCTATTCTCCATTATGAATAATATCGGCGCTGTGTATATAGAAACTGAAAAATATGACACAGCACACGAGTATCTGACCGAGGCTTACCAGATTGCGTTGCGGACCCGGGATGAGGATGATGCATCCATGGCGCTTACCAATCTTGGCGAATCAGCATTATCCATGGGATTGCTGGAGAAATCCCTGGAATATCAGAAAAAAGCTTTAGAAATCAGCCGCAAACTGGATAACAGGGCCATGATGGCCACCATTTATACCAACCTGGGCAAAACATACCTGGAAACCAAGAATTACCGGGCGGCCTATAATGCATTCCATGAAAGCCTGAGGCTGTCCGAAGAAGTAAATTCATTGCAAGATCTTCAGGAAAATTATCGTTATCTGGCCGAATATTATGATATTCAAAATGATTATAAAGAGGCCCTGCATTATTACCGCTTATATGCTGCCGCCAAAGACAGCATTAACTCCCAGGAGGCGATGATCCGGATCAAAGAAATGGAGAGCATGTCTCAGGCGCTGTCCCTGCAGCAGGAAATTGAATTGTTGAGAAAAGACAATGAGATCAGCAAACTCAAGGCTACCAGGTTAAAGAATACCATTTTTTTCCTTGCGGCTGTATCCTTAATGATCATCCTTGTATTTGTCGTGTACTACCAGAAGAACAGGTTAAAACGCGAAACTACAAGGCTCCTGGAAGAGAAAAACACACAGCTTGAGAAGGCAAATTTAAAATTGCAAAATTCCGAAAAACACCTGAAAGAGTTAAATTCCACCAAGGATAAGTTCTTTTCTATCATCGGACATGATCTGCGAAATCCCTTAAATGCCCTCCTTGGTTTCAGTGAATTGATATCCGGTAACTCACGGGATTACACATCGGAAGAGATCCAGCGCTACAGCAAGATCATCAATGAGGCAGCAAAGAATATACACTTGCTTATTGAAAACCTGCTGGAATGGTCCCGCTCCCAATCAGGTAATATAGATTACAATCCGGAAAAGACAGATCTTTTTCCCATGGTCACAGAGATTTTTAAAGTATTTGATATCCATGCTGATAAAAAGGGAGTTAGCCTGGTATCGGATATCCCTGAGGATGTCAGAATTACCGCTGACAGAAATCTTCTGTCCACAATTCTCAGGAATTTAATCAATAATGCTGTAAAATTTACTCCCAACGGCGGACAGGTAAAAGTCTTTTGTGAACAGACTGACAGTGAGATAACCATCTCCATCGAGGATACTGGCATCGGGATGTCCGAAGAACAGCTGGATAAAATATTCAGGCTCAGCAACAGTGAAACCATGCCAGGCACATCGGAAGAGAAGGGAACCGGTCTGGGACTGATCCTTTGTAAAGAATTTGTGGAAATGCATAAAGGAAAGATCTGGGCTGTCAGCAAGCCAAAAGAGGGAAGTACATTCTCCTTTACCCTGCCGTTGAAAGGAAAAAAATAGTTCCATGAGCAAAGACCCCACATACAATGAGGCCATCACGGAGATCGAAGAGATCCTTCAGAAAATTGAATCCGGTGAACTGGATGTAGATGAATTGACAGATAAGGTGAAACGTGTCGCCTACCTCCTTGAAACATGCAAAAAGAAGCTCAAAACAACCGAAAGCGAAATTCAGAAAGTAATAGATGGCCTTGAAAAAGAGGAGGAAGCTTAAGGTTTTGCGTTACGTTTCAGGGATCCAGATTCAATTCCAGGTCAATGTTGCTAATGTCTTCCTGATCAGGACAATAATCAGCAAGATTGCATAGTTCCGTAGCATAACCCACACGCATGTTTGCGGTCTTGAAGAATTCTGTAGCCATATGTTTGATCTGGTTCTGATTGACGATCAGTACCTGTATCGGATCAATATCCTCCATGTTTATTTTTCCTTCTGCCTCCTTCAGCACCTTCAGATTAGCGTTCATGATCCGCATCAATTCCTGGTATGAACGGGCTATGGTTGCAAGACGATGACCAATGACCCCTATAACCTCAAGACTTTCTGCATCGATCAGAGGACTCCCGGCATTTCCCTGTTTAATGGTACAGTCTACCTGTATGGTATTAAATCCTTTCGTTACCCTATGCAGGCAGGAAATAATACCACTTTTGATGGCCAGGTCTTCCTGCTCCAACTCATAACCAAGTACAGCAATCGGTTGGCCGATCCTGTGATTTACCTTCTTGCTGCACTTCAGGGCGGAAATATCTTTAAATTCCTTTATGTCTAAATCAAACAGTACAAATCCAGGATTAAGCCGGCCATTTGTTTTAACCTTACTGTTATGAAAATCTTTGAATGGCATGCGCAGACTCAGGCTCTTAGGGTGTCCGTCTCCGGTGAAACGCAGAACTACCTCTGCTGGTTTTGCAAATTTATCAATCACATCATCTGTTACCAGATAACCTCTTACTTTGAAACCGGTAAAAGTGGTGATTTTGGTGCCTGCCTTACTGAGGAAATCGATGGCGCAAACTGAGGATTTGCATTTTTCCCAGACTGTCCTGTACATTGGTTGAAATATTAGGTTAGATAGCAGTCCAGCGACAAATATACAATCTTTATCGGATTTTTCGATTTTTGCTCCTCAATCAACCCAGAAGGCATGTTTCAGATGCAAGAGGTTCATTGGGTTAGAACCAAGTCCTGACAGGCCTTCCGGGATAAAACGGACAACCTGATCATAGTATAACGGAACAATGACAGCCTCCCTGACAATGATCCTGTCCAGTTCTTGATATTTGGCATATCTTATACTGTCATCCAGGATCAACAGTGTTTCTTCGAATAAGCTGTCATAAACAGGATGGCTGAAATGGGTGTAATTGGGTCCGGTGGGACTGAAATTCTTGCTGTAGAAGAGGGAGAGATAGTTCTCCGCATCAGGATAATCAGCAATCCATGAACCCCTGAAAAATTCAAGACGGGAATTGGCCATCCGGTTCCTGAAAGAAGCACCGGTATTTACTTCGATATCCAGGAGGATACCCACTTCAGATAATTCATGCTGTATATATTCACATAAATCCTGGTAATCTGAAGTAGTTGTAAGGGTAATGCTTTCCAGTCCACTCCCGTTAGGGTATCCTGCTTTGGCCAGTAATTCCCTTGCCATATCCGGATCATAAGAGTAGCCCTTGACTTTTTCGGCACTGTAGGAAGGCAATCCCTCCGGGATAAATCCAGCCCCTGCAGGTCGCCCAATATTATTACGCAGGAATCTCATCATCTTTTGCCGGTCAAAACCCATATTTATGGCCTGCCTGACTTCCCTGATCAGGACCGGACTGGACTGGACAGCTTCCTGTTCAGGATCTACAAGGAATCCAAGGTATTCAGTATTCAGATATGGTTCTGTGATCATTTTTATTCGTCCTTCGTAGGCAGGATTCAGCTTTCCTCCCCGGGTGATCAGTTCATCTTTGTAGACCGGATGGAGTCCGGATAGAAAATCCAGCCTCCCCATCATAAATTCCATAAATTCAGATTGTTTGTCTCTTGTAAAACTGATATTAATAGCATCCAGGTAAGGTAATCGCTCACCTGTCGTGTCCCGCTCAAAATATCTTTCATTCCGGACCAGGACCAGTTTCTCATCTTCCCTCCAGTATTTGAACCGGAAGGGACCCGTACCAACTGGTTCCTTCCTGAAATCCAGTCCAAGTTTTTTGACCACCTCGGGTGGAACCACATGGCAGTATGGCATACTCAGGATTCCGAGGAAGGCAGGAAAAGGCCTGGTCAGCCGTATCCTTAAAATAGTATCATTCACTGCCTCAAATCCATTCAATCCTGCCGGGGCAAGCCGGTCTACAGAATGAAATATCCAGGCACCCGGGGAAGCTAAGCGGTCGTCTATGATCCTGTTCATGCTGTAAACAAAATCAGCTGCGGTTACGGCCCTGCCCCGGCCATCCGGAAAGTGGGGATGATCATGAAAAAACACATCCTTGCGGAGAAAAAATGTGTACAATTTCCCGTCTTCACTTATTTCCCAGCAATGGGCGATGCAGGGCCTGATATGCAGTTCTTCATCGAGCTGAACAAGACCATTAAATAATTGGTTAACAGGCCAGATTATGGTTTGATTCCGTGCAAACGCAGGGTCCAGGGTCGGTATACCCTTGGATTCATTATAGCGGAAGATATTTTTCCTGGTTTGCCCGTCCCCGGAACATGAAAGAAGTAAGGTAAAGACCGGTATGATCCAGGCAATTCGCATATAAGGTTTTATGCAAATTTAAAATTTTAGTGACAACCCCGCCATAAAATGTATTCCGGCCTGTGGAAAATACCCGTCCATCTTGTATTCAGAACCCCCGTAGTAATACCTGTAGATCCAGGCATTGGATTCATATTTCTCATTCAGGAAATTATTCAGCATCAGGTTTAGCCCGATCTCTTTCATAAACGAGGGATTAAAGGTGTATTGCAATTGAAGGTTATTTACAAAATAGGGATCCAGCACGCGCATATCAGAGGATGTGTTATCAATATACTGCTTGCCTACATATTTTGATGACAGGCTGATCTTCAGACCACGGGCAGGTTCATAGGTGAGATTGCTGCCACCAACAATGGATGGGGAGAATGACAGGTTTGTTTCCCCCAGTTCACTTACCAGCTGGTAGGGCTCATTTTCCGGCTCCAACCAGTAATCCCAGTTATCTACATAGGATGTGTAATTACGGATCCTGTTCTGGCTCAGTGTCAGGTTCAGGTCCCAGTGTATCTTACCGGCCGGGAATAAGCCCAGGATCAGTTCTATCCCCCTGCGGTAACTGTCCTTGATATTGGTCATAATGGGGGCACCAACATCATTGATCTCACCGGTCAGAACAAGCTGGTTGTTATAATCCATGTAGAATAGATTAGCCTCAAATACAGCCCTGGTCATGTTCAACCTGTAGGCCAGTTCATAATCGACCATGGTCTCATGCGTGGGGACCGGGTGTGCAGGATCTGCATCAACGAGATTGCTGCGGTTTGGTTCCCGGTTCCCGACCGCTACCAGGAAGGCAATCTGTTGCTGATTGTTTATTTCATAGGTAGCTCCCAGCTTAGGATTTACAAAATTGTACAGATGTGACTCGGAAAGCCCGCTCAGATCATCGTCAATGCCATTGATATTATGTTTAATGTAACGGTATTGAAGATCCCCGAAAAGGTTTACCCGGCTGCCCGCCCTGTAATTAACCTTCAGATAGGTATTCCAGTCACTTTTATCACCAAGGTTTCGGTACCATTCATGATTGATCTCCGAATCGCCTGCTGTCCGTGCCCAGATCACCTTCCCGAAATGCCTGCCGTCATATTTGTTCCAACCTCCTCCCAGGAAGGCTTCCAATCTCTGGAATTTGTAATTCAATGACCAGGTAAATCCATAAAAATCATTGTCCAGCCATTTTCGCCTGATCAGATCGGTGGATGTGACTGTATCTCCACCAAAGATCACATCAGGGATCTGATAGTCGGCCAGGTCTTCATCCTGCCTGTACTGCTCATAATAACCCCGGCCATAGGTATAATGCAATGCCCCGTTAAATATGAACCTGTCTCCCAGTTCCCGGGAGTAAAATAACTGGTAGTGGTCCTGCTTGTAATTATCCGACTCATTGTCATAATAACTGGTATCCCCTGTTGCTGAAATGATCATTCCTGCGGAGTTAAATGTACGGTTGGTACTGAGCAGTTCCCGGGGTATCCCGTTCCAGGCCTGGTAGGTATGTTCCTTCCCGGAGAATATGTTGACCTTCAAGAGGCTTTTTTCGCCATAATAAGCCCCACTGACAAAAAAGGATTTCAGGTCCGATGAGGCCCTGTCAATATAACCGTCAGAACTGATCATCGAGAGCCTCATATCGAGTGTAAACTTATCGCCAAGCATGCCAGTCCCTGCACTCAGGCTATTCCTCCAGGTGTTGAATGATCCATAGGCAGTATTGAAAGTACCGTAGGGATCAGGATTCATGGTAAAGGTCTGAAAATTCATACTGGCACCAAATGCAGCGCCTCCATTGGTAGATGTCCCAACACCGCGCTGGATCTGGATATTATCAACCGAGGCTGCAAAATCAGGCATATTGACCCACCATACACCATGTGATTCGGAATCGTTCAGGGGAATACCATTGACCGTAACATTGATCCGATTCATATCTGTCCCGCGTATCCTGAAATTCGTATAACCCACCCCATTCCCTGCATCCGAGGTGCTAACCATAGATGGTGTGAGCCCGAGCAGGATGGGAATATCGTTCCCAAGGTTTATCCGGGTGATCTCATCCTTGGAGACATTGGTGTGCGAGACTGGTGAATTGTCTCCAGCCCGTGTTGCCGTAACGATTACCTCTTCAGCCAGCAAGGATGTTTGACTAAGAATAAAAGACAGCTCCATATCACCCTGGAGGTCAATATTCTTCAATCCTTTTTCATATCCCATATAGGATGCAAATATTTCGTAGGTTCCGGCAGGCAGGTTCCTTATGTTATATCTTCCGTCCAGATCAGTTGTAGCCCCCTGGAATGTCTTGGCTATATAAACATTCGCCCCGATCATGGCCTGCCCATTATTATCCTTCACCGTCCCGGTCAGTTCAAACTGGGCATCAAGGATGAATGCATTAACTGTCAGCAGGACAGCAATCCAAATAGATTTCATAAACTCTCGAATGAATAATTATACTTCATAATTTCTAAACTCCCTTCGCCGGCATTACCCGGATCAGGTTCTAAGGGTATGATCTCAGCCCGTAATTTTCAGGCACCCCCTTAGAGAAGTAATACAAAGATAAGTATAAAATTAGTGAGGGTATTAAAATGGAGCTGAAAATCTTGCAAGCAACATTTATAGGCATCCATTTTAATACCCTCACATAATTAATATGGTTGGTAACTCTGCCACGCCAGTGCCTGAGAATTACATTCTTCCACTGGAAATAAGAGGAAGGGAAAATTCAAATTGAATGTGGCTGGTTTAATTGGAAAAGGATGTTAGATAAGAAGCCTTATTTTGCAGTTACTGCTGCAAAATTCAGCGCCGTTCTAACATCCTTTCCAATAATATAAAAAGCCGCATCAATTTGGTGTTGATACGGCTTTACTATTTTTTCCTGTGGAAGAATTTAATCTACTTTCAGGACGTCTTTAAAGGCCTTTTCCAGGGTATCCTTTGGCAATGCACCCATGGCCATCTGAGGCTGCCCTTCTTTTGGCACAAACAGCAGGGAGGGTATGCTCTGAATTCCGAAAATGGCAGATAGCTCTTTCTGGTCTTCGGTATTTACCTTATAAATATCCAGTTTGCCATCATACTCCTCAGACAGTTCCTCGAGTACCGGAGCGACCATCTTACACGGTCCGCACCAGTCTGCATAGAAATCGATCAGGCACGGCTTTTCACCTTCAAATTTCCATTCCTTGTTGTCTTCAAAATTGAATACCTTTTCTTTGAAAGTATCCATTGTAAGATGTTCTGTCATCGCTAATTATTTAATAATGAATAAATATAAATATTTACAAAAATACAAATTTACATTCACTGGTCAAATTATATGCCAGGTCCTAATGTGACGATTTTATTGTAATTTTGTCATGAATAATCCAATATTGTCATATCTATATATGAAGAAATGTCTTAATGATAAGATTTTCAGCCAAATTAGGGACGTTGCCGGGAAGGAAAACATGCCAGTTTTTGTGATAGGTGGTTATGTGAGGGATTGTATCCTGGAACGTGATACTCATGATATTGACATAGTCGTACAGGGTAGCGGGATTGAGTTTGCCAGGAAATTTGCCCGCAGCCTGGGAGATAACATCCCTGTAAGCATCTTCAGGAATTTTGGTACGGCCATGGTGAAATACCAGGACAGAGAAATTGAATTTGTGGGTGCGAGAAAAGAGTCCTACCGAAGAGATTCCAGGAAACCGGTAGTGGAGGATGGCACTCTTGAAGATGATCAGAACAGAAGGGATTTTACGATCAATGCCATGGCCATTTCATTGAATAAAGATAGTTTCGGGGAACTGGTGGATCCTTTCAATGGTCTTCAGGATATAGAGGACAAAGTCCTGAAAACACCACTGGAACCTGCAAAGACATTTTCAGATGATCCTTTGAGAATGATGCGCGCCATCCGCTTCGCGGCCGAACTCGGATTTACCATTGACAATGAAACATTAAAGGGTATTAAAGATTCAGCTTCGCGGATCAGGATTGTATCCAAGGAAAGGATTACTGACGAGTTAAACAGGATCCTGATTACCGCTAAACCATCTGTTGGATTGTTACTCCTTGATGAAACCGGACTGATGCCCATTATTCTTCCTGAATTTCATGAACTAAAAGGCGTGCATGAGGAGAATGGACAACGGCACAAGGATAATTTTTATCATACCATACAGGTGGTGGATAATGTCTCTGCCGTATCCGATGATCTGTGGCTGAGATGGGCTGCCATGCTGCATGATATTGCCAAACCCGTGACAAAAAGATTTGATAATGAAGCGGGTTGGACATTCCACGGGCATGATTTTATCGGCTCCAAGATGGTTCCACGTATTTTCAGAACACTGAAACTTCCGTTGAATGATAAAATGAAATTCGTACAGAAGATGGTACTCCTCCACCTCAGACCCATTGCCCTGTCTCCCGAAGGGGTATCGGATTCTGCCATACGGCGCCTGGTTTTCGATGCAGGAGAAGACCTGGAGGATCTGATGATGCTCTGTGAAGCGGATATCACCTCGAAAAATGAAAAAACAGTCCGGCGACATCTGAGAAATTTTCAGAACGTACGGGAAAAAATTGATCTGCTGGAGGAGAAAGATTCCATCCGGAATTTCCAACCCCCGATCAGCGGGGAAGAGATCATGGAAATATTCGGACTTCCCCCTTCAAAACCCGTCGGCATCATTAAAAATACCATCAAGGAAGCCATCCTGGACGGGCTTATCAGGAATAACTATCAGGAAGCTTATGACTTGATGATTGAGAAGGGTAAAGAACTTGGTTACGAGCCGGTAAAGGATCCCAACTGACCCCGGGTCACCTCAAAGGGTCTTTGACCAGATCTATATATACCGGCAGGTGATCGCTGAATCCACCATGGTATTTATATCCCCGGTAGGTCCTGTAAGGACGGCTTCCCAGCCATTGAGGATCTTTCTCAATAAGGAAACCGGGTGTAAATACCCTGGAATCCATCATTTCTTACAGACAGGCCCGTGTCGGTCAGTAAGGTCCCACTGACCAGAATGAGGTCAAAGCCATACCACCTCCCCCGGTACTTCAGACTTCCGGGTCCACCGGGCAGTGGACTGTCACACGGGAAATACAATCCATCATCTCTGTTCCGGTTTACGGGATGCTGAACCTGCAGGCTATCCCTAAGGCTCGCATTGGTAACCTCATCATTAAAATCCCCCGCCACCAGTATCCGGGATTGTTTATCAGCCAGGAACAATGAATCCAGGATATGCTGGAGTATACCTGCTGCAGCAAGCCTCTCCGGTTTTGATTCAAGCATCCCTTCCCAGCGTGAAGGCCAATGATTAATGAGAAGGTGCAGGCTGTCACCTCCATTGGTGAACCCTTTCACATAGAGGATATCTCTGGTCGGGCTCAGGATTGGGATCCCGGACCGGTACCCGGTAATAGTGATACCGGATGGGGGTGAAAAGGTCCGGACGGTAAAGCAGGGCCACGTCAATGCCCCTTCTATCAGGTGAATCCCTGTGGATGATCCGGTATTCATATTTCCTCAGGGGTGTCTCATTAACAAGCCGGTGCAGGACAAAATAGTTCTCGACCTCGCACAGGCCGATAAGTTCGGGTGGTACCCATCCACCCACGGCCACCAGGACTTTATAGTATGCGGTTCAGTTTTTCCTCAAACCTGTTCCATGTCCAGCCCCTGATCCCGCCAGGCAGGAACTCCTCATCTGCTGAGAGGCTGTCATCAAAGGGATCAAACAGGTTTTCCACGTTATAGAAGACAAAACGCAGCCCCTCCCTGCTTTCCTGTCCTAAAAGCAACATGGGAAGAAGGAGTCCGGCAATAAACAGGATTCTCATTGGCAGTTTATCCTTAATGATAAAACTACCGGGATATCAGCGTAATAAGCTGGTGATGTTTATTTTGAAATAGAATCATTCTCGACCCGTTCATAGGCTCCCATATCGGGTCCCAGGGCCCCCATCCTGCTAAGCCCAGAATATCCACCGGGTATTGGATGGCGATGTCTGGAAGGCCCACATCCTTGGCCGGGGAAAGGGTGTCGAGCTGGAAGTTACTGTATTCAGTACTTATAAAGTTTGGGTCTTCCAGGTTAATTATACTGGTGAAATGGGACTGATCGTTCAGGTCAAATTCTTCAGGGTCTACTTTCAGCAGAGAATGTTCAAACTGGTAAGGGATCTTGCTCTGGCTATGTTCATCTACTGCGAGCTCATATTCCTTGTTCCCGTAAATGATGCAATTCCCGAAATAGGCTTTTTCAATAGGCCTTACCTGTATTCCTCCCCAGGCATCCTTATAATAATTTTTCATAGCAACTGCCGGTGTTGTCCGGTTCGAATAACCACTACCCCAATAATTGGCCACAGTACAGTGATAGAACTCATAGCTACCTCCGATGGACATGAAAATGGAGAATTGTCCACAGCTACCTATGACTGTATTATCTGCATGTATATCAGCTCCCCTACCGATGATCCCTATGGCCGACATATCCTGTATAACGCAGTTGGTAATGTTCAGGGTTGGTATGCCCGGGGTCATGACAGTATCTGCCCATAATCCATACATGCCGTTTTTTATGGTCACATGTTCAAGATGATTCTCACGGCTCCCCGGCCAGAAATAAATCCCTCCCCATTGTCCCGGTATATCTCTGTAAAGGTATTCCATGCGGTCTCCCTGGATCACAATGGGTTTCTCCAGGCTGCCATTGGCCAGCAAGGTTCCCTTTACGACCATCCAGGCATCCCTGTGCAAATGTACCCTCACCCCCTCCTCAAGGGTCAGTGTTTGCAGCGAATCCACCACAATGTAGTCCAGTATGAGATAGGGTTTATCATTGATCCATGTGCCGGTTTGCAATGTATCACCATAGAGGAGATGCACGTCCTGTCCCCATGCCACAAGATCAACATCCTGAACGTTTCCATTGGTAAGAAATACAATAGAATCCTGGATCCTCAGTATGGAATCCATGTTATTGGGATCCAGTGTAACCTCAACGAAGATATAAAGGGAGTCTTCTGCAGGGATCTCAATATTACTGACCTGGTTTTGTGCATACCCGTCAATATTCAGCCGGAAAACGGATCCGTGAGCCACCTGCCAGTTCAATGGAACTAACTTCAACGGGCTGGTCATTGGTATTGTATATCCTGAATCTTTTTGTAGCTGAACCGATAGTGGTAAATATGGTGTCAAAGAATACCGTATCTATAGAAAATGCCAGGCGGGCATCCGGTGAACGATTCAGATCATAGCGTTCACAGGAGATATAGCCCCGATAATTCCAATGAGAATCAGTATGTTTTTAGGCTTTACAAGCATCTTAAAGTCCGCCAAAAATAGTCAAAAATCCGCTCCCTGAATGACTTTTGATAGTTAAACGCTCATTGAAGGGAATAATTATCCCGGTGAGAATTATATCTTTGACTTATCAATCATTTTACCCCAAACACCATGAACCGTATGCTCTGCTTCATCTCCATCATTTTCTTTCTGGTCTTTTTTTCCTGTGCTGACAAAACCCAGGTTGACCAGATTATCCATAATGGCATCATTTATACAGTGGATGAGAATTTCTCCACAGCTGAAGCCATGGCCATCAAAGATGGGATCATAATGGCTGTTGGAAAAGAAGATGAAATCTTAAGAAAATATACCGCATCCGAAATCATTGACATGGAAGGTGCTTTCGCTTACCCGGGACTGATAGATGCCCATTGCCATTTTGTGGGCTATGGCAGGAGCCTTCAGGATGCTGATCTGACGGGGACCAGCTCTTTTGAGGAAATCATTGGCATACTGAAAGAACATCAGGCGAAATTCCCTTCGGAGTGGATCCTTGGACGTGGCTGGGACCAGAATGACTGGGAGCAAAAGGAGTTCCCTACGAATGATAAGCTTGACCAGGCCTTCCCCGGAAAACCGGTTTTACTGACCCGCATCGATGGCCATGGAGCCATTGCCAGTACAGAAGCTCTGCGCAGGGCAAATGTCACCGAGGCTACGAGTACAGCTGGCGGGTCACTGATAACAAAGGATGGAGCATTGACCGGAATGCTCATTGACAATGCCATCGGCCTGGTAAGAAGGATTGTGCCGGGCGCCAGCAGGCAGGACTATATCCATATGCTTATGCAGGGACAGGAGAAATGTTTTGAAGTGGGACTGACATCTGTTCATGATGCGGGACTGGGTTATGAGACCATAGACCTGATCGATTCATTGCAAAATGCAGGTGATTTGAAAATGAGGATATATGCCATGTTGAGTCCGGGTAAAAAGAACTACGAACATTATCTTTTCAAAGGAATATATAAAACAGACCGGCTGAACGTCAGGTCGATCAAATTATTTGCAGACGGGGCCCTGGGTTCACGTGGTGCCCTGTTGTTTGAACCCTATAATGATGATCCCGGGAACCTGGGACTCGCAGTCAATACGGATGATTTTCTGAGGGAACAGTGTGAGCTGGCGTATAAACATGGATACCAGGTCAATACTCATTGTATCGGTGATAGTGCAAACCGTTGGATGCTTGATGTATACGGAGCATTTTTGAAAGGGAATAACGACCGGCGATGGCGGATCGAACATGCCCAGATCATCCACCCCGATGATTTCACGAAGTTTGGTGAATACTCCATTATCCCCTCAATCCAGTCCACCCATGCCACATCCGATATGTACTGGGCAGCTGACAGAGTCGGAACAGACCGCATTAAAGGGTGCCTATGCCTACAGAAAATTGCTTGGAGAAAATGGCTGGTTGCCGAACGGCAGTGATTTCCCGGTGGAACATATCAATCCACTCTATGGATATTATGCACTGATTGCAAGAAAAGACCATGAGGGCTGGCCTGATGGAGGCTGGCAGATGGAAGAGGCATTTAAGCGTGAAGAAGCCATTCGGGCCATGACCATCTGGGCAGCCAGATCAGCTTTTGAAGAAGATGAAAAGGGAAGCCTGGAGCCAGGGAAATTGGCTGACTTTATTGTTACGGGTGAGGACCTGCTGTATGTGCCGGAAGCGGAATTACCCGGACTCCGCATCAGGCAGACCTATATTGGAGGAGAACTGGTCTACTCCCGGAAAGAACATTAGAGTGTGATGGGCACACCAGCCCAGAAATCAAGGATCTTGGTATAGAAGATATACAGGAACTTAGCCTGAGCCAGGTCCGATTGTGCCTTGGTCAGGTTATTCTTGGCAATATTGTAATCCACTGAACTGACCGTTCCAACATTGAACCGTTCTTCTGAAAAATTGAATGCCTCCTGCATGGAATATACCGTTTCAAGGTTCGACTCATAATCATCAATGGCCGCTACTGCATCGGCGTAAGCCTGTTGGATACTTTTATACAGGGTTTGCTTGGTCTGGTCAAGATTTACCTGTGCATCCAGCATATCGACCTTCGCATTGCTGATCCGGTTCTGGATCTGCAGGCGGTTAAAGATAGGAATATCAAGAGAAAAAGTCAGCTGCTGGTAACCCTTGTCACGCAATTGGTCCTGCCATAAATATGGATTTCCAGGATTCAGAGGATCTGAAGAGATCTCACTCCATAAAGTATAATACAGGAATCTTACAGATACAGATGGACTTCTAAGTCCCTGATTGGCATTTAGTCCTTTTTCCATGCTCTGCAGGTTATATTCTGCACTTCTCACCATTGGGAGTACCCTTAAAGCATCTGAATATACACTATCAACCCATCTCAGGGTATTCGCATCTTCAATGGTGAGATCACTGGTATCTATTTTGAAGTTTCTCAGGTTCTCATTTTCCAGGTCCATGTGCTGCATAAGGGTAAGATAGGAGATCGATACTGTATTCCTGGCCTTGGTCACAGTGGACTTTTCCTTGGCCTCCTGCGCCTGTATCTCATAGAGCTCCCCACGGCTCATGTTGCCTACTTCCACAAGCTGCATATTTTTTTCAACCTGCTGATGCGTGATATCCAGCTGCTCCATGGCCACTTTCAGCAATTCTTCATTCAGCAGGATCTGCAGGTAAGAGCTGGCGATCTGCATGGTGATATCGTTTTTCAGGTCCTCGATTTCTTCGAGCTGTGATAGCAGGTTCAATTTACTTGACCGGATGGAGTTGAGATTATATAGCCCGCTGAATATGTCCAGGCGGCTTTCAACTCCAACATTGGCATCCTGGAAGGACCTGTTAACATAGGTGTAATCATCAAAATTTGGTGCCCGCCCTTTATTGAAACGGTAATTGCTAAAAACGTTTGCCGTTGGAAGCGTTTGTGCCCTGGCATAGTCATAATTATGTTCGGCCGCCCTGGCCTGTAAAGCCTGCCTTTTTACCTGCAGATTATTATCATGGGCATAAGTGATACATTCTTCCAGGGTCCAGATCTTCTGGGCTTGAATGACAGGCATACTCACAAGCAGACATAGGAAACCCGTTAAAATCCACATCCTTCTCATCTTGAATAATTTAATTAGACTGATACTAAATCAATTCCTTCTGCGGTATAACACCTGGATATGAGTGGCATTATCACCAGGGGTAAAGATCTGGATCAGTTCCCATTTTTTGTCATATCCTTCAATGGCCTTTTTCAGCCGGTAGATGCGGGCGAGAGAGGCGGATACGTCATCATTTGTGACTGAAAGTTCATCATCCACTTCCCAGGGAAAGGATTCTACCCTGAAACTGTATGATATTTTCTGATCGCCAACACGCAATTCTATATCCGCAATCTCGTCCTCACCGAAGTTTGGAATCGGTACACATAAATCCTTCATCACTCCGAAATTAAGGGTTAAATAACTATGCTCCCCGCAAACTCTAATACTATATTTTTATCAGAGAACGTGCTTGATGTTCTCTGTGACAATATGTCCGTCGAACAGGTGTACGATCCGGTGTGCCTTTTCAGCATCCGTCGGTGAGTGTGTCACCATTACGACCGTAGTACCATCCTTGTTCAATTCAGTCAGCAATGCCATAACCTCTTCACCATTGGCCGAGTCGAGGTTACCGGTAGGCTCATCCGCCAGGATAAGTTTTGGATTGGTAACCACTGCCCTGGAAATGGCAACACGCTGTTGTTGTCCACCGGAAAGCTGCTGAGGAAAGTGCTTCTTCCTGTGAGCAATTTTCATTCTCTCGAGGACCGTATTCACCAGCTTCTTTCTCTCTGATGAAGACACATTCATGTACAACAGTGGCAGCTCGACATTTTCGAAAACGGTAAGCTCATCAATCAGGTTGAAACTCTGAAAAACGAAACCGATATTCCCTTTCCTCATGTTGGTACGGTGCCTTTCCTTGAACTTGGAGACCTCTGTACCATCAAAGTACAATTTACCATCGGAGGGATTATCAAGCAATCCCAGGATGTTCAGCAGGGTTGATTTTCCACATCCGGAAGGGCCCATAATGGCAACAAACTCACCACCTGTAATTTCCATGGTAACCTTATTCAGGGCCGTGGTTTCCACTTCATCCGTGCGGAAAACTTTTGTTAATTCTTCAGTTTTGATCATGATCGTCCATATTTAGTGATATTAATTCTTTAAAATTAGTTTATCTACATCTCCAAAATTATCATAGCTTGATATGATGACCTGTTCCCCGGGTTCGAGTCCGGACAGTACCTCATAGTACCGTGGATTTTGCCGTCCGATGCTGATATCCTTCCGGTAAGCAAACTCACCTGTTTCATCAACCACGAAAACCCATTGTCCACCGGTACTCTGATAAAATCCACCACGGGGAATAAGGATGGCCTGTTTTGATTCTCCCAGCTCAAGTTTGATCCTTGAGGTCTGGCCTATCCTGATGGCTGCCGGGATTTCTTCAGTGAAAACCATGTCAACGTAAAATCTTCCGGTCTGCACCTCGGGATAAATCTTTTTAATTTCACCCGGATACGGACTGCCGGCAAAGTCACAGTCCCCCGTCAATCCCCTGTTCACCCTGGCAATATAATGCTCATCAATCTCCACTCGCAATTTATAGGAGTCCAGGATATTAACCGTTCCGATCCGGGTACCATAGTTCACAATTTCACCAATTTCGGGATTAAGTGTAGCCAGTTCCCCATCCACAGGGGCCCTGAGATTCAAACTTTCCAGCCTGCCTTTAATGATCGTCAGGTTCCTGGAGAGGCTGTTCACTGAAGTTTCAAGTGATTCTACCTGTATGGCCCTGAAAATGGAATCCTGGTACTGGATCTCTCTCAGCAAGGTCAGCTTCTGCATGGTTGCCTCATACTGTTCCTTGGACTGCTCATATTCCTCCGAGGAAATATGCTGCTCTTTGTAAAGAATCTGGTTATTATTATAGGCCCGCTCCTGCAATTTAAGCAACCTTTCCAGTTTCGATGATCTGGCTCTCGCTGTTCATCTGTTGCTGGACCATCAGCAGCCTGGCAGTCCGCAACTCATTAATAGCACGGGCAACCTGTGCCTCATTATTGGAAATTTCCAGGATCAGGTTGGTATTGGTCAGCCGGAGAATGATATCTCCCTTTTTCAGCATGCTCCCTTCATCCAGCAGGATCTCTTCCACCCTTCCACCTTCAATGGCATCCAGGTATATGGTCTGGATTGGCTCGACCGTTCCGATAACGGCTATATAGTCCTGGAAAACATCTTTCTTAATTTCTGAAATGGAGATCTTGTCTGTCTCAACATTCAGTTTTGAACTCTTATCACCGAAAACAAGGTTGTAAAATACAAGAAAGACGAAAATTGCTCCCAGAGAAATCCAGATATTTCTTTTGCTAAAAAGTTTAAACTTCTTATCGATTTTGCGATCCATAGCATCCATTGCCAGACATTTAAAAAAGTTCGGGTACAATTATTCATTTATTGTGCCAAATGTTCCACTTATCTGATATCCAAATTTTTATATAGGGCACGAACATGCTTTACAGCAGTTTAACTGTCCAAATATGCTACAATAATAGTCCGAATCCGAACAATCAAAAAAATATATGTAAATTTGGGAGCGTGCTGGGTATATGGACCAGCGTATGAATATTTTAATTAAGCCTATAACATGAGCACTAAAGTTGGGAAGATCCTGGCAGTTGATGATAATGAAGACATTTTGTTTGCATTGAAACTTTTACTTAAACAGCACGTGGAGTTGATCACTACCGTGAATAATCCCGAAAAGATCCCCGATACGCTGGCGGAAGAGGATTACGATGTTATCCTGCTCGACATGAATTTCACCAAGGATGCGATCAGCGGACAGGAAGGATTCGACTGGCTGGCAAAGATCCTGGAAATTGACCGGGATGCTGTTGTCTGCTTCATTACGGCCTATGGAGATGCAGAGAAAGCAGTGAAAGCCATCAAGGCAGGAGCCACGGATTTCATTCTCAAACCCTGGCAGAATGAGAAGCTGCTGGCAACCATCTCCTCATCTGTAAAGCTCAAAAGATCACGCAAGGAGGCCAGCGGCCTACGTTCAAAACAGCAGGAGATCAGTGCTGTATATGACCAGCCATTCCATGAATTCATTGGGAATTCTTTAGAAATGCAAAAGGTCTTCAATACCGTTACAAAAGTTGCTGCAACTGATGCAAACATCCTGATCCTGGGAGAGAACGGTACAGGAAAAGAGTTGGTCGCCAGGGCCCTGCACCGGAATTCAACCCGCAAAGATGAAGTGTTTATCAGTGTGGACCTTGGCTCCATAGCCGAGACCTTGTTTGAGAGTGAATTATTCGGACACGAGAAAGGTGCTTTTACCGATGCGAAAAAGATGAAGCAGGGCCGGTTTGAAATTGCCCACGGAGGTACCCTCTTCCTTGATGAGATTGGGAACCTGTCCCTGCCCATGCAGACAAAACTATTAACCGTCATTGAGCGCAGGGAAGTTATCCGCGTTGGGAGCAACAGACCCATCCCGGTAGATGTCCGGCTGATCTGTGCCACCAATATCGACATACATGATATGGTGCAGGAAAATAAGTTCCGGCAGGACCTTCTCTACCGTGTCAATACGGTTGAGATCCATCTTCCGCCACTGCGGGAAAGAACCGGGGATATTCCCCTGCTTGTGGATCACTTCCTGAAAATTTATTCCAAAAAATATAAGAAAAATGTCAGGGGGATAAGTTCCACTGCCATTAAAACTTTGAACCAGTATCACTGGCCTGGCAATGTCAGAGAATTGCAGCATGCCATTGAAAGGGCCATCATCATGAGTGACGGTACACAGCTGGAGGCGGAGGATTTCCTTTTATCCGCACCCAGTAAAAAATTTGGAGAACTTGAATTGGATACCTATAATCTGGAAGATATTGAGAAATCCATCATTAACAAGGTCCTGAAGCAACACCAGGGAAATATTACCCAGGCGGCTTCAGACCTGGGATTAACCAGGACATCCCTCTACAGGAGGATGGAAAAATATGACCTATAAAAATTTCAGGGTAAATATTATCGTCAGGATCCTGCTCTTGTCGGCATCCATTTGGCTGTTCTTTTTTACATTAGATAGAACTACTGAATGTGACACCCATCCTGGTGGCCATATTGGCCATCCTCCAGGTCTTTTCCCTGATCAGATATGTTGACAGGACCAACCGGGACCTGACAAGCTTTCTTGAATCCATCAGGTTTTCAGAATTTACCCGTTCCTTCCAGATCGAAGGAATGGGATCTTCCTTTGATGAGTTAAATCGTGCCTTCAATGATGTGATCAACGATTTCCAGAAAGTCCGGTCAGAAAAAGAGGAACATTTTCACTATTTGCAAAGCATTGTTCAAAATATCGATGTAAGTATTATTGCCTACAGGAAGGACGGGACGGTTGAGATGATCAACAAGGCAGCCAAGAAACTGTTCCAGATACATAGCCTGAAAAATATCAAGGGACTGGAACAACTAAGCCTTGAACTGGTAAATACACTGATCCAGATCTCACCAGGTGAAAATACGCTGGTGAAGGTCCAGGACCAGGATGACATCCTCCAGCTGGCAATATATGCAACTGAATTTAAGGTAAAAGATAAGCTGATCATCCTGGCCACCATCAATAATATCCAGAATGTCCTGGAAGAACAGGAAACGGAAGCATGGCAGAAACTGATCAGGGTGCTCACCCATGAGATCATGAATTCCATTACACCCATTGCCTCCCTTTCTTCCACCCTGGAGATCATGCTGAAAGGGATCACAGAGGGTGGCAATGTTCAGGAAGAAATGAACCTGGAAGCTGTCATGGAGATACAGCAAGCCTTACAGACCATCAACAAACGAAGCACCGGACTCCTGCATTTTGTTAATACCTACCGGAACCTGACCAGAATACCAAAACCCAATTTTAAAATTTTCCCTGTCAAGGATTTGTTCAAGAACCTCTACCTGCTTATGGAGGAGGAGATCACTGATAACAAGGTAAACTTTGTGACAAATATTGAACCTGAAAACATAGAAGTCTCGGCGGATGAACAGCTTATTGAACAGGTGATCATCAACCTGATCAGGAATTCCATGCATGCCCTTGATGGAAGGAAAGATCCGACCATAGAACTAAAAACTTATTACAACAAACGAGGCAGGGTGACCATACAGGTAGCTGACAATGGTACAGGCATACTTCCCGAAGTACTGGATAAGATCTTCATTCCTTTCTTTACCACCAAACAAAGCGGATCCGGGATCGGACTCAGTCTTTCCAGGCAGATCTTAAGGTTACATAATGGTACCATCACCGCCCATTCAATCCCCGATAAGGAAACCATTTTCACTTTAACCTTTTAGTATCAATTTTCGTATCAGGAATAACTTCTCAACACTAAGACCTGATTCTTTTCGTTTTCTTATATATTTGGGATAGATGCAGCGTCACCATTTCCACCATACCAGATTATCTTTAATTGCTTCGGGTATTATTCTGATCCTGGCGATGATTACTTCCTGTATCAAGGAGGAGTTCAACGCTGAGAATTTAGATACATCGCTTCGTTTCTCTCCTGGTGTTGCCGCCCCTATCGGTTATGTCACGGTACCAGATGGACGAGCTCCTGGATACCGCTAATTCCACCCAGTTCTCAACCGATGAAAACGGGTTCATGACCCTTGTTTACCGGGAACTGCTTGAAACCGGAACAGCATCTGAGCTGGTCAAGATACAGGTATCTGGGATTCAAAACCAGTCTTCGAAAACCCCCTGGAATTCCCTATTGATCTTTCGATGATCCCGGTTTCTTTCACCTTCACTGACACCCTGTGGATCCCTGTAACCATAGGAATTGCAGGAGATGCCAGGATTGACAGTGTGATCGGCGCATCCATGGACCTTACGGTCGATTTTACAACCCATTTTAATCTTGAAGGAGAGGTATGTGTAGAAAGCCAGGATATTATAGATCCCCAGGGAAATATTTTCAGCCTATGCAGGCGAATTAATGATCCAACCATCGGTTATAACCTGATGGATTATACGCTCCGCCTGACTGATACGCCAGCAGACCGGTCCCTGATCGAGGTTATTTACACCATTAAACTCGATCCCACCAGCGGGATCATCCAGCCAGGTGATCCTATAGTAGACTTCACGGTTGGGTTATCAGCCATAGAATACGATGTGATCTATGGCTATTTTGGACAATTCTCACTGGACCTGCCCCCGGTAAACATTCCTTTGGACCTGTACAATCCCATTTATCAGGGCAGTTTCTATTTTGAAGGTGCAGAACTCCGTATGATTTTCACTAATTCATTCGGCATACCCGTCGAGATGACCATAAATGAATTCGGCGTTCTGGGACGAAACGGACAGTTCACCAGCATCACAGGAGGCAACCTCCCGGCAGAAGGGGTCCCTACAGTCCTGGGTTACCCCGGGCTCCTGGAGATAGGTGATACCAAAGTGGACAGTTTTATCCTGAACGCTGGAAATTCAAACCTGTTCACCGTACTGGAAACAGGACCTACAGACCTCAACCTGGATGTAGACGGAAGGATCAATCCCCTTGGTACAGAATATAATTTTGTAACCGACAGCAGCGAATACAAGGTGCTGATTGAGCTCTTCCTTCCTCTGAACGGCTATGCAGATAACGTGGTGGTGAAAGATACCCTTGATTTTGTTTTCAGTGATTTTTACAGCAAGCCCCCTGAAGAAATAAAAAGGTTGATATTAAGGTTAAATATCACCAATGGTTTCCCATTGAATATGAAGATACAGGCCTATTTCTTTGACGAAAATGATGTCCTGCTGGATTCCCTGTTCCAGGATCTGCAGGACCCTGCCAGATTTATACCTGCTGCGATAGATACAGACGGAGATGGAAGGGTGGAACCACCTGATCCTTCATTGAATGTTGAAGTTGAACTCTCCCGCCAGCAAATCGAAAATATCTCCTCCAGCAGTTACATGGTTGTTTTCTTTACCCTCACTACACCCGGCGTTGACCAGAACCCTCCCGAGAATGTCCAGTTCTACATGGATTATTTCTTTGAGGTTCATATCGGGGCCATTGCAGAGCTTGATGTAAACTCCACCGACTATTAACAGTCCCGAATGACCCGCCCACGTTTGATATATCATCTCAGTATTCTCATTTTACCGGTTATCATTAACATACTCCCGGCCAGGGCCCAGAACAATACCCTGTATTTTATGCATCCGGTCCCCCAGTCCATTCACACCAACCCGGCCCTGTTCTATCAATGCCGGACCTACATCGAACTACCGGTCATCTCCTCCATCCAGTATTCATATTCAAATTCAGGCTTCAGCTACCATGATGCCATTCATTATGGTACAGGATCAAGATCGGATTCATTGATCATTGATCTGGAAAGCCTGGACGGGAAAATGAAAAAAAACAATTACGTGCGTTCCGATGCTGCCGTGAACCTGGCGGGGGCCGGATTTCAACTGGATGATTATTACCTGCATTTTAATATTTCAAATTTCACTGAATCACGGGCCGGTATCCCCGGTGACATGCTGGCCATGCGAGATGGCAACTGGGATATTGAATCCGGACAGCCAAGGGATCTGGACCTGAGTGGAATGGGGATTAAAGCCACAAATTATTTCCAGATCGCAGCAGGTGTATCCACTGAGATCCTGGACGGCCTCTATGCCGGCGTCACCCTGAAATACCTGAGAGGTTCTGCCAGTATCACGAGTCCCCGTACAGACCTCTACCTGTTAACCGAAGGTGATCCCATTCAACTGGAGGCTCAAACCAATTACAAGATCCGGTCCTCCTTCCCCATGGAAGTGGCCTATGACCCGCAGGGCTATGTAAACTCTGTAAATCTCAGTAATTCCTTCGACAATATCTTCCGGGATTTTATTATGGCAAATAATCATGGTGCCGGGATAGACCTGGGAGTGATCTACCAGTACGATGACAGGCTGACCCTTGCAGCAAGCCTGATAGACCTGGGATTCATCCGGTGGAAATCCAATGTCAACCGCTTTGAGGCAAACGGATCCATTACTTTTTCCGGTTTTGACCTGCGGAATTATGCCAGCAACCATTGGGGATTCAGACTTCCTGGAAGCCCTGATCGATACCATCAGGCAATCTTTCAGGTTCGAGACGAGCCAGCAGCCTTATTATACATCGCTTACTCCCAAGCTATATGCCGGAGCTATGTACCAGTTAACCGAAAAGGTGAATGTATCAGCACTAACACGGACAGAATTCTTTGACCGGCGGCCCCATTTTGCCCTGACCCTCGCCGGCAATTACAGTCCCCTGCCCTTCCTGCATGCTACGCTCAGTTACTCTATTATGAATTACCGTTTCGATCAGCTGGGATTCGGTATATCCCTGGGGAATGGTCCCATGCATTTTTATATCGTGAGCGATCATATACCCGTTTTTTATGTGCGGGACAGTGCATCCGGACTGATCTGGCCATATAGTGCCCAGACCATGAATATCCGCCTGGGTATGAACCTGATGTTCGGATGCGGTGAGAATAATCCAAGCGGAAAACCATCGGCCTACCGCAAAAGATGGAAATCCAAAAAAAGCTGTCCCGCATATTACTAATTCCCTAACTTTGTCCCCATGAAGATCACCGGTACATATAATACCGCCGTGGTATTCAATGACCAGCTCGACAATGAATCACGGAAGCAGATCCAGGAATTCTGCAATCAGGAATTATTCCGGGATGCACGTATCCGCATAATGCCTGATGTGCATGCCGGAAAGGGATGTGTGATAGGTTATACATCCACCCTTGGCAGCAGGGTTGTGCCCAACCTCATTGGCCTGGACATCGGTTGTGGGATACAGGTCAGCAGCCTGGGCAGAATAAGTCCATCGTATGAAAAGCTGGACCAGTTTATCCGAAAATATATCCCTCATGGTTTCAAACGCAATAAAAGTGCTGACCCGGCGGATTACCCGGATCAATTCATCGACGATCTCAGGCAAACCTGCCTTGCCCTGGATATTGACTTTATGGATCACCTGAAAGGCCTGGGGAGCCTTGGCGGAGGAAATCATTTTATTGAGATCGCAACTGATTCAAGCAAAGCCAGATGGTTACTGATCCACAGTGGTTCACGCAATTTCGGACTGCAGGTTGCCACCTGGCACCAGGCAAAAGCCATCAGGCGCTGCAAGGAAAAGCAGGTAGAAATTCCGAAACACTTTGCCTACCTTGAGGGGGATGACAGAGAAGCCTATATCCGCGATATGAAAGTGGCACAGAGCTATGCCCGGCTGAACCGGCAGGAAATGACACGCAGAATTTTGACCCACCTGGGCATTCCGGGAAATACCGATCAATTTGAAACCATCCATAATTATATCAATTTTGATGACCAGATCATACGGAAAGGGGCTGTTTCTTCCCACCGGGGAGAAAGATTGGTGATCCCCCTGAACATGCGAGACGGCAGCCTGATCGCTTACGGAAAGGGAAATCCGGAATGGAACTT
The DNA here is from genome assembly GCA_963767555.1 of uncultured Bacteroidaceae bacterium. Lineage (GTDB taxonomy): Bacteria > Bacteroidota > Bacteroidia > Bacteroidales > SM23-62 > SM23-62. The sequence goes on along the minus strand of CAVYEL010000006.1, from coordinate 306,509 downwards.
CAGTGCACCTCATGGCGCCGGACGCCGCATGTCAAGAAACCAGGCAAAAAAACAACTTGATCTTGAAGAATTCAAAAAGGGGATGAAAAAGGTATGGACCAGCACAGTATCAAGAAAAACACTGGATGAAGCACCCGGGGCCTACAAACCTAAAGGGGAACTGTTGCAGTATATCGGAGATTCCGTTGAGATCACCGAGACCCTTAAACCTGATTACAATTTTAAGTCGGAATCTTAGCCGGGATTTCGCGGCCTGGGTCTCTTGCCATAGTAGAGGTCATCCAGCGGAACGGCCAGTCTCCTGAAGATGTATGAATTCCGGATCCCAAACCGGACAAAACGGTGAAACCAGTTATCAGGATGAGCAAAAGGACAAACGGTAATACACCTGCCACAGTCAGTTCCTGCCTGGCACCAATAAGTATAACAGCTTTCTGAATTGATCTGCCACCGCCTGACCCCCTCAATATCCTTCTCATCTCCAAAAGGTATTGACTGGCCCGGGCATACAATGGCACACTTCTCGCATTTCCTGCAAAAATCAATAAGCAGCAGGATCCGGTTTGGCTGGAGTGGGAACCAGCGGCATATCTGTGGTCACAACTGCAATCCTTGCCCTGGGACCAAGAGCAGGTGTCATCAACAGGCCCATCCTGCCTATTTCTCCCAATCCTGCGTCACGCGCTACCAGCGGACAGACCACATGGTAATTGGCATCAATATGTGCCCTGGCCGGGTACCCGCAACTCCGGATATACTCAGCAAGTTCCACAGCTATTTTCCCTGCCGTCAGATACTGCCTGGCAGATTCAACAACGGTTGGAGCTGCAGGTGCCGTGCGCATTTTATGATAATCCATCTCAACTGTCAGGGCGATGGCAAATTTATGCTGTACCGAAAATTCTTTTCCATACCTGTCAGCCCTCCCTCCTACACTGTAAACATGATGATCCGCCAGTTCTGTAATCCCTGAAGAAAAAGCTCCACGTTTCCGGGCCATCTGCAAGATCGTATCTGTGAAGGCTGCCGGATCTGTGTCCACTTTCACATGGACAGGTTCTCCCTCCACCCGGGGATGCAGTGTAAGTACCTCATCGAAGATGGACCGGACCGTTGCGAAAGATACCGGATCGAAATACCTGGTCCCAGGCTTGAGCCATCCGGGCTTGCTGCGGAAATTATTATCGAGGGGTTCATGCTCGGGCCGCCGCTTATAATATTCTTCAAATCGCTTGCTGCCGGGAACCAGTTCTTGCCTGGAAAACATGATATCCCTTTCATCGATGCGTTTAGTGGGCTGCTGAAAAGAGTACTGGATGCGCCCCTTGAAAGGGATCAGGAAAATTGCCAGGCAACATCCTGCCAGGAATAACATCCCGACATATAGCCAGTCAGGGTATGTCACATCCTTTAACAGGGGCAGTAAAAATGGAACTGACAAAAGGATCCCGGAGATAAATGATAAAAAAGCCGCCCGTTTCTCCTTTTCAAAAATCGAGGTGATGCCGGCCGACATGAAGAATATCAGCACAATCACACCTAACCCGATTACCACCAAATCCATAGAAGGTTCTAAATTAAACAACCATCAATATTCAAGCTGCAAAGATATTCAATAATGTAACTCAATGAAGGAAGGTACCGTTTTAAATAACAGTATATCCTGACTAGATGGTATTTACGGACTTTTCACATGAATTGGAAGTTTGAATTTAAATAAATATCAAATAAGGGTTTTGAGATCTTATTTTATTATTATAGTTTAGTTTCAAAATTAAAACCCAAATCTCTGGCATGAAAAAAATTGTAAAGATCTTACTTGGACTGTTGGCCCTTATCGTAGCCCTTATGATCATAATGTTATCATATGTAAAACTCGGACTGCCCAAGGTGGGTGACCCACCCGACCTTCAGGTGGAAATCACCCCCGAACGGCTGGAGAGGGGTGAATACCTGGCATGGTATGGTGCCGGTTGTCTGGATTGCCACTCCCTCCGTGACCCCTCCACTTATTCCATGCCGCTGGTACCCGGCAGGGAAGGTGCAGGAGGCTTTCGTTTCTCACATGAATTAGGATTCCCCGGTGTAATGTATACTCCAAATATTACTCCGGCCGGGCTGGGGGACTGGACCGACGGGCAGATTTTTCAGGCCATTACCGCCGGAGTGGATAATGAAGGCAATGCACTTTTCCCGATAATGCCATATCATAACTATGCCAAAATGGACAAAGAAGACATCTACTCCATTATTGCCTACATCAGGACACTGGAACCCATAGAATCACAGATACCGGAACGTGAACTGGATTTCCCGCTGAATTTTATTGTCAATTTGATGCCTGAAGAACCCGAACTGCCAGACATGCCTGACCCCTCAGACCAGGTTGCTTATGGTGAATATGTAGCCAATGCTGCAGGATGCATTCATTGTCATACCACACAGGATGACCGGGGCATGATGATACCGGAGCGCCTGTTTGCAGGTGGTAATGAATATCCCCTTCCGACAGGTGGGATCATAAGGTCAACCAACCTTACGCCAGACCAGGAAACCGGAATAGGGCAATGGACGGAAGAGGCTTTTTTAATGCGTTTTAAGATTTATGCAGACAGTTCCCTTCGGCTGCCGGAAGTCAGGGATCGGTGATTTGAATACAGTAATGCCATGGACCCTTTACGGAAAGATGACGGAAGAGGACCTGAGGGCCATCTACCGTTACATACAAACAGTGCAGCCCCTTTCCAACAAAGTTGAAAAGTTTACTGCACCGTAAACATATAACGTCTCTTACCCTTAAGACCTATTCTACCTTCTGCACGTAGTTCCCATTTGTCACAGGGATACCCTGCTTCAGATAGACAGAATGATAGAGAACGGCAAAGGCAGCAGTGATCCACATGGCTGAAATTAGCACCCCGAATATCAGCACTAGCAATCCGGCTATCACAATAAGGAAGGCAAGCAGTCCCATGAAAAAGACCGTCCATCCATGCCCCTTGGTCATGGCCCAGCTGGCTTTCAGGGCTTCCATGGCTTCCATTTTCTCATCCATTATAAGGTAGGGTACAAAAGCCAGCCGGCAGGCGAAGATGATCCCTGGCACGATGAACATGAATATTCCGATCACAATAATGATTGTGGTTACCAGGCCGGCAATTACTGCATTCCAGTAGTTCCGGTCAAAAACAGCAAACATGTCCTTGATCTCGATCTTTTCACGGCGAACGGCCTTCAGAAATACCCAGCTCACACTATAGCCAATTGGTCCGGAAATAAAAACTCCGTACCCTATGGCCAGCATAACAATGGGAACCAGGTACCATTCAAATCCGTCAGGTTTTATCTGAATACCACCTGTTGGGATCTGTATTACTGCATAAACAAGTGTTACGACAAGCAATTCTATAAAAGTAGTGAAGATCAACTTCCACCCTTTACTGTAATTGTCACCTGTTGAGGTGTCAGATACATACGTGTTGTTTGATTCAATTGTTTCCATATCTGTATTTGTTTATTGGTTTTTACTGGTTCAAATATATGATGGCACTGCTGTTTATTTTAGCGACCAAAGTAGGATTTTTGAAAACACTACTTTGGTAGGGGATGCATTCACAGAATTTGTATAAATTCGTTACCTATTCCCACCTTACATGAATGAAACGATACAAATCATCATCCTCACCGGTTCGCTGATCACCGGCAGTATCGTTATCATGTTCGCCAATCAGCTGGTAAGGAAATACAGGCTGCCCTGGCTTTCTTCCTACTTTTATTACTTAATATTCTTATTTGTATTTGGCATTTACGGGATCATCGGATCCAGGCTGATCAGGGTATTCCTGCTGAAACAGGACCTGGATGAGCAGGCCATTGCATCCATCGTTTCCTTTTTTTTCTATCTGGGAATTCCCTTTCTCATCTTATCATGGTACATGTTCATCCGGCTGTCAAGAGAAATGGTCAGTAAAAAGGTCAGTTCAGTATTCAACCTTGTGTTTTTCCTGCCTCTGGTATTGGGGTTCATGGGTTATGGTGTGCTGCTTTTGAAACGGGACCTGCTCGGTGAGAACAGGCATGAGCTGATACGTTCGAGTATGCTGATCGGATTTACCATAGTCAGTATCATTGTTTATGCTTACTCTCTCCTCCAGCTTTATCTCCAGTCACGAAGTTTCCTTGACAAAAAGGACAGGCAGAATATCCAGCTTTTTGGATTGCTGTATTTAATATATGCAATGGGTACCATAACCCTTATCAACCTGTCTCACCTGGGACCAGCCTACGGTTTTGGGTTTATCATAATATTGTTTGCCATCCACCTGGTTCCAATCTTCTTCCTTAGCCTCTATCTTGACAAGAACTTCATTGCACCGGCCGAAAAGCAGGCTTTTGATAAAAGCCTGGCAGATTTTATTGATAAATACCAGATCTCAAAACGAGAAAGCGAGATCGTCCAATTGATCTGCAAGGGAAAGAGTAACCAGGATATCAGTGAATCCCTATTCATATCACTGCAAACTGTAAAGGATCATATTCATAGGATATTTCTGAAAACAGGCGTAAAAAACAGGGTTCAACTGACCAATTTAATTCGCACTTTTTCTTAGTTTTACATCCTCCTGAAGAAAATTTTCATGGCAAGAAGACTTGTTATCGGTGATATTCATGGTTGCAAAAAAACTCTCGAGGGACTGCTAAACAAAAAGATAAAAATAACCAGGGAGGACCAGTTGTTCTTCCTGGGAGATTACATAGACCGCGGTCCGGATAGCAAAGGGGTCCTCGACTACCTGATCAACCTTAAAGAGAATGGACATAATACTGTATTCATTCGAGGCAACCATGAGGAAATGCTGATTGAATCCCTATCGAGTGATACCTACTTCCATCCCTGGATATATAATGGCGGAGGGGCCACCCTGAAGTCTTTCGGGCTGAGCCAGGAAGAATATCTAAAACTACCTGGAGATGAAAAGTTGCCGGCCAAATACATGGAGTTTTTAAGCCATACTACCTACTACATCGAACTGGATAAATGTTTTATCGTCCATGCGGGATTTAACTTTCATGATGACCACCCATTCCATGATATGGATGCCATGATATGGAGCCGGAACATGGACTATGACCGTTACAAAGCCAAGGGAAAACCTGTGATACATGGACATACTCCAACATCCCTGGATTCTATCAGGGTTACATTATTCAGCCGGGAGCGTACACTGGTAAACCTGGATGCAGGCTGCGTATATACAGATTATACGGATATGGGATATCTGGTTGGACTTGATATTGACAGGATGCAACTGTTCGTCCAGGCGAATATCGAGTAATATCTGCTAAGAAATTCATGGGTAATTTCAGGGTATTCGTGTAATCTGATGTGAGGTTCGTAAAAAACTGCCATTTTGAAGTAGCCATACCCTTGATTTTGTAGTTTATTAAGCACTGATTAAACCTAAAAATTATTACCTTTCGAATAATGAAGTTATGATTAATTCAAAGATAAATTATGTTACTATCAGCAGAACTATTTATTGAATTATACAAGCAGAGTAAGAAGAAGGGCTCAGGTGACCCGTCGCAGGATACACTTCAAAAACACAACTTATCTCCGGAGCAGTGGACCAATTATGTTGATTTTATTGATGATCTTGACCTGAATGAGGATGGTATCAGGATCATGGTCAACGAGATCAACAACGGGCACATGAAACTGTAGCCGGAATTTCACCTAATTCTATTGTCCCTTCCAAATACCAGAGGGAAAATGCTGTTATTTTACATAACTGATTGATACACCTGCCCGGCTGCTGCGGTCTATGGTTGTGGTTAGCTTTGGATTTCGCTGAATTTCATCCAGGAAATCCCCCATGGAACCACCCTGGCTGCTTACATTATGAGCTGTTATAACACCTCCGCTTTCCATCTTGGGAAGGATGAGTTCCAGGTACTTGATATAGTCTGGCTTCCAGGCGTCGATGAATACAAAATCAAACTTCCCTTCCAAAGCTGGTATTCCTTTTAATGCATCGTTAATACGAGAATCGATTATTTCATCCAGTCCCGCGTGTTCAAAATTCTCCTGTGCTTCCCTTGCCCGTTTTGGTTCTATCTCCAAAGTTATCAGATTTCCGCCGGTTTTCTTGAAAGCCATTCCCAGCCAGAGCGCAGAATATCCATTGGATGTTCCGATTTCAAGTCCCCGTTTATAACCTTTTTTCAGAATAATATCATACAAAAGGCGTCCGTCCTCAGCCGGAACATTCATTCCGCCATGACGATAAGGCAGATGTCTCAACATGGGCAGGACCTGGTCATCAGTGATCCCCAGATATGGATCATTTTGTTGACCAGGCGGGCTGGCAGACAACAATATTAATAGCAGAAATAATAAACCTGTACGCCTCATTGCCATTTTTTTTTGAAAAGATACAAATAATTCAAAATTCAACATGCATGTAATTCCTGTTGTCCTTATGCCTAAAATCCCTGCTGATAGCAACCCGGAGATATTTGCTGATGGTCCGGACGTAGCCATGGGATTGAAACCTTCGGTTGGTGGTCCAGATAAAAGTATCTGCCACGCCGAACTTTTTTACGGGAGATCATCCTGGTCAGCTCCCAGTCATCCCCCAGGACCATCTTTTCATTGAATCCGCCCAGTTCATTGAACTTCTTCTGGCGAATGAGGATAAACATCCCGGCAGAATATGGTCCCACAATATAAGGATACCGGTATGTAAAGGCATGTAACCCCTCCCAGAAGAACCTGTCATAAACATTTCCATCCTTGCTCTTGATATAGGTTGAGACCATATCGAGGTCCCGCTCCCGGGCAAGTCCAATGGCTTTTTCAATGGTTGTATTCTCACCCAGCTCAATATCCGCATCCAGGAATAATATGTATTCTGACCGGCAATACCTCGCCCCGTTATTCCTGCCGGCCGGCGGATAACCCCCTTCAATTACCTGGATATTCAGGTGGGTACTTTCTGAAAATCAGCTGATTATATCCAGTGTTTGGTCTGAAGATCCTGCATCGGCAATATAGATTGGACATTGGACAGATCAAAAGATTGTCCTTCAAGGGCTGTCAATGTCTGGAGTAATTGTTTCTCTTCGTTCTTGCAGGGAATTACGATGGAGAGCAGACTGGAATTCATATCTGTTTACTGGATCAATGAATATGAAAAATCTGAAATGTGAATTTAGGGAATAAAGTGAACCAATTCAAAAAAAAACGGACAATGCCTGGGGCTTTCTCAGGTCTTTGCCTTCATTCCCCCGGAATATAACTCAGATCCTTCCTGTACCAGAGGTGTTTTACATCAACCTTCCTGAGCAGGGAATACATTTCCTGCTGGATATTCGCAGCATCCTCTTCAAGGATATTCCATAGTTCCATGGATTTTGCATAATAAGCTGCAGCATTCTCTCCACTCATAACAAAAAAATAACAGGATAAGGAAATAAATTGGGATGTGATCTGGAAGAAAATCTGAATGCAATTTAATCAATAGCTATCTGAATGTCAATCAATAATACATTATTATTTGACTTTGAAAGTAGCTTGGACTAACTTTAAGAAAAATACCATTTAAGAAATGGAAAAACTTATTTTTCTTTTCAGGCTTTCCTCTCTGTATGCAATCATACTATTTGCAGGTTGTGGATCTGTCCCAGGATCAACGGATACAGAGCAATATATCATTAAGCTGACCGGTGTCCCGATGGTGCTCAACTGCTCAAAATCATACTCTTATGCCAGTCATTATTCCTATCCTGGCGATGACACGGTCAGTTTGGCCGTCTCTGCAGGTGATCTGCTTTATTTCCAGTTAATGGAAGATGAAATTTTATGCTACCGGTATAATCCCGCTGATGGTCTTAATCTTTCTGTAAGATATGACACGGTATACGACGGGGTTTACCTTAATAATGAATTGACATCAATCTATCTATCGGAAGGGTCAGCAGCATGGGACTGGCTCACTGGGGTTGATGAAGAAGTGCTGACCGGTATTCGGTCCTACCATATTTCTTTGCCTCTTTCGGATACAGAATTAAAATCACTGGAGAGGATATCCAGTAAAATTTCAAATCCCGGCTTGTATATAGAGGGGGACAGCCTGTTGGCCGAGGTGCTCTCTGTTACACAGCCTGGTTGGCTTATCGCAGAGGATCTGGATTACAACAAGATCTCTGATGCTACAAAAGCTAGCTTGAAGAAGCTGGAATTACTCTTGTATTCAGGTGAGGTTCCCATTGATCATGATTTCCTATTTGGATTGAAAAAATTGAATTCCCTGATAATTCAGTTCTGGGATTCAACTGACCTGAGTGATTTTCAATTTGCGAAAATGAAAAGTCTCGAGTCACTCTCCATCATCGAATCCAACATCAGTGATCTTGCATCCATTGCTGCATCAAATAAAATTAGAAATTTGAACCTTATCTACTGCGAAACCCTTAAAGAGATAGGGCCTGCAGTTAATCTTTCCAGTCTGACCTGCCTCGGGTTGACAGGTTGCCAGAACATCATTGATATCCAGTCCATTCTTCAAATGCCCCAACTGACGCGTCTGTCCCTTCCCGGGAATACCTCGCAAACAGAATTTGCTGAAATCATAAGCAGGCATAATGAACTACAGGTACTGGAGCTGATTGATTGTGAAAGCATATCTGATCTCTCACCCCTGGAAGGTTATTCAGGACTTAAGGCCCTGACATTGTTTAGGGCTATCCCCGATCTGTCTCATTTAAGCCTATCAGACGATCTGGAACTTCTGATCCTGCCGGAAGATTACTTTGAAGACTCCCTTGCCATAGCAGAAATTCAACAGGCCATGCCAGATACAAGGATTGTGGCCGGTGGAGGTTTCTGCCTGGGCTCGGGATGGATCCTCTTCCTTATCCCGGCCATCCTGATCATGGTCATTGTTAGGAAGAGATTTACCAGATCGTCTATTGCCAGAGCCAGGTGATGACTTATTTCAGAATGCCATTTCAAACTAAATCCAAAGCGTTTCTTTCTGCTCTGCTGGTAATTGGGGGAATATGCATTTTTGGGATTTTCATTCATGCAGACTCCTGGCAGCGTATAATTTCATTTGCCGGACTGGCGTTTGCCGCAATAGTGATCAGCCTGTCAGTAAGGGATGTTAAATCCTTGCTGGATGTTCTTGGCATCTTCCCTATCACCAGAAAAGTAGTTTATTACAGCTTTGCAGGGATTGTTTTCGGAATGCTGCTGGGCCTGGTATATAATTTCATCAAGGCCGACTATATGCTTCCCGTGTCACTGACAAGGTTTGCCCTGATTGCGCCCCTGATTGGAATTACGGAGGAACTGGTTTTCAGGGGATTTGTACAAACCCGATTCTCTTCAACCGGTGTTTTGGCCTCAATACTTTTGGCAGCATCCGGACATACACTATATAAATATCTTGTGATCACGACAGTACCTGCCGAACTCAATACCTACATACCTTCCCTGGTAATATTGACATTCCTTGCCGGGGTGGTTTTCGGGATAATGAGAGAAGGCTCCCGCAGTATCATCCCCCCTGCCATTGCCCACGGCCTTTTTGACATCGTTGTTTACGGAGGCCTCAGCCTTGCTCCTGTCTGGATCTGGAGTTAGCGGGTAATGGTTACGATCTCGTCGACCGGTATTTTTTTTGCCATGGTGATGACCTCGTTCTCATCCTCAATGCCGTCGCACTGAAGTGTAAGCAGTGATCCGCTGAAAGGCATCTGGAGATCATATGAAACCATCCCCTCACCATCTGCATTCCTGGTAAGCAATGCTTTGTAGCCTTCAATCTTGATCCGCTTCTGGTTTTCATCGGAGGTCATGAATCCGGGCATGGCCAATATGGTATTGATACCTGCAAGCAGCGGGGAATCACTGACTATCTCAATGGATGCATTTCTGTCTTCAGCAGTATAGGACCGGCTGATGAAAAGTCCGGCAAAACCAGTATTTATACCGGTTACATCATCCCCTGTTTCAACCTTTGACATGCCATTCATTTCATCTGGCAGGATGGCAAGGATCTCTTTGCCAATTGTCTGGTTTATACCATTTAAAGCTCCCTGCAGGGCAAAGCGGGCATCTTCAAGATTATCAGATTTGTAGGATGAGAGGGCCTCATCCAGGGTGGTAGTTACTTCCTGGGCACTTATGAATGCATCGGGAATAGCAAATACAGCTATAATTAATAGGAACAGTATCTTTTTCATTGTTCTCCAAATTCTTTTTTGATTTTCTCAATATCGAACTCATTTGCGGCAGCCATGATTTCCTGCTCGTCTTCAAAATTGACACCTTCAGCAACAAAAATCGATGATTGTCCAAATGGTACACTCAGGGTATATCCTGAATAATCATCGTAAGCAAGCACTCCGCTGTAATCTTTGAATTTCACCTGTTTGTGATTCTGATCATCCCCTGTGGATGTATAGGCTCCACTGGTCAGGAACATGTTCACAGCGGAAAGCATGGCAGCATCATTACCCACAGTAACTTTCAGCTGCTGGTCATTTTTACGATATACACGCTCAATGACCAGGCCAACGAAACCAATGCTCATGCTGGCCACATTATCATTCTCAGGAACCGTATTGAGCCCCTTTACAGTTTCCGGGAACCCGTCGAGGATATTCTGTCCGATTTCCATTTCTATACCCAGGATGGCCTGGCGAACAGCATATCGGGCCTCCGTATAACTGCCCTGTTTAAATGCAGACTCTGCATTACTGATGTTTTCGGCTACATCCGGGGCCGTGTGTGTAAGTCCCCCTCCACGGGTATTCTTGGACCCCGAGTTCGAACTGGTTTGCTGAAAAGTTGCATTCTCATCTTTCTTTTTATCTCCGAACACATCATTGACAATCTCATCTTCGGCTCGCTGCTTAAGTTTCCTTAAAAGGGACTGGGCAGATGCCAGCTGTCCGGACAACAAAATCAGGACCAGTCCCATGACCAATCCTGTCAAAATCCTGTATGTGTTTCATTTAGTACTAATTTTAATTAGTCTAAATTAAAACAATTAGATCGTATTATCAAATTTTTCATGAAAAAACCGGACTGATGAAGTCCGGTCAGGGAAATGAATCAAAGAGTATACATGTCCTGGTATGAAAGCTTCATTTTCTCAATCCTATTCCGGGATGACCGAAATATGCTGCTCAGTAATGATCGAAACTTACCGTGCGGGGGGCTGCCGGGCTATCTTCCTTCGCCGGTAGGTCTATCCTGGCATTAATCTCAACGAGTTTATCTATCAATTCCATAGACATTTTATCCAGCTCCTTCAGGGATTTTTTCAACGCAGTACCGTCTTCTGTAGACGAGTCGAGTTGCTTTCGGACTTTCTTTGATCTTGAAACCATTGTACAGCCAATATTGATGGCGGTTTCCAGTTTTTCGTTAACAATTCCGTTATGATCAGCAGATTGATTCATAATATACCTCCCTCCTTTAAGCAAATATACGAATTACTTAACATTAAGTTAACATTTATTTAATATTTAATTCACACTTAATTAACTTTGGGGTGTTGAAAACTCACTTTTTACTGCGAAATTACTGCTGGTATTATGTTACTTATTTTTAGATTATGAAATCCTCAGATATTTTGATTCCCGGGCTCATTTGTACTATTTTCCTATTTTTACCTAAAGTGGTTTTCAGTCAAACCAGGCCTATGACCTATGAAGAATACATCCGGAATGCTGCTGCCTCGGAAGACGGAGATAGATGTCTTTCTGAATGAATCTTCCTGGGCCAGGTTTGATCCCGATGTAGGCTATATCCTGGGTAACTATTCTCCTTTTGACGGGTTGGATGGCAGCAAAACCATCTCCACTGCCAGGCAGGATGGTGCGCGCACCTCATTCGTATACACAGACAGACCCTGCAGGATCAACACCTATGGTAACAGTTTTACACAATGCCACCAGGTCAGCGATGCAGAAACCTGGCAGGAATACCTGGCAGGCCACCTGGGTGAACCCATCCGTAACTATGGAATGGGCGGATTTGGTGTGTACCAGGCCTACCGCAGGATGCTGCGTGAAGAAAGTACAGAAAACGGTGCCGAGTACCTTATGTTGTATATCTGGGGAGATGATCACATACGGACCCTGCTGCGTTGCCGGTATGCACTGACCAGGAGCTGGAATATCCAACAGGATAAAAAGGAGGGGGTGGGCATCATGTTTCACGGGAATTTCTGGTGCAACATTGAGATGAACATGAAAACCGGCATGCTCGAGGAACATGAAAGCCGGATCAGGACACCTGAGAAGCTTTACCAGATGACTGACCCGGACTGGATGTATGAAAACCTGAAAGATGACCTTGCCCTGCAGATGTACCTGTTTGAAAGGGGGCAAATTTCTGACATTGATATAAAGCAAATGCAGGATCTGGCTGGATACCTGGATATTGAGTTTAATCCTGATGCAGAAGATATGCGACAGGAAATCAGAGAATTGCTGTTAAAGTATGCATATGCAGCCACAATATATATATTGAACAGGAGCATGGAGTTTGCCCGGGATAATGATAAAAAACTTATGGTTATCCTGCTTGATCCCGGAGGTGCCATGAGGCAGGTGCTGAATGGCAAGCCCAGAGTAGATCAGGAGATCGTGGACTTCCTGGAAAAAAACCAATTCAATTACTTCGATATGAACAGGGTGCATGCTGAGGATTACAAGGCCTTCAATCTGAGCCAGGATGAATATTACCAGCGCTATTTTATCGGGCATTATAATCCCAGGGGAAACCACTTTTTTGCCTTCAGTATTAAATCCAGGATTGTTGAGTGGCTGGACCCGCCACCCTTTACCTATAGAAAGTCTGATACGTTGCCAGTTGATTTTAAAGGATATCTTGAAGAATTCTAGAAAATGAAAAGACATATTTGTATTATGCTGATGCTATTTTCCGCGGGACTATCCATATTCGCGCAGGAAAATGAGAATGATACCATTCAGGTTGTTTATAAGCAAATTGACACTGTCACCCTGACTATGGATATTTATTACCCTCCCGATCTGGATAAAACTGCCCCCTGTCCTGCCATGATCTTTTTCTTTGGTGGTGGCTGGAAGGGAGGCTCTGTGGCACAATTTGAACCGCATGCCAGGTATTTCTCCAGCCGGGGAATTATCTGTATCCTGGCTGATTACAGGGTGGAATCACGACAGAAGACGAGTCCCTTCAAATCACTCAACGATGCAAAATCGGCCATCCGGTTTATCCGGAAAAATGCTGCCAGGTATAAAATCGATACTGGTAAAATTATTGCTTCCGGGGGTTCCGCGGGAGGGCATCTGGCAGCGGCCACAGCCCTGGTAAGTGAATTCAATGAACCCGGTGAGGACCTGTCTGTAAGCTGTGTACCCAATGCTATGGTACTTTTCAATCCAGTCATAGATAACGGTCCCGCAGGATATGGCCACGAGAGGATCAGGGATGCCTATAAAGATTTCTCACCCCTGCATAATATTTCAGCAGGAGCACCTCCCACCATATTCTTCCTCGGCACAAATGATAAACTGATACCGGTCGAGACCGCAAAGTATTTCAAAAAAGCCATGGAAAAGGTTGGCAGCAGATGTGATTTGTTCCTCTACGAGGGACAGCCGCACGGGTTTTTTAATTTCTCGCACAGGGAGTATTATGATAAAACGGTGCTGGAAACAGACAGGTTCCTGATATCCCTGGGATATTTGAAATAATTTAAACACCAGGTTTCAGGCCTGGTTTGCTATGGCTGACAGAAAAGCCTGGATATTTTCAGTAGGGACATCAGGGGGCATACCTCCACCACAGGACCAGATCACCCGTGAAGTATCTCCGGCAGATCCCATCATCTCCTGAACAGATCTTCGTACCTCATCCGATGATCCGTTAGCAAGGACATCACGTGGCGGGATATTCCCAAGCAATACGACTGAATCACCGGCCAGTTCCCTCATTTCAGCAATGCTGTGTTCAAAGCTGAAATTGAAAATATTTACCCCGATCTCACTCAGATAGGGTGCACAGACGAGTCCATGTGCATCATTGTGGAAAAGCTTTACGGGCATATCAAAAGCCTGAAAGATTTGCTTCAGGTAAGGAAGGGCAAAAGCCTTGAAATCCTCATCGCCCAGAAAACCCACAATATCATCCAGCACCAGGATCCCTTCGATCTCAGGAAAAGTCTCTGCCTGAAGTGATATCCAGTCAACGATAAATTCCGTAATGGTGGTGAGTCCCCTGTGAATCTCCTCAGGGTTCATGGTAATTGCCAGCATCAGTTCGGTAGTACCTGCAAGGAAGGAGGCAATATTCAATGGCCCCCTGGTAATGGCAAATTTAATTTCATGCCCCATCTTCCTGATATCTGCCTGGCCATGCTTGAGCCTGTTCATCATAAATGGCAGCAAGCCGTCAGTTTTAACTTCCGGTTTGGTAAGTTTACTTAGCATAACCGCATCGTCCAGTATCCTGTCCGCATGGGGCAGGCTGCTTTTGGACCAGACCATTTTGGCACCAAAGGCAGAAGGTTCGGTGCACATCCCGTATTCTGACCAGAATCCAGGAAGAAACATCACCTCCGGAAAGGTCTCAATGGCCTTCCGGTTGGCTTCAAGCCATATCTTGTCACTGGTATAGTAATCCAGTAAAGAAACGCCATACCATCCGGGCAGCCAGGGACTGTCAATAATAAATCCCACCGGGTCTACATGGCTTTTTTCACCCCTGGTTATTTTAACTAATTCCTCCCATTGTGCATTCGTCATGATATCATTCTTTTAAATTAATATATTCTTCACTTGTGGCCAGCTGGACCATATTCTGGTAATTTTTATGGACTTTTTGGGACATGCCGTTTAATTTTTCAAACGGGATATCAAAAAAACTCCCTTCCAGCCTATCGTAATGAGGTTGATGGTCATTGGGTGGCAGGCCATTCAAAACTGCACTGAATTTTTCAATAACAGGTTGAACCAATGATAGATCTTCTACCAGGTTAATGGTTTCATATGGATCCTTCCCCAGATCATATATCCTCTGTATTTGTTTGAGGGTGTCAATATAGACCTTATACCTGCCGTCGCGGATCACCCTGTCCCTGAATGAAAAATAGTTTTTCACCCTGCCATCAGTTCCAATCATGGCAGGATGTCCACCCATTGATAAGATCCAGTCCCTCGATCTCCCAAGTTCTTCACCTCTGAGAATGGAAGCAAATGAGGACCCTACGATGGGGTCATCCGGAGATATATCCACGCCTGCAAGATCAAGAAAGGTGGGATAAATATCCGTAAAGTCCACCAGGGCATCCGTTTCCACTCCTTCAACCCGGTCCGGACACAGCGAGACGAATGGTGCATTGATACCATTGTCTGTAAGATATGCCTTACCACCGCGAATATATGCCCCGTTCCGCTCGCCTATCATACCTCTGGTTGTTCCATTATCCGTAGTAATAAAAAGATAGGTATTATCTGTGATCTTAAGGCTTTCCATGGCAGACAAGATCCTTCCAATGATCAGATCGGTATATCGGACCATGGCCCTGTGTTTCTCAAATCTGGTAGCTGGCCTCCGGTTCGGCAGGAGTATGGACAAAGGGAGTATGTGTCAGTACCATGGGATAATAAATAAACATGGGATGGTCCCTGTTCTTTTGCATGAAAGCTGTTATGAAATCACAAAATATATCCGGACCGAAGGCCCCCTTGTAGGTCCGGCTGCCTTCCCTGGTATGGATATAGGGATCCCAGTACCGTTCATCTGAGATGGTTTCATTGCCACCTTCCCCACCGGTCCACATACAATATTCATCGAAACCAGCTTCTACCATGGCTTCAGGTTCCAGTCTGAAATCATTGATCTGCCATTTACCTGCCGCACAGGTAAAATATCCTGCCTCCCGCAGGATTTTTGGAAAGCAGGGATTAAGCCCGGCATCGAACCTGGCTCCATGTCCCCAGCGTGGTACATCAAAATGATTGATCCATCCATTCGTATAGGGATATTGCCCGGTCAGAAGTGCTACCCGGCTGGGTGTGCACTGTGGCATGGACCAGGCATTGTGAAAAAGGATACCTTGCTTGGCCACGACATCAATATTGGGGGTGAGGACAGAGGAGGAACCATAGCAGCTGATCCATTCCTTTCCAAGATCATCAATGAGGATGAAAATGATATTGGGTTTTTTCTGATCTACTGTGCAAGCTGACAAAGCTATGCACAACAGCAAATGGAAAACAATCGCATTTAAGGCCCTGAACCTCATATGCCTGACTTTAATAAAGTGTGAAAAGATAATGATTTAGATTGAGAAAAAAGGATTATATGCCTGTTTACACCTGATGCAATTCAATCTGCGTTGTTTTCCTCAGCCATTTTCCTTAAATTATGTGTCTGAATTGATCAGCCAAATCCCCAAACCAAAAAATAAAATGACAAAAAAAAGGTTTTCCCCTTCCCTGGTCCCTGCGACATTTTCACGCCGCCATTTTATACATTCCTGTGCCGCATGCTCAACATGCCTTGCCGCTGTACCATTGATGACTATGAATTCCTGTTCTGAACAGAAAAAAATGCGACTCCGTATAGTCTATTCCCTGCACGATACAGTGCAACCGAGGCCAGACTGGCCCAATGTAGGTTTTGATTTTAGACCGGTCATGGACAGGATCAATACCACCCTTTCAGAACGGTGCACGGATTTTGAGTTTATTCCCAGTTTGGCAACCGGACCGGAGGATGCTGAAAAGATATTACTGCAGGACAAAGGTTCGGATATAGGAGGCTATATCGTTTTCCAGATGAATTGCTGGAACCGGGTGGTACAGACCATTGCTGCTTCAGGTAAACCTGTGCTTTATGCTGATTTTCAATATGCCGGGAGTGGAGGATTCCTGGTTTATACCGCAAAATTCATAAGAGAGGGGTCTGAAAATTTTGGTTTTGTGGCATCTTCTGACATGGATGACCTGGTTAAGGCCGTCAACAAGTTCAATGTCATCAGGAGGGGAGGCACAACCGCCGATTTTGTGGCCAAAACGAAACGTGTCCGTCAGAAAAGAACACCATCTCCGGGAGACATGAATTTAGCTGAGGATGATCTGAAAACCCTCTCCCCCGAGGAATGTCTGAAACGTATGGAATCTTCACGGATCCTGGCAATCCGGGATGAAAACTCTGCCCCTTCAGATCCGATCATGAATATTCCATTGGAATACGTTTCTTTTTCCGTACTCAATGAAGCCTGGAAAAATGCGGACCGGGACCAGTCCCGCGCTATTGCCGAACGCTGGCAAAACAAGGCCACAGAGGTGACGGATGTGTCTTTTGAAACCCTTGAGAACTCAGCTGCCATGTATCTGGGAATGAAAGAGGTGCTAAAAGCATATGATGCAAATGCCATCTCGGTCAATTGCCTGGGAGGTTTTTACGGGGGACATATACATGCCTATCCCTGCCTCGGGTTTCATGAATTGAATAATGAGGGACTGGTAGGAGCCTGCGAGTGTGATGTACGATCCACAGCGACCATGGTTGCTTTCACAGCCATGACAGGGGGGCGCCCTGGATATATCTCCGATCCGGTGATCGATACCTCTAAAGGACAGATCATATATGCACATTGCGTGGCTTCCAACAAGGTATTCGGACCGGAGGGCAGGGAGAATCCATTTTCCATCATGACCCACTCGGAGGACAGGCAGGGGGCATCTGTCCGTTCAATAATGCCGACCGGTTACCTTACCACAACCCTGGAGATCGCCCCCCAGAAGAAAGAGATCCTCTTACACCAGGCGAAGGCGGTGGACAATGATCCGGATGACAGGGCCTGCCGGACCAAATTATGTGCGGAACCGCTTGGTGATATTGAAAAATTATTTGCCGAATGGGACCAGTGGGGATGGCATCGGGTGACTTTCTATGGAGACCTGAAAGAGCCCGCCTATGCACTTGCAGATGCAATGGGCTGGAAAATAAAAGAGGAAGCCTGATGAGGGTAAATTTCAAACAGGCATGATGAAAACTTATCTTTACACACTGTCCATCATCCTTATACTGCTGCCGGGTTGTCAGAGCAGGGTAACAAATGATCCCTTTCAATATGCCGCCTGGATTGGCGAACAGGAAGCTGCTTCCATTCCAGACTCCCTCATGTATGGAGATCATCCGGCCCCCTTATTCCGCAAGGAATTCTCCGTAAAAAAAGACCTTCAGTCCGCCACTCTATACATTACTGCCGCCGGCTATTACAGGGCTTTTATTAACGGGGAGGATATTGGTAAAAATTTCCTTGATCCGGCATGGACCGATTATGGCAAAAGGATATACTACGAAGAATATGATATTACAGCTCAGGTGAAGAAGGGTATAAACTGTATTGGGACTACCCTCGGGAATGGATTCTATAATCCACTGCCCTTAAAATTGTTTGGGCGTCGTAACCTGAGAGATTATCTGACAGTCGGAAAGCCCGTTTTTATTGCCAGATTAGAGCTAAAATTCAACGATGGCTCTACCGAAGAGATCCTCACGGACAAGACCTGGAATTATTCTCAGGGGCCAATTCTAAAAAACAATGTCTACCTGGGGGAAGTTTATGATGGAGGAAAAGAGATTCCGGGATGGAAACTTACTGGATTTGATGATGCGAACTGGCAGGAATCACAAATAAAAGATGGTCCCGGAGGACAATTGCAAAAGGCTTTCTTCCCGCCGGTGCAGGTTACCGGAATAATACAACCTGTGAGAATTACCTCTCCCTCCGCGGGAATTTATATCACAGACATGGGCAGGAATTTTACAGGGCTTTACAGGATCAGGCTGAAGGGACAGCCTGGAGATACAGTAACTTTCCGCTTCGGAGAAAGGCTTTATGAAAACGGGGCATTGAACCCGATGACCACGGTATGTGGTCAGATTAAAAGGGAAGGTGTCGGTGGACCAGGAGCTCCGGCTATCGCATGGCAAACAGACAGTTATATTTTCGGAGACGCTGCGGATGTATTGGTTCAGTCCCACGTTCACCTTCCATACCTACCGGTATATGGAAATTTCGGGACTGGAGTATAAGCCAGATCTTTCAGACCTCGAAGGCATCATATTCCATACGAATGTTGATACCAGCAATAATTTCTCCTGTTCATCAGGATTGATAAATAATATTCAACAAGCTTCGAGAAAAACATTCCTGGCCAACCTGATAAGCGTGCAATCCGATTGTCCGGCCCGTGAGAAATTTGGTTATGGGGGGGATCTGAATGCCATTGCCGAATCCTATATCTGCAACTTTGACATGCAGGCATTTTACCGCAAAACTGTCTATGACTGGGTAGATGCTATAAATGATACGATGTTCATAGATACGGCACCCTTTGTAGGTATCCGGTACTGTGGACTCAGCTGGGAGTCCGCCTTCCTTATCGCACAATACTACATTTACCTGTACTACAATGACATTGAATTGGTCAGGGAATTGTACGAACTCGACTTAAGCTGGATGGAGAAGGCAGCCACGTCTGCACCCGGGCGCCATCGTCGAAGAGGGATTGAGCGATCATGAATCCCTGGAACCGGTTCCCGGTAGAACTGATCGGAACATCTCACTATCTCCAGTGTGCCCGGATCATGAAAAGGTTTGCCATGCTGATGGATGACAAGGAAAATCAGGAAGGTTTCGGACAACTGGCCGATAGAGCTTCAAAAAAACCTGCTGGATATGTTCTGGCACAAATCAGTACCGGGTCCCATCAACCGCCAGACCCTTTTTTCCACCCTGCTGTATCATGATATAATCCCTGAAGATGAGCAGGATGCAGCCATCGACTCCCTGCTAAAAGCACTGGAAGGCGGACCCTCCGGACATTTCACAACCGGTATTTTCGGCACCAAATATATTCTGGAAGCCCTTTCAGCTACATGAACAGGTAAATACCGTATATGATATTGTGAACAGCAGGTCTTTTCCAGGATGGGGATACATGATTGACCGTGGGGCTACAACGATATGGGAAACCTGGAAAGAAAGCGATAATATCTATTCCAAATTGTCATCCCATGTTTGGATCCGTATCTGAATGGATGTACAGGTGGCTCGCCGGAATCAGGCCGGATCCTGATTATCCCGGATTTGAAAGGTTTACCATTGCCCCTGCATTGCCACCCGGACTTGATCACGTAAATTGCTCCTATCATTCGCCATTCGGAGAGATTATTTCAAACTGGAGAAATGAGGGACCCGGTAAAAAGCTTTTCGAAATAACCATACCCGGAGGCAGCAGTGCCAAGGTCAGGCTACCTGTCAACGATCGGCAGGTGATCAGGCTAACTGAAAAAAATGGCCGGGATGATTTTGTGCCGGTAAGAGATGGGGCAAACCATATGCTGCTTGAACTGGGACCGGGAGAGTATACCATCCTTGTAAATTGATGAAGCAACCAAAAGTCCAATAATTACATCCTTATAAAAAGAAGCTACAATGAAAAGAGGGAGATTAATATTCGCAGGGTTGCTGGCGGTCATTATTTATACAGGATGTGAAACAGACCTGAAGCTTAAAAGTACACTCCCCCTGAATGATACCACTGAACTGGCAAATTTTGAAACCAAATATAATTACGAAAATAATTTATTTCTCAGGATGGACTCTGTCCTGAATGATTCCAGGTGTCCATCCAACGTAGTCTGTTGTATGGGAAGGAAATGCCGAAGTAAGATTTCTTTTCAGAATGGATAGTATTCAAACCGATCTTGTCCTGAATACACATGGTGGCAAAGGATTTAAATCAGATACCCTGATCAGCGGATACAGGATCCAACTACTGGTCCTGTCCCCATATCCTGAAGATCCAGGGGAGATCCAGCAGGTGGAATATTATTCGGAAGTAATAGTATCTGCTAATTGACCAGTATCTATAAGGCCTTATCGTGGAATAATTTCGCGTTTTTTTCATCACTCAGACGCGCATAAATATTACCCATATATTTTGCGTATTCCGGCTTTGGATACAGTTTATAAAGCTTTGAGTAATAGTCCAGGGATTGTTTAAAATCGATGGTGACTATCTTAAATGCTTTCAATAGCCTGGCATACTGTTTCCGGGTTTTATTTTCCTCGTAAGCCTTCATTTCTTCCTGGTAACTGTTCTCTGCTTTCCAGTAGTATTTTTCAGCATACCAATTCAAAGAAGATTCATGTTCAGGATTGGATTCCAGAATCAAACTGGCAACAGAATCACAAACCTGTTCATTCTCCAGAACCTGGTTGATGCCCAGGTATATTTCAAGATTCTCAACTTCTGTCCCAGCAGGCAGTTCTAGCAAAGGCCAAAGCTCCAGTGCCAGTTCAAAATTTTCGCTTTCGGGGCAGGTCTGAAACAGTCTGATCCGGATGGTATTGATATACTCTCCCCCGGGATATTTCTGAATATATTCTTCCAGGAGCGTAATTTCTTTCGATAAATTATCGATCCTGTGATAATTATCTGCCTGGAATAAGATCATCTGCTCATCCGAATATCCTTTTATCAGGGCAGCAGAGAGATATTCCCGGGATTTATCATAGGTTTCCAGCTGATATGCGGATTTCCCGGCTATGGCATAAATCTGCCCTTCTGCAGATTTACCTTTTTCTTCCTTTTTTAGAATTATTTGTTCCGCAGACTCAAAGGCCTTAGAATATTCTCCGGATTGATAGGAATCCCGGACCAGATCTGCTTCCTCAGCGAGATTCCTGCTGCCTGAACAGCTGTATAGCAGTATTATGATGATCGCAGGCAGGACTTTTGAAATATGCTTCATTGGGAGTGTAGTTAAATTTTGGAGGCCAAAGTTAATATTATAGGATGAGAACATACATCCTGGTCCTGATATTGTTAAACGTCTAAAGATAATTATCTTAGTGCCGGCATTCACGGTTTGGCCCGGCCCATATTGCCTGACAAATGCCTTAATATCAACGTTATACATTGATAAGATGAAAAAAACACTTATAATAATTCTGGTTATATTCCTGGCTGTATCATGTAAAAACTCAGGTTCCAGAAAAGCAGTAAAAGAGTCTGATATACATAAGGTAACTGTTGAGGAGGTGATGCATGCAGCCGGATACACTTACCTGCTGGTCTCAGAGGGCAGAAATAAGCAATGGCTCGCAGTAAACGAAATGGACGCAGAAATTGGGACTACCTATTATTACCAGGGTGGTTTGAAAATGACAATTTCAAAAGCAGGGAACTCGACAAGGTATTTGAGTCTGTCATTTTCCTCGACCAGATCAGTCTGGAGCCTTCTTTTCCCACCGAAGAAATTACCCTTTCCGATGCTCATTCGGCGACTATTCCGATAGACAAACTGGACATTTCGGTTCCTGTTGCCCGGGACGGAATTTCCATAGCGGACCTGGTTTCTGATAAGAAATCATATGATGGAAAAACCGTGAGGGTCAGGGGACAGGTGACAAAGTACAATGCCGATATTATGGATAAGAACTGGATACACATCCAGGATGGTACCGATCATAATGGGACCTATGACCTCACCATTACATCAGATCTTGCCGTTGAAACAGGGGATATTCTGACTTTTGAAGGCAAAATTGCCCTCGATAAAGATTTCGGTTTCGGATATTTCTATGAGATCATCATGGAAGAAGCAGAAATCAAAGACTGATATTTAATCGACTGATTTCCATAACTCCATTGGACTGAACAACCCATAGTCCATCAGGTAATATTGATCAATTCCGGGCTGGTTTTCCGGGGCTCTGTTCCAGTCGTGCGGACCATTGATCCACTTGTTATTTTCTTCGTAGAAGTAGCCAAATGTATTTTTCAGACTACCTACAATACTTACAGAGATCTCATTCTTCCCTTCTGTAAGCATACCGGTGATATCCAATTCTTCGGGTGGCCAGGCGATGATCCCGGCTTCCTGGTTGTTCACCCGGACTTCTGCCAGGGTGCCATTCCATCTTGACAGCTTAACTTTGAATACAGACTTCCCTTTTTCTATGTTATATTCCCGTGAATATGATACTTTGTCAGGATAAAACGGATATCCTGCATCCTTCCAGGAACCTATATTACTCAGGCTTCCGTTGGCAATTTCAAATCCTTTTCTCCTGGGATTTACTATAAAATCGCCAAGTATATAAACCGGCATTACCTCGGCAAAGATGGACATACGTTTTGCAGTGAGCGAAATGGTATTCAGTCCGGGTTTCAGAAACTTCCCGATTTTATAAACAGGAAAATCAACATCTATCCAGTATTCATTTTCCTCCTGTTCAATCAGGGAATCATTAATTCTTACGGCCCACAACTCAGGTCTTTCCACTACTGCCTTTGCATTCATCAATGCCGAAATATCAGTCCCCCGTGCCACCTGAAAATGATACTCAACCTCAAAACCCGTACTGTCATTGAAAGTAGTATCGAGGTCAGTATATTGCGTTTTATACTGTATCTTATGTTGCCAGGGATTTCCAAAGTTTATGCCGAAATCACTGAATAAAGTGATCAGCGCGTCCATGAAATAAGCATCTTTTTTCTCACTTTTTGGAGTATATAAATCGAGATAGTTCAATACCAGGATATTATCTGATTCCGCAGTAACATTAATATCCCCCACCCCACGCACTTCTGTCCATGATTTTTCCCCTACCACGAATCCTGTTTCATTTTCCACTTTGTCAGAAATAAAGTACAATGCACTCCCAATGGGTCCAAGCTGAACATCGAAAGACAGTTTCCCTTCATCTATCGAGTTTGATACATTGTGGATATCTCCCGTCTCAAGATCCAATTTCACAACACTTTTCCCGGAGGCCTTGATACGGGCATAGGCACCGGAATACTGGTCCGAGTTGACCAGCATTAGCAATTGGCCATCTTCAAGGATCCTTCGCTGGTGATAAAGTTCACCCTCAGCACTTAATTCATTGATTGAGAAATCATTGGAATATAATCTTTTCTCAACAGCCAGCTCATGCAGGCTTTTAGCAGGGATCCATTGTTCGGGATGGCCCTGCTGCAAAAGCTGGACATCTTCACTGGCTACACCATCTATGCGTGATATATTCGGACAGAAAGACAATACCTCTCCCCCTGCCTCAAGGAACTCTTCCAGCAGGTCATAAGTCGTCCTGTCAATATTTTCCATGTGATCCGGAATAACGACAGTCTCATATGCCCGGTAACCTACAACCATCTTTCCATTTTCGATTTTTCCAAGGGTTTTCAGCACATTTTCAGAGCCCAGGTCATATTCGATCTGTTCTCTTTCCATCTGGTAAATGAAATGTTTGAAATCCCTCCGTATCTGCTCGATTGCCGGATTGCGCTTTACCCGTGAGAAGTACATCCATGCTGTTGTATTGGGCTGAAGCACAAGGGTTTTGTTGACTTGTTCCCCTGTAGACATGGCCATGCTGATCCTGCCGATATAATCACCCATTTTCTTATAATTGTTCCACCAGGGTTCATGATAAGAAAATGAAGGGGGATAATCGAATTTCCTGACCCCCTTGAGGGTGTAATATGACAAATGCT
This sequence comes from uncultured Bacteroidaceae bacterium, assembly GCA_963767555.1. GTDB lineage: Bacteria > Bacteroidota > Bacteroidia > Bacteroidales > SM23-62 > SM23-62. The sequence continues at coordinate 281,915 of CAVYEL010000006.1, read as the reverse complement.
GATTAACGAAGTTTACGCCAAGTACCCCCTGCCAATCAACCAGGCGCTTGAAATTCTTGAAATCCATTTCCCATCCCCCACCTCCATACGTCTCGCTCATGGTCCTTTTCCTGCCAGCCTGGTTTGCAGCACTCAGCAATTCCCTTACGGCCCGAGCATTTCCAAATTGCCCGCCCTGCCCATTATCGACCAATTCATTGCCCAACATATCTATCCCCGGCATCTGGTGCCAGATATAGAATGCTGCTTCATCAAAACCATGTGTTGGTTCTGGCCAGCCATGTTCCCAATAATGTCCGGTCCAGGCCAGGCCATTCTTATCACAATACTTTGACCATGGTTTTGCCCATCGATCAAGGAACATTTCAAGGATCAACTCATAATAATCATGCCGGATCCTTTTCCAATCTCCGACTTCATATAACAGGGAGGGTAGATTTATCTTAAGATCATATCCCCAGCGAGTTTGGAAGGTTTCCCATAAATCAGGGGTCCAGCGCAAAACAGTACCCGGTGCCATGGCAGCTTCAAGGTTTGGCTCATCGGTGAAAATGCCGGGAAGGGTAGCTCCGAAATCACTTTTGTTGAATTTTTCATATCCCTCCATGGTAACATCCATGAATTTTTTAGTAACCCCTTTATACAGCAGGTCAACATAGGTTTTCCCTCCATACCAGTATGAGGTTGGAGGATAGGTCCGTTTAAAAAGATAAAACTTTCCCTCACTTCCTATCTCGGGTTCAAAATCTTCAGTGATATCCTCAAATCCCTCATCTGTCTGCCTGAGTATTACTTCAAATACGTCCGTGTCTGCAGGATTGAATATATCCTGCACTTCAACACTTAATCCTGTCCCATGCTCATAGGAATCAGGCATCTCAGCGGGCACATGACCTCCTGCAAACCCGGAAGGGTAAGAATTTTCATCATATATCCATACCAGTAATCCAAGTTCCTTACCCTTTTGAACCGCAAAATCAAATAACTGATGCCAATCATCAGAAAGGTATTCGGTAATGAGCCCGGGCCTGGGATGAACAAATACTCCCCCTATCCCTGCTTTCTTAAATTCCTGAAGCTGGAAGGCGATGCCTTCTTCTGTGATCCTATCGTTCCAATCCCACAACGGAGCGCTCCTGTATTCGGAAGGAGGATCAACCAGCCACTCCTTAAGCTGGGCATAACTATTCAAGGAAGGTGCCTCATCCTTCTTCATTGGCTGACAGCCCATTAGGAAGATGGCCAATACACTAACTAACAATAATTTAACTCTCTGAAAAGCAAATAATATCATGTATGCAGATTTATTATGCAATTATGTTTTATGTTCAGGGTGATCTGTCAATGGTGTATGCCTGTGAAATTGTCCCAGCTGATGCATCCGGTTATGTAACAGACCGGTGGGAAGATTCCAGTAGAAGGCGCAATCGCTTATAGGTTTTTTCATCGGCTCTGGTGCCGATTGTATCCAGGTAGGCCATAGATCCCTCGATCTGCTCAAGGATGGTGAGCGCATCAGCAGCGGCCAGCATCCCGGAACCTTCTAAATGGATCATCACCGGTGAAGAGTGAGCAGTGATGATCTCCCGTTTATCCGGATAATGTCCCCTGACCAGCAGGGCATACCAGGAACTCTTATCCACTTTTTCGTTCCAGTTCCCTATGCCTTTATCAGGTGATACCTCCTGGCTTTCAACGATTTCTCCATTCACGATTAATTCAACGCGGGTCATGGGTACAGTTACACTGGCAACATTCCAGCTTATATCGACCGTACCACCGTTTGAGGACATTTCTATCTTACTGCCCATGGGCTTGCCATCGACAGTGAAGTTCATGAGGGGACCGTAAGACACAAAGGTGTGTCCTGCTCTGATGGCCTCCTTCCATTCTTCAAAGGTAAATTCATGATTATCCCTGATTTTCGCGAATGTCCGGACGGTTCCAACAGCTGTTCCAGCCGACATTTTATCAGTCCCACCCACAGCAGCAACAAAATATCCACAGTTCAGATACCTGTACCAGTCTGCCAGGGAATAGGGATCAATCCCGTTGTAAAGACTTCCCCAGGAGGTCATTTCTACACCATCTGCATTCCCACTGACAATGGTAGCAGCATTTTCAAGCCTGGGATTTGGAAAATGGGGAAGGATCACAATACCATCCTGTTTTTTACATTGTTCTGCCCATTCCGTCAACAATGTTTCAATGGGATCTCCCAGAGCCGACTCATCCGGACCACCTGTGGTCAGTGGTGTAATAATGTCCCCATCGTAACCCAGCAGGGAGATATGTCCCAATACATGCTGCCGGTTTTCTGTTCCGACCCTGACCAAATATTCTCCATCACCCCCGGCTTCCTTTGATCCAATGGTAGTCCTGCCATCAAAATCACCAATATTGGTAAATAGTTCCCCCCACTGGCTGGCCAGCAGATTGATAATATTTACTCCTTCTGCGGATCCCTCAAGCAAGGCAGAATTTGGAGAGAGGAAGTGAACATGGGTATCAGCGGAAACCCAGCCTTCCTCCCGCCACGAAAGTACTTTTTCAATTTCAATCTCAATCTCCTCCGTTCCCTTGGAAACACTGACAATTTTGCGAACCGGTTTGATCTCAAATCCTTTTGAAACTTCAATGTAGACCTTCCCAACAGGCAATTTCATCACTGTTTCACCTGGAATATAGGTACAGATATGACTCCCGGCATGTATAAAATCCACACTGTAGTCCTCAAACCACGCATCATTGGGAATCCTGTGCCGGTCAACAGGTGCCAGATATTCCCCGGAATCACCATGCACATGCAGTTTCACCGCAACCGGTTTCCCGCTGCCTTTTTCCAGGATCCTGATTTTGACCTTTTGCATCGCAGGAGGAATTACGGCTTATGGGTTTCTCAGCTGATAGACCCCCTACCTCAGAAACAGGTATCATTATTCCACCTGCCATGTGAAATGATGCCTCAGGATGGGCTGTGTATTCAATGATCACTTCACTATCTGACACCTCAGGCACTTTGTTATTATAGCTCTGTGCCCATTCTTCGTTGTGCATATAAGGGTCGGGGCAGAGCTGAAATAATCTGTCCCAGATCAAGCTGTAACTGGGATAAAAGTCCATCCCCGGTCATCTCAGGATCAAATTTACCATTATCAGGAATCGAAAAAACAGCCTTCTGCCTTGCCTGCCACCTGAGTGGATTTGATGTTACCTTACCACTGGAGATAGCAGATATAACAATGGAGGTTTTGCTTTTCGGTTCAAATCGGAAGCCGGAAATTTGTTTCTCAGGATAAGGATTTTCCCAGGCACAGAGCCAGTTTATCCAGCTGTCCCTGTCTGCTGCACTTACCACGGGTCTGGCTTGTACCCCAGCCGGGGGTCGTCTGTTCATGATGGGCTCGCAAGGGTCTCGGTTTATGATGGGCGACGGACTGAATACTGTTTTCACCCCAGTGTTGCTGGCACATCCCTATATGGTGCCGCTCTGTGATGGTTGACACTTCTTCTGTTCCATCAGCATAGACAATGATATAATCAGCGACCTCCTCATTTAACTGACCTGTTCCCTTAAAGGGTTTTTTAAATTCACCGTTTTCTTCTCTCAGTTCAGAAAAGTCTGAAGTATGCAGAAATACCAGATAATTTGCCCGGACGGGGGTGATCTGAAGGGTGAAAGATTCATCTTTTATTAAAACCGGACTGTCGGGGATCTGAAAAGGTATCCCCCAGGCAGTGCCGGGACCTACAGGAGCCTGTCCTGCAGCACTGGCCATTCTTTCTGATACGCTTTCAGTCAGGGAAGAAAATGAGGTATTCCCTTCGAATGGAATAATCTCAAAAAGAGGGGATTGGGGTCCGTCATACAGCTGAGGTCTGTTCTCAATATCGCTGGCCAATGAACCCGGAGATCCTCCCCCTCCAGGGGCGCCTGCCTCATCTTCCGTCAGGGATCTTGCAATAACAGGAATAGTGGTAGCCGATAATACCGAAGTGGCTGTTAAACCCTTGATAAAATCCCGGCGGGAATTTTTAAAGAAAGTCATGGTTGATCGGTTTTATTTTTTCCTGCTGACATAATCGAGCAGGGTATATACATCCACTTCCTTGTCTTCCTGCTTTCTAAGGAATGTTTCATACTTTTTTAATTGATTCCTTAATCCCTTTACTTCATCTGCCAGTGCCGCGGTTGTTAACTTCTGACCTTTGCGTCGCTGGAAACCTGGCAAATAATCTACTGGATTGATCAATAATCCCGCTTCAAAAACTGCATCGGCCTTATCGGGTATGTCTTCTTTGTTTAACAGTCTCAAAGCCAACACAAAATCATCTACTCCTTCAGGGGATTTATCGTCTACCATCAGGATGATCGGTAAAATCGTTCTTTTCTTACTTGCCATGATTCAGCATTTATTGAGTCCTGGAAAGCCCCAGCAGTTTAAAGGCCAGAATAATCCTGAATATCCCAAGGCTGATAAAGGATATAGCAATCCAGAAAATAATGGTGAGTCCGATTACCTGGGGATGCCAGATCAGGACAATGGCCAGGAGTATTATGAGAATTCCCAGTACAAGGATCCACCTCCACCTCTTATTTCCCTCTTTCCGAAGCTCCATGGCCTCCCAGATCGCTAACACACCTCTTAACACCAGCCAGAAGCTTATGAAGATTGTTAACAACATTAGTATGGCATCTGGATTAGTGATCAGCAATAATCCAATAAGGATGTCAAGAATCCCGGCCGAAAAATTCCATCCCCATTCCTTCAGGGCTTTTCTGTAATAGAGAGCGAGGAATGTTTCAATGGCACCACCTAAGGCAATGATCACGCCAATTATCAGGAGCATCGCAAAGAAGCTTTCCCTGGGCATTTTCAGCATCCATATTCCCAGTATAATGAATAAGGTCCCTTTTATAAGGTACATCCACCAGGAAATGGTGGTTTTTTTCGTGTTCTCGATTGAAGTCATTCCTATATATTGTTTCCTGACCATTCCTCCGGCCAGTCAGAAAGGCCCTTGTAAAATAACAGGTGGTCTTTGTGGGGTTTTACCTTATCTTCAATAGCCAGCATTTCATCTGCGGTCAGCGCATTAAATTCTTTGGCGATACTGATGTTTTCTACCAGTTCCGGGATCTTATCGATACCAATGATAATAGTACTGACCGGCAGGCTGAGCGTATAACTCATGGCTTCTTTCATACTGATGATACCTCCATGGTCGAATATCCGGTCCCGCGCGGGGATCTTCATGCCGATGATGCCCATATTCTTCTCAACACAGACTGGTAAAAGATTCTCAATGAAAGAATTATAATGTTTGTCAGCGGCATTCAATGCCATCAGGCAGGTATCAAAGGGATACCGTTCTACGAGCTCTTTCATGGGTGCCGGATCAGCATGACCGGTAGATGCCCAGGAAACGTACGGTACCCTCATCCCTGGCCTTTTCCATCGCCTTAATTACACCGTCATCTGCAAATATCCTGTCAATATCTTCCGCTCCCCCACCTTTGATATTATGTATCTGCCACAGGTCAATGAGGTCTGTCTTCATATTTTTGAGGGAGCTTTCAAGGTGCCTCATAGCCCCGTCATAGCTCCGGTCATGGGTCTTGGTTGCCAGGAAGATCTCATCCCGTCTATCGGGAAGAACCTCCCCGAGATGACGTTCACTGGTTCCACGCAGGTGGTCTCCCTCTCCACTGTTACCATCCATTCCATACCAGGCAGAAGTATCTATGTAATTAATGCCCATGTCGATGCATCTATTAATGATCTCCACAGCCCGGTCTTTCATCCCGACCTGTTCAACCGTTGCCTGGGCGCCGAGACTGTATAATCCTATCTTTTCCCCTGTCTTCCCAAAGGGCCGTTGAGGCAAGAGGGGGCTTGTTCCGGTACAGGAACTTAGGGTCCCAAGATATGGGGCCAATCCCATCATGGATGTACTGGCGATGAGTTTCCGTAAAAATTCCCTGCGGCCTGCATCTGTGTATCTTTTCATGATTTTGCTTTTTATGTTTTGGTTCAGTGATCGAAATACGTAGAATACCACTTAAATTTAGGAAATATTCTCGACCTTATGGTAATTCAAGGCCGCAATTCAGGTATGTCTGGTCCAGGGCAAAACCAATGAACATTGGATATATCCAGTCCCTGTAACGGCCCCACACCTCTCCCCTGTACCCTGGGTAGACTTCCTCTATAACTGGAATTAATGGTTGGGCCTTATCTCCCAGTTTACGGATGCTGATGGCAGCCTGAAGAACAACTGTTGGATTTTCCTCATCCCCCAGGTGTTTACCCAATACCGGTAGTGCCTCATCCAAAAAACCATACTGGCAGAGTAATTCGGCCGAAGCAATGGCAACGCTGGGAGATTTATCCTTCAATGAGTGGTCGCAATGCATCTGCAGCTGATTTCCCATCCTTTCCTTTAGCCTGGATGGAAAGGACAGCCCAATACCGTACTCCAGGATCCGAATGATCAAGGAAGGAAGAATTTCATCCAATGTGGTTCCGGGATGCCCGCATAAATTAGCTGCTTCCAGGATCTGATCAATCTGATAGTCACCTGAAATAGATCCCATTTGATAGGGGGAACTGCCCCTGGCACGGATCATCATTTCAGCTTCATGAAGCAATCCGACATCCCGATGTTCTATGATCCAACCATACAGGTCTTCTCTCATTTCCTTCACCACAGTTTGATATTGCGGGTCCTCTGCCAGGTTTGCCAATTCGAAGGGATCATTTTGCAGATCGTATAATTCCTCATAGGGTTTTGGTTCCCAGAATTTCTCCGTTTCGGTATTCAGGGTCCCTTCCTGCTTCAGCTTCCATAATTCCCGGTAGCTTGCTTTTTTGTCTCCAAATATGATGGCAGGCACAACATAGGCCTGATGCGGCATGAAATTCCTTATGTATATATACCTGTCATTCAGGACACAACGGGATACCTCATAGATATCATCAGCGCGGCTCCGTGCACCAAAAATGTATTCATTCTCTGCTGCCGGTTTCTCGCCAAGAAAGGCCTTGCCGAACATTTGATCAGGGATGGGAACACCGGCCAGGTTCAGGACCGTAGGCGCAAAATCCACAAAGCTCACCATCCTCTCCTCCCGGCCTCCCGGATCAGCCGTTGCCAGTTGCTGATAGGATTCAGGTATCCGTACAATAAAAGGCACATGAAGTCCGGTGTGATAAAGCCACCTCTTATACCTGGGCAGGCCGAAACCATGGTCCGAGAAAAAGAAAATAATCGTGTTATCATAAAGCCCATCCTCTTTAAGTTGTTCTAACAATTTGTCGACCTCCTGATCCAGCACAGAGATCAGGTCATATTGATGGGCCCATATTTTCCTGAATTCCGGTGTATCAGGGAAGTATGGCGGCAGGTTTGCATTCAGGGGATCATGTTTGGTTTCCAGTGTTTTCACATCATCGGCATTCAGATTGTTTGCGGGTCCCTCATGAGTGATCCCAAAATTAAATACACTGAAAAAGGCTTGTCCATCTTTCCTGTTCCGCCAGTGTGCTTCCGAGCCATTTTCATTCCACCTGCCTTCCGGACTGAAATTATAATCTGTTTTATTGTTATTGGTGCAAAAATACCCGGCCTCTCTCAGGTATTCAGGCAGGATCCTGAAATCATCAGGCATGGGAATATCTGACCGGAGGTGCTGGGTACCCAGGCTGGTTGCATATATGCCACTGATAAGGGTTGATCTGGCCGGTGAACAGATGGGTGCAGTGGCATAGGCATGTGTATAAAGTATACCTTCCTCTGCCAGGCGGTCGAGTACCGGGGTATTTGCGTAGGGGTCGCCGTAACATCCCAGCGCGGGACTGATATCCTCGCAGGTGATCCAGAGGATATTGGGTGGTGGCAGATCATTTTTTGAACTGCAACTACCAGCTACCAGAGTGGTCAGGATGTAAATGATCCAGGTATAATTTTTCATATGGTGTCGTGATCAGGTTTAGGGATATGCTAAAATAAGGATTATCAATGGAAAATGGATTGACCTACAAACTGGAGAACCATGCAGAGAGTTTTTGAAAGGCCTCCACCAGCCTTGGTGCATAAAGCTTGATGAATGATTCATCGATTTCTTTATTACGGTACTCTCCGGATGCAGCCTTTAAAGAAAGTTCACCTTCAAAATCGACGAATGCAATTCTTGCTGTCAGTTCAGCCGGATCCCTGCCAAAATCGTGACCGGGAAGCATGGCCACACCAGTTTCCTGCAGCAATGCCGAGCACATTTCAACAGAGGTAAGGATCCCCCTGGCAGCAAGCTTTTCTCGGAATGGACTGAAATCAGGAAAAAGGTAGAAGCCACCGTGCGACATCGGAATGTTGATGTTGATCGAATTCAACTCCCTCACCAGAAATCCGGCCATTGCTTTTAGGATCCGACGAGTATTGATAAGGTATTCTTCAATATCATCTCCCCCGTTAAAAGCAGTTATGGCTGCATACTGAATTGGTGCACTTGTGGCCGTAAAGGTTTCGCTGGCAACGATGGACATGGCATCTCCTAACCAGCTGAGCTGAGGAGGGAAAGAAAAGGTTCCCAGCCTCCATCCTCCGGCGCCGCACCATTTACTGAGACCACTGCTGATAATGGTCCCTTCCGGATAATAACAGGCCAGGGAAACATGCTTGTTATCAAACTGAAGAAGCCCGTAAATTTCATCTGAAACCAAAATCACACCATACTTCCTGGCCACCTGAGCCAGTTCTTTTAATCGTTCCAGCGGATACGTGTAGCCTGATGGATTAGATGGATAATTCAGGATTACGATCCTGGGCCTGTCAGGATCAGTCCGGCAGATCTTATCTAGTTGTTCAGGGCTTAGCCTCCAGAAATTATCAGATTCAGTAGGTACCCAGTATACATGCCGCCCAATGATCCTGGCCTGTGGTGAATAAGAAACCCAGGAAGGCGTAGGAATCACAAGATCTCCATAATACACCAGTTGCAGGATGAAAATCAGCTCCTTTGACCCCGGTCCGATCATCACATTCTCAGGCTGTGTTTCGATTCCCTGGATTCTCATGTTGAAGGAAGCCACAGCCTCCCGGAGAGAATAGAGACCTTTCACCGGTAAATAGGCCTTTTGATGCGCATTGTCCCGCAAAGCCTGGATCACCCTCCCGGGAACCGGAAAAGGGGATTGTCCAAGCCCCAGGCGATAAACAGATCTTCCCTGTTTCTCTAATTCCTGAGATTTCTCATTTATGGCTAATGTTGCAGAAGGGCCAAGCCCCCTGACATTGAGGTTAAGGTTTATTTTGTTTTGCCCTGCCAATTTATTGGATGTGATTGCCGGATTGAAGTTACAAATTTTAAGTTGTTTATTTCATTGGCTGGATCCCTTAATGTTTTCAAATACGTGAGATAATATATCAGATCTGAGTATCCGAAATCAATTTGTATATGAGCTTAAATTTCACAACATTTATATGAAATTATTTCTCCATATAATCACATTACATTGTATTGTAATTAAACCATAAATTTAATGATGGATTCGAGAAGACTGAATAGATCCCTACTGGTGATATTTCTGATAGTATTTAGTAATGTCACATTTTGTCAAAAAGGAAATACACCTGGCGATGAGGCAAAAAAGGAGTTTCGCGCATCTGTGGTTAAAATAAATATCACACCCTCAGACCCACAGATGCTGTTAGGTTATCAGGACAGGCAATCTACTGGTATTCATGACAGCATCTATCACAGGATTGTTATATTAGATGATGGGGCCACTCAATTCTTTCTGGTTTCATCCGATATTTGTGAGTTCTCACCTTCTCAATACGACCGTATAATAAGATTGATCAAACAACAACTTGGAATCACTCCGATCAATCTGTGGTGGACAACAACGCATACACATTCAGCCCCGGAGGTCGGGCCTCCCGGTTTAGCTGCGGCTTTCCTTGGTGAACGCTATAAGCATGAGTTCGATGCTGATTATCAGGCATTCGTAGAAAGGACACTGATTGAAGGGATCAGTGATGGCTTGAAGAAACTCTCCCCCGCTCGTCTCGGGATGGGCTGGGGATTCTCACAGGCAAACATCAATCGCCGTGCCATTGACGTAGACGGGAAGGCCAGACTTGGCCTTAATCCGGACGGACCCGTCGACCGGAGGATTGGTTTGCTTCGTCTTGACAGAGAGGATGGAACTCCTATGGCATTAATTGCCAATTATCCAATACACGGAACCGTATTGGGGGGGAAAAACCTCGAGATCAGTGGAGATGCACCGGGGATAGTTTCAGAATATGTTGAACAAAAGACAGGGGTTCCACTTGTTTTTATTAATGGCGCAATGGGTAATCTAGCACCCATCTACAGTGTTTATCCCGATCCGCGATCAGGTCATCTGGGAGAATTCAGGGTCCTCCTGGGAGACAAGATACTTGCAGCCAATAGAATGATCTCAAACACAACCGATGAGGTGATCTTGAATACCGGGACCATAGTTGTTGAAACTCCCAGAAAGGCTGGTATGAACTGGCCATCGGATCTTGATGATTACACCCGTACCACAAAAGCAGGTGATACCCTTGTGAAACTTCCTGTCCATTTCCTGAGTATCAATGAAGATGTAGCAATCTGGAGTGCACCATTGGAGCTATTCTGTGAGATATCGAATGAGATCAGGGAGTTATCTCCATTTCCCTATACATTCTATTTTGGGCTGACCAATGGATGGCTTGGTTATTTACTTCCGGAGTCAGAATTTAAGCACGGAGGATACGAGCCTGAAGTTTCTCCATATACACCGGCTGCAGCCAGTGATCTTACCGAAGCGGTTGTAACATATCTTCAAGGGGGAATGCGAACGCATCCAGTGGATTATTAAGTATTGTCTGTATTATATTCAAAAACTATCATTTCACTTCAAACTCTCCCTCAAGTCTTATGTCTCCGGAGGAGGAGCCAACCATCACTTCAAACATTCCCGGCTCAACTACTGTTTCAAGATTCCTGTTAAGCAAAGACATATGTTCCGGGGTAAGTTTAAACCTGACAGTCTTTTTCTCACCTGCAGCAAGGCTAACTTTTTCAAATCCTTTAAGTTCTTTCATGGGTGTTGACATGGAACTGAGGACATCGTTGATATATAACTGAACAACCTCATTGCCATCCAGTTCACCTGTGTTCTTCACATCTAAACTTACATAAACCTCACCTGCCGGACCTGTCTCTTCAGGAGTGATTTGAAGGTTAGTATATTCAAATGATGTGTAGCTGAGTCCATATCCGAATTCCCATAAAGGAGATGCAGGCATATCTACATACGGTTTTCCCCAGCCACGGTTTATCCAGTATTCCTTTGAAGGCATATGATTATAATATATCGGTAGTTGTCCGGAATGACGCGGAAAAGTAATAGGCAAACGTCCCTCTGGATTAAAATCACCGAATAAAACCTCCGCGATAGCATTTCCTCCCTCCTCTCCGCATATCCAGGTCTCAAGGATCACAGGTACATTTTCCGCTGTCCAGCGTATGGATAATGGTCTGCCATTTATTAATACTGCAATGGTTGGCGTCCCGGTAGCATAAACAGCTTTTAGAAGATCCTCCTGTAAGCCGGTCAGATCTAAACTTGCAACATCCGCCCCTTCTCCATTTGTACCCCTTCCTCCATCTGCCTTCCGCTCATTTTCACCTACCACTACGATGGCCACTTCAGCATTTCTGGCAGCCTTCTGTGCCTTTAAAATTTCATTAAGATCATTCCCTGTGACGTTACATCCTTTTACATAGGTAACTCTTGTGTTTGAAGAAACTTTGTTACTGATCCCTTCTAAAACAGTCACTATTTCCTGGGTGATATTATGAGAAATATAATCGCCCAGCTGATTTCGTTCATTATCTGCATTTGGGCCAATTACGGCAATAGATTTAATTGTTTTGTTGAGCGGAAGAATATTCTTATCGTTTTTTAATAGAACAATACCTTCCCGGGCCGCCTGAAGAGCCAGTTCCCGACTATCTTTTGTGTTGTTTTCTCTTACGGCCTTTTCTACATCTACATAGGGATCCTCGAACAGACCCAGAAGAAATTTGATTCTTAAAACACGTCTGACAGATCTGTCAACGGTCTCCATTGAAACTTTTCCCTCAAGCACATTTTCCCGCATGGCATTTAAATATCCATCTTCGTGCCAGATACTGACATCCACACCCGCTTTAAGACATAACTCGCCTGCTTCTTTCATTGTTGAGACTACTTTTTCATATACCAGAGTACTGATTCCATGTCCTTCAGATAGTACCACACCATTAAATCCCAGTTCCTCGCGAAGAATTTTTGTAAGCAACTTTTCTGACCTGTGAGCCGGCTCCCCATCAATGGCGGGGTATGTGGCCATTACTCCCAAAGCATCAGCCTTTTTTATTCCGGCAACCCATGGAGGCAGGAAAACCTCCCTTAAGGTCCGTTCGGAAATTTCCATGGCTCCTCTTTCAAGGCCGCTGACAGGTTGGCTTTGTCCCGGAAAATGACATAGCACAGCAATTGCCTTATCATTTGCCGATAAATCATCACCCTGCATGCCGTTAACTATAGCTTCTGCTATTTGTGAGCATAAATATGGATCCTCACTGTATCCTTCTTCATTCCTTCCAAGTCTGGGATCCCTGTTTGGTTCAATAACAATGGTACATAATCCATGAACTCCTCTTGTCCTTGCCTCCCTGGCTGTAGCAGCATAAATCTGCCCTACCAGTTCCATATTCCATGTGCTTCCTATAGACAGACCTTCCGGAAATACAGTAGCCCCGGGCCTCATTAAGCCGTGTGTACCTTCTTCTACAATCAGAAGCGGAATTTTCAGACGGGTTTTCTCTGTAGCAATCTTCTGAAGCTCGTTAACAAACTCAGCCTGAGTCCGGGCTCCCTCCTTAAATACTATATCCATGCTGAAGAAGCCTCCTGCGGGTCCAATATTGTCTATTAATTTCCCTTCGGCAAATTTACGGGATGCCTCAATCTGGTCGGAAAGATCCTCTGCCAGCTCTTTCGGGCGAGGAGAATTAAGCTGTCCAAGTTTTTCTTCCAGGGTCATCCGTGAAAGAAGGTCCTCAACTCTTTTTTCGATGGGTTGTTTAGCATCCAGATAAATCGGCTGCCGGATAAAAGAAAAATTTATCATTATGGTAGCCAGGATCATAATGATAAATGCGGTTTTAAGAATTCTACTGCTTTTCATAAGGCTTATACAACATTATTGTCTACAGAAAATCAATGACTTTTATGTGGTCACGAAGAAATTATAGTAAATATCCGAAATAATATTCTCTAAATAAGAGATCCGCCATTATCTCACTATTCTCCACGATCCCAACGGTTTCAGGGATGAAATATAATACTTTCTAAATCCATTCTTTGTAAGGTCAGACTGGTCTTGGATTGAATTTATATCTTTTACTGATAATCAATATATAAAATGGAAAATGAATATGGAAAAGAATATAATTGAAGCATTGAGAAATACTATTAAAGGACAGGTTATTTTACCAGGCGATTCGGACTTTGATGAATCAAGGGCTATCTGGAATGCCATGTTCGACCGGAAGCCTGCCATCATAGTAAAATCCCTGAACGTTGAAGATGTGGCGGAAGCAGTAAATTTCGGGAAGCATAATAATCTGCTGATTGCAGTGAAGGGAGGAGGACATAATTCAGCTGGCACGGCCGTATGTGATGACGGACTTATGATTGACCTTTCCCTGATGCAAGATGTTGATATCGATACCGATAATGAAACAGTGAAGGTACAGGGGGGCTGTCTGCTGGGTGCAGTAGATGAAGCCACACAAAAACATGGATTGGCCGTATCATCAGGTATCATATCCCATACAGGTGTAGGCGGATTGACCCTGGGTGGAGGGTTTGGCTGGATCAGCAGGAAATATGGACTTTCTGTTGACAACCTCATCTCAGCAGAAATGGTTACAGCAAATGGAGAAATCGTAACAGCGAGTAATGCTGAGAATCCGGATCTATTCTGGGCCATTCGTGGTGGTGGAGGAAATTTTGGCATCGTAACCAGTTTTGAATTCAAGGCCGCAAAGATTGGGACGGAGGTATATTCAGGACCGGTTGTTAAGAAATTTGATGACCTGAAAGAATATATGCAATTCCACAGGGAATATGTTCGCAGCCTGCCCGATGAGATGACGATCTGGATAGTCGTACGTCATGCTCCGCCACTGCCCTTTTTACCGGAGGATGTTCATGGAAAAATGGTGATACTCTTGCCATTTGTCTGGCTGGGTGATCCCGAGGAAGGAGAAAAACTGATACAACCAATCCGCGATTTTAAAGAGACCCTGGGTGATGGATCCGGATTAAAACCGTGGACAGCCTGGCAATCCGGATTTGACGGACTTCATGGAGCATGGAGCTCGCAATTACTGGAAATCTCATCACATAAAGTATTTATATGATGAATGCATCGATGTCATTAATCTATACGCATTGAAAATGCCAGGTGAGGAATGTGAGATTTTTATTCCACATATGGAGGGTGCCCCTGCACGCATTCAATCCGAAGCTACCGCATTCCCACATAGGAATACCCCATTTTTATTGAATATCCATACCCGTTGGCGACATGCTGAAGATGATAGTCGATGCATAGGCTGGGCCAGGGATTTCCATGAGGCCACAAAACCCTATAGTCAAGGGGTTTATGTTAATTTTTTAAGTGAGGAAGGTTCAGCCCGGGTGAAGGATGCTTATACCAGGGATGTATGGGACAGGCTCGTTAAAGTCAAAAACAAATGGGATCCTGCCAATCTTTTCAGAATGAACCAGAATATCACACCGTCGGTTTCAAAATAAAAATTTAATCAGAAAAAATTATCTTGCAGGAATATTGATCTTACAGGATAAAATGGACAGAAAAAAACACTGGAACAATATCCATGGGACCAAAAATGTTAAGGAAGTGAGCTGGTATCAGCCTGTTCCCACCACCTCTCTCGACTTTGTAAAGCAGTTCAATCTGTCAAAAAATGCAAAAATCATTGATGTCGGTGGTGGTGACAGCTTTTTTGTAGACCATCTTCTGAACCTGGGTTATCAGGATATTACGGTGCTTGATATATCAGAAAAAGCGATCGAAAAAGCCAGGCAAAGACTTGGAGACCAATCCGCTAAAGTAAAATGGATATTAGCAGACGCTGCCAGCTTTCATACCACCATCAAATATGACTTTTGGCATGACAGGGCAGCATTCCACTTTCTGACTGATGAGCAGGAAATAGACAGCTATCTCGAAACTGTAAATACAAGCATTAAACCGGAAGGTTATCTGGTAATGGGAACATTCTCCGAACAAGGTCCTGAGACATGCAGCGGAATCGAAATCAAACAATACTCCGAGCTTTCGATGAACAACCGGCTCAAAGACTGTTTCGAAAAAATAAAATGCTTAACGATTAACCATAATACACCCTCCGGAAGCCTCCAGAATTTTATATTTTGCAGCTTCAGACGGATAGCACCAAATAAGTTCTAAATAAGGATCAACAGATAATTTGTATTTTGTTACCGGCTAATCAGCTTTGAAATACTGGAGATACTCATAATGGGGTTTTGCCTTTTCTTCTATGGCAAGCATTTCATCTGCTGAGAGCTGTGCGAACTCCTTTGCGATCTGAAAGTTTTCTTCAAGTTGTGCAACTTCCCTTATCCCAATAATGATAGTACTTACTGGCAGGCTTAAAGTGTAACTCATCGCTTCTGTCATGTCGATAATTCCTCCCTTATCAAAGATCCTGCCCCTGGCCGGGACCTTCATGCCAATAATACCCATTCTCTTCTCCACAGCTGTAGGCATAAGATCCTCAATGAATGATCTATGATACTTATCAGCGGCATTCACTGCCATTAGAACAGAATCAAAAGGATAACGGTCAATAAGCACTTTCATAGGGGTCGGACTATGATGTCCCGTTATGCCCAGGAAGCGTACAATCCCCTGATCCCTTGCTTCCTCAAATGCCTTCAGACAGCCTGTCTCGGAGAATATCCTGTCAATGTTTTCATTAGCATCTATGCTATGGATCTGCCAGAGGTCAATCTTATCTGTTTGCAGGTTATTCAATGACTTCTCCAGGTCACTCATGGCTCCATCATAAGTCCTGGCGAAAGTCTTGGTTGCGAGAAATACCTCATCCCGCCGCGTATTCATGACCTCTCCGATATATCTTTCACTGGTCCCCTTGGCATTTGGACCACCGTAGTAGGCAGAAGTGTCGATATAATTGATTCCCAGATCAATAGCCTTATTAATGATATCATATGCCTTTTCATCTCTCCCAAGCTCTTCCAGTGTAGCCTGACCACCGAGGCTGTAAATACTTACCAATTCCCCTGTTTTACCAAAACGGCGGTGTGGGATCTTCAAGTTAACAGCATCTTCTTCACATCCCTGAAGTGACATTATGTAGGGAGCGAGCCCCATTAAGGAAGTTCCGGCAATCAGCTTTTGCAAAAATCGCCTCCTTGTTTCATCATTGTTCCCTGTCATATTTGCAATTTATCATATAACGGAAATCTTTTGATTTAAATGTGGTATAGACCAATTTTTCTCCACACATCCTGAACTACCTACCAGATCCTTTGAGTTGTTCCAGACTTGTTGGTCTGAATGAGCCATTAAGCTCCGTGTCCCAGAATAACTCGTCCCCATCAAACCGGAAAGTAAATTTCATATCCTGTGGCGTTTCATAATATAGAATCTTTACAATGTATTTTTCCGGAGATTCCCAGGCACCGGTAACTGCAATTTCTCTGGACGATAATTGGGGACGGATCATTCTACCCAGTTCCATTCTCTCATATCCCACATTGAATGATTGTTCCCCTTCATCGCTTATGATTGTTATCATATCTGGTGAAGCTTCAAAATTGAAAGCAATGGATTTAATGGACAGGCTGTTTGGCTCAATGACATATGTTTTACCAGAAATAGTGGATGTTTTGGGGGAGTTTTCTTCACCCTCAACAGTCCCGATAGCAAGTCCGGCCAACCTCTCATTTAACAATTTAAACCCATCATCATCCGGGGGTAAAGTACTCTCTTTGATACCCGGCAACAGGTGTTCCCAGATTATGTTCAGGATGGCCTGCATATCAGATGTGGCTGAAGTAATGGCAAGTACAGCATCCAGTTCAGGCATAACGATACAATACTGACCGAAAGCCCCGTCTCCCCTGTAAAAATTATGACGGCAGCGCCAGAACTGGTAACCATAGCCCTGTTCCCAATCACTATCAGGATTGCTGCCATTTGAGGTCTGAAATGATGTGGCTTCCTCGACCCAGGCTTCAGTGACCAATTGCTCTCCATTCCATTTTCCCTTTTGAAGGTAAAGTTGCCCAAGCTTAGAAATATCTTCAGTGGTCACACTCAATCCCCATCCCCCGACATTAATACCATCCGGATCAGATTCCCAGGTTGGATTATCAATGCCCAGAGGTTCAAAAAGTTTTGGCTTCAGGTATTCCAGGAGTGTGACTCCCGTAACCTTTTGAATGATAGCTGACAACATATATGTTGCACCACTGTTATACACGAAATGGGTACCCGGCTTATGCTCTACTTCCAGGGCCAGAAATCCTTCTACCCAGGTTTTTCCGGTCCGCATTCTGCCACTTGTATTTGACTGGTGCCCCGAGTTCATCTTCAGAAGATCCCTGATCCGCATTGATTTCAGATTGTCACCTGGATCATCCGGGGTTTCAAATGGGAAAAATGAAATGACGGGATCATCAATACTCAGTAAGCTATCATCCTGTGCCATCCCTATGGCAGTTGAGGTAAAACTCTTGCTGAGAGAATACAGCATATGAGGACTATCCGGATTAAAGGGTGCCCACCATGCCTCGGTAACAATTCTCCCATGACGCCTGAGAATAAAACTGTGAATGGCATCTTCTTGCTCTTTTTCAAGCACCTCCACAAAATCCAGGATGGCACGAGAAGAAATACCATCGGCTTCCGGGGCTCGATGGTTTTTACCGGGATCTTGCGATTTTTTTTCAGAAATAGTACATGCTGATAATATCGACAACAGGATGATCAGGAATGTGTAAATGCTGTATTTCATTTTTTTGATTTAATATATTCTCAAGTTATTAAAAAATCCCCTAAGCAGCACCTAAATCCACAGCCTGATAAAATAATATTTTCCAGATTTGATTATGAAGTTTAAGAAGTTTAAATTGTAACACATGGATTTTTCACAAAAGGTTTAACACCTATTAAAAGATAAGTTATGTCAAAGAAAGAAAGTAAACCGTTCACACGAAGAGAATTTATTGCAGGTACAAGTGCAGCTGCTGTATCATTTTCAATTATGAAACCGGAACTTGTTTTCGGCTCAAATGCCAATTCAAAAATTAAAATCGGAATGATCGGATGCGGGGGACGAGGCACATGGATTGCTGAATTATTTATTAAAGATGGGAATTATGAGATCGTGGGCGCAGCTGATTATTTCCAGGACCAGGTTGATACCTTTGGTGAAAAGTTCAATATTGCCAGCAAAAATCGATACACCGGGCTTTCAGCCTATAAAAGATTACTGGAAATTGATCTGGACGGAGTCGTCATTGAGAGCCCACCGTATTTTCATCCTGAACAGGCCGAGGCGGCAGTAGCTGCTGGAAAGCATGTATATCTCGCAAAACCCATAGCCGTTGATGTTCCGGGATGTCAAAGCATTGAAGACAGTGGCAAAACTGCTACTGCAGAAGAATTTATGCTTTTTAATTGATTTTCAAACGCGTGCCGACCAATTCTTTATCGAAGCTTTAAAACGTGTGCATGATGGAGGTCTGGGAACATTAGCATTCGGCGAGGCAAGTTATCATGCCGGAAGCCCATGGACAAATCAGCGGCCTTATCTTGATGCTGATCCTGCAAATCCGGAAAATCAATTACGGGCCTGGGGAATGAGCCGGGCACTCTCCGGGGATATCATTACAGAACAGAACATACATACACTCGATGTGATGAGCTGGATCATGGATGAGAAACCGGTTTATGCTGTTGGAACAGGTGGCCATAAAGTAAGAACCGATCAGGGCAGCAGCTGGGATCATTTTGCACTTGTCTACCAATATCCCAACAATGTAGGTATTACCTTCAGCTCACGTCAATTTAAGGGACACGGCACCACGCCGGAAGGGATCCGCAACCGGATGTTTGGTTCTGAAGGTGTTCTTGAAACACAGTATGGCGGCAACGTAATGATAAAGGGTGATAACTATTATCGGGGAGGAAGATCCCCCGGTATTTTTTTAGAAGGTGCTGTTACTAATATTGCCACATTCCATAAAAATATCGTGGAAGGTAATTATGAAAATATTACCGTTGAACCAAGTGTCACCAGTAATTTAGTGACCATCCTGGGAAGGACTGCAGCTTATGAGGGCAGGCCTGTTTACTGGCACCAATTAATGAAAGATGAGGAAAGGCTAATCCCAAATTTAAAGGGATTAAGTGACTGATGCTGTGAAGAGGGAATTCCCGTTATTAAATTTCCTATCCAGCAAGAGATCAACCATCTGAACACCGTTCATCATACTACCATAAAGGCCATGAGCAAATTTTGGCTGATAAAGATTTCGAACGGGAGTTTTAAATGGTAGGCGCTTTGGTCCGAACTGAGTTACGATGGACGCCATATCATATAAGCTTCCGGTAGGTGAACCGGAATAACGTGAAAAGGTAGCAGGTGTAGCAATATCCTTAACGACGATATGTTTGCTTAAACCCGGGATGAAATACTTCTCCGCGATATTGATAAAGAAATCTCCCCATCTTTCTTTCTCTGCTTTGTATTTCTCAGGATCATTTTTCCTCCATTCAGGCCACAGTCCAATACCAAACGGTGTACATCGAATGGTGATCGTGTTCTTTGCACCGGTAGTCAGAGAAGGGCAAATAACTGCGGCATGAAAGCAATCTTCCGAAAAAGCATTACCCCCTGACATAAATCCGTCAAATAGTTTTTCCGATGTACCCAGGCCAGTTGATACAACATTATATGGATAATCAAGATCCATGGCAGCAAGATCAATCTTTTCATCTAGTCCAAGTGCAATATTTATTGAGGAAGTTGACATGACAACGTTTTTCAGCCTTTCAATATATTTTTCCCCCAGGTATTCATCTCCCACAAGCTTCCTCATTCCAACCATCGGATCAATGGTTGTAACCACTGTTCCAGCACTGATCATGCCATCATCCCCCCTAACCTTAACCCCGTATACTTTACCCTCCTCAACAACAATCTGTTCAACTTCGGCATTTACGCGTATCTCCCCTCCCCTTTCCTGGAATAAGCTGGCCATGGTTGCCGGAAACTCATCAAAATACCCATAGGGCCGGAAGGTCCGGGTCATCGAGGAAAGCATAGCTCCTGTAGCGTATATGGCTGATGCACGGTCGGAAGGCACCCCTGAAAAGGAAGTGAATGTCTCCATTACTTCCCTTAGTTTTGGATCTGTGATCTTAAACTTATCCAACAGGCCGGAATAGGTCTGGCTGAGGTTTGATATTACCTTGGGGGCTTTAAACAGAGTAGCTAATGTATCTGCCAGAGTTGGAATAACTTTCAGTTTCCTGACCTGTGAGAACATGGATACTGAATATGCCATAAGTTTCTCAATATTATCAGCATCATCAGGAAACTGGCTTTTAAGATAACTGGTAAACTTTTCTGCCCCGGAAGGAATTTTGTATTCATCCACCTCATCCCCGTGAACCACAATACGCCTCATAAAATCCTTCTCAAACCTCTTCAATTTTATCTCTATATCGAGATACTCCATCATCTCAATTATATCGGGAAAAAGCTGAGTTGTTTCAAAAATATAATCCCCTTTCTGATAAGCCGTACTATACCCTCCAACATAACTGTTTTTCTCAAGGATAAGTGTTTTCTTCCCCTCTGTATTCTTTAACCACATAAGTGCTGTAGAAAGTCCGCTGATCCCCGCACCAATAATCACCAGGTCATAATGTTCCTTACCTGAGTAGTTTGACTTGACCTTGTCTTTTGAGAGCTGAATTTTTGTTCCCATTTTTCACTTTGAATGATTTAGTAAGATAGGTATTCCTGAATAAATCTGGTCAGTACTTTTACTAATCCTATCTAAAAAGATTGTATTTTTATTGGAGTACCCAAAAACAAAGAAAGGATCCTCAGGTGTTCAAATGAAAGTACTTAATTTCAGGCCAATCACGTCGGCCTTTATTCCCTGCCTCCTTACCTGCTTACTCTTTCTGCATACCCAGGTTTCAGCGCAGAAGGCTCTTCGCGAATCGGTCCAACATGACGATTTCGAAGTTCGCGAAGAGATGGTGCCCATGCGGGACGGGGTCAGGCTATACACCGTTATCCTGACGCCAAAAAATTCTACAAAACCATTGCCCATCATAATTGAGCGCACTCCATATAATGCTAGCCGCATAATTGGAGACCGTCCCACCTCCAGGCTTGCGGTCACACTTGGCAACATGTTTCTGGGCAACGAATACATATATGCTATTCAGGACATCCGGGGCCGCTTTAATTCGGAAGGTGATTACGCCATGTACCGTGCACCCCGGGGGACCTATAATAAGACTGAGACCGATGAGACAACAGATGCCTGGGATGCCATAGACTGGCTGGTAAATAACGTGCCCTCAAACGGCCGGGTCGGTGTCTGGGGCACCTCCTACCCTGGCTGGCTGACACTGGCGGCCATGCGCAATCCGCATCCGGCACTCGCTGCTGCCGTACCAATGAATCCAGTCGTTGATGTATGGAA
Source organism: uncultured Bacteroidaceae bacterium (assembly GCA_963767555.1). Lineage (GTDB taxonomy): Bacteria > Bacteroidota > Bacteroidia > Bacteroidales > SM23-62 > SM23-62. The sequence continues at coordinate 260,034 of CAVYEL010000006.1, read as the reverse complement.
GGCCGACGATTGGTTCCATTGGGGGGCATTTCGTGGGACCTACGCATTCTCGTTCATCTATGAGATGGAATCCAGGACAGATGAAACTACACCTTATCCTTACGAGAATCAGGACATCTATACCTGGACGCTCGGGAAGGGGGCGGCAGGTACTGGACTCGGTGCACTTCTTGACGATAGGCATGAAATGTGGCCACGTTTGATGGAAAATCCAAGCTATGGCCCTTATTGGCGTGAAGTTGCCGCTGACCGCTGGTTCGATTCACCACCGCGTATTGTGCCAGCATTACATGTGCACGGGTTCTGGGATCAGGAAGATATTTATGGTTCTCCAGCCGTATATGAAGTGCTCGAACGGCATGACGAGACCAATGAATTGAACTTCTTTGCTGCCGGTCCCTGGTACCATGGTCAGCATTTTGATGATGGAAGCAGTCTTGGTGCTCTGGATTTCGATGAGAACACCGCGAAGCGGTTCCGCAAGGAAGTCCTGGCACCTTTTCTTCGCCGTTATCTGCACGGGGATGATGTGAAGCTGCCTGCACCGGTCACTGTGTTTGAAACAGGCACTAACCGCTGGCGAAGTTTCGATCAATGGCCCCCGACCGATGAGCAAATCGAGGTATACCTGCAGCCTGAAGGGGGACTGGCATTTACACCACCGGAAGCCGACCTGTCTTTTACAGAATACATCTCCGACCCGAGTAAGCCGGTACCCTACGAACCCAGACCCAACTGGGGGATAGAGTACGACAATCCACCCGCTATTGCAGAATGGCGCCGTTGGCTCGTGGAGGACCAACGCTTCGTAGATGGCCGGCCTGACGTAGCAACCTGGGTCAGTGAACCGCTTTCGGAACCCTTAACTGTCCGGGGACCGGTGACCGCCCAGCTGCTCGCCGAAACTACAGGAAGCGATGCTGATTGGGTAGTGAAGCTTATCGACGTATATCCTGATGATGATCAGTCATTCGTGATGTCAGGCTATCAACTCATGGTGAGCGCTGATATCTTCCGGGGCCGCTATCGCGAGGATTACGATAATCCGGCACCTCTTGAGCCAGACCAGGTGCTGGAATATGCTATTCCATTGCCCCACCTGAACCATACCTTCCAGCCCGGACATCGAATCATGGTCCAGGTTCAGAGTACGTGGTTCCCCTTATATGACCTGAACCCGCAGACCTATGTACCGTCGATCATGTCGGCTCCACCTGACGCTTACAAAGCACAACATCATCGTGTGCATCATAACCGAAAATACCCATCTCGCCTTAAGCTTTTCGTAGATAAATAGTATTTCATCATGATAAGAAATTACCTTATTACTGCCTTCAGGAATGTCATCAGATATAAAGGATTTTCATTGATTAATATTTTTGGATTATCCTTAAGTATGTCGGTTTGCATGCTGATCATTGTGGTCATAATGGACCAGTATTCCTATGATGAGATTCATACGAAAAAGGAGAGGATCTACAGGATCCAACAGGTTGATAGTTTATCAGATATTCCCCTGAAAATGGCTTCCAATCCTTATGCACTGGGTATAGAGCTTAGGGATAATTATGCCATTGCAGAGAAGGTGGTTATTCTGAATAATACTTTCGGAGGGGAAGGGCTGTATAATGATACACGCCTGGATATTAATGGTTTATATACCAGCTCTGCATTCTTTGATGTATTTGATTTTCAGTTAGCAGGATGGTTCTGCGGAGGGAATTCTGGACGAACCATATACAATGGTGCTGACGCAGGGAGACCGCCGACAAGTTTTTTGGCGATGAGGATCCCATTGGAAAGTTTATTGAGATCGATACACTCGGAGCATATGAGGTGAAAGGTATCATAGCGGAAACGAAGGAAAAATCTCACATCCAGTTTGAAGCATTGATCTCCCAATCTACCCTTGAAATCCTTGATCAAAAAAAGGATGAACCAAGATTTGTTAACAACTGGGAAACTTCCTGGGGAAGCTGGATCTATCTTCTCCTCCACGAAGATTCTGACCTTGGGAACATACAGCAGATACTCGATCAGATCAGTATTGAAAAGTACAAAGACAATGATGAGCAAATTTCTCTTTCTATCTCCAGCCGCTTGACAAAATCGTCCCCGGCCCTTTACTGGGCAATGAAATAGGCGTTTTTCTACCCAAAGTATTCATTTTGTTTCTGGGGGGACTCGCCCTGGTTATCATTATTTCTGCTGCATTTAATTATACCAGCCTCTCAGTAGCCCGGTCCATGCTAAGAGCAAAAGAAGTGGGTGTCAGAAAGACATTTGGGGCCAACAGATCCCAGGTAATCATTCAGTTTCTGCCTGAAGCAGTAGTAATTGCTATCATTTCATTGCTCCTGGCAGTGGCCCTTTTACAATATTTATTACCAGCTTTCTCCGGTATGCAAATGATGTCCCTCATGGAGATCAGACCGGAACAAAATATAATAATATATCTCTGGTTTTTGATTTTCGCCCTGGCTACCGGTATACTCTCAGGTGTTTTGCCAGCCGTTTTCATTTCCGCTTTTAAGCCGGTATCTGTACTCAAGGGAATTACCAACGTCAGGTTCTTCAGCCGTATCACCCTCAGGAAAATATTGCTTGTTACACAGTTTGTATTCTCCATGGTGTTCATTATTTCAATTCTGTTGATCTTCAGACAAATGAACTTCATGATCAATGCGGATTTGGGTTTTGATGCTGAAGTGGTATATGATATAAATCTACAGGGAAAAGATTTCGATAAGGTGAAAGCTGAATACAGCCAGCTACCTGAAGTGGTTAATATAGCTGCATCATCACATATTCCGGGTGAAGGAAATATGTGGGGGGTTGATATAAGATTGAAAACTAGAAGATGAAAAATATAATGCCAATTATTTTTCAGTGGATGAAAATCATATTGAAACCATGGGTTTGGAATTGATTGCCGGTAGGAATTTCCCTGAAAATATGAGTACTGAAAATGAGAAATTTGTAATTGCCAGTGAAATGACCGTTGAACATTTCCAGTTGGGAACTCCGCAGGAAGCTATTGGGACCACCCTGATCCTGAATGATTCAACCATGGTCGAAATAATAGGCATCATGAAGAATTACCAGTACGCTGCAGTATTTCTTAATCTGAAACCTTTGCTGCTAAGATATGTACCTGGCAGCCATTATCATGCCTTCCTGCGGCTGGATTCACCTGATATGCCTGCTACGGTCAGTAAACTGGAAAGAACATGGGAAAAAATTGATCCATACCATGATCTTAATGGAGATTTCCTTGATGGCAGGATTAAATATTACTACACCTTTTTTGAGGATATTATGTATACCGTTGGTTTTGCAACACTGCTGGCAATCATTATTGCCGGATTCGGCCTGCTTGGAATGGCTACCTACAGTACACAAACACGAATGAAGGAAATTGGCATCCGGAAAGTATGCGGTGCAGAAGCAAATCATATTATATTCCTGGTTTCAAAATCCTACCTGTGGTTGATGTTAATAGCTGCAGTTATCGGTGGCATCATTGCATATCTGGTCAATAATTTATGGCTTCAGTATTTGACGAAGAGGGTGGATTTCGGGATCGGTACCATTCTGGTGGGAGTATTTATCGTTGTCTTCGTTGGACTTCTGACCATTACTTCCCAAACACTTAAAGCGGCTCAAACAAAACCCGCCGAGATTTTGAAAAATGAATAAAATTATCATATGATGGATAGAAGAGAAATGTTGCAAAAATCAGTATTGCTGGCAGGATCAATCTGTTTGTGCAGGAGTGTGGGTGCAGATGATCCACCTGAATCAACCTGTTGCATCACTCCTGAAATTGAGAAAGAATGTCTGACTTTTAAAGAGAACAGCGTTCTTATTGATCTTGATAAGACCTCGACACTTCATAAAAGCGGTCAGGCTGTATATGTTGATTACCCGGAGAAGGATGTTAAGATGATTGTGGTTCGCGAGAAAAAGAACAGTTATTATGCCTTATCCAGGTTATGCACACACGGGGGGCAGGCACTCAGCTATGTACCCGAGAGGAAGATGCTACAATGCAACAGCTACAACCATTCAATCTTCACGCTGGATGGAACAGTCTGGAAAGGACCGGCACCTACCGACATTCGTTCATTTGAAATAATATCCGGTACTAACAGTCTTGAAATCATCATTTAATTATCTCATGGATATGAAAAATGTGCTATTCATAATGCTGCTGATCATCATGTCAGGACTATTCCTTTCAGTAAATGACCCCGGTCCGCATGTATGGACCAATCCTGTTGACAACATGAAATTTGTATGGGTACCTCCGGGAAAAATTGTTTTGGAAGAGCCATTTGAGATAGGAGACAGTACCGCATTCAGGAAGAAGGAATTTATTATCTCGGATGGATTCTGGATGGGACAAACTGAGGTAACGGTACGGCAATTCAGCAATTTTGTTAAGGAGACCGGCTACCTGACTGATGCCGAAAAATCAGGTGATAAGTTTACCTGGAGAAACCCGGGGATCAAACAATCGGGGAATCATCCGGTCATTTTTATCAGCTATTCAGATATCGAAGCCTACACGGAATGGGCCGGAGTAGAAATACCTTTAGAATCGGAATGGCTATATGCCTGCCAGGCTGATGCAGAGACAAAATTCTACTGGGGCGATGAATTTGACCTTGACTATTTATGGTGCCGGGAAAATTCTGTTACCGGTACAAAACCTGTTGGCAAGAAACCTCCCAATCCATATGGGCTCTATGATATGGTTGGGAATGTTTGGGAATTTATAGTGGTCTGTGACAGTGTAGTCGCTCTGCGAGGTGGCTCCTGGACCCGGTGCAATACAGCCAAAGGATGGTGGGGACCCACATACAGCGGTGTTATTGCCGGAAGTGTAAAACCCACCCTCAGTAAGTGTAAAAAAACTATATTTCAACCCTACTAACATGGATGATGACAGGGGATTCAGATGCATCAGACGGACTGATCCTGAAGGGAGTATACATACCCAGTCGAATAATTAAAATCTAATCCATAAAATAGCGCTGTAGCAAGTCCTAAAGACCCTTATAACAGTATCTTCGTATCCTTCCTTATTTATATACTTCTTTTATTCATATCCAAAAAAATCATTACCGTTTGGTTTCTATTAGTATGAATCTTATGTTTATTTTCCAAAAAAAAAATAAACTAAATATCAATGAAAAAAGAAACCATCTCAATCCACGGTGGATATGAATCTGAACCGACGACAAAATCAGTTGCCGTACCCATATATCAAACCGTAGCTTATGAATTTGACAATGCTCAACATGGAGCCGATTTGTTTAATCTGGCTGTAACCGGAAATATTTACAGCCGGATCATGAACCCTACAGTTGATGTTCTGGAACAAAGAATTGCCGAATTGGAAGGTGGAGTAGCCGCATTATGTGTCAGTGCCGGAAGTGCTGCAATAAATTATTCCATTCTCAATATTGCAGTGGCCGGCGATAACATTGTTTCGACACCTCAATTGTATGGCGGAACTTATACCCTATTTGCGCATATGCTCCCCAGTCAGGGAATTAATGTAAAGTTCGCAGAATCTTCAGATGCGAAAGACATTGCCAAATTGATCGATGATAAAACCAAAGCGGTGTTTTGTGAATCCATCGGCAATCCGGCAGGAAATATTACCGATATTGAGAAAATAGCCAAGGCTGCTCATGCCAAAGGGGTGCCGGTAATTGTGGACAACACTGTTGCCACTCCGATCTTAATCAACCCCATTGAATATGGCGCTGATATTGTAGTCCATTCCCTGACCAAATACATCGGAGGTCATGGAACAACATTGGGGGGTGTGATTGTAGACTCCGGAAAATTCCCCTGGGAAAAACATAAAAAACGCTTTCCGATGTTGAATACGCCTGAACCATCCTATCATGGTGTGGTATATACCGAAGCCTTTGGTCCGGCTGCATATATCGGAAGGGTCCGTACCGTTGCCCTCAGAAATACCGGTTCAGCATTATCTGCCCTGGGTGCATTTCAGATCCTGCAGGGACTGGAGACCTTAAGCCTGAGAATGGAAAGGCATTGCGAGAATGCTGTTGCAGTTGCTGATTATCTGGAAAAACACCCGCAGGTTGACTGGGTTCAGTATGGTGGACTGAAAAGTAGTGAATATTACCCCCTGGCAAAAAAATATTGTGGAGGGAAACCAGCTGCCATCCTTACATTTGGCATTAAAGGAGGATACAAAAAGGCAGAGAAATTCTATGATTCATTGACACTGTTCAAACGCCTGGTGAATATAGGTGATGCCAAATCACTGGCCTGCCATCCTGCATCAACTACCCACCGGCAGATGACCGTCGAAGAACAGGCAACCGCCGGAGTAACCCAGGACTTACTGCGCCTGAGCGTTGGCATTGAACATATTGATGATATCATTGCTGATCTGGAACAAGCATTCAAGTCCCGGTAAGCATCTTTGGGTAGTATTGTAATATAGGAACAAGAAAGGTCGCTGATATTCAATGTCAACACTGACCTGTTGTTCTTCTTAATTTTTATGATTATTTTCAATCTCACTCCAATTCAGGTAATTTATCCTCTAATTCTGGTGAGATAGTAATAACCATAAACATGACAGACAGAAGAAATTTTATCAAAAAGGCTGCTATTGGTACTGCAGGGATAACCATTGGCGGGATAGGATTCAGTCCCAAATCATATGCTTCAATTATTGGGAGCCAATGACCGTTTCCGGATAGCTGTTTGTGGATTAAATGGCCGTGGTAAAAATCATATCAATGGATTCAGCGGACAGGAAAATGTGGAGGTTGCCTTTCTTGTTGATCCGGACAGTCAGCTTCTCGAGAACCGTGTAAACGAGTTTAATGAAAGAGAGGGTATAAATTACAAGGCAAAAGGCCTGACTGATGTACGCAAAGTTCTTGAGATGAAAGACATAGATGCCATTAGCGTGGCCACGCCTAATCACTGGCACTCACTTATGGTCATCTGGGCCGCACAGGCAAAAAAACACTGCTATGTCGAAAAACCCGTAAGCCATGATGTTTATGAAGGCAGGGTGGCACTGGCTGCTGCAGAAAAATACGGTATCGTTGTTCAGCATGGCACCCAGAGGCGAAGCGACCCGGAATGGGCAAGGCAAGTTTCCGATGTTCGCTCTGGCAAGTATGGTAAAATGGTAGTGTCTCATGGATTTGCCTGTAAGCCACGAGATGGCATTGGTTTCCAGTCCAATTCCACCCCACCGGAGTACCTGGACTGGAACATCTGGAAAGGGCCGGCCGATATTGACAATTTCCACAAGAACCTAGTACATTATAACTGGCACTGGTTCTGGAAAACAGGAAATGGAGAGATGAACAACCAGGGAACCCATCAACTTGATGTAGCTTACTGGGCGCTTGATGCCGAGGTTGAAAATACGCATCCAGTTCGTGTTATGGCTCTGGGGGGAAGGTTCTCCTGGGACGACCAGGGCGAGACACCCAATACAATGTTTGCCATTGCAGAATTTAAAAACGGGCAACAGGTTTTCTTCAATGTCAGGAATGTCAATTACGAAGGATATCAGAGAGAAGTGACCAACCGCTTTTATTTTGAGGATGGTGGCAAGCTTATTGACGGAGAATACATTTCCCATAACGGCAGTCAACCTCGTAATGTCCAGATTAAAGAGGTTGAGATCAGGCCGGGAGGGGCTTATGGAAGTTTCGTTGCCGCATGTCGTGCCAACGATCCCTCGATGGCCAACGGAAATATGGCAGATGCCCATTTCAGCACTACCATGGGACACCTTATGAATATTTCCTACCGGCTGGGTAAGAAAGTACCTTTTAACGAAAAAGCCGGCAAATTCGGGGACAATACATTGGCCTACGAAGAATTTATGAAAATTCACGCCATTGCCCGTGATGGCATGGGCGTACCGGAAGACAAAGCCGAATATGTGATTGGACCCTGGCTGGAATTTGATGGTGAAACAGAAAAATTCACTGGTAAACATTCAGCGAAAGCCAACCAATTGCTTGCGGATCCACGCAGGACTGAATTTGACATTCCTTCACCTGCTTCTGTTTAGTAGAAAAGCCGGGACAATATAGCTGACAGAACAGAAGGTGGATATAATTATTTGATCCTGAAGGTGGGGTCTTAATTCCTATTCGGAAGGGCTTATGCCGAATTATTCGAAAAGACAGGAATGACCCCTTCCACCATCTTGCTGATCACATCCTCATCCGGAGTTTCTATTACCTTATGCCTGCCAACAAAATCCAGTGTTTTCTTCATGAATATGCTGTCTCCCGCGTGCACGGTTGCGGTAATGTCTTTTGAGAGTGTGAATTTCAGGGCATTATCAATTTCTTCATCTTCACTGAAGGGATTATAAAACATATTTGGATACAGTGCTTCTGCTCCCGGGGCTCTGTGTTTTGCGATTGCCTTAATGGCGAGGATCCCCATATCCTGTTTTTTGGCTGTCTCGTAAACTTTGGGGCCAAAATTTCCATTTTTCCAGCATGCACAATTAATGGGATAAAGGATCGCGTCAAATTCGAACAACTCCATCATCCTTAATGCAGCCTGCTCATCGTGGGCAGAAAATCCGAAATGCCTTATCTTGCCTTCCTTTTTCGCCTTTAGAAAGGTTTCCATTGCCCCATTGGGACCGAATATCTGATCCACTTCTTCGAGACTGGCAACCGAATGGAATTGATAAAGATCAAAATGATCGGTTTTTAATAATTTGAGGGAATTATGCAAATCTTCTATGGCCCCACCTTTGTCCCTGAATTTTGTTTTACAGGCCAGGAATACTTTGTTGCGATATTCTTTCAATGCGGGTCCCATTCTTTCCTGTGCATCTCCGTAACGGGGAGAAACGTCGAAATAGTTGATTCCGGCATCGAAGGCTGCCGGTATCAGTTTATTGGCAAATTCCTGCCCATTATTCTTAAGGGCAATGCCACCAAATCCAACGATGGATAGTTTCTCGCCGGTTTTTCCCAGGATCCGCTGTGGCATATCGCCATTCCCCTGGTACATCCCCAGGATTTCAGGGAACTGTAAAGCCATTCCGGCAGCGGCGCTGATCTTGATGAAATTTCTACGTTTCATGATGCTTGTGTTTTATTGTAAGATATATAGTTTTCTGACAATAATCAACTTAATAATGCCAAAAAAAACAACCCGATCGGAATACCGGTCGGGTTGAATTTTTTGTTGGCGAAATTGGACTCAGATCAGTTACTTAGCATTTCGGAAACGATTGTTACATCCAGGGTAAATTCATCTTTGATCGCCTTGTCGCCCAGTCCATCGAAAAACCTTCCGGAACCATATCGAACATCGAAATCTGCCCTATCCACTGAGATCTTTGCTTTGGCAATGGCCCTGTCAGCATCCCAGTTAATTACAACAGGAAAAGATATTGGCAGGGTAGTTGACTTGATGGTCAGGTTACCTGTGACATTGTATTCATCAAGGTTATCTCCAGGCTCAACCTTTGAGATACTAAACGTAGAAGTTGGGTATTTTGAAACGCCGAAAAAGTCTTCAGATTTTAGATGCCCTTCGAGTTTTTTTGCAGATCCTTCATCCAGATCTGTATTTTTTATGGAAGTCATATCCATTACAAATGACCCTCCAGCCAGTTTGGTGCCATCGAAAAAAAGTGAACTTTCATTTATGGCCAGGGTGCCGGCATGCTTTCCTCCGATTATCTTACCACCCTCCCAGATGAGGGATGATGCTTCATCCAAAACAACATGGCTGACAGCGCTTGCTGAAGATGAAGAAGGCTCATTTCCTTCATCCAGAATATATGTAGAGGCCATCAGAACCACGGCTAAACCTCCTAAACTGATAAAATTGATTAATTTTTTCATTTTGCTTAAGTTTTAATGTTAATGATTATCTATACTATAAACATGCAATTCTCGTTTTTGTTCAAATTATTAAATATATATTAAACAAAATGTGAACTATTAAAACTGTCAAAACTGATAAAGGAGAAAAAATTTAAGGGTTTTTCTTACCTAATAGAAGGTATTTTCTATGGCAGCGTGTGATGACCACTAATTCTGCATTGGAACTTCCATTAAGAGGACTTTTGAATCTGTGTATAGAGGAAAAGTCGAATGAATTAACTTCGGTGATCCCCAGACCGTCTCGCTCGTTCATTTTGATCCTGTTTATATCAACCTGGCCATCAAGTATAAAAATATAAATTCCGTTTCCCTCTTTATTTAATGAGTAGGCTGATTTGGTCCCTGCCGTAAATTCACCAATATGGAACCAGGCATCCTGGTGGATCCATACACCCTGTCCATCTTGATGCGGAGAAAGGATCTGGTAAAATTCATCCTGCCTTGCAATATCACTCATAGAGATCTGATCGTATCTTGGCTTTCACATTCTTCTTGTTCGGAATTACCCATATCTGAAGGAATTTTACTTTCCTGTCATCATTCTTATTGTACTCACTGTGGTAAATTCCTGTGCCCGCACTCATCACCTGAACATCTCCCTCACGGATAAGGGTGACATTGCCCATGCTGTCCTTATGCTCCAGATCGCCCTCCAGTGGAATGGATATGATCTCCATATTATCATGTGGATGGGTATTAAATCCCATTCCCTCATCAACCGTATCATCATTTAATACCCTAAGTACTCCGAAGTGCATCCGTTCAGGGTTGTAATAGCCAGCAAAGCTGAATGTATGGTAGCTGCTGAGCCAGCTGTGATTTGCATGTCCTCGTGACGATGCCTCGTGAAATATAGTTTTCATTTAAGCCATTTAGTTAACATTAATATTTATACAATTATCACGAGGATTTGTTGTGGGTGATACTGGATTAGCAAGCTAATAAACTCCGCGATTTCTATGATCACCACCTCTTTGTCCCGTTCTTTTTAATGGGATTTGCATGCCGCCAGTGCTTTCCAACCAATCGTAAATTTCATCTGTGAGTTCCTTAATAAGAACTCTGATGCCGGGGACTTGCAATCAGGTTATTCATTTCGTAAGGGTCTTCTTCAAGATCATAAAATTCATTTGTATCCCAGATTCCATGGTATCGGATTAGTTTATATCTATCCGTACGAACACCATGCATTGTCGGAGTCTGAGGATAATTATTTTCCCAATAATATTCATAAAATATTTTATCCCTCCAGGTATGTCTTTTCTCCTATTAGAATTGGCACAATTGACATCCCTTGCATCTGGTCCGGTTTCCCAATACCGGCTAATTCCAATATCGTTGGGGCAACATCTATATTTTGAATCATTTCTTTAATAACCCGTCCTCCGTCTATTATTTCTGGACACCTCACTAAAAATGGAACTTTAGCCGACTCCTCATAAAAATGGCGTTTGTCGATTAATCCGTGTTCACCGAATGAGTGACCATTGTCTCCCATATATATAACCACGGTTGATTCACTTAAGCCCTCATTATCCAGGTACTCCAGAATACTACCTATGCTTTCGTCCAAAGACAATATCAGTTCACAATATCTTTTTACTAGGGTTTCAAAATTAACATGCTGTGCATGGTACATATAATCTACTCCGTGCCAGCTTTCTCTCTGCATTTTCTGCCAATCGGGCATCCGTCCCTCTCCGTAATAGTCTTCATCCCTTGCCGGCTCTTTGATTTGATCTTTATCGGGGCCTAAATAATTCTGATATCCATACGGATGGCTTTTGCCCTTTACTGGTTGTGCGGAAGTAAAAAATGAAGGCGGTAATTCAAGCGTCACATCGTTATATTTGCCTAAATGCCGTTTTGCCGGTATGTAACGACCATGAACTGCTTTGTGGGATAGATACATAAAAAAAGGTTTTTGGGTATCCCTGCCTTTCAGCCATTGAATGGCATGTTCTGTTAATAGATCAGTTGTATATATTGAATCATTATAATTTTTATGTTCACCATTAATATTTAAAGTCAGATCATAATAAGCCCCCTGTCCCCTGAAGCTTTCCCAATGGTCAAAACCTGGACGGGGATCATCCGTATTGCCTCCCATATGCCATTTCCCAAAAAAAGAAGTTTGATACCCTTTTGTTTGAAGATATTGCGGAAAATAGATCAGATTCTTTGGGTGCAGGAGCAGAATTATCCACTACTTTATGTGTATGGCTATACTGCCCGGTTAATATTGATGCACGGCTGGGAGAACACAGTGATGTTGTCACAAATGCATTGGGGAAATATGCCCCCTCCCGGGCCAGTGCATCCATTGCAGGCGTTTCCAACCATGGTAAGACACCTGTAAATCCCATAAAATCATACCTGTGATCATCACTCAAAATAAAAATAATATTTCGAGGTTGGGTGTTTTCCAGTTCTACTACAAGTAAAGGCTGGTGTTGGCTATTTACGAGGACATGCATAAGGAGAAACCCAAGTGATATAAAAAAGATCTTAGTATTCTTTTGCGCAATCATTTTATCATATGTCATATCAATTTCTTTCACCTATATTATTTCATGGTTAAAATTAATTCATAATTCTCAACTTAACCAGTGGTCCCAGGATGAGCATTAATTAAAAAACCTAAATGTTGCCATTCAGAGTTGTATTTGTTTTTTGGGTGATGCTGGAATCCAATTTTGATCTCCTGGGGATGGGAAGGGTATAAATGAATTATTTTCGTTATCTTTTGGATAGTATATATAACATATCATTTAATAGGATCAGCCATGAAAACAATACTTTCCCTTATCGTAATCGTAATTTGTATCACCTCAGAATTGTACAGTCAGACAACTGACAATTGTGTTACCAATACGCTGTTAACGGCATTCTCAGAAAAGATATATTCATCAGATCCTGTAACGGATCAGCAACTCGATCTGGTTCTGAGATGTGGGATTAAAGCTCCCAGTGGCAGGAACAAACAGCCCTGGAAGTTCACAGTGATCAGTAAGGATTCTGTCATGAAGGAGATAATCAATAATGTGGTTCCCGGCAATGTTCTGGTTATTATTTCAGGGATGGAATCCGAAAGCGGGACAACCCCCGATTTTGATTGCGGCCTTGCCACGGAAAGTATGTTTGTAGCCGCACACGGACTTGGTCTTGGTGCACGAATATACGGCAGTCCTGCCGGAAATATCAATGAAAATAAAGAACGTTTTCAGATCCCTTCAGGCTATAAGGCCGTGGTAGTCCTGAGGATTGGTAATGTTGATAATAGTGTAGATGCAATCACGGCAGCAACCCCCAGAAAGAGTCCGGAAGAGGTTATAAATTATTATAAATGACAATTTACCGGGGTATCGGGATACTTGTACCACTGCTGGCTGTATCCTAATGCCTGCAAGCTCGCTTGCGTAAACGAATTCCTTAATCCTATATATATAGTTCAAATATAGTTGGTATTATTAATGGCTACCTTCTGAAATTCTTTACAATCCCGTTACATAATTATCAAAACTGGATACATTGCTGTTAGACCAGGGATTTTTTGTGCAATACATTAGCACTATACAAAGTCTAAGTCTAGCGTCATGAAAACAGAGATTAAAAAATGGTTCCCAAAGACAGTATTTGCAGTTAGCATTGTCTATCATTGTTATATACTCATCTTATCCTGTTGCAGGTTCATCCGTTTCTGCATTGAATTTAAGCACTTTATTTCCCTGGTTGTGCCATCGAGGTGGCTGGTAAAAAGAAAGTGGGGTGGTGTTTGGACCACTCCCATTTCCTGTTTACCGAATATGATTGACACTACTATTACTCAACATAAATTAAATTCTTAAAAGGAGGTAACATGAGACGAAAACGATTAAAACTATGTATTGTATTCTTGTTAGGAATCGGACTAACAGTAAACTTACAGGCTCAGGAAGCCATTCCAGCCACAGGGGGTAATGCTTCGGGCAGCGGTGGTTCAGTGAGCTATACCATTGGTCAGGTATTCTATTCTACCAGTACAGGCACAAATGGTTCTGTGGCTGAAGGAGTACAACAACCTTACGAGATTTCGGTTGTAGTTGGAGTTGGAATTGAACAAGCCAAAGACATAAATTTAATATGTACGGTTTATCCAAATCCTACAACTGATCTTCTAACCTTGGAAGTTGAAATCCTTGAAAACGAAAACTTGTCCTTTCAGCTTTACAACATGATGGGAAAACTTTTGATTAGTAAAAAACTGATCGACATCAAAACCACTATTTCAATGGCACATCTTGCTCCTGCAACTTATTTTCTGAGAGTCACAAACAATCAGGAAGTAGTCAAAACATTTAAAATCATTAAAAACCAATAAATCTCAAAACAATGAAAAAGTTATTTTCACTAATCGCAACCATAGCATTATTATCAAGCATCTTCGCCCAGTCACCAGAAAAAATGAGCTACCAGGCAATAATCCGCAATAACAGCAATAACCTTGTAACCAGTGTTCCTGTTGGTATGAAAATCAGTATTTTGCAAGGCTCTGCAGAAGGAACTGTCGTTTATGCAGAAACCCAATCACCAGAGTCAAATGCAAATGGATTGGTCAGCATTGAAATTGGAACAGGCACAACAAGTGATGATTTCTCGGCCATTGATTGGTCAAGTGGACCGTATTACATTAAAACCGAAACGGATCCGAGTGGTGGAGCAAACTATACGATTATTGGCACAAGTCAAATATTAAGCGTACCGTATGCTTTATACTCTGAGACAGCAGGGAATGTATTCAGCGGTAGTTATATAGATTTGACGAATAAACCAACAACACTCGCAGGTTATGGAATTTCAGATGGGATGAATACATCTCATGCTGCGAATGGTATTACATCAGGTTTAATTGCAAACTGGAATACCGCATTTGGTTGGGGTGACCACGATGGACTCTACCGACCCATTGGATATGTTCCTACCTGGAATGAAGTCACTGGCAAACCAACATTTGCAACTGTTGCCACAAGTGGCAGTTACAACGATTTAACCGATACTCCCACCATCCTTGGTAGTCAGTGGACGACAGCAGGCAGCAATATCTACTACAATACGGCAATGTTGGCATCGGCACCAGCAGCCCGGCGACCTATATTCATGCGCATGGTTCTCCAGTCACCAGCCGGGGACAGCTATCCTTATCTGCACCATCCGGGGAAGGTATATTCCTGTCATTGTACGATGACGATATCTTCAAAGCTTATCTATGGTATGATGTCGGCGATGAGGATCTTCGATTGCAAAACTTTACTGCTGGTGACCTGAATCTGAATCCTTATGGCGGAAATGTCGGGATTGGAACGGATACTCCAGGCGCCACGCTCGAAGTAGCTGGACAGGTTAGAATTACCGGAGGAACTCCTGCTGAGGGCGAAGTTCTGACTTCCGATGGTACCGGTCTGGCAACCTGGGAACCACTGACTGAAGATCGAATTTATTTTGAGGTAAAGAAAAGCACAGCTATAACTTGGGGAGGCCCTGATTCAAAGCTTGTTGATTTCAGCACTGGTGCAAGTGTTTGGGAAAACCAGGGAAATGCTTTTAACCTGAGTACAAACACTTTTACTGCTCCGGAAGATGGAATATACTCATTTAATGGTGTGATATACTTCATCGACATGACTCCAGGAAGTCTGATTTATGCTATACTTAGGGCTGGAAACAATAACTATGAGGGTGCATGGGCTTATTCCAGTTCAGCTTATCAGGGAGTGAGTATCTCTATCACCCTCTACCTTTCTGCAGGCCAGACCGCCCAATTATGGGGGAGTTGTAATGATGCTGGTGCCCGGGTCTCTGGAAACACCTCTTCAAATTATGCATATACCCATTTTTCAGGTGCGAAAGTTAATTAAGATTGCCACCTTATAAGCTACGAAAAGCCCGGCTCAATGACCGGGCTTTTTCAATGGCTTCAAAGGCGACATCAACAAATGGTCACTAAGCCAGGGGTTTTGCAGCTTATGCTAATCAGTTATCACTTTCACACGCTTCATCTACACTTGACCATCCAGGCACAAGCCAAAATGACTAATCACATATAACTTATGACATATTAATAGTTATGTGCTGATTTCGGTCATTATCTACTAATATTTTAATAGTTAAAATATTTTACTATCATTTGCATTAACTTATGATATATTAATAGTTATATAATTTTTATTCACTTAACTACTTACATTTTAATATTTAAATTTAACAAAATGGATAATTGGTTGTTTTTAACAGAACAGGAAATATTAAAAGAAA
The DNA here is from genome assembly GCA_963767555.1 of uncultured Bacteroidaceae bacterium. Lineage (GTDB taxonomy): Bacteria > Bacteroidota > Bacteroidia > Bacteroidales > SM23-62 > SM23-62. Next base: position 243,799 of record CAVYEL010000006.1, on the reverse strand, counting down.
TAGGCAAAAGGCTTAAGAAAATACGACTCCAACATAACCTCACTCAAAAAGAAATGAGTGAAGAAGTTGGATTAAGTGTTTCAACAATTAGCCTGATAGAACAAGGGAAATCCACTACGGTTGAAAGTTTAATAAGGATTTTAATAAGATTAAATCGGATAAAAGATTTTGAATCAGTATTTAGAGTAGGAGAAAACCTAGAACTTAAATTAAAATTTGAAAAAGCGAAATTAAAATCAGAAAGAAAACGAGCATCTAAAAAAATAAAATAGCCATGATAGTAGAAGTTAAGTTGTATGGTCAATTATTAGGAACGGCAGAATGGAATTCTGATAAGAGAAGTTCTACTTTTCAATATAATAGTGAAATAGTTAAAGTCATAGAACCTTCTCCGATTATAATGCCAACGGAAGAAAGAATATTTGAAACAAACAGAGATCACTATCAACTTTCACAATTTGCCTTATTTATTATCTGATTCAATGCCAGATGATTTTGGTAATGTCATGATGAAAGAATGGCTAAAACAAAGAGAATTGTCAATCGATGACATTAATCCGGTTGACAGATTAACTTATGTGGGTAAAAGAGGAATGGGAGCATTGGAGTATATACCAGCTAATCACAGAGAAGATGATAATAGTCTTGTTGATATTAGTGAAATATACAAGTTGCAAAAAGCGTTTTAGAAAATAAGAAAGAAACTTCCTTTTCTGATTTGGATAAAGATAGTCTTACTGAAATATTAAGAATAGGAACATCCGTTGGAGGGGCAAGAGCTAAAGCTTTGATTGCTATTAAAAGAGATCAAAACAAAAAAATTAAAGAAATAAGACCCGGCGATATCATGCAACCAAAGGTTATTCGTATTGGCTACTGAAAATTGATGGAGCAAATGAACAAACCTTAGGAGAAAGTGAAGGTATGGGCAAAATAGAATTTGCTTATTACAAATTAGCAAAAGAAGCCGGGATTGAAATCTCAGAAAGTACTTTGCATGAAGAAAATGGAAGATTTCACTTTTTAACGAAACGATTTGACCGAACAGATAATGGTGAAAAAATTCATATGCAAACATTCAGTGCTTTAGCAGGCATAGATTATAAAATTCAAAAAGCTAGCAATTATGAAACTTTATTCAGGGTTATGAAAAGGCTTCAACTTTCATACAAACAATTTGAACAGCAATATAGACGCATGTTATTTAATGTCGTTGCAAGAAATCATGATGACCATGTAAAGAACTTCTCATTCTTAATGAATAAGGATGGAAAATGGCAAATATCTCCAGCATATGACATTTGTTTTTCATATAGTCCAGGTGGAACATGGACAAATGTACACCAATCATCAATTAATGGTAAATATGATAATTTTACTAAAGACGATTTATTGGGTTTTGCTAAAAAATTTGGAATCAAAAAAGCCAATCAATTTTAGATGAAGTTATAACAGCAGTGAATCAATGGTCTAAAATAGCAGCTGAGATTGATATTCCTCAAGAAAAGATACAATACATTAATAAATATTTAAGAACCAAAGAATTTAATTAAGATAAGGAAAAAGGCCAGTGCCTAACATTAGGTCGCATTGTAACCAGACGGTTCAATAATCTCTATAACTATCTGGTTATCTGGGTGGGCGATACTGGATTAGCGACCTCGCAAACTCGGTCGTGATCCTTCCGGGGGTCTTAACAATAAAATCAACCACAGGCTTGGCCTGGTTTTCATATCCAAATCCAACTGCAAACAAGTTTGCATGGATTTGAATATTAAAAAACCCGACCGGAATACCGATCGGATTGATTTTGATTGTGGGCGATACTGGATTCGAACCAGTGACCCCCTGCTTGTAAGGCAGGTGCTCTGAACCAGCTGAGCTAATCGCCCGTTATGCGCCAGGGAATTTTCCTTTTGCGGGTGCAAATATACATGACTAAATGATTATTACAAAGGAAATCCTGTATTTTTTCAGTCCCCTAATTAACCCTTATGACTGTCTGTCCTGGAGCTAATTAAGATAGCTTCCCAGTCCTTTTACTCGTATTCCTTACTCAGGTCGAGCAACTCAACTTTGCGGAACTGGAATGGATGGCTTTCAGCCTGTAAAGCAATATATCCAGATGAGAGCAGCGTTCCGTCCAGCAGGGGGAAACCTTCGGGTAAACCACCTCCGCCGATCTGTGGTTGCATGTAGGTCAGGACAGTGTCACCATTGACCAGGTGATGGACAATGCTGTCTCCAAGCACGATGAATTCAACATTGACCCATTCTTCTCCCCTGAATGTTTCGGAGGATGAATTGATGCAATGCTGTGTGATCAGTTTCCCATCCATTACAACATTGGTTCCGGGTGTACAGAGATTGGCCGTGGGGCGGTCCCCTTCTTCTCCTCCCCCAAGGAACTGACCTTCTATGCTGATGGGGAATGGCTGTTCAATAAGCATACTTTCTGCCGATTGGGAATGGAACATGACACCGCTGTTCTTGAAAGCCCATCCAGCTCCTCCGGGGACCTGCTCCCCGATGATCCGGTATTCAACACTCAGTCTGTAATACGAAAATGGCTGCCTGTAAAAGATATGCCCGAACTCGCCATCTATGCTGTCCCACTCATCATAGTTCACTGTGAGCATCCCATCTTCTACACGAAAGGTGTTCCGATAATTTTCATTAAGCGGGTGTTTGGCAAACTTGATATCCCAATCATCTATGTCGCTGCCATTAAATAATTGTATCCATTTCTCTTGTTCTTGCTGTGGTACTGGAGGTTTACAGCCTGCCATCAAAAGTAAAAGAAGAAAACTTAAGTATTTCATTGTATCAGGTTCAGGAGATTAATAAGATAAAATGTCATATCAAATATAGAATTAAAGTTAAACTCCGGCAAAAAGTTTCCATTTGTAAACCTTTATAGATGGTCTGGAGTTTTCTGTCTGGTACTCAGGATGATGACCCTAGCACCTTTATAGAAGAATATGGCAGAAATGGCAAGGAGTATGTGGCTGAGATCAAGACAATTAAGCCACATATGTATGCTCCATTGATTCATGAACACCAGTGCACCCACGGCGGAAAACGCTACAGCGATTATGAACAGCCTGCTTCCGCCTGTTTTCGTCACTCCTTTCGGAGTGATTTTTTAAAGCATAGATAATCAGTGTAATAGGTCTTAGATTTTGATATTTTCGGGTGTCCCGTTATCTTGTAAGGGTGTTTGTCCGAGAAAAAAAGAACAAGAGCGGGACGATAAGCGTGCAGATCATTGATAAGAGTAGTGGAAGCTATCGTGTTGCCCAGACTGTCGGTTCCTCTTCCGATCCGGAAGAGATCGCCTACCTGCGCAAAAAAGCCTATACCATCATACCAACCCTGATTGGGCAGACCAGTATTGAATTCTGGAGTGATAGCACCAAAGAGTTTGTCAGCAACTTAAAGCGGGTAAAGACCAGCCAGGTTCAGGTTGATGGGCCAGAGAGGGTATTTGGGTCGATCTTTGATGACATTGGTTTTGGTGAGATAAGAGAAGCACTGTTTCGGCATTTGGTGATCACACGCATAATAGCCCCGGGCAGTAAGCTTAAGACAGTGGATTATCTAGAACGCTACAAGGGCATCTCTATTGATATAAGCAAGGTGTACCGGTTCATGGATACGCTTCACAGGAGTTTAAAGGATCAGGTGGAGCAGATAGCCTTTGATTATACCAAATCAGTATTAGGAGGGAAGATCTCGGTAGTATTCTATGATATGACCACGCTGTATTTTGAGGCTGAAGACGAGGATGATCTTCGGATTCCCGGATATTCAAAAGATGGCAAGCCTCATAATCCCCAGATTCTTCTAGGTTTGTTGGTTGGTCCCAATGGTTATCCCCTCGGTTATGAGCTGTTTGAAGGGAACAAATACGAAGGACACACTCTTATTCCGGTATTGGAACATTTTCAACAGCGATTTGACCTATCCAAGCCTATTGTAATAGCGGATGCGGGATTATTATCTGCTCCGAATATCAAAGACCTTACATCCCAGCAATACGAATTTATTCTTGGTGGCAGATTAAAAAAGAGAGCGATGAGATAAAGGAACAGATACTGGCCCTATCATTAGCTGATGGAGACTTTTCAGTTATCAAAAAGACAGATGGTTTACGTTTGATTGTTAGTTACAGTGCAAAGCGTGCTAAAAGAGACAGGAGGAACCGGGAACGCGGTCTTAAGCGACTGGAGAAAAATCTGAACAAGGGAAAGCTTACCAAGAGCCATATTAACAACCGAGGGTACAACAATTATCAGCAACCGTAGGTGGATATGAACCTCCACATTAACTACGAGAAATTCGAAGGTGACGATGAATGTCATGGTCATAAAGGGTACGTGAGTAATTCAATGATATTCAGCCAAAAACGTTATTCGGGATTATAATCAGCTGTGGCATATCGAAAGGGCTTTTCGAATTTCGAAGACAGATCTCAAAATCAGTGCCATTTATCATAGAAATGAAAAAAGGATTGAATCCCATATATGTATTGCCTTTGTTGCATACACCATTTATAAGGAAGTGGAGAGAAGGTTAGCTGAGAAGAAGATATCCTTAAGCCCTGCTAGGGTGGCTGAACTCATCAAGACCATGTATACCATCAAAATCAAAATCCCGGAGACCGATCAATGGGAAGTCATCCCATTTGAGTGGACTGAGGAGCAGGAGATGGTGGGAAAAATACTGTGTCAATCCAGCCAGGGTTTCCCAATGACGAAAACAGGAAGGAGTATATAACTGAAATCCATGGCCATTACGCCACATATGTAATGCTCCATTGATTCATGAACACAAGTGCACCCACAGCGGAAAACGCTACAGCGATTATGAATAGCCGGCTTCCGGGATCCTGGTAAGCCGGAAATAAGCATAGAGGCATACCGCTGAAACCAGTAGATCGTTAAGGGTTGTTACCGGCTCATCAAGCCTGATACCAAATATAAAAATAGAGGGTTGATCTGTAATCATGAGATGAGATCACTTTGAAACTGAGACAGGAAGCGAAATAACAAAACAAACCCCGTCGGGAACATTATGAACCTCGATTTCCCCTTTGTGATCCTTGATAAGCGAATATGAAATTGACAATCCCAATCCAGTCCCCTCACCTGGATCCTTTGTAGTAAAAAATGGATCGAAAATGTTCGAGATATCCTGATCAGGGATACCAGGACCCGAGTTGTAAATCTCAATGACGGCCCGTGTTTCTGCTATGGTTCTTGCTTTCACTTCCCAGGTACTGATCCTGACAAATTCATCCTTCTGTTCTTCCTTTTGCTGAATGGCATAAATGGCGTTATCAAAAATATTCAGTAAAACCTGGTGTAGTTTATCCGGGAACACGGGTATGGTACGTTTTAACCGGTACTCCGGAACAATCCTTATGTTCTCACCAAACCTGGACCTGATAATTAATAATGTATTATCAATGATCTCATGCAGATCGCTTTTGACCGGTTTTTCCGTATCACTTTTGGAAAAGGTCATCAGGGCCTTAATGATCTTGCGTATCTTTTCAAAACCTTCCCAGATCATGTATCTGGCTGATTCTTTGGACTCTTCATCAGCAGGATTCTCCAGCATATACAGGCCACCCTTAATGGCATTTAGTGGATTATTTATTTCATGGGCTATGCCAGCCGTAAGTGTGCCCAGGGATGCCATCTTCTCTGATTGAACAAGCTGTTGCTGGGTTGATTTTAAAGTTTCGAGGGTTTCTTCCAGTTTCAGGGTCCGTTCCACAACTTTCTCCTGGAGGATCCCTGTAAAATTTTGCTGCATCAGCAGGTACCTGTCCGCGATGGCAATGATAAATACTATATTCTGGAGCATGTAACTCGCTTTCATAGAGTAGATGACAAGTACATTTGAATAAATCACACCTGAATTGGCCAGTGCCTGAAGTACGACCCCAACAAGGGGAATGAAAAAGGCCCAGAAAAAGAATCGGGCGAGCCTTGACCCGGACAACCAGTAGATCATCGAAATTACAAGCAAGCATAGCATCAGCAGCGGCAAAAAGAAATACGTAATCTTGTTTCCTGAGTAGTAATCGATCAGATACCAGGCGAAAAAAATGATGGAAAGTATTTTAAGGATGCTGAATATGGATTTTACCCAGGATGGTGCTTTCTCCTGGGAGAAAAATCGCTGGGCAAATAAAACATAGAATAATCCAACAAGCATAGCGCAGGCTGTAGTAACATGCAATATAAAAGCGGGTCTGCCAGCGATTACCCACCGGGGTAAAAGATTATCAAAAGCGATCATGTACAGGATAAGCCAGAATAATGCCAGCAGAAAATATGCATACATCCTGTCACGTGTGATTAAAATGATACTTAAAACCAGCAGGAGGCTGAAACCTGCTATACCGTAGAAAAAACCAAGGAAAACATGCCTCTTTCTTTCCCTTTTCACCATGGAATCTGCGGAATTGAATACAACCGGAATGCGAAGCGGGGTGTCTGACTGTATCCTGAGATATATTGAGATGATCCCTCCTGGCGGAATGTCAAGATCATACACGGGATTCATCTTTAAACTTTTGTAGGAAGGTTGTAACCTCTTGGCACCAAAGGATCCTTTGGTAAGTAGAGAATCATTCTGGTCCACCAGATAAATATCTACAAAATCCAGGTAATGGTTCTGGTACTGGTAGTAGATCTCCAGGGGAGATCATCCACATTTTTCATCACGATCTTCAACCAGTATGCCGACGTGGAGAAACCAAAATTCAGGTAGGGCATGGAATGCTCCTTGAAAGTTCTGTTCAGGACAGCCTGGAGTTCCTCATCATGCTTCCTGTCCTCATATATCCAGGCATGGTCCGTGGCCTGAGCCTGCTCAAAATTCCTGTCAAGGTAGAGGGTATCGGAAGCAAATAACAGGCCCGGTTGAGCAAAAACTCCCAACAGGCAAATCATTAGAATTCCCCTTTGAATATGGCAGTAGTTTCGCAATTATTCCTGTTTATCCTTCAAAGATACGGTTTTTCCAACACCTCTGCCACAACGAAGGTACTGCCACCTACAAAGATCAGGTCTCTCGGATCTGCTTTGGAAAGGGCAATCTTAAGAGCTTTTTGAGGAGTTGGGCAAATCTGTCCATAGAGGCCGAAACGCAAACCTTCAGCTGCCAGTTTCTCTCTGTCCATGGCCCTGGGAACGCTGGATTGGGTAAAATAATAATAAGCTTCGACCGGTAATTGCTCAAGGATTTTGCCTGGATCCTTATCATCCACCAGTCCCAGTACAAAATGCATCTTTTTCCAGGGAATCTGGCGGATCTGTTTCATCACTTCCATTACACCCTCTCTATTATGGCCGGTGTCACATATTATCAGGGGATTGTTACCAATGATCTCCCAACGGCCCTTCAGTCCGGTCATATCCAGTGTATGGGCAAGTCCCTTCCTTACATCCTTTTCCTGTATGCTTATACCAATTGTCGTTAGGCAGCTCCATAACCGCCAGTACAGTGATAACATTCTTTTGCTGGTATAGTCCCTTCAGGTCGGTCTCAAGCGATTCCATTATATGCCCTTCAGTCCGGGATAAGTGCATGATCTGTTTGCCCTGCAGGCTCTGGGTAGAGTAGTCAACCCTGATCTCCTGATCAGCATAGGTTATGGTACATCCTTTCTCCCTGGCCATTCTGGAAAATACAAGCCGGGCTTCCTCCTGTGTTTCTCCGATTACAACAGGGATGCCACTTTTTATGATGCCCGCCTTTTCCACAGCAATTTTATAAATGGTATCACCCAGGAACTGGTTGTGGTCAAATCCGATATTGGTGATCACAGACACAATCGGCCGGATGATATTGGTAGAATCCAGACGACCTCCCATCCCTGTTTCCACAACCGCAAGATCTACCGCTTCCCTGGAAAAATATTCAAAAGCCATGGCTACCGTCATCTCAAAGAAGGAGGGGTGTAGTTTCTCCAGTATCTCCCTGTGTTGCTCTACAAATTCCGTAACCCTCACTTCCGGTATCATCTTCCCATCTATCCGTATCCTCTCACGAAAATCTGTCAGGTGTGGCGAGGTATATAAGCCGACCCGGTATCCGGCACACTGCAGTATGGAAGAAATCATATGGGCAACAGATCCCTTTCCATTGGTACCGGCAATGTGAATGCTCCTGAATGTCCTGTGTGGATGACCAAAATACTCATCCAATGCCAGTGTGGTATCCAGGTTTGATTTATAGGCAGACTTTCCTACCCGCTGGTACATGGGCAGTCGGTCAAACAAAAATGCTATGGCATCCTGGTAATCCAATTCTTTACCATTCATTCCAACGGATCCGGTCTTCCCTGAATCGGTCCGGGACAGCTTTTTCTTCAGCCGGATGACCGATGGATATAAGTGAGAATGGATGGACATGTGATGGCAGCTTAAAGATCTCGTTGATAGCAGATTGCCTCTCCTGCCTTGGATAAACACCCAGCCAAACTGCTCCCAGTCCAATTGCATGCGCCGCCAGCAGGATATTTTGCGTGGCCGCGGAACAATCCACAGGCCAGTAACCTTTGCTGAGTTCCAGGTTTTCATCCCCGCATACCAGGATGGCCAATGCCGCATCTGAAAGCATGGAAGCATAAGGATGGACCTCACGGATCCGGTTGAGAAGTCCACGGTCATCAATGACAACGAAATGCCATGGTTGCTCATTTCTGGCGGAAGGGGCATACATCCCGGCTTTCAACAGGAGATGAATATCGGACTTATTAACAGTTTTTCCACTGTATTTCCTGATACTCCTTCTCTTTAGTATTGCGTCAATTACAGGATTCATAGATTCCTTCATTTTCACGGGTTTAACAGGTTATGAACAGCTTTCCAACACTTTATAAAACATATATTTACTAATTTTAAACCGATATTACGATAATAATCCTCGCATGCCCAAAAAAGCCAAGAAGATATTTGTGGTAGATACTAATGTACTGTTGCATGATTACAAATGTATCTATAATTTTGAAGAGAATGATATCGTCATTCCCATTGTTGTACTGGAAGAACTGGACAAATTTAAGCGGGGAAATGACCTTATTAATTTTCATGCCCGGGAATTTACCCGTGAGCTAGATAAGCTTATCCGGAGACGACCTGTTCAACGGAGGGATCTCTCTCGGAGACGATATGGGACTGCTTTCCATTGAAACAGGCAAACCCTACTCCGAGCAGATGATAAAGTCTTTCCCGGAGAATACACCCGACCATCGGATCCTGGCCATTGCCGAACATCTGCATATCAAGAACCAGAACAAAAATGTGGTACTGATCTCAAAGGATATCAACCTGAGGATGAAAGCAAAGGCCATAGGTATCCCTGCCCAGGATTACAAGAATGACAAGATCGCTAATATCGATGAACTTTACAAGGGGATATCCACGGTTGAGGGGATGGGTACCAAGCTGATATCAAGGTTGTACGAGGAATACGATGGGGTACCGGTACAGGATTTTAACTTTGAGATAAAACCTACAGCGCATCAGTATTATATCCTGAAAAATGGCAAATCCAGTGCCCTCGCTCATTATGATCCATTCAATGAGGTGATGGACCGGGTAGAGAAGCAGAAGGCCTATGGTATAGATCCCAGGAATGCAGAACAGGCATTTGCCCTGGATGCATTGATGAGGCCTGAGGTCCAGCTGGTTTCACTTACCGGTAAGGCAGGAACCGGGAAAACTCTCCTGGCCCTGGCTGCGGCACTTTACCAGCGCAAACTGTTCACTCAGATCTTCCTGGCCAGGCCCATCGTTCCCCTGGCCAATCGGGATATGGGATTCCTTCCCGGGGATGTCAAAGAAAAGATCGAACCTTACATGCAGCCATTGATGGACAATCTGGCCGTCATCAAGCATAAATTCAGCCAGCAGAGTCCTGAATTCACAAAGATCGATGAGATGCTCAAGAGTGAAAAGCTGGTGATCACACCCCTGGCTTATATTCGGGGCAGGAGCCTTTCACGCGTTTTCTTTATTGTAGATGAAGCTCAGAACCTGACCCCTCACGAGGTTAAAACCATCATCACCAGGGCAGGTGAGGGAACCAAGATGATCTTTACCGGGGATATTGAGCAGATTGATTCTCCTTACCTTGATTCACATTCCAATGGACTCTCCTACCTGTCTGATAAAATGAGGGGACAGGAAATATTTGCGCATGTTAACCTGGTGAAGGGAGAACGGTCCTTCCTGGCAGAACTGGCAAGTAACCTTCTTTAATCCTCGCATTCAATCTTGATTTTCATTAAATTTGGTGAAAATCAATAATCATGACAAAATCCCTTCATATTATCCGGCATGGAAAATCCAGCTGGGATTTCGAAGACATTTCCGATATCGACCGCCCGCTTAGTCCACGGGGCATAAACAATGCCTATCTGATGGCAAAGAAATTATCCGAGCGGAAGGTGGTCCCTGACCTTTTCCTTACAAGTCCGGCCAACAGAGCCCTGTACACATCCATTATCTTTGCACGCATTCTGAAATTCCCCTATGAAAAGATCATCATAGAGGACAATATTTATATGGGTTACAATGAGGATCTGATAGACCTGATACGCAGTCAGAACAACTCTCTTTCCCACATTCTTATCTTCGGACATAACCCCGCTTTCACCTCCCTTGCAAACCATCTGATGGATCATTATCTCGACAATATCCCCACGGCTGGAGTTGTCAGTTTAAGTTACGAGATAGATAGTTGGGAAGAAATCGGCAAGGTAAAACCAGAGAAAGATTTTTTTGATTACCCCAAACGGTATCTGTAACAAAAGACTCACAGGTTTTTGCTACATTTGTATCTCAAAAACCCCCTTTAATCCTATCATTTCAGGCATTCTATGGCAGTGAAGAAAAAAATAATTAATCGAGAGATCAGCTGGCTTGCATTCAATGAGAGGGTCCTCCAGGAAGCTATAGATCCTAATGTTCCACTGGTGGAACGCCTCCGTTTTCTGGGCATCTTTTCGAATAACCAGGATGAATTTTTTAAGGTCCGGGTCGCTACCATCAAGCGCATGATCGACGTGGAAGAAACCACCGGTACTAAAAACAAGGATAAACCCAAGAAGATCCTGAATGAGATCCAGAAAAAAGTGATCCTGCTTTCAAAAAAATTTGAAGATACCTACCAGACCCTGATCAGTGACCTCGCAAAACAGCATGTCTTCATCATCAGGGAGGATGAATTGAACGATGTGCAATCTGAGTATGTCAGAACATATTTCCATGACAAGGTCCTCTCTGTCATTACGCCGGTCATGCTGCACAATATCAAGAAATTCCCCAGGCTTACAGATAAATCCATTTACCTGGCGATCAAACTTACCAGCAGTGAATCTCTAATTGAGCCTGAATATGCCCTGATCGAGATCCCCAGCGATGAGATCGGCCGTTTCGTAGTGCTGCCTCCTGCAGGGAGGAACCAGTTTGTCATTCTGCTTGACGATGTAATCCGGTTCTGCCTGGATGATATTTTCGGCATTTTCCAGTATGACCAGTTCGAGGCATATACCATTAAACTGACCCGTGATGCCGAGCTGGACATTGATAATGACCTGTCGAAAAGTTTCCTGGAGATCATTGATGCAAGTGTTTCCGACCGAATGAAAGGACAGCCTGTCAGATTCCTCTATGATGATTCCATGCCGAAGGACCTGTTTGAATACCTTAAAGACCACCTGAAACTAGATGAAGAGGATAACCTTATCCCCGGGGGCAGGTACCATAATTTCAAGGATTACATGAAATTCCCCAACCTTGGGGGAAAAAGGATGGTCTATACACCCACACCATCTGTTTCCCATCCCCTGATACAGCCACATGAAAGCATACTGGAGGTATTGAATAAAAAAGATGTCCTGCTTCATTTTCCCTTTCAGCGATTTGACCATTATATCAACCTCCTGAGGGAAGCATCCATTGATCCCGAGGTCAGGTCTGTAAGTATTACCCTGTACAGGGTGGCCAAAAACTCAAGGGTGATCAATGCACTCATTGCCGCTGCCATGAACGGGAAGAAGGTGACCGTCATCATCGAACTGCAGGCCCGCTTTGATGAGAAATCCAATATCCACTGGGCCAGGAAACTGGAAGAAGCCGGTGCCAGGGTTTTGTTTGGTTTACCCGGACTCAAAGTGCATTCCAAGCTTACACTGATCGTCCGGAAGGAAGGCCGGAAACTGGTTCGGTATGCAACTGTCGGTACCGGTAACCCACATGAAGGTACAGCCGTTATTTATGGAGACCTGATGTTAATGACAAAGGATCCCCGGATTGCCGAGGAAGTTGATAAGATCTTTACCTTCTTCGATGCCACCTACCGTACCTTCAAATACAAACATTTACTGGTTTCCCCCCTGTATATGCGCAACCGGCTCTCTATGATGATCGATACCGAGATCAGAAATGCCAGGGAAGGGAAGAATGCTTACATCATTATTAAGTCCAACAGCCTGGTTGACAGAGATATGATTAAGAAGCTTTACCAGGCCAATGCAGCCGGAGTAAAAATCAAGGCCATTATCCGTGGAATATGCTCTCTTATTCCCGGTGTACCCGGACTAAGCGAAAACATTGAAGTGATCAGCATTGTTGACAAATTTCTCGAACATGCAAGGATATTCGTTTTCTGCAATGATAATGATGAGAAGTATTATATCTCCTCGGCAGACTGGATGACAAGGAATCTCGATCATCGTATTGAAGTGGCATGTCCCATTTATGACAAAGAGATACAAGATGAAATCCGTGATATCCTGGAGATCCAGATGAAGGATAATGTCAAGGCCAGGATCATCAATGAAGAACAGGACAACCAGTACAGGAAACCGCAGACGGTCCGTAGGGTTCAGTCCCAGATGGAACTGTACAAATACTACCAGAAAAAGTAATCTTTGATGTCCGATATCAATCTTAAAGAAATTTGCCACGGGGTGATGGATCTTGCCCGTTCAACCGGAGACTTTATCCTTTCAGAAAGGGAAAAGTTCACTGCATCATCAGTAGAATCAAAAGGGAAGCATAATTTCGTGACCCATGTGGATACCGGCGCTGAACAGAAGCTGGTCAAAGGATTGGGGGAACTTATTCCCGGATCAGGATTTATTGCTGAGGAAGGCACTGCGGGACATTCCGGAGAGGATTACCAGTGGATCATTGATCCGATTGACGGAACCACTAATTTTATACACGGACTTCCACCTTTCGCGATCAGTATAGCCCTGAAACATCATGAGAAAATTGTCCTGGGTGTCATATACGAGCTTGGATTCAAGGAATTCTTCTATGCCTGGAAGGGAAGCAAAGCCTATATGGATGGGAAAGAAATACAGGTCAGCAAAACCTCCAGTGTGAGTGATTCCCTGATAGCGACAGGATTCCCGTACACCTATTTTGAGCACCTTGATGGCTTTATGGATTCAGTAAACTTCTTTATGCAGAATTCACACGGACTGAGAAGGCTGGGGTCTGCGGCCACAGACCTTGCATATGTTGCCTGTGGCCGGTTTGAAGCCTTTTATGAATATGGTCTGAATCCATGGGATGTGGCTGCAGGAGGATTTATCATACAGCAGGCCGGGGGACAGGCATATGATTTTTATGGAAATGAAGATTGGCTTTTCGGCGGGACCATCATAGCCACCAATGAAGGAATAGCTGATGAATTCAGGGATATTATCAAGAAAATCTTTATCGATGATCAGCCTGGCAAATAAGGTGTTCCCGAAATTTCTCTGAAATGGACGCAATCATTTTTTACCTGGTGGTCCCCTTCCTCTACCTCCTTTCCTTACTTCCCATGAAGGTACTTTACTGGCTGTCAGATATCCTTTACCCTGTCACCTATTACCTGGTTGCCTACAGAAAAAAAATTGTATTTGAAAACCTGAGAAATTCATTTCCTGATAAAGGGGAACCAGAGATCAGAGAACTGGCCCGCAGATTCTACAGACACTTTAATGATATAATTGTTGAGATCCTGAAGATGGTGACCATATCACCCTCAAACCTGGAAAAACGAATAAAATTAAGCAACCCTGAAGTATTGAGTGATTATTACAAGCTGGGAAAATCTGTACTGCTCGTAGGTGCTCACTTTAATAACTGGGAATGGAGTCTCAGGCTTTGTGATGCCTCCTCCCATTTGCCCATCTCCATCTATAAACCCCTGCATAATAAATATTTTAACAGGTTCTTCGAAAAAACACGGGAACGGCAGGGGGCAATCATGATACCCATGCGTGACACGATCCGCCGCATCCTTGCTGACAGGCAGGAGGGAAAACTGGCGTACTATGGTTTTGTCAGTGATCAGTCCACCATATGGGAAGAGACCCAGTACTGGACAACATTCCTGAACCAGCTGACACCGGTGCACCTGGGGATAGAGAAAATGGCCATAAAAACCGGATTTCCGGTAGCATTTGTCCACATAAAAAAGATCAGGAGGGGTTATTATGAAGTCGAGGTAGTAAAACTTTTTGATGATGTGAACGGATTGGCCCAACATGAGATCACAGAAAAACATGTACGCATCCTGGAGGCCAATATCAGGAAGAACCCTGAACAATGGTTGTGGACACACAAGCGCTGGAAATTAACCTCAAAAAAGTTGGCTGAAAACCAGGGTCCCTGACAGGCATTCAGATATTCTTCTTATTTTTAGCCCCCACAAGATCCTAAAATTGGCAGAAGTAGCGGTTGTCATATTAAACTGGAACGGAGTTCATTTCCTTGATAAATTTCTTCCACCTCTGGTAGAGTTCACCGATCAGGATATGGCCGATATATGGGTTGCCGACAATGGATCAACCGATACTTCCCTGGAACTTCTCAATCAAAAATTCCCATCCGTAAAGACCATTGAACTGGGTGAAAATTATGGATTTGCAGAAGGCTATAACCGGGCCCTCGATCAGATAGACACCACCTATTTCGTGCTGCTGAATTCTGATGTTGAAGTCACAAAGGATTGGCTGGTCCCGCTATATAAAGCCATGAAGAACGATGACCGCCTGGGAGCCTGCATGCCCAAGATAAAATCCTGGCATAACAAGGATTCATTTGAACATGCCGGGGCTGCTGGAGGCTTTATCGATAAATTCGGATATCCCTTTTGCCGGGGCCGGATATTCAATCGGATCGAGAAGGATACCGGGCAGTTCGACAGTGATCTGAATATTTTCTGGGCCTCGGGGGCCTGCCTGGCAATACGGTCGGATCTGTATAAGCGCAGTGGTGGACTCGATCCATTTTTCTTCGCCCATATGGAAGAAATAGATCTTTGCTGGAGGATTAAAAACCTGGACTTTGAAATACGGTTCTGCTGGGAATCAACAATTTATCACATAGGGGGTGGGACCCTTCCCAAACATGACCATAAAAAAACATACCTGAATTTCAGGAATAATATCATCCTTCTTTATAAAAATCTCCCGGCTGGAAAATTGTTACGTATCCTGTTTCCCGAGACTGGTCCTTGACTGGATCTCCATGATACAATTCCTCTTTAAACTAGAACTCAGGAATTTCTCTTCTGTTGTTAAAGCACATTTCTTCCTCCTCGGCCATATGCGGTCCATACGCAGGTTAAGAGCAAAAAATCTTGCATTGAACGGGCTCAGGACACACCCTGAAATGTTCCAGGGAAGCATTGTAAATCATTTTTTCATCAAGGGGAATAAGTACTTCCACCAGCTTGATTTTCATCCCTGATCAGGGGTATAAACCCTACTGTTAATAACCCTCAAAAATTAGTTGATAAGTTCTGTTTGTTTATTAACCAGCAGGGAGCTAATTTAGTAATTTCGTCTCAAGTTACTGGAGTAGAAATTCCTTAAACCTGTATCCTTGTATCCGGACTGGAAAAATAGGTCAATTCTTATTGCAGATGATGATTTGTCATCTCACTTATTGCTGGGAGAGGTCCTAAAGCCCACCGGTATTAAGATATACCCGGCCTATGATGGAACCGAGGCCTTTTCTTCCTTCATTGAGAATCCGGGGATCCAGGTGATCATAATGGATATCCGGATGCCGGAGATGAATGGTGTTGAAACTACCAGGCTCATCCGAAAATACAGATCGGATGTACCCATTGTGGCTTATTCTGCACTCAACCAGCCGGAATACAAACACCTGATGAAAAAACTGAATGTTGAAGAATTTCTGCTGAAACCAGTTCATCCAAACATAATCCTGACTACCCTCTCACGGTACCTGGACCCGCAACCCATGGTACCATCAAATATGGACATTTTTCTATCCTGATCGATTTCAGAGCATCCCTGTAAGTTTTTCCAGACCTATCCCACGAGACCCCTTCAACAGTATCATTCTGTCACGCAATGGATGCTCCTCAAGCCAGTTGGCACATTCAGCCACGGTTGAAAATACATGGTAAGATCCGGGCACTTCAGCATTTGAGAAAAAAGCGCCCACCAGTAATAATTTCCCTGAATCCAGCAGTTTCCAGAAGATCAACAATCTCCCTGTGAGCCGCCCCTGTGGCCTCACCCAGTTCCAGCATATCACCCAGGATAACCGATTTATCAGGATGGTGCATACTCAGGAAATTTTCAATGGCTGCCCGCATGCTGGTTGGATTTGCGTTATAGGCATCAAGAATTAATACATTGTGATCGGTATTCAACTGCTGGGATCGGTTATTATCCGTGCAGTAATGCTGGATCGCATTTTTGATATTTCCCGGATTGATCCCGAAATGCAGCCCGATAGATGCTGCAGCAACAATATTTTCAAGATTATAGGATCCGACCAGGCAGGTTTCTACCTCCAGCATTCCATATCCTCTGATATCCAGGTGTATCCTTAGCTGGGGATCGGCTTCTACCACTTCCCCTGTGATGACAGATTCACCCGAGCCTCCATACCAGATTACTCCTCCTTCAAAATCCTGTAACATGCCCCTTAATACTTTATCCTGCTCATTGATGAATACCAGTCCCCCATTCTCATCAAGATAATCATACAGCTCCTTCTTAGCCTTCATTACCCCTTCCAGGGAGCCAAAACCCTCAAGGTGCGCCATCCCAATATTGGTGATCAAACCGATAATCCGGCATGGCTATCCTGCACAACCTGGCAATCTCTCCGGTATGGTTTGCCCCCATTTCAATGATCCCCATTTCGGCTGAATCATCGATTCCCAGCAGGGTCAGCGGTACACCAATATGATTGTTCAGGTTTCCGCTGGTGGCCTGTACAGAATATTGTGTTAACAGGATCCTGGCCGTTAGTTCTTTCGTGGTAGTCTTGCCATTGGATCCAGTGATGGCTATCAGGGGGATACTCAGTTGGTTTCGATGATAGGTGGCCAGTTCCTGCAAGGTTTCCAGGCTGTTCTCTACCAGGATATATCTCTCATCCAGGACCACAGACGGATCATCTACTACAGCAAAAGAAGATCCCCCACTCAGCGCATCCTTGGCATAAAGGCTCCCGTTGAAACGTTCTCCCCTCAGCCCAAAAAAAAGGGATCCCTCCACTGGCATTCCTCGAATCCGTCACAACCTTCGGATTCGATCTGTAAATTTCATATAGTGCCTCTATCTTCATTCACTATAAACATTGAAATGGCTTTATTCTTTTTCAGGGATATTTAAAAAGGAGCCTTCATTGGCGCTTGCGCAAATGTAAGCGACGTTTAAATATCCCTGAAAAGTACAAAAAAAAAGCCGTTTCAATTTTTATATCGAAACGGCTCTTTATGATTTTTTTTACAGATCAGAATCCGGCAGGACTACCGACCCTTGTCATCGCACAGCGGAATCCAAGGTCATCTCTTGCTGCTTCTTCGTCCAGGTATCTTCGTGTACCGGGGCTCAGCCAGTAGGCACGGTCTTTCCAGGATCCACCTTTAAAGACCCTAGCACGGTTATTGATCATGGATGTAATATCCATATCATACTGGGAATACATTTCTTTTGATGCGAAATTGGTTGTATCTCCAACCGAATAGATGCTTGAGCTGAAATCTCCATCCTTGTAATCCCTGTAGTCAGACTGCCTGTAATTCTGTGTATAGTCTTTTACATCGTTTGCATTGAGTTCCCTGTACTGCAGGTTACCATACTTATCCTTTGGTACAAGAGCCCCTGTTGCAGGATCTCTTGCAAGTGTTTGAAACACATTACCCCGGAACGGCCTGAAACCGCTCACGTCCTGGTGAGAGAGTGGACGGTATACATCCTCAACCCACTCATTTACATTACCAGCCATACAGTAAAGGCCGTAATCGTTGGGCCAGAATGAATACACAGGTGCTGTGATCGCAGCATTGTCATTCAGGTCTCCTGCCATACCCATATAGTCACCATTCCCCCTTACAAAATTGGCCCGGAATTTACCCAGATCCTTTCTATCATCATTCCGGAGTGAATGTCCGTTCCAGGGATATATCCTTCTCTCCCATAATCTTTCCTCATAGGTATTACCAATCAGTCCGAGTGCTGCAAATTCCCATTCAGCTTCAGTTGGAAGCCTGTATTTGGGGAATAGCAAACCATCTTCCATCCTTACCGGACGTCCTTCACTGCTGGGATCCGTTCCGGCATCACCACCTCCGTCACTTGGATTGGTGGGCCTCAGGTTCGGAAGGTTTTCGCCAACCAATCCAATATACTGGCCGGCCAGGTATGCATCGGTATTGAAATGCTCAGCACCCAGCTGCCCTGCAGGATCTTTCAAAAGTATCCCTTCTTCGATCAGCACCCTCTCATTGACCCTGTCGGTCCGCCAAAGGGCATAGTTACTGGCCTGTCTCCAGCTGACACCAACAACCGGATATTCGTTATAGGCCGGATGACGCAGGTAATATTCCACATAAGGCTCATTATAAGCCATGGGATCCAGCCAGACCAGGGTATCTGGCAGGGCGTTCTGAAATACCTCCGGCATTTCTGAGAAAACCCTTCTGATCCAGTACAGGTATTCACGGTAATCAATATTCCTGACCTCTGTTTCATCCATGTAAAAGGATGTCAGGGTCACCCTGCGGGGTACGTTATTCCAGTCATACAATACATCCTGTTCAACCCGTCCCATAGTAAATGATCCACCTTCTATGAACACCAATCCGGGACCGGTAGGCTGTTCATAATTCTGGGCAACTTCAAATCCTCCCCAATCAGGATCATTATATTCCCATCCTGTAGTAGTCGATTCTTTACCACTCTGGGTTATATCTTTTCCGCCACAGGAAGCAACCACCAGAGCGATCGCTATTAATATGGAAAGAATGTTAACCTTGCTTGTCATGGTTCTCTCTTTTTTAGCTATTTATAAGATTCTCAAATATAATTTTTTTTTCAAACGCTTTTAAAGCGGCGTCCCAAAAATAACTAACTTTTAGGACATTTTATTGCCTTAAAATTTACTCTTTGACCCTTTTTATACTCCAATTTAAGTAAAAAGGTTACCTCATGTGCCCCCATATTTCTCATTGTGCGCCACGGATCCATCACATTGAAGTCATAAGAATACCCTATCCTGAAAATATCATGTTCATAACCAAAGTGCACTGAAAAGGCATTCAGGGCAAAATTTGAACTGTGCCTGAACCACAACCCGGCATGTAAGTTATTGTAAATCACATTCATCCCGTAGTTCGCCTGCCGGAATTCACCCTGGTGCAGGTAAACCAGGTTAGGGTTCAGCCTCAGTGCCTCCCTGCCTAACCTTTTTTCATATATGGAAAGAAATACTCCACCATGAACAGTAAGTTTTCTCGATAGAGGTTGATTATAGGCTTTTGAATAAGATGTATTTGGCCTGGTCAAATGATGCATTGAAACACCTCCGTAGGCAATCCTGTTATACATTACGAAACCCACGGCAAAATCAGGATACCCTTTACTCATATCAGCAATGGGTTCTGTATGCCCGATGTATATCCCTGTTGCATCCAGTCCGTCCGGAAGGATCATACCTGATGTCTTCAGAAACCGGTGGACATAAGATGCCTGAAAGCCAGCGTTGATCACAAGATCAGGAGTCACTGCCAGAAAGTAGGTGTAGATGGCATCGATACTGGTTTTGTTTAGGGTAGAACCCTGAACATCATTCATTATGTTGATCCCTATCCCCCCCTGCAAAAGTCTGACAGGCATATCATATGCAGCATTGTAGGTCACATAGGGGGAACCCATGGCCGGGATCTGGTTCCTGTAGGCAGCTGACACTCTGGGTTGATGAGTGGAGCCGGCATAGGCCGGGTTCAGTACCAGGATGCTGCTGTAAAACTGTGAAAAAAAAGGATCCTGTGCGCTGAGTTTCAGCTGAATGACGATCAATGAGAATACGATGAGAAATATCCTGTTCAAATCCTGATTTTATTTAACATATATTTATACTGATAAACAGCAATAAAGTTTTTTTGAGCTCGTTAGAATGAAACGTAAATAACATTAAAATATGTTATTTTACCGGTTTTATTACTGCCCATGCCTTCAAGCCGTTTTTGTCATACATACATCCTGAGCATATTTCTTTTTGTGCTGCCAGCATCCCTGTCCGGTCAGCAAGACCAGGGAGTGCGAAGCCTGCAGTGGTCCCCGGTAAAAAGTATGCGGGTAGAGAATAAGAACAGGGATGTTCTCCATTTCAAAAATGCTACTTACTCGCTAAATACTTTATTACCAATTTTTTATGAAAATCTAAAAATAGATAATAATTACGAGTATGAGATTGATATTTATAACCAGGTCTTTCAGGCCATTGATATCTCGCTGATACGGAATGTTGATAACTTGGACAGCATTCCTTCCGCGGTCCATGCAGAAAGTCAGGTGGCCACACTCAGGAAAGAAAAATACCTGCAGGTAAATATCATCCCCCTTCGAAAAAATGCCCGAACCGGACAGGTGGAAATGCTTACTTCTTTCGGGATCCGCCTGATCCCCCGTGCCACACCCATGAAAAGCATGCAGGCATCCCTGCCGGCAATATGCCACCCAGTCAGTATTGGCCAGCGGTAACTGGGTACGGGTCAAAGTGGAAGAGGACGGGATCTACCATCTGACCTGGGAGCAGCTGTCTGAGATGGGCATTTCAAATCCGGCCAATGTAAAGGTATTTGGCAATGGCGGTGGCATGCTGCCAGTTATGAATTCGCACTCCCGCGATGACGATCTGCTCGAAAATGCCGTGTATTTTGAGAAAGGAAGCGACGGGGTGTTTAACGCAGGGGATTATATACTTTTCTATGGACAGGGACCGGATATATGGACCTACAATGGGTCAACACAATTCTTTAACCGGACCGTCCATGACTATGCTTCTTTCTCATATTATTACCTGACCGATGGTCCGGGTGCCGGCAAACAGATGCAGATGGCAGCATCACCCCCGGGTCCGGCCAATAGAACAGTAACGCAGTATGATGAGATCCGCCACCATGAACTGGATGATATAAACCTGCTTGGATCGGGACAGGAATGGTATGGTGAGCATTTTGACATTGTAACGGAACAAACCTTCCCCCTGGACGGGGCGGATATCCTGCTGACCGAACCCGTGAAGGTCAGGATCAATGCTGTCGCCCGGGCATCAGCAACCACCAGTATCCAGGTATCTGCCAACGAGGTAAGTATTGGAAACTTGCAAATGTCCGGAACCAGCCTTTCTTCCGAAGTCCTGCCATATGCACAGCCAGATGATGAGATCCTCTCATTTAACCCGACCGCTGATGTCAGTGCCATCACCATGCGGTACAATAAAAATTCGGCCTCTGCACAGGCCTGGCTCAATTTCATTACCCTGAATGCCAGATCCCAGCTCAGCCTAGACCTCCTCCAGCCTGATCTTCCGTGACCAGAGATCATTCGGACCGGGGAATATCTCAGAATTCCAGATCGCAGATGCTCCCGGTGCCATGGTATGGGACATCACCCATCCTTCCAATGCCAGGATCATGAACACCAACGCGGAAGGCAATACACTAAAATTTACCACCAATACTGACAGCCTCAAAGAGTTTATCGCTTTCACCGGGCAGGGGACTTTCGCCCATCCTGGAAGGAGACGATGTGGGGCCCGTTCCCAACCAGAACCTGCATGGACTGCAGGCCAGGAATTATGTCATCATCAGCCATCCGGATTTTATCTCATCCGCCAGATCACTGGCAGCTCACAGGCATGATCGCGATGGGCTTGACACGGTAGTGGTGACACCCGGACAGATATATAATGAGTTCTCATCCGGGAAACCGGATGTAAGTGCCATCCGTGATTTCCTGAAAATGCTCTATGACCGGGCCGCTACCGAAGAAGATATGCCAAAATATGTACTCCTGTACGGGGACGGATCATACCATAACAAGGGAACAGATGAGAATAACACCAATTTTATCCTCACCTACCAGTCAGCCAATTCCCTCTCCCCGGTAGCCTCCTTTGTAACAGATGATTTTTTCGGATTGCTGGATGATAACGAGGGTGGATCACACGGGACTGATGGATATCGGTATTGGACGTTTCCCGGTATCCTCCCAGATGCAGGCCCGCGATGCCATGAACAAGACCATTTCCTATGACCAGCTGGATAAAATGGGGGACTGGCGGAATACGATCTGTTTTATAGGTGACGACCAGGATTATAACTTACATATGAGGCAGGCCGACGAACTGGCAAATTATGTTGAAACCAATTATCCCAGTTTTTCCATCGGGAAGATATATCTTGATGCTTATCCCCAGCAATCCACCCCTTCCGGGAACAGGTACCCGGATGTAAACGAGGCGTTGAACCAGCGTGTCAACAAAGGGGCGCTCATCCTCAATTATACCGGGCATGGCGGAGAAAACGGCCTGGCACATGAAAGGATCCTCACGATCAATGATATCGTTGCCTGGCAGAACCAGTGATAAACTGCCCCTCTTTATGACCGCCACCTGTGAATTCAGCCGTTTCGACGATTATGAGCATACCTCCGCCGGTGAACTGGTATTCCTGAACCCTGATGGCGGGGGAATTGCCCTGTTCAGCACAACCAGGCTGGTTTATGCGGGTCCCAACCATGCACTGAATGAACGTTTCTACCAGCATGTTTTCACCCTTGACGGCCAGAACCGGCACTACCGGCTGGGGGATGTGATGCGGCTGACAAAAAACAGCACCTCGGCAGGGATCAATAAACGGAATTTCACCCTCCTGGGTGATCCGGCTGCTGTACTGGCATACCCGAAAAACAGGATACGGGTACTGACCGTGAACGGAACCGATATCACTCAGGCAACAGATACCCTGAAAGCCCTCGGGAAGGTTACCATAACCGGAAGGGTGGAGGATGAACTGGGCAACCCCATGCCAGCGTTTCAACGGGATCATCTACCCGACCGTCTATGACAAAAAATCAGAAATAAAAACCCTTTCCAATGATGGTGATCCCGTGATGACTTTCAACCTGCGCGACCGGATACTATATAAAGGCAAGGCCTCTGTCAAAGGCGGCGATTTCTCGGTTAAGTTCATTGTACCCAAAGACATTTCCTATAACTATGATTATGGCAAATTAAGCTTTTATGCCGCCGACAACTCAGAGGATGCCAGTGGTTCATCAGAGCAGGTCATCATTGGCGGATCTGCCGATTCGATAGCCGATGATTCAGATGGGCCCGAGATCAGAATATTCATGAATGATGAAAATTTCGTCTTCGGAGGCATGACCGATGCAGATCCCCAATTGCTGGTATATGTCAGTGACAGCAACGGGATCAATACCATAGGCAGCGGGATCGGACATGATCTTACGGCCATCGTTGACCAGCAAACAAACCAGACCATTGTGCTGAATGATTTTTATGAAGCAGATACCGATTCCTACCAGAGCGGAAAGATAAGATACCCCCTGAAAAGCCTGGAAGCAGGCCAGCACCACCTGAAAGTCAAGGTCTGGGATGTATACAATAACTCATCTGAAGAGTACATTGAATTTGTAGTCAATACAGAATCGGACCTTGTACTGAAACATGTGCTGAATTACCCCAATCCATTTACCACTCATACACAGTTCTTCTTTGAACACAACCAGCCGGATATGGATATGGACGTCCTGGTCCAGGTATTTACCGTCTCAGGAAAGCTTGTTAAAACCATTGAACAACATGTTACCTCAACCGGATACAGGAGTGCACCCATTGACTGGGACGGACTCGATGATTTTGGCAGCAAAATTGGCCGTGGAGTATATATTTACAGGGTCAAAGTCAGGACCTCCCTCGGACAAACTGCTGAAAAATTTGAAAAGCTTGTAATATTAAATTAGAATAAACGTTAGATAGGAAATTTAATTTATCTTTGTTTTCGCTTTAAATCAATGTAATGAAGTTTGTATCGATTAGAAGTATTTGTCTGCAGATAGTTCTGTTTTTCTTTGTTTCAGGAGGTTACACAGTAGCCCAGAACGGAACTGCTCCCAGCGGGCCCCAGCTCAATGCCATACAAACAGCGGTACCATTCATGACCATCACGCCCGATTCAAGGGCAGGTGGAATGGGTGATGTTGGGGTTGCCAGTGAACCTGATATAAATTCACAATACTGGAATTCGGCCAAATATCCATTCATGGAAAGTCAGGGAGGTGTTGCCCTTTCTTATACACCATGGCTGAGAAGGCTGATCAATGATATCAACCTTGCCTACCTGGCCGGTTTCTATAAAATCGATGACAAGCAGGTAGTCAGTGCGGCACTGCGGTATTTTTCACTTGGACAAATAATATTTACAGATAATTACGGTACACCCCAGGGAATTTATGTACCCAATGAATTTGCCATTGATGCCGGATATTCAAGGCTGCTGACAGATTATTTTTCCGGAGGTATTGTATTCCGTTTCATCCGTTCTGACCTTACAGGTGGACAATCAGTCGGGGGTGGTGAATCGAAAGCTGCCATGGCCATTGCCGGTGATCTGGGTTTTTATTACCGCAGACCTGACCTGAGATTGGGAAATAAGGATGCTATATTGGGACTGGGCATACAGATAGCCAATATGGGTAATAAAGTATCTTATACTGCTGACCAGGAGAAATCATTCCTTCCCATAAATATGAGACTTGGTGGGGCATTGACGATAAACATGGATGATTACAACTCCATCTCAATAATGGCTGATGTCAACAAATTACTGGTGCCAACGCCTCCGGTCTGGGCCACTGACAGTATAGGAGCCCCAATAAGGGACAGTGAAGGCAACCAGGTCATTGCATACGGGAAAAATCCATATGTTGCGGTCCCTGTCGGCATGTTCCAGTCTTTTTATGATGCACCAGGTGTGGTTATGGATGACGGCAGCAGAAGCGTCTGGCGTGAAGAGGTTCATGAAATTACTTACAGCATCGGCATGGAATACTGGTACCGTAAACAATTCGCCATCAGGGGAGGATATTTCCATGAGCACGAAACCAAGGGTAACCGCAAGTATTTCACCGTGGGTATGGGACTCAGGCTGAATGTGTTTTCACTTGATTTCTCCTATCTGATCCCGGTAAAGCAGCAGAACCCCCTGGCCAACACATTGCGTTTTACGCTTGGCTTTGAATTCGGCAATTAACAGTAAACCCTTCATTCTATATAATGAATTTCAGGATAGGCATCGGGTATGATGTCCACAGGCTGGAAGAAGGCATTCCATTTGTACTCGGAGGAGTCAGGCTGCCTCATTCCAGGGGACCTGTCGGCCATTCAGACGGAGATGTCCTGATACATGCCATTTGCGATGCCATGCTGGGAGCACTGGCCCTGGGAGATATCGGGACGCATTTCCCGGATACCGATGATGAATTTAAAAACATAGACAGCAAGATCCTGCTGGAAAAAACGATCAATTTGATCCGTTTCCATGGGTATGATATATCCAATCTGGATACTACCGTCTGCCTTCAGAAACCTAAGATCAGTGAACATATACCGGAAATGATCAAGATATTATCAGCTGTCCTGGGTATTGATTACCACCAGCTTTCGGTTAAAGCTACAACCACAGAAAAACTGGGATTCGTGGGAGATGAAAGTGGTGTATCCGCATATTCCGTTGTACTTCTTGAAAAAATCTGATTTTCTACTGACATTGATCTGTGAAAAAAAGTTTAAATTTGTTTATATTAAACAAAATTAAACCGTACCCAGGGAAAATGTCAAAAAACGTAGTGCTCGGAGCCAGTCCCAATCACTCAAGGTACTCTAACAAGGCAGTCAGAAGCCTTCTGAAAAGAGACCATGAAGTTATACCGGTAGGAACAAAAGCCGGAGAAATAAAAGAGTTAGAGATCCTGACGGGAATGCCGGAAATTCCTGATGTCGATACCGTCCTGCTTTACCTGGCTGCCAACCGGCAACCTGAATATTATGACTACATTATCGGATTGAAGCCACGCCGGGTAATTTTCAATCCCGGCACCCACAATCCGGAATTCATCGAACTTCTCCAGGAAAAAAAGATTGAGGCAGTGGAGGACTGCGCACTGATCATGCTGAATTCCGGGGAATACTAAGACAAGATCCTGACTACAGGCCGATCCTCGTATATACCGCTGTAACCTGATCTATAATACCGCTGCCATCATCAGCTGTGTAGCTCCAGTTTATCTCATTCCAATTTTTCTGTATCTCACCGCTGCCCTGGACAGTCCATCCCCCAGGCAGATCCTGCAACCCCAATGTCAGCGTTGTTCCGCTCAGGCTTGCCTCGGCATAAACATCATCCCCAAGACCATGAAAAAAGTAAATCAGAATTATGTTCTGTTTATCCGGATGTTTCTCAATCTCAACCCAGTAGGCTCCCTGCTCGGATTTCAAGGGGCTGGACACCTCAGTCACCTTCCATGTATCAACCAGATTATCCCTTCCATATGCCGGTATCCGGACCAAGCAGGTCCTCACAGGAATAGGCCAGAAAGCCAAGGATAAGCAATATCCCTGCAAACCTCAGTTTTGTCAGATGGCTTTGTATTGATTTCATAGGATCATCACTTTTTGTCGATAACACTGTCTACGATCTTCTCATCCACAAGGTTCGGAACGGTTACCTTCAGGTCAGGAAACCGGTCCATCTCCCTTTCAATCGTAAAAATGGCCGCCTCATTCCTGGCCCAGCTTCTCCGGGCGATACCATTGTTAACATCCCAGAAGAGCATATTTTGCAAGCGTTGTTCCGCCTCTGGAGTACCATCTAAAACCATGCCAAATCCACCGTTGATCACTTCTCCCCAGCCCACGCCACCACCATTATGAAGTGATACCCAGGTGGCTCCCCGGAAGGCATCTCCAATGACATTCTGAACAGCCATATCGGCAGTAAAACTGGAACCGTCATAAATATTGGAAGTCTCTCTGTAAGGGGAATCCGTACCGCTGACATCATGATGGTCACGTCCGATAACGACAGGTGCAGATAATACGTTTTTCACGAATAGCATCATTAAAGGCCCTGGCAATTTTGACCCTTCCTTCTGCATCGGCATAAAGGATGCGGGCCTGCGATCCCACTACCAGTTTATTCCTGCCCGCCTCCCTGATCCAATGCAGATTATCCAGCAACTGGTTTCTTATTCTTTCGGGTGAGTTTGTACTCATTTCTTCCAGTACCCTGCCGGCAATCTCATCAGTTATTTTTAGATCTTCTTTCCTCGAAGAACAACAGACCCAGCGAAAAGGACCAAAGCCATAATCAAAAAACAAGGGGCCCATGATATCCTGGACATAAGAAGGGTAGCGGTACATTCCTGATGCCTGAAAAATGTCTGCCCCTGCCCTGCCGGCTTCCAGGAGAAAAGCATTTCCGTAATCCCAGAAATACATGCCGCGCCGGGCCATGATGTTGATGGCATCCACCTGCCGTTTCAGGGATTCATGCACCCTTTGCTGAAAAATCCCGGGCTGTTCCGCCATCAATTTATTCGCATCCTCGTAGGAAAGTCCAACAGGATAATACCCTCCAGCATAGGGATTATGAAGGGATGTCTGGTCTGAACCGAGTTTTACATCCACATCTTCTTTCACAAGTTTTTCCCAGAGGTCAACCACATTCCCATGGTAGGCAAGCGAAATGGCTTCTTTTTGCTTTTGGGCCTTTTCCATCCTTGACAGCATCCGGTCAAGGTCGGAGTGGACTTCTGAGACCCAGCCCTGGCTGTGCCTTGTCTCAATGACCTTCGGATTGACCTCGGCCACCAGGCAGATTCCTCCGGCTATTTCTGTGGCCCTGGGTTGTGCCCCGGACATGCCTCCGAGTCCCGAGCTGACGAATACCTGTCCCCCCAGGTCACCTCCATCACTTCCGGATTTTTTCCTGCCGGCATTCAGGAGGGTAATGGGGTGCCGTGGACGATTCCCTGGGGACCGATATACATGAATGAGCCTGCGGTCATCTGTCCATACTGGCTGACCCCCAGGGCATTGAATTTCTCATAATCATCAGGTGAGGAATAGTTGGGAATGACCATCCCATTCGTAACCACCACCCTGGGTGCTCCCGGCTGGGAAGGAAACAAACCCATGGGATGCCCGGAATAAAGCACAAGGGTTTGCTGATCAGTCATCCCTGCCAGGTATTTCATCGTCAGCCGGTACTGGGCCCAGTTCTGAAATACAGCACCATTCCCTCCATAGGTAATCAGCTCATGGGGATGCTGGGCCACCGCCTCATCAAGGTTATTACTCAGCATCAGCATGATGGCTGCTGCCTGCTTTGACCGGTGTGGAAATGCCTGGATTTCACGTGCAAATATCTTATAATCAGGCCGGAATCGATACATATATATTCGTCCATATTCCATCAGTTCATTGGCAAATTCCCCGGCCAGGACCCATGATGCTTTTCGGGAAAATACCGAAGTGCATTCCGGATGGCCAGCTTTTTTTCTTCAAGGGATAATATATCCTTTCTCCTGGGTGCATGATTTACCTCATGATCAAATGGTTTGATGGGGGGTAACTCATCGGGTATGCCTTCCCGGATTGCCTTTCTGAATTCACTATCTGTCATAATTTCATACTTATGGGGTAAATGTAAGAACAAATCATGTCAAGATTTATATTGAAAAACACCTTGGAAGGAATGGATTAAATTTTGTTATACTTGTATCAGTATATTACTTTTATTAATTAAAAAACCCATATCATGAAAATCACAAAAAGACAATCCACTTACATCTCATCCTGGACTACTTGCTATCGCCATTATTATCAGGCTGCGGCAGTTACAACCGTATGGTGGAAATGGACGAAGCAGTTAGCCGGACAATGGGCCCAGGTTGAAACAGCCTACCAGCGCCGGGCTGATCTCATCCCCAACCTGGTAAACACGGTTAAGGGCTATGCTGACTTTGAAAAGGAAACCCTCACCCAGGTGATCGAAGCCAGGGCCAAGGCCACAAGTGTTAATATCAATCCTGAAAACCTGGATCCAGCAGCCATTCAACAATTCCAGGCTGCCCAGGATGGTTTGAGCTCAGCATTGTCAAGGCTGATGGTCGTGGTCGAAAGGTACCCTGATCTGAAAGCCAACCAGAACTTCCTGGACCTGCAACAGCAGCTGGAAAGTACAGAGAACCGCATTGCTGTGGAAAGAAGAAAATTCAATGATCCACACGGGACTACAATACCTTTATCAGGAGATTTCCCTAAAACATTCTAGCCTCGATATTCGGCTTTGAAACGAAAGGCTATTTCGAGTCAGCGGAAGGAAGCGAAGTAGCGCCAACCGTAGAATTCTAGATCATGCAACCATCCCGTTTTTTCAGCAGGGATCAGAAAGACCAGATCCGGCAGGCCGTAGCCGATGCCGAAATGGATACTTCGGGAGAGATCCGGGTCCACATAGAAAGGCATTGCAAGGGTGATGTCCTTGACAGGGGGGCCTATCTCTTTGAAAAGCTTGGCATGCACAAGACCGAAAAAAGAAATGGGGTTTTGTTCTACCTTGCCGTTGATGACCATAAGTTTGCCATCCTGGGTGATGCCGGGATCAATGCAGTCACACCGGAGGATTATCTGGGACAAGATCAAGGATAAGATGCAGGGGGAATTCATCGAAGGGAGGTTTGCTGAGGGACTTGCATTGGGGATCCGGGAAGCCGGGTTGCAATTGCAGGAACATTTCCCATTCCAGGATGACGATGTAAATGAATTGCCCGATGATATATCATTTGGAGACGAAACCATAGAAGAATGAAGAAACTGATCATTATATTACTCGCAGGTCTGTTTATACCTTTTACGGGGACCGGTCAGGATATACCTGATCCCATGCAACCCCCCAGGATGGTGAATGACTTTTCTGGCCTGCTGGAGGCGGGGGACCGGGAAACACTGGAAAAGAAATTACAGGACTTCTATTATGAAACCTCCACACAGATCTATGTCGTCATCCTGGATGATATTGCTGGATATGACATTGCGGATTTTACCCAGAGACTTGGAGAGAAATGGGGTGTTGGGACCAATGGCAAGGACAATGGAGCCGTCATCCTGCTGAACCCATCACCCGACAGGCAAAGTGGGGATGTAAATATTTCCACAGGCTATGGACTTGAAGGCGCGGTACCGGATATCACCGCTCATCATATCATCGACTTTGATATGATCCCGCTTTTCAGGGAGCAGGATTATTACGGGGGAATTTCCACAGCCTGTAATACGCTGATGGAACTCACCAGGGGAGAGTATACGGCTGATGAATACCTGCAGCGAAACCAGACGGAGGAAGGCTCCATCATTCCACAGCTTATATTTATTGCCTTTATTATCTTCGCCTGGGTTGTCAGCCGCAGCAGATCAGCCAGACAATATTCCGTGGGGCATAAGGTCCCCTGGTTGCTGGCGCTGTTCCTCGCCAGTGGCTCGGGGAGTTCACATTCCGGCAGTTTTGGAGGCTTCAGTTCAGGCAGTGGAGGATTCGGTGGCGGAGGATTTGGTGGTGGAGGTGGTGGCAGTTTCGGCGGTGGTGGTGCCAGTGGAAGCTGGTAATGAAGGCATGAAGGCCTGGGTGTGAGTGTGGGTGTGAGTGTGCGCACTTTAAACAGATGTAGATGAGATATTATAAGATCATATACTTTTATGGTTTGTGGCAGTCGGGTGTAGGCATGGGTTTGCCGGTGATGAAGCTGGCGGGGACACGGGTTGAATAAGAATTCCCTGAGGATTGTTTTCGCTGGAGATATCATGGGGCATGATTCACAGATCAATGCAGCATATGTCGATTCCTCGGATTCCTATGATTACATGGATTGTTTCTCCTATCTGAAACCTTATCTGGGGAATGCTGACATTGCGGTGGCCAACCTGGAG
The DNA here is from genome assembly GCA_963767555.1 of uncultured Bacteroidaceae bacterium. Classification (GTDB taxonomy): domain Bacteria; phylum Bacteroidota; class Bacteroidia; order Bacteroidales; family SM23-62; genus SM23-62. Next base: position 212,426 of record CAVYEL010000006.1, on the reverse strand, counting down.
GTAACCCTGGCAGGTCCCCCATACAAGGGATACCCCCGATTTTCCAGCCCCGATGCCCTGCTGGATGGCCTGAAGAACGCTGGGTTTAATGTCCTTGTCAATGCCAACAACCATGCACTTGACAGGGGTGGTGAGGGACTCGAAAGAACACAGGAAGTGACTGGCAACAAAGGCTTGATCCTGACCGGATCCTTTATTTCTTCAGGCCACCGGAAACAAACTTACCCCCTCATCCTGGAGAAGAATGATATTTTGCTGGCCATGCTGAATTATACCTATGGTACAAATGGGCTGCAGGCTGACACTCCATACATCGTTAATTATATCGATACTTTAATGATACAACGGGATATTGAGAAGGTGAAACTGGTTGAACCTGATTTTGTGATTGCCACTGTCCACTGGGGGAAAGAGTACCAGCGCCAGGAAGATCCCGGGCAGCGTGAACTCGCAGAATTCCTGTTCAGGCATGGAGTAGATGTCATCATCGGTTCACATCCTCATGTTGTGCAACCCGTAAAATATACCCGGACTGATACAGGATTTTTTCATCTTGTTGTCTATTCGTTGGGGAATTTTATTTCTAACCAGCGGGACCGGTACCGGGATGGTGGTATTATTTTCGGACTTGAACTGGAAAAAACGGACCGGACAAGGATCTCCGGGATCGACTATCTTCCTGTCTGGGTGCATAAACCCCTGCGAGGGAGATAAGCAGAAATTCCGCCTGATCCCTGCCAGCCTGGCGGAGGAAGAGATCGATAGTATGGGTTTTAACGAAACCGAATTATCCGGCTTCAGGCAGTTTTATGAGGATACCAGGGAACATCTCCAAAATGTACCGGAGAACAGTTTCTACAACGCAAAGGAATAATTTTATCTTAATCTTTTGATACCCCCTTTGGCCTTGTTCCCAATGCTGTTCCTGTAGGCAGACCTGTTCATCTTAAGGCAGGTCTGGTAAAATCCCAGGGCCATTGCCGTATCCCCCCTTTCCTCATAGATTTTTCCCAGTTGGAGGGCAGCATTGGAAGGAAAATACCAGGTCGAGCCTGTCCCCGCCTCAACTACTTCATGATATCTCGCTACGGCTTCATCTCTTTCTCCAAGCCGGTCCGCGATACGGGCAAGCCGATAGGTGTACTCCATCGAATCCTTTCTGCTGGCCAGGTCACCCTGATCAACCTGTTGAAGGGTTTCATAAGGATCTCTGGTAATATCCTCCATCAAAATATAACCTCGATCTTAACAAAAAAGCATTGGGAAGGCCATCCTCATTTGCCTCCCTGAAGGCCTGTTTGTCAGCATCCAGTATCCCCTTTCCTTCTTTTATCACATTATCCCTTGCCATGTAGTAAGCGGCAGAATCACCTTCAAGAAAATGATGCCAGCTGAGTTTATGCCATGCAGTTTTTACATAATGATCCCCCTGTGACCTGTGCAAAAAACGAATGAGGTGATCTCCGGCCCCAGGATGGCTGCTATTCAGTAGCGCTTCACCAAGCAAGAGGTCAAGATAGGGAAGAGTTGTTTCTCCCTGGTCCTGCTTCCATGTATTCAATAACTCAATTACCTCCCTGCTGTGACCCGATTTGAGAGCATGATAAGCATGAAAGTACCGGTGCAGGGTAACCGTGTCTTCACTGCAACCATCATGCTGATCTTCTGTCCCCTGCCCTGTAACCTGGCGTGCATACAGCAGGATCAGGCAGGATTCGAGCCTGTCGGCCCCTGATGTACCTTTGTGGTATTCTACAAGCTGATCCAGGCCGAGGGGTACATCCCCTTTGATGCCGAAAATTTTCATCATCCAGTGGTATTCAGCCGGGGCTGAACCCGCAATGATATTGATCAATCCTTCAAGTTTGTCATTAAAAGGATCTCCCGGCCGGACAGATTCAGTTTGCCGGGAATATCTTTTGGCTACATAAAAATTACGGGCGGCTTTGAAGTTCTCACCATGGATGGCATTCAGGAAAGAAGACTGAAGGTGAATGGCCGATATCATGGGCAGGCACTCAGATAGATGGGGGTAATCCGATTGAATGGAGTCCAGCCGGGCCTGGGCCCGAGACAGATATGCTTCATAGCCGGGCAAGTCCCCTGCAATCAGGCTTTCAAAAAACTCCAGGTAATTTCGAAGATATATCATATCGGGCCCCCTCTCAGGGTCTCCGGAAAACCTGGTGATCAGCTTATCCGCAGCTTCAAATTGGAGGCTGAGAATTTGTCTGAGTACTGTGGAATATGGTTCTGACGAAGTCTCTTGCGGGATGGCCCTGGTTGTGGTTCCGATCAATACCAGGCAAATGGCGATATACTTTTTGATCTTTGCCAACTTAAAAAAAAGGCTGTCGATTAGATTGGACAGCCTGTTAAATACAATTCTCCAGGATCTTATTCTTCCTCGTCGGTGTTAACAAGTATCCTGCCGCAATATTCACAGACAATTATCTTTTTCCTCGAAGCGATATCCAATTGTCTTTGAGGCGGGATCTTATTAAAACAACCACCGCATGCATCCCGTTCAACAGTTACAACTGCCAGTCCATTTCTGGCATTGTTCCTGATCTTATCATAAGCAGTGTATAACCTTGGTTCAATGATGTTTTCAATATTATCTCGCTTTTTATCCAGTACCTGCTCTTCCTTCTGCGTATCTGAGATGATCTCATCGAGCTCAGATTTCTTATTGTTGAGATCGCCCTTCCTCTCATCCAGGACTATAGTAGAATCGGCAATAAGCTGTTCCTTCTCCGCGACCTGTTCATTGAATTCCTTCTTCCTCTTTTCAGCGAGTTCGATCTCCAGGGTCTGAAATTCGATCTCTTTTGAAAGGGAATCAAATTCCCTGTTATTTCTTACATTATTCTGCTGCTCTTCGTACTTTTTTATCAGGGCCTGGGCATTGGCAACCTCGTTGTTCTTTTTGGATATTGACTCCTGCAGGGTCTTCACCTCTGCTTCAATATTACCGACCCGGGTCTCCAGCCCTTCAATCTCATCCTCCAGGTCCCGCACTTCGAGGGGTAGTTCGCCACGAAGTATTTTGATCTTATCTATCTCTGTATCAACCCGCTGTAGGTCATACAAGGCCTTCAGTTTCTCTTTTACGGACATTTCGGCGACGTCGCCTGCCTTTGCCTTTTCTGCAACCATTTTAAAAATAATTTACTGGATTTGTATTCACCTCCGACAAATGAACCGCAAATTTAGTGAATTTTTTCGTAAGTAATTCATAAAATATTTCTTTGGTGAACTGCTCACTTTCATAATGTCCGATATCAGCGACCAGGATCCTCCGGTCGGCGTCGAAGAACTGGTGATACTTAAAATCAGCGCTTACAAAAGCATCTGCACCGGCAGCAATGGCGCTGGGTAACAGGAAGCTTCCACTACCACCACAGAGGGCTACCCTTTTTATCTTCTTTTCAAGCAACCCGGTATGCCGGATCAAAGGCGTGTTAAAGCGATCCTTGAGCAGATGCAGGAATGACTTCTTCATCAAGTGGTTTCTCAAGCTCGCCAATGCCACCGGATCCTGCCTGGTCATATTTATTGGCCAGGGGATAAATATCATAAGCTACCTCCTCATAGGGATGCGCCCGGATCAGTGCCTGGATGATACTCTTTTCCCTTTCTTTAGGGAAGATCGTTTCCATCCGTAATTCCGGTTCGGTATGCATGGCCCCCTTCTCTCCCACAAAAGGATTGCTTTCTTCTGAACCCCTGAAAGTCCCTTCCCCCGTCGTACTGAAACTACACATATCATAGGCACCGATATGGCCTGCACCGGCCTTGAATATTTCCTCTCGTACCGAAACAGCATGATCGGGAGGTACAAAGAATACCAGTTTGCGTAAATGATCAGTCATCGTGACAAGTATGCCGGTGTTCTTCAAACCCAGTTTCTCAGCTATTTTATGGTTGACACCGGTATGTACGGCATCCAGATTTGTATGCGCAGCATAAATTGACAGGTTCTGCCGTATGGCCATGATGACCAGGCGCTCAACATAATTAGATCCCGTGAGTTTTTTCAGCTTGCCAAAAATCAATGGATGGTGAGAGATGATCAGGTTGGCCCCCAGCCGAAGGGCCTCTTCAATCACTGCATCGGTAATGTCAATACAGATCAATACACCCTTTACTTCCTCGTCAGGGTGGCCGGTCTGAAGGCCTGCATTATCATATGACTCCTGATAAGACAGGGGGGCAAAAGATTCAATATGGCTGGTGATTTCCCTTACTTGCATCGAACAGATCAATGATCCATCTCTTCTTTGATTTCCATCAGCATTTTTCGGATATTGTGCAGCTTCTGGATCACTTCCAGGTTATGTATGGCGTCGTCTTTGTTCTCTTTCATTTTCATCTGAGCACCCTTCAGGGTCATTCCCCTTTCTTTGACCAGGTGATAAATGATATGAAAATTATCTATGTCTTCCTTGGTAAAAAGCCTGTTCCCCTTTTTATTTTTCTTGGGTTTTATGATATCAAACTCCTTCTCCCAGAAACGAATAAGAGAGGTATTCACATCAAACATCCTCGCTACTTCACCAATACTATAAAACAGTTTTTCAACCTTGGGTTCTTTATAGGGCATGGAAGGTGGAATAATTTTTATCTAAAGTAGGAAAATTGGTTTGAAATATCAATAATAAGTTCCCTGTACGAAGGTTGTGGTATCCTCAGGTACGGTAATTATGCCCTCGGGGTCAATATTTAGAGGGACTTCAGGGAAATCGAGGCTGGTAAGTTCCTGTAGTTTGGAAATAACCCTTTTCCGGGGATCGAGGCTTACTCCTCCACGGCCGGGCTGGTTGACAGGGAAAATCTCTCCCTTGAGAAACCTGCCATCCTGGGTCAGGTGAATTTTAATGATAGGCGCTATGCCGTTGGGTCCCCTCAGGTTAAACCTCCCATAAGTGCAAAAATTTCCAAGGCTGTAAATGATAAACCTGTCATTGTATATTTCCATGGCCCGGGTTACATGCGGACCATGCCCGAATACAATATCCGCTCCTGAGTCTATCACCCTGTGGGCGAAAGCATACACATTACCCCGGCCGGCCCCCAGGTACATTTCGTTCCGTCGGGTTACATGCTGGTGGTCAGCTCCTTCTGCTCCGCCATGAAAAGAAACAATAAGTATGTCACAACGTTGCCTGAGCGAGTCGACCATCCAGGCTGCTGCATCCAGGTCATCGAGACCGTAACAGCCAAGATTTGGTGCAAAGGCTATCAATCCATAGCGTATCCCGTCCTTTACAACGATCACAGCAGGAGAGCTATAGGATCCTGCCGAGGCGATGCCATGGCTTTCAAGAACCCATTCGGTTTGCCGCTTCCCTGGGGCACCAAAATCATTGGCGTGGTTATTTGCGATGCTGACCATGTCAAATCCACCGTCCACGAGACAGTGAACATAAGATTCAGGCATCCTGAACACGAAACACTTGGTGGTGTCCTTGCATTTTTTCGGATATCCCTTATCTCCGGCAAAAGTCCCTTCCAGGTTTCCGAAGGTAATATCTGCATCCTTCAATACTGTATTTACATCGGCTAAAAGGGGTTTACAGTCATGGGCGGGTGGAAGGTAAATAGCAGAGGGATAATCCGTTCCCATCATCATATCTCCCACCCCTATAACCGTCAATGTATCGCAAGCAATAAAAGATGAATCCTCATAGGCAAATACGGGGACCAATAAAAAAACAAAAAACAGAAAGGAGAAAGTTTTAATCATAGCTTTGCCCGGGACGCATGGAATATTCTATCATCAGGTCGAATTCCCCGGCGGTAAGATCCTCAAAATAATAGTTTATAGGATTGATCTTCTTCCCGTTCATGTGGACCTCATAGTGCAGGTGAGGAGCTGTTGAAAGTCCGGTGCTGCCAACATAGGCAATAATATCTCCCCGTTTCACTTTCTGTCCTTTCCTGAGTTTGTTAAACCCGTCAAGATGGGCATAAAGCGTTTTATAGCCAAAGCCATGATCGATGACCACCTTGTTCCCGTATCCCCGCCTGGATTTCTCCACAACGTCAACAGTACCATCCGCGGTAGCATACACTTCCGTCCCGGTAGGTGCGGTGAAATCCATCCCATGATGAAATTTCCTGATCTTGTAGATTGGATGTATCCGATATCCCCAGCCGGAGGCTGTTCTCGTAAGGTCCTTATTGGAAATGGGCTGTATGGCAGGCAGAGAGGATAATTGATTTTCCCTGTTCTTGGCCATCTCAATCACCTCGTCATAAGATTTGCTCTGGACATACACCGCTTTGGAAAGCTGGTCGAGTCGTTTCGCTGTTTCTATGATCTTGTCTGAATTGTCATATCCTTCCAGGTATTCGTAACGGTTGACCCCGCCCGTCCCGGCATCACGCACCGAGTGTGGAATAGGATCAGCATTGAAGATGGTACGGTAAATATTATCATCCCTCTTCTCAATATCCTCCAATACTGTTTCAAGGTGTCCAACCTTCTGGTTCAGGATCTCAAATTGATTGTTCAACAGGCCGTTTTCCCTTTTCAGTGCCTTCTCCGTAGGTGTGTCAAAAACAGAGGAATAAAACAGGTTCAGCAAAATGGCGATCACAAAAAGGATTGAGAGATAGGAAAACAGGATTAGCAGCCTCTTTTTCAGGCTTGGCCTGACCTTGTCATAACTCAGTGACTCAGTATTGTAACGGTACTTTAATTTGCCCATATATTTTTAGTCTTGGGGGACAAAATTAGGAATAATTTTCCTGGACAAAAAGCATTATTTATTAACCTTGTCGGAAAGGCTGATAATTTCTGAATATTCCTCGGGACTAAGATCCTCTGCGTAATAGTGCTTGGGATCCTTGGCACGGCCATTGTCCCTGACCTCATAATGCAGGTGCGGACCTGTAGATTTTCCAGAATCACCAATGGTACCGATGACATTCCCCCGCTTGATCTTCTGTCCCATATGTACCAGGATCTCATGCAGGTGCCCGTACCTGGTAGTATACCCAAATCCATGGTCGATGACCACCTCCTTACCGTAGCCATTCCTGGCTGACCTGGTCCATTTTACCACGCCATCACCTGTCGCATATACCGGAGTACCAATGGCCGCGGCGTAATCTACGCCTCTGTGCATGGCTCTGTGCTTATAAATAGGATCTATCCTGAATCCAAACACCGAACTTATCCAGTAAAAATTTTCAAGGGAAACTGGCTGAATGGATGGCTTATGGTTCATCAGGTTACTGTGCCTGTCTGCCTCTGTAAGGAGGTCACTGAAGGAACGGGACTGTATGTCCATCCGGATACCGGTCAGGTCCGCCCGCTTGTTCAGGTTCACCATTATGGAAGAACTCTCATAACCCTGCAGGCTGTTGTAGCGTTCCGCACCCCCAAGACCAGCCTCTCTGATCGAATGTGGTATGGGATCCAGTTCGAAAAACGAGCGGTATATATGATCGTCCCAATGCTGTAAATCAAGCAATATGGTTTCCAGTTCCTGTATCCTTTCCTCACAGGTCTGGTACCGATCAAGAATTATTTCCTTTGCAGCCAACAATTTGGCCTCTTTCGGATTTGACAGATAATGATGGGTTGTAAACCTGATAAGCAGGGAAACGGAAACTGCCAGCAGAGCATAAAGGGCATACCGTTTAAGCCGGACCTTCAAAGTTGGTTTATCTGGCTCGAAACGATGCGATACAGGATTAAAATGAAATCGCTCTCTACTCATGCAATGCGATATTAGTCACGAAAATAATTATTCAACGAAATTCAAACAAATCTCTCTATAAAAAAACTAATTTTACAGCTGTTTGTTATGAGCCTTAAACGCAGATCATTTAACGAAAAAACTAAAGGAAGGTTACAATAAATTCATTCTATGGTTATGTCATCCAAGGAGATACGTCAGGCATTTTTGAACTATTTTTCATCACTGGAACATAAGATTGTTCCTTCAGCTCCCATGGTAATTCAGAATGATTCTACCCTGATGTTCACCAATGCAGGGATGAATCAATTCAAGGACTTATTCCTTGGTAATGAGTCTATTACACACAAAAGAATCGCCGATACTCAAAAGTGCCTCAGGGTGTCCGGGAAGCATAATGACCTGGAGGAAGTCGGTCATGATACCTACCATCACACCATGTTTGAAATGCTTGGAAACTGGTCTTTTGGGGATTATTTCAAAGCCGAGGCCATTCAATGGGCATGGGAATTCCTTACCGATGTTCTGGGCATTGAGAAAGACAGGCTGTATTCCACTGTTTTTGAGGGAGATAAGAATGATGGAATAGCATTGGATGAAGAAGCCTGGCAATGCTGGAGCAGACATATATCGCCTGATAACTTACTAAAAGGATCAAAAAAGGATAATTTCTGGGAAATGGGGGAAACAGGACCCTGTGGACCCTGTTCCGAGATCCATGTAGATATCAGGCCAGATCATGAACGCAATAAGAAGAGTGGTGCAGATCTTGTCAATCAAAACCATCCCCTGGTGATTGAAATATGGAACCTCGTATTTATACAATATAACCGGAAGGCAAACGGAAAATTAGAGGCCCTGCCTGAAAAACATATTGATACAGGATTGGGACTGGAACGGCTGGCCATGGTATTGCAAGGGAAAGACTCAAATTATGATACGGATATATTCCAGTCACTGATCGCCAGGATATCCGGTATTACATCCATTCAGTACGGTACAGCACAAGAAACAGATATCGCTATGCGTGTGGTGTCTGATCATATTCGTGCTGTGAGTTTCTCTATCGCTGACGGCCAGCTCCCGTCCAATAACAAGGCTGGATATGTTATCAGGCGGATACTTCGCCGTGCTGTGAGATATGGATATACCTTCCTTGGACAGGATGATCCATTCATGTACAAGCTCGTAGGGGTCCTTGTAGAAGAGATGGGAGAAGCATTCCCGGAGCTCAAGACACAGCGTGAGCTGATTGAGAAAGTGATCAGGGAAGAAGAGGGCTCCTTTTTAAAAACCCTTGACAAGGGAATCCGTATGCTGGACGAGTTGATTGCCGATGCAAAAGGGAAGGAGCAGTCTACCATCGATGGCAAATCTGCATTCGTCCTTTATGATACCTATGGGTTTCCATTCGACCTGACCCGCCTGATCCTCAGGGAAAACGGCCTGGATGTGAGCCAGGCAGATTTTGAAAAGGGTATGGCATCACAGAAATCCCGCTCCAGGAACGCGGCTTCCATGAGCACAGGGGACTGGCAAGAGATCCTGGCGGCAGAATCAACACGTTTCCTGGGTTATGATCAATTGACTGCTGAAATCAGGATCACCAGGTACCGCAGGACTGAGGAGAAAAAGCAAACCCGTTACCAGCTGGTATTTGACCAGACACCTTTTTATGCAGAGAGTGGAGGACAGGTGGGCGATACCGGCCTGATCGAGAAAGGGAAGGAAAAGATCCGCATCCTGGATACACAAAAAGAAAATAACCTGGTTATTCATATTACCGATAAGCTCCCGGAAGATCCCGAGGGTCCGTTTAATGCCATCGTTGACTCCGGAAAAAGGTTAAACACTTCCTACCACCATACATCCACCCACCTTCTCCATTTTGCCCTGCGTGAGGTACTGGGAAAGCACGTGGAACAGAAGGGATCACTGGTCCATCCGGATTACCTGAGGTTCGATTTCTCTCATTTTCAGAAAGTCGAGGAAAGAGAACTGGATCAGATCGAAAAACTGGTAAACCGGCTGATCCGGGATGACTATCCTCTTGAAGAGAACCGGTCGGTATCCATGAAGGATGCCATGGATATGGGAGCCATAGCCTTCTTTGGTGAGAAATACGGCGAAAAAGTACGGGTTATTAAATTTGGCGATTCGGTGGAATTATGTGGGGGGATCCATGTGAAGGCAACAGGAAACATAGGATTCCTGAAGATCATCAGGGAAAGTGCCATTGCGGCCGGAATCCGGCGGATCGAAGCGGTGGCCGGACCTGCAGCAGAGAGGTATGTGGATCAGGGATTTGAATTACTGAAGAAGATCGAAGGTGTATTTAAAACCCATAATATTCTTTCCACAATTGAAAAAACCTTGAGTGAGAACTCGGAGCTCAAAAAACAACGTGATGATTTTCACAGGGATATAAGATCTATTGCCCGGAAAAATCTGAGCAGCAAATGCCGGAAAACAGGGTCAATCAATATCATCGCCGAAGAGATCCAGTTGAAATCTACCGAGAATATCAAAACCCTGGCTTTTGAATTAAAATCAGAGATAGAGAACCTGGTCCTTATTCTGGGTGCCAACCTCAACGGGAAAGCACACCTGACCATTATGATCTCCGATAACCTGGTAAAAGAACTGTCACTCGATGCACGGAAGATGATCCGTGAAGTGTCCGCCGATATACAGGGCGGCGGGGGTGGACAGGATTTCTATGCCACAGCAGGCGGGAAAAATCCCGCCGGCATCTCTAAAGCCATTGAGAAGCTAGCTAACCTGGTAGAGAATGCAGCAGACTGAGAAATCCTGCTAATAGGTCCGGGTCATGTTTCTCGGGACCACAATCGTAAAATCTGCTTTCCCGGCCGAAGCCTGTTCAAGACTGTCCGTACTTTCCTGCAGTACCGTTGTTATGGTACTGATTTTCAGTCCGGGTTCCTGCTGCCTGATGTACCAAATTATCCCTTCCCCATTATCCGAGTGATAGGCCCCGTTGAAATGCAGGAACTGTTTTCCATCAGAACGGTTCTTTAATATAAAATATCCCATGGTGGCATCCTTGATAGCCTGGGCCCTGGGAAGGTTCTCATTGACCTTGCCATGTCCCATCTGGCTCATCTCCAGCATGGATTTGTATCCCGGCAGTTCAGGATCATAGGGAACAGGAAGGGGAGGCAGGTATTCTTTGGCTTCCGCCGATAATGATTCAAGTCCCTCAAATCCCTCACGATACACCAGGTTGGCATACCGGCGCGGTACATTGGTGGCTATAAAAGGGATCCCATGCTCAAAGGCAAATTCCAACAGGGGCTTATAATCTGTCTTATGATTCTGCCATAACCTGGCCTCATCTTCGAATTTTGCCTCGGTGATCATGCCCCCCAGGTATTCATCCAGTAAAAGCTGGTTATCGGATTCAAACATTTCTGCTCCGAGCACCAGTTCTTTGCCACCCAATGCGTGGAGGTCTCCGGTCAGTTCCCTTTGCAGCCAGTGGGCAATCGGATTGTCATGAAGTTCCCCGAAAAAAATGATATCAGCATCTGCAAGCTGTCTGACCATTTTTGAGAAGGGAATATCCTTCCCCTTTGGGTTATAGATCCTGTAAGCCGGTTTATCGGTCATAAAAGAAAGGCTCAGTGTGGCCATCAACAAAGGGATCAGTATATTTCTCATAATCTATATCTATTTTTGTGAGAACCCGGCCTACAAATATAGCTAACTCAAATTAATTCATATATTTGATTACACTAAACCAACAAGCACAAACAATGGAAATCACCAGGACATTCGATCTGCTCAATCTTTATCGCGAGAAGTACCGGATGGAAGATGCCTTAGCCGGAAAGGATAAAGGCGTGTGGATTCGTTACTCATCCGACCAGTACATCGATTTTTCCCATAATGTCTCTTATGGACTCATGGCAATGGGACTCAAAAAAGGGGATAAGGTTTGCACCATCTCCAACAACCGTCCACAATGGAATTTTGTGGACATGGGTGTATCCCAGGCCGGGATCATCCATGTTCCGGTCTACCCCACCATCAGCCTGGAAGAATACGAGTATATCCTGAAGGATGCCGAACCGTCGGTCATATTTGTTTCCGATAAAGCACTCTATGACAAAATCAGGCCCATCGCAGATACCGTTGAATCTGTCAGGGAAGTTTATACTTTCAATGAAGTGAAAGGTGCCAAAAACTGGACCGAAGTAGCAGAGCTTGGTAAAAAGAATAAAGACAAGTTCAAGGATGAACTGGAAAAAATCAAAGAATCCATAAAACCGGAAGATTTCTTTACCCTACTGTATACCTCAGGAACGACCGGATTTCCAAAAGGTGTGCAGCTAAGCCAGAACAACGTAGTCACTAATTTCAAGGCCACCTCCAAAGTTCATTCCCTGGGCTATGGAGACAAAACCCTCTCATTCCTGCCCATCAGCCATATCTATGAGCGCATGGTCAACTATCATTTCCAGTACCTGGGCATCGCTATCTACTATGCCGAGAATATGGGAACCATCGCCGATAATATTAAAGAGATCAAACCGGAGATATTTCTTACCGTACCCCGTTTGCTGGAAAGGGTTTATGACCGCATCATCGGGAAAGGAAAAGATCTCACAGGCATAAAGAAAAGCCTGTTCTTCTGGGCAGTCAACCTGGGACTCAGGTATGAGCTGAACGGGAAAAACGGCTGGTTCTATCACCAGAAACTAAAAATCGCCGACAAACTGATCTTCACCAAATGGCGGGAAGCCCTTGGTGGCAATGTAAAGATCATCGTATCCGGAAGTGCCGCCCTGCAGCCCAGGCTTGCCAGGGTTTTCTGGGCAGCCGGTATCGCTGTCCTGGAGGGATACGGACTGACGGAAACCTCACCTGTCATTGCGGTCAATAACCTTAACACGAATGAGATCATGTTCGGAACGGTAGGCCCGGTGATCAGTGGCGGCGTCGAGGTAAAAATCGCCGAAGATGGCGAAATCCTATGCAAGGGTCCCAATGTCATGATGGGCTATTACAAACAGCCTGAACTCACCAAAGAGGTCATGACGGAGGACGGCTGGTTCCATACGGGTGATATCGGCGAGCTGGTCGATGGAAAATTCCTGAAGATCACGGACCGCAAGAAGGAGATGTTCAAATTATCGAGCGGAAAATACATCGCCCCCCAGGTCATCGAAAACAAACTGAAAGAATCCTTTTTTATTGAACAGGCTATGGTAATTGGGGAAAATGAAAAATTTGCCTCTGCCCTGATCTCTCCTAATTTCCCCTTCCTCCATGAATGGGCATCCAGGCACGATATTAAATTCAGGGACAACCAGGAACTGATTTGCCGCAAAGATATACAGGATCGTGTCCAGCAGGAAGTTAAGGAACTGAACAAGGAACTAGCCGAACATGAAAGGATCAAAAGGATACGGCTCGTCGAGGAGGAATGGACTGCAGAATCCGGTGAACTTTCACCAACGGCTAAACTGAAACGCCGCAAGCTCTACGAAACCTATGATCACTTACTTACCGAGATCTATTCGGTTGGCAAAGGCGCTACTGACTTCAGCGAATAATCAGAAATACGTAAGGGATTCTGGATATTAAACAAGGAGCCTACATTTTGTGGTTACTGCCACAAAATTCAGCGACGTTTTAATATCCAATCCCGGTCACCGTTTTCTGATTATCAGCATACCGAGGAATGTCAGGAGGCCATTCAGAATCAATAGTTCGAAACCGAACTCGTAACCATCGAATAAGGTTTCGGAATACCTGCTGAGAAAGTATGAAATGATGGGTGAGGCTATGGCAACCACAGGCACCAATCGGTCCCGGACCTTGTATTTTGTAAACAGTCCAAAACTGTAAAAACCCAGCAAAGGACCGTAGGTATAACCTGCAGCCGTAAAAATTGAACTGATCACACTCTGGTTGTTGATCAGTTTGAATAAAAGAATAACTCCCAGCAGGACCACAGAGATACCAATATGGACCATTTTCCTCAGACGCTGGAGCTGTTTTTCGGGCAGTCTTGTACCATTCAGTATATCCACCGTGAAAGAGGTGGTCAGGGAAGTCAGCGCACTGTCAGCACTCGAATAGGCAGCAGCCACAAGGCCAATGATGAAAAATATGGTGACTACCGGACTCAGGTACCTTGTTGCTATCAGAGGGAACAGATCATCAGTCTGCTCGGGTATAGGAATGGCATTACGGGCAGCAAATATGAATAACAGTGCACCCAGGCAGAGAAACAGGAACTTAACCGGCACCAGGGAGATGCTCATCCAGGTCATATTCTTCTGTGCATCCTTCAGATTCCTGCAGGATAGATTTTTCTGCATCATATCCTGGTCAAGTCCCGTCATAACTATGGCTATAAATGCCCCGCTCAGGAACTGTTTAACAAAATGGTCCCCGGATCTCCAGTCCGAAAAGAAAAAGATCCTTGAATAGTCAGATTGTGCCACCTCTCTGGCTAATCCTGCAAAATTAAGATCCAGTTCCCTGGCAATCAATACAACAGTAACAATGACTGCCAGAATCATAAACGTGGTTTGCAGGGTATCTGTCCAGATAATGGTCTTGATCCCTCCCCTGAAGGTATAGAGCCAGATGAGCAGAATGGTGATCACAACGGTCGCCCAGAAGGGTACATTCCAGCTGCTGAATATACTTATATGTAATACACTGGCAACCAGAAACAGGCGGAAGGAAGCCCCGATGATCCTTGAAATAAGGAAAAAAGAAGCTCCTGTCTTGTAGGACCACCAACCGAAACGGCCTTCCAGGTAGGTATAGATGGAAGTCAGATTCAGCTTATAGTACAGGGGCAATAATACCTGGATAATGATGAAATAACCCAGCAGGTAACCCAGTACCATTTGCATATAGGAGAACTGGCTGTCTCCTACCCAGCCCGGAACGGATATAAAGGTAACCCCGGAAAGGGTTGCTCCTATCATTCCAAAAGCTACGATATACCAGGGAGATTTCCTGTTACCTATAAAAAAAGATGCATTGTCAGCATGGCGTCCGGTCAGCTGGGAAATGACCAGGATCAATCCGAAATAAAGCAGGATAACGGTAAGGACAAGGAATGGAGACATGTTTCAGCGTGTTTCTTCCAAAGGGAATCAATATACAAATAAATAAAAAAATTGCGGGTTGGGAAATTTGGTGTTATTTTTGGACCTGTCCTGAACCGGGTTATCATGTCAGTATTCCACAATTATCCATCAAAACTATTAGAGCAGGCCGTCCGGGAGTTCGCTGCCCTGCCGGGCATTGGCAATAAAACGGCGCTCAGGCTCGTACTTCACCTTCTGAAGCAGGAAAAAGAAGATGTGGAAAGCTTTGGAATGGCTATGATCGAACTTAAAAATAATATTCATCACTGCGAAATCTGTCAGAATATTTCCGACACCCAGGTCTGCCAGATCTGTGCTAATCCCAATCGTTCCCGGGAACAGGTTTGCGTTGTTGAAAACATTAGGGATGTAATGGCCATTGAGGGTACCAACCAGTATACAGGGCTATACCACGTGCTGGGTGGGATCATTTCTCCGATTGACGGAGTGGGACCCGGTGATCTGACCATTGACCAGTTGGAGCTACGTATCAAATCCGGGGAACCACAGGAAGTGATCCTGGCGCTCAGTACCACCATGGAAGGGGATACCACCAATTTTTATATTTACAAGAGGCTCCAAACATATCCGATCAGGGTTACCACACTGGCTCGCGGAGTGGCTATTGGTGACGAACTGGAATATGCAGATGAGATTACCCTGGGCCGGTCCATTGTTGACAGAACACCTTTCGAGGTGACCTTTTCAGGCCGAAAACAGGACCTTCCCTGATCTGGATTTTTTATTCACAATAATTTGCTGACCATGGAACTTTTGAATAACCAGTATGTAATTGACAGTGTACCTGTCCAGGATCTCATCACAAAGTACGGATCTCCTCTCTACATCTACGATACTTCCAGAATGGAGAAACAATACAAACGCCTTGAAAAGGCATTTAAAGGTACCCGGATAAAGATCAATTATGCCTGTAAGGCACTGACCAATATCAATGTGCTCAGGTTTTTCAAAAGCCTGGGATCCGGACTTGATGCGGTTTCCATACAGGAGGTGGAACTTGGACTCCAGGCAGGTTATGATCCCCAGGATATCCTGTATACACCCAATTGCGTTTCACTTGAAGAGATGAACGAGGCAGTGGACCTGGGTGTAAAGATCAATATTGACAGCATCTCCATGCTCGAGCAGTTCGGCCTTCAGCACGGGATGAAGTACCTATTTGCATACGTATCAACCCGCATATTATGGCAGGGGGGAACCAGAAGATATCCACCGGGCATATCGATTCAAAATTTGGCATCTCCATCTACCAGCTACCACATGTGGAACGGATCATCGAGACCAATAATATGAAGGTGGAAGGGATTCATATGCATACAGGATCAGACATCCTCGATGTGGATGTATTTCTGCGGGGCATTGAGATCCTGCTTGAATCATCCAATCATTTCAGGGACCTGGAATATATCGATATCGGATCCGGATTCAAGGTAGCCTACAGGGAAGGTGATCACTACACGGATATAGAATCATTCGGAAAAAGCCTTTCGAAGCGTTTCAATAAGTTTAGCAATGAATACGGCAAAGATCTGACGCTGATCTTTGAGCCAGGAAAATTCCTGGTAAGTGAGGCGGGGTATTTCCTGGCCAGGGTCAATGTGATCAAACAAACCACCGCAACGGTTTTTGCCGGACTGGACACAGGCATGAACCATTTCATCCGGCCCATGTTTTATGATGCCTATCACCAGATCATCAATGTGTCGAAACCCATCCGGGAAAAAAACGCGAATATATACTGTTGTGGGCTATATTTGTGAGACTGACACCTTTGGCTGGAACCGGAAGATCACAGAAGTCTCCGAAGGGGACATACTGGCATTTAAAAATGCGGGGGCCTATTGCTATGCCATGTCATCCAATTACAATTCCAGGTTCCGGCCGGCTGAAGTTATGGTATATAAACAGCAGGATTATCTGATCAGGAAAAGGGAAGAAATGGAGGACCTCACCCGCAACCAGGTGATACTTAATGATGTATTCTAATCGTTTAAACATAATTAGCCTTTAATTTCCTTCAATGGATCTGTCCATTATCATTGTCAACTATAACGTCAGGTACTTCCTGGAGCAATGCCTCCACTCGGTTCAAAGTGCAAGCAGAGACTTGCAGGTGGAGGTTTATGTAGTGGACAATAATTCCGTAGACGGTTCCTGTGCAATGGTGCAGGAGAAATTTCCGGATGTGACCCTGATCCGAAACGATCAGAACCTGGGCTTTTCCGTTGCCAACAACCAGGCCATTAACAAATCAAGCGGAAGGTATGTACTGCTCCTGAATCCGGATACGGTCATCGAGGAAGATACGCTGATAAAATGTGTCAGGTATATGGATGAACATCCGGATAGCGGGGGACTCGGGGTTAAGATGATCGATGGGAAGGGTGATTTTCTGCCGGAATCAAAAAGAAGCCTGCCAACACCCAGGGTGGCGTTTTATAAAATTTTCGGACTCTCGAGGCTCTTTCCCAGATCCCGCGTGTTCTCCAGGTATCATCTCGGGTATCTGGACAAGGACCAGACCCATCAGATCGAGATCCTCTGCGGAGCCTTCATGATGTTGCGCAAATCGGCATTGGATGAAGTGGGACTGCTGGATGAGGATTTTTTTATGTACGGGGAAGATATTGATATGTCTTACCGTTTGCTGAATGCAGGATACAAGATATATTTATTACCCGGAAACAACCATCATTCATTATAAAGGTGAAAGCACCAAAAAAGGTTCTATGAACTATGTGCTCACTTTTTATAATGCCATGATCATTTTTGCCAGGAAGCACTTTTCAAAAAAGATGGCCAGGAGCTATGCGACCATTATTAATCTGGCTGTTTACTTCCGGGCACTGCTGGCACTGATCAGGCGTTTTATGAGAAATTTTTCCCTGCCCGTCGTCCAGGCCATACTCATCTTTATTGGTTTTTACCTGATCAAACCGATATGGGAATTGTACAAGTTCCAGGGAAACAGCCAGTATCCAGGCGAATATATGACCATCGTTGTACCCATATACATCCTGATCTGGCTGCTTTCGCTGTTCTTTTCCGGAGCCTATGACACACCGGTCAAGCCATCCCGGATCTTCAAAGGAATTTTTACCGGAACACTGATCATACTGGTTATTTATGCCCTCCTGCCCGAATCACTCAGGTTTTCCAGGGCCCTGCTGTTAATGGGAGGTTTATGGGCCCTGGTTTCAGGATACCTGATCAGCCTGCTGTTCCATTTTGCCCGGATCACAGGTTTCCGGTTTGAACTGAAAAAGAATAAAAAGATTATCATCATTGGCAAACATGATGAATCCAGGCGTATCGAATCAATGATTCACAAGGCCGAGGCCAGGGGACAAATCCTAGGTTTTGTAAACCCGGTCGTGGATGATGATGATACTTACCTGGGACATATTGACCAGCTGCAGGAGATCATCAAGATCAATCATATAGACGAGATTATCTTCTGTGCAAGGGATATCTCCTCCCAGGATATCATCCGCAAGATGATGCTTTTGACCAATGGAAGGGTTGAATACAAGATTGCCCCTCCAGAAAGCCTGTCCATTATTGGCAGTCATTCCATCAATACACCGGGCGATCTCTATCTCATTGATTTTGAATCTATAAATAAGCCGGCTAACAGGCGAAACAAAAAATTCTTCGATGTAACATCTTCCCTTATGCTGCTTGCTGGCACACCCATCCTGGTGTTTATGGTAAAGCATCCCGCACAGGCCCTGGTTAATATCTTCAGGGTTCTCAGCGGAAGGTATTCCTGGGTGGGTTTTCACCCGGACCCGGAACATTTGAATCTGCCAACCTTGAAGCCTGGAATCCTTTTCCCGTCTGATGCACTGGGAAGTGAGAATGCGAATGCAGCGACCCTGGCCAACCTGAATATGATGTACGTAAAGAATTATAGCGTATTTACCGATGCCATGATCCTGATTCGGAATTTCCGCCAAATAGGAAGGAAAGATCCTGTTTTGTAGGCTTGCCCTGAAACTTTTTTATATTTTTATCCACGCCCGTTAGAGAAAATGGCACAGATCGAGATCATATTACCGGCCATGGGAGAAGGCATCATTGAAGCCGAGATCACCCGATGGCTTGTCCGGGAGGGAGACCACGTCGAGACAGATACGCCGGTGGTGGAAGTGGCGACGGATAAAGTGGATAGTGAAATACCTTCTCCGGGGACCGGCATTCTTCAGAAAATTTTGAGCGTTGAGGGAGATGTACCAAAAGTCGGCCAGGTCATAGCCCTCATTTCAAGCGGCATTGAGAGTGATGGTCACGCCCCTGGAGACCCGGAGCACAAGGATGCTGAAGTGCCGGCTGGTGAAGATGCCGGACAAAAACAGGCAAAAACAGATCGGCAGCGGGAACTTGAGCAAAAAGCAGCCACCAGCCAGGTGTTCGAAACACCGAACCTGTCCAACTATGCCTTCCTGTCGCCGGTGATCAGGAAAATGGCGCGGGACCATAATGTTGGTCCCATGGAACTTGAGAACATAAGTGGAACCGGATTGGGCGGCAGGATAACCAGGTTTGACTTCCAGGCCTACCTGGAGGTTCGGGAAAGGGAGAATAAGAACATCCCCGTTCCTGAGGAACCCATTGTCCCTCCTGCTGCACCAGTCACCCCTGAAGCTACTTCCGGAAACAATACCGGGACGAAGGACCCATTGATCAGCCGGAAAACCAGGCCCGAAGAAGATCCCGAGACCAGGAGCCAATTGATCAGCCGGGAGCAGATCTATGGATCAGGTGAATCGAGCATTGAGGAAATGGACCGCATGAGGAAACTCATTGCTGATCACATGGTATATTCCAAGCAGACGGCCCCTCATGTTACTTCTTTCGTAGAGTCTGACGTCACCGCTATGATGATCTGGAGGGAAAAGGTTAAAGAAAAATTTCTGCAAAAATACAATCAGAAGCTTACCATTACCACGATGATCCTGGAGGCCGTTGCCAAAAACCTGAAGGAATTCCCGGGCATAAATGTATCCCTTGACGGCTATCATATCATTCGCAAATCATCCATTAATATTGGCATGGCAACGGCCCTGCCTGACGGGAACCTGATCGTACCGGTAATACAGGATGCGGATCAGATGAATCTCGTGGGACTGGCAACTGCCGTAAATGACCTGGCCGACCGGGCTCGCTCCAATAAACTAAGGCCTGCAGAGATCCAGGGTGGTACATTTACAGTGACCAACCTGGGTAATTTCGGAAATATTGCCGGTACACCGGTGATAAATCAGCCTGAGGTAGCCATCCTGGCAGCTGGTGCCATCCAGAAAAAACCTGCCATCGTAAAAACTCCCCAGGGAGATGCCATCGGCATCAGGCAAATAATGATCCTTTCCATGGCATATGACCACCGTATAGTGGATGGCGCACTCGGAGGCTCCTTCCTGAGAAGCATTGGAAATACACTTCAGGACTTTGACCTGGGAAGAAGTATTTAACCAAACCCCGGTACTGGCATTTGGCGGTAAATCTAAGCCCATTCAACGCTACCAAAAATCGAGTTGATCAAAAAAACGGTTATCAACAACCCCATGGCCCGTATGCTTAGTTATACTTTCAGTATAATTCTTAAATTTGTTAACACCACTTTGATGCCCGAAATTATATGAAACGTCATTACGTACTTCTGTTTACGCTCTGTTTGCTCTTTCAATACGGCTTCTCACAGCCTGAAGGCAATTTCCGGGACTTGTTTCTGTATGCCGAATCAGAATTCCTTTTTGAGGAATATGCTGAGGCACTGCCCAATTACCTGCGACTGAACAAACAATATCCGGATAATGACAATATCAACTATAAAATAGGGGTCTGCTATTTGAATGACCCATATGATAAGGACAAGGCTATAGCATTTCTTGAAAAAGCTGTCCAGAATATCAATCCGAAATTCAAAGAGAACAGTTTTAAGGAAACCGGGGCCCCCCTGGAAGCTAATTTTTACCTTGGCAATGCCTACCGTATAAATGATCAACTCGAGAAGGCCATTGAGACCTACGAGCAATTTAAGAACCAGGCCGATCCTGAACTATATGACCTGGAACTGGTAAATGAACAGATCAGAGCCTGTAACAACGCTATCGATCTTAAAACCAGACCAGTGGATATTGAAATTCAAAATCTGGGAGACCGGATCAATACGAGATTCTCGGATGTGCAGCCAGTGATTTCCGGGGATGAATCCAGGCTGGTATTCGTACAGAAACAAGCATTCTTTGATGCACTCGCTTATTCGGAAAAAATTGATGGAGAATGGTCATTTCCGAGGGTCCTGATGGAAGAATTGCAGGTGGATGAGGATGTCTACCCAGCATCCTTGTCATACGACGGAAATACACTCTTCATTTACCGGAATGATAATTTCACAGGCAACCTGTATACCAGTACCTATGCTGAGGGCAGGTGGTCTTCCCTGACCAGGCTGAATGAAAATATCAATACTAAATACTGGGAATCTCATGCAAGTCTTAACAAGCCGGGAGACACACTGTATTTTACAAGTAACCGGAAGGGAGGATTTGGGGGACTGGACATCTATTACTCAGTGAAAGGATCGAATGGTGACTGGGGAAAGGCTGTAAATCTGGGCTCCGCCATTAATACCAAATATAACGAGGAAACACCCTTCATCACTGCTGATGGCAAAACATTGTATTTCAGCTCCTACGGGCATTATAACATGGGAGGCTATGATGTGCTGTACACCACAAAACTGTCTGATGGAAGCTGGGCTGTCCCTATCAATGCCGGGTATCCGATCAATACTACGGATGATGATGTATTCTTCAATCCGGTTCACAATGGCACTTTTGCATACTTTCCCAGGTACCGGGATGAAGGTTTTGGACGTACCGATCTCTACCGGTTGGAAATATTCTCTAAGACCCACCCGAGGAAATTCATGGTCAAGGGTATGGTGGGCTATAGATGAAGCTAACCT
Organism: uncultured Bacteroidaceae bacterium; assembly: GCA_963767555.1. Taxonomy (GTDB): domain Bacteria; phylum Bacteroidota; class Bacteroidia; order Bacteroidales; family SM23-62; genus SM23-62. Next base: position 190,584 of record CAVYEL010000006.1, on the reverse strand, counting down.
GGGACCCCGATAAAGGTGGCCGTAATCGAAAGATACAGCCGGGACACCATTGCGAGTTACATATGCTGACCCCACAACCGGGGCATTTGCCTTTAGTGCCGCCGCAGGTGCCTATGACCTGCTCGTCGATGGTGAGGGATATGAACCTACGACCCAGAGCCTGGAGATTCCCAAGGATTATCTCGATAAGGAACTGGCTTTGACATCTGCCATCCTGCTCACACAGTCCAGGCACCTGATGGAAATTCCGCCCAGGATCGTAGACAAGATAAAGGTCCGGGATACATTGATCATGGTTGATTCGGACCAGCCTATTGATATCCCGATGACCCTGGAAAGGGACTCAGAACTGGAGGTAGACGTATTTCACAATGATAAACTCAATCGATTTGAATCGCATGAGGTCGAAAGAAGGAGGTTTGTTTATACCTATGTACCCGTTCCCGGTGAAAACCTGCTGAAATTCAAGCTCATAGACAGAGACGGCAACCTCAGTTACAAGGACATACGTGTCATTTATACCCCCGCAGTCCTCTCGGCCGAGGATAGCCTCGCTATGGTAGCTGCAGCCATGGCTGCAAAAACATTGTCCGAAGATGAACTCGAGTTATACAGGCAGCGGTTGGCTGAGAATGCCCATGGGGACCTTGCAACTGTTTTACAGGACCTGGATCTGGCAGCTGCAGGGATCTCTTCTGTAGACCAGCTGGTCAAATACCTCAAAGATCAGGCAGCATCTTTTGATTATACAGAAGCCGATGTCGACCGGCTGATCATGATCACCCCCTTCGATGAGCTGGCATGGACAAAACAGCTGCACCAAAAAATGACAGATGCCGCAGAAGGTGACCTGAAAAATGTACTGGGATCATTAAACCTTGAAGAACAGGGCATCATCAGTGAGGAAGATCTCCTGATTTACCTTAAGTCCCAGGCCGCGGAAAATAATTATACGCCAAAGGATGTAGACGACCTCGTTCTTAAGATCTTGCAGATCAAGTACCTGAGTGATTATCTTGATCAGCTCATCAACATATGCCAGGATGATAAACTGCGATCAGCCCTGGAGGATATTGATCTTAACCAGGCTGGCTTGACCAACCTGAGGGAATTATATGAGCATGTGCTCGGACAGGCTGAAACTTATGGATTCGATGCTGAAGCAGCCAACAGGCTTTTTGCGGAGCTCGCCCAGCATACTGATATGCAGGAGCTGATAACCCAGCTTGCAAAGGCATCCTCAGGAGATCTGCAACTAATGCTGAAGGAACTGGATCCGGAAGCTGAAGGTCTCGGAAATGCAACAGAACTGACAAGCTACCTGCTGGATGCCGCGGGGAAGCATGATTTCACGCAGGAGGATGTGATGAGGTTACTGATGGATTTTCTGGGACTGGAAGATCTTAAAGAGATCATCGGCATCCTCATCAGCATCTCCTCAGGCGACCTGCAGGATGTACTGATCAATCTTGACCTGGAACGGGATGATATCCATGACCTGGCTGACCTGTTCCATTATCTGCTGGATCAGGCATCCAGTCATGATTATACCGAAGATGACGTAATCCAGCTTTTCCTCGATCTGCTGAAGATCCTTGAAAATGAATCCCTTGCTGATGAGCTTTCAGCCACCCTTACCCAGGATATGGATGCCGGGGACCGGAATTACTGGTATTTGTGGGTTCTGGGCGGTTTGCTGCTCATTTTCGTGATCTTCCTCATAGCTTGGAGAAGGAGGAAGTCCCAGGAAACCAGCCAGACAGCCTGAAATAGCTACCATATCTGGCATACAATCCAGATCGTTGGTCCGGAATATATAGTGTTATGTCCAATAGTGTTAAAACAATTTTCAATTATACCAATTAAGTTATAAATTTGTTATGCTACGGTTAAACTATCCATAGATGAAAAAATTACAGCCTTTCATTTTCCTCCTGCTCCTGTTGCCGGCTCAGATCTATTCACAGGAATACCAGGAAATTCTCCGGAATATATTTTTCGATGCTGAGTATTATCTCATGGAGGAATCATATCCCGATGCCCTTATTGAGTATCAGAAATTGTATACACGTGGATATAAGGACAATGCCAATATCAATTACAGGATGGGGATTTGTTATCTTAACATGCCCGGTGAAAAGGATAAGTCCATCCCCTACCTGACCACAGCAGCCCAGAACACCACGACCAGATACAAGGAAGGGATCTTCGGTGAATCAAAAGCTGCCATAGACGTATTCCTGTACCTTGGAAATGCTTACAGGATCACCAATGAGCTGGACAGGGCCATTGATGCCTATAACAAGTACAAGGAACTGATCGGTGAAAAAGAGTCAGAGATGCTCGCCTATGCCGACCAGCAGATCACGGCATGCAATAATGCCAGGACAGCCATGGAGAAACCTGTTTATTTTATCAGGGCACATACCGGAGAAAGGATCAATGGCACTTCGTCAGATTACAATCCCGTTGTATCACAGGATGAAACCGTGATGGTTTATATGACGGGGCTCAAATTCTATAATGCCATCAATATGGCCACACAGCAGGATGGTGTTTGGTCAGCCCCGGTAAACATCACCCCACAGATACAGTCTGATGGTGATCAGAACGTAAACTGTCTGAGCCAGGACGGAAAAGAGATGTATCTGAACAAAGAGGATAATTTCAACAGTGATATTTATTACAGCAAATTTGAAGACAACCAGTGGACACAATCCGAGCCCCTGGGAAAACAGATCAATACTAAATACTGGGAATCTCATGCTTGTGTTTCCCCGGATGGAAAAGAACTATTGCTGACCAGCAACCGGAAAGACAGTTACGGAGGAATGGACATTTATATATCCACACAGAATGATAATGGTGAATGGTCGGAACCTGTCAATCTGGGGGATACGATCAATACTACGCTGAACGAAGATAGTCCGTTTTTTTCATCGGATGGACAGCGTATGTATTTTTCCTCACAGGGACATTACAATATCGGCGGATATGATGTATTTTATGCTGACAGACAGGCAGATGGAAGCTGGAGCAGTCCGGTAAACCTGGGCTATCCGCTGAACACTACGGATGATGACCTCTTTTATATGCCACTTGGTGAAGGAAAAATTGCCTACCAGGCCATATTTGATGATGAGAATATTGGTTCAAGAGATATTTACCGTTTCAAATTGTTTGATACCGAGGCGGAATACCTTGCCGCCATCACACCTCCAGAACCCATTATTCCAGTAGATACAACACCGGTGGTAGTCCCGCAGGAACCAGCCAGGATCTACCAGCTCAGTCCTGTATACTTTGGTTTCGACAAATACTCTGTTATGGATGAGACAAGAGCGACACTCAATGAGGTAATACTGGCCATGGAAGCTATCCCGGAACTCAAGATTGAAGTCGTTGGTCACACTGACAGCAAGGGTTCAGACACCTATAATATGGGCCTTTCAAGAAGGCGTGCAGAAAAAGTGGTTGAATTCCTTATACAGAGCGGAGTTGATAAAGAGAGGATCTCATCCTCCGGAGCAGGAGAGACAGAACCTGTAGCCAGGAATACAAACCCCAATGGATCAGACAGTCCCGAGGGACGCAAAACTAAACAGGAGGGTGGAATTCCGTAACCTTACACCTGACATACCCAACGTGGAGACAGCCGTGATCGAGGTACCTGACGGATTGAATAGATAAATCCGGCAACCTTTTCCTCCTTTTCTATGTCATAAGACATATGCCCTGCCGTTATAAAACTGAGGCAGTATTATTTTTTTTATATTTATAGAGGACAAAATTCAAACGGAATGAAAGGTTATGCCCGAAATCTGGTCATTTTGATCGTACTTCTCCTGTCCAATCATCCCCTGTTTGCACAGGCTATAACGGACCCTGAGGAATTGTTTTCCGAAGGGGAGTATTTCTTCCTCTCTGAAGAGTATGAAGAAGCACTGTATTATTATCTCCAGCTTGTTGAGCTGTTCCCGGACCATGCCAATTTTAACTGGAAGGCTGGAAATACTTATCTGCAGATACCGGGTCAGGAATTTCTGGCCATTCCATATTTCGAAAAGGCCATCACCAGGACCAGCATCAAGTACAAAAAACGGAAATTCAAGGAAAAGAATGCGCCCCATCATGCCTATTTCCGGCTTGGCAATGCCTACAGATATAATAATGATCTGGATAAAGCGCTTGAAATCTATGATATTTTCGTGAACTCCAAGGATTTCGAAGGCAATTATAATCTCAATATAGTAGATACGGAAATTGCATCCTGTAACCGGGCCAAGATCATTCGGGATGATCCGGTAAATGCCCGTTTTACAAAACTTGAAAGCCCGGTGAACAGTTCCTCGGACAATACCAATGCGATCTTTTCCGGGGATGGGAACACCATGATCTTCGTGACCGAGCTGAAATTCTATGATGCCTTACATATGTCCAAAAAAATAGATGGGAAGTGGACTCCTCCTGAAGTATTGAATCCCCAGGTCGGTTCGGATGGCGATTTCTATCCTACTGCCCTTTCATATGACGGGAAAGAATTATATATGGTCAGGCGAGTGGAAGGAAATAATGACCTCTATGTCAGCATTCTGGGAGAAAGTTTCTGGAGCATGGCAGTACCGCTGAACAGTTACATTAACACCCGGTCCCATGAAACGCATGCCAGTCTGTCAATAGATGGAAATACCCTGTATTTCACAAGCGCCAGAAGAGGCGGTGCGGGCAACCTGGATATTTACAGGTCGGAGAGGAATCCAGGGGGTGACTGGGGAGAGGCCCAAAACCTTGGACCCATTATCAACACGGAGGAAGATGAGGATGCTCCCTTCCTGACCACTGACGGGAAACGGTTGATATTCTGCTCAAAAGGGCATTTCAACATGGGCGGTTACGACATTTTCTACAGCGACCTGGGAGCGGAGGGTAAGTGGACAGATCCGGTCAATATCGGATATCCTGTCAATACCACCGGTGATGATCTTTTCTTCTATCCCGTCGGCAGTGGATCCCAGGGTTATATGTCAAAAGTTGACAGGGATGGACCCCTGGTTTTTGATATCTACCATGTGGAGTTACCGGACATGGAAACCATCCTTCCTGGTGCAGATTTGCCTGTATTTAACAGGGATTTTGTCATTAAACTCTTTCAGCCGGAAGCCGGAGATACCCTATACCTGCAATACAATAAGGAAACAGATGTGATTAAGTCAAGTGATCCATCCTACAGGATCATCATAGATTAATAGAAACAGGATCCTCAAGAAAATGAATTCCTTATCCGGGAAAAATATCAGGCTCAGGGCCATTGAACCAGCTGACCTGGACAGCATTTATGAATGGGAAAACGATCCTGCGAACTGGTTGATCAGCAATACCATCACACCATTTTCAAAGCATGTACTCACGAGGTATATTGAGCATTCCCATAAAGATATATCATGAGGCCAGACAGCTCAGGCTGATGATCGATCTGATTGGATGATTCCTGCAATGTAAAGGAGACTATCGGAACAGTAGACCTGTTTGATTTTGATCCCATGCACAAGCGGGCAGGTATAGGGATCTTGATTGCAAACCAGGAAAATAGAATGAAAGGATTTGCCTTTGAATCACTTTCCATCCTCATCCAATATGCCTTTGAAACCCTCCACCTGCACCAGCTTTACTGCAATATTTCGAACGACAACCAGGCCAGCCTTAGATTTATTCAAAAAGCTTGGTTTCACGGAAATAGGTATCAAGCGCGATTGGCTACGGGAAAGCGATGGATGGATGGATGTTCATCTCCTCCAGCTGATCCGTCCGGGGTAACATCAAACCCCTGACCAATCCGGGATGAAATCAGTAAACTGGAACTTACCCTCCTGCTCAACGTACTGGCAGCAATAATGTTTCATCCCGTTGGTAACGATGAGCCATGGGACATGGTGGGCCAGGTTGTACAGCCCGATCTGGTCAAATACACTTCTGGTAATGGGGACTGAAGGAGCCTTGCACTCCACGAGCACTACCGGATCTCCCAGGTTATTATACACCAGTATGTCGGTCCGTTTTTGCATTTTATTGAAACTGAACTGTTGTTCTACGGTGATCAATGAGGCAGGAAATCCTTTTTCTCTGACAAGGTACTGTATAAAGTTTTGCCTGACCCATTCCTCGGGGGTAAGGACGATATATTTTTTGCGAATGGCATCGAAAATATAATTTCTACCGGCCTCGGATTTTACAGAGAAAGAATAAGTTGGTAAATTTAAAGTTTCCATGGATCCCCGGTAAACTGATAAGGGCTTCAACAAAATTAACAAGATCTGCCAGAAGGAGGCTATCATGAAGACAAAAAAGGAAATTGTTGAGAACTGGCTGACCCGCTATACAGGGCAGCCTTGAGATGGTTTTGGAGATTATGTACTGCTGACCAACTTTGACCATTATCTTGAACTATTCTGCCAGGTGCATGGGACAGAGATCATAGACAATACAAAACCCATGCCCTGTGCGACAGCTGATGGAATCACCATCATCAATTTTGGCATGGGCAGTGCAAATGCCGCCACCATCATGGACCTTCTCAGTGCCGTACATCCCAAAGCTGTTTTGTTTCTCGGGAAATGCGGGGGACTGAAAAAGAAGAATAAACTTGGCGATCTGATCCTGCCCATTGCAGCCATACGAGCTGAGGGTACATCTGATGATTATTTGCCTCCCGAGGTTCCTGCACTCCCCGCATTCAGCCTGCAGCGGGCCGTATCCTCCACCATTAGAAGTCATGAGAAGGATTATTGGACAGGAACGGTTTTTACTACCAACCGGCGGGTCTGGGAGCATGATGATGACTTTAAGGATTACCTTGTTACCACGCGTTCCATGGCCATCGATATGGAAACAGCCACCATTTTTACTGTGGGTTTTGCTAACGAGATCCCAACGGGTGCCTTGCTTCTGGTTTCTGACCAGCCGATGATATCCACAGGCATTAAAACCATTGAAAGTGACAAAATAGTTACCAATAATTACGTCGATGACCACCTCAGTATAGGCCTTGATTCGCTGAAGGAATTAAAGGAAGAAGGACATTCTGTCAAGCATCTTCGTTTCTAATCCCAGCTATATGACTTTTGAAGAGATCCTCAAACAACTGAATGAGAAAAATTACAGGCCGGTTTATTTCCTGATGGGCGAAGAACCCTATTTTATTGACAGGATCACGGAACATATTGCCAGCCATGTGCTGACAGAAGAAGAAAAAACTTTCAACCAGATTGTTTTATACGGCAAGGACACCGATATTCCGACCGTCATTAATACAGCCAGGCGTTTCCCCATGATGTCCAGCCACCAGGTAGTAATTGTCAGGGAGGCACAGAATCTGGACAAGATCGAAGACCTGATCCATTATGTTGAAAATCCCCTTGGATCAACCCTCCTGGTGATTAACTACAAGTACAAGAAACTGGATAAAAGAAAAAAGTTGTACAAAGCCCTCGGAAATAATTGCATACTGTTTGAGTCCAAGAGATTGTATGATGACAAAATTCCTCCGTGGATTAACAGTTATCTGCGATCCAGGGGCAAAAAGATCGAACCTAAGGCTGCCGTGATCTTAACAGAATACCTTGGAAATGACCTTGGCAAGATCGCTAATGAACTGGAGAAGCTGATCATCGTCCTCAAGGCAGAACAGGATATTATTACCCCTGCAGATATTGAGAAGAATATCGGGATCAGCAAGGACTATAATAATTTCGAGCTGAATAATGCCCTGGCACAGAGGAATGTATTAAAAGCCAACAGGATAGTCCAGTATTTCGGCGCTAATCAGAAAAACTACCCGCTGACCCTGACCATTCCAACCATATTTGCTTTCTTCAGTAAGGTGTTGCGCTACCATTTCCTGTCCGATAAATCTTCCCGTAATGTGGCTTCTGCACTTGGAGATCCAACCTTTCTTCATCCGTGAGTACGAAATGGCTGCAAGGAACTATAATACGGCAAAAACTGTCAGGGTAATATCTCTCCTGAGGGAATATGACCTGAAATCCAAAGGTTTCGGCAATGTGTCCGCAATCCCGGGCGAACTATTAAAAGAATTAATCTACAAGATAATACACTAGCATGACCATTATAATAATCATAGTCACACTGATCATCACAGTAATCGCTTTTTACAGTGATGAAGTTATGTCAAAGATGATGCTGAATCCTTACCAGGTTTACCATAAGAAGGAATGGTACCGTATGATCACCCATGGATTCCTGCATGCTGACTGGACACATCTGATCATCAATATGATCGTACTGTATTCCTTCGGTTCAAACGTGGAAGCCTGGTTCGGAAAACTGAAGATGGGTGGTTATATAGACAGTGTTGCCATCACGTACAGCCTTTTGTATTTCGGTGGTATTATCGTCTCCTCCATGATCACTCTCTTCCGGCACAGGAATAACCGCTGGTACAATTCTGTCGGGGCATCGGGAGCAGTATCCGCCATTATCTTTACCAGCATCTTTTTTAGCCCGCTGGATAAGCTCTATTTCTTTGCTGTATTACCCATACCAGGCATCGTTTTCGCTATACTGTACCTGGTATACAGCAGCTATATGAGCAGACGCAACAAGGATAACATCAATCATGATGCACACCTGCTTGGTGCGGTATATGGATTCATCTTCCCATTGTTAATCGATTTTGACCTGATATCTCATTTCCTGCAGGGATTTTCTATTTTTTAAAGAACTGGTATGCAAACGGAGAGAGGATTCTGCTGGTTAGACGGTTATTTCCACAGTGGTAATGGAGACCCCCATTGATGCCAGGCTATTCCATACCGGGATTACGATCAGGGAGGAGGTGAGGACCAGGGGAACCCGGTTGGCATTTTTCCCGGAACACTATGAAAGTCTCCGGTCACGATTAAAAATCCTGCATATCACTCTGCAGGATATCCTGTCAGCCGGGGAAATGCAACAGCAAGCTGTCAACCTGATCAATAAGAACAGGTATTTCGGAGGAAATAACCTGCGTATTACCATCATTCATGAGCCCGGACAAGATGAAGGGACCAACCATTGCCTGATGGAATGTACAACCCTTGAACATCCTGCCTATATATTAAACAGGAAAGGTTATGTATTGGGACTCTATGATGATCTGAATATCCCGCTTGACCGCCTCACAGGAAAGTTTGACCACCCTCCCCTGCTTGATCTCTTTGCCCGGCGTTACGCCATTGCCAAAAAACTTGATGATTGTTTACTGTTCAATCAGCAGGGACATATTACCGGCAGTATACATTCGACCATCTTTATCAGGATCAAAGAAAAGATACACACTCCTCCGGTGAGGGACGGATCTCCCCAGACGGTTATGAGAGACCAGGTGATGCGTTTGCTTACGGCAGCCGGAGACCCTGTAAATGATGAAATATCTCTCCGGGCATTGGATATTGAAAAAGCACAGGAGATTATGCTGGTAAATACGCTGGACGGGATCAGGTGGGTGGTGGCTGTGGACAGGTTCAGATACTTTAACCAGACAGGTACAAAGCTGATCAATTTGCTGAATGAAAAAGCTTTCGGGAGTGCTTAGTTAAGGCCTGGATTCTCTGGAAAATTAACCCAGGTTTTATATTTATCACCGGATTTTTTCAGGATATCCCTCCAGAGGTTATTGTCAGGCCCCTTCATAATTTGTTCTGCATTCATTTCCGAAACCAGCCAGGCATTTTCGGATAATTCATTGTCGAGCTGGTTAGGAGACCAGCCAGCATAACCGAGGAAAAATCTGATCTCGTGGCCCTTGATCCTGCCCGATGTGATCATCTCCTTCACTGCTTCAAAATCTCCGCCCCAGTAAAGATTATCCAGTACCTGCACGGAATTGGGGATTTCCATTCCCAGTGTATGTATGTAATGAACGGTATTGGTATTCACCGGTCCGCCTATAGAGATCTCTGTCTCTATTTCGGGAAAGTCTGACAACACATCGTTGACCGACAGATCAACGGGTTTATTCAAAACAAATCCCACGGAGCCCTCTTTGGTATGTTCGGTAAGTAGCACAACCGAACGCCTGAAATAAGTGTCGTTCAGAAATGGTTCGGAAATCAGGACCCTGCCCTGTTTCGCAACCTTATTGTTTTCTATGTTAAAAAAATCAATATCCAGTTCCATTTTTGCTGAATATTTGAGCTGCAATATATCCAAATATTTAACAAATATAATACACAGAACAAATGTTTTTTACTATTCTACGGAATTTTATAGTGAACGTTCGCCTCCCTTCCATTAAATTCTTTTATTATCTTTCCATTCTGATTTTCACTGCAATTAATGGATGAAGTAAAAAAAAGGCCCAGCCTGCTCCAGGCATTAATCCCCATAATCTGCCTGATATTCCTGCTGTCACTGAATGTATTCATCTATGGGGAGGATACCCTCTCCGGTGCCAACCAGATCGCCCTTCTCCTGGCTGCAGCCATCGCCGGTATAATTGCCATACGGCTGAGACTGACCTGGCCGGCGATCTTATCCCAGATCGTCAAAAGCATTGGTACTGCCATGCCTTCCATACTGATCCTGTTGCTCATTGGATCACTGGCCGGAACCTGGATGATCAGCGGTGTGGTCCCTGCCATGATCTACTATGGCCTGAAGATCATCCACCCCAGTATCTTCCTTTTCGCTGCAGTAGTTACCTGTAGTATTGTCTCCCTGGCCACCGGAAGTGCCTGGTCCACCATTGCCACAGTAGGTATTGCCTTACTGGGGATTGGACAGGCCCTTGGCTTCCCGGTAGGGCTGGTAGCGGGGGCCATCATCTCAGGGGCATATTTCGGGGATAAGATGTCACCTCTCTCAGATACGACCAACCTGGCTCCCGCCATGGCCGGTACGGATCTTTTCACACATATCAGGTATATGATGATCACCACGGTTCCAAGCATGATCCTTACCCTGATCATATTCCTGGTAATAGGTTTTATGGCCGATTTTGAAAATGATGGGGCCAATGTACAGGCCGTTCTGGAACAGATCCAGCTTAATTTCTATATCTCCCCGGTGCTGCTGATCGTACCGGTACTGCTGATACTGGTAATTATAAAAAAAATGCCTCCTCTGCCAGCTATTCTCTTCGGTGTACTCCTTGGTGGTTTGTTTGCTGTTATATTCCAGCCCGGTATTATCCAGAATATTGCTGGCGATTCCCATGGCTTTCTTTTGGGTTCATATATAGCGGTCATGCAGTCCATGTTCGGGGAAATCAGTATCATGACAGAAAATGATATCGTCAACGAACTTTTGACCACTACGGGCATGGCAGGCATGTTGGATACCATCTGGCTGATCCTTGCAGCCATGGTATTTGGCGGTGTGATGGAATCAGCTGGTCTCCTTATGAGGATATCTGAAGCCATCATCAGGTGGGCCCATTCCACAGGATCACTTGTCGCGTCCACGGTGATAACCAGCATCTTCTTTAATATTACCGCATCTGACCAGTATATAGCCATTGTGGTACCAGGAAGGATGTATGCCAAAACTTACAGGGAGCGGGGTTATAAACCGGAACTGCTGAGCCGCACACTGGAAGACGGCGGGACCGTCACTTCCGTCCTCATCCCATGGAACACCTGCGGTGCTACCCAGTCCCGCGTCCTCGGAGTATCCACATTCACCTACCTCCCCTATTGTTTCTTCAATATTATCAGTCCCTTTATGAGCATATTCATTGCTTCCATAAACTACAAGATCAGGCGTATCGACAAGACGGAGGACCAGGATAATTCAGAGAAAGAAAAACCGGATAAACAAGCCGGAATCAGAAAATGCCGGGATATTCGGCTGGATTGAATTCATGCATCATCACATAAAGGGTCTCGAAAACATCCTCGGCACTGGGATTGGAAAAATAATCACCGTCCGTACCATAAGCGGGCCGGTGATCCCTGCTGTGAAATGGTCCTGGGCTGCCCGTCAAGGTACTCATAAGCACCCTGTTCCTCAAGCACTTTCTGCATCATATATGCCGTAGCACCACCAGGTACATCTTCATCAAAGAAGACAACCTTCCCGGTTTTCTTGACCGATTCAAGGATGCTGTGAGGAAGGTCAAATGGAATCAGTGTCTGAACATCGATCACCTCCGCATCAATGTTGAAATCCACCAGTTGTGCTGCCGCCTCTTCTGCAATCCTCACACATGAACCATAAGTTACCAGTGTGATATCTTTTCCGGTACGGATCACTTCCGGGATCCCCAATGGTATCCTGAATTCACCCAGGTTCAATGGTACCGGTTCCTTCAGACGGTAACCATTCAGTGGTTCAATGACCAGGGCGGGATCATCCCCTTCCAGCAGGGTATTATAGAAACCGGCAGCCCGGGTCATATCCCGTGGCACACATACATATACCCCGCGTATGGAATTGATCACCATGCTGAGGGGAGAACCCGAATGCCAGATACCCTCCAGCCGGTGCCCTCTGGTCCGGATAATGACCGGCGCCGACTGTGCACCTTTGGTCCGGTAATGCAAGGTAGCCAGGTCATCACTTACGGTCTGCAGCCCATACAGCAGATAATCAAAATACTGGATCTCGGCAATTGGCCTGAATCCCCTCATAGCCAGACCAATTCCCTGCCCAATAATAGAGGTTTCCCGGATCCCGGTATCAGTGATCCGCCATTCACCATATTTTTCCTGTAGTCCCTCCAGGCTCTGATTCACTCCTCCGATCCTGCCAGTATCCTCTCCGAAAGTAACCAGCATGGGATATTTGGCAAACAGGCGGTCGAAATTTTCCCTCAATACTTCCCTGCCGGTCGCCTCCTCCGCCTCCTGTTCCGCATAGACAGGCATTACCGGCTGTACATTCAGTACAGACCTGTCACTTTCATTATAGAGAAAAGCACTGTACTGATCCCATGCCTCATCAGAGCGGATGTTAAGCCAGGTATTAATTTCTTTCTGTAATTCTGCCTTACAGGGCAATCAAGGCAAATATGACGAAGCACTTTCTTAGCCGTTGAAAAATTATCCTTTCGTATGGGATTCCTGACCTTTTGGAGATTTTTGCGCAGTATCCTGATCTTGTCTATCTCCTCGGTGATACATTTACATTTTTTATGTACCAGGATATCAACCAATTCTTCCCTCTCCTTTTTTATGGCACCGGTATAATTTGCCCAGGCTGTTTCCCTGGCCTGTTTAACCCGCATCACTGCTTCTCTTTCAATAACCTCCAGATCTTCCTCTGTGGCAATGTCGTTTTCCAGTACCCATTCCCTCATTTTTTTCAGAGGATCAAAGGCTTTTTCCCATTCCAGCCTTTCCTTTGATTTATATCGCTCATGGGAGCCTGATGTGGAATGCCCGAGTGGTTGGACCATTTCATCAATATGAAAAAGGACCGGTATATGTTCATCCCTGCAACGTTGAATCCCTTCCTCAAAGACCCTGCATAATTCAGGATAATCCCAGCCCTTCGAATGATATATCAGGATACCCTTCTCCTTATCATTTGCTTCAAATCCCTTCAGTGCAGCCGAAATGCTCTCCTTAACAGTCTGGTATTCCCTCGTCACAGAGATACCATAACCGTCGTCCCAAACTGCGACGGCCATGGGGATCTGCATGACTGCAGCGGCATTCATTGTCTCAAAGAAATGGCCTTCAGAAGTGCTCGCATCCCCTATCATTCCAAAAGCTACCTCATTCCCATTCTCGGTAAGGGACCCGGTCCCCTCCAGTCCAGAGCTATGCCTGAACAACTTCGAAGCATAGGCGAGTCCCACAAGCCTGGGCATCTGGGCTGCCGTAGGGGAAAGGTCAGCGGCAGCATTCTTCTGTGCCATCAGGTTCCTCCAGGATCCATCAGGATTTACATTGGATGTGGCGAAATGGTTGTTGAAGTTCCTTCCTGCATTGCCCGGGTTCATATCCGTATCTGTGCTACCGTAGATCTGTGCAAAGAATCCTTCTGGCGTATAATCCCTGCAGCCATCATGAATGTCTGGTCACGGTAATACCCCGACCGCCAGTCCCCGTTCCTGAAATTCTTGGCCATGGCTATCTGTGCCACCTCCTTACCATCACCGAAAATGCCGAATTTCGCCTTCCCGGTCAAAACCTCCTTCCTGGCAACAACACTGCATTGCCTGCTAACATAGGCCAGGCGGTAATCATCAAGCACTTCTTCCCGGAAATCATCAAAGGAGATCTTCTGTATTTCGCTCCTCCTTCATTGGCTTGTTCTAAATTGGTACCTCGACAAAAATACAAAACAATTCAGCCATTTGAATTGTTTCCTTTTAAAATGCTAAATTTGCAACATCATGATTAAAGTAATTATCTTTTCTTTCATTTTGCTTGGCATAGCTTTCCTGGGACTGGCCTTCCGGGTCACTCTTTGTACGTGGAGGGAGGTTTCCACAGACATCCATCGGGAAGAACAAACAAATGCGGGAACTGGGTATTACCTGCGTGAAACACGATGAGCTGAATTGCTACAAAAGTGATGGTAGCAGTGGCGGTTGTGGCTGTGCCTGATTCCTTTATAACTCCTCTGACAGCATTTTTTCCATTCCGGCAGTATACCATACCCTGTACTCCCCCATCTCATCATTAAAGATCAGGTAGGCTTCCAGATTAGTATGTTCTTCAAGGAAACGCCGGGCTTTCTCATACCCCATTACCATAAAGGCAGTGGCATAGGCATCGGCCCGCATGCAATCGCTGGCGACTACGGTCGCACTCAGCAAACCATGCTGCACAGGGTATCCTGTGGAAGGATCAATGGTATGGGAGTATTTTATCCCATCCTCTTCGTAAAATCTCCGGTAATTACCTGAGGTGGCAAGTGACTTTCCGGATATCTGAACAATGGCCTGCATCTGCACACCGGGCAGTTGCAGTCCGTCTATGGGTTTGTCAATACCGACCCTCCAATCCAGTCCGAACCGGTTCTTTCCCCGGGTTCTCAGCTCACCTCCAATCTCAACAAGGTAATTTTCGATGTTCTCTGAATCAAAAAACTCGGCCAGGACATCCACCGCATAACCCTGGGCGATGGCATTCATATCCAGCATCATCCCTTCCTTCTCCTTTACCAGCTTATTCTTCCGAAGTGCCACCTTATCCATTCCAATGAACTGCAGAAGACTGTCAATCAAAACACTGTCCACTTTCGATCTTTCTGTGAAGCCAAATCCCCAGGCATTTACTACAGGTGCAACAGTAATGTCGAATGCTCCCTCTGTTGTTTCATATATTTCTGCAGCCGCAAGGAAGCAATTCCTGAAATAATCATCCGCAATAACATCAGGTATCCCCTGGTTCATGCGGGAAACGATGGAAGAAGGTATATAGGTCGAAAGGGACTGGTCAAATTCCGCAAGCAGAGCTTCCAAGGGTTTCTGGTAATTGGTACTGTCCGGGTCCTGGTAAGTTATATTATAGGTAGTACCCTGGGTATACCCACTGATCTTTAACCAGGCACCCTGATTTCCGGCAGAGCATCCATTTACAAGGAGGGCAAGACCAAGGGCCCCGGCCCATAAAAATGTTTTACACATGTGTTTAAATATACCTGTCAGATCTCCTAACCTCCGAAATCATCAAAATCAACCATCTCATCAGGTATGCCCAGATTGTACAGCATATCCTGTACGGCATCGTTCATCATGGGGGGTCCGCAAAGGTAGTATTCAATCTCTTCCGGTTCCTCAACCTTACCGAGGTATTCATCATATAATACCTGGTGAATAAACCCGGTCAGCCCGTCCCACTTATCTTCTTCCAGCGGTTCAGATAGGGCAATATGAAATTTAAAATTCGGAAATTTCTTCTCAATGGCCCTGAACTCCTCTTCATAGAAGATCTCACGCATGGACCTGGCTCCATACCAGTAAGATACCTTGCGCCCGGTTTTCAGGGTATGGAAGAGGTGGAAAATATGCGACCTGAGTGGTGCCATCCCGGCTCCCCCACCTATATAAACCATTTCCCTGTCGGATTCCTTGATATGGAATTCACCATAGGGCCCTGAAACCATTACTTTATCACCCGGCTTGCGTGAAAAGATATAGGAGGAGCAAATACCCGGGGGCACTTTCATAAAGCCGCCCCTGGACCTGTCCCACGGAGGAGTGGCAATCCGTATGTTCAGCATCACAATATTGCCTTCTGCAGGGTGGTTTGCCATGGAATAGGCACGGTATGTTTCCTCTGAATTTTTCATTTTCAGGTCCCACATTTTGAACTTATCCCACTCATCCCTGAATTCTTCTTCAATATCAAAATCCTTAAATTCCACCTCAACCTTGGGAACATCGATCTGTACATAGCCGCCAGAATCAAAGTCAAGGGTTTCTCCCTCGGGCAACCTTACGACAAATTCTTTGATAAAGGTGGCTACATTATGGTTGGAAATTACCTCGCATTCCCACTTCTTGATCCCCATTACTGATTCAGGGACCCTGATCTTCATATCACCCCGGATCTTTACCTGGCAACCCAGACGCCAGTCGCTCTGCTGCTCCTTACGTGTAAAGAAACCCGTTTCAGTGGGCAGGATGCTTCCTCCCCCTTCGTATACCTGGGCTTTGCACATGCCGCAGGTACCGCCACCTCCGCAGGCAGATGGCAGGAAGATGCCAGTATCAGACATCGTATTCAACAAGGTATTTCCGGGTGAAACGATCAATTCCTTATCATTGATCTGCAGTTTTACTTCCCCCTGAGGGGTCAGTTTGGCCCTGGCATAGAGCAACATGAACACCAGCAGGATGATCACAATCAGGAAGACTGCTATACTTATCAGGATTACTCCTATGGAGGATGTTAGTAGCACCATTTCAGACGTCAGTATTTAAAGTTTGATACCCATAAAACTCATGAATGCAATGCCCATTAGCCCGGTGATGATAAAAGTGATCCCGAGTCCACGCAAAGGCGCAGGAACATTGGAATACCTGATCTTCTCACGAATGGCGGCAATGCCGACAATGGCCAGGAACCAGCCCACCCCGGAACCGAGTCCGAATGAGGTGGCTTCCGCAATGGAAGTATATTCCCTTTCCTGCATGAAAAGAGAACCTCCCAGGATAGCACAATTCACGGCTATCAGTGGAAGGAAGATCCCAAGTGAAGCGTAAAGGGAGGGGGCGAATTTCTCCACGACCATCTCCACCAGCTGCACCATGGAAGCGATCACAGCAATGAACATAATGAAACTCAGGAAACTAAGGTCCACGTCTGCTAAAGTCGGACTGAGCCATGTGAGGGCACCTGCTTTCAATATGTAGTTCTCTATTAGGTAATCAACAGGCACCGTGAAGCCAAGGACAAAGATCACTGCCAGTCCCAGTCCGGTGGAAGTCTTTACAGTCTTCGATACCGCCAGGTATGAACACATACCCAGGAAATATGCGAAGATCATATTGTCTATGAAGATGGACCTAACGAATATATTTACGAGGTTTTCCATATGCTGCAGCCTTACTAATTATCTTCAATTAATTTCTTGTTCCTTGCACGCTGGACCCAGATAATAATACCCACCGTGATGAGTGCCATCGGCGGCAGGATCATCAATCCGTTATTCACGTAGCCGGTATTAAAGATGCCCAGTTTTTCAAAAAGGGGATAATCCCAGACCGTCCCCGATCCCAGCAATTCCCTGAAAAAGGCAACGATGATCAGGATGACACCGTAACCGGCAGCATTCCCTAAGCCATCCAGGAAGGCCGGCCAGGGTTTATTGGCGAGTGCAAAAGCCTCCAGTCTCCCCATGATGATACAGTTGGTAATGATCAGTCCCACAAAAACCGACAGCTGTTTGCTTACATCATAGGCAAAAGCCTGCAGGATCTCATCCACCAGGATCACCATGGTGGCGATGACCGTCAGTTGTACAATGATGCGGATCCTGGGCGGTATGGATTTCCTGAGAAGGGAAATCACCACATTGGAGACGGCCATGACAGCTACTACTGATATGGCAAGTACTACAGAGGGTTTAAGCTTTACCGTTACGGCCAGGGCCGAACAGATCCCAAGGACCTGCACAGTAATTGGATTGCTGTCATTCAGAGGATCCCTCAGCAAATTCAGGTTCTTCGTTGAAAACAGCGGTTCTCTCTCTTTCATGATCAGTTGCTTTTAGTCTTAAAAAAGGTTTCATAATTACCCAGGCATTCTTCCATCATCTCCTGGAGCGCCACACTGGTTATGGTCCCTCCTGAAATGGCATCCACCGCATGCGGGTCGGAGGGATCAGCGCCTCCTTTAACCACCCTGATGGATGCAAATTTTCCGGCATCATCAAATAACTTCTTGCCCTCGTATTGTGCCTGGTACCAGTCTGTATTGATCTCTGCGCCCAAACCGGGTGTTTCCTTGGCATGGGCAAAAATGGCCCCGTAAATGGTCGACATGTCTTCCTCCAGGGAAATATAGCCCCAGATGGGCCCCCATAATCCCTTACCAAGCATTGGGACAATGTAGATCTCTGTTCCTCCCTCATCTACATAAACATATACCGGAAGGCTTTGTTCCTCCGGTCCTTTTGCCAGTTCAGCCTTGAGGTTAACCCGGAAGGCATCCACATCGGCTTTCAATGTACCGGCACCATCCACCGCAAAGCTTTGTGTTATATTTTTATCAAAAGTATCTTCTACATAAGTGTTCTTATCCTTAACCTCGTCAATATCACGGGCGATACCAACCGAACGCAGGATGTCCAGTTTCTTCTCTATCTCAACATTTTTTTCCTGGAATGGTTTGAGCTGTTCTGCTACAAAAGACAAAAGGGTGGCAACCAGCATCACCATAACTGTAGAGAACACGAAAATATATGTATTGCTAAAACTTTTCATAGAATTGGTCTCTTAGGTGTTGATACTTATTTTCGCTCTTTTGAGCCGCTTCTTAATATGGGATTCTATCACATAGTGATCTATAAGGGGGGCAAAAACATTCATCAGTAATATAGCCAGCATCACTCCTTCTGGAAATGCCGGGTTCAATACCCGGATGATGATGGCCAGTATCCCGATCAGGAATCCGTATATCCATTTACCCCTCTCTGTCTGTGAAGCTGATACCGGGTCGGTGGCCATAAAGACTGCCCCGAAGGCGAAGCCTCCCAGCATAAGGTGCTGCCAGAATGGGATCTCCATCAGTGCGTTTCCTCCAAAAGCATTCAGTATCAGTCCCATTACTGTTCCACCTGCAAATACAGAAAAGATGATCTTCCAGCTCCCCACTCCTGTAAAGATGAGGAAAACCGCCCCGATAAGGATGGCCAGTGTGGAAGTTTCACCGATGGAACCGGGAATGAGTCCCAGGAACATATCCATCCCTGTCATGGGATCACCGGTGGTGTTAAGTATCTGCGGATCATTGACGGCCGCCTGTCCGAGTGCCGTAGCCCCGCTGAAACCATCAACGATCCCATCCCCCTTTATCAATCCATGGATCCAGACTTTATCCCCCGACATAAAAGTCGGATAGGCAAAAAATAGAAAGGCCCTGGCTGTAAGTGCAGGATTGAGTATGTTCATTCCTACACCACCAAAGACCTCCTTGCCTATGATCACAGCAAAAACCGTAGCCACAGCTACCATCCATAGTGGTGTGTCGACAGGGACCACCAGTGGTACCAGTATGCCGGAAACAAGGTAGCCTTCACTTACTTCATGATGCCGGATCTGCGCGAACAAAAATTCTACTCCGAGTCCGACTACATAGGAGACAACAATGATTGGGAATACCCTGAGGAATCCGAACCAGAAATTCAACAGAACGGTACGTTCCAGTCCCAATGCAAGGGCATTCTGATACCCGGTATTCCACATTCCCAGAAGGATGGCAGGCACCAGGGCCAGTACCACTACGATCATCGTCCGTTTCATATCCATGGCATCACGGATATGCGAACCTCTCTGGGTTACATGGTTGGGTACAAAGAGGAATGTCTCGAAGGCCTCAAAGGTGGACTGCAAGGCAGCAAACTTCCCTCCCTTTTCAAAATTCGGCTTGATCTTATCTACAAACCTTCTCAGTGAATTCATATGCGTATGGAATGAATTTTTTGGATGTGGATTTACTCTAATTCTTTGATCATCAGGTCAATTCCCTGCCGGACAATCGACTGTATCTCGGTTTTTGAGGGACATACGAATTCGCAGAGGGCAAAGTCCTCTTCTGCCACCTCAAATATTCCCAGTTGTTCCATTTTCTCAATATCATCTACAAGTATAGCCTTCAGCAGGTGCATAGGGTATATGTTCATAGGCAGGACCTTTTCATACTCCCCGGTAACCACAAAGGGCCTTTCCCCTCCTTTCAGATTGGTATCCACCTTATAATCCCTGCCAGGAGTCAGCCAGGAGGGAAAACTCCGGGAAACGCTCAACTTTTTAAATCCAGGCAAAATCCATCCAAACATTTCGTAATAATTACCTTCAGGCAGGACGGTCACCTGGCTGTCATAATAACCAAGGTACCCGATCTTGTTAATCTTACTACCGGTAAGGGCATTTCCGCTGATGTACCTTAATTCACCCTGCTTCACATTATCCATTACAAAAGGCTCAATACTGGTTCCGCTCAAAACCTTGAAATACCTTGGCTTTAAAACTTCAGAACCCGTGATGGCAATTACCCTGGAAGCATCATAAATCCCCTGTTCGAACAAACGGCCAATCATAATCACTTCCTGGGGTTGCAGGTACCAAACAATCTCATCCTTATTAACCGGATCAATATGATGGATCTGTACACCTGGATTACCTGCCGGATGAGGTCCCTTAAAAAAATGCGTGCTTACACCGCTTGCCTGGGTAAATACTTCATCAGCTGGATAGTCAGCCTGTAGTGAAAGGTGGACTTCCCCTTTGGTCAATTTATTCAGGACATTGATCCCGGTTTGAAAAGCACTGCCGTTCCCTTTCACCACAAAATCCATATCAGGTGACAGGGGTGCCGTATTGAAACCTGAAATAAAGATAGCTTTAGGCTCCCCAACAGAACGTGCAATCACCGCATAGGGCCGCTGCCGGATGGCGGGCCAAAGTCCGGCATCCTGAATTTTCTTTCTGATTTGTTCCGGGTCGAGTTGGCCAGGATCGGAGGCCCCGAATTCCTCATATTCATTCTTACCGTCAGCTTCAACAACAACTTCCAGAATCCGTCTTCTTTCCCCGCGATTTACTGCTTTTACCTCACCGCTTACGGGTGAGGTAAATTTTACTTCAGGATGGACTTTATCAAAGAAGAGGATAGTCCCCGCTTTAACCTTATCACCGGGCTTTGCTAGCAGTTTTGGCACAACCCCGGGAAAATCGATCGGTTTAACAGCAAAGGTCGAGGAAGGTTGGACGTTGGAAATAACTTTTTCGGCGGATCCTTTTAATTTTATATCAAGACCTTTCTTGATCTTAATTACCTTGGACATGGAATAATTTTTGATTTGTAGAAGGCATTTGACAAAAATAGGTATTTTTAGTTTTCATACAAGATGGATTAGCTGACATTCAGACAATAAAACATCATATGTCATGTTTTTAATAGATATATGTCAATTCAACCATACATATACCCATTTGTAAGATTTACGATCGCTGCTCTATTACCTGCCATTTTGGGAGTTTCAGAGATTGTCTGCCAGGAAGTGTTTTATACTGACAATACTTTTCGTCCAGGCATAAAATCCGTACAACTTCACCGGGCGGGCTGGGATATGACCTACCCCATCATTGAACTGAACAGTGCAGATCAGCTGGAACTCCATTTTGATGATCTCAGTGATGAGGTAAAAAACTATTCCTATACAATAGAACACTGTGATGCGGACTGGATGCCTTCAAATCTTGCTGTGGATGAATATATTACCGGATTCAATCATCAACCCATTCAGGACTATTCCCTGTCTTTCAATACGCATGTGAATTATGTCAATTACAGTGTTATACTGCCCAACGATGATATGGGGATCAAGTTATCCGGCAATTATGTCCTCAAGGTCTTCGAGGATTTTGATGAGACCAACCTGGTGCTGACCCATCGTTTTTCAGTATCTGAAGCCTTTACGAGCATACAGGGAGATGCCATAAGGCCAGTGGCAGACCCCTACCATGATGACGGCCACCAGATAAGTTTTAAGGTATTCCTGGGATCGGTCAGTATCAATGATCCCTATTCTGAGATCAAGGTTGCCATTCAACAGAACAATCGCTGGAACATGTCCATCAGGACCCTGAAACCTCTCTTTATCAGGGATGGCATGCTGGACTATGACCATCAGTCCGGGAACATTTTCAAGGGCGGGAATGAATACCGCTATTTTGATATCAAAAGCATGCGATACCAGGCTGAAATGGTAAGGGACATTAAATATCAGCCACCTTATTACCATGTATACCTGGTTCCTGACCAGCCAAGATACAGGGGTAATTATTTTTACCGGGAGGACCTGAACGGGCGGTATTACGTTGAAGTCCAGGAAGGGGTCAAAAGACATACGGAGTCAGATTATGTATATGTCCACTTCACCCTGCCTATGGACGTACCCATTGTCGACGGGAAGCTCTATGTATGCGGAGCCTTATCAAACTGGCAATGTAATGAGGCCAACGAGATGACCTACGATTTTGAGACCAAGTCATACAGGCTTGAGTTATTGCTGAAGCAGGGATACTATAATTATGAGTATGCTTTAATCAGGGAAGGTTCTCGGTTTCCCGATGCCACCTTTATGGAAGGCAGTTATTATGAGGCAGAAAACGACTATATAGTCTATGTTTACCTGACCACTACCACTGGCCGTTATGACAGGCTGATCGGTTACCAGATCCTGAACTCGATCAGAAAAAACCTGTGATCTAAAGACCGATCTCCTCTCCGATCTCTTTCATGGCATCCAGGCTGATCTCCACAAATTCTGGAAGAGGGATCCCAATTTTTTCACATTCCATAATGATGTCCCGGTTCACAGAGGCAGCGAATGCTCTTTGCTTCATTCGCTTGGTAACGGATTTTGGTTTAACAGATGCTATCTTTTTGTCAGGATATACCAGTGCCGTGGCATAGATAAGTCCGGTTACCGTCTCACCCGCCGCCAGGGCATGCTGGAATTCAGTTTCCCTTGGCTTGCCTGTGGCCATTTCATTATGCATGCTGATGGCATCCAGAATGTCTTCATCCAGGTCATAATCAGCCAGAAGCTCCCTGGCCTTCAGGGAATGGGTAGCGGGATCAGCATTGGTCACCTCCACATCAATATCATGAAGCAATCCTGCCAGTGCCCATTTATCCTCATTCCTGCCCAGCTCTTTGGCGAGTGCCCGGAGGACTACCTCAGAAGAAAGGCAATGGTAGATCATTTTTTCATTTTTAATATGTTTCCGGATCAGATCCAGGGCTTCATCACGTGTCATAATCGGAATAGCTTGTTAATTTTGTACCAAAATATTGAAAAATCCGGGATGGAGAAAATGATTGACGAAAAGATTTCAATAGAGGAGCTTGTTGAGATCCTGCCTGCTTCGGTCACCTACCTGTCAGAAAAGGGTATCAAATGCATTGCCTGCGGAGAACCCATCTGGGGCACCCTGGAAGAAGCCGCCCGGGAGAAAGGATTCGGAAAACAGGAGATAATGGCGTTTGTCAGGGAGCTGAATAGGTTAAAAACAGGGGCAGGGACTATTTGAACTGGCTCATCAGGATCTTGTCAAACCTGCGGTCACTGAAATTCCTTCGCATAAACATCAGGGGTCTGGCCATCTTCCCTGCAACATACCTGGTCTTGGGTTTCCTGGCACTGATAGCCTTGGAGATAACCTTGGCAATGACCGAGGGCGGTGAAGTTGCATTGGGTTTGCTATAGAGTTCTTCTGAAGATTTTGCATAACTCTCAACCCATTCTTTGTATGGTCCTTCCTGAGATCTCTCAATCATGGGCTGGAACATTACATCACCGAATTCCGTCCCAATCATTCCTGGTTCGATGATCATTACTTCAATCCCAAATTGCTTGGTTTCCAGCCGAAGACAGTCCGACCAAAGATGTTCACATCAAATTTATTAATGCAAGCAAAACTATTGGAAGAATAACCCGCCCATTTTTCAATGCCATTCCCTAATCTTCAGAAATGCAATAGAGATATTTTGTACCCCTCAGATACAGATTGTCCCCAATGATCACCGGGGAAGCATAAAACTTATCATCCAGGGTGTTTTGTGACAATACAACAAATTCATCACCGGTTTTTATAATACATGTGGTTCCATTGGTGCCGGCAATATAAATCCTGTCCTGAATACCTACCGGAGAGGTAAAGATATTCTGGATCCCCTCAAGCTTTTGATTTCCGTAGTATTCTCTACCGTCTGCCGCATTGAGACAGGTTAAATATCCATTGTTTACCTTCAAAAAGTATAGCTTATTATCCATTAAAATGGGAGAGGGAGTATAGGGAGTATTGATATCGTATTTCCAGATAATGGCCTCGGTATTTGTAATATCTCCTTTTGCCTTTGAAATATCAACTGCCAGCAGGGCACTTCCCCTGAATCCGCTTAGTAAATATAATATTCCATTGCCACTAACCGGGGAGGGTATAACATTGCGGGTCATGCCGCTGCATTCCCAAATAATTTCACCACTTTGGAGATCATAACTCCGTACTTTGTTAGTGGCACTTGTAATGATCTGGGTCCGTCCTTCAACCTCCATCAGATAAGGTGTTGGCCAGGAGGTGATTTCATCCCTCTTGATCTCCAGGATATCCTTACCTGTTTTTTTATCCAGCACATAAAGAGAAGATGGTCCCTCGTGATCTCTCACCAGAATTAATCTATCTCCGGCCAGAACCGGTGAACTTCCTTCACCAAAACTCCGAACTTTTTGTAAATGTCCGAAATCCCGTTCCCATATGATCTTGCCATTCATATCCAGGCAATACAATCCCTGAGATCCAAAATAGGCATAAATATGGGTTCCATCAGTGACAGGGGAGTTGGAAGCCCAGCTTCCAAATTCATGCGTATGGCTGTGTGGAAGTTCCTCGCGAACAGTAGTCTTCCAGTTTATGGTCCCATTTTTCCTGCTGACAGAAAATACCACAAACTCATGGATAAAATTGGTCTTAACAGGCTTCATCCAGCTATTCTGTTCCTCACCTTCTGCGGATTCTTCTGGCTTGATTTCCCGGTCAGTCTGAACAGCAGACAATAATATCATCTGGTCTTCCCATATGATGGGAGTAGCGTGTCCTATACCCGGCATCTCCGCTTTCCACATAACATTTTTCTCTTCACTCCATTCGACAGGGGGATCACCCGTGGGTGCAACACCTGTAGCCGAAGGGCCCCGCCACTGATGCCAGTTTTTCTCAAAATCCCCTGTGCTTTCCTGTGCAAATAAATTACCTGCCAATAAAAACAGCCCTGTCGAGATACTTAATATAGTACGCATTTTTTTCTCCTGTTTTAAGAATCCCACATTATTTTATTCTGTGGATTATTATAAAATTTCCCAAATATATTGATTTAGGATGGAATTATACGATCCCGATTATTTCCTGAACAATAACTCCTCTTCGTTGTTAGGGTTATGATATATTTGGAAATGAAAATGAAAATGACTCAATTTACATCCTGAAACCGCTGACAATGATCTACCTTACCAGAAGAGAACGATTCAATGCAGCACACAGGCTGTTCCGGGAGGACTGGACAGAGGAGAAGAACCTGGAAGTATTTGGAAAGTGTTCAAATCCTAACTGGCATGGTCATAATTATGTATTGTTTGTTACCGTAAAAGGAGAACTGAAACCTGAATTGGGATATGTTGTTGATCTCAAGGTCCTCAGCCGTATCATCAGGGAACATATCATTGACAAACTGGATCATAAAAACCTCAACCTGGAAGTTGATTTCATGCAGGGCAGGATGGCTTCAACCGAACAGATTTCAATGGCCATCTGGGAAGAACTGGAACCATATGTCCAATCACTTGGAGTAGAACTTCACAGTATTCGCCTTGAAGAAACAGAAAATAATTTTGTTGAATATTTTGGTAAATAATCACTCTAATATGGAAATCATCAATAACGGCATAGGACCGGCAGAGAAGGAAGGATATAACAGGGTCGATAAATACGACGACCAAAAAACAGAAGAGTTATCGGGATTATACAAGCAGGTCCTTGATACCCTTGGTGAAGATGTCAGGCGGGAAGGCCTGGAACAGACACCGCTGCGGGTGGCAAAATCAATGCAGTTCCTCACACAGGGATACGGTACTGACCCGGAACAGATCATATCGCAGGCCATGTTCAAGGAAGATTACAGTGAAATGGTAATCGTCAAGGATATTGATGTCTTTTCCCTCTGTGAACATCATCTGATTCCCTTTATCGGCAAAGCCCATGTGGCATACATACCCAATGGTTACATTACCGGGCTGAGTAAAATAGCCCGCGTTGTTGAAGCATTTTCCAGAAGATTGCAGGTTCAGGAAAGGTTGACAATGCAGATCAGGGACTGTTTACAATCAACGCTAAAACCGCTGGGGGTGGCAGTAGTCATTGAAGCCAAGCACCTCTGCATGGTCATGCGTGGGGTGCAGAAACAGAATTCCGTAACCACAACATCCGCATTTACGGGGGGATTCCTCAACAACACCAGCACAAGGGAAGAATTCATCCACCTGATCGGGACCGGCCTCCTTTAATAAATTTCACTATTTTTGACCAAATTTTAACTGATAATTCAAGGATGAAAGCTTATGTATTCCCCGGCCAGGGGGCACAATTTCCCGGAATGGGTAAAGACCTTTATTCAGGGTATTCCGAAGCAAAAGAGCGTTTCGAAGAAGCCAATGATATACTCGGATTCAATATAACCCAATTGATGTTCGACGGGACTGAAGAAGATCTGCGCCAGACCAGGGTTACGCAACCAGCTATCTTCCTCCATTCAGTGATCCTTGCAGGTACCATTGAAGATTTCCAGCCTGAAATGGTGGCAGGACATTCCCTGGGTGAGTTCTCCTCCCTGGTTGCCAATAAAACACTTTCATTTGCTGACGGACTAAAACTTGTTTCAAAAAGGGCCTCTGCCATGCAGAAAGCCTGTGAGGCCGAACCTTCCACTATGGCAGCCATCATTGGGCTCGATGATAAGGTCGTTGAAGAAGTCTGTTCAGAGATCCCGGAGGTAGTGGTCCCGGCCAATTATAACAGTCCCGGACAGATCGTGATCTCAGGATCTATAGCCGGTATCGATAAGGCAGTTGAAAAACTTTCGGGGTTGGGGGCAAAACGGGCCATTAAACTCAGCGTTGGAGGGGCATTCCATTCCCCCTTGATGGAACCCGCAAGGCAGGAACTGGAAACAGCCATTATTAACAGTCCCATTGCATCTCCAATTTGTCCCGTTTACCAGAATTTCACAGCTCTGCCAACAAGTGATCCGGATACCATCAGAACCAATCTGGTGGCCCAGCTCACAGCCCCTGTCAGGTGGACCCAAACTGTTCAGCACATGCTGAAGGATGGTGCTTCCTCCTTTACTGAGGTTGGACCCGGAAAAGTTCTGCAGGGTTTGATCAAGAAGGTCGACAGAGAGATCCCTACGGCCAGTGCTTAAAAACCGGCAAACCGTTTTACTATATTTAGCCGGATTCCCGGACTGACTATCATTGTTTTTGCCTAAATTTGCTTCTTTCAAAACAAATCAGCGGAATTAGCTCCGTCCTGCTTTACATAAGTTACTATGAAGGTATTAAAATTCGGAGGATCTTCAGTTGGTACCCCGGAAAACATTCTGAAGGTCAAATCCATTGTTGAAAGCCAGGTTGAACCCAGTGTTATTGTAGTATCTGCATTTCAGGGCATCACCGACCAGTTAATTAAAGTGAGTAAACTGGCCATGGAGAGGGATGAGTCCTACAAGGATCTGTTATCCAGGATTGAGCAAAGGCACTACCAGGCTGTAAAAGAACTTTTCAGGGTTAACCAGCAAAGCAATATACTGGCCGGGATAAAAGTATTGATCAATGAACTGGAAGAAACGCTGTATGGCGTATTTCTTCTGCAGGACCTGCCAGCAAAAACCCATGATGCCATAGTCAGTTTCGGCGAAAGGTTATCATCATTCATTATTTCTCTGAAGATCAATGATGCCTACCTGGTGGAGATCAGGGACCTGATCAAGACAGACAGCCAGTATGGCAAGGCCAGTGTCCTTTTCAACCAGAGTTATCCATTGATAGCGGAGCATTTCAAGACCCTGCAGAAATACGCGGTTGTGCCCGGATTCATTGCGAGTAACGAGAAAGGGGAAACCACTACCCTGGGCCGGGGCGGCTCTGACTATACAGCGGCCATCATCGCAGCGGGGGTTGATGCCTCTGTGCTGGAGATCTGGACAGATGTGGATGGATTCATGACAGCCGATCCACGAAAGGTAGAAAAGGCCTATGCCATAGAATCACTGAGCTATGCTGAAGCTATGGAACTTTCCCATTTTGGGGCTCAGGTTCTGTATACCCCCACTATCCATCCGGTCCTGGAAAAAAGGATTCGGATCCACATCAAGAATACATTTTCACCGGAGAAAAAAGGGACCACTATCGGCATTCAGGAGATCGTGCCGAGCCCTTCACCAATCAAGGGAATCTCTTCTATTGACCATGTGGACCTGGTCACCATTCAGGGTTCAGGTATGGTGGGCGTCACGGGAACCTCCATGCGCCTGTTCACGGCACTTGCACGGCGGAATATCAATATTATCCTGATCACTCAGGCTTCTTCTGAGTATTCCATCAGTTTTGCCATCCATCCGGATGCAACACAAAATGCAGAACAAGCTATCCGCGAGGAATTCAATCATGAGATAGAGACCATTCATTCCATCCGTATCCTGGTGGAAAAGGACCTTTCGGTCATCGCCATCGTTGGGGAGAGAATGCGGCATACACCTGGCATATCTGCCAAGCTCTTTCAAGCCATGGGCAGGAATGGGATCAACGTGATCGCCATTGCTCAGGGATCCTCAGAACTTAATGTTTCTGTTGTGATCAGCAAGCACAGCCTGCGGAAGGCCATGAATGTCATCCATGAGGGGTTCTTCCTGTCTCATTACAAGGAACTGCACCTCTTCCTGGTTGGCGTAGGAACAGTGGGCTCCCGTTTACTGAATCAAATCCGCAACCAGCGGGACAAGCTACTCTCAGATCATCGCCTCAAAGTAAACCTGATAGGCTTGTCTAATTCCAAAAAGATGATCATTGATCATAACGGGATCGATATCGAAAGTTATGCAGATCTGCTAAGCGAGGGCCAACCTGCTGATTTGCAGTCGTTCACAAAAGGGATAGCAGAATTAAACCTGCGCAACAGCGTTTTCATTGACTGTACTGCGGCAGCAGACGTATCAGAAAGTTATAAGCATCATTTCAATAATTATGTATCTGTGGTTACTGCCAATAAGATTGCCTGTTCCTCAGCGTATGAGAATTACAGGGACCTGAAAAACACGGCACAGGCGAAAGGGGTGAAATTCATTTTTGAAACCAATGTAGGAGCAGGCCTGCCAATCATCAACACGATGAATGACCTGATGAAAAGCGGTGACCGGATCCTTGAGCTGGAGGCCGTGCTGTCCGGCACCCTCAATTACATATTCAACACGCTGGATAAGGATAACAGATTAAGTGATGTGATCAGGCAGGCCAAGGAACTTGGTTTTTCTGAACCGGATCCCAGAATTGACCTCAGCGGGGTCGATGTTATCCGCAAACTTATTATCCTGTCGCGAGAGTCCGGGTATAAAATAGAAGAAAGACAGGTAAAGATTTCCCCCATCCTGCCAGAGGAATGCTTTGAAGGAGACATTGAGGAATTCTGGCAGAAGGTCAGTAAATATGATGATGAGTTTGAGCAAAAGCGGTCAGCCCTTGAAAAAAACAACAAAAAGTGGCGTTTTGTGGCCCGTCTGAAAAACGGTAAAGCTTCTGTCAGCCTTGCTGAAGTTGGAACGGATCACCCCCTTTACTACCTTGAGGGCAGCAACAATATCATTATGATCACTACAGAAAGATATAAGGAGCATCCCATGATCATCAAAGGATACGGAGCAGGTGCAGAAGTTACTGCCGCAGGCATGTTTGCCGATGTGATCCGGATTGCAAACATATAAAAAATCATGGCTGAGGGAGTGCATATATTTTCACCCGCCACTGTGGCCAATGTAGGACCAGGGTTTGATATCCTGGGATTTGCCATGAATCAGCCGGGGGATGAGATACGGGTTGAAAAAACCGAAGGGGACAAGCATATTCTGGTAGACCGGTCAGGGGTTGGTCTACCCCTGGAACCTGAGAAAAACGTGGCCACAGTAGCGATTGATTCAATGTTGGATCACCTGGGAAGCCAGCAAAAATTTCGATTGACCTTCCTGAAAAAGATAGCACCTGGCAGTGGGATCGGCTCAAGTGCTGCCAGTTCTGCCGGAGCTGTTTATGGGGCCAATGTATTGATGGGAAATCCCTACACAAGCAATGAGTTGGTCACATTTGCCATGAAAGGTGAGGAAACTGCCAGTGGTTCTGCCCATGCAGACAATGTGGCTCCTGCACTGCTTGGAGGATTCGTCCTGGTTCGGAGCTATGATCCCCTGGATATCATCAGCATACCCTGTCCGGAACAGATTCATTGTTCCGTTGTATACCCGGAGATCAGCATTGCGACGGAGGATAGCCGAAAGATACTTAAAACCACTGTCTCGCTTGAAAAAGCAGTGACCCAGTGCGGGAATGTTGCCGGACTGGTAACCGGGCTTATCACCGGGAATTATCGCCTGATCAGTGATTCCATGCATGATGTGATTGCAGAACCCATACGGTCTTTCCTTATCCCTGAATACGAGAATGTGATTCAGGCAGCTATGCAAGCCGGCGCTCTGGGATGCAGTATTTCAGGTTCCGGACCTTCCATTTTTGCACTGAGCAAGGATGAGGAGACAGCACAGAAAGCCGGGAGGGACATGGGAAAGGTTTTCGCTAATGCTGAGATTGGCAGCAGTGTTTTTGTTTCACCGGTTAACAAACAGGGCATTAAGTTTCTGACAAAGCAATCATGAATTATTACAGCACAGAGAACAAACAACTCAGGCGGTCATTAAAAGATGCAGTCCTCGATGGACTTGCAACGGATGGCGGACTATACATGCCTGAAAGCATACCGGTCCTTCCAGAAAAACAAATACAATCATTTAAATCCAAAACTTTCCATGAGATCTCCAGGGAGTTAGCCCTGAGCCTGTTCCACGAAGATCTTACCGAATCGGAAATCCTGCAGATCACAGATGCTGCCATCAATTTTGACACTCCGTTAGTGAAGGTGGAAGAAGGTATTTATACCCAGGAATTGTTTCACGGTCCCACCCTGGCATTCAAAGATGTAGGGGCCCGTTTTATGGCCCGGATGATGGGGCTTTTTACCAGGGGACTTGACCGGGAGATTAATGTCCTGGTGGCCACATCGGGTGATACCGGCAGTGCCGTGGCCAGCGGTTTCTGGAATGTAGAAGGAATCCATGTCTACATACTCTACCCCTCAGGTGGGGTCAGCCAGCTTCAGGAAAAACAGCTTACTACCCTGGGAGGCAACATCACAGCATTGGAGGTTGGGGGCACATTCGATGACTGTCAAAGGCTGGTAAAGTCAGCTTTCCAGGATCAGGACCTAACTAAAAAACTGATCCTGACCTCAGCAAACTCGATCAACCTGGCCCGACTACTTCCCCAGTCATTCTACTATTTCAATGCCTGGGCCAGGCTTCCCGGGGACCAGGAATTTTACGTCTCCGTGCCAAGCGGGAATTTTGGAAACCTTACAGCCGGATTGATTGCCGGAAAAATGGGACTGCCCGTAAAACACTATATCATTGCAACCAACGTCAATGATGTAGTACCTGAATACCTGAAAACGGGGAAATTTAGTCCACGTCCCTCCATCCCCACCATTGCCAATGCCATGGATGTTGGCAATCCAAGTAATTTTGCACGGATACTTGACCTGTTCGGGCATTCTCACGATGCCATCGCAGCAACCATGAGTGCATATTCTTATACTGATGAGAGACTAAGAGAAACCATTGCTGAGGTTTACCAGCGCACCGGCTACCTCTTGGATCCACATGGAGCTGCAGGCTACCAGGCTTTGAAAGCATATACTCCCAGGGAAAATGGCATCCCGGGAGTGTTCCTTGAAACCGCACATCCGGGGAAATTCAGCCTTACCGTTGAAGAAGTGATAAAATCAACAATTGAAATACCTGACAAATTAAAAGAAGCGTCAAACAAGGAAAAACACAGTATCCTGCTTTCCTCAAAATTCGAAGATTTCAAGGATTATCTCCTCCAGCTTTAACCCACGTCCCCCCCGATGACCGGAGGTGAGGGCATACTAAAACCGGGCCTTTTTCCTGTGTTCATCGCTTCGGGATTATTCCTACATAACTATTTGATATTCAAAGGTGGTTTTTCTAGAAAGAGTGCTGCGCGGGGCTGTTCTCGGTTTCTTTGCTCCCTCCTGTCGGTGATTTATATCAAATGAAGCCGAAATGATTATGGAAGTCTGCTCTGCAGAAGCCAAGGGACATTTTTTATTAGGTCAATTGGCTACTCATAAGAAAAGGATATAAAATATCTACTTACATACTTATTTAGTGCTGTTTCGGATAAAATATATCCCTCCATAGATATATTTTATCCGAAACAGCATCAATTTAGTTAATAACTCGATATTTTATGTCTCTTTCAAGCTTTTTCCTTCAAGATCTGACGGAACTGCGCCTTTTTCAATGAAACAACAATCACTATGGGTGTCATGGACGATTCTGGGATTCTTACAAGAAGTACTGCATTAAGGTAGTGACAAAGCTGTCAGGGTGCTGCATTGACAAAGACAGGAGATGACCGGAGGTTAGGGCATACTAAAACCGGGCCTTTTTTTGCGTTACTGCGCAAAAAGCCAGCCCGGTTTTAGTATGCCCTAACCGACCTAGATCACTCCCTGGTCCAACATCGCATTGGCCACCTTCATGAAACCGGCTATATTGGCCCCGTTTACGTAATTCACATAGCCATCAGGCTCAGTACCATGTTCCACGCATGCTTCATGGATACTGGTCATGATCTCATGCAGTCGCCTGTCAACCTCTTCCCGTCTGCCAGTTAAGTTTCATGCTGTTCTGTGACATTTCCAGTCCGGAGGTAGCAACTCCTCCAGCATTGGCAGCTTTCCCCGGAGCATAGAGTATCTTGTTCTCCTGCAGTATTTCAATGGCTTCCGGTGTACAGGGCATGTTGGCCCCTTCACAAACACAGATACATCCATTATCCACCAGGTTTCTGGCATCTTCCTCGATCAGTTCATTTTCTGTTGCACATGGCATGGCAATGTCGCATTTGACTTCCCAGGGATGTTTGCCGGGAACGAACTCAGTACCTTCAAACTCGTAAGAATAGGGTTTAACTATATCCTCGTTGGATGCTCTAAGTTCCAGCATATAGTCGATCTTTTCACCGGATACTCCCTCCGGATCATATACGTATCCATCCGGTCCGGAAAGGGTGACAACCTTTCCTCCCAGCTCAACAATTTTCTGGACGGCACCCCAGGCCACATTCCCGAATCCGCTTATGGTAACGATCTTGTCTTTGAATGTCTCCCCCTTTGCGGCCAGCATTTCCTTGGCGAAATAGACACAGCCGAATCCAGTTGCCTCAGGACGGATAAGGGATCCTCCCCAGGCAAGACCTTTACCTGTTAGTACTCCCGTGTTCTCCCTTGCAATTTTCCGGTACATTCCGTACAGGAATCCTATTTCACGCGTACCTACTCCGATATCTCCTGCAGGAACATCTGTTGAAGGTCCAATCATTCTCCATAGCTCCAGCATAAAATTCTGGCAGAAACGCATGATCTCACTGTTAGATTTTCCCTTCGGATTGAAATCAGATCCGCCTTTGCCTCCACCCAGTGGTAATGAGGTAAGGCTGTTCTTGAAGATCTGCTCAAATCCCAGGAATTTCAGGATACTCAGGTTAACACTGGGGTGAAAACGGAGTCCACCTTTATAGGGACCGATCACGCTATTGAACTGGATACGGTAACCTATGTTTACATGTACCTTTCCCTGGTCATCTTCCCAGGGCACTTTAAAGATTACAATCCGGTCGGGTTCAATGATCCGGTCTATCACTCCTGCTGCTTCGAATTGTGGATTGGCATTATAAACTTCCTCGATGGATTCCAGGACTTCCCTGACAGCCTGATGATATTCATGCTCTCCTGGATGCCTCTTCTCAAGTTCAACCATTAATCTGTCAACATTCATATTTAGTGGAATTGATTTATTTAAAAATACATTTATACCAAATGCCTGGCAAATAATATCATATGATATAAAATATTGATATTTATCAGGTTTTCTCGTCTGGGGCTTCCTTGTAGATCACCCCTTTATTAGATCTACCATCCACCTCTATCCGCAGTGGTTTCTTAAAGCGGATATGCCTGAAGTACTCATTTTCAGACAGTGCGGGTATGTTGTCAATATATCCGATATCATAGAATCCATCATTCATATACGGGTTGATGGTGAAAAATCCTATCCTGAATGAGGTGATGTTCTGAAAAAAGTGAGTTCCCTGACTCGGATCGATCCGGTAGTTTTCCAGTCCCGCTTCAATGATCACCCTGGCTTCCGATAGCTGCGCCCATTTGGCAGGTATACCAAGCCATGGATCACTTGAGCCCCATCTTCCGGGTCCTATCAGGATATAATTTATTCCTTCCTCCCTGAATTCCTCATTTTTTTTCTCGATAAGCCTGGCGATTTTATCGTTGTTGGCCGGATCAAAAGCTTGAGGCCTTACATATAACAGGTCCCTGAGTCCTTCGAACCTACCGTTTCCAAGTGCAGATTCTGCATATACAATGGTATCTTCCACCTTGATCTCATCAAGTTTAAAACTGATACTCTGGTCATTGAGAACAATTGGCCGGATCTGAAGAAGATTGAATATGGCAGGGTGGCCTTCCGGAGTATCCATATTGACGGCAAATTCCATTTCAATGGGATTATTCATTTCTTCCTGTCCCGTTTTCAGCAAATCACTGATGATTTCTGCCAATGGAATGGCATTATAATTTAATAAACGGGAAAAAGTGACTATCCGCTTCCCCTTACTCAACATACCATCCCTCAGCATATGGCTCTCAAAATCATAGGTGGAGGCAGCGTACTTGAAAGGTACATGTTTCTCAGCTTCCTTAAAACGCATCCTTAACAGGTTCGCACCATCATCCACCGAAGGGATGAAACTGGAAGGATCAAGGTTCACCGCCAGGAACTCCTTCTGCGTATCCTTCAATGCCAGGCTGGGATCTGACAGCTGCAGGATCTTTTTTGGAAATTTGGGTGAGAATCTTAGTCCCCTTCCACCTTCCATCAGGTATTTACCAAGGCCATAAGCTATAACTGCTATGCCATCTTCCGCTTTCTCAGGTTCTATGGGATAAAAGTTTATGGATCTGGCAACCCCGGAAAGGGCAGGGTAAAAAGCGTTTCCGCATGGTGATCCACAGACCTCCTGCAGGATAATTCCCATTTTTTCTTCATCGATCACATTGGAGGTGGCAGTCATATAAGATTTACTTCCCTTGAAATAAACCGAAGCATATACACTTTTGATGGCTGTGGTAAGCATCTCCAGGGTATGATCCCTGTCATCCCAGTCACAGGGTACCATATAGGTGGCATATATACCAGCAAAGGGTTGATAATGTGAATCTTCCAATTTGCTTGAACTCCTGACAGCAACTGGGTTTACCAGCACTTCCACGAAAGCCTTCAGATCCTCTTCAACCCACTCCGGCATGCTGGCTTTTAAAAAACAATCAAAGATTTCTTCATCAGGAAGATCGGAAAGCGCTGTTTCCAACAGATTGTTTTTTTCCATAAACGTATCAAATACATCTGTACTCAAAACAACTGTCCTGGGTATGGTGATAGCTACCCCTGGATATTTTTTAAAAAGATGATGTTTTTCAATGATTGAATTTATAAAAGCCAGTCCCCTGGCTTTTCCCCCACTGGACTCCTCTCCTATTCTGCTGAATATCAGGTATTCACTAAATTTATTCCTGTCAAATTTAGCGATCACCCCCCGCCCTTTCGCGATCCTGAAATCAGAAATGGAGTTATAAATGTAGTTCCTCAACTGGTCTAAAGTATCAAAATCTTCATTCGCCACAGGTTTAAATAATTCGGCAACCTGAAAGATGGCACGTGCATTCAGCCATTTTGAGAAGTCATTTCGACCTGTATGCAGGCGCAGGGTCTTGTCGGGGATCAATAGTATCTGATTCTGAAGGCTCTGGAGGTCCGAAGCCCTGGCTATTTCTTCCAGGGTATCAGGATCACGGAAAACGAAATCCCCAAACCCGAAATGGTCAATTATATACTGATTCAATTCATGGGAGAGTAATTTTGAATATTTATGGATAAATCCAATGCCCAGCTTCTTGGCCTCAATGGCCATGGTCTCATCCGAGGACTGCAACAGGAAGGGCATGAATGGATCTTTCTCCTTTACAAGGCTACAGAACTCAAGTCCCATCTTTCCTTTGGTCTTATTTCTGGCTGCTTTCTTGAAGTTTACATCAGAAATGATCCCCAGCATATTGTCTTTATACTTCTCGAAAATGGCAACAGCCTCTTCCAATGTTGTTGCCAGCAATACTTTCGGCCTTCCCCTCATGCGCAACATACGCTGATGTTCATTAAGCGCCTCCTCTCCGAATTCCCTGGATTGTTTCAGAATGATCTTATACAGGTTTGGCAGATAACTTGAAATATAACGGATCGAATCTTCAACCAGGAGGATGGTCTGAACGCCAACTTTCTCAACATCATTTTCAACATTCATTTTATCTTCGATCAGCTTGATGATGGCAAGCAGGAGGCCTGCATCTCCCAACCAGGAGAATACATAATCGATGGCGGACATATCTTCATTTTGCAAACGCACAGATACTTCCCTGGAAAAGTGGGTAAGTGTTACGATGGGAATATCCTTATACTTGCGCTTAATCTTTTTCGCCAGCTCAAAGGTATCCATGTCTCCAATGTTCAGCATCTCTATTACCAGGTCGATCTTTTCCTTCTTCAGGATCTTAAAAGCTTCCTTGGCAGAGGTGGCCAGTATAAAATTGGGTGGATAACGCAGGTTCAGTGAAACATATTCATTAAATATCTGTTCATCAATGCGTCCATCCTCTTCCAGCATATAGGCATCGTAATTGCTGCAGATCAATAAAACCTGCCGGATACGGTTTTGCATCAGCAGGCTAAAGGAAGTCTGTCCAAAATCTATCGTGGGTGTGGTTATGCTATTCAAAGAGTTAACTTTTGTTCCATGTGATCAGGGATGTACGTTTCTTTCCATCCATCACAATGGTTAGTGGTTCTTCAAATTCTATATGGGTGGTATATTTCATGTCGCTGACAACTTTTTGCTGTTTCATTGTTTCCCAATCAATATAATCCGTTGCAGAATCATGCTGAATGGAAAAGTATCCGACATTCATGGACGTCACATTATGAAAGAAGTGGGATCCGAGCGAGGCGTCCAGAGGAAATTCTGGCAGGCTCATTTCAACGATTACCCTGGCATTTGATATCTGTGTCCAAACCAGGGGGATGCCGATAAAACGGTCGCGAGTACCCCAACGGCCCGGCCCGATAAGGATGTACTTTCTATCCTTCGATACCATTTCTGCGTTCAATTGTTCTATCTCCGGGATAATCTCCTGTGTCCGGGTCTTATCGAAACTATCAGATTTAACAAAAACCACGTCCCTGATGTCATCTACCTTGCCATTGCCCATACTGCGCTCTCCATATAGAAGGATACTTTCCTTATCCACCCTGTCCATCTCAATCTCAAAATCATCAACACTGCCCACAAGAGGCTTGAGCTGTAACAGGTAAAAAGAAACTCGTCCCTGATCGTCCCTATCAAGATCAATGGCATATTCAATTTCAACGGGTGTCCCAAGGGCTTCTTTCACTACATTGAGGATCATTTCAAGGGTTTTAGCCATGGGAATGTAATCAAACTTGAGTATGTTGGCAAAATTGATAATCCTTGGCCCAGCTACATCAAGTCCAGGTGTAATCCTGTCATTTTCAGGATCATAAACCGAGACACAATGTTTAAGCGTACCATGTCTCTCAGCCTCATCGAGCTCCAGCCTTATCAGTCCGGCATCCTCACCCAATCTCAGTAGTTCCGGGTTTTGCTTCTTCATGTTTACGGCATAGAAATCCACCTGTGAGCCCTTAAACTGGTCTCGGGGTGTATATATCTGCAAATCGGGATACCTGGGTGAAAACCGATAAGCTTTATTGCCTTCTACAACGTACTGGCCTAATCCCAGTGCAGCCACGGCAAAACCATCTTCCGGTTCCATATGAGCGATGGGATAATAATTGTATGATTGAGCTGTTCCACTGATATGGGGGTAATGGTATCCATCGAAAGGATGACCCACAACTTCCTGAATTACAACCGCCATTTTTTCATTGTCCACCTTGAAATTGATGGCCTCAAAATACATCAGGGCATTTTCAGAATAAATGGAGGCGTATACAAGTTTGATGGCATCAGTAACCTGCTTAAGACGGACATTAAAATCGGGATGATTATTGGGCAGAAGATAGGTGGCAAAAACACCTGAAAAGGGATGGGTGGTGCTGTCTTCCAAAAGGCTGGAAGACCTTATGGCAAGTGGCTTTTTTACTTTCTTTAGCAGCGCCCTGATCTTCTTGTACAATCCATATGACAATTCACCCTGCTGGAACTTCTCCCTGACTCCCTGATAATCGAGTTCTGAGTTCTCATAGTGCATTAACTTATTCCTGGCCATGAACAGGTCATACTCATCGGTGCCTATTATAAAAGTAATGGGTGTGCGGATCTTTATACCTGCAACGAGCTCAGAAAAGTTCAGGTTGTAGATCAGTGTATTTATAAAAGCCAGTCCCCTTCCCTTTCCTCCCAGTGCCCCGGTACCAAGGCTCACAATATTGGTCTCATCCAGAATGGCAGATTCTTCAAAATTGATAACCTGACCAATATTGGTCTCATTACGATGTTTACGTATTACAAACCTTAGATAATTCCTGAATTCAGGTATGGTATCAAAATCTATCACCTGAACGGGGTAGATCATCCTGGCAATTTCGATCTCACCCCTGGCCATCAGCCAGAGTGAAAAATGATTTCTCCTCGCATGATAACAAAGAGATTCTTCCGGTATGGTATCTATGTGATTCTCAAATTCTTTCAATGTTTTTGCCTCAGCGATGGTTTTGCCTTTGGCATCTTTGTATATAAAATTCCCAAAACCCAGGTGATGCTTGATAAAGCTTTCAATATCCTGTTTAAGGGATTCTGAATTTTTATCGATGAAAACTGATTTCAATTTAAAGGCCCTGTGTGAATTGTGTACATCGGAGGACTGAATGACGGTCGGCAAATCTCTCATCTGCTCACGAACCTGTTTCACCAGACTGAAACCTGCCTCCCAGTCCTTTATCCCATCACTGGTCCTTGGATATGCTACATCAGTAATCAGGCAGAGCAGGTGTTCCTTGTAGAGATTAAAAATATCCATTGCCTGCTCATAGGTCGTAGCCAGCAGGACTTTGGGCCGGGCCCTCAACCTTAACACTTTGAACAGATCATCCGTGCTGACATCCTCTATCATCCGCTCGGTCTGTTCCATCACATTACTGTAGAGAAGCGGCAAATAGCGTGAATAGTATTTTTCCGAATCTTCTACCAGCAGAATGACCTTGACCATGCCAATGCTGGTATCGTTCTTAACATTAACCTTGTCCTCAAGCTGCAGTATCATTGCGGAAAAGATCTTGCTATCCCCATTCCAGGCAAAAACCCTGTCAATGATATCGAGATACTTTGAATGCTCATTGAAACGAGAAATCTCGCGGTCATTATTCAACAGGACATAAATGGGTATATACGGGAAATCTTTTTTTACACTGGTCCCAATCTGTATGGGTGTTTGCCAGTCACTGCCAATCATCAGGATCACCAGGTCAAAATGTTTTGAATGCAATTGTTCTATCGCTTCCGCATAAGATGAAACCCCGGTAACCCTGGGCACGGATGAGAGGTTCAACTGGTGATATTCCTGAAGGATGTATTCAGAGAAATGCCCCTCTTTCTCGATGGCGTATGCATCATATAACGTTGCCACCAATAATACCTCTTTTACCCTGTAAGGCATCAGGTCATGAAATATATCCCTGTTTGCATTCTGTTTATTCAAAAATTTCTGGAGAAGCTGCCTCGAATTAAGGCTGGGTTGCTTGTTTTCGGTAATTTCCTGCTTAACCTTCTTCTTCTCTTCAGAAAGTTTCAATATTTCGCGGGCTTCCTGGCTATCAATGTAATTCGAGAGAATACTTGCCAGGGTATTTATCAGGTCCCTTTCCTCCTTCAGAAAAGGTCCCTCATCCAATTGATTGAACTCCTGCAGGTAAAAAACCTCTATTTTACCCTCCTCTCCTTTAATTGTCTGGAAGGCCTGCTGCTGGCACCATTCTGTCTTCTTGAAATGCTGCGACAGATACTCTCTCCCTGCAAAAGAGATACGGGCTGCTGTACTTTCAGGATATTGCCAGGATGGCGGAAGGATCTTCACGATCTGCTGAAACGTTTCATCCAAGGTTCTCCCCTCTTTCAGGATCTGGGTAGTCCGGTTGATACAGGTCAGTTCTTTCAATCGCTCCTTCTTCTCGGCGATGATCCTTTCAACCTCTCTAGAATTGCTGCCCTCAGCCATTTAGTTGCCTGTTTTTACAAAAATACTAAATCGATGATCAAATGGACCAACCGGCTGGATAAAACAAATACCGTAAACTGATTCCAGGACAGTGGAAAAAGCTTACGGTATTATTCTACAAGCTGTATTAATATCATTCAACCTCAAACGTGTGCCCGGAATGGAGCAGGTCATTAACCGTTTTAATCTTGGAATTTTCCTTGGCTGCGGCTATCTGGTTCTCTAACAGGGATTCATAAACAGTAGTCTCATATGATCTGATGACACCCATGGCCACTGGCAGCTCCGGAAGTGACATCCGGACCAGCATGTAATGTATGGTATCATCTGCATCTTTTACATCATGGATCAGGATATCATCCAGGGTATATCCATTCTCGCCAATGGTTACGGCTTTCAGCCTGCCCTTCTCCAAGACCAACCCTTTGTTCTGCTCAGCGCCAAAGATCATGGGTTCCCCATGTTTCAGATATATCTGATGATCCGCCCTTACATCCTTGCCGGTGATCTCCTTGTGGACCTGGTTGGCAAAAATGATACAATTCTGCAGTACCTCCACCACCGAGGTCCCCTTGTTGTCTGCTGCAGCGAGGGACACCTCCCGCATCATCTTTGGTTCTGTATCTACTACCCTTGCAAAAAAGGCACCCTGTGACACCCATGGCCAGTTCTCCCGGCATTGAAGGGATTTTCAATGGTCCCATCCGGAGATGTTTTGGTGACACTTCCCTTGGGTGTAGTAGGTGAATACTGGCCCTTGGTCAAACCATATATCTTGTTATTGAAAAGGAGGATGTTGACATCGATATTCCGCCGTAGAATATGGATGAAATGATTCCCGCCAATGGCCATCAGGTCGCCATCACCAGTAACCACCCATACACTCAGCTCCGGATTCGCCACTTTGATCCCAGAGGCAATGGCTGCTGCCCGTCCGTGCATACCATGAAACCCGTAGGTATGGATATAATAGGGGAACCTGGAGGAACAACCGATCCCGGAAACAAATACAATATTCTCCTTTTTATAGCCGATATCAGGCATGGCACCCTGTATCGTGGAAAGTACAGAATGGCCTCCACATCCGGCGCACCATTTTACAGGCTGTTCTACTTTGAAATCTGCTTTTGTGAGTTCTCCTATATTTTTCTTTTCTTCACTCATGATAATTCCTCCAGTATTTGATTGAATCTTGGACTTTAATTCTGAGATCATAAAGGGCAGTCCCTGGATCTTATTATACCTTAAGTATTCAAACTCCGGGTATTCCATCGTCAGGTGCTTGGCAAATTGTCCCAGGTTCAATTCACAAACAA
Organism: uncultured Bacteroidaceae bacterium; assembly: GCA_963767555.1. Taxonomy (GTDB): domain Bacteria; phylum Bacteroidota; class Bacteroidia; order Bacteroidales; family SM23-62; genus SM23-62. The sequence goes on along the minus strand of CAVYEL010000006.1, from coordinate 148,308 downwards.
TCCTTTTTTTGAACCCTTTCAGAACCTTCCCCTGTATTTCCCGGCAATGGATGAATATAATTGAATTGGGCAAGGCTGACACTTTTCCCTTCCTCTTGTAGTTCCTCGACTGCCGTGATCAGTGGTCCATATGTACCACCCCATCCAATGACCAGGAGGTCAGCTTCCGTGTCTCCAATGATCTCCTGGTCCGGGATGAAGTCCACCACTTTTCTAACCTTGGCATCCCGCTGTTCAACCATGATCTGGTGGTTCAGTGGATCATGTGATATATCTCCTGTAATATCTGCTTTTTCAAGTCCACCTACCCTGTGCCTGAGTCCTTCCTGTCCCGGAATGGCCCAAAACCTGGCCAGTTTATCAGGACGCCGGTGATAGGGTTGAAAATCCGGATCATTATCCTCCACAACCGGGACCTCAATATCCGGCAGGTCATTTACATCTGGGATATGCCATAATTCTGAACCGTTTGCCAGGTACCCGTCCGTCAGCAAGATCACCGGGGTCATATGCTCTACGGCTATTTTGGAAGCTTTATATGCATAATCAAAACAATTGGCCGGAGTACTGGCAGCGATAACAACTACCGGACTCTCCCCGTTCCTTCCGTACAGCGCCTGCATCAGGTCAGACTGTTCTGTTTTGGTCGGAAGTCCTGTTGACGGCCCACCCCTCTGCACATTCACAATCACCAGGGGCAATTCGGTCATAACTGCCAGTCCGATTGCCTCCCCCTTTAGTGCCAATCCTGGTCCGGATGTCGAAGTTGCTGCCAGCCTGCCGGCAAAACTGGCGCCGATGGCGGAACAAATACCGGCAATCTCATCCTCAGCCTGGAATGATTTTGCCCCCAGATGTTTCATGGCGGAAATTTCCTGAAGAATCTCCGAGGCAGGTGTAATGGGATAGGAACCCAGGAAGAGAGGTTTGCCCGATCTTTTCTGCAGCTGCCAGCAATCCCCATGCAGTGGCCTGGTTACCGGTAATATTCCTGAATAATCCTTTCTTTTTCCGGGCCGGATTCACCAGGAAGGTAGTAGACATAGCCTCGATGGTTTCGGCGTAATTGTAACCTTCATGAAGGACTTTAATATTGGCTTTGACCAGTTCGGGCTTTTTTCCAAATTTTTCCTTCAGAAAGCCTTCCCCTATCGTGAGGTCCCTGTTAAACAACCAGTACAACAGTCCTGCAACAAACTGGTTCTTGGTTTTATCGGCAGTCCGGGTATCCAGTCCGAATTCCTTGACCGTAGACCTGGTCAGGGTGGTGATGGGTGCTTTCACTACATTGTAGCCTTCCAGGCTGCCATCCTCAAATGGATCCTCGATATAACCAGCCTTTTTATAATGCTTGTTATCAAAATTATCGATGTCAATGATGATGGTAGCTCCGTCCTTGACCCATTTCATATTGGCTTTCAGGGCTGCCGGATTCATTGCCACCAGCACATCTGCCTGGTCACCGGGAGAGTGTACTTCCTTGTGCCCGATGTGGACCTGGAAACCGGATATTCCGGCAATGGTACCGCCGGGTGCCCTGATTTCTGAAGGGTAATCGGGAAATGTGGAGAGATCGTTTCCAATGAAAGCGGAGGTGTCAGAAAACTGGGAGCCCGTAAGCTGCATTCCGTCGCCTGAATCTCCGGCAAACTTGACCACTACCTCTTCCAGTTCAATCACTTTAGCATTTTTGGCCATATTGACTTATAACATATTGATTAACAATGGTATATAAAAATAATGCATATAATTTAATTATATGCATTTCAGTGGCTACAGTGAATAATTTATCCGTTTATGTTTGCAAATTCCCATTACAAAATTAATGATTTTCAGAGATGTTAAATGATATATTAGTTCATTTTTTTAAACATAAATATAAACCGGTAATAAGCCCTTATATTTTTACGGGTTTAAGACCTTAAATGTTTCTTTAAGAAAGGCTATTTCCAGAAATTCAGATGTTCGAGATGGACGGCAGACTCGAAAAACATTTTGGCAATCTTTTCAAAGTAGGGGGTGTAATCCGAAATATAAAACTCATGCCTGGCTGGTTTGCCCTGTATGAAAAGTTCCATCTCCTCAAGTGTGGACTTTAATTTTTGTGCAACGATATCGGCCGCATCAATAATGTCAATTCCGAAATTGAAAAACTTTTCAATCTGCCGCTTGATGATGGGATAATGGGTACATCCCAGGATCATGGTATGGATTTCGCTAAATCGTTTGTCTGACAGATAGGCCCTGATAATGGCATTGCTGATATCATCATAAATAAACCCTTCCTCAATCATGGGTACAAAGAGGGGGGTAGCCATGGATATCACCTCAAGTGAGGGATTTATCTGCTGGATCTTTTTCTCATAGGTTTTGCTGTTGATCGTCCCTTTTGTGCCGATTACTCCCACCCTGCCTTCTCTATGCTTTATGCTGACAAGAGATACGACCGGGTCTACGACATTCAGGACGATGGCCCTGCCGGCCACATGTTCGACCACCTCATCATAAGCACTTGATGATGCAGTATTACAGGCAATCAATACTGTTTTACAATTCTTCTCCAGTAGGAAATCGGAGATCCTGCGGGAATAATACCGAACGGATTCACTGGATTTATCGCCATAAGGCAGGTGGAATGTATCACCGAAATAGATGATCTTTTCCTTGGGAAGCAGGGATTGGATGGAATGTGCAACGGTGAGTCCGCCTACTCCTGAATCGAATATCCCGATGGGCTGTTCTGCTTCCAGTTGCATCATGGCATGCCTGCGTTAATAAAGAAAGACCACTCCAAGTGGGGAGTGGTCTGTTCTATGATATCATTGTAAAGATTATAATCCGAGCTTGGTCCGGACCAGGGAGATTATATCTATGCTCTGTGTCAGAGAAAATACACAGGATTACCACGGCTGATATCAAAAATATAGATAAAGCCGTTTTCTTCAGCTACTTCCTTGATGGCATTGTTGGCCTTTTCCAGAACGGGCTGAATCAATTGCTGCTGCTGCTGCTGAAGGTCCTGCTGGGCCACCTGCTCGAAATTGCCTATCCTCTGCTGCATTTCAGTAATATCAGCTTCCTTTGTTTGCCTGATCAGATCAGTATAGCTGTCCCTGTTGGTCAGGTAATCGTCATATTTCTTATTCAATTCCACTCTCATTTCTTCCATTTGCTGCTCATAATCAGCAGCCAGTCTTTCGATAGTGGCCTGAGCACTGTCACTCTCCGGCATAGCTGTCAGTAATTCCTGGGAATTGATATGTCCGAATTTCAGGTCCTGTGAATTGGCCGGCATACATGCAAACAGGAATGCGCTTACGAGAAATAAGTTAATTACTTTTTTCATTGGTCTTCTTTTTACTTTATTAGCGCTGGTTTAAAGCGCTTTGGAATGTTATTATCTGGTTTTTAAAAAAAAGTGATACAAAAGTAAGGATTTAATTCTTATATCCTAGCTTTTCGAGTACCTCATCACTTTTATCATATTTTGGATTGGTATACAGCATGTTGGCACCCGAGGCAGTATCAAAGATCACCGCATAATTTCCTTCTGATGCAATTTCCTTTACTGCTCTGTAAACTTCATCCTGTATAGGTTTGATCAATTCCTGTCGTTTATCAAATAAACTTCCATCCCTACCGAAATACTTCTGCTGGAGATCTTTTACCTCTTTTTCCCTGGTAATGATCTCCTCCTCTTTCTTCGTTTTCATTTCCTCGGTAAGCAACACTTTTTCTGCCTGGAAATCCTGGTACATCTTTTCAATGCCTCCATACATGGTTTCAACTTCTTCTTGCCAGTCCTCCGCCATTTTATCAAGCTGGTCCTGTGCGGCCTTATAGGCAGGAATACGATCCAGTATGTACTCCGTATCCACAAAGGCATATTTCTGGGCCAGGCCCATGCCTGTCGCCAGCAATAAAATACTGAGTATTGATGCTATTTTTTTCATCGGTATAAGTTTTTAATTTCTGATACACTAAAACTGTTGTCCAATGGTGAAATGGAACTGGCTTCCGCTTGCATCCGGCATTCCAGGTACAGGATCAAATCCATAACCCCAATCAATTCCCAGCAGACCAAACATCGGCAAAAATGCCCGCAGGCCAATACCGGCCGACTCTTTTAACCAGGAAGGGATTGAAATCATCAATGCTGTACCAGGCATTACCCCCTTCCAGGAATCCAAGCACAAATACTGTAGCTGATGGATTCAGGGTAATGGGATAACGCAATTCCAAGGTCAGCCGGGTATAAACATTCCCGGATTTCAATCCATTCACCCTTGGTGTCAAAGAACCATTTTCATAACCTCTCAGGGCAATCACCTCGTATCCGTAAATGTTAAATCCGGACATCCCGTCCCCTCCAACATCAAACCCTTCGAAGGGGGAAGGACCAAGATCATCATTGTAATGACCGAGGTAACCAAAATGGGCCCGTGTATATAATACCAAATTTCCTGCCAAGGTTGTATACCAGTCTGCTAAAAACTTCCATTTATGGTACTCAATCCAGTTGTATCTCTCTTGTTCAGTGACTTGCGTGTAATCTTTATTATTGAATGCAGAATAGGGTGGAGTTAGCTGGAGACTTACTGAAAATGTGGATCCACGACGCGGATAGATCAGCTGGTCAATCGATTTCCTGGACACCGTGGTAGTCAAACTTAAATTGTTTGATTTTCCATTGGAAAACGTAAAATAACCTGTCCAGTTATCCAGATTATATTGCTGGAAACTGAGCTCATTGTACAGTGTAAAAAAGTCATCCGGCCATTTTAGCCGCCTTCCCAATCCCAGGGAAGCGCCGGTGATTTTCATAGAACTGGTTCCGGCATCCCAGAAATAAAGTGAATTATTGGTCAAAGTATGGAAGAAAGAGACTGATAGAGAGTGGGGCTTCTTGCCTCCGAACCAGGGTTCAACAAAAGTCATATTGTAGCTCCGGTAGTATTTGCCATTGGACTGGGCACGCAGGCTCAAGGTCTGTCCATCACCAGCAGGAACGGGCCGCCAGGCCTTGGGCTTAAAAACATCTTTAACAGCAAAATTTGAAAACCGGAGCCCGATCGTCCCGACCAGCATGCCGGCTCCCCATCCACCGGAGATCTCCAGCTGGTCATTGGCTCTTTCCACCAGTTTGTATTCTATATCCACGGTACCATCTGTGGGATTTGGTATGGGAATGGGTTCAATTTTCTCCGGGTTGAAATGTCCAAGCTGTGCAAGTTCCCTAACGGTCCGGATGATATCCGATTTACTGAACAATTCGCCAGGTTTGGTGCGGATCTCCCTGCGTACAACATGTTCATTCGTTTTGGTATTCCCTGAAATGATCACTTTGTTGATCCTTGCCTGTTTCCCTTCATATATTCTCATTTCAAAATCGATGGAATCTCCCTCCACCTTTATTTCCACCGGATCTACACTGAAAAAGAGATATCCATTGTCCAGATACAATGAACTGACAGCATCTTCATCCACCTCCAGCCGTTTGCTCAACAGGGTCTGGTCAAAGACATCTCCCCTTGTTATGCCGAGAACTGCATTGAGAATGTGAGAAGGATAGATGGTATTACCAACCCAGTTAACATTCCTGAAATAGTATTTACGTCCTTCCACAAGAAATAATTTCAGAATCAGCCTGTTTTCATCCTCCACCCTCACCATTGAATCACCAAGGATCTTGGCGTCCCGGTAACCGTTCTCATTATAGAAGGTGATCAGACTTTGCTTGTCTTCCTTGTACTGCTCCTTAATGAACTTGGATGCTTTGAATATGTTTATGTTGACCTTCTTGGTATTTTTCAATACCCTCCTCAAACGTTTGTCAGGAAATACTTCATTCCCTACAAAGGCAACGTCATCTATCTTTATCCTGGGCCCCTTATCAACATTGACAATATAAACGGACTGAATTGGGCCTCAGCGTATCCGGCACCTGGGTTATGCCTACCCTGGTATCAAAAAATCCTTTTTCTATAAAATGGTCCTTGATGAGGCGTTCGGTATTGTTCAGCAGGTCAGTGGTCACCTGGCTCCCTGTGCGGACATTCAGACTTTCCATCAGGTCCTCAGTTTCCCCTTTTTTCAATCCGTCGACGATCAGCCTGGAAAGTCGTGGTTGCTCTTTCAGGTAAATGTCCAGCTAGATCTTACCGTCCTCGATCTTTCTGGCAGTGATTTTTACATCGGCGAACAATCCCTGGTCCCAGAACTTATTCACAGCCCTGGTAATATCATCACCTGGTACTTTTATGCGGTTCCCGACTTTAAACCCTGAAATGGAGATCAGTACTGCAGGTTGAAGGAATTCCACACCTGATACTGTAATATCAGCAATTTCGTATTCCTTGATATTGGCATAATCGTATACAGGCAGGTTATCGTAGTCTATCTCCTGTGAAAATACTGCCAGCCAGGGTAAAATCAAAAATGTAATGAATAGTAGATGCTTCCGAATCATCTATTGTCTAATCTCCCGTTTTCGATACTACTTGTTCACTGATTTTACCAAACCGGCGTTCCCTGTTCTGGAAATTGCAGATGGCAGCATACAGGTCCTCCTTCCTGAAATCAGGCCAGAGTGTTTGAGTGAAATACAGTTCTGCGTAGGCAATCTGCCAGAGCAGAAAATTACTGATCCTGTATTCGCCGCTTGTCCTGATCAATAGTTCAGGATCCGGTATATCACTTGTTTGAAGCTGTTCTGTAAAATGATCACAGCTGATCTCTTTTGCTGTCAATTCACCCGACTCTATTTTCATGGCAATGGATTTCATAGCATCCAGGATTTCCCAGCGCGCACTGTAACTGAGTGCCAGGATCAGTGTCATCCCGGTATTCAATGAGGTTTCTCTGATAGCCCTTCTCAGGTTGGATTTGACCCTGTTTGGCAAACTTTCAATATCACCTATGGCTTCCAGGCGAATATTGTTCTCCATCAGGTTATCAATTTCCTTGTCCAGGGAAGTAACCAGCAGGGACATCAGTGCATCGATCTCAGTCCGGGGCCTGTTCCAGTTCTCGGTTGAGAATGCATAGAGGGTCAGGTAACCAACACCCAGTTCAGCTGCAGCCTCTACAGTCTCCCGTACGGCCTTGACCCCATTTTTATGACCGAAGATCCGTTCATTTCCCTTCTTTTTGGCCCAGCGTCCATTCCCATCCATAATGATGGCAATATGCCTGGGTAACTTATCCCTGTTTATTTGGTTTTTCAGTGAGTTTTCCATCTGCTTCCCTGACTAGTCATACGCCGGGCAGTCCTCCCGCCAGTTAAATATTTTATAAGTGACAAATATTCCAATGATTGAATACCAGTCATTATTGTGAAAAAATACTCCTTGCTCAGCACCTATGTTTTCAATGCCATCGAGGAGGTCATTTAAGTTTTTCCTGAAAGTCCATTCTGCACCCATGCTCCAACGCCTGGCGAGGTTATATTTAAATCCTCCCCCAAAAATAATGGTGGTAGTAGATTTGGCTCCAGCATCAGTGCCCAAAACTGAGGCATAACCTATCCCGGCCGTAACATAGGGTGATTGCCTGTTCTTTCTTAACTTGGTAGGCTCATAATCCATAAAATTAAATTCCGTAGTAATGGCCAGATCTATAACACTGGTTTTAAAACTATGGTTTCTTTGGAACTGGAATTCGTCTTTAAAATCACTGTCACTGCCTTTCAGTGATGTATAGATCCCGCTGAACCGGAAAGAGTGCCTTGGATTGAGATTATATCGGAAAATAATACCGCCAGCGGGGGATGGTGAATAGAAATGCTGGCCGTGGTTGATGTCACCCAGGTAATAGGACGCACCACCGATCAAGCCGATATCCGATTTTCTTTGTGCATTAGCATGCTTGGACGGAAAGACCAGAAAGAAGATAAGAATAATGACGGAAAAGAAGGCCCTACAGGAATGTTTTACTCTTCCGTCCAAATATAATGGGGGCGCCTGATTTTGATGTTCTGATTCTGTATATCCCATTAATAAATCCAAAATAATATAGATCATTAGCCTGCGAAAATTTTGGATTAGAATATCCATCCAAATAATCAGTAAAGGATAACCGTATTCCGAATTCGCCACCTACTGACCAGTTCTGATTGATCACGTATTTTAATCCTATACCCAACGGCATTACTAAGCCAGACTTGGGATGATTGGGATCGTATGCGGAAGCATTGGCCAAGGCATCGTTCACCTTTGGATTAAAAAATACTCCCCCGATTCCAGCATACAAATATAAGTTGATTTGGGAATAATTGTTAACCATTCCCCTTTTATTGAACAAAGCACTCGATGAATAACGTTTTTCTTCAGATATTATTGAGTATTCATACTGTAAACTGGGCTCAAAAATACTCGATGTAAACGCAAATCCCCGGTCGCTATTCTTAGATCCCTCATCATCTCCCGCAATATATCCGTACATAAAGTTTAATTTCAAACCCATGTTCTCCCGGATCTTGAACCTTGTTCCGAGATATAACGAAGGACGGGTATGTTTTATTGAAAGGTCCTTAATACCATACCAATTTTCATTGGTGGCTGCTCCGCCAACATCACCAAAGTAGTTTAAAAATCCCACACCGAAAACGGCTTCGTATCTTCTCAGTTTCCAACGCTGCGAGTTGCCCTCCTGAGGACAGCAAAGCATGATCAGCAGTATGATTGGCAAGATTCTTTTTAACATGGAATGTGGTACTTATAAACAAATGTAAGAATAATTCCTTAAATACTAGTTCCTTTTGTCAACACCCCACATTAATTTATTACGCAATGTATTATAGAAAGTTGCATCTTTGATCCTTAGAGTTTTTATTGTAAAATCTGCCCTTTTCAGCTGTAACTGGACTTTTCCCTCAATGATTTCAGTTCGTGAATCCAGGGTCAGTAGGAAACTGTTGTCCCGGCTTTCCACCTCAATCCTGATCAAATTGTGATCCGGTACGATGACCGGTCTTATGGTCAGGTTATGCGGGGCCATGGGGGAGATGATGAAATTATTTGCATCAGGGGTCATGATGGGGCCCCCTACACTCATGGAGTAAGCTGTTGACCCCGTTGGTGTTGAGACGATGAGCCCATCTGCCCAGTACGAATTCAGGAAGGTATCATTGAGGTAAGTATGTATGGTGATCATGGTAGCAAATTGCTTCTGTATGCTGACCTCATTCAAAGCACATGCAAAACCTTCCCATGGGGAATTGACCAGATCCAGTTCCACAAGGGACCGGTGCTCAACTTTGTACTGCCTGTTGAGAATGGCTGTGAGGGCGTCTTCGATATGCTCGGGTGAAATATCGGCCAGGAAACCCAGCCGGCCGGTATTGATCCCTACAATGGGGATACCGTAATCCTGTACGATAGATACTGCTTCCAGAAAGGTTCCATCACCACCAATAGAAAACATGATGTCTGCATTGCCGATGATATCATCATGCGTTTTGAATGCTCCCGCCTTCTGAATGGAGAGTTTTTCATTCTTCAGCAGGAACTCAAAGAAAGGCTCATGGATGAAATATTCCACCTTATGCTTTTCAAGCAGTAGAAACAAAGCATTAATGTTCTTCTCGAACCCGCTGCTGAAGGGTCTGCCGTAAATGGCGATTTTCATCTCAGATACTCAAATATTTCATAAATTCCTCATACCTGTTATGGAGCAGGTCTTCTAATTCATCACTCTCCATATATGAAGCTTTCACTGAATAGTTATACCTGTTAAAGGTCTGTATGATCGAGGTGATATCCGTCGTATTCACTTTTAGCGTGACGGTCATCTGCATGGAATCCTCGGGAGATGAAACATACATGCTTAAGATCTTGGCATCATTACTCTCGACTATCTGGCTGATCTCGGTAAGGGTATAGTCGTTCACTGCCAGTTCAAGCTCGATAATACCCCCCGGATGTTTCAGTCCGGATAGGTTGGCGAATTTCTGCAGCAGGTCATTCAGGGTGATCAGTCCCTGGTAATTCTTCTGATCATCCAGGACAGGCACAACTGACAGTTTAAGGCGGGAAACGATCTCGATGACCTCGTATATATGCTGGCTCAGCAATACATAGGGACTGAAAAGTGATAATTTGTGGTTGCCAATCGCTTCCTCGGCCATGTTAAGGTTATAAATATCCTTGTCTGAGATCAAACCCAGAAACTCCTGATTATTAACGATTGGTAAATGAGAGATCCTGAAAATATCCATCCATGCCAAGGCCTGCAAACCTGTATCTGAGGTCTTTAGAGCAGGCACAACTTCTGATATAAGATCTTTTGCTAACAAATGTTTAACCTTCTGCCAAAATACTCGTAATTTAGTAGTAGTTTAAGTAATCATCCAAATGACCAGATTAAGTGTAAATATAAATAAAATTGCCACATTGCGGAATGCCAGGGGAGGAAATATACCCAATGTGGTTAAAGCGGCTATTGACTGCCAGAGCTTCGGTGCAGAAGGCATTACCGTTCACCCTAGACCGGATGAAAGACATATCCGCTACCAGGATGTCAGGGATATTAAGTCTGTCATCCAAACAGAATTCAATATTGAAGGTTATCCATCCCGGTCCTTTATGAACCTTGTGGGTGAGATCAATCCTGATCAGGTGACCCTTGTTCCGGATCCTCCGGATGCCATCACCAGCAGCGAGGGCTGGAATACAATCAAATGCAAGTCTTTCCTGATCGAAATAATTGCTGAATTAAAATCACAGGGGATCAGGTCTTCTATTTTTATTGATACCAACCTGAAATACATTGAAAATGCAGTTGAAACCGGGACAGACCGGATTGAACTTTACACGGAACCTTATGCACGCAACTTCCCGGTTGATCCTGAACATGCCATCGCCGGATTTACAGAAGCAGCAGAAAAGGCGGTTGAACTTGGATTGGGACTGAATGCCGGGCACGATCTCAGCCTGGAGAACCTGAAGTACTTTAATGATAACATCCCCGGATTGCTGGAAGTATCCATCGGCCATGCCCTCATTTCCGATGCGCTGTATTTCGGACTGGAGAATACCATCCAGCAATATCGCCGGCAGCTCACCTGAGCAACATTACAGTAACCTATATGGAACTATTCTACAGAAATTTCGGTGAGGGTCCGCCCCTGATCATTGTGCATGGTCTGTACGGGGCCTCGGACAACTGGCTATCGATCGGTAAGGCACTTGCTGACAACTTTGATGTTTACCTTATTGACCAGAGAAATCACGGGCAATCCCCACATTCTGACACACATAATTACCCGGCCATGATGGAGGACCTTATCCTATTCATGGACCAGCATGAACTCCGGAAAGCTATTCTGCTGGGACATTCCATGGGTGGCAAAACAGTCATGTACCTGGCGGAAGCCTACCCGGAAAGGGTGGACTCATTGATCGTCATTGATATTGCACCCACGACCTGTCATCCTGAAGATCATTCCAGCCAGGCCCGGACACATACAGAAATTGTAAACGCAATACTATCGGTGGACTTCAGCCAGGTGACAAAACGGGAGGATGTGGATGAACAGCTTGCCCGGACCGTGCATTCAAGCAAGATCAGGAGTTTTCTGATGAAAAATGTTTCCAGAAGTCCGGAAGGCAGGTACCACTGGGAATTGAATGCTGAAGTCATCGGGAAGGAACTATCATCCATATTCGAGGGCATTGACCTTTCGAAATATCCTCCGGGGACCGGTATCACCGGGTTTCCGGTGCTTTTTATTCGGGGGGAAAACTCAGACTATATCAGGGATGATTGTATACCCGACATAAAAAAGATCTTCCCCATGGCCGAGATTGTAACCATCCCCCATGCCGGCCACTGGCTCCACGTTGAGCAGCCAGATCTCCTGGTCAAGACGATCAGGTATTTTCTATAACTTCCACATTTTCCTCTGGGATTAGTGATTCTCCCCTGAGTCTCAGCAGGATCTGTGCTACCGTGAGTACATCTTTCTCACAATACCGGGCGATCCTGTTGATATCCTTGTCCTCATAATATACCTTGCCAACCTGGCTGCCATCAATATCATCTTTGGGATTGGGAATATCCAGGATCTCCGCCATCAAGGCAAGTGAAATATAGTGCCTGTAAGCACCGAACTTCCATAATTCCATGGTATCCAGGAAATGAACTTCCCAGGGTTTCTTGCCGGCAACATTCAGTATCCCAGGTACAGGTAAGCCATTGATGATCATTCTCCGGGCCAAAAACGGAAAATCGAATTCCTTGCCATTGTGTGCACAAAGATTAAGCTCTTTGCCCCGGCGAAATTTCTCAAGCATCAGGGAGAAACCTGTCAGGATTTCCGCCTCAGCATCTCCAGCGAATGACTTGATCCGGAACCGCCGGGGTTCTTCCAGGCTTGAAAAAATGCCGGCAGAGATACAAATGATCTTGCCAAACTCTGCATACAGGCCGCCTCTCTCCCATAATTCCTCGGGCAATCCCTCTTCATTCTTTAGCGGAACCGCCATTTTTTTGTCCCATAACTCCTGCATATGCTCATTGAGCATGTTGTAGTCCTGCATTACCGGCACAGTCTCAAGGTCCAGGAACAATACATTTTCCAGTTTGATGTCACGTATCATATCAGTGCGTTTTCAGTCTGTCCATAATAATGGTGCTCAGAATATCAATGGCTACGAGGTTATTCCCGCCCTGGGGTACAATGATGTCAGCATATCGCTTGGAGGGCTCAATAAACTGTAAGTGCATAGGTTTGACTGTCTTATCGTAACGTTCCAGCACCTTGTCAACCGAACGGCCCCTTTCCTGAATATCCCTGCTTACCACCCTGCTGAGCCTGTCATCTGCATCTGCATCCACAAAGACCTTGATATCAATCAGTTCTCTCAGCTTTTCGTGTGTCAGGATAAGGATACCTTCCAGTATGGTAACGGCTTGCGGTTCCACGGGAACGGTTTCTTCTGAACGTGTGCATGTAAGGTAGGAATAGATGGGGCGCTGAACCGTCCCGCCTGCTTTCAAAAGGGTCAGGTGTTCGATCAGTAGGGAGAATTCAACAGAATCCGGATGGTCATAGTTGACCTCCTGCCTGTCCTCCATCTTCAGCCGGCTGTTGTCATTGTAATAGGCATCCTGTGGCAGGATGGCTACCTTATCCTCCGGTAATCGTTCGAGGATCCTGTTGACAACAGTTGTTTTTCCGGAGCCGGTCCCCCCGGCTATCCCAACGACCAGCATAATATTCCTTTGTTATTATTGATACCTTTTTGTAGATTTCCAACCGAAAATACAAAAACAAAAAGAGTTCAGGAAATGATACACCACATCGTTATGTTCAAATTATCAGAGACTCACCCGGCAGAACTGAAAGAACAGAATAAACGGGAAATGAAAAGACGCCTCGAATCCCTGCCGGAAAAGATTGATGTCATCCGGTCCATGCAGGTGGGAATCAATGTCAAAGAATCCGAAAGGGCTTTTGATGTGGTCCTGGTGTCAACCTTTGATAACCTTGAGGACCTTGAAACATACAGGGTACATCCCGCACACCAGGAATTTGTTGCCTATGCTGCTCAGATACGCGAGAAAGCAGCATCAGTCGATTACGAAGTTTGACAGCTCACACAAAGATTTCCAGCAATCTGCTGTCAAGGTTTGGAATCAGTGAAAGATCCTTCAGGGCGGCAGGTAAAAGTATGGTATCTCCCCTGACCAATTTTATCCTGTTCTCTCCATCATACCGGAGATCAAGTTCACCATCCAGGCACATATAGATAACAAAAGAATCCAGTGTTGCATAATCCATGTCCATTTTGTTGTCAATCTCGATGAGCTGGGTCGTAAAGTATGGACATTGAACCAGGTTCACAGGGGCATTCTTGATGCTTTGATAGCTGGTTTTGTATGATGTATGAGCTTTGTAATCCAGAACATTCAAGGCATGCTCGATATGTAATTCACGGGGCTTACCATCCTGTCCGACACGATCCCAGTCATAGATCCGGTATGTCATATCAGATGTCTGCTGTATCTCAGCCAGGACAATGCCCGGTCCGAGTGCATGGATCCTGCCCTCAGGAAGAAAAATAACATCCCCCTCCGAAACCTTTTCAAAATTGAGTACTTCCTTTAAGGATCCATCATTTATTTTTTCAAGCATGATATCCCGGTCTATATCTTCTTTAAAACCAACGATCAACTCTGCGTCTTTTTCTGAATCAAGGATATACCACATTTCTGTTTTACCGTTCTCACCATGGTGCTCAGCAGCATATTCATCGCCGGGATGGACCTGTATGCTCAAATCATCATTGGAGTGTATGAACTTGGTCAGCAGGGGAAACCTGGTACCAAACCGTTCAAAGACACGATGGCCCACCAGTTCACCCTGATACATTTCAATGATCTCCTCGAGGTTCTTACCCTCCAGGAAACCATTGGATACCAGAGAAATATTATCTTCTACATGGCTGATCTCCCAGCTTTCGCCTGTTTTTTCCGGAGCATCTGTTTTTCCATAGTACTCCCTGAGTTTTTCTCCACCCCATATCAGTGGTTTGTATATCGGGTGAAATCTTAGCGGGTAAAGTGATTTATCCATGTGAACTTTGAAATAGGTTTTGAACCACAAAAATAAGAAGGAATTCCAACACAGGAAAGAAACTGTAAAATTAACCTGGAAGTCTTTTCCATCATGTAATTTTTGGTATCTTGAGATTCTATATTAAGATGTACAAATGAAATCCTTTCATAAAGCTGTGATCTTGCTGGCCCTGCTCAGTTCAATCATATGGTGTTCAACCTGCCAAAAACATCCCCCCAGGCCAATTGCTGTAAGTTTCCATAGCGAAACAATGACACGGATAGATGATCGAGGTGATAACTGGTGCATCACGTGGACACTTGAAGGGGATCAGGTTACATCTATGTGTGATGGCAACTGGTTGAACGGTGAATACCATTATCATAACCATTTATATCGTATCGTGGGAGAAGCTGACGGTTTTACCCGGGAGGATATCCCGGGATATCCACAGTTTACCTACGACCATACAGGATGGTTCGGATACGGTGTGATCAGCATTGGGAAGAATCTTTATTCCACGGTTTCAAAGACGCCCGGGGAAGACTGGAGCGGGCCTTTCAGGGGTATCAAAATGCTTAAATCAACGGATAGCGGAAAGACATGGTATCGCGTAAACAGCCAGGGAGAGGAAAGGTTCCTGGATCCATGGGATGATACTGCCAGGAATGATATCAGCCCAAAAGAAATGTTCTTCATGGAAGAGTCGGGAAGATTTAAGCGAGACCGCATGGCTTTTCCATTTTCCTTCTGTTCATTTGTACAGAACGGACAGGCCAATGCAGCCGCTCAGGATGAATATATCTACATCTATTCACCCGAAGGTTCAGAAACCAACCAACTGCTGCTGGCCAGGGTAAAACAGAATGAGATCGAAAACAGGGCCATGTGGGAGTACTTTATGGCCTGGGACGGGGTTCAACCATTATGGACTGATGACCTGGACAAAAGGGGTGTGATCCATAAGTTCCCGGAAAAAAACGATAGCGGGGAATATTTTGGCTGGTACTCCTGGCTCCCTTCCGTTGTGTGGAATGAGGGACTCGGATTATATATCATGGTAAACGGGGGCACCTATGCCGGTCACGGGCTCTCCAACTCGGGAGAAGACTATTACCACAAATGGATGCATACTAAAACGGGCAGCCTGGGATTCTGGTATGCAGAAAAGCCTTATGGTCCCTGGACTCAATTCTTTTATAAGGACTACTGGACCGTGGACGATGAGAAAAACAGAACCTACCAGCCGAAGTTGTCACCAAAATGGATCAGTAAAGACGGGAAAAATATGGTCCTGATCTGGTCAGATGCCATGAAAAACGCAGAGGGCAGATCACACTCCATCAATTACCGCTGGAACCAGATGGAAATTACCCTGGAGTTAGAAAAGTAATTCAGGGATTCAATACTAATAATTTATGAAAATGAAAAAACTACTTTTTATTTTGATCGTGTTTTCGAATGTTGCCTATGCACAGTATGAAGACTTCGAAATTGATGCTCTCGTAAGTCCCAAAAAACAGGAAATTACCATAACAGTTGGTGGGGAGCAGGCTGATGTCCAGGGATTCTCCAACAGATCCATTCAAATGGCTGTGGATGTTTTACCTGCCGAAGGAGGAACAGTAAAACTCGGACCTGGCACGTACGAGCTGAAGGACGGGGTACGTCTCCGATCTAACATAAAGCTGATAGGATCCGGTCCGGAAACCATTTTAAAACGAGGCAGGGGATATAAATCGAGACTGATCGATGATGCCGATTATGCCGAACTCAAACTGATGGTGGAAGATGCATCCGGATTTGAACCGGGCATGAGTGTTCAGATCTGGGATGAGCCCCAGTCGGGTTGCTGGAATGTGTCAGCCGCTACGATCACAGACATACAGGATAATGTGGTTTATATTGACAAATACCTGATCAGGGACTATAGTGCAGATAATGGAGGCTGGGTTTCCAATGCCGGTTCAGGGGTCCTGGTTATGGAAGCTGAAAATGTGCTTGTATCAGATCTGGTCATAGACGGTAATAAAGAAAATAATGAACGGATGGACGGGTGCAATGGAGGAGGTGTTGCGATCCTGAAGTCCAGAAATGTAATGATTGACAAGGTACATGTAAAGGATTTTAACGGCGAGGGCATCACCTGGCAGATCACCGAGAATGTTACCGTACAGAATTGTGAGATCGAAGGTTCCGGCAATATTGGTTTGCATCCCGGGACCGGTTCTCCCAAGTCAAAGATCCTGAACAACAATGTTCACCACAATACAGTTGATGGCATGTTTATATGCTGGCGGGTGCATCACAGCGTGGTAAAAAATAATCAATTTCACCACAACGGAAGGCATGGAATATGTACAGGCCACAAAGATTCAGATGTGGTTTTTGAGGAAAATCATATTTTTGAGAATGGCCAGGATGGTGTAAACCTCCGGCAGGAGAATACCCGTAATTCTCCGCATCGCAATACTTTTATCAATAACCTGATTGAAAATAACGGGCAGAGCGGAGAGGGATACGGATTTGCCGTTTACAGCGAGCCGCAGGACCTGGTATTAAAAGACAATATTATCCGGGATACGGGCAAAGGCACACAGAAAGCCGCGGTCTTTCTGCTGGAAAAGGTCCCGAAAGTCAAAATGGAAGACAATCAAATCAGTGGTCACCCGGAAGGTAAGGTGGTCGTTAAATAGGTATTCTTATACCATTCCATGTAGGCCAACAGTTTTTGCTTATAGTCTTCCAGTCCCAAGAGCTCTTCATCACATATCAGGTAGGACATGTCCGCCCGGCGAAAAGCAAAATGCCGGGCACGGTCCTGCCTGTGGAAGAATTCCTTATCTTCGGTGGAAAGTCCCTTGGGAAGCCTGGTTTTCTCCCATACCCTCACCAGTTCCTCATAGACCTTGTCCCTCTCTGAAAGGTTAGTTTCAATGATCTCAACCGCATTCTCCATGGATTGATAGGCTGCCAGGTGGCTTGAGAAGCGCTGGTTGTGCGCTTCTTTTACAGCTTTTTCAAGCGCGGACAGGGACAGGTATGTATTGCAGGTATGGTTTACCAGATCGATAAGGGTAGTAAAAATCTCCAGGTCATAACCATGCTTGATCCCGGCAACCTGGTTGGCCCGGATGATCTCCCTGGCGCGTTCCATTTGTTTTAGCTGCTCTATGGATTCATCAATTTTTACGGCATACTCCCGGTTCCAGAATTCATCGTATTCCAGATTGTCTCCCCGGGGCAGGTCAGGCAGATGGGTTTTGCCTATGTCTCCGTAATGCCATACCCGGCGCTCCAATGATTTGTAATAATAATAGCCGGCTTTATTCAGCAGCAGGTATAACTCTTCCATGTCGGTGGATTCCTCACCGTAATAATTCATGAAGAAATTATCGATGAATTCCTCCAGCGAGGGATTAGCCCCGTTCCATGACCACTGGGCAGAATTTATAAAACTCATCATCCAGGCCTGGTTGTGAAGCCCGGAATCATCCCAAGAGGTATTGATCATGCCGTCCATTAACCCTGAACTGGCTGCCTGGTGGACCGGGGCATATGATCTTTGCAGGGCAGTCTCAACTTCCCTCTCCTTGTCGCCTTCTCCTCTTAGTCTGTAGAAGTACGGCAGGAAGAGGGGTTCTATCCCCGGATTGGGATCATAGACAAATATTTCATAGCCCTCCTTTTTAATTTCATTGAATTTTCCAGCACCTTCCGTCCCCCGAACATCAACCACCATGCCGGTTGGTGGATTCAAGTCAGCATCCGCGAAGTATTGCGCACTCCAGGCCATGGCTATTCGGCCCTCATTCATCAGGGGTTCAACGCACCGAGTAATGAACTTTGTCATCATGGAATGTTTACTGCTCCTTTCCAGTTCAGCCTGGCAGCCGCATTCAACACCTTTCCCCAGCTCATAAGATTCATCTGTCCCGATATGGATATAATCGGAGCCTGGTGTAGCTTCGATCGCATCCATCCAGAGATCATTCAGGAGCTCGTAACTGCCATCTTTCTGCGGGCAGAACTCCCAGTTGGATGCAGGTATTTCCCGAAGGTGGCTGTGCTGTGGCCATTTCAAAATATAACTCACATGTCCCAGTCCCTGTACAAGCGGCACCAGCTGCACATGATATTGCCGTGCATATCGGGTGATCTCCTGCATCTCCTCCATGGTGAAGGCCCCGGGAGCACCGATCTCGGGATGGCTGGGATAGGCGAACTTATCCTCCCATTCCCATACCAGCATATTGATCTTGTACCTTGAAAGATCCCGGATAAAACTTTCAACATATGAGCGTTTGTCCTGATGATGCTTGGTATCATAATGGCAGGCCCGTTCGGGAATATCCGGCCAATCTGTGATCTCCATCCCAGGAATATAGGCACCTTCCGCACCCTTTTTAATGATTTGCAACAAGGTCTGTGTACCGTAAAAAAGACCCGATTCACCCTTTGCCCTTATGACCAGCTGATCGGCTCCCGTAACCAACTGGTATCCCTGCAGTGCTTTCTTTTTTGGCAGTCCCGTCAGACTTTTGGAAACTCCCTTATGTGTCAATATGATTGATCTGCCGGAAGCAGAAGCGGTAAGAACAGCTTTTACTCCCCATTCATTCTTGAGCTGTGCTGCCAGTTCCGTTGCGGCAAACCTGTCCTCATCCGACGCATTCCTGTCCAGTACAATAGACAGTTCTTGCCAAGGGTAAAATCATCGCCCTCAAGGCTTACTTCCTGGGGATGGGGGATCAGGTGTATCCCTTCATTGAACAGGGGGGTTGCTGCCCCGGATGCCGGAACCGCTGCTAACAGTCCTGAAAACAAAGAAATGAATAGTAATAAGTATTCCCTAAAATGCATTGTGATCCGCATGATATTGTTCTATTTATTATTAACGACATTAAGTTTTTCAGAAACAAGGCTGGTTACAGCGTCGATGGCAACTGGGAAGACTTTCCTCAGGTCAATCTCACTTTCATTTTCCAGTTTGGCTTGCAGTGTTTTCATGAAAATGTTCTTGATCTCAGTTGCCAGGTTGACTTTACAGATCCCCCTTGATATTGCATCCTGGAGGGCTGCATGGGGAACTCCGCTACCGCCATGTAAAACAAGGGCTGCATTTGTAACCTCCCGGATACGGGACAGTCTTTCAAGATCCAATCGTGGCTCCTGTTTGTAAAAACCATGTGCGGTCCCGATGGCGACAGCCAGCGCATCTACCCCGGTTTCGTCAACGAACCTGCTGGCTTCTTCGGGCATTGTAAAACCTTCTTTTTCTTTCGATTGTCCTAATTTTGCCACATAACCCAGTTCAGCCTCCACACAGGCACCATATTTTCTTGCCAGGTCCACAACCTTCTTTGTGATCTTAATGTTTTCCAGGAAAGGTTTTTCGCTGGCATCGATCATGACCGAATCAAATCCCTCATCGAGGCATTGTGCCACCAATTCATAGGAGTCCCCATGGTCCAAGTGGACCCATGCCTTGAGCCCATGAAAACTGATGGCAGCCCTCGCCATCTGGAAAGCCAGCGGCAATCCCATATACTCAATAGAACTGCGGGTTAGCTGAAGGATTATGGGGCTGTTACACCCGACCGCAGCCTGCATCACTCCCTCAAGTGTTTCAAAATTGTAAAAATTCGTGGCGAGCAGTGCAACAGGGGTATCGCGAAGTTCTTTATACTTGTCCTGTAATCTCATTTCCTGATTATTATACATGTGATAAACCACAGGCCCTGGAATAAATCCCGGAGATGAGCTTGATATAATCCAAAACCAGTTCCATAGGATCATTTGCCAGTTTCCCTTTCAATACCTCATAAAACTGGTAAGGCATGAACTGGCTTATCAGGGACAAAGGTATTTTGTTTTTCCTGAGATTATCAATCAATTTATTCCTGGCTGCATTAATTGATTCATCAGGCCAGTAATACCTTGATCTGTCAGAAAAACTGTATTTACGTTTGAATATTTGCTGGCTTTCTGTACCGGGATAGTATTTCTTCCAATGTTTTGGATCCAGCAGCATCACCCTGTCCATGGTATCCCTTAAACGGGAAAGGCCATCATTTCCAGCACCCAAAATCTCAATTTCCATGGACTCCAGTGAAAATAAAGCTTCCCGGTAGGCGAATGTTAACCATGGTCCGACCTTCAGAATACAGAAGTGGTCCTCAACCAGTGCCTTTAATTCAGTTTCAGCCTGGTAATCTGTTGAATGGGCTTCATAAACAAGCCCGTCGTACTCCCGGATCTTATGGCTCAGTTCCCCGGCCAATGCCCTGTTATATTTAAACACCCTGTCATCTCCATACTCCACTCCTGGCTGAACAACCACCGCCACAACCCGCTCCCAAGCATCTGCCAGTCCCTCATCAACAAAGGATTGCCTGGTAACCTCTATGGTCCGTGCAGCATCTTCCGGTTTGGTAGGGATTATGATGTCCTCTTCATCCTGGGCACCACCTGGGACAGGTACTTCTGTGCCAATAACATAAACAGGTTTCGGACCGTTGGGACAAAATTCTTTCCAGGCATTTTCAGCTGCACGGCATAAAAAGGCAGCCCTGGAGGCAACGATCTCATCACTTAATGGTTTTTCCCGGTTCCCCTGATCATCCGCACAAAACATACTGGTGTCAAGGTGAATTTTCTGAAAACCGGCCTTCACATATTCTTCCACCAGTACCCCTGCATGGTCCATAGCCTCCGTGGCCGGGAGTACCTGCCATTTATTGGGCCCCAGATGATCACCTCCCAGAAGTATCATCTCCTTTGGAAAACCCACCCTGGTGGCAATGGCATTTACATACCCTACAAAATCTACAGGCTTCATGCCCGTATAGCCACCTTCCTGATCCACCTGGTTGGAAGTGGACTCAATCAACAGGATGGATTCATCCTCCCTGGCCTGCCTGAAACAGGCTTCCAGCACGGCAGCATTGGCTGAACAAACTGAATACATCCCTTTTGCACCAACTTTTCTATTGTTAGCAACGATCTCAAGGAATATATCTCTTGCATTTTTCACTATACTTCCCTAAAGAAACGGCTTGATCCTGATATTGGGATATTCTTTCTGAATACTGGTTGTGGCCTGTTCAGAGCTAATAGATTGTAACACCCTGAACGACCCGTGATATTGAACCTCCTTTTGAAGGTGAGTCCGGTTCCAGGCCCAGGTCCAATGACTTATAAAACCCGATAATCTGAGCCGGAAGGATATAAATTACACTATAAAATTCAACCGGAACATTTGCTACACAGACAGGGAATTTGATTGTAAAATCAAATTTCAGTCCATTCTTATCAACATCATATCCAACGCCGACGCTTTTTGCCTCGGAGGGCGATTCACTAATAGACTTTATCAAATCCTGTTCATACCTCCTTGCGAGGCCATTATTGGACAGTAAATAAGTGATAAGGGTTGAATCATTTACCACTGCTCTCGGACCATGCCGGAATCCCAGGAAGGAATCATATTTACAAATAACCTGACCATCGGAAAGTTCCTGCACTTTCAGATGAGATTCATGTGCCACTCCAAAAAGAGGACCGGAACCAAGGAAAACAGCCCTCTTGAAATCAATCGTTGCTATAGATTTCAGTTGTAAAAGGTTTTCTCTTAGAATGAACCTGCCACAGTCACACAGGCTCTCAATCACCGGCTGCAGAGTCTCAATATTGTCAAGATTCATTACCAGCAACCCGGCCAGCAGCATAGATGAGAAAGAGCTTGTCATGGCGAGGGAACGGTCGTTTGTTTCTTCCGGCAGGTTAAATACATACATATTCTCACTTCGGGATTTAACCGCCAGTTCCCCACTTTTATTGCAGGTAATGATCAACTGGTAGAGATCATCACAATGGGTTTCGGCAAGTTTTACTGTAGCCAGGCTCTCTGGACTGTCTCCAGATCTGGCAAATGAAACCAGTAAGGTTGGTTTTGAGCGGATAAAATAATCCTCCGGGTGGGTGATGATATCTGTTGTAGCAATACTCCTGGTACAAACTTTCCATTTCTTCTGGATAGGTCCGGCCAGTGCTTCACCAATAAAGGCGGATGTTCCGGCTCCTGTTAATATGACACAGGGATCATTCTTTTTGACTACCTTATCAAGGAATTGCTTTAAATGTTCTTTCTCCTCCCTGACCCTCTCGTATGTTTGCCGCCACATCTCAGGTTGGCTGGATATCTCTTTTGCAGTAAAGTAAGCCCCCTTTATTTCGAGGTCTTTGGTATCGATATTCAGGTATTTCATTCAGAATGGGGCTTTATTTCAATACAAATATATATAATTTTCACTTTCTTTCTATATAATTATATTATATTTCATAAGGTTATTTATGTTATTGATCATTAAAAATAATAAAATAACAACGAATAATAAATATTGCCTATTATATTTCGAAATATACTTTTTCCAGTACATTTTTGCAGTTCCTCTCCAACGACGACCTGGGTTTCTACGTGAATTATTTTTATCTCAAAAACCCCTGTTTGTTTAAGGATCTCCATTGACCTGCTATTCCCAAAAATCAGGTTCATTATTGGTTCCCCTGAGCCTGCAGTCAGTGCAGTATCTGTTATCACTCCAGACAGTTGTTGTTCCGCCGTTATAGGTTCCGTATACGGCCCATCTATGATACCTGGGTGGTGAGTCGGTCCATCTACTATTTGCACCTCTGCTCCGGAGACCGGCGGATAATAACTGTGAACAGTGTTTTCCACATCATATACAGGAATGGAGGTGGTGAGGCTGACGCCAAAAGGTCCGGGTTCATCGGTAATCAATCCTTCAACCACCAGCAGGCTCTTAGTATCCTGCTCATTCAAGGATGGACTGAATGGTTCCACACAACTGCTAAACAGTATGAACAGGCTGCAAATGGTAATCGGCCTGGTGTAAATATGAAATAAATAATTGAATACCAAATTTGCTTTTTATAGGTCTGTTTCGGGATCCTGTCCTACAATGATCTTAGTTTCGGCCTTAATTATAATACCTTCATGAGATATTCCGGTAACCTTAACTGTATATTCACCAGTAACATCTCCCGTGTAGAACTGGACCATATTTTCTCCTGAAGGTCCAATTGTAATATCTGGCTCCCAGCAGATAAGATACCTGAAATCAGGCAACCTGTCTGGTGTATCAGTTAGAGAATGATCCATGGCATTATACTTCATTTCTGATTGCGAAGCCAAAGGAAACACCAGCCTGATCATGTTGGGGAGCAGTTGAACAGCACTAAAATCAGATTTTTTAGTATGCACGTCAATAATTCCCCCAAAGCTAAAATCATGATAAAAATACAGTTCAGGCAGAACGCTAATTGAGTTTATTTCAAACACTGGAATTCTGGCAATCTGATTATAATCTGAATAAAGGACCCCGTCAATGAAGACTCCGGGGTTTTCTTCAAAATAAGATGAATTCACCTTATCCGTAACCCTTATATCATATTGGCCTCTGGTAAATGAAAATTTTACAGATGGCACCAATTCATAGAAATATTCCGGTAATGAGTCAAGCAATACATAATCATCCATCATAATAACATGGGGAGGATGGTGATAAAATCTTTCATTATCCTTCATATCACCATTTAATTGATCGTCCTGCCTGAAATTCTCTTGATTAAATTGATGCTGTAACTGTAAATGGAAGAACTTCTCTTCAAGGTAATCAGCAACGCTATTATCGAAGCTAAGTTCTTGCTGGACAGGAGGATTTCTGAGACCGTTCCAAAATGATTCCTCCAGTTTAAGTATGGCATTGTTGACAGGCAGGGTAAATATAATATCCCGCTCACCTTCCTTTGGCTCCAACAGGAAATGAAAACTCCCTCCAGTATCTGAAAGTGTGCTTTCAATACTCGTACCAGGACCGGGTTCCGAGATAATAATCCTGGCTTCTTGCAGGGCCCCATAAGGATCTTCGAGCTTTCCAGTCAGCCTTATTCCCCTGAAATCAGGCAGGTATACTATATCTTTCGCCTGAATTTCAATCTTCCTCTCCCGTCTTTCATACCGTTCCGTTTTAAGAGTGGGTTCTGTACGGTGCACCGATACTGAAAAAACCCCACCCGGACCCTGTCCCTCATCTTGCAGCAGTTTCACCTTCAAAGAGACTTTTTCCCGTGTTGTATATTTATCTTTATCCGGTATAAGCTGAATACCATATCCTACAATACTATTTGTTCCCGGTTGGGACGGATATTTCTGGCTGCTAGTAGATTTTTCCCTGTCTCGTTGAGTTACCTGTTCCGGGTTAATAATCAAAATATTCTGCCTGTGAAAGGATTCTTCTCCAAAATTCTTCAACCAATTGGTGTATGCCAGGACCGTATATATCCCTGAATTCAGGTCATCAGGCAATACAAACTCACCTCCACCCGCTCCGTGATCAAGCAGTATTTTTTTCCTCAGAACCGAGGCATTCCGGTCACTCACCAGCTCGATAAAAGCAATCCGGCTGAGTTCCAGTTCAGGAAACAGGGGATTGGTACAATAAATTTTAAATCCTATTACTTCACCTGCGAACAGAAAGGTCTGGGTAAGATGTACCTGTATCTCCTCTGCAGGGTATTGGGCAAACAATTGATCATCCTTCTCCTGCCCTGAAATTGTAAGACAGAACAGGATGATCACGACCAGTAGAATGGTTTCCTTCATATAATATCTGCTCCTTTGATTCATTGATTATCCCTTACTCCCAAAAATCAGGTGCCACATCGTCTCCCCTTACCCTGCAATCAGTGCAATATCTATTGGAGCTATAAACATTGGTACTCCCACCATCATATGTCCCATATAACCAGAATGTAAAATACCTTGAAGGCTTGGTGGTCCAGCCACATCCACCAAATGCTGAGCCGTTTGCTACATTGTGATCATTCGGATGGATAAATATTCTTTTGGTCTTGACGGTGGATGCCATGAAATATCCCAAGGCATTCTCATTTTCGTTACAGCATTGAATATTACCGAGTATTTGAGCAGGGGTCTTTTCATAGATCCCCCCGGTTTCCTCATTTGCTTCACGTATTCTTTTGAAGTAATTATAGAAGTCCCTGCTTATGACATGCTGTTTCACCAGGATACTGTATTTTATATTCAGCCTGTCATCCTGGGGACCAATGGATTGCAGGATGAAACTTCTGATTTCATTGGAAGGATCATCAGCAGTTGATTTAATGAGGATGGAGCCGGAAGATTCGGTAACCCAGCAATGTATTTTCTCCGGCTCTATTTCAATAGTTTCCCAGGAGGGCGGAGGGTCACCTTCATCAGTACCGTGGTTTAACCAAACATATCCCGGCATCTCAAACTCCCATGTCTCCTCAAAATCCCATTTAAAATAGGTGACATTCTCATCAGGAGCCTTTGTGTCCATCAGGACATTGAGCCAGTTTTCCTCATAGGGTGTCTCCAGGTCAAAATGAGTGCGTTTGATTTCCTGGTAATGTACCCTTTCAATCTCAGGTCCCTCCTTCATTAATTCCGGGGAGGACTGGTACTCATTTCCATCCGGAGTGCTAATCATTAAAGTATAGGTATTACCCGGGATGCCCTGCAATTCTTTTTCTTCTGTTTCATACCACCCGGGGTCATTCTCATAAAGCAGATAAACATTCCCCCTGTCATCTGCAATTTGTACTTCTGCTCCACTGACAGGCCGGGAATTTGATTGGATATTCTGGTAATCATATACGGGGACGGTAGATGTCAAATGAATTCTGAAAGGCCCGGTTTCATTTGTGATCTTTCCTTCTACTACCAGTAAATCTTCTGCATCATTTGTCTCCAGTTCAGGCATATATGGTTCAACGCACCGGTCAAACAGGAGCATCATGATTCCGATGGTAATCAGGCTGATGAGTTTATATGATCTGATTTGTTGCATTAAAACCTGAAATTATAAGTAACCGTAGGAATAACCGAACCGAAAATGGAAAGTTTATAGGCTTCAAAGTTCCCACCCTCGCTCCTGAAATATACCGAATACGCATTCTTTCTCGCAGTGATATTATAGAGGGCAAAAGTGATCGTACTGTGAAATGGTTTCTTCTTTTTTAAGTTCCCTTCCAGGGTGAGTGAAAGATCCATTCGGAAATAATCCGGGATCCGGTACTGGTTATATTTTGAGTAATGAAGGATCACCTGATCTCCAAGTTGGTATTTTGCTACAGGGTAAGTGATAGGCCGTCCGGTTGAATAATCCAGGGTCGTAGATACAATGAACCGGCGGGAGGCTTTAAGGCTTAGTAATACATTCAGGCTATGTGGCTTGTCATAATTGGCAGGAAAATATTCCCCATCGTTCATTATTTCTTCAGGAAAATCACTGATTGACTTGATCAGGGTTCGGGAATAGGTATAATCGATGCGTCCATTGATCCTACCCTCCGGTTTTTTTAGAGAAAATTCAGCACCATATGATTTGCCTTTCCCATTAATGATCTCTGTCTCAATATGATCATTTAGCAATAAGTCAGCACCCGGTTTATATTCCTTGATGTTATTTATCCCCTTGTAAAAGACTTCAACTGAAGTTTCAATGGCATCATTTCTGAAGTTCCTGAAATAACCTGCAGATACCTGGTGTCCGATCTGCGGCAGCAGGTGTTCATCACTGAGCTTCCATGTATCGGTTGGTGAAATTGCAGTCGTGTTGGTAAGCATATGAATATACTGTACCGTTTTGTTATAACTTAGTTTTATTGAACTGTATCTATCTACTGTAAAATTGGCGGAGAACCTGTATTCGGGATGAAAATAAACTTTTTCGATGCTGTTTTTCTGAACCTCGGCAGTATCAATGATATTATCTACATCAAGGGGCAGATCAGGAGTATATATGAATCTCTTCCCATTGCTAAGGGAAAGCAATCCCGAAAGCCTGAGTCCCGCTTCAATCTTAAGGCGATTTGATATCTGAAATTCATTTCCTGCATAGATCCCAAACTCGACAGAATTGTCATTGTCAGTATAAATTGGAAGTATGTTAGAGTATTCACCAACTTCCCTTTCACCCGGATTCACCGAATAGAAAATAATATCACCCCCAAATTCAAATTTTAAGCCTTGTCGCCAGAGATATTCAAACTGGCTTTTCAGATTTATATTTCTCAGACTATGGGTCAGATTATAAGCCGTATTGATATTGCTCTCATCCGAGATTTCATATCCAAATCCACTGTAAATCAATGAAAGTTTGGAGTTCATCTGCTGATTGATCTGATGGTGCCAGGAAAGGGAAGCAATATTGTTTTCATATTGATAGATGGTATCACTCTGAAGCTGGAATTTATCCCTGCTCCCATATACACCGAGCAACAGCCTGTCTTTTTCACTTAAATAAAAATTCAGTTTTGCCTGTACATCATAAAAACTAACCTTGCTGTTATATAGATCCGGAACATCGATGAAATCCAGCAGCCAGTTTGAATACGTAGTCCTGCCACTGACCAGAAATGTTGATTTATCCGAAAAGAACGGACCATCGATGCTGAATCTGGTTGACACGGGACTAATACCCCCGGAGCCGGAAAATTTGTTCGGTTTACCATCTTTTGTATTAATATCCAGTACAGAAGAGACCCTTCCGCCATATCTTGCCGGCATGCTTCCCTTATAAAGTTGTGCATTACTGATGATATCTGCATTGATGGACGAGAAATTCCCGAAAAAATGAGAGGGATAATATATGGGGGCCTGGTCGACCAGGATCAGATTTTGATCCGTTTTGCCCCCACGAACATTGAACCCGGCTGTCCCTTCTCCAACTTTTTGAACACCCGGGAGCATGACAAGGCTTCCTATAATATCTGTTTCTCCAAGCAGGGCCGGAATTGATCTCAGTTTGGCAATATTGATTTCTTCCAAGCCTATATGTACCTGTCCCAGATTCCCTTTCCCATGCCCGACCACGGTCACATCCTCCAGCAAATTAAACTTTGTTTCCAGCACTACATCTAGTCTTCCATCCGAGTACAAATTAATAATACGGCTGGTGAGGTGCATATCAATACTGCTGAAGTTTATAGTCTGGTTTCCGAGTGGCAACCTAATTTCATAAAAACCATCACCATTGCTGATCACCCCTCTCTGCGTTTCCGCAACGTAGACATTTCCGCCGGCAACCGGCAATCCATTTTCAAAATCTGTCAGGTATCCCGACACAACAGCAGTGCCGGTCGCATTGTTCCCGGGTGTCCCAATATTGAACATCTGGTACTGGAGAAGTTTCAACTTTTCTCTTGAGATCTTATCGGCTGGTGAGCTTTCCTTTCGAACAACTGCAATCTGCTCTTCCTCAGGAAATAATTTCTTCAAAGCCGCTCCCTTATAAATGCTTATCTGATTATCGCCGGAGATATGGAAGTTCAATCTTTCCTTATTCAGGATAGATTCCAGGCATGCTCTAAGTGGGATCTCCTGAAATTCCGCTGATACCAGGATATCTTCGATGATTTCCGGATCAAAGAAAAAATGGACCGGGTACGTTTGCTCCAAAGCTTCAATTACCTCCAGGAGAGGTGTATCCTGAAATTTTTCAGTAATGGATACATCCTGGGCCCTTAATATTAGCACATTAACTAAACAAAGGAATATCAGGTATACTTTCTTTCCCCGCATTTTTACGTTCTCATCTGAGCTAACTCATCGTAATATCTCAATACCGGAACAAGGTTTTCAGGATGATTCTTGTCTATTTTTAATTTGTTCTTACGAATAAACTTTTTAACCTCCTGAACATTCCTCTTTAAAGCGTTGAGCAGTGTTTTTTTTGAATGAATACGCTCATATTCACCCTCAACCTCAATATAATATTCATAACTTCTGCTGTATTCTCCTGGGAAGTTACTCGTTGGATCATTTTTTATCTCACACATCGGGCGGATGATGAATGAAGTTTCACCTTCATAAACTTTCTCATATAGTTCCTTTCCATTTGTTCCGGGGACCCTGAAATACTCGTAATGGTGTTCCTGGTTGCTTATGGTATCTGCGTAGGAAAAAGATTCAAGGTAATTATTGGAAAGTACGACATATTTCTTGTTGTTATTATCATCGTATAACAAAATGAGATTGTTTTTATACAGATCATAATTAATATGATATCCCGAATATTTGACCCCCCTGGTATACCAGGTCTGCTATAGGCCAGTATTCTTCCGATATGAAAGGATTTCCCCTGTAAATTTTTTGATATGTCCATTTGGTACCATTGATAATATCTTTTGAAATGGAATAAAGATCCATGCTTTGAAGGTTATCCTCAACAGCCCTGGCCAGTTCAATTTTAGCGGTATCATGCAAAGTAGGTAGTTCAATATGTTTTTGGGTAATGGACTTTGCAGCACTGCAGGACACTTCCGGCCAATCATCCGTGCGAAAGGGTGATGCCGGAAGTTTTGGATCTTCTCCGGTTTGATTATACAGGTTAAATCCAACCGGGTGATTGGCCCAGGCATATCTTATTGCAACCGGCTGATCGATTTCTTCGTTCCAGACTATGACCTGATCTCCGTCGATCCTGGCCCTGGCCTGCAAGAATTTCCTGTCTGTGCCGGCTACACTGAACCCGAGTAATTCTCCACCCCCTTTGGCTACCAGTCCATCTCCCACATGGTCAAACAGCAACCAGCCTTTGCTTCCCTCGATAAACATTCTTTTGTATATGGGACCTGAAGACAAAATATCTTCACCATAGGCAGTTTTTTGAGCAGCCAGGGAAAGACGCCTGCCTACTTCCTGCTTGTTTTTAGGGTGTATATCTGTTGAATCACCAATGTCAATGGCCACAGCCATGGCAGTTTGAGGCAGATTAAGTGTCATGGACTGAGCCTCACGCAATTCGGGAAAGACCTGGGGTTCAAAATGGTAATTGGCCAATTGTACAAATAGAAAAGGAAAATCTCCCTGCTCCCATTTCCTGCGCCACTGGGTGATCATGGCCGGGAACAGGTCACGGTACTGGCATGCACGATAGGCATTCGACTCACCCTGATACCATATTACTCCCCGCATTCCATAGGGAATAACCGGGGCTATCATCCCGTTGTAAAGCACAGATGGCTGGTTGAAATATAAAGGTTCAGTTCTCCCTTCCTGGCCGGGCTTTTTCAACTTCCTGCACAAATTCTTCATATTCCCCTTTCAACCATTCTTCATCATCATTGTAACCGGGCCAGTTTTCCAGTATGCTTTTAAGTTCCACATCATTTTCCAGTGTATCACGGGGAGTCCAGGCTTCTGCAGTGGTGCCCCCCCAGGAAGTATGGATGATACCTACCGGAATATTTCGCTTCTCATACAGGTTGCGGGCGAAAAAGTAAGCTGTCGCCACTAAAGTGCCCGGTAGTTGAAGGATCGCTGATCTCCCATCTGTTCAGCCAGGAAGCCTTGCTATTGGCAACAGGGGCTACATCATCCAGCGGTTCAGCAGCCTTGGTCCTTTTCACCTGGAAATGACGGATCATGGGGTTTTCTGCTTTGGATATCTCCTCATCCGGGTTCAGGCAACTGCGAACCTCCATGGCCATATTCGATTGCCCGGAACATACCCAGACTTCTCCCACCAGTATGTTCGTTGATGCTTACTTCATTCTTTCCGGATACCACCATTTCAAAAGGTCCGCCAGCCGTTAATGGGCCAATCCGGACCTTCCACTTCCCTTCAGGATTTGTCGTCGTTTCAGCCCTGTAATCCCCCATTTCAACAATGACCTTTTCACCTGGGTCAGCCCATCCCCATACAGGCACTTTCATGTCCTGCTGAAAGACCATATTGTCTGAGAACAATGCAGGAAGCCTGACATCCGCATTAGAATATTGAAAAGACAGCAGGAAATAAACAAGGGGGATGAATACCCTGCGATATTTCATGATCAAAGATTTGCTTTCAGCCATTCGAGAATTTCTTTATTGTACTTCTGCGGATCAAGGAAATGTGATTCATCATACTCAACCATTCTTTCTTTACCTGTACAAGGTCAAAGAACTCCCTTGCCCTGGCATTTCGTGCAGGGGTACATCATTTTTTGCCAGTACCATAAGAAGGGAGAGATCCTTATAGTAGGGAAAAAAATTACTTGAGTTAATAATCCGGGCCGGCGGTGTTTGTTCGGTAACAAACTCTGTCGCCGGTACACTGAGGATGGCGGTTTTGATCCTGGGCTCAACCGCAGCCAGGATGGAACCTATCCAACCACCCAGGCTTCCTCCGAATATGGCTATCCTGTCAGGATCGATATCCGGGCGGGATTCAAGATAATCAATACCCCTTCTCAGATCAACGATGGACTGGCACATCCAGTCGCGGTAATAATAGGGTCCCCGATCGCTGCCATTATCAAAACCATCTTCTTTTTTTCTTTCACCATACATGAAATGATCCGGGGCCAGTACTGCAAATCCCTGGGCAGTGAGCAGGGGGATCCATTCCAGGACCCAATCCTCATTTTTACCCCAGAACAGGTTCCATCCATGCATCAGCACAACTACCGGGACCTTTTCAAGGGCTGTTTCCTTGGGAATGGCCAGGTATGCCGGAACTCTTTGTCCCCGTACAGAGCCATAGGATAGCTTATACAGGACATGAGGTCCCCGCCAGGGCCATTCTCCATATATTTCAGGATCAGAAGGCATTCCCGGATCGTAATTGTAATACTCCAGTATGCTTTTGAACTCAGCATCATCTACAGGGGTCTCAATGGCAGAAGATTCGGTCTGTGCAAAAACACGGCGATACAGACAGTATAGCCAGCAGGCAACAAATTAAAACCGGTCTTTTCATGGTTCTCAGATTATCACTATTTCTTTTTTGGACCATAATCAACTTCCCTCACTGCCTTCAGCTGTCTTTCCCTGTCACCGGTCGTCAGGTGAATATCCTTATATTTTTCCAGTACGGGGGGATTGGGATCGGTAAGCATCTGGTAAATTTCCGGGCGCCTGGATTTATAATGTATGGCTTTAACATTGTTGGTCCCATTGATGGTTTCCCACCATTTGCTCTCACTTATCCTATCCTTGGCAAAATCAATTTCAGCCATGATCACCACATCTTCCTTACCGACTGCTTCAGCAACTACATTTCCATTAAAATCAATGATGCCATTTCCATCGTCCCCCAGTATGACGGGTGCAATATAAACCGAATTATCCCTGGCCCTGGTAATATAGGTATGGGCTGTTGCCAGGCTTTGACCGGATTGGTTGTCTCTCGCCATGGTTGGATTAAAGATGATATCTGCCCCTTTCAATGCATAAATAGTTGATATTTCGGGATAGAAAAGTTCCCAGCAGGTGGCTATGGCAACATTCCCAAAATCAGTTTCAAATACTTCGAGTTCATCTCCGGTAGATACCAGCCAGGTTTCCATTATGGGAAGCAGCGTTTTGCGATGTTTTCCCATGATTTTCCCTTGCCGGTCAAAAACCACAGCTGTATTATAGGTCTTGTCTCCTTCAGCCTCATATATGGGTGCGATGATATACATATTATGCCGCCTGGCAATTTCAGAGATCCGGTCCGTCAGCGGACCTGGGACAGGGACAGCCAGGGCATCCCATAATATTTTTCCGGTCTCCGGATCCATTACATCCACATGCAGTCCGTATGACCCTATATGCTGCATGTCCTCCGGACCGCAAACAAGGTCTGCACCCATTTCACCGGCTTCTTCAAAAAGCCCCAGGAGCTTATCTAAATGGGCCATCATCTGGGGCCTGACCATATCCGGATCATAATCTCCCATAAAAGGATCCTGTCTGGGCAGTGCCGGTTGCCTGGATCACTGCAATATTTGCTTTCTTCGTTGGCTGGCATGAACCGCTGCTGAATGTGAAGAAACAGAGCAACAATGAAATTGCTATTTTTGATAAAGTATTCATAATTACAAATTTTACTCAAGAATAATTATTTGAAAGAAGAATAATGTAGTTTTGTGTTTTGTTTTATTTCTATCAGTAATTTGCGCCTAAATATAATAAAAATGATAATGTTTCGCAATTGCATTATGCCGATCCTGATAGTCTTGTTCTTTATTTGCTCATGCTTGCGACCAATCAGTTACCAGAGACACCCAGGATAGATTTCTGTTGAAATGTCAGATGTTCAAGCCTATGAAAGTGACCCCGATGTCATATGGTACGATGATTTCACTGAGGAGAAGGAATATCTGGAATCAACAGGCATCATTGACAACAAGGTGTTCTATGGTACGGAAGGTGGTTCCATGGATGCCGGATTTAACAAGGGTGATGTAAGCGGCAGAGGCAACAGGAAGCTTGCCTTTGGTGATTTCCCAGATCCGGATTCCCTGGCAACCGTTGTAAGCAGAAACAAACAGTTTGATGAGATATACTGGAGGATCTATGTCAAGCATGAATACGGTTGGGAAGGATCGCCAGCCAAGATGTCGAGGGCAACCAGCATCGTTTCGGAGAACTGGCAACAGGCCATGATCGCCCATGTCTGGAGCGGGGGAGAAAATACCTTAACCCTTGATCCGGCCAGGGGTGTGGAAGGTCAGACCGGGAACATAACCACTTCCGGTTATAATGATTTTGACAATCTAAGCTGGCTGGGGAATGAACCTGCTTCCCGTTTCGAGATCTCATCCACCGATGAATCAGGGTACTGGGTGCTGGTTGAAGCCAGTGCCAAATTAAACACACCAGGCCAGAACGATGGTTCTTCCTTCCTCTGGATAAACGGGGACTTGAAGCTGAAAGGAAAAATTTGAATTTCAGGGGTTCTTATACCGGACATGGCATCAATGCAGTATTTCTTGAATCCTACTGGAATACCGGCTCCCTTAAGACCCAGGGGCGATGGTATGATAACTTTATTGTATCCTACTAAACAGATTGGCCCGGTAAGCTGTCCGCCAAACCCGACCTTATATAAAACCCCCTATCATGGTCCGGGCCATCCAGCTGCATGGGAAGTTGAAATTGCCAGTGATAGCGATGGAAAAGACATTGTTTTTAAATCAATGGTGCTGGACAAGGAAGATAGAATGACCGTAAGCACAGGGCAGGGTAGATTTCACAGGGGCACTGAAAGACTCACTCAGAATTATCCTCCGGATCTACATACTTTTGCCGTGTCCGCCAGAGAAGCAGCAATGGAAAATGGTCTGCCTGGAGTCACTGGCACCAGCCCTTTAATGTATCAGTCAGCCAGTAAATAGACGGCAATCATCGCAATGACTATACCAACAATGATCACGGGGCTTGGGATAACCGCATAGATGATCAGGGAAAGGATAATCGTAATCATCGGTCCCCCGGCATTGATCAGGGGGGCAACAATGATCACCTTACCATGCCGGATGGCATAAACCAGCATCAGGGCTCCTACGGAGTTCAGGGTATGTATGATGGCAGCAAAATAGGGTCCCTTGAAGCCCAGGTAGATGTCCTGGCTCATATCTGTCATTAAGTAAGCAACGGGGGCAAAAAGTAATCCCGTCAACATCATATAAAAGAAAATACTTTCTGCCCTCATGGTCATATTTGCCCTCTTCATGAAAACCGCCTGTATGCCCCAGGACAGGAACACAATGATAGCAAATGCAAACCATAGATAACCCTTGATGATGCTATCATCCGGTTTTTGCAATGACATCAGCACTATGGCGATCAGGGCCAGGGCAATACCAATCCACGACCTCCTGGAAGCCGATTCTTTCAGGAAGATTACTGAAAAGATAACTGTTACGGCCGGTGAGAGGGAAATAATGGGGAATACCAGGTAGGCAGGACCGTCAACCAGGGCATGGAACAGGGCCAGCTGACCACCGGCCCCCAGTAAACCAATAGTCATTCCATAGACGATTGACATCCAGTCACGGTCGAGCTTCCATTTGATCAATGCCAGTCCAACCAGTGCAGGTGGTATCATGGTGAGGGACCAGACTATATAACCCAGGGTAGCAGGGAATCCCGCCTTTTCCGGTGTTTCAATAAAGGCTCCCCAAACGCCCCAGAACGTCATTGTTATAAGGGCAAATAATAACCAGGGCTTTTTGAACATAATGATAGGTGTTAAGCAATAATTACTTCAACTCCATGATTTTGCAATCTCGCTCTGTCTTCTTCACTTATTCCCGAATCAGTAATAACAACATGGATCTTTGGAGTTGGGGCAATAAATGCAAAACGCCTGCGAAGGAATTTCCTTGAATCTGTAACCACGATTACTTTCTTGGCCATGCCGATCATGATAGAATTCACATGAGCCTCTTCTGAATTTGGTGTTGACAGTCCATGAAGCGTATCAAATCCGTCTACACCGAGAAATAATTTATCACAGTAGAATTTCTTGAAGTTTTCACCGGCCAATGCCCCGACAAGTGACAGGGATCTCTTTCTCAGTACCCCGCCCGGCATGAAAATATTAAAATTTTCATACTCTGAAAGGATGCTTGCAATATTCAGGGCATTCGTTATGATGGTCAGGTTATTAAATTGTTCAAGGCTCTTGGCAAGCTCGGTGGTGGTGGTTCCAGAATCAAGGACAATGGTATCTCCATCCTCAATGAGTTTTAACGCCGCTTTTGCAATTCTTTGTTTCTCTTTCTGAAATTCTTTTTGTTTATCAGAAATGGAAGGATCAATCTCCATCCTGTAGAATTTGACTTTGATGGCCCCTCCTCTTGCCCTGATCAGCATATTCTGCTTTTCAAGATGGGCCAGGTCATTTCTGATGGTTACTGCACTGATACTAAACTTGGCACTTAATTCACTCACAGTTACCTGCCCTTTTGCATCGAGCTCTTCTAAAATTTTAGCTCTTCTGGTAACCGTCGACTTATTAGATGATCGATCCATTTTTTATTTATCTTGTATTGAAATCAATATTATAGATGCACAAAATAAAATAATTCAGTAAAAAAAAGTCTGATATTCCTCATAAAATACAGCCTGCGCCCTCCTTTCAGAACCTTATATATTTACTTTCATAAGTAATGAAAGTATTAAAAGTAAAGAAAATAAAATGATTTTACATCAATATTGAAGAATATATCTTATTTTAAACAATTAAAATTAAAATATCCAAGTAATTAGATAATAAAAATGATTGATATGAATTCCAGAAGAGATTTTCTTAAAAAAGCAGCCACAGGAACAGCAGCAGTAACAATAGGCGGTGTTCTACCAGGATTCAGTGCCCAAAGCTATGGCCGGATAGCCGGATCCAATGGGACGGTCCGGGTTTCAGTAATGGGAGTAAATGCACGAGGCAGAGCACTCGCTGCAAATTTTGCAAAACAGCAAAATTGTGAGGTAAGGCATGTTTGCGATGTTGATTCCAGGGCCATCGAAAAATGCATCCAAAGTGTTGCCGAGCTACAGTCATCAAAAACCAATAGCCTTCGGAGATTTTCGTGAATCACTGGAAAGTGATGAGATCGATGCACTGGTTATTGCTGCTCCTGATCACTGGCATGCACCTGCAACACTCCTTGCCATCCAGGCCGGCAAACACGTATATGTAGAAAAACCTCTTAGTCATAATCCTCGTGAGGGGGAAATATTGACAAAAGCGGCCAAAAGCTATGGCAAGGTCATTCAGATGGGCAGCCAGCGGCGTTCATGGCCAAATGTTATGGAAGGGATCCAGAAATTAAAGGACGGAGCCATAGGACGCGTTTATTTCGGGAAAGCATGGTATGCCAATAACCGTGGCCCTATTGGAAAGGGTAATGTAGTACCGGTTCCGGACTGGCTTGATTGGGATCTCTGGCAGGGTCCTGCCCCCAGAAGCAGTTATAAAGACAATATTGTTCATTACAACTGGCACTGGCTCTGGAACTGGGGAACAGGTGAGGCTTTGAACAATGGTACACACTCCATCGACCTGTTACGCTGGGGTATGGATGTGGATTTCCCGGTGAAAGTAAGCTCGAATGGAGGCAGGTACAGGTATAAGGATGATTGGGAAACACCCGATACCCAGGTGATCAGCCTTGACTTTAAAGAAGGCGTCTCAATGACCTGGGAAGGAAGGAGCTGTAACGGCAAAGATGTTGATGGTGTCGGGGTTGGCTCCATGTTCTATGGAGAAGAGGGAAGTATGCTGATAGCGGGAGGCAATGCCTATACAATATACGATCTAAAAGGTAACATTGTAGAAACGGTTAGTGATGCTGAGAAAGTTGATCCTCAAAATACGGTAAATCCCGCCGAAAGTCTCGATGGCATACATATCCGTAATCTGCTTGAAGGGATCACAACAGGCAGCAAAGTGAATGCAGATGTTGATACAGGCCATAAAAGCACCCTGCTGGTTCAACTGGGGAACATCGCACAAAGGGTGGGAAGATCCCTGGAGATTGACCCGGAGTCAGGGCATATAAAGGGTGATGATGAAGCCGGACAATTCTGGGGAAGGACCTATGAGGAAGGTTGGGAAATGAAGTTGTAGTTATCAAATAAATACAAAATAACATAATATGGAATCAAGAAGATCATTCTTAAGGAAGACCGGCAAAAGTGCGCTTTTTACTGGTATGGTACTTGCCTCCTCTACTGCTTATCCCTTCAGCCTTATACCCAGACGTACACAAAAAGCCAAAGATATGCGCATTGGGATCATTGGCGCTGAAAACTCACATACCATTGGATATGGCAAAATGTTCAACACAGATAAAAAATTCCCGGGTATATCCGTAAAATATGTATGGGGCGAAACGGAAGAATTTGCCAGGAATGCTATGGAGAAGGGGAATATACCTAATATGGTATCAAACCCAAACGACATGCTGGGAAAGATAGATGCATTAATTGTTGATCACCGGCACGCAAAATACCATCTTGAAGCAGCTGCTCCATTCGTAAAATCCGGTATCCCGACCTTCATCGATAAGCCTTTTTGTTACCGGGTCGAGGAGGGAAAGAAATTTCTGGCTATGGCAAGGGAAGCCGGAACTCCAGTGAGTTCTTTCAGCTCAGTCAGGCAGAGCAAGGCATCTTTTGATATTAAAGAGCAACTGGGATCTATGGGTGAGTTTAACCATGTTGTAAGTTTCGGACCGGTAGAATTGGATTCAAAATATGGTGGCATATTCTTTTATGGTATACACATGGTGGAGCCCATACTTTTCTGGTTTGGAGAAAATGTCAGCAGGGTCAGGGTCTCAAAAAACGGGGAAAAAGCCAATGCCAGTCTTGCCTATGATGACGGGAAACTGGTGACTTTAATGTTCAGCAAAATAGCTCATGGCTGGGACACATTTGTCGAAACTGAGGAAGGCGTAATAAAGCTTGTTTCCAGTGTGGAAGAAAGCGATCCTGGCAAAAACTATGTGGATATGGTTGAAATGTTCCGGACCGGGAAGGAACCCAGGAGTCATCAAAGTATATTAGCCGGGGTTGCTGTGCTTGAGGCTCTTGAAAAATCAGTCATATCTGAGGATTGGGAAGATGTACCAGGTATTGATTAAAAACTACAATCAATCAGGATATAATGATAGCGTTAAATTCTGAGGTAAGTAATTATATCCAGATAGACGGTAGAAGATATTCATTTTTCTCCGGCAACAATTATCTTGGACTTTCCAACCATCCTGAAATAAAAAAGGCGGCCAAAGATTCAATTGAAACATATGGATTGAATTTTGCTGCTGCAAGACATACTACCGGGACAGCTGACATCCACCTGGAGCTCGAAAAAAAACTATCGGACTTCAAAAATAAGGAAGATGCTGTGGTTTTTGCTTCAGGCTATATGGGCAACAGCATATTGCTACATGCCCTCCAGGATCAATATACCACAGTATTCACTGATGAAACAGCCCATCCAAGTATCCTTGATGGAATTCCCCGGGATATCAAGCATATTCATTTCTATAAGCATTGTGATGTCCAGCACCTGGAAGACCTGTTGAGACAAAATAGTAAAAAGCGGGCCTTGATCATTACAGATGGGATCTTTGCGCTGACCGGGGAAATCTCTCCCCTCGATGAGATACATTACCTGGCGGAGAAATACGGATGCTATACTCGTGGTTGATGACGCCCATGCCACCGGGGTCCTTGGAGAAAATGGGACCGGTACACCTGAACATTTCCAACTGCATGAGATGGCCAATATTTACCAGACAGAAACAATGAGTAAGGCTCTCGGAGTCTATGGCGGATTTATTTCATCCAGCCAGGCAATCATAAACAGGATCCGTGAAGACTCCAGAACATACCTTGCATCCACCTCCCTGCCACCTCCCATTGTTTCTGCAGCCCTCACCTCTCTTAAGCTGATCAGGCAACAACCCCAGTTAAGGTCCGCCATGATCCATAATGCCTCTGAACTGCGGAATGGAATTATCGAACTTGGCTTCCATACCACAAAAGTACCTGGCCCTATTATTCCCATTTTTCTCAGTTCCCTGGAAAAAGCCCGGAATTTATCTGATTATCTGAAAGAAAACGGTCTGATTGTTCCCTGCGTTCATTACCCGGTGAAAATGGACCATTTCATCGCCCGGATGACAGTTTCAGCAAGCCACACAGGGGATCAGATAGCCGAATTATTAATGTTATTAAAACAATGGAGATCAAAACATGGAGTCACTTAGCATAAAAAAGGTAGATATTGAAGCCATCAACATAAAACTGGATGAGCCTTTTACCATTGCTATAGGAACTAAATACAATATTGAAAATGCCCTCATATGCATTGAACTCGAAAATGGCATAGTGGGATATGGTGAGGCGGCCCCACTGGAACCCATAAATGGTGAAAACCAGGCTACCGCCCTGGCTACACTGAATGCATGCAAAGAATTCCTGCTTGGGAGATCTGTCTCCGATTACCGCAACATCTCGAGGCATCTGAAGACCGTATTCTGGGCACAGGTAACCGCTCGCTGTGCTATCGAAATGGCACTCCTGGATGCATTTACCAAATCCCTGGATATCCCGCTTTACAAATACCTGGGAGGTTGCGAGGACAGTATTGAGACAGATTATACCGTAGACATTGTTTCACCTCCGGTGGCAAAAAAGAATGCCGCTAAATTAGCCGGCAAAGGGTACAGGGTACTGAAAACCAAGGTAGGAAAAAATCTCCGGGAGGATATAGACAGATTGCTGGCCATAAAGGAAGGAGCGCCTGGATGTGACATAACACTTGATGCAAACCAGGGATATTCTCCCCCGGATGCCGTTCATTTCCTGGAAGAACTGAAAACCAACAATATCAGGCCTCTGTTATTTGAACAGCCGGTAGTAAAACACGACCTACCGGGAATGAGATTTGTAAAGGATCATACTTCTGTTCCGGTTGGGGCGGATGAATCGGTTTTTACCTCTGCCGATGCCATTAATATTGTTCGGTCAGGCTGTGCCGACGTGATCAATATCAAACTGATGAAATCAGGGATCATTGAAGCCCTTGATATAGCGGCAATAGCCCGGAGTGCCAATATTCAACTGATGATAGGATGTATGCTGGAGACCAGGCTGGCCCTGGGCTGTTCCGTGCATTTTGCAGCGGGACTGGGGGGATT
This sequence comes from uncultured Bacteroidaceae bacterium, assembly GCA_963767555.1. Lineage (GTDB taxonomy): Bacteria > Bacteroidota > Bacteroidia > Bacteroidales > SM23-62 > SM23-62. The sequence continues at coordinate 107,207 of CAVYEL010000006.1, read as the reverse complement.
CAGTTTCATCGACCTGGATCCCCATCTCGATCCGAAGGAAGATCCCTTTGGCGGGGGACCGGCTTTTGCGGATCCTGTTTACCAGCTTAAGGATTGCGGTCCGGGAATAGGTGTACTCAGGAAGTAGGGCGAAAGAGATGCTCGATCTGTTCCAGGCTTTTACCTTTGGTTTCCGGCACAAATTTCCAGAAAAACAGGGTGGCTACCAGGCAGATGGCCCCAAACGTAAAAAATCCCACATGCATTCCGAAGGAGGCCACATACCAGGGGAACAGGTATGCCGCAATGGTATTCGTCCCCCAGTTGCTGAAGGCAGCGATGGACATGGCCCTTCCCCTTACACGATTGGGAAATATTTCGGGCGTCAGGACCCAGATCACTGCACATATGGAAAAAGCTATACAGGCAATATAGGCACCCAGTACGATGACAATCAGCATCCCATTAGGTGTATCAGTCAGAAATAGCAAACCTGCAAGCAGTAATGTCAGTACGACAGCAGCCATCCCACCGATCAACAGCGGCCGCCTGCCCAGTTTATCTATCAGCAATAAGGCCAACAGGGTAAATACCAGATTTATAACACCGAGTATGGTCTGGAATTGCAGGGCATTCCCAAACTGTATCCCCGCCTGTTTCAATATCTCCGGACCGTAATAGATGACTGCATTTATCCCTGTTAACTGTCCGAATACAGAAAGTCCCACAGCAACCATAAGGGCAGTCCGTAGACCCGGCCTGAACAATTCTCTCAGGCTGCCTTTTTCCTCACCAAGGGAGGACAAAATCTCTGTATACTCTTCAGCCGCCACCTTAACCCCGGAGATCTTTTCCAGAATGCTTCTCCCGGCTTTCTTCCTGTTTGCCTGGATCAGCCACCTGGGACTCTCTGGGACAAACAGCAGCAGTACCAGGAGCAGTACAGCAGGGATCATTTCCATGCCAAACATGGAGCGCCATACCTCTCCCACAAAGATCTTGTAAAAGAAGCCGGATCCCCAGGGCATAACAGTATGATGGATTGAGTAATTCAGCAATATCCAGTTTGAACCATAGGCCAGCAATATACCGGTTACTATCGATAGCTGGTACAGCGCTACCAGACGACCCCTTATTTTGGGCGGAGAAAACTCGGATATATACAGGGGGGACAGGACTGAGGCAAGGCCAACACCAATACCTCCAATAATCCTCACGGAATAAAGAAATTTGAAAGAAGGCGGTATGGTACATCCCAGGGCGGAAATAAAAAACAGGGCAGCAGCCATGATCAAAACAGGTTTGCGCCCGTATTTATCTCCCAGGACCCCAGCCACCATGGCTCCCAGAATACAGCCGACCAGCGCAGAACTGGTAAACCAGCCCAATGCCAGCTTCGACAATCCAAACTGGGCTTCCACCATGCCAACTGTGCCTGAAATCACAGCCGTATCAAAGCCGAAGAGTAATCCACCCAGGGAGGCAACAATACAAACCATGGCCAGGTATCCTGTATTTCCATCTTTGTTCATTAAGGCCGTGGTATTTAGTGAATGAAGAAATTTATAGGCTATTCAAAAATTCCGGGGTACCACTTTACTGCATTGTCATGATAGATCTTTTCCAATACTTTCCTATCCAGTCCCAGTCCCATGAAAGATCCGGCAACATGAGGAGAATCCATTGACTCATCGGTAGCAAAATATTTCCAGTCTGCCTTCCATTCATTTTCGACAAAGGCCATCTGCTGTTCGAAATTATCATCAGAAATAACCAGATCAGTAGCATAAAGCAACCTGTCCTGGTACTTAATAATAAAATTCCTGACTTTTTCCCTGTCCTGTACCTGCAGATGACATACCCTGGCAGCCATATCAACAGCAAAATTCGGAAAGCGGTCCAGGCGGGCGGCCAATTCGTCAACATCCCATTCAAGGCTTCCCAGGTGCGCTCCAACCAGTATCATGTCCGGATGCTTGGCCAGTAAATTGTCCCTTGATTCAACCAGCCTTTCATAGGATGGATAATCAGGATGCAAATACATATGGTATTCCGGATGGTCCTTGAAATACTGTTTATCATTATTTACGGTCATGGATTCCACCGGTAGCCAACAGTTTTTGGGTTCACCAATATGGGCAATGACCGTTTTCTTCTGACTGACAACAAAATCAAATATGGGATCAAACATTGGGTCGTCAATAAAAATAAAGTTTCCAAGACTGTCCTGAAAGGTCATGCCGATATCCTTCCAGACTTTGAGGCCAACGGCTCCCTCTTCAAAATCTTTCCCAATCATGCTGATCACCTTATCTGTCCAGGATGGATCTTCAAAGTTTTCCATTGAAAAAGTCGTGATATAGGATATATCTTCCGGGTAATTTACCTTTACTTTTTTTGCAAAACCCATCTGATTATCAATATGTTCCTGGCTGTTTGACCGTGTATTGATGGTAAGAAATTTATATCCTTCTGTCCTGGCCAGCTCCATAATGGCCGGATTTACAGTCCGGATATGTACATGGGCATCCACCTTGGGGATTTTGTGATAGAGATCTGTCCGGGTCCCATTACATGATATCAACAGGAGAATAAGCGGGAATAATTTATAGACATACTTTACAAATGTTCTCATAATATAAACAGTGTTATTGAATATTTAAAAGACAAACATAATCAAATTGAAAAATAGCTCATAGAGTTTGACCCCTATGAGCTATAAATCCTAACCTAACCTAACCTAAAACCAAATATTTGAATGAAATGCAACCTCCTGTAGTTTTGTTACGAAACGTTGCTTTTCTAAATATTTTTCTTTTTATTCATTAAAGTAGTCCAAATTTATTTCAAATTTTTGGATAATCAAAATAAATAACTAACAAAAGAAAGAAAAACTACATAATTAATGTTAATATCTCGTTCTTTCAAAGGAAAATGAGCAATAATGGAAGACAAATTCCTGGATTTACTAATATTTTAAAAGTTTAGTATAGGTCAACCGGGATCTGCACAAATTTTACTTTAGACAGAAAATCCAAATACGTCAAGGGCTTTTTTCCTGAAGTCTTCATAATCCTGAAAAGCAGTTGTACCTCCGGCAGCGGTTGTTGACACGGCTCCTGTAAGGTTTCCATACTGCTGGCAATCCGGTATCGGATCACCCATGATATATTTATAAATAAACCCGGCATTGAAACTGTCTCCGGCACCAATGGCATCAACCACATTTTTATTCAGGAAAGCAGGCAGATCAAAGGTTTCATTCCTGTAATGCACCAGAGATCCCCTGTTTCCCCTTTTTATGGCAAGCACTTCAGTGTATTTGTTAATAAAATCTATGGCCTTATTCAGATCACTCTTCCCGCTCAGGTAAATGAGTTCACTCTCATTAGGCAGAAAAACATTTACATGAGGAAGTATCCCTCCTATATCCAGGTCCCATTCTTCATCCGGGTCCCATTGCATATCAAATGAGGTCGTCAATCCCATTTCCTGTGCTGTCTGGAATAGTTTCCCTAGACCATCCCTCATACCAGGTTGCAGAAAAAATGAAGAGAAATGCAGATGCCTGGCCCGGCCCAGGTCCTCTTTTGATATATCTTTAATGGTCAGAAGATCCATGGCTCCGGGATAGGTGGTATTGGCCCTGTCTTCCTCCACATTTAATATAATGGTAGCTCCGGTCCCGCAATGATCATCCTTTATGACCATGGATACATCCACATTATTTTTTTGCAAACTCTCCAGAACGACTTCGCCGAATTTATCCTTGCCGATCTTTCCGATGAATGCTACTCTTGCTCCCAGACTTGAAATATTACTTGCAAAAATAGCCGCCGAACTTCCCAGGGTTAAAGTCATCTGCCGGGCCAGGATCTCCTTCCCTACTTCCGGAAATCTATCCAGTTCATTCAATATGAGATCAACATTCAGCTCTCCCACTACAATAACATCAAATTCCTTTTCCATCTTATTCAGTAATTTTAATTTGACCGAGTTGATACCATCCGTCCTCTCCCCTTCCATCAATGGCCAGTTTTACCCTTGGCTCAAACTTCCAGCGATCAACAATGGCAATCTGAACATCGTATTCCCCGGCCGGTAAATCCCCTGGAATGAATACAGCATTATCATATACAATATCTCCTGGTAGCCATTCTTTAATATTTGCATCTGTTGGCAGTACAGATACCTTCCCTCCCGACTTTAACCGTATTGCAAAAGCAAAATCCTTGTAACAGGGAGCCACCCCTTTGTTCTCCCACCAGGATTTAAAATGAAGCATGCCATTCCGCTTTACTTCTTCCGGATAGCTGAACCTTCTCAAAACAAACCTGTATCCCATTTTCTTTAACCAGTCATCAACCAGATCCTGCCATTCCGGGGGCACAGGAGAAGATTTGGCATTGAACGAAGACATATGCCACTTTAAGGTTTCGTTGAAAATATACATAACATCATCTCTGTTGAAGTTTCCCCTGCTCCTTCCAGCCCTGGAATGTATAACAAATCTCAAAGCTGAGGGGAGATGTTTTCCAGTCATCTTTTACACCGGCATTGATGATCTCCTGCGGGTAAAAATCATACATATGTGACCAGCCATTTTGATCCTCCGCCCAGAATCCTATGTCGCCAATACAATCCACCCGCCATCCCACTGAAATTTTTGAATTTGCATACATATTGGTTTTTTTATCCATCAATAAGGCAATGATAGGGGTCTTTGTAGAAGGACTCAGTGTAAGCATCAACCAGGGCTTCTCTCGTTTTTTGACTCAGCAATTCAGATCCTGCACCCTCTCCCCATGCACCTACAATGGAAAGATCAATGGCTTCAAAATCCGGGTGGCCATCATATCTTTCCCCCAGCGCCCTTATCATTCCTCCAAAATATTGGGCATAACGCGGATCTTCAGGATTTACTGCCCATTTATTTACAGGATTTTTATACTTCCATTCCTTCTCGGGACCAACCATTTCACGGTACCAATCCGGAACATCCCTTTCATCACCGGTTCCATAGGGCGCAATCCTGAGCAACAGGGTCTGTCCCCTTGACCTGGCTGTTTCAAGGGCCAGATCGAGCATATCCCAGCGATATTCTCCCTGTTCAGGTTCAATGAACTTCCAGTAAATCCGCCAGTATGCTATAGTGGTTGCAGGATGATCCTTGTTTGTCAGATCCCCGTCAAACTCCTGGTAATCGATGGGAAATCCTTCGGTCCACCCGCTTCCTTCATTCAACTCATCCCCGTTAAACCGTTGAAAGGTCATGAATCCTATTCCAGGATTGGTAAGCACGTCGTAAATTTCTACTGGCCGGATTACCCTCTCATTATCTGGATTTTGCGCATAGCCAGTGACAAAGGATAAAGAGAGGAGGATGGCCAGGGTGAAGGAAAACATCATTGCCAGTTTATCACTCATACTGTTATTGTTTAAAGATTTTACAAACTATCTCAAAAATATAATAAAAATCCAATTTCATAAGGTTTTGATATCGTTATTTTATATCTTAATTTCGCTTTTTAAATAAATATGGTAACGTAATGAAAGTAAAATTTTTATTTATCGCATCAATAATAATTATCACAGGTTGTGTAAAAACAGGATATGTTGTTGAAACGGCTGATAACCCTCCATTCAGACCCAATACCGAGTTTATCGGATCCGAAGACCTGAACCATCCCGGTTTTCAGCATTTAATAGAAAAGTATCAGCTGGACACCGTATTTCATGGAGAAACGGATGAGTTCCAGAGGATCTTGTTACTCAGGCAATGGATCAAGTCCGTCATTAAGATTGACGACTTTGGTGATCCATACCCCGGGGGCGGTTCCGCAGAAGGGATCCTGGATGCAGCCCTTGAGGGAACAGGATTTCATTGCGGCCATTTCATGAAGGTCCAGAACGGCATCATGAATGCTTACGGTTATGTTACCCGGACCCTGGGAGCAGGGCCAGGTGTTATGGGAGGTCCTGACGGTCATCATGGGATCAATGAAATATGGTTAAATGATTATAATAAGTGGTTTTTATCCGATGCAAAATATGACCACCATTTTGAAAAAGACGGGATCCCCCTGTCATCTCTTGAGATTCGAGATGAATACCTAAAGAACAAGGCAGCAGATATCATCAAGGTAAAGGGACCCGGCCGCATTCCTACGGACGAAGATCCTGAGACAGGAACCAGCAAGGAAAGAAGTGCCCAGACCTATACCTGGATAGAATTTCATACCCACAACGATATGTTTACTGCCTGGCCCGAGCATGAAACAATGTTGAGTATGCTTGCTGATGATTATTTTAAAAATAATACATGGATATGGGGAGGCAACCCGCATTGGGCTTATGCTAAACCAGAGTTTATGCGTTTGGTGGAGGACCGTGATGCCATTGATTGGACACCCAATACGATTGCCTCGGAGATCCTGATTGAGGGAAATACAGCAAAGATCAAACTGACATCTGATACACCTAACTTAAAAGAATACCAGATGAGAGAAGGGATGTCGGGGGACTGGCAAGCGGTTGATGAGTCTCTTAGCGTTGACCTGAAAAAGAAGAGGCATGAATGGTATTTTCGCACCGTGAACCTGGTTGGAGTATCCGGTCCCGAACATAAGATTGTGATGAGCCAGGAATAAGCCAATTTTACGAACCATAATACTGTTTTCCCGTATGCATATAATAAAATTAAAGCCATGCATATTAAGGGAAAGATCTTCTTTTTGTCAATTTCATGTTGCCTATTTCTAAGTAACTGTAGTAAGGATGATATGAACAATCAGATTCCTGGAAATCAAACAACCCTCGCTGACTATAGTGTTGCCAGTGGAATAGTCCTCAGGAGCATCCCTAAGGAATATATTGACAAGGCAAGGACTACCCTGCACATCGCCTACCAGCATACATCACATGGTACGCATGTTTCCAGGGGATTGTTCGGATTACCTGACTACAAGAATGGTGATGGGGCATTATTTGGCATCACCAACAATGCTCCCGAGGCAGGGAAGCTGGACTTTCATGATTATGCCATAGGCAGTTATGCTGCCCCCGGGGAGAGTGCAAATGATTTGAGCGCCGATGAAACAGGATTTATCCAGGCCACAAGGAACTTTCTGGATGATGTAGCAAATGATGATATCAATGTTGTCATGTGGTCCTGGTGCAATATTGCCGGACATGCCGTGGCCACAAACTATCTGCCGGGAATGGATGCTTTAATATCAGAATATGGTGTAGGTGGAACAAAGATCGGCACCGGGCCAGGCAAGAGACAACAACCGGTAACTTTCATTTTTATGACAGGCCACGCCAACCAGGGAAGTAATACAGGGGACGGCAATCCGAAAAACCAGGCAGAACTTATTGTAAATCATTGTTTGAAGAATGGCTACTATTGCCTGGATTATTACAGTATTGACACCCATGATATGGGAGATAATTACTGGGAGGACACGGGTGATAACGGCAATTCGGACCAGTATGGAGGGAATTTTTATATTGACTGGCAAAATGCCCATCAACTGGGCACAGACTGGTACGAAAATAAGGGTTCACCCGGTGGATCCGTCGAATATGGGTCTCATAACAGCCAGCATATCACTGCTAACAGGAAAGCCTATGCGATGTGGTGGATCATGGCCCGTATAGCTGGGTGGAATGGGAACCAGGGCTGAAAACTATCCTTTTTACTGCTTGACCCATTTCAATTTAGCCATTCGGATCCCTTTCAGGCTCGGTAAAAGAGCAGCTATATAGTATTCTCCCTTGATGTTGATGATCTCCGGTGCAGCCACAGGTAAGGAACTAATTAGATATCGGTCATCATCGACACCAAAATCCTGGGGATCCGGTGAAGCATATTGAGTGTTCAGGTTATTTTCTCCATAGCGCTGGTTGCGAAACAGATAAAACAGTCCATCTTTATCTACAACAAAGGGACATTCCGCATCTCCTCCATACCAGTTGTCTTTGTCTGCGGGACTGCCACCTGCTGAGACCATTACAGATTCACTCCAGCTAAACAGATCTGTGGATGTGCGGCAGAAAATGGCGGAATTGGGTTTTGTATCTTTCAAATGACCCATATAATAGCAGTAAAACATATCCTTGTATTCAAGCACCATAGGATCCCTGGTGTTTCCATAAGGACCACTGAACAGAGCAGGTGTTCCCTTATCATTCAGGACACGGGTAAAGTTTTTACCATCTTTACTTTCAGCCAGACAGATATGTCCCCAGTCCCCATAAAACATATAAAAGACATCATCTACTTTAATGACATGTGGTGCCTGCAACCCCCCTTTTGATTCACCCAGTGTGGTATCTGCCTCCATGGCAATACCCATGGGTTTCCAATCAGGGTTGGTCAGGTTCTCACCCTCCCATCTGTAGAATAAGCGTGTATTCCCTCCACAATTGGTATGCCTGATGCAGGACCAGAGTTGCCAGGTTCCATCGGCTGCCTGCCAGACTCCGAAATCTACCGGTTGCTGCTTTGCTGATGTATATTCCCCCAGATCAGGATCGCCGGCTATCTGCCACCAATCACCATCAATGGCAGGGATCAGGACTTGCTCACTCTGCTGGCAGGATGTCAATAAAATGGTAAATACCAGCGTACAAACGAAACTAAGATTATTCATATGAGTTTGTTTAATAAACTTCCAGCTTATCGAGGGTATACCATCCATCGGGGGTCCTGCCTTCATTGGCTAAACGGATACGGGTCCCAGACAGTGTTGGATCAAGTAAACCAATTTGTAGTTCATATATTCCAGGCTTGATGTCTCCTGGGATAAAAACGGCATTTTCATATACAATGTCACCGGGGAGCCAATCCTTGATATTGGCATCGGTGGGCAACACTATTTCATTATCTCCATCAACAAGCCTGAGTGAAAGAACATAATTCCCATAACAGGGGGCAACTCCCTTATTTTCCCACCATGACTGAAAGGAAAATTTCCCATTATGCCTGACAGATGACGGATAACTGAATTTCCTCAGCACAAATCGATATCCCATTTTTTTCAACCAGTCATTGATCAGTGGTTCCCATTCCTCCGGTACATTAGAGGACTTGGCATTAAAAGAGGAAATATGCCATTTCAGGCTCTGGTCAATAATATATTTCACTTCTTCGGGTCCGTATCCGTGGTTTTTTTTCCAGCTGGGGAAAGTCCCACAAATCTCAAAACTCACGTGCGCTTTTTTCCACGCATCCTGCATATTATAATTATTTATGGTCTGGGGATAATAATCATACATATGGGTCCAGCCATTTTGTTCATCCGCCCAGAAACCCAGGTCTCCCAGACAATCCTGCCGCCAACCTACATTTGTTTTCGAGGTTATATATTCATTGGCTTTTTCACCATGTAGCAGTACAATAAGGGGCGTTTTCCTGAAAGATTCAATATAAGGATCGATCAGGTTTTGCATTGTTTCGTCACTCAAGAGTTCAGTCCCGCCACCTTCTCCGGCCCAACCTAGAAAGGACAGATCTACGGCCTCCAGGTCAGGATGGCCGTCATAACGTTTCCCCAGTTCCCTGATCATGTTTCCAAAGCACTCGGCGTAGCGTGGGTCCTCTGGATCAACCACCCATTTTTCATGTTGAAATTCTCTGGCATCACCCACCAGATCACGATACCAGGAAGGAACATCCCAGTCAGCCTGCCTTTTATATGGAGCGATGCGCAGGATCAGTGTTTGCCCATGCGCTTGTGCTAGTTTAAGTAGTTCATCCAGGTAATCCCAGTTATATTCCCCTCGTCTGGGTTCTACCACCTTCCAGAGAACCCTGAAGTAGGCCAGTGTAGTTGCCGGATGCTGATTATTATCCAGTTCATTAGGGGCATTGCCATACCTCTCAAGGTCAGCCTTACCCAGAACATCCTGGTTGGCCCTGTGATTATCACCATTGAACATCTGGAAAGTACTGAACCCTATCCCTGGATTCATTAGCACATCATCAATCTCAACCGGTCTTACCGTCCGGATGCCTTCAGGTATCTGTGCCAATAACTGATACGGGTTCAGGATAAACATCAAAATCATGATGAGGTATGCTATTGATAATCTGGCAATTAGAGAATTTTGATGGAGATTAGGATTTTCTGAATTCATATTAAATGTGCTTTATACTGGTTTGTATCCTGGAGGAGGTATACCCGATAAAATTAATATATTTGCTTTTAACAACATTAGATAATAATGATATGAAAGCAAAAATTCTGATAATATGCCTGGCTATCTTAGCATTTTCTTGCGAAAGCAGGCAGTATTTTATTGCGGAAGTTGAAAATCCGGTATATAAACCAAACACGGTTTTCCGAACCATGGAAGATCTTGCAAACACGGGATTCAGTCATTTGATAGAAAAATACCAGATTGATACCATCTTTCATGGAGAGACAGATGAATTCAAAAGAATACTATTACTGAGGCATTGGGTAAAATCTGTGATCCCAATTGAGGACCACAGTCCGAATTACAGCGGAGAAGGATTCGCCGAGGGTATCCTGGATGCAGCCCTGGGTGGTGAAGGATTCCATTGCGGCCATTTTATGGTTGTTCAGAACGGTGTAATGAATGCCTATGGATACCTGACAAGGGCACTTGGAGCAGGACCCGGGGTGCAGGGGATTGAAGAGGCTGACGGACACCACGGTATCAACGAGGTATGGATCAATAAATTCCATAAATGGGTATTGTTTGATGCCAAATATGATCATCATTTTGAGAAGGACGGTATCCCCCTCTCCTCACTCGATATCCGGGATGAATATCTGAAAAACAAGGGAGCGGATATATTGCTTGTACAGGGACCGGACCGCAGGTCCATTGAATTCAATGAAGAAGTGCAAGTTTCGAAAGTTGACTTCACCAGGACCTATACCTGGATTACATGGCAGGAGAACGGGGACTTCTTCAGCTCCTGGCCTGACCACAGGGGGAAAGTGGTCATGTATGAGGATGATTTTTACAGGGATCATATCTGGGTAAGGGATGGTAAACCCTGCTGGATCTATGACCATATGGAAGAAATTCTGCTGATCACAGAAAGGGACCATATTGAGTGGACACCAAATACCATCAAGACAGAAGTGAGCATTGAGGGAAGCAATGCCAGCATCAGGCTGATCTCTGACACACCTAACCTGAAAGAATACCAGGTGAGGGAATCCTCGTCGGGGGACTGGTCCGCTACTGATGAAAATTTCAGCCTCGAACTCAAAAACAAAAAGTATGAACTGGCTTTCCGGGCTGTAAACCTCGCTGATGTCGCAGGACCTGAACACAGGGTAATCATTGACAGCGAGTGATGAAAAGAATATTTGCCAACGCCTTCCTGATTCTCTTGTTTGTCTGTTCTTTTGCTGCAGACAATCCCGGTATTGAGATCATTCAACCGAATATCTACAGGCTGCAGGGTGCTTGCAATGTCTACTTACTGAGATCCGGAAATTCAGGCATACTCATTGATGCTGGTTCTGACAGGTTGGCAACGGCCCTCCAAAGTGTTGGTGTGGAAAATATTGACTGGATATTACATACACATTATCACCGTGACCAATGCCTGGGTAGTGCTGACCTCAAAAATTCGGGCACAAAAATCGCCATTGGTAAAACAGATGCAGATTATCTACAATCTGGAACAACAGAACTCCCGATAAATACAGCAAACAGATACGTTTTAAGCGATGAACTGTCTGATTATGGAAGGCGCATGGAACCCTTTCAGAAGCCGGGCGTGGACCGGGAATTGATGGAGGGAGACGAGATCAAATGGAAAGAATATACCATCAGGGTGTTGAATACTCCCGGGCATACTAAAGGCAGTGTATCCTACCTCTTGGAGGTGGATGGCAGGATGATCTGTTTCAGCGGGGACCTGATCACCCAGGGTGGTTATGTTCAAGACCTGTACAGCATGCAATGGATCTATCTTCAGAATCCGGGCATTGATTCTTCCATCACCTCCATAGACAGGATAAGCCACCTGGATCCAAAGCTGATACTCCCCTCCCATGGAGCTCAAATAAAAGAACCCAGGGCAGATCTCCAGAGGCTCAGATCACGTATCCTTGCCTTTCAGAACAGGTTCAACATTCAGAGGGCAGGCCGGTGGAACTGGTCGGGTTTCGTGCAGGTCTCGGAGCATGTCATACAGGACTGCGGTTCCACCTCCCAACTGGTCATTTCAGCATCAGGAGAAACACTCCTTTTTGATTGTGGAGGGAATTTCACCTCCGAACGATTGGCAGAAGCCAAACAAAAATTCGGGATCAAAAAAATTGATGTTATCATACCCAGCCACTGGCATTATGACCATATTGACGGTATCCCTGCCCTGGCAGCCTCAGAAGGAGCAGAGATATGGGTATGGGAGGGACTGAAAGAACATGTGGAACATCCTGAAAATTTTATAACCACGTGCTGGACAGATACAAAATTCACAGCAGATCGCATTTTATCCGAAGGAGAAGAATTTGAATGGGGAGGATATATTTTCCAGGTATTCCATAATCCTGTTCACATGGAAGAACAAATGGGACTGGCAGCCCGTATTGATGGCATTAGGTTTTATTTCACGGCAGATGGCAGTGCCAGTAACAGGCAGGGATATATGCGTTCTTCAATCCATTGCTACAATGGCATATCAATCAACACCGGATTGATTAAAACATCCAGGTCTTTATATGATGCAGATCCATATATCTGCATCCCTGCCCACAGCAATGGCTTCGCCACCCATTCTGATACCCGGCAGGAATTCATGGAATGGGCCATGGGCACTACTGATGCCATTGTATCCCTCCTCCCTCCCGGGCATTCAGAAATTGGATTCAATCCATACTGGACCACCTTTTATCCGGCCAAACAGACCATGGCCCCCGGGGAAAAGAAACAGGTAATGCTAAAGATCAAGAACACCGCCAGTCAGCCAGTCTCAGGCAAGGCCTGGCTCAAAAGCCATGATGATATCCTTTTCCCTGATAAGGCATTGAACTATCAACTGGGACCAGGAGAAGAGGGAGAAATACCAGTTGACATTAAAGTAAAGCCAGACTGCCTGCCAGGCACTTATATTATCACAGCGGATATTGAATTTGGACATGAGTTCTTCGGGGAATATCCACAAGGATATATAATAGTAAATGAATAGCTTAATCTCACCTGACGATCACTGGGCCATATGGACCTTCCTTGTTGGAATGGCCGCCCTGAGCTTGTTCCTGGAACAGAAATATAAGATCATCAGGAAATTCACAGGTGCCGCAACGGCTCTCTGCGCTGGCATGCTGGTATCCAATATTGGATTGATGCCTTTCGAGTCACCCTCCTATGACATTGTCTGGGAATATATAGTTCCCCTTGTAATTCCCCTGCTACTGATAAAAACCGATTTCCGGGTAATCTTCAAGGAAACAGGGCGGTTTGCTGGAGCCTTTCACATAAGCGCCCTGGGGACGGTTATTGGCAGTTTCCTGGCTGTGGGATTACTGTATACCCTGATTGATAACCTGGCATTGATCGGTCCGGCCATGACCGCCAGTTATATCGGCGGGTCCGTCAATTTTGTATCCGTTGTGGCCATGTTCAATCCACCCAAGGACCTGATGAATGCCACACTGGTTGCAGATGCATCGGTTATGATCATATATTTTCTTTTCCTGATCACCATGCCAGGCATGTACCTGGTGAGGCGTTTTTTCCCCGTTTCTGAGAAATCGATAGCCATAACCGGCACCAATAACTCCAATGCAGAGGGCGACTACTGGAAACCCAAACCAATCGGACTGATAGACATAGGAAAATCACTGGCTCTTGCATTTGGCATTGCCATGATCTCCGTCAAGATAAGCAGGTTTTTCAATACACCGGAAATGCCTGTTCTGATCAGGATGGTATTGGGACAACAATACCTGGTCCTTACAACATTGTCGGTTCTTTTCCCTATCATCTTTCCCAGAACAGCAAAAAAAATTGTGGGGAATGAAGAATTAGGCACCTTTCTCATATTCATATTTTTTGTCATGATCGGCCTTCCGGCAAGTTTTAAGAAAGTGATCCTCGAGGCGCCCGTAATGATCCTTTTTTGTGCCATCATACTTTTTATTAATTTCCTGGTTACTTTTGGCCTGGGCAAACTTTTCAAATACGAGCTGGAGGAACTTGTCCTGGCTGCCATTGTTACATCAGGCGGGCCTATGAGCGGGGTTGCTGCAGCCATATCAAAAAAGTGGCATAATCTAATCTTCCCTTCATTGATGCTGGGTGTCTGGGGATATGTCATTGGCAATTACATCGGCTACCTGGTTGGCATATTATTACAGTCCATTTTATAATAATCACTATGAAAAACCTGAAAATTGACAAAATTGAAATATTCGCACTGAATATAACGCTGAAAGAACCCATTTCAATTTCCCTCGGGACGCACTATCTGGCGGAGAATGTCGCCATCAAGATCTATGCTGATAATGGATTGATGGGAACCGGAGAGGCCAGTCCGGAGATCAACATTGTAGGAGAAACACAATCAACCGAGATTGAAATAGCCAAAATTCTCGCAGCCGGGATAAAGGGGAAAGATCCCCTGGCCATTGAAGACCGGATCCTCGATATGGACCGGATGGTCGATGGTAATTATACCATAAAAAGCGCTTTTGACATGGCCCTTTATGACCTGCTGGCCCAGCAGGCAGGACTCCCACTATACCAGCTACTGGGCGGGGGTAATACCCGGGAAATCTATACGGATATGACCGTTTACCTGGGAACACCAGAAAGAATGGCCGAGCAGGCACTCGGGTACAAAAATGAAGGTTTTCCTACCATCAAAGTGAAACTGGGTACTTCTGTGGAAGAAGATATCAAAAGGATCCGGCTCATCCGGGAAGCCATTGGTGATGAAATCCCGCTTCGCATCGATGCCAACCAGGGCTGGGATGCTGTTACAGCCATTACCATACTTAAGGCGCTGGAAGAATTTAATGTAGAGCATTGCGAGGAACCCATCCCAAAATGGGATAATACAGGTCTTAAAAGGGTAAGGGAAAACAGCCCCATCCCCATCATGGCTGATGAATCCGTATTCGACCACCGGGATGCATTCCGGCTGGCCAGTATGGGTGCCTGTGATTATTTCAATATCAAATTTGCCAAGTCAGGCGGGATACACAATGCCATAAAAATAAATGCCATAGCGGAAGGGGCAGGGATAAAGACCCAGGTTGGCTGTATGTCGGAAACCAGGTTTGCCTTAACGGCCCTGACCCATTTTGTGGCCGCCAAAAACAATGTTGTCTGGTTTGACATTGACGCCTCCCTGTCACATGCTGAAGATCCAGTCACGGGGGGTATTCAGTATATGGGGAAAGGTAAATGGGAGCTGCCCCAGGTACCCGGCATTGGTGGGGATTTTGACCCCGTTTTCCTTGAGAAAATGAAAAAAGTGACCATCTAAGAAATATGCTGCCATGATCAAAAGAACCATCCCACTAATTCTCATTTGGTTATTAGCCTCCTTTATCCCTGTCCATCTCCTGGCACAAAATGAATCGGAAACAACCTATACAGTCACTGAGGAAATTGATGTAATGGTTCCCATGCGAGATGGCATAAGGCTTGCCACCAATATATATCGTCCGGATGCAGCCGGTGAATTCCCGGTCTTGCTAGCCAGATCTCCTTATGGGAATGGAGGCGCAGGCAACCGTGACGCACATTATTTTGCCAAACGCGGATATGCTGTTGTCATCCAGGATACCCGAGGAAGAGGCTTGTCTGAAGGCATTTTCAATGCGAACCAGTATGAGGCCCTGGATGGATATGATATGCAGCAATGGATAGGAGAACAGGCCTGGTGCAATGGGAAGATAGGTACCTTCGGAGGATCCTACGTGGGATTTACACAGTGGATGCCTGCCCAACTGCAGAGTCCCTACCTGGTTACCATGGTGCCAACCGTCACTTTCTCTGACCTGCATGGTGTGGTTTACCAGAATGGTGCCTTCAGGCTGGACCTGTTCACCCCCTGGAGCATTGAGATGACACGTCCCTATAATTTGAAATACTCCGACCTTGCCAATAAAATGGATAGCGTTCTATTGACCCTGCCCCTGATCGAGCAGGACAGGGCCATGGGTTGGAAGGTTTCTTTTCTGAGGGACTGGCTCTTACATCCTGAGCATGACCTTTTCTGGGAAAGGACAAGCGTAGATAATTATTCTGATATCAGGGCTTCGGTTTATAATATTGGTGGCTGGTACGATATCCTCCTTGGAGGCACTATTGATAACTATCTGAAAATGACTAGCCCCGGAGATAGACCCGGAGATCAGCAGCAAGCAGAAACTCCTCATTGGTCCCTGGATACACAGCATGGGAAAACGTCCAATCGGGGAACTGGATTTCGGAGAGGAGTCTGAATTTAAAAGTACCGAACTCAGGACTCAGATGGTTCGATAGCCAGCTCAAGGGTATGGAGAATGGGATCATGGAGGAACCACCCGTCAGGATCTTTGTCATGGGAATTAACCAGTGGCGCTTATGAGAATGAGTGGCCCCTGGCCAGAACGGATTACCGGAATTATTATTTCCATTCAAATGGAAATGCCAATACGCTTGAGGGTGATGGAAAGTTGAATACAAAACTTCCGAAAAAAGAATCAACCGATCAATTCAACTATGATCCTGAAGACCCGGTACCAACCATAGGAACCATGGGGCCCTTTGACATGAGAAGCGTCGAAGAGCGGCAGGATGTACTGGTCTATACCAGTCCGCCTTTAAAAAAAGACCTGGAGGTTACCGGTCCCGTTAAAGCCATTATATATGCTTCAAGTTCTGCCGTTAATACAGACTTTACCGCCAAGCTTGTGGATGTTTATCCCGATGGAATGGCCATCCGGATCTGTGAAGGCATCATCCGGGCCGACCACCGGATCCCTGATGCTCCTCCTTCTAATATCATTCCGGGTAAGATCTATGAATACCAGATAGACCTCTGGGCAACATCCAATGTATTTATGAAAGGGCATCAGCTACGTGTTGAGATATCCAGCAGTAACTTCCCGAGGTTTGACCGGAACCTGAATACCGGTAAGTATTTCGCAACGGATACAACCATGATAAAGGCGGAACAGGTTATTTACCATAGTCCCGATTATCCTTCCCATATCATACTCCCTGTGATCGAAAAATAGAAACCAGTTTCATTATTCTCTGGACTGTACCTTGACAGCCTGCATATAATCCGCTCTCTGCTTGTTAAGGTCATTTGAATATGTCATGCATTTCACCCTGACATCCTGCAACAATGTCGAGCCTTCGTATTCATCGATCAGGTTATGATATTCACCTGGGTCCTCTTCCAGATTGAATAGCTGTTCAAAGTCCGGCTTCCTGTCCCGGAAATCAACATCTTCTTCCAGGTAGTCTACCTTACCGTCAAACATTCGTATGTATTTCCACTTACCCTGCCTGATGCCCTCACAAAACGGATTATCGCGTCCCGTATAAAGGTTCTCAAGAAATATATCTTCTCTCCAGGGAAGGTTCTTATTTGCCATCAATGGAATAAGGCTGCTACCCTCCATATTTTCCGGGACCTGTATTCCTGCATAATCCAGGATGGTAGGTGTAATATCAAGACTGGAAACCAGATGGTCAAGGGTTTTGCCTCTCATTTGATCAGGGAGAGACGGGTCAACAATAAAGCATGGTATTTTTGAAGTCAGATCATATAAGAGGGCCTTGCCTCCCATGCCGTATTCTCCCATCAACAAACCATGGTCGCTGGCAAAAATGATGATGGTATTCTCTTTCAATTCCCTATCTTCCAGGCTTTTCACCAACCCACCTATCACCCTGTCAAGTCCAGTTATGGTCTGGTAATACCGGATGTGGTGTTCCCTGCAGGATACCAGGTTGTAATTATATTCATAGGTTGTCGACCTTCCTTTATTCTGATCCATGACTGCATGGGGGATAAACCGATAAGGATCCATGGCACATTCTTCAGGGATATCGAAGAGTGTGTCCCTGTATAAAGCGTCATAAATGGGATGCCCTTTCAACTTGGGATTTTCATTTGCTGCTGTCATCATCGAATGCCAGTTATCGCAATCTGTATACATACTTGTCGTCTGGCTGCCATGGGGAACACTGAAACTGACTGACAGGCAGAATGGTTTGTTCACAGGCAGGTTATTGAAAAATTGGTTGATGCTTTCACCCATGATCGGTGTAATAATGTCTTCTCCGGCATCATGATAGGGTGTACAGCTCTCGGCTTGAAAATCTTTCGGAAAAAATTTCGTCCAGCCGTCATGTCCCTTCCAGAAATCGAATTTTTCAGATGCCCTGCCACGAAAAGCATAGTACTCCACTCCAAATTTCCCGATAAAACCCGTATAATAACCAGCACCGCGCATAAGGGCTGGATAGGTTTTTCCCCACTGCTCTTCGGTTAACTGATAAGAAGAGGTAAACCCAATGCCGTTTATCCGCTCATGCATCCCTATGAATATGGCCACCCGGCTGGGAGAACAGGTTGGTTCAGCGATGTATGTATTTGAGAATCTGATGCCCTCATTAACCAGCTTATCGATGTTAGGTGTTTTGACCCATGGATGTCCCATAATGCCCAGTGTATTATCACGCTGGTCATCAGTCAGCAGAAAAATGATATTCGGCCGGTCTGCTTCCTTTGTTTCCCGCTGTTGACAGGAAAATAGAAGAATAAAAACAGGTACTAAGTAAATTAATCTGATTATTGTATGCATGGTCATCACTTTAGCAATGAATTCAACTGCCCACTTTATCCGCACTGAGGCGAATGGCAAAACCTCCCCTTTCCAGCATGTCTATGACCAGATCAGTCGTTTTTGAGACTGATCTCGTCTCCCTGTCCATGGTATCATGGGTTTGATCAGTGAAGATAAGTGCATTGTACTCATCTCCCTCATTCAGCATTTCCAAAGGGATGGTCACCTTACGGGAACTGTCAGTCATGCCTCCAATATACCAGTCCTGTCCCTTGCGTCTGGCAATGATGATATGGCTGGCGGGGAAGCCTTCAATAAAGCGGGTCTCATCCCATCCTGAGGGTATGTCTTTGATCATTTCCCTACCGCGCCATTCAAGCAGTTTCTTCCCATGCTCAGCAAATATTTTCAGTCCCGCTTCATACACAATTGACATGGCCATCTGATAAGCATGGGTTCCCGGCGATCTTTCGAAATGAATAATTGTGTAGCTTACAGGACCCATCACGTTGCGGACATATGGTATGGTCAGATCATTGGCAGCAGGTTTAGCCCTTCTCTCCATCCCATCCACTCCTTCGAGTGTCATCAGATTCGGGTATCTGCGCCTCTCGCCCGTCGGTAGGGTGTTGCCATGAAGCTCCAGGAGGAATTCATTTTTGATACCCAGGTCAAATATCCAGTCCCTCATCTGCAAACTCTGCTGGGTATCCTCGTGGTCCAGCCATTCCCTTGGATGATCACTGCGCGTATTATGATCAAAAAAATCAATTTTCGCACCCTTGAGTCCCCATTCCGCATAACGGCCCATGGTCGCAGCAGCTTTTTCAGGGCTGTCAAATTCTCTCGTATGGGCCCAACCAATGACATTGACATTTTTTGAAGCTGCATAATTGACTACTACGGGAATGGAGTCTGCACCTCCCCACCTCCTTGCAAAACCGGCATCTGCCATATAGTATTTCCAGCCCATTTCCGAAGCGGCATTGATCCACATTCTTGGTTTGTCCCTGTCTCCGGCAATATAATCCCACATGACCAGACCGGGGCGGATCCATTCTTTCACAGTTCCAACCTGGTCTAATAAGCCAGCATCTGTAGGGGGATTCAGGTTCTCCACCATATATGATTCAACAATTTTGCCAGGATTATCCGGTGAAATGATGATCATTCTCCATGGTGACTTAAAAGGTAGTAAAGTCCGAACCGGACCTAATCTGGCCTGATCCAGAGGGAAACAAAAGCGAAATGTTGAAGCAGAACGTTCGAAATGCGGCTGTATATAATGGCCGTAAGTTGCAGCCTGGCCCATTAACACAAAATGGTTGAGGTCCTACCAGATGGGCAAGTACAGGGATCGACATAGTATCAGCAGTCAAGGGACCGAGTGCATTCTCGTAACCGTATCTGTTCGGGTGAGTCTGTCCCCAATAGGTAAAATTCTCCCCGGCCAGCTTAACGGCTGAACTCTCCTCATAAATTTCAATGTTTCCCTCTCCTGGAATAACAAAACTGAATGCCACACCATCATTGTAAACTCGAAACAAAATATCAATGTCCTGACCCTCTTTATTTAATCGCAGGGTCTGTTCATGAGCGTGATTGTGATACGTGGAAACCTTACCCTGCGGCAGGGTGTAGGTCTCTTCAATTACTCTGCTGGTGTGGCCGACAAGTTTCATCCCAGTACGGAAATCCCCCCGGTCAGTATTTATTCCTACAGGGCTCGCAGACACTATCTCCCGGCTATCACTTTCTACACTATACATAACCGTACCCAGTTCATCATCGTAAGATAATGTAGCGATTATATTTCCCTCCGGGCGATGAGACCTTAAATACTGATTTAGGTGAACAGGACCAAAAAAGACATGCCATTACGATGAACAATAACTGAATTGAAGATTTTCCAATTAGGACTCTTATTCATCCTTATAAAATTACGTCCCATTTTCGATTTAGGTTTATTGTTGGAAGGTTGTGTTTGGTTATTGCCAGGCTATATAAAGTTATTCACTTTTCCGGGATATTTGATATCAAGTGATAATCCATGATTGACCATATGTGCGATCCTGGATGTATTTATGAAAGGGCCCCGACTATGCTGGTGAGATCCCGACCGGTAATTTTCCTATATTTGACAGATAGCTTAACACCGGTAAGGAATTCATAACACATACACAAAAAATATATAACCATGAAAAACATTCTTTTAACACTGACTCTGCTTGTATTTTCAATATCCCTCTTTTCCCAGGACGATGCACTGAATATTGTTGTCATTGGTGCGCATCCGGATGACGCAGATGTGACAACAGGCGGCACTGCCATCAAATTTGCCAAACTCGGCCATAAAGTTTTGTTCGTGTCGGTCACCAATGGTGATGCAGGCCACTATGCTGAAGGAGGTGGTGCCCTGGCCAAAAGAAGGAGAAGTGAAGCAATGGAAGCCGGAAAACGATATGGGGTAAGCTACCATGTAATGGATAACCATGATGGTGAGTTGACGCCTGATCTTAATATCCGTTTGGATATTATCCGGCTGATCCGCAAATGGAACGCCGACGTGGTCATTGGGCACCGGTCCAACGATTACCACCCAGATCACAGGAATACTGCCATACTTATACAGGATGCCGCATTTATGGTCATTGTACCCAACATTGCACCTGACACTCCGCCACTTAAAAAGAATCCGGTCTTTCTATTTACCCAGGACAGGTTCCAGAAGCCCTATCCCTTCCGCCCTGATATTGCCGTTGACATATCAGATGTATACGAGCAAAAGATCTATGGGGTGGCTGCACATGAATCACAGTTTTTCGAGTGGCTGCCATGGCTGGCTGGTCAGTTGGACGAAGTACCCCAGGAGGAAAAAGCACAGCTGGAATGGCTGGGGAAAAAATGGAAAAGAGAGATCACACCTGAGATCCGGGCATCCCTGGTGAAATGGTATGGGGAAGATAAAGGGAAGGAAGCCACTATCGCTGAAGCCTTCGAAATCAGTGAATACGGCCGGAAACCTAACGATGAAGAGATCCGGCAATTGTTCCCCATGCTTGGTAAATAGCACCCTGCTGAAAAGGTTTAAATTCCTCCCAGGACAATTAGATTATAGCCCGTTGCCGACAGGATCTTATTGACCCTGTAAAAAGGGTGCTCATAACGGGATTTTGCACGGGGACTGTCTGAGGCATTTCCATCTGCAAAGATCTTTACCGTACCATCCGGGTAATAACATAGTAATTGTTCGCCGGGAAGGTCCATGAAATGAGATGCCATGGCCAGGTAACCCGTTTCCCCAATATCCCCGATGAGATTTCCCTGGATGTCATAAATTTTTCGGTCGGCCTGTTCTCCGGCAGCACGGGCAAATTCATGGTAGCCGTCCCCGTCCAAATCTACAGGAATGGTCAGGTAAGATGGAAAAGGCAGTTTAACCGGCTCACCTGTGAAAGTCTCATACCCATATTCCACTACATTCAACCGGTAAAAACCCTCCGGACCAGCGGTCTTGCCACCTCTGGAGATTGTATAGGCAAGTGAACCTCTCTCATCTGCGACCTGGGCAGTCCAGCCCGAGGTCCATATGTCCTTTTTCCAGATCGTACCAGACCCTCTCTCCCCTGTCGTCAAACGTTACCACCCTTGGCTTAATAGACCCATCCTCCCCGCTTTCCCTGCAGGTATAGATATACCATTTTTCTTCCTGATAATTCCAGACTGGCTGAACTACGTCGGAATGGCCATTGTACTGGAGTTTGTCGGCAATAAAAACATATTTACCCTTGTCGAGGTTAATACATCTCTCACCCCACATCAATTCGTCAACTCCATCCATGTCAATGTCAACGACGGGACACATATGGCTGCCCCGGGCTCCCGGTTCGTCCTTGCCGATTTCAAGTTCCCAGCGTTTTTCCATGCCGGCATTCCAGGCCTGTATACCCATCTTCCCATAAGTGCCCTGTCCAGTCAGCAGTACGGGTTCTCCCCTGACATACCCTCCCATGATGAAATTCCTGAAGGTGGCGCTAAGGCTTTCTCCGGAGACAGATCTTGGCCAGGGATATTGTCCGGTGGTTTCACCGCTGGATGCATCCATGGATTCCAGTTTATAATGATTATAACCCAGGGGGTGGTCCTTATCTGTGTTGCGCACAAACCAGATCTCATCCACGCCATCCCCATCCAGGTCAAAGGGCAATACCGGCGTAAACCATATCCCGTTCAGGGTCAAATCATCCAGCTCCTTGCGCCAGATCTCTTCTCCATCCATGTCATACATAACAAACTTCAGATGGTCTGTCGGGGAATAAAACATTTCAATCCACGGATCTATATCCTTATCGGCAGAATAGACCAGAAGGATGCCCCTGTTGTTTCCAGGGAGCTGTACCGGAACCGCCCTCAGAGAGCCGACTTTGGATCCTACATTGAATTCCCTGATCACCTTAATATCATGAACTCCTGTCCCACCAGGCCCATGCAGCTTGAAATGGCCAATAGGACTCCCAGTATAAATCGATTCTTATGTAATTCCATGAATAATAACTAAATGTATTTATATCAATACCTTCGTATTACCTCCCTGCTCCAGGGATATATCAACCGGCTGGTTCGTTTCCCATGAGCCGCGTGTAAAATCAGGCACATCGATGGAGTTCGAACGGTTCATCACAGACCATTCACTTAATGGAGTTATGCAACTCCAGGTCGCCGCATCATAAACATCCTGGTCAAGTGGAAGGCCGTTGCGCAGGCAATCAATGGTCCGCCAGTCCATGATGAAATCCATTCCCCCATGGCCACCAACCTCCTTTGCCATTTCCCCGACCCTGGCAATAATTTTTGGCTGGTATTCTTCTTCAAGGGCTTTGATCTCCTCATCTGTGAACCATCCATGTCCCTGCGAAATACGGGTCGGTCCGGGATACTTCCTGGCAAAACCTTCTGTACCACTTACCAGATGTATCCTGGAATAAGGTCGTGGAGAAGTTACATCATGCTGGATCATCATGGTCCCACCTTTGTTGGTCCGTATGGTGGTTGTATTCATATTTCCCCTGTAAGTTTCTCCGGCAAATGGCTCATAAAAATCATCTGTGGCCGCCAGTTCCTCAGCGATCTCATGCATCATGAAATCATTGGAAGAGACGGAAACCATATAATCCATTCTGTCACCTCGGTTGATGTCCATGATCTGGGCAATTGGACCGAGGCCATGGGTCGGATAGAGATTTCCTTTCCGCTGGTTGGCCCTCAGCCTCCACATATCCTGGTAACCACCTTTTGAAAAATTAAGTTCACGAAGATCATGGATATAAGCCCCTTCACAATGTATGATATCTCCGAAGAATCCCTGCCTGGCCATATTCAGTGTCAGCAATTCGAAAAAATCATAACAACAATTCTCAAGCATCATACAATGTTTTTCGTGTCTTTCTGATGTTTCAACCAGCTCCCAGCATTCATCAATGGTTACGGCTGCCGGCACCTCGGTACATACATGTTTGCCCTGTTTCATGGCGTACACAGCCATTGGCGTATGCAGATGCCAGGGTGTGCAGATGTATACCAGGTCAATGTCATCCCGCTCACATAATTCCTTCCACACTTCCTCATTACCTGAGTAGGTAACAGGATCGTGGATATCATTTGAGATCCGCTCTTTTGCCGCATCAATCCGATCCGGGCGAAGATCACAGAGGGCTTTAATTTCAACACCTTCAACATGGCTCATTCGTCCCACTGCTCCAGGTCCCCTTTGACCCAGTCCGATAAATCCAATTCTAACTGTTTCAAGTTTAGGGGCTGCATATCCACACATGTTGAATTGTTGAGTGCCCCCTTGCTCAACCGTTTCGGAACTGCATGATTTGATTAGATTGGTCCCGGCCAGGCCAACTCCGGCTATTCCTGCAAGCCTGATAAAATCTCTACGATTTGTTTTCATTAGTTCAATGGTTATAAATATGTTCTGAATTTAACAAATTATTAAATAATATGATGTCTTACTTAGCTTGAGTTCTTGCTTAACTGAAAATACTAATTGCCGGGAGAGATATTACGTGAAAATAATATTATACCTTGATGAATGTCGGATCGTTCAGAAATTGGTCAAAAACCACAAATTCAACCATTACTTTCCCTTATATTTATTCAAAAATTTATTGAATTAATGAACATGAAAAAAATAATTAACCTTTCCCTGATTGTTGGAATATTAACCCTTTTGGCCTGCAGCCAGCCGGTAAAAATTGAGGTTCTTCCGGCACATGCTCACAACGATTATGTACATACACGACCTTTGCAGGATGCACTGGATTGTAATTTTAAAAGCTTTGAAGCCGATGTCTTTTCTATCGACGATTCACTTTTTGTAGCACACGATTTTGAAGATATTAAAGCAGGAAGAACACTTCGGCAACTTTACCTGGAACCGTTCAAAAACAAAATTAGTGAGAATAATGGATCGGTTTACGGGAATGGGGAAGAAGTGATACTATTTATTGATATTAAAGACGACGGACTGAAAACTTATAAATTGTTGCATGAAATTCTTTCAGCATACAAAAATGAGGTGTCTGTTTTTATAGATGGAGCAAAAACCCAAAAAAGCATCCTGGTCGTGGTTTCCGGAAACCGGCCGTTTGATTTTATGCAAGCACAATCTATCCGTTATGCCGGCTTCGATGGTCGAATGAAAAATCTCGATTCTGATATTCCGCCGACTTTGATGCCGGTAGTTAGCGATAACTGGGCAAATTATTTTAAATGGAACGGTATGGGCGAAATTCCAAATGAGGAGAGGAAAAAACTCCAGGATATGGCAGATAAAGCAAAAAGCAAAGGATATATTTTACGTTTTTGGAATACACCAAACCGCTCGAATGAACAAAGAAACGCTATGTGGACAGAATTGCAGGATGCTGGAGTCGGTTTAATTGGAACGGACCATTTAAAGGAACTTTATCAATTTTTTCAGAATTGAATTCTACCCGGGTTTATGCAAAATTTAATATGCAGGGTATATCACTAGTGATAGAACACAATTGCTTAATCTTGATTTTAGGTTTAAATTGAAATAAACCAATTTAATAATATTGAAATGAGAACTACTATTATTTTACTTTGTTCGATTCTGCTCTTTTCTTGTACCAGTAAACCTTCAAAGAAAGTGGGGCAAAAAGAGGAGCTAACTCAAATAAAGGTGGCGGCATATAATGTGGAGTACAGTAAAAATGCTTCAGCTACAGAAATCGGTGAAGCGCTGAAATCATATAACTTCGATGTGGTTTGTTTTTCTGAAGCTCCCGGCGGCAAATGGACCAAAGAAGTTGGAGCTGTTTTAGGTTTGAATTATGTTGTGATTGGAAAATATTCTACCGCAGGACATGTGGACAAATACAAAACGATTGCCAGTCGAACACCACTCTTTGGTTATGAGGAGGTTTTGATGGCTGATACGCTTCACACGGCAACCA
Organism: uncultured Bacteroidaceae bacterium; assembly: GCA_963767555.1. Classification (GTDB taxonomy): domain Bacteria; phylum Bacteroidota; class Bacteroidia; order Bacteroidales; family SM23-62; genus SM23-62. Next base: position 80,947 of record CAVYEL010000006.1, on the reverse strand, counting down.
GGGTAAAAACGAAAATAAACAATATTGAATTTGCTATTTACGCAGTGCATTTTCCTTTCGGATGGAGAGATCAGGCACATATCGATGAAACAACAAACAAAGTTGAAACTTTTGTCAACTACCTGGAAGAAAGACAAAGTTCTGAATTAGCGATAGTAGCCGGGGATTTCAATTTTATTCCTATTAACGCCGACAGCGTAAACATGTATCACGAAATGTTCATTAAAATTGGATTGGATGTTAGCTGGAAAGAATTGGGAATTGACTGTACAAAGCATAATACTTATAATGCTTTAGTTACTGAAGATGAGGGCAATGGAGATGTAATCGATCACATTATGTATAATCCCGAAAAGATGACCGTTTTAGATGGAGATATTATGGAAATGGAAAAACCATTATCTGATCATAAACCTGTTTGGGCACTTTTAAAAGTGAAATAATGAAATACAAATTGCGCAATAATTATTTGCAGAGCAGTTTTCGGTCTTGATAATAACTACTTACATAATTGTCATGTGGAGAAAATTAACAATCGTAGCATTCATTATTATCTGCCTGGTTTCATGCAACCTGAAAATATCATTGAGAAAGACGCTGTTGAATACATAAATTCGTTTATCGGCTCAACCGGGCCGAGCGAATCCGATTACGGAGGAACAATTCCATCTGTTGCTCCACCTTTTGCAATGACACAATGGTGTGCCATGACCAGGGAAAACTATATCAGTCAAAATCCATACAATTATAAAGATTCAAGCCTGATTGGTTTTATAGGAACACATCAACCTGCCATCTGGATGGGTGATTATGGATTTGTTTCGTTTCTTCCTTCATCAGGCAAAGTAAAAATTTCAGCGAAAGAAAGGGCGATGAGATATTAGTCATTCGGATGAAAAAGCTTCTCCCTGGTATTATTCAGTTGAAGCGCAAACTGAAACCGGCAAAACGATTAAAACAGAAATGGCCTCTACACTCCGGTGTGCCATTTTTAACATTACTTTCCAGACCGGAGAAGATAATCATGTGTTTGTTGAAGCCAGCCGAAAAATAACAGATGAAAAGGAGTTTGAAGGATTTATTGAGATTTTACCGGAATCAAATGAAATTATTGGGTATAATTCCGATCGGTATTCCTATATGTTAGGGCCTGATTTTCCTAATTTTAAAGGCTATTTTGTTATCCAGTTTTCGAAACCATTTGACCGCTGGGGAATTTGGAAAGAGGATCATCTTTACCACTGAAAAACTTCGGCAAACAGGAGATCACCTTGGAGGATATGTTTATTTTGATACCGAAGAGGATGAATCTGTTCAGGTTAAAATTGCAACTTCATTTATTAGTATTGAACAAGCGCGGCAAAATCTTAAAAATGAAATTCCTGACTGGGATTTTGAAAAGGTTGTTGCAGGTAACCGAGCCAGATTGGAAGACATATTTCGACCGGGTAAAAGTTGATGGTGGAACTGAAGATCAAAAAACGGTTTTTTATACCGCATTATATCGCACCTTGCAATATCCGCGTATATTTTCAGAATATGGAAAATATTACAGTGCCTTTGATGATACTATTCACGAGGGTGTAAGTTACAACGATTACTCACTATGGGATACATTTCGGGCACAACATCCCTGGTTAACCCTGGTGGCTCCGGAACATGTAAATCCAATGATTCAATCGCTTTTGCAAATGTATGATGAAGGTGGCTGGATGCCCAAATGGCCGAATCCTACTTATTCAAATATTATGATTGGAACACATGCGGATGCCGTTATTGCTGATGCTTTTGTGAAAAATTTCAGAGACTATGATTTGAATAAAGCCTATGAAGCCGTATATAAAAATGCAATGACACCACCCGAAAATGACACAGAAATGAGGTGGGCCGATCGGGAAATAACCAAATTTTATGAAGGCCGTGGAGGATTAACCTGGTACAAAGAAAAGGGGTTTGTTCCGGCAGATAAAGCTAACGAATCGGTTTCAAGAACGCTGGAATTTGCTTACGATGATTTTTGTGTGGCGCAAATTGCCAAAGGATTAGGCAAAAACGATGATTACGATTATTTTATGAAACGAAGTCAAAATTTCAGAAATGTTTATAACTCAGAAACCGGATTTATGAGCGCCCGGAATTACGATGGAAGTTTTCTAACAGATATGAATTCTCATGTTGACGAGGCTGAGCAGATTGTGGAAGAAGGCATTACTGAAGGAGGTCGTTGGACTTATTTGTTTTGCGCTATGCAGGATGTTCCAGGGCTGATTTCTTTAACGGGAGGTAAAGAAAAATTCACCAATATGCTCGATCAGAATTTCGATGAAGGACATTTTCAGCATAGAAACGAACCCGGACATCATTTTATTTATTTGTACAATTATGCCGGAGATCCCTCAAAAACACAGGAAAAAATATGGGAACACACGCCATTAAATTATAAAAATGCGCCCGATGGTTTGTCAGGAAACGATGATTGTGGACAAATGTCTGCTTGGTATATTTTCAGTAGTATGGGATTTTATCCCGTTTGCCCAGGAGACGGTCAATATGTTGTCGGATCTCCTTTGTTTCCAAAAATTACATTGCAGTTGCCAGCGCCTTATAATAAAAACATTACGATTATTGCCGAAGGGGTTACTGAAGGAAATAAATATATTAAATCACTTACAATGGATGGGAACCCAATTTTTACTCCTTTTATTAAACATGATGATTTGGTATCGTGCAGTGAATTGATTTTTGAAATGTCAGCTACGCCAACCGACTGGGGAAAATAAAAACCTCAAATATGTTAAAAAATTTAGGCAGGCAAATATTGCCTGCCTAAATAAGCATTCAAACCAACTATCTATCTATTAATATGATGCATTTTGAACAAGGTATCCTTCAACGATAGAAGTTCCATCAATGGCCTCCTGTGGAATCGGGAAAAGGCGTTTGTGAGGATCACTGTTGGTTTTTTCTATCAAAGGATCTTCATATTTCAAAAAGCGGATCATGTCCGTTCTTCTCTGGTGTTCCCAGTAAAATTCGAATCCGCGTTCACGGAAAAGAATATCAAGATTCATCTCTGTGAAGAGGAGGAGGTGTAACCTCTGGCCTGGCAGTTCTTGCAGCCCTGACGAAATTTACATCGGCAAGGGCACCAGCAGCATCTCCTTTATGAAGCTTAGCCTCAGCCCGCAGCATATACATATCAGCCAAACGTACGATTACAAGGTCGTGTTCGCCATTGTTTGTCCCATTTGTTGATTCTCTGCTCCAGTCGTATTTTTGTACCCTGTATCCTGCGTTATAATCAGCTCCTTCAGCTGTAAAGTCAACCTTTAAAATATAATCAACATATTTATCTTCTTCTGTAACTCTTCTAACATCTTGTAACCGGACCAATATAATATTCACCTTCAGCGTCAACTGAAAGAATGGTTGTTTTCTCCCGGCATTTTGCAAACCAAATTGCAAGCCTCTGTAAATACCCCGGTTCAGGTGAAAATCTTCAAGCTGCAATTGTCGAGTCTTCCGGCGTAGACTCAACATTCTTTCCCACAAGAATCTGCAATCTGCATCTGCCGGATCAACAGGGGCATATGCGCTTTCCCACATCTCATAAAACTCCTGTGTAATGGCTCCTCCGTCCGTACCATCTCCATCCGGGTATAATGGATTACCATAAAAACTACCGGACATAGACCAATAACACATACGATTGTGGGAACTACTCAGATCGGGTCGCTGATCAATGGCGAAAATCAATTCTTTATTGGTATGGTTATCATTGGAGAAAACATTAAAATATTCCGGATCCATTACATAATCGTAATCATTTATTACCTTGGTAGCTGTACTCAATTACTTTATCCATGTCAGCAGCTGTAAAATCAAAACTTGTTGCATAAGGATCGCGCCACACAGCAGCATTTATATGCAAGCGTGTTAACAGGGCATATGCTCCACCCTGTGTCAACCGGCCCGGACCAACATCGGTTTTTAAATCACCCACTACAGCTTCAAGTTCTGATCTAATATATTCAACAGCATCATTGCCACGTAATACGACAGATAGTTCCTGTGGATCATCCTTTTGAAAAGCGATTCCCCATAGATCAAGACATAGCATGTTATAATATGCCTGCAGTCCCCTCACTTCTGCCAGAAAGGCCCTGGCTGATGCATCACCAGCTTCCGCCATAGGAGTTAAGGCTTCTATTGCACTGGAACATCTTGAAAGCATGTTGGTAAGATCCCTCCATGTATCCCTGATCTTAGCGTTTGTTGACAGGCACTCATGTTGATGCAATTGATAAAACACTCCACCATCATACCAGTCTTTTCCTCCACGGGCAGGCAAAATTCCTTCATCCGAAGAAATTATCTGAAGGCAAAATAAATGTGTATGTAAAAATAGTCGTTGGAAGATTTGCATAAGCAGGTGCAACCGCAGCTTGTAATAATTTCATCTTCAGATACAGTCCCTGAAAGGGATTCGTCCAATACTACCTCCTCCAGGTCTGTACAACTAAAGCCGAACAGCATGGCAATTGCCAGTATCGTTAATTTTATCTTATTTTTCATTTGATTTTTCATTTTAAGTTAATTAAAACGTTACGTTTAGTCCAAAAACAAATGTTCTGGCTCTCGGATATGATTGATCATCTATTCCAAATGATTGTACTCCTCCTATTGATTTATCCTGATTTACTTCAGGATCGTATCCGCTATAATCCGTAATGACAAATAAATTCTGGCCGGTAAAAGACAAACGTAATTGTTTAAGCCAATCCAGGGCGTTCGTGTTAAAAGTATAACCCAAAGTCATATTATTCAAACGAAAGAAAGAGCCATCTTCAAGATACCGTGTCGATACAAGTGGAGCATTCGTAATGGCTTCTTCAGGAAATTCAACGGCTTTGGGTATTGCATTTCTTGAAGTTGCAAGCTGAGGTTTGGAAAACTCCTGCAAGGCAGTGTGGTTAAAAATCTCAACGCCTGAAACACCATTAAAATTCAGGCTAAGATCAAATCCTTTGTAACCTAAATTTGCATAAAGGTTGTACATTAGATCGGGTAGTGCCTTCCCAACCACATAACGGTTATCTCCATCGGGAACGAGCGGGGTTCTTATATATTGATTGACCAGTGGCAGGATCTATTCCTGTGAATTTTTGCAAATAAAAAGAACCAATCGGATGACCATTAATCATTCCATTAATCGTAGCACCTGTCTGGCCTGTCCCTGAAACTGATCCTGTCGTTAGTACTGCAAATGGAGAATCTTCAACCACATTGTTTATAAATGTTGCATTGGCACCAACAGAGTATGAAAATCCAGCCTGCATTCCTGTGTTGATAATCCAGGGCCACCTCCAATCCATTGTTGGTGATGGTCATATCAGGAACATTCGTCCAATAAGTAGGTGCAGGAGAAACCGGATCAAATGCAGGAACCTCAACCAGAACGTTTTCTGAAACTTTATGGAAATAATCTATCGTTCCCGAAAGTGCACCACCAAATAATCCGAAATCCAGCCCTACGTTCGTTTGAGTTGAAACCTCCCACTGAATGTCCGGATTTGCCAGACGTGTATAAACTGTTCCAACCGGGTAAGGCCCTGTTGGAAATAAGGGGTAGGTATAATCACCGGCGGTAGATGACCGGAACGATTCCTGTGTAATTTTATTTGGAATTTCCTGGTTTCCTGTTTGTCCCCAACCAGCACGAAGTTTTAGGTTACTAAATGGTAAGGATCCCATAAAAGATTCCTGTGAAATTCTCCAACCCGCTGCAAATGAAGGGAAGGTACCATACTTGTTGTTTTCACCAAACTTGGAAGAACCATCGGCTCTTACAGTACCGGTTATCATATATTTACCCTGGAAGTGATAGGTTGCCCTGCCAAAAAATGACTGCAATTCATTCTCCTGAGCCGAGCCGGAAGGCCTGTTTGTTGCTAAATCAAGTCATTGTCCCAGGCCGGGGTTGAATCTTGGTTCAATACCATTGGCTTCAAATTGTACTATATTCCAGCTACTGCGATTTACTCTGTGTTTTCTCGTAAGAATGTCCTCCCAGCAAGATTAAGCTGTGATCATTAAAATCAGCTGTATAGGTCAGATAGTTTTCAACAAGTGTATTTGAACCATTACTCACATCTTGTTGTAAGCGTCCTTCAACATAAGGATCTACACTTGGCATTTCCTGCTGGTCTATCTCCCTTGAGTACTTCTGGTAACCAAAATTCAGTTTGTAAACCAAACCCTCAATGATTTCAAAAGAAGGTGCGATGTTGACAATCGTTCTACGGCGTTCATCGAAATTCTTGAATAATTCTGCCTGGCTGATTGGATTTATCAAATCCGGATATTTGGTTGGTTCCCCATCTGTATAAGCCGGATACGTTGGATTAAAAGTAAGCATATGAGCTGTTACGGTTTTTAAATGAGCATTTTCACCGTTTTCAATGGTTGAATTCAGATTAAAATCAATATTTAATCTTCCATCCATCAATTTTTGATTGGCATTTACTCTTCCACTGAATCTTTTAAAACCGGTATTCATAACAATACCTTCCTGATCCAAATAACCCAGAGAAGCGCGATAGGTGAATTGATTACTGCCTCCTGACATAACCAGATTGTAATCCTGGGTAATGGCTGTTCTTGATAATTCATCCTGCCAATCGGTATTTCCTCCCCTGTCTTCCAAAATACCTCCAATTTCTACAACCTTCTGACGAAATTCATCTGCACTGAATACAGGTAACTTTTTGGCCATTGTTGATATCCCAAGATTTGCTGAAAGGGATACAGTCGGTGCCATCGTAAGACCGGCTTTCCCTTTTTTAGTGGTAATAAGAATAACACCGTTCGCACCACGAGAACCATAGATCGCCGTTGCGGATGCATCTTTTAATACGTCCATGCTTTCAATATCTTCCGGGTTGATAAAGTTAAGCGGGCTATAATCACCTCCTGTACCTGCGAGTCCGATCGGAAAACCGTCGATTACAAACAGAGGCCCCGAGCCCTGTCTTATGGTTCCCTGTCCACGAATAATGATTTGCTGCCCGCTACCGGGAGCACCATTGGTTCCTGTTACACTTACACCGGATACTTTTCCTTGAATCAACTGCCCCGGCAGAAGTATTAACACCCTTGTTAAAATCTTCACTTCTTACGGAGCCAACAGCACCTGTAATGTCTGCCTTTCTCTGACTACCATATCCAATTGCCACAACTTCCTCAATGCCAACAGTTCCTACCTCCAAGTACTATTGTGAGACTTGTTCTGCCAACAATAGAAACCTCCTGGGTTTCCATTCCAACAAAGGAGATTACCACCGCTTCGGTATTTTCAGGTACAGTAAGTTCAAAATTTCCATCGAGATCGGTAATCGTTCCAATAGTGGTATTTTTTACCGCAATATTCACTCCTGGCAGAGGTACACCCTGCTCATCCGTTACCGTACCGGTAATTACTTTTTCTTGCTGTGCAACAGCAGCATTGCTAAGGCTGTTTGCCTTTTCAGCCTGTGAATCACTTTCTGCAGAAACCGTTAGTACAAATCCAAATAAGAAGTACAAACGATAAAGGCAGAATTCGTCTTGATTTTTTCAGGTTTCCTCTTGATAGGAAACCATGCATAAGGTTTCTTTTCATAGTTTTTAGCGATTTTAGATTAGTTTTGAAAATCTAGTTGGATTTTTTAACCGAGATAAATCGAGAATATATAGAAAGGTTGTTCATTTTAGAATAGGTTAGTTTAAAGGCTGATTGTCAACCTATCAGTGATAACTACCATAAGACCAATTCTGAGAAGGACTATATAAATATAAGACCTTCTGAAGTAACATTCAACAATAAATTAATTAATCTGAATATAGATACAGGGCAACTTATTTTGATCAGCAGTTTTTAAACCTTTCTAGGGATATTGTTGTTTTCCCATGAAGAATGCTGCCACAGAATAACAAATGCCTTTCAATAAAAGACCAGGCATTATTAACATTTCTGCCAAACCGAAATATGACTGCTTGCTCATATTTACCAAAGAAACCTCCCCTGAATTCTGAAGCAGCAGATCACTCATTGTCGCTGCGATTTGAGAATATGTCGTCTCACGTTACTTAAAACATTAATATCTTTACTGAACACATTAATAAGTACGCAACATGTTGGGCCCGAAGAAAAACTTCATATGCATTTTCTTATCTATCCTTTTTACTGGTTTAGTCAGTGGGCAAAATAGCGGGAAGGCCATATTTGTTGTTCACTCCTCATTCCGTGATATTGAAATGTTCACGGATTTTTCCGAGCAGATCGCCCGTTTAAAACCCTTTGGCAGAATTGATATGAATATCAATACGACAGCAGAGAAAGCTGATTTTGAAATGCCGGATGGAGGAAGTCCCTGGCATGAATATGCAGCCAATGACCGGAGCCTGTCAAAGTTCTTTCCTGATGAAAAGATCGCTCCATTTTTTCCTGAAGAACTGGTGAATAAGAATCGCCAACTCCTTTTAACCAAAGTAAAAATAATCAGGGATTTAGGCCTGCATGCCGGATACAGGAGCAATGAACCTCATTTTCTGCCAGCAGCATTTTTTGAATCTTACCCACATCTGCGCGGTCCCAGGGTTGATCATCCCAGACGCAGCCTGCAAAAGGAATTTTCACCCTGTATTCACCAGAAAGAAACGGAGGAAATGTATCAGAATATGGCAAATACCCTGTTTGAAAATATACCCGAGATCCATACGGTTCATTTTAACATGAACGATGCCGGATCCGGGTTTTGCTGGGCAGACTGGCTTTACAGCGGTCCGAATGGTCCCTCCAGACTGCAGTAATCTTAACATGAGTGAAAGTGTATTAAAACTGGTTAATGTATTTAAAAATGCAGCCGGACAAACCGGACATGATATTGACATTTTTATGTGGGGTATGTTCACAAACAATGAGATTGATGATATCGTAGGTCAATTACCTGCAAATTGTTTTATCCAGGGTACCGAGAAAGGAAATCTTCCACCCACGAAACATATAGGAAGTCTGGCCTGGTCAGCGTATCCGGTGCGTGGGATCATAAATCCCCTTGGTATTTTGAGAACGTTAAACAGAAATAGTGAAAATGTACAGGAAAGGTATTCCATGAGTTTTGGCGGAGCATATGACCGGGGTACTGAGCGCTTGGAAACGGTGGAAAAAGTTATCGATATTATAGAAGATTATCTTGCCGACCCGGCTGAGGAGGGATTGATCCCTACCTTGCAAACCCTGCAAGATCTCTGTGTTGAATGGGCGGGAGAAGGATCGGCAGACCGGCTATTCAAAGCATTTGTTGCTTTGGATGAAGCATTGAAATTAAAACAGGCAACGATAGGTGGATTAAGTACATTATACTGGGGTGTATCAACCCGGCATATTACCCGTCCGCTTGTAATTGTTCCACGAGAGGCTGAGTCCCGCAGAAGAAACATATTTCCTCCCTCATGTGTTCAATGTATCCATTGATGAAGCCCGCAATGATTACATGGATATTCATGGTGGAGGCCACAACGCCATAACTATGGGAAGGGCTGATAATTTCCTTTCAGCCTTAAAAGGGGTTTATACCTCCATGGAAAAAATAACAGAATGCACCTGAACAGGAGTTCCTGGACAATATGGCCATGGCATTGCGGATTTATAGCAGTGTTGTCAGGAGTTGTGGTAATTTCAACGATGCACAGATCATCAGGAACCGGAACAGGGAGGTGCTTGAAGGACCTGTGCACAGACCGGATAAGATCCCTACCTGGACAGGAGACCAGGATCTGCAGGAATTCAATGAGATCATGCGCGATGAGCTGGATAATACAGGCGAGTTGATCAAGCTATTGGAAAACGGGGGTATGGATCTTGTAAACCATGCAAAAGATCCGGCCCTGGAAGATACCTTTATACTGGGTCCTGACCTTATTGAGAACCTGAAACAAAAAAGAAATATCATGCTTGATCACTGGCTGGATATCGAAGATTATCTGACATCCCCGTTTAAATAGAAGCATGCTTAATACTAATTTTCTAATGCTATGAAGATCCGTCAACTATATATTGCCATTATCCTCCTTGCAGGGGCCTTGATTGCCTGCCAGGATACATCAACCGATGTCAGCATTCTTGATGATTTTGAAAGCTCATCCGTCGATTCTATCTGGGAGGGAACGGCCTCTCTCTCCCGGGAGTTTCCTGCACATGGCAAGAGCTGTCTTGAACTGAGTGCTGCAGATGGACAGGCCCTGTGGCTGGAGAGTGGGGGACTGCCGAAAGACTGGAGCAGTTTTGAATACCTGAAATTCGATATCTATAATCCCTCTCCACAGCTTTACTACGGCTACATTGAGATCTGTGATGAACTGGGCACGGATGAACTGGCAGAATTTCACGGACAGAGCTATAACTGGCAAAAAGTATTTCTGAACACAGGGTGGAACCACTTCGACTTTCTCCTGCAAAACGCCATGGTATCAGAAGGCGATCGCCCATTGGCTTTGGACAAAATTCGTAAATTCCGTTTATCCTTCGGCTCCATTGATCATTCGCTGTACATTGATAACATACGACTGGTTAAGGGTGATGAAGGTTCAAAAACAGCATCCAGTGTTGATCCCCGCGACTGCCGCATCATAATAGATGATCGTTATGTCTACCCTGCGCTTGCCGGACCGGAGGAAGCTATCATACCAGGCCCTGAAATATTACAATTAAGGGCAAAAGCAGAAGCTGCCCTTGAAAATCTTGAAAAAGAGGTCAGTATTGCTGAAATGCAGGGTTATCAAACCCTGTACCATCGTATTCCCATAATTACCGCCGAGATCGGGCTCAGCATCAGGAGTAAACTTGTGTGGTTCAAAAGCGAAGAAGAAGAAAAAAAGATACTGGAATATATAATTGCCTCCTGTTCAGAAGCCAGCGAAGAGATCGACATTCTTCTGTCAGCACAGCAAAGCAATGTGCCTGTCCTGGCCCCGGAGAACGAAACTACAGCCCAGTTATTTCATGTACCTCCTTATCCTCCCTTGAATGAGCTGAGACCAGGGGATGGCTTTTACCAGGACAAGGCAGGGAAACCGGTACTTATTTTATCCATGCTCCAGATTAATGAGGGACCGCTGATGGATTATTTTGCGCCTTTCAACCACCGCCTGGAAAGTTATACCGTTGGAGGGGGTTCAAGATACAATATTGAGAGCTCCCCGGTGTATGAAGCCTTCCATAAGCATCCCGGCACACACCGGGTAGGATGGGACGGCTGGTGTGGCCATCTCATCAAGGACAGGTGGGCCATGGGAGGTAAAAAAGAAGATGTGGTCATTTGCCTGGAAAGTCCGCATATCCGGAAGGCCATACTTGAGTTTATAAGAATCCATGCCCATGAATGGGAGGAAAACCCCAACCTTCTCTACAACATCATGGCTTATGAATTGCAATACATATGCTATTGTGAAACAAGCCAGCAGATGTTCCGCGACTGGCTTAAAATAAAGCATAAAAGCATTTCAGCAATGAACAGCATCTGGGGAACCAGGTATGAATCCTTTGCCCAGATCAATGCACCCGCCACGCATAATGCACGTCCGCTGGATGATGTAAACCGCGCAGCCTGGTACGATTGGGCCTCTTTCAATACCAGGCGTTTTACAGATTACCTGAAGTGGGTAAAAAGTGAGATGCGTAATTTCAATCAGGACATACCGATTTGCGCAGGCGGCACCTCGTCCATGCTGGGTTCTTCCAACAGTGTTACCGGGATAGATGAGGAGATGATCATTAATGAGGTGGATGATGTCATCCTGAATGAATCCGGTAGTTCAACCATTTTCTCTGATCTGCTAACCAGTCTGAGCGAAAGGAAAATGGTTATGGTGGAACCGGAGATGGGCGGAGGTGCGCATGGCATATTGCTTCAGTTCCTGCATGGTAAATCCGCCATAGCAAAGTGGTGGTGGGCAAGTGCTCCGAGCAGGGAATACCTGCAAATGAACCAGTCATCCCTGCCTCATAGTAAAACAATATCTTTATCAGACATAGACGAAGTGTTACGGTTGGGCCTGGATGTAAGAAGATTGGGTCCTGAAATTGCAGCATTCTCAGAACCTGAACCGGAAGTAGCCATACTATATTCCAAAACAAGTATCCTGCAGGTGCCTCCCCTTCTTGTGCAGGCGGGCCAAACTCCTTATCTCGACGCTGTTCATTCAGTTTGGGAAGGCTCCCGTTTCCTTGGTTGCCGGATTGGCTTTGTTAGTGAAAAGCAGATTTTGTCTGGCAAACTTTCCAAATTCAAGCTCCTGATCATTCCGGCGGCCAAATACATCAGGCCTGAGGTACTTTTTGCCATAAGAGATTATACCAGAAAAGGCGGCACTGCTGTGATCATCCCGGAATCCTTTATCTTCGATCAATATGCCCGGGAAAACAACAAAATATCAGAACTCGGGATCCACATATACAGATGTCACGCTACCTCCTGTAATAGGCGAAGGGGAAAAAGTGCAGAACTACGACCAGAGTTTTTCACAGACCATTTTATACGGAGATGTTCAGAAAAAGATCACGACGCTTAATGAAGACATTTTCCAGGATAACACCCCTCCCCTGGACCCTATCTTCAGATGGGCTGGTACAAACGATTGATCCTGGATCGCACCAGGTACTTGCCAGGTTTGACGATGGGAAAGCTGCCATTGTGCTGGCACAAGAGGAGAAGGGGCCATCTATTACCTTGCTGCGCCATTAAAGACAGAAGATTACCATAGATTGCTGGACCCGCTGGCCCGGAAGCTCGGATTAAGACGCCCGGTAAAAGGCATGGATCAGGCAGGAAACCTGGTTACCGGCGTTGAGGTACGGGCTGTTGAACGCGAAGCAGATTACCTGGTGTATGCAAGCAACCTGACATCAGAACCGGTTGAGTTTGACCTCAAAGTATCAGGAGAACCAGGTGATATTATGGACTTGCGCAGTTTACATGAAATTCCGGAAGGGCATGTCAGTCTCAATCCCTTCCAGGAGACCATATTTAAAATCGAAAAATCTAATTACTAAATAAAAATGGCATAAAATGAGAAATGTAAAATCTTATCTGGTCTTGCTGGTGTTCTTACTGGGATTGGCCACTGAGCTATCAGCTCAGAAAAGAATCTATGTACGACCTGTTGAAACAGATGATGTCCTGGTTAACCCGGGAATAGGCTTCATGACTTTCCAGCGATTTAACGGGGATGAATTGAATGAAGGAAGCGGCTGGACCGAAGGCTTTCCTATAGAGTACCAGGAGTTTGATGGAAACCTGGAAAACAAAGATCATCCTCAAACCTCCCTGGCATATTTCAGGGTTTACTGGAAGTTTGTGGAACCGGAAAAGGATAATTATAACTGGCCCATGATAGACAGGGCCTTAAAAACAGCCCATGAACGGGGACAGACCCTTATTCTTCGAATTGCCCCCTATGGAACCGGACCTGAGCGGGATGTACCAATCTGGTATAGAGCCATGGTAGGTGAAGGTGACGAATGGTTACCGGGCGGGAAGAAAGGCTGGCGGGTGGATGCAGAAGATCCCAGGTATGCTCAATACTTCGGAAAAATGGTTAAAGACCTTGGCCAGCGGTATGACGGGCACCCTGACCTTGAAGCCGTTGATCTTTCATTTATAGGATTCTGGGGAGAAGGCAGGGGTTCTGCCATTCTTAAACAAACAACCAGGGCAGCATTGGTGAATGCGTATACTGATAACTTTATAGAAACACCCCTGATTATGCTGCTGACTGATGAGGTAACGAACAAATACGGTCTTTCACAGGCAAATGTCGGCTGGAGGGTGGACTGCATTGGTGATCTTGGTTTCTGGGCTGAAGAACAGGATGGATGGACCCATATGTACCGTTATTATCCTTATGGTATCATCAATTTTGGAATGAAGGACGCTTGGAAAAAAGCACCAGTAAGCCTTGAGATTTGTGGTACATTTAAAAGCTGGAAAGAAAAGCAGGGCTATGATGCTAAGGAAGTAAAGTATATCATTGATGAAACATTAAAATGGCATATTTCTTCCTTTAATGCCAAATCCTCAGGCGTACCTGAAGAATGGCAGCCCCTGATTGATGAGTGGCTCAAAAAGATGGGGTACCGTTTTGTATTGCGCAGTTTTTCCTATCCTGAGTTTGCAGCGCCCAATGAGAAGCTTTCATTTACTAGCTGGTGGGAAAACAATGGGGTTGCCCCCATCTACAAAAAATTCCTGTTGGCCATCAGGCTGAAAAATGAAAATAAATCTGCCATTATGATCACCGATGCAGACATTACTACCTGGCTTCCAGGCGACAACGTTTATGACAATGACATATTTGTTCCCCTGGACATGCCTTCCGGCGAATATGATCTACAGGTTGGTATCATTGACCACCAATCACATAAACCCAGAGTAAAGCTGGCCATGGAGGGGATAGACCCGGAAGGATGGTATACGATTGGTAAAATGAAAATTATCGAAGCAGCCTATTAAGTCAGGAGTTAAATGTAATTAGACCATTACCATTCATTGCGGATCACTCCGCTGCGGACCAGTTCCCCAATGCGGTCTATGGTCACATATTCCACATCATAATTGGCATTGAGATATTCGATGGCCTTGCTCATGTTTCCTGGGACTATCTCCCGGTAATCATGGGAGCCAATGATGGCATAATCAGCAGATTTCAGCCTTTGGTCGATGGCATTGAGAATGGTCTCCTCATCCTCATCGAGATAAACGCAGGTAGAGAGCAGTGTGATCTCACGTCCACCATCAATGATCCAGACATGATTCCCTTTATGGTCATATCGTTGAATATCCATTATGCTCTCCAACCGATCCGGACTGAAAAGAAAATTCCTGATACCCAGTTCATCACACAGGAACTTCAGATCCTCAATATAGTAAAGGCTATCCTGGGAGTCTCCGCCGCCATAGCGATAGCTTAAAGGCATGGGCATCCCGGCCCGTTCAATTTCCGTCTTGGCCTCTCTTAGCCAATTCAACCTTCTTTCGACAATTTTGAAAGATTTGAAGTCATCCGGATCATCCATGATAAACCATTTATAGTGAACGTGGAGTGAGAACTCGTCAATATCTCTTCGATCGGGAAGGACCTTTACAGCCATGTCTTGTATTTCTGTATGCTCCTTATCCACCACAATAAGCCAGGTGAAAGGGACATCAAAATTATCGCATACTTCGATTATCTGTCTGGTAAATTCGCCCTGGAAATGTTCGAAATCCCTGGGCATGAAATAAGCTTCCGTATCAGTGGAAAAAGCAACATATTTTTTTGGCTTATTGTCAGTATTTTCCTCATTTCCAGAAGGATATCCAAAAACAGACAGATTTGCAAAACAGGTCAATAGCGCTATGGTAAGGAATGTTATGAATTTCATTATTTAGCCTTTTACTTGGAGTTGTCCAATTCAGCTTCTTTTACAGAATATTTTACTTCAAACCGGGGATTGCTACCCACGTTTTGAGGGGCCCTTGTATCTGACCTATAAACCTGGATTTCTGTTGAGTCATTCTGAGCGAACAGATAGCCTTCTATTTGGGCCAGTCGTACACTAGTAAAAAGATCCGCGATAGAATCGATCCTACCCACCTCAGTCATCCCTAGATCATTCTCCATGGTGTCCGTGGTCGAAGCACCTGCTAACTCCAGGGTGATCTGATTTTTCTCCAGATCCAGATCATTAAAATACAGAAGTTCAATTTCCAGCCCTTCTTTTATCTGCTCAAGTTCCAGGAGCATATCAAGTTGTTTTTGCCTGCCATCTGTCAGGGTAGTGTCCATATAGGTGTATTCGATGGACTCAACATCTTTCGGATCCACACCTATCATCCCAGCGAGGAAATCAAAGGGTGCAGCAGCAGTTTTAATGATCAGGTTTTTTAAAGTATTCCAAACGATGGTCCCCACCTTCACCTTCGGATCTTTGGTATCTCCTCTAACCGGAATATCCAAATTTATCACGCCGTTTCTGTCTTTTAGAATGAAAAGAGCAAATTTCAGAGGCAGGTCAAGCAGGCCTCCTCTTTTTTCTCCCAGTGTAACCTGATCCAGAATCAACTTATTATCACTTATAAGCTCATAATTTTTCATTTCTGTGTGACCCTTATAGTACATTTCTCCGTACACAACCGGGAACCCTACAAAATGTGTTGAATAGATATGTAAGTCGCTTAATTGAAAATCGGTAATGGTATAATCGAATACTAACTCTTTTGTATTCAGAGGATTAAAGCCTGTTTCTGCCACCAGTCTGCCTCTTTTGTTCAGGAGCATTGATGCATAGATACGCACCCAGTCAGCCGTACTTTCAATGCCTTCTGAATTTACCTCAACTTCCGAAAGTGCATAATTGAAATCCTGACCGGTCGTAAGATCGGTGAAATCAATCTGCCCCTCCTTTATATTAAAAGTTTGAATGACATAATAAATCTGATTCGAAGGATCCCTGCTTATAGAATCCTTGTCTGTGTCCGGCAACTCAACAGAATCAGCACTTGCAGGGGCATTACTCAGGATCTCAACAAAATTGTTGGTTGAGTCCTTCAATTCAAAGTAGATATAGGGTTTAGAGATAGTTAGCGAATCTATCTGAAAACTGGAATTATGGGGATCAAGTTCCCCAATCCTTGTCCGGATGGATTCAGCTCCCAGAAATTGTTTATTATTTCTATCTTCCAAATACAGATCACGGATCTCCACCATACCTGATACCACGGATTGCTCGGGCATATTATAGTTTCCAGCAATATCCAGCCGGGTATTGAATACTCCCTTCAATGATCCAATTTCTGCAAGCTCTGCAGCATAGTTACGCATACCTTCCAGGTTGAGGGAATTGATAACCAGGGAGAGGTCAAAATCCCCCTGCATTGGATGTACTTGAATACCCGCCTCAATATAACCATCCTTTTCAAGCAGAAAGCGTACCTTGGCATCGCTCCTATCTTCCTGGTTCCATCCCAGGTAAGGAATAAAAAAAGATAGATCTTGAATCAGGAAGGTATCTTCCAGGTTCCTGTTTTCAAACGAAAAGTGGGATCTACGGACATCAATTTCAGAAAGTTCATACTTGAATGCTTCGCTTTTAACCGTATCCTTCATTTCCTTATCCTTTTCATCATTCTTCCGGGAGTGATAAGTGATCAGGTCACTGAAATTGAATAAGGTATCTTCCTGGATTACAAAGGCATTAAGTCCGCTCAGGTAGAACTGCTGCATGATGAATTCATTTTTAATCAAACGCAGCGGTTTCAGGTCCACCATCAGGGTATCAAAAGAAATAAACAGATCTTTTTGATTTGCCTCATACATAATAAAGTCTGTAATCCTGATCTTTCCACCCAGGTAATTCACCTTTAATCTGTTCAGTTCTATGGATCTGCCAATCAGTTCAGGGCTGTGGCTGATGGCATATCTTTTAACAATTCCAGGAAGCAGGATCAATCCAAGTAAAATCAGAAGGAACAAAGAGAGGGCACCGTAAAGTATTACTTTTTTCATAAGGTTACCAATATAATGAATCAATCATGATATCACCAGCGACCCAAATCGTCAAATCTTGGATTCACAACATTATTATAAATAGATCCGAAAGTATAGAAAATAGTAAGATTTGTGAAATATGAATATTGCGTTGCAAGTTCTTTCTGACGCAGCAGAATATCTTCAGTTGATGCACCCTCTTTTGGCAGGTTAAGCTGGTTGTGGATCATTGATGCACCTCCTGAAATCCTGATCTGAAGTCCCTTGGCAATTCTTACATTCATTGATCCCCTGAATGCAAGATTGTTTTTCGACCAGTCATGGAAGTAGTTTTTCCAGCCCAGGGATGCTTCAAGAGATCCCCATTTCTGGATTACTTCAGCAGCGATATCCAGTCTTTGTCCCCATAATTGTTCCTTCATTTTATCATAAATGGTTGTATCATTATAATGATGATAAGATATAGCCCGCACTGTACATAATCCTAACCTGTTTCCTGGTTGATTCCGAATATGGAAAAATATCAAACTCGATCCCGGGAAATAAATAGTATTTCAATTTATAATTGCTGTAGGTGAAGGAACCCATGTGGCTTTCACACCTAAGGACCAATGCTCTCCCAGGCTTTTTACCACAAGACCATCAGAAATCTTCACCCGGTTTTTACTGATCAGAATCACCCTCTTCCAGTTCAAATTTTTCTACATTGTTTCCCATGTCAATGGCAAATTCCATTTTCCATTCCTCCGTCACCCTTCCAACATTAAAACCACCCCAGATATTTGAATACTTACTTGTCTTTTCCCCTCTTAGCATGCCTCCTAAAAACAATCTGATGACCCAGTTATTCCACGGGTCATCTGCTAATTCCTCCTTAGCCCCTTCTGTAAAACTAATCTCAGTATAACCCGACATCGGCGTACGCATGATATATCG
Source organism: uncultured Bacteroidaceae bacterium (assembly GCA_963767555.1). GTDB lineage: Bacteria > Bacteroidota > Bacteroidia > Bacteroidales > SM23-62 > SM23-62. The sequence goes on along the minus strand of CAVYEL010000006.1, from coordinate 62,446 downwards.
CACCAGTCCCATTTTCAGGACGGAAACCTGGCCCTCCCTGGTCTTTTCAATCGTTTCATCCGGACTGCTGATATATTTCAGGGTATCAACCATGCCGGAAAAATCATGCTGTCCGGTCAGATAAAATGTATATTCCATTCCCGATGCTCCGGTTGCCTGGGAGGTTATGATAATATAGTACCTGGGCATCCCTCTGATCACGTACATAGTTGATGATGGGGATTTCATTCCTGATAAAATCAATGGAGAAGATCATCATCATTGGAGCTTATATAAACTTTTAACGCATCATTTTTTATACTGCCTGTACTTTCCTCCACTTCCTGAGCAAATAGAACGTCCTGCCAACATTGAAAAAAGCAATAATATCAATAAGATGTGTTTTCATTTTCTGTGGTGTAATAGTGAATGATTGGACATAGCGGATTAACAGGTCAGATTAAACTCGATTAACCTGATCAAATCCAAATATTCGTTTAAACTTGTTCCCGCCTGCAAAACAAGACAGGCTGATCCGATCAGTCCGGCATAATCCCCCAGGCTGGCCTTCACCACTTTTGTTTTTTCTGCAGGAAGGGGACAGATATTTTTGCGAAGGGATCTTTCCATGGCGGGTGAGAATAGTTCCATCGCATTGGCAATTGATCCGCCAAGAATTACAATATCCGGATCAATGATATTGATCCCCCATGAAATGGCATAGGCCAGGTGTTCTCCGAATTGTTCCAAGGTCTGAAGTGCAAATTTATCGCCGTTTTCAGCCAGTTCTGCAATCTCCAGGCCAGATTTTTCCTCACCACATATGGCTTTATAGATTCGACTGATGCCACCGCCAGAGACAATATCCTCTATGGTCTCATTTTGATAGGGAGATGTCCCCATTTCACCGGCATGCTGGGTGGCACCTGCATAAATCCTTTCCGTTGATAACGATGGCACAACCGAGACCCGTTCCCAGGGTGTATCCCAGCACTGTCTCATATTCCCTTCCCGCTCCAAAAAAATATTCACCCAGGGCAAAACAATTAGCATCATTGTCCAGAAAAACCGGAATACCATATCTGTCATATATGGTCTTTCTCAGCGGGAAATTTTTTAAGGTGGGAAGAAAGGGACAATCCAGGATGAGTCCCTGTTTCATATCCAGGGGACCGGTAGCACCTATTCCAATGCCTGAAATATCTTTGATCTTCAACCTGGCATTCTCCAGGGATTTATCGATGGCAGTAAATATCCGATTTACAATGGCCTTTTCCGGATCCTTTCCTCCGGTAGGCAGGGTAATTGGTTTTCCAAGCACTTCTCCCCTGTCCGATATCAGGCCACTCAAAATTTTGGTTCCTCCAAGATCAAGGCCGAGAATTGCTTTTTCCTCCATTTCTGCTTCAGGTTTGTCTATTCTGTTTTAGTGATCTTGGCACCCCGGGTAAAATATCCAGGTTCAAGACCAAGTTCAATCGCACGTGAATTAACCATGAACTGCAAGGGGATAATGCCGCCAATGGCAAATAAATATTCATCCAGAACATCCAGCCGGAAAACAGATATATTGGGATCGGATATATTCAGGTCTTCATTGGTGATGATCAGAACTTTCCCTTTAAATCCGGCAATATCCTTTGCCATCTTCAGGCTTTGCTTGAAAGTCTTGCCTTCAGGTGCAAAAACAACCGCACTGAATCCTTCTCTTACCATTTCCATGGGTCCGTGCCTGAACTCCCCTCCCAGGCTTCCCCCTGCCGGATTTCTGACCGCTTCCTTGAACATCAGGGCACCCTGATGAACAGAAGAATAAGCAGGTCCCCTCCCGATCAAATCAATATGATCATATGGACCAAAAAAATGGCTGATCTCCGGCAACCAATCTTGATGGCTTTCCAAAAGCTTTTCAAAATTGTCGATCAGTTGCCGTATCTCTCCAATTTTCGTCTGCTTCCATTTACCTGCCAATGCCCAGCTGAAAATGATCTTGACCAGGGCTATGGATATGTAGGATTTTGTAGAGGTCATTTCTTCATGGCCGGCTTTTGACAGCAGTACCTCTCTGCCCATCTTTGCCAGGCTGCTTGCTGGTTCATTGGTAACAGCCAGGCTGGGTATATCCTCGCGGAAGCTTATTTAAGATCTCTACAACTTCGTAACTCTCTCCGGATTGGGAGACCCCGACCAGCACGGTATTTTTCTTAAAAGGGAAAAATGATAATGCAGTAATTCACTGGCATTTATTGCAAAAGCAGTAATTCCATTTGCACTTAATAAACAGGAAGCCAGGTAAGAAGTGAAAAATGAACTCCCCATGCCCGCAAGCAAAATACCGGCGATCTCAACACCCTGGCAGAGGTTAATAGCTCTTTGCAGTAAATCTTTCCCCTCCCCGCTTTCATAAAATGCCAACGTGTCCCTTAATGCGGCAGGTTGTTCCAGGATCTCTTCCAGGAATTTATTCATCTATTGTATTTTTGATCATTCCTGATAACCATTCAAGATAATTTCTGAAATTTCTGATGAAGCAGCTTCAGCACTTTTTTCAAGGGCGATGGCAACATCCTTCCTGTATTTATCTTCACCCTGGGGAGCTGTTGCCCTGGCCACTATGTCAAAAAGGACCTGTTTGGAACCACTTTTTGCCAGCGGGTCTTCGCCGGACATCATATCGGCAAGCGGCCAATCATATCTGCTCCCATATCGAGAGCAGCATTATATGCCTGGCTTCTGAACAGGCTGTCCTTTTCATAAAAACCTTCATTTACATAATCAGGATCAGCGTCCAGGTCCCTGATTTAAATATTGCGGAACTTTGCAAATTGTCCTTCTTCACCTGCGTGGTTCACCTGCAGTCCAATGGCACCACATAATAGTTTGCCCTTCATGGTCGGGACAGTATCAATATTGGCCATGGTAGCCATGGAGTCATCAACAGAGACTGTTACAATATTCCGGTCACATCTGATCTCCATTTTATGCCATATTCCGGTTGTTTCATCAGGCCGGTTGGCAACTGCTACATGTCCATAAAATGAACCTGTACAATGCAGGTCATCTCTATTGGGAGTCCATGGTGCCAGCAGCTGGACTTCTACCCCGGTTTGCCAGGCAGCTTCAGGATCACATCGTATGAGAACCCCGCTATTACCTACTTCCGATAGCAAATATTCCAGGCTGAGCACATAATTACAATACCACTTTTTTGTGAACAGATCATTTCCTTCCTTAAATCCGCCGGTATATAATTCACCGTCGATTATCTCAAAACCACCATCCGGACCAAGGGTCCATTCATTCAGATCCTTGCCATCAAACAAGGCAGTAAGGCCATCATTTTGCCGGGAGGCACAAGAAAACAGAAGAAGTGATGCAAATAAACAGAAAGTACAATATTTTTCATTTTCTGCATTTTTAACAATTATAGATTTATCCGGGCAAGGACCATGGTGTCCTGTATTCCCTTGATAACAGGTAATTGGCAGCAGGATCTCCTTCGAATTGCTCAGCCTGGCTATTCCATTTTAATTTCCTTTTCAAGCGGAATGATATCAGTGCCAGGTGCATGGGGAGAGCCATATCGCGGGCATAAACAAGATTACTCTCCGGCTGTTTTCGAGATTTGACGGAATCCAGAAAATTCCGTTGATGCCCGGGGGACCGGGGAATGGTCTGGGGGATCTCAGCAATGTCATCCACCGTTTCATTCCCGATTTGAATTATTTTTGTATAGTAATCGCATGTCAATGTGCCATCTGTCCCTTCAAAATGAGCCCCAATATGCATTTTCTCAGCTCCGGGAACCGGTGGCGGAGTAGTGGTCCAGTAAAGATCCAGATCCTTAAACTTGAAATCTGCCTCAATCCATCGGGGGGTATCTGCAATTCCATCCCAGGGTCTTTCTCCACGGGTATCAATACTATACAATCCCTTAGGACTGATGGACATGTAAACAATATCTGCAATGTGGCACCAGAAATCACCAAAAACGCCACCTGAATAATCAAAAAAGTGACGAAATGAACCGTGACATCGAACGGGTGTATACTCCTGCATCGGAGCCGGGCCCGTCCACATATCCCAGTCAAGGGTTGCGGGTGGAGTCTCAGTTGCCGGGAAACCCAAACCGGGTGATCCGCCGGTCTTCCATAAGCGTACCGTGTGGATCTTGCCCAGTTTCCCGGACTGGATGATCTCAGCAACACGATGATAGTTTTCAGTGGCATGTATCTGTGTACCCAGTTGAAAAATTGCTTCATTTTCTTCCAGGCTTTTTTTCATTGCCTGTCCTTCTTTTACAGCATATGACAGGGGTTTTTCACCGTAAACATCCTTGCCTGCCTGGAAAGCCATTATGGCAACCAGGGCATGCCAGTGGTCAGGAGTTGCGCAGGTAATTACATCAATGTCTTTCCTGTCAAGTACATGCCTGAAATCGGAATAAGTATCAGTTTTTGTATCCGGCCGCTTTTCCTGCAGAAATTTTAACTTCTCTCCTAATCTGACTGCATCTACATCACAGAGGGCAACGGTTTCCACATCATCAAAATCTGAGAACCAGTTCAGGTGTCCCATTCCCATATTTCCCAGGCCTATATGAGCTACCCTGATTTTATCACTCGGAGCTGTATTCGCTAAGGAATACGAAAGCAGGGGAAGTCCGGCAAGTCCAATGGCCGTACTTTTGAGGAATCTGCGACGATTAATATTTGTTCCTGTTTTCATAAACAATTTTAATTAGATCTTGTTTTTAATGCAATACAAAAATGTCTGGTTCTTTTTCAACCCTTGTGTTCCCGTAAATATCTGCCACTTCTAACTCGACAGTATATAAACCGTATTTCTGTTCAGGGATGACTTTACTGAAAACATTGTCTCCTGCTGCCCTGTCTCCGTCCAGGCCATCATCTTTCAGTTCTATCTCGATTGTCTTTCCGGTGTTATCATTCATTGGATCATCTTGCTGCCGGAGGATGGCCCTGGCATACCGAATCTTTCCCCCGTCATAAAGTTTTACCTGCAGGGTATTGTTACCGGGTAATTGGACCCATTGCACCATGGGAGCGGTATGGTCTTCCCCGGATACCTTTATGGATATTTTTCCCCTTTTGATAATGTGATCAGGATAGTCGGGAAGCCAGTATTCGGCAAAAAATTCCACCAGATGGTCCTGGGGACAATCAGAAGATATTACCGGAATTGAATATTTTGCCGAACCCCCAACATGGTCATAACTGCCCCAGCTATCAGACACCCTGATGTTTATGCCTGCAGGATTCACATGGAGATCTGAAGTGTACAGGAAAGTACGCCGATACAGGTTTGGTCCCCTGTCAGAATTACAATGGACTCCCCGGGATTGGGGACCCCATCTCCATTCCCCTCACCCAGGTAAAGATTGACTGTATCGTCTCCCGCCTCACAACCCTGAATGTTTTACCATCAGCAATTTTAAAATCTGTAATCTCAGGTTGGTCAGTCATGATCGGTATATCAATGAAATCACTCCATTCATGCTGATCCTGGTCTGTAATGATCAACTTAAATCTTTCCATTTCGATACTCTCCACCTGCACATTAAAAGAAAATAACCGTTCGGGGTCTTTTGTCTCATTGACCGGAATGCTGCCATATTCAGATTCATCCTGAATGATCCTGGCACTCTTCCTCGTTTCCAATATTTTAGCGCTTACACCTGAAGCATTGCTTCCACCCTTATTCATTAACTTCACAGAAACTTCAACCTCTTTCTTCGGACTTGCCCAGGACCCATTGGTGATCTCCCAGGAGGCTATGCAAATATTTGGCGGAGCCCCTGCCGGATTGATCCCTATTTCATGAAGACCTCCGTTAATGTTAATCCTTAATTTTCCCTGATTATCACTTTTAATGACAAACTCTGTGCTGATCCCCTGATGATAATCCATATCATTGATTAGATACTCCTGATTTTTTTCATAAATGGGAGCAGTAGTTACGGTCAGATCCACAAAGGGCATCAAATCACCATCAGGCAGAAATTCCCGGACCGAACATCGGAACCCTCCTGTATCTACATTTTCCAGGATGGTAAATCCCGGTACAATACGGTCAGAACCTATCTGATATCCCCAGACTGAAAATCCTGGATAAACATCAATATGATGCCATTTCTCAGGTTTTGCAGGCGGATCCTCAAAGCTTTCCATCAGAAAGTCAAACATCTCGGCGATTCCACATGTGGAATGTGCCGCCTCATAGATCTTGTATTCATAATTATCCATAACCTGTGTCCATACCTTGTTCATATCCAGGTGGTAGCACCTGATAAAATCCTTGTTACCATAATTGAGGCGGACGTTCATGCCCTCGTAGTTTTTATACATATCCATATGGCGGTATTCGACAGGTGCATCTTTTGGACCAATAATGAATTCCGTGGAGCCGCAGAAATTCCCTGCCGCTGATAAAAGATGCGGGTACTTGCCACTGATCCAGAAGGTCATAAAGCCACCCATGGACAGTCCCGAGATCGCCCTGTGTTCCCTGTCAGCAATAGTTCGGTATTTAGCATCGATATAGTAAACCAGTTCAGGGAAATAGATGGGGTACTGGCGCTGGGTTTCAACGGGACTCACATTGTAGGGGCGCAGATAATACTCCTGATCCGGATTCCGGTTATAACCATCAGGTTTTACAACAATTACATCATGACCGGCCACATAATTGGCAATATTATCCCCATTGTTGTCATCTCCCTTATCAAATCCACTCCTGCTGGTGCTCCCAAAATATCTTTGAGACCAGCCATGGTAAAAATAGATCACCGGGTATCTTTTCTGGGGATTTTCATCATAGCCCGGTGGCAAGAATATACGGTAGTTTCTGTTCTCTCCCAAAACATTGCTGTAATGCCGGGAATCAATGATGCTTACCTTATCTGCCTGGGAATAAATGGTACCACAGAACAACATGGGTAACAAAAAGGAGGTAGTAAATGATTTCATAATACTTGCTCAATCATACAAAATTATTCTGTTCTAAATTAACTATTTGCCTGATAACTTTGGAAGGAAATAGAGTTTGAATTAGATTTATGAGGAATATTTGATGCTAAACTTATGAAACAATCGATCTCATTCCTTGTTGTATTCCTGAGCTCAATGCTTACAATCATTCAGTTTTCCTGTACCAATTCTAATGACGGAGAAAATCCGCTGGATGCACTTCTGAATTCCCGGCGAATACTGCTCCCTAATGGCTGGTCTCTTTCTGTCCCCGGAGAATCTATTCCACTTGGGTGACTTCCCTCTTAACATAGTCGCATCAAAAGATGGTCAGGTGATGGCTGTTACTAATAATGGACAGAGTGAACAATCTATCATGCTTATCGATCCTCATACATTTGAGATGATAAATAAGACGGTAATCCCAAAATCATGGTATGGACTGGCATTCAATGATGACCACTCGAGACTGTTTGCTTCCGGCGGGAATGACAACATGATCAGAATTTATAATACCTCAGACAATGGCCTTGTTGAACTAGATCCTATCGTGCTTGGGGAAGCATGGCCCAAAAGGATCTCCCCGACAGGACTGACATTGGATCAGAAGAATGAGAACCTGTATATCGCCACGAAGGAGGACAGCGCACTCTATAAAGTCAACCTGGTGAGTCATGAAAGCAAACGGCTTTTTCTTGCTCATGAGGCCTATACCTGCATATTCTCAAAAGATGGATCTGTGTTATACGTTTCTCTCTGGGGAGGTGATGCCATCGCCATAATTGATCCTGAAAGTCTCTCTATGCTGGATACAATTCCTGTAGGAAGCCATCCGAATGACCTGGTTCTGACCCCTGATGGGAAATTCCTCTTTACCTCATGTGCCAATGATAATTCGGTGCATATTATTGATACGGAATCAAGAAAAGTTATTGAGAAACTGCATACTGCATGCTTCCCTGAAGCCCCGGCGGGAAGCACACCAAATGCTTTAGCCATTTCTGAAGATCGTGAAAGGCTTTACGTGGCCAATGCAGATAACAACAGTCTTGCCGTATTTGATATTTCAGAAATAGGAGAAAGCAGGAGCCTGGGATTTATTCCTACAGGCTGGTACCCCACATCGGTCAAGGTGGTTAATCAGAAGATCTGGGTAACCAATGGCAAAGGCTCTTCCTCATTGGCAAACCCGAAAGGGCCCAATCCCTATATCGGAAGAACAGATAGCACACAATATATTGGTAGCATGTTCAAAGGAAGCCTGACCATGATGGACGAACCGGATGAAAGCGCATTGAAGATTTACACAGAAGCAGTTTATAAGAACACCCCCTATTCCAAGGAACTGGAGATGCAGTATACCGGAGAGGAAGGAAATCCCATTCCTCAAAAAGTTGGTGATCCCAGCCCGATCAAGTATGTGTTTTACGTCATCAAGGAAAACAGAACCTATGATCAGGTTTTGGGTGATATGCCCGAAGGAAACGGTGATCCCGGACTTTGTCTGTTTCCCGAAGTTGTTACGCCGAACCAGCATAAGCTGGCGAGAAGTTTTGTGCTACTGGATAATTTTTATGTAAATGCTGAGGTAAGTGCTGACGGTCATAACTGGTCTACAGCAGCCTATGCAAACGATTATATTGAAAAAACATGGCCAACAATCTATGGCAGCCGGGGTGGAACGTATGATTACGAAGGTTCAAGGGATATCGCTTTCCCATCAGAAGGATTCATCTGGGATTACTGTCAGCGTGCAGGCGTCAGCTACCGGAGCTATGGGGAATTTGTCTCGGATAACCACACCAATGTGGAGAGTCTCCAGGGACATTTTGATGCTGATTTCCCAAGCTATAACCTTTCCATTCCGGATATGGTACGGTTTGAAAAATGGAGAGAGGATTTTGATTCACTTGTTGCCATCGATGCCGTCCCGCAGTTCAAGTCACTCAGGTTACCCAATGATCATACATCAGGTGCAAGGGTGGGCATGCCCACCCCTAAGGCTATGGTAGCGGAAAACGATCTTGCCGTGGGAAAACTCATTGAGCACATCAGCCATAGTCCGATCTGGGGAGAGTCAGCCGTATTTATATTGGAAGATGATGCCCAGAACGGCCCCGATCATGTGGATGCACACCGATCAACGGCATATATCGCCAGTCCTTATGCCAAACGAAATACCAGGGTGAGCACGATCTATTCCACCACCTCCATGCTCCGGACGATTGAGCTCATCCTGGGACTGCCTCCTATGAGTCAGTACGATGCTGCTGCTACACCGATGTGGGAGTGTTTTACCGCAACTCCCGATCTAAGCCCTTTCGTTTCTCTCGATGCCAGTTACGATATCCATGAAATGAATGTGGATGATAATATCATTTCCAGGCTCTCAGACAGTTTCAATCTGGAGGTGATGGATGCAGCCCCTGATCATTTGTTCAGTCAGGTAATCTGGAAAACCGTAAAAGGGCTGGAGAGTGAAATGCCAGCTCCGGTAAGGTCTGCCTTTATACTGCAGAAACCCGAAGAGGAATCAGAAGAATAGGAATCCATCTTTGGTTTAAATATTTTGACTGTCCCGCCATCAAGCAGGTAAGGTCTGAAAAGCACCTGTTCATAACGGTTAGGGTATCCCATTTCACAAAAACAGGAAGTCACAGGGTTGTGACCTTTTCATGATCATGTGACTTCTCTACATTTTACACACTTCCTGCAGCGCATTCTAACTGCCTTATTTTTAATGATATAGAAAATTTTTAAAAGAAAGGCTGATATTTAAGAGCTCACAACATTAAGAAATAGTCACAGGGTTGTGACTTTCTAAAATCGTAAAAATGACTACCCCGTTTTTTATCACTTGAGCAAATGGATGCAGTGTACAAAGTTGAGCAGGACTGGCTGTTTGAGAAGCTCCTGGGAAAGCTAAATCGCACAGGCATTTAATTCTCTCTGCAGACCAGGGCTGGGGATTACAGGAATATGTGAGTGAGCTGGGATTCCAACTGGCAGAAAAGAATCCTGATATTCATATTTGCTATATGGATATGAAGCCAGCACATTCCTCGAGCTTCATTTCTGGAACTCTTTATGGCAGCCCTTTCCCATAGATTTCCAGAGGTGACATCCCGTATGGAGATAGACAGCAGTAGCATGGATACACTCAAATTGCCCACATTAATCGCTCAAAGAAAAAAAATCAGGATTGCAGTATTCCTGGCCAATTCCCACCTGTTTCACCGATTCAGGGATCCAATCCTCTTTCTCAGGACGCTAAAATTGAAACTAAAGAATCAAAAGAACTGCATTTTCTGCCTTTACGGTAACAATAACCCATATTTCAGGGACCTGGTACATTATCCCGGTCCCCTGTCTGGATTAGGCCAGCTCATTTGAGCTAAAACATAACCCATTGAATCACAGGTCGGCCAGTATTAGAAAATTATTCCATGATCATGATAAAAACATTGGGTACAACACATCAGTCCATATGTCCTATATGGTGGACAATCATCCTTTCTATCTAAAACTCCTGGCATGGCATGCTTTGATAAGGACGCGTCATACCTGTACCTTAGCCATTATTGAAAAAGCTATGAATGATCTAATCCATCACTTTGACTATCACTTTTACAAGATCGCTAGAAAGCCTGACGCCAAAGCAATTAAGTTTTCTAAAAGCCCTGGTGGAAGGAAATCAGAAGCTTTATTCCAAAGCCACGCGGAATGAGTATCAGCTGGGATCAACCAGCAATATTGCCCGGATAAAACAAAGTCTTGAAAAAAAGGAAATTATTGGTACAGGGAATATGGACATTGTTTTTATCGATCCCATCTTCAGAGAATGGCTTCGAAGGTGCTATTTCAGCAGCTAATGATTTCTGATCAATGTTTTATGGTATTATTCCAGCTAGCAAACAAGACCCTGTACTACTTTTCCAGAACAATTATCTTATAAACCGAAAGGCTTGAAATTCGCACTATCGTTTGTTCACCATCTTTTTCGATGGGAAGTTTAACTTTCCCTTCATGATCGGGAGAGACTACCCAGGCTTCTTTAATAGCCCCGTCATATTTCAGCGTGATCCCGTTCACATCCGACTGATTGTGATAATTGAAAAGATGGATGACTTCCCTTTTTTCCTGTGTATCGTGTGAAACGCCTAGCCATTCCGGGGCAGAAACTGTCAGCGGCAGGGTTTGTCCAGCAGCCCAGTATACCGCGGAGGCAAGTTCATTTGCATTTTCAGGCATTATCCATTCCGATTCGAATCCCAGCTTTACTTCTCCCCCCGGCATAATCAATTCCGGCAAGTAGAAAACCCGGCCTTCCCCGTATTTGAATGCCGATACCTCCCCTCCTAACACCAGTCTCCAAAAGCATTTCTTCAACCAGGCTGTTTTTTCTCAGCCTCCGCCATCCGTCATACATGCCGGTTTTGCCCGTTGCCACAATGCCTCCTCCATTTTTCACGAAAGCTTTTATTTTCCCAATCATTTTCTCGTCCAGGCTTTCCTGGTTGGCAAGTACGATCACCTGGTACTTTCCCAGATCATCCTGTTGCTGGTCAAAGATGATATCAAAGGGGATCTGTCTTTGCTGCAGGGCCTGCTCAGCCATGTTGACGGAGACCTGTGTCCCCACCGTATTATATGCCATGGAGGGATAGCTTCTGAGGACCGCCACTTTCTCCGCTCCCTTCATTTGTGTATACAATTCCTTGTGGCCATGCCAGAAATCAAGGTATTTTTTCCGCACGCCATCCGGGATGCCCCTGCCAAGTGAGCCAATGGTTCTGTTCAGGGCCAGGTTCTCAGCAAAATCCTGGGCTTTATGATTGCCTGTCATGATGAAATTTCCGGTTGTCCGGCCCAGTTTATAATGACGGAATTTCCCGATGGCAACCCCATCTTCCCAGCGGGGATTGTTCGTATCTTCTGTCCAGATAACGTTAGTATACTGCATGAGATCCGGATGGTTTATGCCTGCCTCCCAGGCCCTGTTGCTCCCCACCAGTCCGTGTGGATTGACCTCAATGGCCACCTCCATGTTCAGGGTACGCACGAAGCGGGCACATTCAGCCAGCCGGCTTGTGAAGGTCCAGCACCGGAAATCTATCCATTCCTGGATCATGGGATCCTTTATTTCAACCATTTTCTCTGCCGGGTTCGGATCATTCCACATGGGTGGCAGGACATAAGAAACATTTTCGAATCCAAACCTTTCACGCCGCTCCCCGGGGTATATTTGTCTGTCAGGTATTTCCTGAAAGCAGCAATGGCAGCCGGATTGAAATCAGCCTCGGGAGGATAGTTATAATCAAAATTATCGAAGTGGATAAAATCGGTTTTGATCTTCTCCACAGCAAAACGAATGATCTTCTCCTTGAAATACTCCATATAAGCATCATGGTTAAAGCAGGGCCTGTATCGGAAGGATTGTTGGTAGCTGTATGTCAGCAGGATAGGTTTTCCGTAAACATCTACCTGGTACCACAGGTCCGTTTCAGCCTCGGGAACCTCGGCAAAAAATGTTTCATAAGCCATGGTGTTCCACTGTACATAGGTATCCACCTTCATTCCGTACTTATGGGCTATGGCAGCAGCCTTTGCAGCCATCTCCATATGCTCTTTCTCAGCCTCAAATCCAAATCCCTTGTAGCAGTAAATATGATATACTGTGATTCCTGCCTCGGCAAGTGATTTGATGAATTCTTCCGAGGTCTGGTAATCATAATATTCTTTCTGCCAGTGGTTGAATGTTCCATTGTTACGCCTCACCTGGAAGAGCCAGGGCTCGTGTGTGGCGCCGGCGTCTGCAAAACCATCCCGTATCCATTCTGGTGTATATATGGCAAAGTCATCAGGGGCATTCTGCGCTTTTAACAAACTCCTGCCGGTAATAACCATAATAAGAAGCGTAAGGATCAATGGAATATGAATCCTGCATATTCCAGAAGCTTTTCAATACTTTCATCATTTCATTATTTTTTTAGCTTTTCAGGCCTTGCATCTACCTCAGCTGATTATTATCCATCCAACGGTTTATAGTAGGATATAAAAGTTCTTCCACCTGTATCATCCAGGTCAGGTCCTCCCGCTGGCTGGCAAAATGAAAGTAGCGGTCCGGCACATAATTGGAAGGATATGAGACAAAACGTGTTTTGCCATACACGAGCTGTAAATCTTCCCAGGCTTTTTGAAAATCAGCCATTGTAATACGGACATTTTTCGCACCAGCCAATTGCAGGGATGGGTCTTTAACATCACACTGCTTCAGGGCAAGCAACAGGCGGGGTGCAATTACCTGAAAATCATTCATGGCAGCATACAATTCCCAGTGATACCTGTTTGTAGACGAACAATTATACAATGAGTCCAATACTTTCGATATATTTTGATACTCATCCAGTATTAAGAGAGCTTCATCCAGCCTCTGCTCGTATGCTTTGCTCCAGGTGCCTGGCTTCTCTAGATCGGGGAGTTCTATCAGACGGTCCGTAAAATCTGTCTTAACAGGTGCGTTTGGATCCTTTGGTGGCATCCAGTGGGCCAGTCCCGGTAATTCAAACAGGGCATTCTCCAGCTCCATGCGGTTGCTTTCCCTGTTAAAGGCTTTCTCCCAGAAAGCTGCCCCTTTCCGCAGCTTTGCATAAAGGTTTGTATAGTCCGGATAGGATATGCCGTATTCTCTCTGCAGGTAAGCCTCTTCATACTCATCGAGCGTTCTTCCATCGGGGGACCAGCCAAATTCTGCTGCCGCAATGAATCCGCGCCAGTAAGTTTCCAGGTGTGGGGAATGGTCATCCCAGGCCGTACAGAACATACCCTCAATTTCCTTCTCAGCTGCAAGCTGGAAAAACTGCGGATGGCAGCAATGCCATGTGAGCCAATGCCCAGGTCCCTGTCATCGATAGGGAAAAGGCATCCTCCAGTCTGAGCAGCCGTCGCTCCCATCACCTGCAAACCATTTTCCCTGTACCAGTCCAGCGCCATAACATTCCCCGGTTGCCTGGCCATGGAATAATTCCAACGGTTATAAACACAATTCTTCGGAAAACCGGATATTAACTCCTTCAGGATTGGCCTGCCGTTTTCCCAGTCTTTTGTCGCCTGTTCGAGATTAACATCTGAATTCCATGTGCTCCTGTAAACACTTGCTGCTTTCAGGGGCATATCATCCCAGAAGATAGGGATCCGGCCATTCTTTTCGGCAAATTCACAAGCCCTCTTCAACCAGTACAGGTTCAGACTCAGTTCTCCTTCTTCCTCGGCTGTGGGTTTACAACGTGGACACAAGCCGATATTGCCAATCTCATCCCCCCCAATATGAAGATACCGGGAGCCGGGGGTAGCATCGATGGCATCGGCGTACATATCGAATAATACTTCGTATGTCCCTTCGTCAAGGGGGCAAAATGCCCAGCGATTGTGATGCAGTTCCCGAAGAGGCGCATAATGTTCATGTTTTAAAATAAAAGTTGCATGTCCCAATCCCTGTACCAGTGGTGTAATTTCAATATGCCGCTCCCTGGCATATCTTGTTAAAGCTGCCATTTCATCTATGCTGATGGATTGCGGTGCCGCGACAAGAGGCTGGCGTTGGAAACGCAATTTATCCTCAACCTCAAAGATCACTGCATTGATCTTGTAGCGTGCAAGCCTGTCAATACTTTCATAATACACATTCATGTGATCCAGGTGGTGCTTGATATCGATCTGCACTGACCGGTATGATAATGCCGGTGCATCAGTAATTTTACAGGCAGGTACCGGAGTCTGAAAATCACGGGCATCCTCCAGTAATTGTTCCAGGGTCTGGCATGCATAAAAAAGCCCTGCTTCCCCGCTGGCGATGACTTCTGCATGCCCGTTTTTAATGGTTAGTACATACCCTTCATGTGAGTCTGGTGCGACCCCGGTATTGTCTAGTATCAGTGTAAGCTTACCAAAGCCATCATCATTTGATTCAGCTACCCGGCTGAGTATAGGTCCCATGACAGGGCGGTCAAATTCACCTGTCTTTTTCAGGACAGCCAGTTTTCCGAATGGCAGACCATCACCCTGCAGCAAAACAATTTCTTGCGGTTGTGGCACAAGCAGAAAAGGTGCTGGCATTGATGTTGTGGATCCTGCTCCGGCCACCATTGACAGACACAGGATTGAAATAACAAATGGGAACAATACATACTTCATTTGTTCAATGTTTTTACGTGATTCATCTATATTATTTCAGCATATTTCAATTATCCTTAATAATTACCTGTCTGGTAATGGTAGCAACATCTTTTCCATCAGTAACAGATAGAGTAATCTGGTATGTCCCCTCATTTGAGTATGAATGAGTCTCAACAGGCCTGTAGGATAGATCCGAACCATCACCAAAATCCCATATAAATCCAATCGGATATCCTTCAGGGTCATCTGAACCTGCTGCAGAAAATATGAGCTGCTGATTGACTTGAGCTGAAGCTGGCATATTGGAATCAATTATCGGGACCTGATTATTTACCGGGTCAGATCTGCCCAGGCACCATTCTGCCGCCATGCGCACAAACTTCCATGTACCGGGGATGAATGATCGTTCTGGATGAGCGACAGAAAAAAACACCCTTCCCTTTCCATAAAGGGTGGTTGTTATAGCAGGTGTTTGCCGGATTGAATCATAGGCGACAATCCAATTCACCAGACCGGGAACAGATGGATGGAAGTCACTGCCTCCACCATTGTAATGTATGCTTTCAAGCACTGAGAAACTGTCGGCTACTGCAGAATTCACCAGTACCGGATGTTCCAGATCCATTTCGTATGTTCTCATACCCCTTCCACTGCCAAAAGGATGGTGTCCAGGAAACAGTCCAAGCTGGTTTTCTCGTGAGGAAGGTGTTGTCTCAGTGGCAATCAATGAACCACCGCAGGTGCCGAAATACCCCATCCCCCTGGCAACTGCCTGCCTGATATTTGCGGCAGCTTCAGAAGTCGGGTTAAATTTAAAATATGGCCCCCCGGCCCAATATAAAAACTTAATATTCCTCAGATCAGCTGTGGCAATCTCATCGGTCTCAAGGGATACTTCTTTAACATAACAATCAAGCTGGGTTTCCAGGATTTTCTTAACGGTATAATATGAGTCCGGATTTAGCGGAGAGCCCGTGAGGATAACACATGTATCCTTTTGGCTTAAACCATTTGTGGTTGCTATAAAAGAAATTATAATACAGTATAGGACCAGATGTAGTTTCATTGTTTTTCCTTACTTTTTTTTCCGCCTGTTCCTGCGGAAGCTTTACTATCCTAAAAGTATATATATTTTTTCCTTTGTTTACGATTTCTTACTTTTAATTGATTATTAATTCCGATAAGGAATATCCATATGATGGTCTCCACCTGTTAAATATTGAGGAATACTATTATGAATCGAAGAAATTTCCTGAGCAGTTCTGCAATAGCAGGAGCGGCTACACTGACCGCTGGCACAACCCCCTTTAGCAGTCCCAGGAAAGCCATCAAAATCACCGCTGCGAAAATCTACCAGGTCTCAATTGGCGGCCGTTATCCTGTTATCGTACAGCTGCTCACTGATGCCGGCATCAGTGGACTGGGAGATGCCGCAGTGGCATATGGTTCTGGCACTACGGCAGCCGCAGCCATGGTAAAAGAACTGGCTGAAAAATTCATACTGGGAAAGGACCCTTTCACGATTGAAGCACTCTGGAGTGAAATGTATGATCACACATTCTGGGCCAAAGGTGGCGGACCGATCATTTATGCCGGGATCAGTGCCATTGAACAGGCCCTGTGGGACATTAAGGGCAAAGCTTTGAATGTGCCGGTCTATGATCTCCTGGGTGGCAAGATCAGGGATAAGGCGCGGGTCTACGCCAATGGATGGTCGTTTCGCGCCAATGAGCCGGATGAATATGCCCGGGCAACCGAAAGGGTATTAAAAGATGGTTACACGGCCATGAAACTTTACCCCTTATCGACCTCATTGAAAGATGAGCACGGACGCATCCGGCATGTTTCGAATCGATCCATTGACCGGGCAGCAGAGGACCTTGCGGTGGCCCGTGTTAGGGCCGTCAGAAAGGCTGTTGGTCAGGATATAGACCTCATGCTGGACATGAGTGCCGAGTTGACCACAGAGGCCATTATTCGCATTGCCCGGAAAGTTGAAGATCAGGACATCATGTTCCTGGAGGAGCCGGTTGACCCTTTCAATGTTCAGGCGCTTAAAAAGGTTTCAGATCAGGTAAAAATGCCCATCGCGGTAGGCGAACGGCTGTATACACGTTATGGTTTCAGAGATGTTATGGAACTCCAGGCTGCGGATATTCTACAGCCGGATATCGGTAATACAGGAGGGATTATGGAGACCAAAAAGATTGCGGCCATGGCGGAGGTTTACAACATGAGGATTCAGCCACATACCTGTTCCAGTCCCGTTGCCACAGCTGCAGCCCTACAGCTGGATGCATGCATCTCAAATTTCTTCATCCAGGAGATTTATCCCTACCGGATCCCGGAGCATTTTCAGATCGTAGATCATGCACCGGAACTGGATATTCAGAATGGGTACCTTCCTATTCCTGACAAACCGGGATTAGGTGTTGAACTGGTTGAAGAACGGGTCAAACCCTTTTTGTGGACCCAGATTTAGAAATTAAATCAATTAAAAACACTCAATATGTGCACACGAATCTTTCTGTTATCCGGTCTGGTATTACCTGCATTGCTTTGCTGTTCAAGATTCTCAGAACATTCTTTTCTTGATCTTAAGGTAATGGAAAATGCACCCGAAGGTCGCCACTTACTGCATTACCCGGCCGATGGATTGAAGGTCGGTGTGAATCCTCCGGGATTTACATGGACAGGCCAGGATGGTACAGATACATATGGCTTTGTGCTATATCGGGACAGTATTGGAAAAAAGATCTATCTGAAACAGGAAGGGCTTACTTCCACGGTGGCTCCTCTCAAAGAAAAGCTTGAACCAGGCATATACAGTTGGCTGGTGGTATACACAGATTCCCTCGGACAACATACCGGGCGTTCGGTCCTACGGAAATTCACTGTTGATCAGGACCTTCCGGTCCTAGTACTGCCGGAAATGGCGGAACTCGAAAAACAGGTCCGGGGAGTAAGGCCACGCTTATTCCTTACCCCGCCTGTACTGGCACAAATCAAAGAGAAGATCGAGGCAGGTGATATGCCTTTCTGGGAATTCTGCCGCCACCTTGCAGACTCAGCACTGTTGGAACCCTTGTATCCGGAACCTGCGCCATACAAGGATGGTAAATTCGAGGTGTCCGAATGGCGCAGGATATACACCCCGGGTAAAGTGGGAAGTGCCCATATGGTACGACTGGCCCTGGTCTGGAAAATTACCGGTGAACAAAAATATCTAGAGGGTGCGAGAAAATGGCTTGTTCACATGGCTGGCTGGGATCCGAACGGTATTACCTCCTATAACCTCCCATTGCCTGACGGATCACATGGTAATGATGAGGCAGGCATGCCAATGCTTAGAAAGGATGGCCATTACTTATGACTGGATAGGAGACTGAACTTAGCGGCGAGGAAAAGATTCTGGTCCTCTCGAGCCTGAAAGAACGTGGGAACCAGTTGCTGGACTATTATACTACGAAAGACTTTATCTCGGAGCCCTGGTCCAACCATGCAGTAAGAGCACTGGCTTTTACGGGCCTTGCCGGACTTTCTGCCCTGGGCGAACTGCCCGAGGCCGAAGAATGGCTCGAGTATGTGATCCGCTGCTATCTCACCTCCTTCCCCACCTGGGGTGGTGATGACGGGGGTTGGTCACAAGGATTAAGTTACTGGACTGCTTATGTGCTCTGGCAGACCAATTTTATCGATGCCCTGCAACTTTGCACTGATGTAAACTTGTATAGGAAGCCTTTTTTTCGTAACAATGGTTACTTCGCTGTATATTTTCATCCGCCCTATGCGACCAGGGGTGGGTTCGGCGACCACGGGGAGGCTGCCCCCAACCTGGCAGAGAAACTGCTGGTCCAGCGATATGCACGTGCCTTTAATGACCCCGTTCTTCTTTGGCAGGCCGAGAATATCCATTACGATGAAAGCCACCTTAACCGGCTTCAGGTAGTACCGGGTGAAATGGACTGGAAGGAATGGTTCATGGAGGATATAATCGCCATATTAAGCGCTCCTCCTTCTAACCTCAGGGCCGGGAGTCCGGCAGGACTCCCCCAGGCAAAGCTGCTCAAGGATATCGGGTGGACTGCCATGCACTCGGACCTGGGAAATGCAGAAAATGATGTTTGGATGCTTTTTAAGTCCAGTCCATATGGTTCTTTCAGCCACAGCCATGCTGACCAGAACAGCTTTCAGGTGAATGCATATGGCAAATCCCTGATCATTGATTCAGGTTACTATCCCTGGTATGGCAGTCCGCACCACAATCTGTGGACACGTATGACCAGGGCACATAACTCCATACTGATAAACGGACATGGACAACCTTATGGAACTATGGAAGCCAGCGGGACCATTGATAAGTTCGAATCCTCATGAGGCACTTACCATCGTCACCGGTGAATGTGCCAGGGCATATAACCTGCCGATGAACGAGCATACTGTTAATCAGTGGAAAGAAAACCTGGATGAGCCACTGCCCGGTAGGGAGCCGGAAGCTAAGGTAGTGCGCCGCACCATTGCTTTTGCCCACAACCCGGAGACTCCCTGGATCGCAGTATCAGACTATCTGAAAACTGACGGTCCGGCTACATTTGACTACCTGCTTACATTCGCTTGAGAAGATGGAGCTGGATCGGAAAAACCAGCGTCTGCTTATTAAAAGTGGTGAAGTGGGACTCGATGTATATTTCCTCTCCCCGTCGGCACTTGGATTTCCGGCAGTCCGATAAATTCCCTATTGCGCCGGAAGAGAGGTACGAAGGTGCACCGGATCAATGGCATTTCACAGCCAGCACTACCGATGACACCGATGAGATGCGCTACCTGGTGCTGATGATACCCCGCCGCCTGGAAGAAGATGAGCAATCCCTGCCTGGATGTAAAAAGACTCGATTTCGGTACAGTAAAGGGATTCCAGGTGGGGGATGAAAAAATCCTGGCCTGGTGGGGAACAGGTGAAAACGGTGATTTCTCCACAGCAGGATCAAATGAAAATGCGAAGCTGATGATCGAATACACAGTGAATGGGGGAAAAAGAAAGAAATTAGTTCAATAATCCATCAATAGATCATGAAAATACGACATTTATACCTTATCCTGCTGGCACTGGCTTTTGCCAGTTTAACGCTCTCATATGCACAAACATCAAAAGATCCATCAGTCACCATTGTTCCGGAAAACGGGAATTACCTCTACCGACCGGTGAAACGGCAGTCCTGGATGTCAATGTCCATGCACCGGCGGCCATTGCCAATGCCGCCAGGATCAAATACAGGCTGAGCCGGAATGGAGTAAGGACCCTAATAGAGGGTACCCTGGATCTCGAGAAGGGAGAGGGCAGTATCAAGGCCACACTGAACCAGCCAGGTTTCTTGCGTTGCGATATAAGCTGTGTGGCAGGAAAAGACACGCTGTATGCAGCTACTGGATGTGGTTTCAGTGTGGAGGAAATTCACCCTGAAGGCAAACTGCCGGAGAATTTTGACCGCTTCTGGCGTGAGGCCAAAGCTGAACTGATCAGGATCCCCATAGATGCAAAACTGGAGGAGGTTGAGGCTGTTGACCCGGGGGATGCAAAACGATATAAAGTGAGCCTTGCCAGTGTGAACGGTTCAAGGGTTTTTGGCTGGTTACACCTGCCTGAAGGAAAGGGACCTTTTCCCACCGTCCTGTCAATTCCCGGATCCGGGATCGGTCGGACAGGACGGTTCGCCGGTTTCACAGAGGCGGGAATAGCAGTATTGGCTATCGAGGTACACGGACTGGAACCACAGGAACAGGAAATCATTGGAGCTGCCCAGTGGATAAGGCCGGTGACTGATGAAACATCCTATTTCGCAAAACTGCAAAATGGTTTATTGTCTGGATATCATAGTTTTGGAATTGAAGACCCTTACCAGTATTACCATCGAAGGACCCTGCAATCAGCCATGAGGGCACTTGATTACCTCCACACCCGCCAGGATGTTGACCCCGAGAAAATAATTGTTTTCGGGGGCAGCCAGGGTGGAGGGCTCAGCCTGCTTACAGCCGCCATAGATAAACGTATTGATGCAGTGGTCGCGACCGTTCCGGCATTCTGCAACAATGCTTCCCGACCAGACAACCATATACCTCATGTTGCCAGGACCATGTCCTATTATGATGCGGCGCTATCAGCTCCACTTATTGAAGTACCCGCGCTGATTGGTGTGGGTTTTATTGACGGCACCTGCCTGCCCTCGAATGTTTATTCGGCCTACAATAATATCAAAGGCCAAAAAAAAATTGAGAATTTTTACCAGATGGGCCATGGCAGTCCCCCGTACTGGAGAGAACAAACAATTAACTGGATACTGGAAAATTTACGCTAAAATAATATGTTCCATAAGCTCATTACGATTGCATTCTCGCTGGTTTTCCTGACGGTATCTCCTGGCTATTCCCAGGAACTATCCCAACCCAATTTCCAGGTCACCGAAGAAATCGATATTAAAGTTCAGATGAGGGATGGCATCAGGTTATCAACAGACATTTACCGACCGGATTCTCCAGGCAGCTTTCCCGTTCTGCTGATGCGGTCCCCCTATGGTAACGGAGGGCAAGGTGACGAGGAGGGGCATTTTTATGCCCGGCGAGGATATGTGGTAGTTATCCAGGATACACGTGGCCGGTATGACTCGGAGGGTATTTTTGATCCCATGCAGTCGGAGGCCCTTGATGGATATGATACCCAGCAATGGATTGGGGAGCAATCCTGGTGCAATGGGAAGATCGGGACTATTGGTGGGTCATATCTCGGATTTACCCAATGGATGCCTGCACCGCTGGGAAGTCCCTATCTAATAACCATGTTCCCTACAAAAACATTCTCGGATTTTTACAGGGAAGCCTATGTGGGAGGAGCTTTCCGCATTTTAAGATGGAGCTCCTGGAGCTATTCAATGTCACGTCCCAGTAATGTTGACGGGTCTTTTGTGCAGCGCATAACTGATAGTGTCTACCGGGTAATCCCTTTTATTGAACAGGATAAAATGCTGGGTTGGAAGATACCCTTTCTGAGGGACTGGTTGGCTCACCCACAAAATGACTTGTACTGGGAGAGGTCCAGGGTAGGAGACAATTATGCTGATATTAAGATGTCGGTTTACCATTTGGGAGGATGGTTCGACAGCTTTCAGCAAGGTACCCTCGACAATTATGTGAGAATGACAGCACAAGAAATAGATCCTGAAACCAGGGCAAAACAAAAACTGCTTATGGGTCCCTGGATACACGGTTCGGAATCACGTTTAACCGGAGACCTGGATTTTGGAGAAGATGCAGATTTTGATTCCAGGGAGCTAAAACTGCGCTGGTACGACAGCCAGTTAAAGGGGATAGATAACGGGATCATGCACGAGCCCCCGGTCAGGATATTTGTTATGGGTAAAAATAAATGGCGATATGAAAATGAATGGCCATTGGCAAGGACAGATTACCGGGAGTACTACTTTCATAGCGGTGGAAATGCCAATACCCTTGAGGGAGATGGCAGCATTGATACAGCTATCCCTGGTAATGAAAGCCCCGATATTTTTATTTACGATCCTGAAAACCCGGTTATTACTCCGGGAAGAGACGAACCAATCGACCAGCGGGAAGTTGAAGCCAGGAAAGATGTCCTGGTATATGCTTCCGGAATACTAAAGGAAAGCATTGAAGTTACGGGACCGGTGGAAGTGGTTCTGTATGCCTCAAGCTCGGCCATAAATACAGATTTTACGGCCAAATTGGTGGATGTTTACCCCGACGGAAAAGCCATCCGTTTGTGTGAAGGGATCATCCGGGCCAGCTTCCGCGATCCCGAAGCTCCACCATCAGCTATCCGGCCAAACAAAGTTTACAAATACAATATCAGCCTCTGGTCCACCAGCAACCTTTTTAAAGTGGCCCACCAAATCCGGGTAGAAATCTCCAGCAGCAATTTCCCAAGGTTCGACAGGAATCTGAATACAGGAATTTTTCCTGCAATGGATACAACCATCACAAAAGCTACCCAGACTATTTACCACAGCAGGGAATACCCCTCCTGTATAGTATTGCCGGTTATTGAGAAATAAAAATGCATTTGAAAAGATTATTTCCGACCATAATAATAATCCTGATAGTTTTAAATAACGGACATGCCCAAGACATCTCAAGTATTCATTTTTCCGGTGATTTTCAAAATACCAACCTGAAAGATGTTCTGAATGAAATAGAAAAGGAGCACCAAATAGTATTTTTCTATAAGAAAGAATGGCTCGCTGATATTAAAGTAACAAAAAGCTTTCAGAACACACCACTGGATAAAGTGTTAGAAGATGTATTATTTGAAAATAAACTCTCATACATTACTTTTAATCCTCATTCGATTTTCCTGATAAATGAGGCTCCTGAAAAAATAGAGATTACCAGGGAGCCCATAAACACAACTCCTGTTGCAGAAACCCCAGCAACGCAAAAGATTATTATAGGCAATGCTCAAAACACTGAGAGGGGAGGTAATGCCACCCTCAACGGCTATATGAGAGAAGCAAAAACCGGCAAAGGAATTATTGGGGGAACCGTTTATGTAGAGGAGTTAAAGAAAGGAACCGTGAGCAATGAACATGGCTTTTATTCCCTTATTCTTCCGGCTGGGAGTTATCACATCGCCTATAGTTATTTAGGGTTGGGTAAGGAAATAAAGCAAATAATATTAAGGTCCACCGGAACATACAACATTGAACTTTCTGAAGCTCCTCCAGATGGCAGAAGTGACAATTACCGGTGAAGCAGAGGACCTGAATATCTCCGGCATCCAAATGAGCATGACCAGACTGAGTATAAAAACCATTGAAGCCATTCCTGCATTCCTTGGAGAAGTTGATGTAATTAGAAGCCTTACACTGCTGCCATCTGTTAATACGGTTGGTGAAGGGGCTTCCGGATTTAACGTACGTGGCGGGGATATCGACCAAAACCTTATATTACTGGATGATGCTCCTGTTTTCAACTCTTCTCACGTATTTGGTTTCTTCTCAGTATTCAATCCTGATGTTGTTAAAAATGTAACTTTAATGACCGGAGGGATCTACGCCAAGTATGGAGGCAGACTGTCATCCATTTTAGATATTAAGCAAAATGAAGGCAACTACAAAAAATTCTCTGCCAAAGGAGGTATAGGGATAGTATCCAGCCGACTGGCCCTGGAAGCGCCTATAATAAAAGATAAATGCTTCTTTTTTGGTTGCCGGCAGGACTTCATATTCTGACTGGATCTTGCGAAAGGTGCCGGATATTAATGTACAAACCAGCTCGGCTTCTTTTTATGATCTTACCGCCAAAATAAACTACGGATCAATCATAAGAACAAACTATCCGTATCCACCTATATAAGTGATGATAAATTCAGATTTGGCGCTGATACCACATATAACTGGGGAACGAGAAATGCTGTTATCAAATACAACCGTAACTGGGGAGAAAACCTCTTCTCAGATTTTACCGCCTATTACAGTGACTATCACTATAAGGTTAATAATCAGCAGGAATACAACTCGTATGAATTGGAATATGGCATTGAAAATCAACAGCCTTAAAGCAGATTTCACCTACTTATTGCAAAAACATCATTTAGATTTTGGAGCAGGCATAATCTGGTATGGAATTAACCCTGGCACCCTAATACCTGGCTCAGAAATTTCCCCTATCAATTCGGTTAATTTAAAAAAGGAGCAGTCGCGGGAGATGGCTGTTTATATTAACGATGAGTTTAAAGTAAGCCCGGGAATCACGTTCATGTATGGATTAAGGTACTCATCATTCCAAAATCTTGGCCCTGCAGATGTATATTTGTATCAGGACAATATGCCGAAGGATCCAGCTCTGATTACTGATACTTTACAATACAGTAAGGGAGAGATCGTGAAAAGCTATGGCGGACTTGAACCAAGGGTATCAATAAAACTGGGTATAGGGCCCAGCAGTTCTATAAAATTAAGCTACAACAGAATGCGGCAATATATATCCCTTATCTCCAACACCGCCGCCATTACACCGATAGATATTTGGAAAACCAGCAACAAACACATAAAGACCTCAAACAGGAGATCAGATTATTATCGGCTATTTTCAGAATTTCGCAGATAATGCCATTGAGGCTTCCATAGAAGCCTATTATAAAAAAGTAAATGATCTGGTGGAATATAAGGACGGAGCCAATTTGCTGCTTAATGAAACCCTGGAAGCGGACCTTTTGAGGGAGAAGGCAGGGCTTACGGCATAGAATTTCAGATAAAAAAGAATAATCGGGAGATTGACAGGATGGGCGAGTTATGTATATTCGAGGAGCGAGAGACTAGTCAATGGAGCATTCTCCTGAAGAACAAATAAACTTCGGAAAATACTATCCTTCCAATTACGACAAGCCCCATAATGTAAAAATTGTTAGGCAATTACAGGATTACCAAGAGATGGAGTATTGCAGCCAACTTCATCTATAGTACGGGAAGGCCGTTTACAGCCCCATATTCGAAATACAGGATCAATAACGGATTTTTGAGTGATATAACTGTAGCAAATTTTTCCCAAAGGAATCAGTACAGAATTCCTGATTATCACCGGCTCGATATATCAGTGACTTTAGGTGAGGGCCACAGGAAAAACCGCAAATGGAAAGGGAGCTGGACATTTTCAGTTTATAATGTTTACGGAAGGAAAAATCCGTACTCAGTGTTCTTCAGACATGTATATGGAACTCCCCCAATGCCTTACAAACTGTCCATTCTGGGAGTTCCATTTCCCTCGCTAACATATAATTTTACATTTTAACCTTTGATCTCACAAACAATGAAACGAAATTTAATACATTTGCACTTGTCTTTTTCTTATTTGTCCCTTCTTGTATTGACCCGATTGATTTTAGTAAAGGCAGTGATTAAAAAGCCTGGTCGTTGATGGATTCGATAACCAACTGAGCCCGGACCTTATGTAGTGTACCTTGCAAGAACATCCGAATACAATTCTTATTAGTCAGATATTGAAGAAGTCCAAGGCGCTATCGTAATAATATCTGATGATATGGGAAATTCCGAAATGCTTCAGAATCCTATCTCCCGGGTATTTATAAAACAGATCCCGGCGGCATCCGGGGGATTCCCGGGAGGTACTATAAAATAGAAATTGAGACACCTGATGGCAAACAATATGAGTCAATGCCTGAATTGCTAGGTTCGGTAACCGAAATTGATTCTGTTTATTATGAACACCAACAATTTCAGGAACTCGATGAGAACAACCATGCACAATCTTATGAAGGCTTTCAGATTTATTTTGATACCAGCGACCCTGAAGATGATAAAAACTATTATATGTGGACCTGGATAGGGACACATGAAGTTCACACCCAACCCTGGAGCTATTCGGATTTGGAAATAAGGGCGGCTGCACCTAAAGATTGTTGTGCGACATGCTGGATAATTGAACATTCAGGGCAAATGATGTATTGGATGATACTATTCTAGGTGGAAATCAAATATATAAAAGGCCTGTTACTTTTGTGAGAATATTAAACAGTGATGGCTCCAGGCATTTTCGAGGAAAATATCATATTGAGGTAAAGCAATTATCTCTGATCCAAGGAGGCAATAATTATTGGTCATTCAATAAAAGATCAGATGAACAGTACCGGCTCGATTTTTGAACCTCCTCCTATGGCAATTTTCGGGAATATCAGTGGATGTAATGATTCTGAACATCCTGTGTTTGGCTATTTCGGAGCTTCAGCCATAGCCACAAAAGGTATTTTTATTCCGGCAAATGAAGCCCCATATCCACCTAGCGATACTTTAATTTGGCCGGATGATTGCCGGATAATGGGAAACAGTACAGCCATTAAACCATCATTTTGGTAAACTGCTTATGTATGAAATCCTGACATATGAAACAAATAAGAGTATATTTATTGACTCTATACATCCTTGCTCTTCGCCGGTATGATAATCTTCCTCTCCGGATGTGAAAAGGAAAACCAGCCACCAACATGCACGATATCAAATCCGGCAAACGGTGAAAACATCCCACATGGCACACAGGTTATAATATCGGTTGATGCGGTTGACGCAGATGGCATTGTTCATGGAGTTAACTTTTATATTGATAATTCAAGTATAGGTATATCAAACAAGCCCCATATCAGTTACGAATGGAATACACTGGGTATAGAAACAGGAAGCCATTCCATAAAGGCAACTTCAACAGATGATAGTGGCAACTCAATTTCCGATGAAATAATTGTATCATTAACCGAAGGCGTCCCGGAAGCAGAATTTGCTGTATTACCAGACTTCAATATGTCCTGATTCTTCAGCTCACTTTTTTAACCATTCAATAAATAACCCTACTCATCTGGGAATGGGATTTTGGCGATGGAGGTATATCCGAATAAACAAAATCCGACACACATCTACAAAACCAATGGAACTTATACTGTTTCATTAACAGTGAACAACAGTTATGGTTCAGATAGCGAAACCAAATCCGGTTTTATTACTGTTTCGGATCCATTAACTGATTATGACGGCAATGTTTACCAAACCGTGCAAATCGGCAACCAGCTCTGGATGAAGGAAAATCTTAAAACCACTCATTATGCTGATGGAACAGCTTTGATCAATGGTACCGGATTGGTGATTTATCAGGAGATCACACTACGAAATACTATTTTGCTTATAATGATGATGAAAGCCATGCCGATACCTATGGCAGATTATATACCTGGGCAGCAGTAATGAATGGTGCAAAGAGTAGCGTAGCAAATCCCGAGCATAGTGCAGGGTGTTTGCCCTACGGGCTGGCATTGCCCAGTGATGATGAGTGGAAAGAACTTGAGATGTATCTTGGTATGACTGAAATAGAAGTTCATAAAACTGATTGGAGGGGTACTCGTGAAGGGCTCATGCTTAGAGAAAGTGGAGATAGTCATTGGTTTCGTTTACGCTGGTATGTTCCAGGAACCAATGAAAGTGGTTTCACAGCTTTACCTGGTGGCAGCCGGTGGTACGATGAATCTTTCAGATATATTGAACAGCGTGCCAACTTCTGGAGTGCCACTGAAAGTATTAGCTCTTATGCCTGGTGCCGCCGCCTATACCACAGCAAGACTGGTGTATACAGGTATGACGATTACAAGTCAAGAGCTTACTCTGTCAGATGTGTTAAAGATTAAGGGAATTATTAGCGGTGGAGGTAAGTCTTAAGAACTCTGTAAAAATGAAAAATTACAGCAAAACAGTCCCGTTTATTCTTTTTACTCTATTGATCGTGTTAAAATGCGGTTTATTTTCTTACGCCCAGGGTCAGACTCAACTTCTAGATAGTATTTCAATTCAAGTTGAAGAATTCAATAATACATATCCCCAGGAAAAAATATATCTGCATTTTGACAAGCCTTTTTATATACCAGGAGAAACTATCTGGTATAAAGCCTATTATGTAAATACTTCCGGCAACAGCCCTTCTTCTTTAAGCAATATAATGTATACGGAGCTGTTGAATAAAACCGGAGAAATAATCATACACCAAATACTAAAATTAGGGAATGGGATTGCAAAGGGAGAGTTTTTATTGCCGGAATCTTTGCCTCAGGGACAATACCTGATAAGAGCCTACACGAACTGGATGAGGAATTTTGATCATGAGTTTTTCTTTACTAAATATATAATGGTATTTGATCCTCAGAAAGAATATGAGATTACTGCAAACGATTCTTCCGAACAAGAAATGGTGGAGGAACCTGGACAGGAAAAAATTGATCTGCAATTTTTCCCTGAAGGGGGATATTTGGTCTCCGAACTGACCAGTAAAGTTGCATTTAAAGCAATCAACGGATCAGGCAAAGGTATACATGTAAAAGGTGAAATTACTGATGAGGAGGATAATGTGATAATACCTTTTGAAAGTTTTCATCTTGGCATGGGAGTATTTTTTCTGAAACCAGAAAAAAATAAGACCTATTTTGCAAAGATCACTCAGGGGAATGACAAACGGCTCACTTTTCAACTACCCAATGTATCAGAAACAGGTCTGGTAATGGCTGTTGATAGTCCTTACGGTGATGTCATCTCGGTTTTTATTCAGGCTAATGCGACATTTTTGAATAATCATAGCGGAGATATTTTCATAGTGGTTCAGGCTGCAGGTAAAATCCATTACACGGCCCATGGGAATTTCAACGGGACATCATCATTAATTGCTAACATCGCTAAAAAGGACCTGCCCACCGGTATCGCTCAAATAACATTATTTAATGCAAAGGGCGATCCGGAATGTGAACGACTGGTATTTATTAATCCTCACAATGATCTTGAGGTTAAAATCGAAACAGAAAAAAAAACGTATAACCCGAGAGAGAAAATACTACTGAATATATCAGTCAAGAATGCTGAAGGAAATCCGGTGGAAGGAAATTTTTCATTGGCGGTAACGGACGCAGGGCAGGTTATCAACCTCGAAAAGAATAGTGATAATATCCTTACAAACCTTTTACTCACTTCAGAACTAAAAGGAAATATAGAACAACCCGCATTTTATTTCTTGAAAGACAATCCCAGTTCTGAAACAGCTTTGGATTACCTGTTGCTGACTCAGGGCTGGAGAAGGTTTACGTGGAAAGAAATGCTGAATAATAAATGGCCAGCTATCATCTATGACTTTGAAAAGGATGTTATTCTAAAAAAGGGGCAGGTGTTATATCATTCAAATGATATGGAGAAAAGACTAACTCGTGTCTCCTATTTAACGCTTCAGGAAAAGAAGCCACATAATATATTCACAGATGACAATGGAATTTTTCATTTCTCTATTAATGCAAGATACGGAAAAGAGTCTATGTTTTTCGATGTGACAGATGCGAAAGGCCAGCGAAATAAATTCAATATTGTATTTGAAAACAACTCGCCAGGATTTCAACCCGAAATTTGGAATGAAATTTTATTCGTGAACTCAAAGATTAATAACTGCCTGGAAACAAGAAAATTCAAGGCTCAAGTAGAATCATCATTTAATTACTCTGCTGAGAACAATTTGTTTTATAATGCAGAACCGGAAATAAGTGATCTGAGTAAAAAAACGAATGGTTATTTTGAAAGAGCAGATTATACCATCAGACTGGATAAATATAATCCTTTCTCTACCATGGCAGAGGTGTTCAGAGAAGTCGTCACCCAGGTTAGTTTTCAATATAAAAAAGGGGAGAATAGAATCAGGGTATATTCGGAAGAGTATATGAAAAACTTTGACCGCCAGCCTTTATTTATCATCGATGATATTCCAACTTTTAATAAGACATTCGTGCTAGATCTGGATCCTGGTATTGTTGAGACTATTGAGGTTACTAATTCTATCCAAAAGCTTCGCAAACTTGGTTTCCTGGGGCACTATGGAGTGATTGCCATTTCCACAAAAGATGGAATAACTAAAGTTTCGCAAATACCTGACAACAATATAATAGAATTTCAGGGATGTTATCGTTCAAGGGAATTTTATTCGCCCGAATACAAACTTTCCACTGAAACCGATAGAGGTAAACCGGATTTAAGATCATTAGTATACTGGAATCCATCAATAATTACAAATTCAAACGGTAAGGCCAGTGTTACATTCTACAATACAGATAATATTACCACAATCGATGCAAGAGTTGAAGGGATTTCTTATAACGGTACTCCTGGGCTGGCAAATTACAGGTATGATATAATTCCCCGGAAATTAACTGCAGTGGCCTCTGAAGATAAGTGAGATTTCAATGTGCCATTAATTGTGGTCAATCACTATATTATCTCTCAATGCAAGACGAGGGACAAACCAATTGCCTATATAATGCTGATCCAGGTGGTATTAGAATATCCGCACAAAGCCTTGAATGACGACCATTACCGTTTGGAAATGGATGTATTTTAACTAATCTATCTTTAAACCTGACCGCTATTTCATCTTCACCATAGGTTTTATTATTGATCCAGAATTTACAATCATCCAGCATCGATAATAATTGTGAGTGAATTTGATGTTTATCAACTCCAATATTTTTATTAGGATTTCTAAAAGTTCCTGCCCAGTTCCAGACTTCAGAGAACATTTTTCTATGTACTTCTTTAATAAATTTAACGGTTAAAATATGATCCGGTGAGAATTTGCTCTTCATACTCCATTCAATAGCTTCCTCAATATTGGACTGTTCAAATTCATCCAATTCCCCTCTTGTTGATATAGTTTTAATCTTCAGCCCTTCCTTTTCTTCTTCATCAATCGGAGTCTGTCCTTTGATATACTCGAGATCTAATCCCATAATATCGATGGTATTCCTAGTGAAAGTTCTTCTGCTTTTTCTTTTACTGCTTGCCTGAGTCTGATTTCATTAATTTTTTGATCCTCAAGATTCATTTGAATTGAGGCTCTCTCCACAATTTGTTTCGCTAGTTCGAAAGCTCTACTTTCAACCATCTTTGTGAGAGTCTTATCTTTCGGAATAAATCCAACCAGTAGGTGGAACTACTACTTTTTCAAGATTATTGAATTGAACTAATTTCTTGTCAAGCTGAGCTAATATAAGTTTTCTCTTTTTCATAAGGGTATAGCCTTAAAATATTTAAATAAAATTAAGGCTAAGACCTTAAAACCAACTGGAGTTAACTTAAAAATAAAAGAAATTGTACTTTGTAATACTGAAGGTATGGTTTTAAACAATTCCATGTGATTTAACCAGCCATATGCGCAATTCATTAACTTTAAATCGCATTAAACAGGTATCAGCATGAATAAATTAATAACTCTCCTTTTATTCTTTTTATTTGCTTTTACCGGTGTTGCATACGGTCAAAAAAGCAATCCCGAAACAACCATTACCATACCTTCTTATCTGCTTCGTGACCGGGCCGTAGTGATGGACAGTGTGGTAATGAGAAAAATGGCATACATTTCTTTTAAGTCTTCACTCCCACTTTCAAAAGTAAAAGGAGGAGCTGCGATAGGCGTGCTGAGCCATCCTGAAGGGCTAATGGCATTTGATACAGCTTATCTGTTTGACGAGGCTGCAGGTAATCTTGGCTTCAGCCTGCCTTTCAATATTCCGGAAGGCACTTACCACCTGGAGATTAAGATCGTAAATGCAAAGGGCGAGGAGTTGGATCGTTTTACCGGGGCATATGACCGAAGTGAACTGGGACCTTATTTCAGGCGTTCCATACAATTCTGGGATTTTACAACACCATATGCGCATCTGGACTGCAGGGGATACGGGTACGTCACCTACCATTTCGACAGTAAAAAACAGGTATCCGGACTGCAAAGCCTGGAAATCTCTGCTCGCATGAGTACGGGCAGCAATCAACCTGGATCGATAGCATTGCAGCTGAACGGTATCCCCCTGGGTGAGTTCAATCTCCCCGGAGGCAATGAAATACCAAAGATCGTTAACTGGCAGGTGAATAACGATGACATTCTTTCACGACTGGCTGTTCAGAAAGGGGAAAATCAGTTAAGTTTCGTCCTTAAGTCCGGAACTGGGTCTGGCAAAGGACTCCGGATCTATTCAACCCGGAACAGCAAGGATCCGGAAATTGATAAAGCTGTCCAGATAAGTATCAAAGTAATGGGACGGGGATCCGGGAAGTTATCTGTTTTTACCCTCCCGGTCTGGGGAGAGGACGGTGAACATGTCTCCAGCAAACTGGCAGTGCCACCGCCTAAATTTTTTACCCGCCAGGTGACCGGGCCGGAACAACAGCCTCTTCCACTGAACGGTGCGGATATTCAAAAGGGATATGTAGTTTTTTCAAGGGATTTCCAGCGCTATGTTTACCCCTGGACCATACCGGCTGAGGATGAACGGGCAGAATCCTTAAATATATCAATGGGGCAGAATGATTTTGAACCCCTTACTTTTTCCATTTATCCGGTCAGGGATCTGGGTGATGTGAGGGTTTCAGTCAGCGATCTGGACGGGCCAGGAAATAACAGGATATTGTCTCAGAATGTACAGGTGCATGTTGTGAAAACAATGAAAAAACGGTCCGGCAGCAGTGGTGAATACAGACTTATTCCACGTTTGCTTGACAGATCAGACCGTGCCAATATCCCCATTGATTATACAACCCGCTTCTGGTTAACAGTACATACCGACAACACAGTATCACCGGGCCAATATGCCGGGTCCATCCGGGTGGATACTGACAGGGAGTCTCCAGCAACCATACCTGTTACTGTTGATGTATGGCCCGTCAAACTTGAACCCGTTCCTGATATTGAGTATAATATGTGCATGAGCTATGAATTCTTTGAACTCGAAAGTAAAGAATGGACAGCCCACGAAAGGGAAAAAATATACCGGGATGGGGTGAATATATTCCGGGATTACAAAAACCATGGCTTCAGTAATTTGGCCGTTGCAACTCCCTTTTATTTCCAGTGGAACCAGGATGGTACCCCAAAGATGGAACATTTCAAAGCTATGATCAGGGGGGCAAAAGAGGTTGGATTTACGGATCCAGTTTACTGGTATTTCGGACATTATGTCCAGACGGCAAAAGGACAGCATCCCGGGAATGTCCGCCTGTATGATCCCAAGGTGCACCTTAAGAGGGCAAGGCTACTGGTTGAAACAGCCAACGAGCTGAACCGGCAGCTTGAGGGTCCTCCTGTGTATTTCATGCCCATTGATGAACCTCGTATTGCATCGCGCAGGAAGATGGCGCTTGACCTTTTTAAGGAAATTAAAAAAGTTCCCGGTGCTACGGTTATGAGTACCACTGATATTGGCGAAATGAACCTGGATATCGAATACAATAGCGAGAGGCTGGGCAAGCCGCTTCCCCCCGGAGTAAAAGAACGTATATCAGATCGAAAGGTATGCGAATATAATAACACAGCCATTCAGTCCCTGAATCCTGCCTATACCAGGTATATTTATGGTTATTATACCTGGAGACATGACCTGGACGGCATGAGCAGCTGGGGCCCGGGAACCACTCAAAATTCAAGGGGAGATCCCTTTGAAGACCTTGACAGCCCCTTCAGTGACTGGTTTATTTTCTTCCCGCACCCTGATGGTCCATTGCCAACCCCAAACTGGGAAGCCCTGAGGGAGGGTATCGATGACATCCGGTACATATATCAACTTGAAAAACTATGCAACCAGAAGTTGGTGAAACATCCAGAAGAGGTTGCCAGGGCTGAGCAATTTCTTGATGAGATCCGCGGTATGTGTGATTTTGATGACAGGAAAATTGCCAGCGATTTTGGGGACTGGCCCCCTGAAAGATTTGATTCCCTGAGGAATCAGGTTGTTACATGGATTGTCAGACTGATGGATTTATAACTATATTGGCCCAATCACTTTATGGTGTAATTCATGCATATTTTTAAATTTAATCAACTCATAATGAAGAGAATAAAGCCTTTTATGCTTTTAGCTGGAGCCCTCATATTGTTATCCTGTGGAAACAAAGACAGATCAACCGAAATTGAATCAAACAATCCTCAGCCCAATGTATTGTTTATAGCTGTGGACGATCTAAATGACTGGTTGGGTTGCATGAGTGGTCATCCCAATACCAAAACTCCTAACATTGACAAACTGGCTTCCCAGGGCGTCCTGTTTACCAATGCCCATTGCCAGGCACCCCTTTGTGGTCCGTCTCGTGCTTCATTAATGACTGGATTACGTCCGTCAACAACAGGTATTTACGGTATGATCGACGACAATATGATCAAATCTGACAATGAAACAACCAGAGACATTATTTTTCTGCCGGAATATTTTAAAAACCATGGCTATTATACCATGGGGATTGGAAAATTATTTCATAGCCACGCACCTGACAGCCTCTTTGACGAATCAGGCGGAAGGTCTCCTGGATTTGGCCCCTTACCGGAAGAAAGGTTTGTATGGGACGGGTATGGAACCTCTGAACGCAGGAAGTACGGTCGCACCAGTACCGACTGGGGCGCGTTTCCGGAAGCTGATTCACTGATGCCAGATCACCGATCGGTTGACTGGGCCATTGAAAAGCTGAACCGAAACCACGAAAAACCATTTTTCCTGGCAGTAGGATTTCTCCGACCCCATGTCCCACTTTATGTACCGCAAAAATGGTTTGATCTGCATCCGGTTGACAACCTTGAAATGACCCCCTATAAACCGGATGATTTAAATGATCTACCACCCGTGGCTCATCTGATAAATGATCTACCAATGATGCCGACAACCGATTGGGCCATTGAAAACGGAGAATGGGCCAATATCATTCAGGCATACCTGGCTTGCATTAGTTTTGTCGATTACGAATTGGGAAGACTACTTGATGCATTGGACAATAGCAGGTATGCTGAGAATACAGTAATCGTGCTGTGGTCAGATCATGGTTACCGTATGGGTGAAAAAGGCACCTTTGCCAAACATGCCCTGTGGGAAACAGCTACCAGGGCGCCACTGATTTTCACAGCCCCAGATCTTCCAAAGGGAAAAGTAATCGATACTCCGGCTGAAATGCTATCCATCTACCCTACCTTGCTGGATTTATGCGGATTGCCAGCATACAACCGGAATGAAGGTATTAACCTGGTCCCACTTATAAGGGGTAAGAACTCCGAAGTCGATGAAAGCATAGCGATTACTACATTCGGCATGAACAATCACGGGTTGGGCTCACCACGATACAGGTATATCCGGTACGAGGATGGAGGAGAAGAATTATACGACCACGATGTGGATCCGAATGAATGGACAAACATTGCAGGAGAACCTGAAAATGTTGAAGTAATCGAGGGACTGAAAAAATACTTACCTTCGAAAAATGCCAAATGGAACGTTCATTCAAATTATACTTTCCAGCCCTATTTTGTCGAACAAAAAGAACGTACCAGCCAGGATTAAAATACGAAACTATGAAATACTTACCGATTTATCTCTTACTGGTTCTTGCATTCACTGCATGTAAAATTGAAAATCCTGCTGATATGATCATTACAAATGGAAAGATCCTGACCGTTGATGAGCAATTTTCCATCGCCGAAGCGGTGGCCATCAAGGATGACAAGATCCTTGCCGTTGGATCAAACAACGAGATAAGAAAGCTGGCAAACAGGCAGAGTAAAACCATCGATGCAGAAGGGAAAACGGTTATCCCCGGTTTAAACGACGCCCATCTGCATCCGGAAAAGGCTTCCCTCAGTGAAATTGATGAAGCCATACCCGATGTGCATACCATCAGTGAACTCCTTGAGTGGATCAATGATCAGACTAAATCAAAACCCGAGGGTGAATGGATCATTTTTCCCAAGATGTTTTTCACCCGGTTGATCGAGCTGCGCCAACCCAGGTTATCTGAACTGGACAGTGCGGCCCCTGCTCATCCAGTGTTTTTAAACGGATCTTTTGGCGGTATGATAAACACGGCAGCCATGCAGGTTTCCGGGATCAATGAAAAAACCACTCATGAAGGTATCCTGAGAGACAAAAAAACAGGGAAACTATCCGGGTTTATACGTGCTTCAGCCTTCAGTCTGCTGAAACTTCCTTCGCAAAAAGAACTCTCTCCGCAGGAAATAGAGGATGCGCTACTGGCCATGTTAAAACGCTATAATCGATACGGGATCACCAGCCTGTGTTCAGGAACCGGGGATCTCGAATCATTTACCATGTACAGGGAACTGGGGAATGAAGGCAAACTGACCATGCGGATCTATCAAAACATCCTGCTGGGATACAATACCGTAAGCAAGGCCAGTACCTTTGCGGACGCCATAAATTCTTATGACTTTGTAACGGGTGACGGTGATGAATGGGCCAGGATCGGTGCGGTGAAGGTTTTTCTGGATGGTGGCATTTTGACCGGTACCGCCTACCTGAGAGAATCCTGGGGTGAGAGGGCTCGCAGCATCTTCGGTGTCAGGGATCCCAACTACCGGGGTGTGGTTAATTACAGTTACGATGAGCTGCTTGCCATTGTAACCGCAGCCAATGATAATAACTGGAAATTTACCGCTCACAGCACTGGTGGCGGAGGGGTAGATCTGCTGCTGGATGTATATGAGCAGGTGGATAAAGTGAAATCCATAAAAGATAGAAGGTTCTCGATTATTCATGGCAATTTCTTTACGGACAAGGCCATAGAACGGATGAGTAGACTTGGGGTCTATGCTGATATGCAGGCGGCATGGTTTTATAAAGATGCAGATGCCATGAAGCAGATCCTGGGAGATAAGAGAATAGAGACTTTTCACCCCTATCGGTCAATGCTGGATGCAGGAGTGCTGGTAAATGGAGGATCAGACCACATGGTAAAATGGGATGCTGATGCTTCTATCAATCCCTATAATCCTTTCCTGGCCATGTGGACCATGGTCACACGAACCACGGAAAGAAATAATGTGATCATGCCGGAGGAAGCCATTACCCGGGAAGAGGCATTAAGAATGTATACCATTAATAATGCCTATGCATCCTTTGAAGAATCCATAAAGGGATCAATAGAACCTGGAAAACTGGCGGACCTGGCGATCCTGTCAGATGACCTGCTTGATTGCCCTGTAGATCAGATCAGGGACATCCAGTCTGAAATGACCATTGTAGGAGGAAAGATCGTTTACACCTCAAACGGGGAGTGATATTTTCCCTATTCAAAAATAAAGGTGCCGTACTTTTTATAGTCGTGAAACGTCTTTGAGACTTTCTGCCAGGTGAATGTAGTCTGTCCCTGGTCATAATCAATCCTGTAAATGTTAGCCCTCCATTCTGTACCGGGTTTGGGTGGCACATTCTGCAGGGGTGTAAGGAGTTTATATGGAATGAAAAATTCGGCCATCCATGCTTCGATCTCAGCGTTGGGTTCCTTCTTCCCTCCCCTGGTGCTTGTAGCATGCACCGTTTTCCTGTCCCCTTCATAATGCCAGGGAAGCCATCCGTAAAAATCACCATTGTAATTTGGAACAATGATGGGCAGTTCATAATTGAGTGGTGAGATCTCATACTCGAAATAAACCGGAAAATCTTCTGCAGTCCACAGAAACACTTCAACCACATCTTCTTCCCACAAATTCATATTATCTTCCTTCATCGTTGCATTCAGTATCCTGTCCTCGCAATCGAAAAGAAAATAGATACCGGTTCCAGAGTACAGGACCTTGACCCTTGTTTTGTATGTTTCAGGTTGTTCTACTCTTTGAGGGATATCAATCCAATGGGTTTTACCCCATTGTCTGTTGGATCCATCACCCGTAACTTTAAAATCCTCGCATTTGGCAACTGTTATAACATCATTGCCGGCTGCTTTTTCCGGTGCACCATGAAGGTTTAACACACAGGTAAACAGGGCAGTCAACAACCATGGAAAAGCAATAAGTTTCATAGTGTAATTTTTATTATTTAGTCTAATATCTCATTTACAAAATCATTTGGATGCAATATCCATAGCTGGATCTATGCTGATCTTAACTTCGGTTTCGGTTTCTTTTTTCAGCCAAACGATCAGATCAACTCCGCTCTCAGAATTTCTGAAACCGAACCTGGTGGTTTTACCTGTCCGATCTTTTTCTCCATCAACCGTTATCTCCGGAACAATATCTCCCCAGTTATGGATAACAATACAGGGATTAAGGACAGGTGATTCCGGGTCACCATTCAGCATGAATTTTAATCCTGAACCAGGAAGCGTATCAGTAAGGGCAATCTGGTAGGCCCGTTCAGAGGGATCGTATCCCATATCCTCGAAACCACCATGATCTATCAGTGTCAGCCCGGGCGGGTAAGACCAGGATCTGGCCAGTGGCACAAGATCGCTGGCAGACAGGGGAGTCAGGCCATTCAGCATCAATTTGGTAAGGGATTTATCGGTCTCTTTCCAGGCGTTCCAGTAACAGTGTGTCAGGGAGGTATGTGATGCCCGGTCGGAATCCAGCGCGTTGCGTCCGTCACATGGATTCATAGCCGTGGGCCAGTGGTTCCACCACGGGAAAATGCTTACATCAGGACGTAATTCATGACTGTAAATGTCCCATGTAGGATCTGACTCCGGGGATACGATTACAAATGGCTTCCATGTGGATTTAGTATTTACAAGATGTATATTGGCTTCCCGCGGAACATGGACAAAACCATCCCTATCAGCTTCAGCAGGGATCCCATCTTTCCATGAGAATGTGTGAGTATCTCCGTCAATATTGGCAAGGGTGAGTGCTTCCGGTTCAAGAATGTCTTCAGGCCTTTGTCCGGGTCCCATTACAAGGATCCCTTCATGCCATTCAGCTGGTGCCGTGGGCTGATTGCTGTGCAATGTAACCGACCTTACCCCAACCCCATCAGGGTAAATTGTAAAGACTTCATCGGTCCAGTCCCCCCATCCGGTAAGAGAATCTACCCTGGACATATTATACCAGTTATCCAGCAGGGCATACCTCCAGTGTACTACAATCCTGGCGGGATTGTTTTCTATGATCCTGACATATGAACTCTGACATCGTTTATCAGACATGGGTTCATGACAGCCCAGATCACTCCAGGTTTCCGTGAACTCGTTATTATACCAGATACCATTCTCGGTAACCCAGTGAGGAATATAGCTTGTTCCTCTCCAGAAAACAAATTTTCCCGAAAATTCATCAAAATTCACAACAATGTCGGCATGATCATCCACCCGCCAGAGTGCATCCCAGGCATCGTAATACTCCAGGGAAGTATAATAGGCACCAAAATTCCTGTGGCCATCCCGGCCAGCAGGTAATGTTCTAGGAGTAAGAACGGATTTGCCACCAGGGTCAAAATTCGAGAGATAATCATCAATTACGCCCTTATCGATACCTCCTTCCATTATATATACCTCGTCAATGATGCCGTCAAAAAAGGTATATACTTCTTCTGTTGCATGGGGACGAAGCGTACCGCTGGGCCTGGCTTTTATGCTGTGCCGTCCGATTAAAAGGTCAGATTTTTCTGCAGGTTCAAAATCTGTATCAGACTTGTATGTTCCTTCCAGTTCCCCGTTGACGTACAGCTCAATGCCTGTTCCAGACTTATAAACTCCTGCAATATGATACCATTTCCTGAGGGAAAGATTCTCTTCTGAAATTGCCTCAATCCATTTCCCCCCGGCCCTGATCCTGAATGCAGCATGACCATTGGCATCCAATCCCAGGAAAAAGCCTTTATCCTCTGCAGTGCCAAGATCCACAATTGGGCACCAGTTCCATGGGTATGCTGCCAGGGAGATCCAGGCACTTATACTAAAATCTTTCGATACCATCGGTACTCCTTCATGCTTCCTTACAATAAAAGATGAATACCCGTCAAGTTGCAGGGCATTCCCCTTAATCCCGGAGACAGTCCTGAACCAGGTTCCTAGTGCTGGATCTTTCTGTCCAGAAATATCATCCATAGCTGAGTAAATCCTATTGATCTCCGGAGCCGGCCTTCTTTTTCTTTCAAGGGGAATTATCTCCTGCTTATAATCCAGTGTGTCAAACGTCCATCTGGAAATAATTTTGCTCTGCCCCTTTACCTGAATAAAAATTCCGGACAGTAAACAAAAGCCAAGGAACAGTGAGATCTTTCTCATTCTTTTATTTTAATTAGTTTAGTAAACTTACCTATTTTCTACTGGAAAGCCGCAAGCCCATCGTGTTAGCAAAAGGAATATTAGTTTTGTAAGCAAGATTGGTTATATACTTAAATCCTGATAAAATGCTTGTAAGAAAGATCCCAGGTTTGCTAACAGGCCTCCTACTTTTACTGATCAGCATATCTGCCTCCGCTACGAAGACTGTATTATGGAAGGAGGATATCTCCCTCATCCCCTACCCTCAAAAGGTTGAGTTGGCAGGTAAGGATTATACCTTGAAGAAACAGGTAACCATCTTCATTAGCCAGGATGCATCTCCAGAAGATATATTTACGGCAGAAGAATTAGTACGCCAGTTGCATGAGCAGTTTCATTTCTCTTCCACGATCTCCACCGGCACTCAGGGCAGGGGCATTTTACTGGGCCGGATGGATAAGGTCGAAGGCTTGAAATCACAGGCCTATCACTTATCAGTATCTCCGAAGCAGGTTTCCATTGTGGGCAGTGATGCAGCTGGACTGTTCTATGGTATGCAGACCCTCCTGCAGTTAATCCAGGAGAAAGATGGTATTCATATTGTT
The DNA here is from genome assembly GCA_963767555.1 of uncultured Bacteroidaceae bacterium. GTDB lineage: Bacteria > Bacteroidota > Bacteroidia > Bacteroidales > SM23-62 > SM23-62. Next base: position 21,130 of record CAVYEL010000006.1, on the reverse strand, counting down.
CCCGGACTAACCATCGAGGACTGGCCGGATATTGAACAGCGGGCCGTTCATTATGATTCGAAGCATTTCCAGGAAAGATTTGAATATGTCAAGGGGTTTATCAGGACACTTGCAACTTATAAGATCAATATGCTGATCTGGGAATGGGAAGACAAGTTCGAATATCCCAGCCACCCTGAAATAGGCGCTCCGGGCGCTTTCACCATGGAGGAAATTCAGGCTTTGACCCATTATGCCCGGCAATACCATATTCAGATCGTCCCCCTGGTCCAGGGACTGGGACATGTGAGTTACTTGATGAAATGGCCCCAGCATAAGCATTTGAGAGAGATTGTGTCTTCCAACTGGGAATTATGCCCACTGAAGGATGGCAGTTACGATCTGTTATACGATCTCTGGGAAGATGCCATGGAAGCCACTCCCGGATCCGAATATATTCATATTGGGACGGATGAATCCTGGGAACTGGGGCACTGTGAAAAATGTAAACTTAAGTCTGAAGAGATCGGTATCAGCGGGCTGTATCACTTATTCATCAAAAGATCCGGTGAATATCTACAGGAAAAAGGCAGAAAAGTGATGTGCTGGGAAGGACCCATGGAATGGAAAATGGGCAAATCCCCTGCCAGAGGAATAGAACCTCTAAAAAATCTGGTACTGACAGACATCTACCGGGATGTAGACCAGCCTTTTAAGAATGTAAAACAGGCCAATGAAGAAGGCTATGAAACATTCATTTATGATCCGAATCCAGGCATTGAGCACATGTTCCTGCCCTATTTTTACAGGCTTTATTTCGCCGAGGAAACGCAGTCCCATCTCGAAAGATCCTATAACGGTATCAGGCATGCGGCAGCATCGGGTTATTACAAGGGAATGGTATCAACCTCGTGGAATTGTTCCGGTGTACATAACCAGATCTGGATGCTCAGGTATATCACTGCTGCAGAATATTCCTGGAGCTCCGGCAACCCAGAACTTCCCGAGTTTGAAGACAAATACTTTGTCAACTATTATGGCTCCACATCCCTGGATGTCAAAGAACTTTTTATACTGCTCAACAAAGCCAGTTACTTTTATATGAATGCTTTTGAACGGAAGGTCTGGCATTGGGGGGAAGTAGGAAAGACCCACCTCCCGGACCTGCCCAGGGATGATATTGAATACGATCCCTTCTGGAATTCGGAATATGCCGAGATGATTGAGCACTCGGCGGTGCAACTGGCAAAAATGGACAGGGTACTGGAGATCTGCGATACAAACCTGGCCCTACATGTGAAACATCCATATGATTTTGAACTCTTTACTGGTATAGCCGAGCTTTTCAGGCACACGGCCAATACCTACCTGTCATTGTCTGCCCTTGAAAAAAAGATAACCGAAGCACATCAATTGCATTTTCAGGATCACAGTTCAGCATACGATGCGCTTGTCCAGGCCAGGCAGATAGCTGAAAATAACCTGCTCGAAAGAGAACAGGTATTTGCAGGAATAAAAACCACATGGGAAAAACACCAGTTTCCCAAAGGAATGTCCCTCCCGGATAAGGAATACCTGCATGCCAGGGACAGGCAGCGAAATTTTGCCAACCGCCGTCCCGATCTTTCGTTTATGATCTATGATGAAGAATTACTGGGACTGGAGGAGTATATCCAGGACCTGTCGGATTATATTACCTGGTATAAAACCAATTACCTCAATCCGTAAAAAATTTCACCCCCCTGACAGAAAAATAATCATCTCCTGAGAACAGATAGTAGCCCGACCTGCCATCCTCACTCATCCATTTCGTAGGTATGCTGCCTGTCTCACCAGGACCCATATCCCAGTCCATCGTGTAAAAAACCGTTTTCCATGGTCCCCATGGTTCAGGTGCCTCGAAGATGCCCAGTCCCCCTTGAAATCTCGGCCCCCTGGAAGTCCCCCGATCTGAAACCGGAATGATCTGGCACCATAGATACCGTTTCAGTCCCGCATTATAGGTAATACCCGACCGGTAACATTTTCCCGGGTTGGTAAAGACAGCTTCCCTTTGCTGGTAATCGGCTGACCACCGGGGCCTGTTATTATCGACATATCCTGAGAAATATTCATATCTGTCTTTTTCCTTTAATCCGTCTTTGGGTACCCTTGCCAGGAGCATATCATCACTCGCCTTGTAGGCAGTTTCTTCATTGTTTGAATAGATATATACATAATTATCCCTGGCCCCTTCATAATCCTTTCCAAAATTCAGGAAAGTCGGACAGCCAAGTCCTGTTGTGAATCTCCAATCTGCCCATTCCCATGTTTTACCGAGATCCTCCGACCAGGCAAGCTGCGAATTGGCAAGATTCCTTACCAGCATATACAGGGTTCCATCCACCATCAACATGCCGCTCGCCTTTGGTCCATACTTTCCATCCCCCACTCTCTCACCGCTTGAGGATCGGATATTTGTACCCATAAGCTCAGGCGGGGCCCCTTCCACCCGGCAAAGTCCCAGGCTGAGTTTAATTCCCGTACCGGGAAGAAAGCCATTACCATCACCATAAGCCGTATATAAATGATCGTTAGAGGCCCAGGTAACCGGCCAGTTATCACTTCCATGAGCCAGTCTTAATACCGTCTCAGCAGGGGCAAATTCCACGTCGCGTATCAGGTCACTCTGTGGATAGGGAGGCTCATCTATTCCCTCAACAACGGGATTAAAAAGATATCTCTCTATGCCCAGGCTGGCACTGTCTCCTTTGGATTGGCCTAACAACTGATCTCCAAACCGGACCACGATCAGATCCAGGCTCGGCACTACCAGCAGAAGCTGGTTCTGCGCCCCTGCCCCGGCAAATGCATCCCGGGGAAGGTATTTCCAGATACCGCTGCGGTTGCTGTACCAGCCGAGGGTTGTCTCCAGGAAAGGGTTGATATTGTCCTGAAGGTCATACTCGAATTCCGAATTATTTGCAGGTTCAAACCGGACAGCCTCTTCCACCAGTGATGAATCAATCAGCTGTTTTCCCTGCCAGTTCCCCTTTCGTAACATCAGGCGCCCGATCCGGGCCACGGCATTCGCTGTAAAACCTCCCCCTCCCCAACCTCCTACCAGGGGTAGGCCATCTATCATATAGGTCTGATTATAGCCCAGTGAATACTCATCATCTTCAATACCAATGGGACGGTAGACCCTTTCCATCAGAAGGTTGCGGATATCCTTCTGCTCCGTCTCTTTAATGGCATCAGTTACAGCGTAATTCAACATGGCTATCCCGGTATTGCTGTAGGCATATCTTCGCCCCGGATTGCTAATAATGGGTGCGCTGTCACGTGAAACAGTAAAAGGATCGGGGTCCTGTCTCCAGAACTGGCCCTTCCAACCCGGCAGATCCATATGATTATGTAAACCTTTAGCTTTTATTTCAGCTGCTTCCCTGGCTGAAACCTCAGCATCTTCCATCCCGGAGGTATGACCTGCCAGATGCCTGATGGTGATCTTGGATTTCCGGTAATTCTCTTTCCATTCAGGGATATATTTACAGGCCGGATCATCCGGATCCATCAGACCATCATTCATGGCCACCAGCAGCGACATGCCTGAAACAATAGACTTGGCAAGGGAAGCTGTATAGTGGCCTCTTATTGAATCTTCATGCCCTTCTGCAAAAAAACTGCAAACCACCTTATCATTTCTGATAACCAGGAGCTTTTTAGTGCCCCTTGCAGATAGATCCTTAACCAGTTCATCCAGCTTTTCAGATGACATTCCCTGGCTCTCAGGTTCTGCATATTTCCACTCGAAAACCTCTGGCTCTGATGATGTTTTCTCCCTATCAACTGTTTCTTTACAGGAGGAGACAACGAGAAGAATTAGAATGAGGAAAATCTGATATAATTTCATGCCTAAAATTAAGAAATAAAGAACTCAATGGGTCAAAATGCATAAATTGTAATGAAAATAAAACAATAACATGAAACGCAGATCATTTGTTAAAAAAAGCGCCCTTGCTACCACTGCTTTAAGCACTGCCGGGAGTTCGATAATATTTGGTAAAAATGTGATATTAGCCAACACCGTGTCTTCTTCTGTAGATGAAAAGGTCCGTATTGCTGTGATCCAGCAAGATGGAAATCCCGGACAGGTAAGTACCAATTTGAAAAAGGCCTTACATGCTGCAGAAAAGGCACTGGATCAAGATGCCGATGTAATCCTCTTCCATGAAGAACTGCTTATCGGTTATGCGGATAATGGCCTGGAACTGGCTGAACCTGTTAATGGTCCGGCAAGCCAGGCCTTTCAGGAATTGCTGCAGGGAACTGATGCCCTGGTCATTTACGGCCTTACAGAAAAAGACAATAGTGACTATTATATATCCGCGCCGATTGTTTCAGCAAATGGTGTGATTGATAACTACCGCAAGACCCACCTCTGGTGGAAAGCTGAAGGCCTGCGACATGAGCCCACCTTCTACAAACCCGGCAAAAGGCTGGTGACATTTGATGTCAAGGGGTACAAAAGCGGGATCATGATCTGCTATGATGGTGATTTTCCGGAGATGACCCGTTCCTATGCAAATCTTGGCTGCAAAATGCTGTTCTGGATGAACAACCGGGGAAGCCGGGGACATGCAGAAGTAAAAGACCTCGCCTACCGGAATTCCATGATCATCCCGACTGCCTGCTGCTGCGGATTAAATGAACTTGGATACAGGTGTGAGGGAGGAAGCAATATTACCGGAGCGAAAGGTGAGTTGATAGAAGAGATCTGGGACAAGGAAGGAATAATAATCAGTGATGTAAATCCCGGAGAGGTTTCCAGGATCAGGGAAGAGAATCCATGGTTCACTGGTTTGAACCCTGATGTCTACCAGTATTAATTCAAATTGATCCGACAGTATCAACTCCATATCGAGGTAATGGTTACAAGTCCATGATAAAAAGGTTTCGTAAAGAAATAAATTTTTAGGGTAAGGAAATATATGATTAACTCTCAAAAAGAGTAAGAATCTGCCTGTTTTTGTCAATGAATATTGATATATTTGAAAACGCTTTTTATTCCCTGTACATGAAAATAAATACTGGTCTCCTTATCATTGCCTGTGGAATCTTCGTGTACCTGTGTTGCCTCGGATGTACCCCGGATGTGGGATCAAAACATCCAGGCGGGATCCCGGGTTACTATGCAAATGGAATCGCAGGCAATTGGGACACGTCGGACTGGAACGGGTTCCATCAGATGGCAGTGGAAGAATCAATGCTGCCCATAAGGCCGGGTGAACCGGGTGTATCTCCCTTCTGGAACGGATATGCAAAACGGTTTATCAATGTTCCTTCATTTCCGTTCAGTACTGTCAGCAAGTCCGTAAAATACAGGTATACTGCGATCTCAGATGCAAACACAGGGTCTTTCACTTTTGAGGCGGAAACCCCCTGGTCCCTTTTGACACCTGTCTGGAAGGAACTTCCTGTAGGGATAATCTACCTGAAGGTTGAAGGCCTGGACAGGGACAATAATATTACCGGTAAAGCCGGAGAGCGGATGTTCTACAAAGCCGCCCCATTCAATGGGCCTTATAACATGCCAGCCAGTGATTACAGATCATCGGTTATCATGAACATGGAGTTTTTGCTGGAACAGGAATATTACCGCCGGTGGAAGACAGAAAGCATACCCAGCCCAGATTACCGGCTTTACTGCTATCCCTCAAAAATAGTTGGCAGTATTATCCAGGCAATGACTATTTATGCCCGCCTTTCTGAAAATGAGAGGGAAGACGCCCTCACCATGGCCCGGAATGCTGCCAGGTACCTGCTCAAGACCAGTCAGCCTGAAGGTTCTGTCCTCGAATATTTCCCGCCAACCTATGAGGACAGACCCAACAGTACTGGAATGGCACGGAACAGAAAAGATCAATTGATGATGTTTTATCCGGCTCTCACAGGAAGCGCCTATCTGGATCTCTACGATGCAACAGGAGAAAATGAATACCTCAAGGCATCTGTAAAGATTGCCGAAACCTATTCTAAGACACAATTACCTGAAGGTTCATGGCCCCTGATGGTCTGGATTGAGAGCGGAGAACCCGTAGAACAGAATCTGGTTGTACCTACAGATATTATTAATTTCCTCGACAGACTTGTATCAGATTATGGAAAAAAGCAGTTCAGGGAAAACAGTGAAAGAGCTTTTCAATGGATCATGGAAAATCCTGTGAAGACATTTCATTGGGAAGGACAGTTCGAAGATATTGGGTACAGCAGGCATTACAGTAATATGGAAAGGGGAAAACCATTTTCGTTTGCCGTAATACTTCTGTCCCGTTCAGACCGGGAACCAGGCTATATAGAATTGGCTGAGGAGCTGATCAGGTTCGCAGAGGACCAGTTTGTCGTATGGGAGCAAGCCCTGTCCCGCGAGTTATTCCGGACTCCCCGGAGGCAGATCCCCAGCAGGTCATACATGACCAGTACCTGGTTCACACCCTGTGTACTTGAACAATATGAATATTATACACCCATAGATGCCAGTTCTGCAAGTGCCATATTTGCCTATAAAAAAGCTTATGAAGTCACCGGTAAGGAATTATACCTGGCAAAAGCCATATCCCTGGCTGATAATCAAACTGTAGCCCAGGAGCTTGCCGGGGGAATATATCCAACCTACCAGATGGATCTGCCCGGCTGGAACTGGTCAACGGATCCTGCCCAGGGTGGCAGCGTTTCCAAACCGGTGTGGACAGGCTGGTTGAATTGTGCCACAGTTACTGCCAAAGCCCTGCTTGAATTAAATGAACTGATTTCACAAACTGAATAATATGACACTGAACAGGCTTAACCGGTTTCTCATTGTAATCCTGCTGAATGCTTTTATCAGCCCTTCAATATTTGCCGTAAAAATTGCCATCATTCAGTATGAAATACAGGATCTGAACGAGATTGGCCAGGATGCTAGACCGGTTGAATCTTTTATCCGGGAAGCTGCATCACAGGGAGCAGACCTGGTGGTGACTCCTGAAACCTGTTTTTACCGTTATGAGCCCTGGGAAGAGGATGGCGTGACCATGCTTGATCTGGCCGGTCATTATGATGAATTGTTAAAGAAATTCTCTTCCCTGGCCAATGAACTGGATATTTCCCTGGTGATTGGGCTGCGGGAACCATCCGGAGATAAAGAAAAACCAGTCTATAACACCGCCCTCTTTATCGGACCCGATGGAAACATCCTTGGTAAACAACACAAGGTATTCCCCTCGAATGCAGAAATGGCATGGACAAAAGCGGGGATTACACATGCCATATTTGAGACTGAAGTCGGACGGGTAGGCATGATGATATGTAAAACAGCAAAAACCAACTGGTGGAACAGCTTTGAAAAAGAGGATGATCTGGACCTGTTCATACTGATAGCCGGTGATAATGATGCCAGATCCTTCGACAGGTTTTCCTCCATTTGTGTTAAATCAAATTGCCATGGACTGATAGCCAACCAGATCTGTGGTCCCCATTCAGATAACAAAGCCCGAATGGGAAACTCTTCCTGGGGCTATCCTGACGGAAAGGTGGAAAAATTAGGGGGAGGAGAAAAGATCTTTTACATGGAATTAGACCTGCCCGTAGAAAATACTTACGGGCCACAGTACGGTCAGATAATGGTTGACCCTGATAACTCTTCATGGCTGGTTTACAACCGGGATGAGAATGGGGATGGCAGGCCGGATCCATACTTCTTATGCGGTCCCGGGGACCCGGAAGGTTTTCTATACCGGGGAACACGTAACCCGGACGGGACCAGGGATGGTGACCAGAACGAACTGATCAAGAAAGTCAGAGAAAACGGGGGAAACTGTATTTACCTGATGGCGGTCAGGACACACGGGGGAGATGCCTGGAAAGATCTGGAAAGGGATCCTGAAAGTTTCCCCGACAAGGAACATAATCCCTGGGTGGGACAGCATCCTGACTACGGACTGAACCCGGATATACTTGACCAGTGGGAGCTCTGGTTTACAGAGATGGACAGGAACGGGATCACCATCTACCTGTTTATATATGATGATGCCATCAAGGTTGGAGAACAGATCGGCTGGCACCTTGATGAAGCCGGCAACCTCCATCCGGGCGAGCGGAAATTCCTGCAGGATATCGTAAATAAATTCGAACATCATAAAAACCTCATCTGGTGCATTATGGAGGAAGGCCAGGAAATAGGAAAAGAATGGCAGCTGCATATATCAAAGATCGCAGAAACCATCCGTGAAGCAGATGATTATAAGCATGTCATCGCCACCCACCAGCTTGGTGGCAATGTATTCTATCATGCCGATGATCCCAATATTGACCAGTTCGCCATACAGGGTAACTGGGAAACCGGCAACACACCGGATAGCATCCATTCCTGGCTGGTGAAAGCATGGAACCTTGCCGAAGGCAGGTATAACCTGAATATGGCAGAATTCAAGACACACGATGATCTATCCCAGATCGGTGACCGGGAAGGGATCAGGAAGAACAGCTGGGCCATTGCCATGGCCGGCAGTTACATCATGGTTCTGGGAATGGAAATCATCCACACACCTCCAGAACAGCTTCAGGACTGCCGCCACCTGCAGGAATTTTTTGAGTCCACCGACATCCATAACATGGCACCCCATGATGAGCTTAAACTTTCCGGAACGGAATATGTACTTGCATCGCCAGGATATAGTTACATTGCTTATTCATCTGAAAATTCAGAAGAACTCGGATTGCAGAACATGGTCGCAGGAACCTTTGATATGATGTGGTATGATTGTATAACTGGAAAAATCCTTCAACAGGACCATATTACAATCTCATCCGGCAGGCAAACATGGAAAAAACCATCCGAACTGGGTGAGGAGGTGGCCTTGTACATTTCCAGATCAGATGGGAAAGTAAAACCAGCAACAAACAAAACAGGAGAGCAAGATCAGGGACAGGTTGAAACAAAGGACATCACAGGTCATGGTACCCCTAATATCATACCACTTGCACCGGATAAAAGCATCACCACAAAAAAAGATACACCTGTGGACATACAGCTCACATACTATGATCCGGATGGGGGACCAGGTCCATACTCAGCATCCATTGTCATCCATCCTTCCTACGGGAAACTAACGGGTGTTGGCAATGATCAGACCTATACACCTGTTGCCGGATACACCGGCACTGATACCATCACCTGGAAAGTGAATGACGGTGCAGATGACTCAAAAACCGCAACGATACATATAATAATAACACCTTAATTATCAATACTCATGAACACTTACATCATTCCGCTATTATCCACACTGCTGATTTTATTCAGCCCTCCTATACCTGCAGCAGGGTCTTCTACAGACCTGTTTGAGGAAGAGATCTTCCTCATCCCACATCCGCAGGAGGTAAACCTTGGTGGAGAAGATTTTATGCTGGAAAATGAAATGACCATTGTACTTGACAAAAATGCATCGGATCAGGACAGGTTCGCCGCAACGGAACTGGCTGCACAGCTAAAACAGGAATGGAGAGTAAACGCTGCTATAACCACGGCTGTTTCCGGAAAATCAATCATCCTGACACATAAAGGGGTTTCCGAAGAGATTACTGGACTCTCAAAAAAGAAGGCCCTGCAAGGATATCAACTTACTGCGACAGCTGACCAGGTGGTCATCAGGGCGAAGGGCGAATCAGGTTTGTATTATGGCACCCAAACTTTAATGCAGATCATTAAAGAGGGACTGGCAGGAGACTATATTCCGGGGATGGTGATAACCGACTGGCCGGACATCTCCGAAAGGGCTGCTCATTATGATACCAAGCACCACCAGGATAAGCGGGAGTATGTTGAAAGCTTTATCCGGGAACTTGCCAGGTACAAGATCAATATGCTGGTATGGGAATGGGAAGATAAGTTCGAATATCCCAGCCATCCTGAGATTGGAGCTCCCGGCGCTTTTACTATGCAGGAGATGCAGGAGATCACCCGGTATGCCAGGAAATACCATGTTCAGATTGTTCCACTTGTACAGGGACTTGGACACGTGAGCTTTATTTTAAAATGGCCACAGCACAGCCACCTGCGGGAGATAGCTGCATCCAACTGGGAGTTTTGTCCCCTGAAAGAGGGCAGCTATGAATTGCTGTTCGATCTCTGGGAAGATGCGATTGAGGCAACACCCGGATCTGAATATATCCATATCGGCTCGGATGAAACCTATGAGCTGGGCCTGTGTGAGCAATGCCAGTTGAAATCAGAAGAAATCGGCAGAAGTGGCCTCTATACCCTGTTTACAAATAAAGCCGGAAAGCACCTGAAGTCAAAGGGCAGGAAAACAATGTGTTGGGAAAGGCCCATGGGATGGACAGTCAGTAAGTCTCCCGCGAAAGGGATTGCACCTAATAAAAACCTGGTCCTCACCGAAAGCTATAGTTATGAAACAGCTGATTTTAAATATGCCCGGGAAGCAAAGGAAATGGGTTATGAACTTTTCACCTATGACCCAAATCCAGGTGTGGTGCCATTGATGGTTCCATATTTGTTTACCGTCAAAGAGGGCGGAAAGACCATGGCCGGAAGTTTGGAGAGCTCATATAAGCATCTGACCTCTTCTACTAAGTCCGGGTACTTTGAAGGTATGATCAATACATCATGGGATGACGCGGGACTTCATAACCAGTCCTGGATGATGAGTTTTATCAATTCTGCCGAGTGGTCATGGAGTGCAGGTAATCCATCCCTGGAAGTGTTCATACATAATTTCTATATGAATTATTACGGGGAGGATTCCAGAAACATGGGCGAATTATACAGCTTGCTCAATGAGGCAAGCTATTATTATTTTGAATCTTTTGAACGCCGGGTATGGCATTATGGTTATATAGGCAAGACCCATCTTCCTGATCTCCCGCGCGGTGACAACCTGGAATACGATGAATTCTGGAACCGGGAGTACGCCGATAGAATTGAAGCATCCCGTGAGCAGTTAATAAAGATGGACCGGGCCAGGGAGATCATCCGGGTAAACCAGGAAGTTGGTATCAGTCACCCCTATGACCTGGAGCTTTTTACAACCTATGTTGATCTTGTTAGCCATACCTGTAATACCTACCTGTCCTTATCAGCACTTGAAGGAGCCATTAAAGAAGCCCATAACCAGAGATATATTAGCCACCAGGCAACCTATGAATCCATGGAGAACGCCGTTGCCATTATTGAATCAAACCTCTTGGAGAAGCATAAGGTATACCATGAATTGATAGCCGTCTGGGAAAAGACAAGGCTTCCCAAGGGAATGTCTACCAATGATAAGGAATTCTTTCACAGGCAGGACCGGGCACGGCATTTTGCCTTCCGGCGGGCAGATATGACTTACCTGATCTGTGACGAGGAGTTACTCGGATTGGAAGAATATAAGGAGAAACTCCTTGAATACATGGATTACTATAAACAAACATATCTAGACTAAATCACGAAACAAAATGAGAAAAAGAATAACGGTATTCTCACTGCTGCTGTTCATCATCCTGGTCCCGGCATGCAACAAACAGAAAACAATCTTAAATCCGGAAATAGAACAATTTATCACCGGCCAGTATTCGAATATGCTGGAAGTGGCTGAAGATCTGACAAAAATACCCAGGCGCATTGACGAAAACGGGGCACTGGTTACCACTGGCATATATGGCTGGACCTCCGGTTTTTTTGGCGGAAGTTTATGGTATATATACGAAATAACCGGTGATGAGAAATGGAAAGAGGAGGCCATAAAATGGACTGAGACCCTGGACACCATACAGTATTGGAGTGGCAACCATGACGTTGGCTTCATGATCAATTGCAGTTATGGAAACGGATTGAGGCTGACAGGGAATGAGGAATATAAACCAGTGTTGATCCAGACTGCTGAATCACTCATCAAAAGATACAATCCCCATTCAAAAAGCCTTGAATCCTGGGATTACCGAAAAGCATGGGATGGAAAAACTGAATGGTTTTTCCCGGTTATCATCGATAATATGATGAACCTTGAGTTGTTATTCGAAGCAAGCAAGCTGAGCGGGGACAAACGTTTTGAGGAAATTGCCCTCCAGCATGCCCAGACAACCATGAAGAACCATTACCGGGATGATTATTCCTCATATCATGTGGTTGATTATGATACCCTGACCGGAGAAGTACTTGATCAGGCTACCTGCCAGGGATTTGTGGATGAATCAGCCTGGGCCAGGGGACAGGCATGGGGTTTGTATGGCCTGGTGACCTGCTATCGTTATACCCAAGACAGACAATACCTTGATTTTGCTGAGCATGTTGCCGATTATATTATTGACCACCCAAACCTGCCTGAAGACATGGTCCCATACTGGGATTTTCATGTCCTTGATCCGGGATTAACCCCGGAGTGGAATTATGATCCCTCCATGTTTGATGAAATTCCCAGGGATGCATCTGCAGCAGCCATTATATGTTCTGCACTGCTTGAATTATGTGAATATTCTGATCAGAATGGTGAAAGATACTATGAAGCTGCCACAAAGATCCTCCATTCCCTGGCGTCACCGAATTACCTGGCACTGGAAGGAAAGAATAAGTATTTTATCCTGAATCACAGTGTTGGAAGCATCCCCCACGGGGTGGAAATAGACGTTCCACTGGTATATGCTGATTACTATTTTCTGGAAGCTTTATTAAGACATGCAGAATTGGATAACTAACAATTTTACCATAATCACTGCCGTAAGAAATGTAATATTTACACTTTCAAAACAACCCGGTATATGAGATTTATCTCATCAAATTCTTTTCATTACACTATTTTTTTCAGTAATTTGTTTTTGTTTTCCTTTTTTGGCAAATAATTTATTATATTTACTCCAAATAAAATGAAACAAAAGACAAAACAATCACATCTGTAACGTTGCGTAAATAGATATCTGCAAATCCTAATTTAATTACATAATATATATATAAACCCAGAAAATCTGATTAAACTATTAACCTATTAATTCTAATTTTATGAAAAAGAACCTACTTTTAACACTTGTTTTACTTATTGCGTTGTTGGGTAGTGTGATGGCTCAAACCCGCACCATAACGGGTACGGTGACTTCAGCTGAAGACGGAGAATCACTGCCTGGTGTAAACGTAGTAGTAGTAGACCTTACCATTGGTACCATTACCGGTATCAACGGGGAGTATTCTGTCGAAGTCCCATCCGATGCTCAATCTATTGAGTTTTCGTATGTTGGATTCGAAAGCCAGATCGTAGCGATCGGCAACCAGACTGTCATCGATGTGGCATTGCTTATGTCCTCGATAGCTCTGGATGAAGTTGTGGTCACCTCTCTGGGTATTGAGCGGGAGAAAAAAGCACTCGGATTTGCCGCTCAAGAACTTGGTGAAGAGGAACTGTCCGCCGCCCGTGAATTGAGCGTTACCAGGTATCTTACCGGTAAGGTGGCCGGGGTACAGGTTACCACTACGGCTGCCGGTACCGGTGGATCCTCCAACGTGACCATCCGGGGTAATTCCTCCATTACCGGAAGTAACCAGCCCCTGTATGTAGTAGATGGTGTTCCGATCATTAACCAGCCAATGGGTTCTGGTAATGGTAATTGGGGCGAAACCGACTATGGTGATGGCATTGGCGATATCAACCCCGAGGACATTGAATCCGTCAACGTACTGAAAGGACCGAATGCTTCTGCGCTTTACGGTTCCAGGGGCGCCAACGGAGTGATCGTGATCACCACTAAGACTGCCTCAAAAAGAAAAGGTGCCACGGTAGAACTTAATTCAAATTTCAGCATTGAAAATATTAACCTATACCCCAAATTACAGAATAAATATGCGACCGGCTATGAAGGAACCAACCTTTATGGAAGCATTGTTGAAGTTCCTGAAGGCAGCGGGCAATTCTATGAAACCATGCCCACCTGGCATGGAGGTGATAACTGGGGACCTCCGCTCGACGGCAGGAGAACGGTGGTAAATCCATGGGTCTACCCAGGGGATCCTGTAAGTACATGGGTACTGACGCCCCAACCCAAAGACAATACCAAGCAGTTTTATCAAACCGGATTTGTGAATTCAAATACACTGGCCATCTCGGGAGGTGATGCCAAGACAAGCGGAAGGCTCTCCTTTGGCAATGTGTATCAGAAAGGAATTATTGGGGACCATAAAGTTACCAAGTATAATCTTTCACTGAGCGGTAATTCACAGGTGAACAAGTGGCTCAGATTCGACGGCAGGTTCAATTATATCCGAACCAATGGAAGCCAGCGGCCCTCCCTCGGATCTGATTACGCTAATATCAACCGGCTTCTTACATCTTATTTGGCAAGGTATGTCCCCCTGGATTTCATTAAAGAGTACTATGAGACAACCGGAGAGGCCGGGCGCTGGCCCGGACTCGCGGAGAATCCTTATTTTATGCTTAACGAGTATAAAAACAATGACTACCGGGACCGCATGATCGGATATGCATCTGCCACCGTCCAATTTACCGATTGGCTGAGCTTGCTGGGCCGTGTGGGAATAGACCTGCATACGGAGCACCACAAAAAAACATATCCGGTTGGTTCCTATAGCGGTACCAATAGCCGTGGCCGCATATTGATGGATATGCTTCATTACAGGGATATTAATGCCGATATAATGCTGACTGCCAATAAACAGCTATCAGAGAACTTTTACGGTTCACTCACTATGGGAGCCAGCCTGCTTACACAAAGAAGGGACACAGAGCATATGGATGCCAGGAATCTCAAAGCACCTGGTGTTTTCAGTATAACCAATGCACAGGATCTGCGTCCGGAAAATTATCTCTGGGAAAAAGAAATGCAGTCTGTGTATTTCATCGGGCAGCTGGCGTATAAAAACTGGCTGTTCCTGGATGTAACGGGACGGAACGACTGGTCATCCGCACTTGGAGTGGATGAATATTCATTCTTCTATCCTTCAGTGGGACTCAGCTGGGTATTCTCTGATGCCCTTAACATGAACAATAATATATTGAGTTTTGGTAAGGCAAGGGTTTCCTGGGCACAGGTTGGCAATGACTCTGATCCATACCTGACCAAACGTGGTTATACTTCCTATACAACCAGTTATCTCGGACAGGGATTTGCTTCAAAAAGCGGTACGCTGCCACTGTTTAACCTGAAAAACGAGTTAACTGAATCATGGGAAGTCGGTGGAGACCTGAGGTTCCTGCAGAACAGGATCGGTATTGATGTCACCTACTACAACGGACATACAACCAACCAGATCCTGCCGATCACTGTTTCCACCACCAGTGGATACAGCACTGTGGTAATCAATGCAGGTAAAGTCAGCAATAAAGGTATAGAGGCTGTCTTAAACCTTACCCCGGTAAGCCTGACCAATAGCTTCCGGTGGGATATTGCTTTCAACTATGCAAAAAACACAAACATGGTTAATGAACTGGCACCCGGGATCGAAACCTACCTGCTGGCAGAAGCCCCTACCTCCGGACTTGATGTTTATGCCAACCCGGGAGAACCTTACGGAAATATTTACGGATATGCAACCAAGAGATCTCCCGATGGCAGGTATATCATTAATTCAGCCGGTGCTTACCAGCGGGAAGCCAGTATAAGCCCACTTGGTAATATCACTCCTGACTGGATTGGCGGACTGAACAATACCTTCATGTTCAAGGGATTTTCCCTGAATGTCCTGATTGATTTTGTACAGGGTGGAGATATTATATCAGACACTTATTACTACCAGATGAGAAGTGGTACCGGTGAATTTACCGAGGTGGGCAGGAGGCCCCAGGACACAGATGATGAGGGGAACCAGCTGCCTTATATCACTGCCCTCGACGGCGTTGTGGAAATCACTGATCCTGATGGCAATGTCACTGGCTATGAAGAAAACACAAATCTCGTTGACGGCCAGACCATATATGCACACAGGACCTGGGGTGGACCGACAGACTGGTTTGTATTTAACGGAAGTTATATCAATCTAAGGGAAGTAATGTTAAGCTACAGGTTCCAGCCATCTCTCCTTGACAAGACACCGTTTTACGGAATAACACTCACTCTGGTTGGAAGAAACCTGATGTACCTTCAGAATAACCTGGCAGACTATGGTGTATCCCCGGAAGCTCCCCCGAACACTAGTGGCGGCGCTCAGGGTCTTGAATCATTCTCCATACCTACTACACGGTCCTTCGGGCTAAATGTCAAATTAACCTTCTAAAAAACTTTAAAACATGAAATCATTAATAAATATAAAGAGAGTAGCTGGTTTGGCATTGATACTTCTGATGATCAGTGCATGCACGGATCACTATGAGGAACTGAATACCAGGCATGATCTGGTCACGGAAGATGTCTTGGATACGGATCTGCTATTGACCTACGTTCTGCACACTAAGTGGATATACAATGGCGAAACTGGAGGTGGAACAACAGGTAATTATCCCGGTTTGTCGGTTTCCAACTCGAACCGCCCTTTCCAGGTACAACAAGCAGGCTATGGTTCATATTCTGTTGCCAGGAATGTGGCGGATTTGATCAGAATCCTGGAAAACAGGGATGCCGAGGCCGGCAACAATGACAATGCTACCGAGATTGCAATAGCAAGGATACTGAAGGCCCATACTTTTGCCATGATGACCGATCGCGTCGGTGATTGTCCCTATTTTGAATCATGCCTGCCCCAGGAAGATGTGGTATACTCGCCCAAATATGATACCCAGGAAAGCATTTATAAAGACCTTTTAAAGGAGTTGAGAGAGGCGGCGGCTCAACTGGATGATAATAAGGATGCGTATGGGAGTGCTGACATTCTGTATGGCGGGGATGTTGCCAAATGGAGGAAGTTTGCCAACTCGCTCAGACTCCGCCTGGCCTTGCGCGTGCGATATGTGGATCCGGACCTGGCCACACAGGAAATGAGTGACCTGAATGAATCCAACCTGATCACCAGCGCAGAGGATATTGCCTTCATAATGACCGCCGATGATTATGACATGAACCTGAACAAGAATTTCTTTAATGTTAATGCTAGCTGGTCTGGTCTGCGCGCAAACGGACCAGATCTGACAAAAAGTTTTATCGGCAAAACGGCTTTGGATATCTGGCAGGACAATTTTGACCCACGGCTGAAATTATATTGTGATACAGCTGAAGCTGCATGGCCTACTACGCCTGGTTATGACACCATCGATTATTTCGGTTACCGTGGGCATCCTGTACTGGGCTATGTGCCTGTTGAACAAAAATACCCTTACGGCTCGGAGTCATGCTCGAGGTGGTCCCTGCATATGTATGCACCCATCTGGCCGAATTTTGTGGTAACTGCCCATGAAGTCTATTTTGCACTGGCAGAAGCAGCTTTGTTTGGTATCAAAGGTTCGTCGGCCGAAGCCCAGGGTTTTTATGAGAAAGGTGTAAAAGCGGCGCTGGACTGGTCAGTTTCCTGGAATGATATAATTGAGCCTCAATTACCGGAGATGTTCGGATACTACAGGCCCGACTCTTCTGCTGAATTTGTCGCCGAATATGCTGACTTCCACAGGGTAACCCAGGAGGAGGTTGATGCCTTCGTTGATACCGCTGCGGTTATGACGCTGACGGGTACAGAGGAAGAACAACTGGAGATGATCATGAACCAGAAAATCGTCGGATTCTTTCCTAACCAGATTGCTGAAGCATATAATGAATGGAGAAGGACAGGTTATCCGAGGGTACTGGTAGGAGATGATGATGACGCCCTGCAGGGTGTTTCACCCAGGAGGTATATGTACCCGGACAGCGAACAGTCGTTAAACGCTGAAAATCTGGATGAGGCCATCTCCCGTCTTGGCGGAACAGACAATATGCTTGCAAAAATGTGGTGGGATGCAAATCCCCTTGCCCCCCATGAGCACCCGGGTGAGGTCCCTTATATGGATGCGCCATGGGTGAAAGGAAAATAAGCTTGCATAAGTAACCCGTATTATTGAAAACAACCCATAAAGATTGACTTTATGGGTTGTTTCATTTTTCTGAGATCCCTCAAGTAATGTAGCAACAAATTCTATTTGGTCATGAATAACATAAGATCGATTTCATTAAGCATTATTGCAGTATTTCTCATCTTATCATCATGCAGCAATCCTGTCCCAGAAACTGATCAACAGAATAATATCCGTACATATCTCTCAGCAGTAGGAGAAAACATTACGGATAATTCGCTTTCAGGCATTACTTCACTCCCGGATTGGAAAAATCAACGGGATCAGCGCTTTGATGAGTTTATTGAAATGATGAGCCTGCAGGATATGCCAATAGAAGACAAAAGACCTGACTTAAATATCCGGTACACAGGCACCATCCAAAAAGAAGGGTATCGAATAGAGAAACTGTATTATGAATCATTGCCTGGTTTGTATGTTCCTGCGAATCTTTATATCCCTGATGATATTCAGGAACCAAGGCCGGCCATTCTTTATGTCTGCGGTCACTCTCCCACTCAGAAAGTCAGGTATCAACCCTACCCAAGAAAATTAGCAGAGTTGGGATTTGTTTGCCTGATCATTGAAACAATTCAGTTCGGAGAGGTCCGTGGCCACCATCACGGATGCTATCTCCAGGGCTGGTTCAACTGGTACAGCAGGGGTTATAATCCCGGAGGAGTGGAAGCATGGAATGGTATACGGGGACTAGACCTCCTGGCGGAAAGACCAGAAGTGGACCCGGAAAAATTGGGGGTTACTGGTTTATCGGGGGGGGGATCTCAGAGCTGGTACATTGCAGCAGCAGATCCCCGTGTAAAAGCTGTAGCCCCGGTTTGCGGAGCAAGTACCCTCAAAGCCCACATGGCAACCCGTACGGTAGATGGACATTGTGACTGCATGATGCCAATTAACACCTATATGATAGATTTTCAGGACATTGGCGCCTTGATTGCCCCAAGGCCACTGCTGATTGCCCAGGCTGACGGTGACGGCATGAATACCATTGAATCGATTCGGGAGCTGCATGATGACATACAAAAGATGTATGACCTCTATGGTGTACCTGAAAATATCGGGTTGGTGGAAACTCCCGGTGGCCACTCCTACCACAGAATTTCACGACAGGAGATCCATTCATTTTTCCTGGAGCACCTCATGGACATACAGCTTGCCCCTGAGGAAGCAGGTGACATAGATGAAACTCCAGAAAATCTCTTATCGGAAGATGAATTGAGGGTTTTTACAGACGGTCCGCCCGAAAACGACAGGACACCTACCATACAGGATTCATTCGTAAAACTTCATGATGATCCTGAAATTACCAGTGAACAGGATCTGGCTATATTCCGGGACTCCGTCAAACAGTTTTTAAAAACCAGAACCTTTGGGGCTTTTCCTGAGGTCAAAGCATCCTTCGATCCCAGACTAGAGTTTCGCGCCGCCGATGGGGCGAAATACGGATGGACCATTCATAGTTTCATTTCAGAAGAGGGTTGGCGTCTGAAACTCGATTTTCGATGGAGAAATGAGCCTGATATTCGAAAGCCCATGATGATCGTATTGCGTAACTACGACGAAGACCAATGGGAATCTGAAAGTTTTATTTCGGGACTGGAAAACAATTGGAACATCGCCTTTCTTGAAGTAAGAGGGGTTGGAGAAAACGGCTGGGATCCCGGCATGCAATGGCATATCCGCAGAGCTTCGGCATGGACCGGGAGAACCATAGCATCTATGCAGGTCTATGATGTATTGCGATCCATGGAATTCTGCCGTACCCTGGAAGGTGTTGATCCGGGTAAAATCGGAATTGCTGCCAGGGATGAAATGACAGCAGTGGCCATGTATGCTGCACTGCTTGATGGTAAATGCAATAACCTGATCCTGAAAGATCCGCCCGAAAGCCAGGATAGTCCAAGCCAACCGGATGGCCGGGGAGCCGCCATCGAAATGCTGAACTGCCTGAGGATTACCGACCTGTATCAGTTACCGGCTTTGCTTTGGCCAGCACAAATAGAATTCCAGGGAGAGGTTCCGGAAGCTTATCAGTGGTCAGAAAATATAATCTATTATCAGCTATAAAAAACTGAATTCACAAATAAACATGTTCCCGATGAGACAAGAAAACAAAGTATCAAGAAGAAAGTTCTTACTCGATTCGGCCAAAGCAGCCTCTGTTGTTTCGGCCGCAGGCTTTTTGAGTTCCTGTTCCTTCCTTTCAGGGAAGAGCGCGGTGAAATATAAAATACCCCGGCGGATCCTGGGTAATACGGGACTTGAAACTTCTATTTTAGCTTTTGGGGGCGGTTCCCAGTTTCTCCAGAACAATGACGGGGAATGGGAGAAGCTTCTGGAAGCAGCTGTTGAAGGGGGGATAAATTTTTTCGAAACGGCACCCACATATATCGCCTCTGAATTTTGGGAAACCGGTGACGGGAAATCTCTTGACAGCAGCGAACAACGCTATGGCCAGGTATTATCGGCTTATCGTGACAATATTCTTTTGTCTACAAAAGCTCCATCCCGTGATCCGGAAGAGGCAAAAAGATCCCTGGAAAGCAGTCTGAAAAATTTCAAAACAGACCATGTAGATATATTGATGATCCATGGCATAACCCTGGATGATAATATTTCTGAAATTGAGAAAGGACTTTATAGGACCATGCTCTCCTTCAAAGAAGAAGGTATGGTGAAAAATATCGGTTTTTCATGTATGAATGATCCCGCTCACAGCAGGGACCTGCTGGAGAAACTTGACTTTGATGTCACCCTGGTAACCATGAATGCAACCAAGTATGGTGGTTTTGCAGAAACCATACTGCCAGCCGCCAGAAAGAAAAACATGGGAGTTATCGCCATGAAGGTAATGAGGGATATCGTAGGCGAAGCTGCCACTCCCAGAGAATTGCTGGAGTATGCATGGACGCAGGAAGGCGTTGCCAGTGCAACTGTCGGACACTGGGGCATTGAACCACTTCAGGAGAATATTAAAATAGCACAGGAATATGTCGGGGATCCAATTGCTGAACTGGACCGTAAAGAACTCGAAAACAGGCTTGCATCTTATGCAGGACCGCATGCACTTTGCTGGGCCAGGCCCGGGTACCGGGATGGTGGTATAGTGGTATCTTAAATCATAAATCATATTTCCATGAATAAAACAATAAGCATTA
>CAVYEL010000005.1:0-30208 GCA_963767555.1 uncultured Bacteroidaceae bacterium | reverse complement strand
TTGGGAAAGCTTAGTTGGATTGCCGGACATGTGTTCAGTTTTAGGGGATGATGACTATTAGTAAAGTATGACTTATTAAGCTTTAATTAAAATATTCATTGATCAGATCCTGGAATCGGGCCTCTTCATGCAGAAGATGTATGTGAGGATTAAGTTTTATCCAAGTCAGGTCACGATATCCTTTCTCCAGTAATTTTTCCAGCTGGTCGAGAGCTTCATTTTTCCTGTCCAGAACTGCGTAAAATTCAGCAATTTGAAAATGGATCGATGGATCCAGTTCAATCCCTTTTTTCCCCATTTCCCAGCCTGCATCCCTTTCTCCCAATTGAGACAGGACTAATCCATTTGTAATGTATGATAAGGGATCTTCCGGGAATGCATCAATCCATTTTTCAGCATTTGTTTTATATATAAGAAAACGATTCTTCGCATTCTCACTATCTCCCAATAAGTTATAGTTGATACCAATATTGTAGAGAGCAATCATTTCCCCTGTGTTAAGGTTATAAATACCCTCCAATACTTCAATGGCTTTACCGTATTCTCCCTGTAGCCTGTAAACATGTGCCAGCCTGTATTGATTTAAGAAGAAATTTGGATCCAGGTCCCTGGCTTTACCATATTCAACCGCTGCCCCCTCAAGATTATCCAAGGCCACATTTACAGAACCTAAATAATAATACCCCCAGGGATTTTCAGGAGCGGCTTCTATCATTTTTTCAGACCAGACCCGGGCAGAGTCCATTTGCCCGAAGCAATCAAGATATATCCAGACAAGGCCACCCAGAGTGAGTACCAAGTATGGATCAATCTGCAGGGCAGTTTTATATGCTTCAGCAGCTTCTTCGTAGTGACCCTGCCGTTGATAATACCACCCCAGGTTATTATAAGAAGTCGGATCATCAGGATACAGCTCAATGATGGTTTTTGTATATTCGATGCCTTTGTCCAGGTTATTCTCAATATTTACAGCATATATGGAAAGTATACTGTATTTTTCATTATCTGTAAGATCATCAACGGATTGGATGGCCTGATCAAGCCATTCACGGCCTTTGTCCCGGTCAAATTTTTCAAACAGTAAATTTCCCAGGGAAGCTTTCGCTGAAGTGAAACCAGAATCGATACGTATGGCATTCTCATAATTTGTAGCGGCTTTTTCAAACTCCATTTTGAGATGATTCTCTAAGCCCATCGAGAATTGTTTGAGTGCTTCCAATGAAGGAGTAGTTACATCAGATAAAGGTTTATCCTGTCCTGATATTTTATATCTGGATTCACCCAGGTTGCGTCTTACTTTCCTGCTAAGCTGATCCAATTTCTCTATGATCTCATCCTGGCCTTTTGCATAGAAAACCTCAGATCTGGAAATGGTCCCGGTTTTGGCATCCTGGATCCTGACAGTGAGTATATACTGCGATCCCACCCTGCTGATACTTGGAACTATACAAAATTCAATACCCTCACGTATGGCAATCTCCCTTCCTGTTTCTTCATCGATATAAGTAAGGTCCGCAATTTTCATTCGTTTTAAGGTCTCATACATTCTCTGCCGGGGAATTACATTGATATACCGGGATTGGTTTATGCTCAGTGTAAAGGCGGTATTTAGAGAGTGGTTATAGATCTCTTCTCCGGTATGATTTTCGAAATCGGTAATTACAATCCAGTCCCGTTCCTTGAAGGGTACAGATTTTCCGCTATAGAACAGAAATAGTACTAGCAGCGGCAGCTAATCACAACCAGTGAACTAACACTTACAAGCTGCACTTTGCCTTTTACTGATTTGACTTTCGATTTCTCATCCGGTTGACCAACCAGGTCAGATATCTGCCTGTCCGATTGAAACATAACCTCTGTGTTAGTCCAGATCCTGCTCTATATCAGAGTGATAAACATCTTCCCATGGTTCATCGCCGGCTGGTTTGCTTTCCTTCTTCCGATCTGGTGATCCTGGAAAAAACCAGGAAAGCAAAAATGCTGCCGGAAATCCAATTACTGCAGAGATCATTACAACGGATAAAACCCAGCCTGGTAGTTTAAGAGGACCGGAAATAATGTCTATCAATTCCAGAAATCCGAAAGCTGCTGCTATATAGACTGTCATCACATGGATGACATTCCTGTGTTTCAATTCCTGCCAGAAGCTCAGGGGTTTATTGCTTTTCGAGGCATTGAGATAATGTGAGTAGGTTAGTTTACATAAATTTATACCAATTCGTGGCTAAAGTCAAGAAAGTTTAGGAATGAGTATCAACGATATGCCCTATTTCAGTATTTTTAGTTCTTAGTAGCAATCCGCACTTTACACATATTTGTAAATCCTCTGCATATGAAAAATTTATCCATTATATCATCAATCATTATTATTATTCTTTTCCAATCCTGTGTTGGCCTTACAGGAGGGAATGGAGTTCAGATCGAAAACAGCGAATTCATAAAAACTTTCATCTGTGACCGGAATAAACCTGGGATCATCCAGCCTGAATATTACAGGAAGACTGACGGTAAGATTCTCAATCTAAGGGATGCTCCATACTTTGAGTTTATTATCAACGGGAAAATAACCACACTCGAATGATAAACTCTGGGTCTTCAGTGGACATGAAAGAGCGGCCCATGATCAATGGAGGTACTGAATATACCCTGGAATTTGCAGGCGTTAGCAAACATGTTAAGGGACTTGGCCATTAACATTGTTCAGCAGGTATTTCCGGGATCTTCACTGGTAAGGGAAAAGCTCATTTTGAATAGCTTCAGATGACAAATTCAGGCTGAATAAAAACCAGGGGAAATTACACTTCAAATTCCCTCAATATGCCATAAATATACCATCTGATAATGATCTGGAATCCGTTGAGATCAAAATAGCCAGCTGGGAGGGAAATTCAAACAACCATATGTATTTTCCTGATATACAGACATTTCCTGTTAATTCTGATCCCATTGTTTATAAAGGTCCTATTCATATATTAACATTCGAATTCACTAAGCTGGATCACGGCCTATGAACATGCTTCCCAGGATGATATCAATGGTTTGCTTGATAAAGAGAAGACCGGTGCAGGGAATCTCATTAATGATGCCATGCAGGGAACAAAGGGCGTATTTAATTTTCCACTAACTGATGAGGATTTCAAATTTCTTGGAATAGGCACTGACAGGACAGAAGATCTTGTCAGCATCTCTGTGGATGCTTTACGGGGGGCATATCTGGAAGGAGAATTGATAGATGCAGAACATCCTTATGAAACAGTCTGGACAGCAACCGCATTTTATGATGATAAAGATCTTGATACAGGAAAGGAAATCATCAGAAATTATCTCTTTCACCAGATCTGTGAAAATCCGGTTTCCAGGAAGCCGGAATTCTACTATAATACCTGGGGAATGCAACGGGAAGATCGATCAAGGCCTCTTCGGGGCATTTTGACATACGATACGAATTTTTGAGGAGATTGATTATGCCGCCCAGCTTGGCGTGGATATATTTGTCCTGGATGACGGCTGGGAGCAGACCCAGGGGGACTGGACTCCCCATACTGAACGTCTTCCAGATGGACTGGGTCCCATCAAAGAAAAACTGGATGAATATGGAATAAAAATGGGCATCTGGTTCTCTTCCATGGGGATTGATTCAACCACCCAGCGGTATAAGGAACATCCTGAGTGGGTAATCCTGGATTCTGAAGGGAATCCCATCCAGGCTCAGTGGGGCCATCCTGCATTTGATTTTGTAAGTGGTTTTTATGATGTTTTCATCGAGGACTGCAAGCGTTTAATTGACCAGGGCTGCCGGTTTATGAAATGGGATGCCATCAATACCTTCTACAGTACACTGCCTGACCTCTGGCATGGATCCAGTGAATATTCCAAAGAGGAATTGAGGGCAAGATATGAATATCTTCTGCCCATTTATGTTGTCAAAGCCATGGAAGAGCTGACAGCTTATGAACCGGAACTTGTCATTGAAATCGACCTTACAGAGGCCCGGAGAGTTATGATCGGTCTGGCTCCTCTCAGCCAGGGAAAATTATTTTTTATGAATAATGGTGCAAGCTGGTACAACGATTATTCAACTGTTCGCACAAAATCTTTAAGAACGATTGCCAATGAATATGCCGGCCTCATACCGTTCGAACTTTTTACCTATGCAAGTTATCCTCATGATCTGGCTGGCTGCATGGAATACAACGTGAATAGCTCTCTCCTTGCGGGGCATGGATTCTGGGGAGACCTTTCACTGATGACCGAAAAACAAAGAACATATGTTGGCCAGCAAGTCCGGCAATCGAAAAGGATTCTTCCATATATTGCTGAAACAGAGCCCCTCATAATAGGCAAAGTGGGCGGATCACCTGAGATCTATTCCATCATCAACGTGGAGAAAGCCGCAGGCCAGATCATTTCTTTTTCTGAAGAACCTTCTGATTATAGCTTTGAACAAGATCTGAATACATCAGAATTACTGGCTGTATTGAATAATCCATATGATGCCTGGAGAAGATTTGCTGCAATTGGATCTGATGTATGAAAAGAACGAATCCACATCAGCTATTTTTGTGCTGCCGAACGAAGGAAGCGGAATAAGCATAGTCTCATCGACATCTGCGATATCAGATGCCCATCTTGTCGGAACACAGTTAACATATGAAATTGACAAAGCGGGAACTCAGATAATCAGGTGGCCATCCGGATTGGGAAAGCCAATTGTTAAAGAAAACGATGCTGTTGATTTCCGGATCGAAAGCCAGCAGGACGGGTACCTCGTAAAGATTACAACCAGAAAAAATCAGAAAACCAGTATTCAGGTAGAATCAAATCGTTAAATTCACATGACGCATGACAACATACATTCAGATATTTGAGAATAACAAGAGATGGGTAGCTGAGAAAAAAGCAACCGATAATGAGTTCTTTGAGAAATTGGCCGAAGGACAGGACCCTGATTTTTTATATATAGGCTGCAGGATGAGGATCAGCGATACATGCGACTGGTGGAATTGAATGTTGAGGAGCAATGTTATAATGTCCTAAAAACAGCTGTAGTCCAAAAGGCCTATCTGAACAAAGGCTATCCTTCACTACATGGCTGGGTATTCAATGTGAAAACCGGAGAATTGATAGATCTTGAATTCAACTTTCAGCAAAAGCTTAAAGACATACAGGAGATTTATAATTTAGGCATAACAGGGCCAAAATCCGAATAAGTTTCCCGGACATTTTTCAGTCTGCTTTCCCAATCTCTCAAAGGCTAATTTCATTCAATAGTATTGTTTAATTTTTACTCTTGTTTAAATAAGTTACTTTTGCGGACTTTTAAATGCGAGCAAGTAAGTTATGGAAATTAGAAATATTGCCATTATAGCACATGTTGATCATGGAAAAACTACCATGGTAGACAGGATATTGCACCAGGTTAAGATGTTCAGGGATAACCAGGAGGTACAGGATCTCATCCTTGATTCGAACGACCTGGAGCGGGAGCGGGGCATCACAATATTATCTAAAAATGTTTCGGTCCGTTACAAGGAGACGAAGATCAATATCATTGATACACCCGGCCACTCTGATTTTGGTGGCGAAGTAGAGCGGGTTTTAAATATGGCAGAAGGTGTGTTGTTGCTGGTGGATGCCTTTGAGGGGCCAATGCCCCAAACCCGTTTTGTTTTACAAAAGGCCATAGAGCTCGGGTTGAAAATTATCGTGGTGATCAACAAAGTTGATAAACCGAACTGTAATCCGGAGGAAACAAATGAACTGGTATTTGAATTGATGTTTTCCCTGGATGCCACAGAAGAACAACTGAATTACCAGACTGTGTACGGTTCCTCCAAGCAGGGATGGATGGGTGCCGATTGGAAAACCCCAACAGAGGATATGGCCTATCTGCTGGATACAATAATCGAGCATTTTGATCCCCCTAAAGAAAATCCCGGTACTCTACAATTACAGATCTCATCGCTGGATTATTCTTCTTATACAGGAAGGATAGCAGTTGGGAAGATACACAGGGGAAGCATTAAAATGGGAGACCAGGTATCCATCGTCCAGCGGAATGGCCTGGTCAATAAATCAACGGTAAAGGAATTGTATACTTTCGAGGGTCTGGGGAAAGAGAAAACCAAAAAAGAGATTAAATCTGGCGAAATAGTTGCTGTACAGGGACTTGAAAACTTCGATATTGGAGATACCATCGCAGATTTTGAGAATCCAGAAGCTTTAAAACCCATCTCGATAGATGAACCTACCATGAGCATGTTATTTACCATCAATAATTCACCCTTCTTTGGGAAGGATGGTAAATTTGTTACCTCAAGGCAAATCCGGGAAAGGTTGTTCAAAGAGACCGAGAAGAACCTTGCATTAAGGGTTGAAGACACAGACTCTCCGGACAAATTCACCGTCTACGGGAGGGGTATACTGCATTTATCCATTCTTATCGAGACCATGAGGAGAGAGGGTTATGAGATACAGCTTGGCCAGCCAAAAGTGGTTATCAAGGAAATAAACGGGTTCAAACATGAGCCTGTAGAAATGCTGTATGTAAATGTCCCAGAGGAGTTTTCAGGGAAAGTAATTGAGCT
The DNA here is from genome assembly GCA_963767555.1 of uncultured Bacteroidaceae bacterium. Lineage (GTDB taxonomy): Bacteria > Bacteroidota > Bacteroidia > Bacteroidales > SM23-62 > SM23-62. Next base: position 23,621 of record CAVYEL010000005.1, on the reverse strand, counting down.
GGTTACCGGCCGCAAAGGAGATCTTCTCAATGTTGATACAAAGAACGACAGGATAAATCTTGAGTTTAAAATTACTGCCAGGGGATTGATTGGATTGAGACAACCGGTATTGACTGTAACCGAAGGGAATGCCGTTATTTCGCACAGGTTCTCAGGATATGAACCCTGGAAGGGCAACATACTCCGTAAAAGGAATGGTGCATTAATAGCTCTTGAGACGGGTACATCCATCCCCTATTCAATTGATAAATTGCAGGACAGGGGAAAATTCTTCATTGATCCGAATGAAGATATATATACTGGGCAGGTAATTGGGGAGAACACCAAGCAGGATGACCTGGTGGTTAATGTGATCAAGACCAAGAAACTCACCAATATGCGGGCTTCAGGATCAGATGATAAGGTGTCCATAGCACCTGCTATAAAATTTTCCCTGGAAGAAGCCCTGGAATATGTCGGCGAAGATGAGTTTGTCGAAGTCACTCCCAAATCTATACGACTGCGAAAGATATTGCTCAACGAGCATGACAGAAAGAAGACTAAGAAAGCGGAAGCTTAGTCCGGGATGCCATTGATGGGGAAGTATTCCATTCTGTTCTGTAGATCTAGGGCATAATTTCCATTACTACCCTTTTGCAAAACTCAGCATCCAGGCCATCGATATTAAACAGGTATACAGTTTCTCCATCCTTATCCAAAGTTCTGAATGACTGCGGGATCTCTTGAGGGAGCTCACCGGTAATTGCTCTTACAAATACACAGGCAGTCAGGAAGGTGGCAAGGGTATTGGGATGACTTCCATCGGAGGTAAAAAGCTCAATAGAAGGACGAATATCCATTGCCCGCTCCCAGGCAGAACCAACAGGTACCCGAACGATCTTATCATCAAAGGCCGCCCTGGTGTATACCTCGTCAATCACGGGTTGAAATTGGGGGACCTTCTTACGGGCCCAGGTATTGTACAGGTATGTCCTGCCCCCGGATTCATCAATGTACTCAGCAAATAGCCTGACATATTTAATGGTACTGTCTGGGGTTTCAATCGCAGACATGCTAAAGTCTTGCAGGACAATTATGTCAAAATCTCCCTCCTTAATGATCTCTCTGGTATTTAATCCACGGTCACCGTTCCAGTGTTCCCATAAATGAGCACCACCAATAACTGATTTCCTGGTGATGAGTTTTGTATTGGTTCCCTCTGAGATGATGGAAACAATATGGGCCAGATTGTTACCATAGGTATAACTGTTTCCTACAAATAATACTTTTCGTTCTTTTTGTTGTGTCTGTGCAAATGTTTGCCATGTTAATAATCCAACCAACACTAACAGGAACAATGATTTTCTCGAATCTATCTTCATCTGTCAAATATTTTTTAATGAGAAATTTAAATTAACCCATTTTTGATCAGGAAAACAATGGACCTTTAGTACAACATAAAATTGTTCAGGAATAATGATATTTTTAGGGTATTCAATTCGAAAAAATGAGCAAACTTAATTTTGGTATAAGTTCATGGTGTTATCCCTGGAGCATGGGTGTTGTAAAAGGGCCACAACCACCACAGAAAATGACATGGCTTGAATTACTGAACAAGGCCGTTGAGTTTGAGGTCAGCCTTGTCCAGTTCGCAGACAACTTTCCACTGGAGAACCTCTCAGATACAGAACTGGATGAACTGAAATTTTTTGCAGATGATAACAGCATATCCCTCGAAGTAGGAACAAAAGGCATTGAGGAAGCCCACCTGTTGAAGATGCTGGACATTGCCTTAAAGCTTAACTCTCCTATTTTACGGGTTCTGCCTGCATTTTTCGGAAGTTCAGCGATCCTTAAAGAAGTTGAATTGAAAATAAGCAGGGTGCTTCCCCGGTTTGAAAAGGAGGGAATAATCATGGTCCTTGAGAATACGGAGGCATTCAAGGCAGTCGAATATGCCGGTTTAATGCAGCGGGTAAACCATCCGAATTTTCAAATGTGCCTGGATCTGGCAAATGCCCTGGGGATTATGGAGGGACCTGAATTTGTCCTGGAAAAGCTCATTCCCTACTGCGGTAATTTTCATTTTAAGGATGTGGAGGTCAGGCGGTCAGAAACTGTTGTGGGATTTACTATTTATGGAGCACCGGCGGGAAAGGGAGATCTATCACTTCCCTGGATCATTGAGCAATTAGGAGCTGAACCGCAAAAGTCCATCGATAATCATTGAACTTTGGCCCACCTGGCAGGGCAACATTGAAGAAACCATGATCCTTGAAGAAAGATGGACGAGGGAGAGTGTGGCTTATATGAAATCTGTGATGAATTGATTACACCTGGTCGGGAATGATCTGTTTTTCGGGGTTGATCCGCAGGAAGAGGAAGGCACTGATCAAGAGCATGCCAGCAATGATGTACAATGGGAAATTGTAGCTGCCAGTTGCTTCCACCAGGTATCCAAAAACCGTAGCACAAACAAACCCACCAAGATTCCCGGCCGTATTCATGGCCCCTGAAATGGCCCCGGCATATTTTTTACCGACATCCAGGCAAATGGCCCAGGCACTCGGAAGCATCAGGTCCATGATCCCAAAACACAGGGACATGAGAATAAATACCTGTATTTTGCCGGGGATAAATCCTCCCAGGAACATCAACACGGCAGAAATGGCCAGTCCACCTACCCCCAGCACCCTTCTCCCGATCTTAATGCCATACTTCTTAGACAGCCTGTCACTCAGGTATCCTCCGGCAATATTCCCGATCACCCCCATAAGGAATGGGACTGCCACTGCATAGGTCAGTTCTGATTTATCGAAATCCCCGGCCCCTTTCCAGGAAGGTCGGGAACCAGGAAAAGAAGAACCAGGAACCCCAGACATAGAACCAGTACATGGTCAGGATCAGCCAGAATTGCCTGCTTTTTGTAATGATGCTCCAGGGGACCTTAACCTTTTCCCGTGTTGGTTTGATTTACCTCAATCTCTTTTAATTCCTCACTTGATATCCCTTTCAATCCGGACGGATTATCCCGGTACCAGAAATACCAGATGATGCCCCAGATAATACCCACCCCGCCAAAGATCATGAAAGTCGGCCTCCAGCCCAGCCAGGCCATCAGTGGGATTACCGTAATGGGGGCCAGTGCTCCGCCAAACCGGCTCGCTGCCCAGATAAAACCCTGTGCCTTCCCGGTTTCAGCCCTGGGGAACCAGCGTCCTATGGTCCCCGTCATATTGGGATATGCCCCTGCTTCTCCCAGACCAAAGGAAAACCGGACCACCAGCAAGGCCATAAAACCCCCGGCCATCCCTGTAAGACCGGTGAAAACTGACCACCACAAAACGATAATTGTCAGCACAATACGCTGCCCCTTTTTATCACCCCATAGTCCCAGGGGGATCTGAAATAAGCTGTATGAAAGAATAAAGGAGCTCAACACCCATCCCCATTGGGATTCGGACAGGTTCAGGTCCGTCATGATGCTGGCACCGGCCACGGATATATTGATCCTGTCAATAAAGGTGATAACTCCCAGGGCGGTGAGCAGGAAAAGAACGATGCTCCTTTTTTTCATCTTTTACGGTTTGGTGGGATAGATGGGCATCAGAGTGATGCCAGGACTTCTTTTACATTTAACACACCCCTTTCCGGACTGGAAAGGACCTTTTTCCCTGTGGTTTCGGCAATCTGATCTTCCATTCTTGCCATGGAACCCTGGGCCAGCACAAAAAGATCAACCTGGACGGCAAGCTCTTTCTGCAGCATCCAGGATCAGCTGATCATGTTTTTCCCTGTCTCCGGCAATCACCGCCTGAAAGGCCCCCTCTGCCAGTCCCTCTGCAATGGTTACATCCCTGCCAAGCTTTTTCGCAAAATGCTGGATCAGCCTGACTGTGGGACTCAGGGTTGTGGGTAGCGTTGCCAGCACGCCGATGGAGGAGGACTCATTCACAGCAGCTTCTGCCATGTAATCGTCAATTTTTACCAGCGGTATATCAAACAAATCCTTAGCCTTCAGGGCAATATCCCCGACAGAGGAGCATGTATTGAAAATCACATCGGCCCCTGCATCAATGGACGAATAATAGTAATTAATCAGTCGTTTTTCTACCGCTGATGGCACTTCCCCGGCCTCAATCACATCCTGTATAAGGCTGTCATCGACGATATTGATCAGCCGGACATCAGGCAGGTGTCTGGCAAATAATTCCCTGGTAGGTTCCACCATAGGCATGGCTGTATGAATGGCTACAACAGTTTTCATGATTATTTGTGGGTTAATCCATGCAAATTACTCAATTTTCTGAGATGTAAGGCTGGATTTAAAAAAGGGAATTACGGATAAAAAAGGATAAATTTGAATCAGACGATTAGTTTTATCCGAATGCTTAATACTTTCGAAAGATGAGAAAAAGACTATATGCCCTGATGGCTAATCCTTTTTTTTTGTTATCAGGCAAATGCCCAGGATCTGACCATTAATACGGTTGAGGTTGACCGCTACCATTTCAGCAGTTACGATAAAGATGCTCAGATCTGGAGCGCCATGTACATTGCATCCAATAACAAGATTTACATCGGATTATGTACACATGGCGATGCAGCTACTGTTTATGAATTTGACATTGCCACCAGTGAAATGAAGCAGCTGGCCAACCTCACGAAACTGCTGGGGGAGCGTGGGGCAGGTATATGGACAAACGGGAAGATCCATGTTAAAATGCAGGAACTGGATGGATATGTATACTTTGGTTCATTCTGCGAAGATAACGGTCCACCTGCCATTGATGCTTCCAGTTACCTGGGACCCTTCTGGTTTAAAGTGAATATGAGCACCGGCGAGGTTACTACCCTTAGCAAGATCAACAGCTTCTGGGGACTGATTGGCCAGGAGATGGACAAGGAAAGAAGGATTATTTATGGGCTGACTGAAGAAGGACACCTGGTGCGCTATTTCATTGATGAAGACTATACAGAGGACCTGGGCAGGGTTGATAACTGGGATATCTGCAGGACATTATTAATTGATGAAGCAGGAAACCTGTATGGCAGTTATGCGCCCGGGAATATCTGGAAATACGATCCCGAAAAGGAACGGATCTTTGACCTTCAGCATGTAAGACTTCCAAATACACTTGAGTCAAGAACGATGGCAAATCCCATGCTTGACAGAAGAGCACAATGGAGGTATATTGAATGGGACAAGAAGGACAAGGTGGCATATGGGATCACCGGTGGGACTACCCTGCTTTTCAAATATGATGTGGATGAGGGACCTGAAGGGGAAATTACCCCTTTGACCAGGATCTGTGCACCCATGTATCGCAACGCCGATCCATTCGATGTACCATCAGCTACCTTGGCCATGACCATCAATCAGAAAGAAAGGAAGATCTATTACATACCTGTGATAAGTGGGGACTTTGACTATGGTGCTGTGGATCTGGATGTGAACAGTCAACATTTGTTGCAGGGCGAAAAGAGAAAACCACCCTTGAGTTATCTTGCTGTCCTACGATCTTGAATCCGGAGAAATTGAAGACATTGGAACCATGATGACAAAAGATGATGGTTCATTTGCTTACGGGATGGGGGCAGCAGATACAGGACCGGAAGGGAAGGTCTGGTTTGTGGGGGCCTTCGAAGAAAAAGACCCAAAATATGTGGTTAGTAAAATGAGAGGCAATTCACCCTATAGCCTGGGACTGGGCTGCTATGATCCTGCAAAAAAATATTCACTCAATAAGTAATCAGATAATCATGAAGCATTTACGAGAATATATATCCATTACTGATGGCTTTAACCATTTTATCAGCAATGTCTGTAAAGGCCCAGCAATGGGTCAATCCTCATTTCGATACGCATCGGATGGATTACCGGGACCTTGGCTATCCGGCACAAAATCTCATTGAAGCGGACAACTCCATGATCAGTGCATTGATGACCCATTCCAATGGTTTTGTTTATGGAGCCACCAGTGGAAAAACACAGTCATACCTATTCTTCTATAACAGATTCATTAATAAGGTAAGGCCCCTGGGTAAAATTGGCAAGGACAATGGAGTGCACCATACCTTCTGGAAGGAAAGGATGGGGAGATTTATATAGGTACCGGGAAGAAGTATTTATGAACATGTGAAACTGACAAAGGAATTCCCTGTAGAAATTGAAGGGATAGAGAAGCAATTATGGAAAGATATCAAAGCACATTTCGAAGGTTACGAAGGAGGCCATATCTATAAATATGATCCGAGAACAGGAGATATAGGGCGATATACAAATGAGGATCCAGCTCCCCTGGAAGACCTGGGTATACCTGTGAAGGGTAATTCCGTTTATGCCATATGCATGAATGCTGACAAGTCAAAGATCTATGGATTGAGTTACCCGGATGCCAATTTTTTCATCTTTGATTTAGCAACAAAAAACACCAGGAATCTGGGAGATATTTTTACCCATAAAGTTTATGGGGGACCGGAAAGACACTGGCGGTCAGTGCCGAGAGCCATTTATTGCCATCCTGAAACCGGGCATGTTTATACTTCCGGAGATAATGGATTTTTCTTGAGATACAAACCGGAATCCGACACCCTGGAATTGACCTGGATGCGGCTGCCCGGGGAGTTTTGGGAAGGGTTGAAATCCTGGGATTACCCAATTATTGAACAGATTCGTGGGAACATCGGACGGAAGAATATTTGCTTCCACACATGATGGATATCTGGTTCAGATCGACCTGGAAAATGAAGCAGTGATCGTCCTTGGTAAACCAAGGGTAATGCGTCGCATGAGGGCCATGGAAGTGGGCAAAGACAGCAAGCTGTACATGATCAGCGGAGAGTTTGAACGATCATGCAAACTTCATTCCTATGATCTTTCTGGGAAGGAAGGATTCAGGGAGCTGGGCCCTTTTTCAGTGGACCGAAGTCCGTACTATTCCAAAAGAGCCTATCAATTTGATGCCATGGCCATTGGCATGATGGGACCGTTTTTTGTGGTGAAAGTGACCGTGGCGGGAAATTATTTTTCTACGTCCCGGGAGATGATAAATTCAAAGGTGGTTTAAATCCTACCAACCCGGTGGTTGAAAGACAACGCAAGGATACGCCAGCATTGATCCAGGAAAGATTATAAGGACGGTATTGGCTTTCAATTATACATCAGGAGATCACGAAATAATCTTTTTTATACGTTAGGTGCACGCTTAATCAAAAATCCTTTCAACTGTGATTTTTTGAGAAGCTCTGCGAATAATCAGTAAAACAAGGATCACCTGAATGATATTCATAACTGTAATTTAAATGCAAATAGAAGATCAAAAGATAATATTTCAAGAATTGATTGACGAGAATAAGGGCATTCTGTTCAAGGTTGCCAAAACGTATTGCCAGGATGAAGTAGATAGACAAGACCTTATTCAGGAAATGATGATTCAGATTTGGCGCTCATTACACAAGTATAATAAACAGTTTAAAATGTCAACTTGGTTGTATCGTATTTCGTTGAATGTCGCGATTTCATTTTATCGTAAAAATACCATCAGGAATAGCCATGTTATTTTCCTGAGAGAAGAGTTTCCTCAAATACAAGAGATTGAGAGCTCCGAAAAAGAACAAGAATTGAATTTATTGGAACAATTCATTAACGAGCTCAAAGAAATTGATAAAGCCTTGATGATATTATATCTGGAAGACAAAAGCCACGCAGAGATTGCAGAGATACTGGGGTTATCTGTAAGCAACGTGGGAACAAAGATAGCGCGTATCAAGGACAAATTGAAAAAACGTTTTTCCCAACAAAATTTTTAATAAAATGGACGAAAAAAAATAAAAGAACTTTGGAAATCATCCAATGATAATTTGCAAGAAAGTTTGATTCTAAATAGAAAAAGCTCAGAAGATATTACCAAAATGAAGGTTCAGCATTCCGTTACTTCAATGAAACCTATTAAAATATTTACCATTTTAGTTGGTATCGTGTGGGTTGGTCTGGGTTTTGTGATGCTCCCCAATTTATTCATCTTTTCATTTGAGAAGGTTAGCATGTTTTTCCTTTTTTCAGCTAGTATTCAGGTATTGCTCACTGCAATTGCCCTGATAATATATATATATCAACTAATCCTCATCAATCAGGTTGATATTAGCCAGCCGATTTTGGCAACACAGGAAAAATTAGCACAGTTAAGATCATCAACTCTTTGGGTTGCCCGATTACTTATTCTTCAGCTTCCTGTCTGGACTACTTTTTATTGGAATAAGGGTATGTTAGATAATGGAAGTTTATTTTTATGGATATTGCAAGCAGCCACTACGCTTTCATTTACTATTGTCGCATTTTGGCTTTTCTTCAACATCAACAATGAGAACAGAGACAAAGCATGGTTTCGCTTGATTTTCAACGGAAAGGAATGGACTCCTATGCTTAAGTCAATGGAACTTTTGAGTCAGATAGATGAATACTCTACAGAAATTAACCTTAAACAAACCCCTGTACCTAAGAATAGGGTTAATTAAATTAAATTTGACGCTAAGAATATCCTATATGCTCAATAAATAGTATGCCATGAAGAAATCTATCGCTTCCACGATACTGTTGATTGTTGTTAACCTATCAGGTTTTACTGCAGGATTTACTTCGTGGGATGGGGAAAAGCTTATCCTTGACAACGGGTCTGTTCAGAGGGTCATACTTTGGAACCATGAAAAGGGTAGTTTCACAACTGAAAGCCTAATACCAGCAAACTCATATAAAAGTTTCGTCAGGGGAGATAGTAAAGAATTTTATTTCCTGCTAAATGGCGAAGTTTTAACGGGTCAAAACCGGTGGAAAGTTATTTCCTACAAACCTGTCGCGATTAATGATAATGGACAGGCTTGTATCATCATCCTTGCAGGCGATGAGGAGAAAAATTTTGACCTGGAGATCTCCATTACATACATGCTTTATCCTGAACTACCATTGATACGGAAGATGATGACTTTCCGGAATGCCGGGTCAGGAGATTTAAAAATAGAGGCTTTGGATGTGGAACACCTGAAGCTTACCTGGTCTGATACGCATTGCTGGACCATGAAAGACTATGGCAGGTACAGGCATCTTGGTCCCTATACAGGGGACTGGCACGATCCGGTGGTGACAGTCCATCATGTGACCGGAAGGAGTGGAATTGTGCTCGGCAATGAGGCGCCGGGTGTTACAAAAGGACCACTAGCTTCCTGGATGACCGCCCCGGATCCGTGACCATCGGCCTGACACATCCCGAGCAGGATTATCCCTTCAGGAAATGGCTGGTCCCGGGTGAACAATGGGAAAGCCCGTATGCTTTTATTGCCCTTTACCAGGAAACCCCTGATCCTTATTTATGCCTGAATACAACCGTTGCTGATTTCGTCAGGAAGCACATGGGAATCCGGCTGGCGAAACTGGATAAAAAACCGGCCTTTGTATATAATACATGGGTCCCCTTCAGGCACCAGATCAATGACACCCTGATCTATGAACTCGCTACAGCAGCGGCTGCCTGTGGGGCCGAAGAATTCATCATTGATGATGGTTGGCAGACCAATGCCAGCCCTTCAGATGATCAAATACAATAGGGAGACTGGGAAATCGATCAAAAGAAATTTCCGGATGGATTGAAACCTGTATTTGATTCGATCAAAGCCCTGGGTATGAAGCCTGGCCTGTGGATCAGTATGGCCGGAGCCTCCCCGGACAGCAAGGTAATCAATGAGCATCCTGAGTGGTTCATCCAGAATAAGGATGGACAATTGGAAAACCTTCACAGTTCAGGCGGACATTTAAAAACAGCCTGTTTCGGGACAGGGTGGGTGGATCATATCAAATCAAAAATCTTTTACCTGGTCAAGGAGCACGGACTTGAATATGCCAAACTCGACTTTGCCATTGTTACCAGTGCCTACCGGTATGACCGGACCTATTCGGGTTGTTATGCCACTGATCATCCTCACCACAGGGACCGGCCCGAGTCATTTTTAAACCTGTACCGCAGGGCCTGGCAAATGTATGATGAATTACATGCCGAAGCCCCGGATCTATTTATCGATTGCACATTCGAAACCATGGGTGCCCTGCAGATGATTGATTTTGATATGTGCAAGCATGCCGAAGGAAACTGGTTGTCAAATTTCCACTCCCCGGCACCCCTGGGATCCCAGCGTGTAAGGCAAATGTCCTGGTGGCGTTCCCCGGCCATACCCGCAGCAGCACTGGTCATTGGCAACCAGCAGCTGGACGATCCAAACATTGAATTATCCATTATGTCACTGGCGGGTTCATTCCCCATCTTCCTGGGTGATCCGCGAAAGCTGCCAGCAGCAAAAAAAGCCAGTATAAGATCATGGTCGGACTGGCTAAGGCAGATGCAGGACAGGTATGATTACATGATGTACCGGCAGGACCTGGCAGGTTTTGGAGAACCTCAGGAGGGACAATGGGATGGTTTCCAGCGCATCAATACGGATACCAGAAGCGGAGGTATTGTAGGCGTATTCAGGCAGGGTGGAATGGAGAACAGACGGCAGATAATTGTTAAGTACCTGGATCCATTGAGAATATATAAAATATACCAGGCTCCCGGTGGACTGGAACTTGGGAGCAAAAGTGGGAAACAATTGCTGGAGGAGGGATTTGATGTTATGCTGGAAGAGGAATATGATGGAGGTTTATTTGAAATTTGTGCCACAGATTAAAATCAATAATCATGAACAAATTTTCTGAGGAGCAGTTGGAGCAGTACCATCGGGATGGATACCTCCTGATGAAAAATCTATTCGATAAAGAAGAAATTGGACTGCTGCATAAGTCCGCTGTAGCGGACCGAACACTGGATGAACAATCGTACGGAAGGAAAGATGGTGAAGGTGGTACCGTTCGTTTATCCCTCTGGAACCATCCCGGAGACAATATTTATGGGATGTTTGCCCGTTGTGAACGAATGGTCAACAGGGCAGAACAGGTCCTTGATGACGAAGTATACCACTACCACTCAAAAATGATCCTGAAAGATGCCAGGATAGGGGGTGCCTGGGCCTGGCACCAGGATTACGGATACTGGTATCATAATGGTGTGTTGTATCCCAGGCTGGTAAGTGTTTTTATCGCCGTGGATCCTTCTACTAAGGAAAATGGTTGCTTGCAGGTTATTAAAGGTTCCCATCTGCTCGGACGCATTGATCATGTTCTCACTGGAGATCAAGCTGGGGCAGACATGAACCGGGTCAATGAAATCCTTAAAAGACTGGATCTTGTATATGTTGTTATGGAACCAGGTGATGCTGTGTTTTTTCATGCGAACCTGCTTCACCGTTCCGATCAGAACAAATCAGAGCATTCCAGGTGGTCTATGGTCTGCTGCTATAATGCGAAAAGCAATGATCCTTATAAGGAATCACATCATCCAAGATATTCCCCATTGAAGAAAGTGGATGATACGGCTATAAAGGAAGCAGGAGTTTCAGGCTTTGAGAAAGATGGATCAGATGCTTTCTTAAATCCCGATGATGATCACAGCGCAAAAAACCCTAACCCTTAAGGCATATCCGGTAATTTCCATCCTTCCCGGTAAGCGTGTTTGATATATTCTTTTGCTGTTTCCATAGCATTCAGGGATGTATATTCAGTGTTAAAATGCGGATGGCCATCAATTACCCTGAACTCATCGGTAGTCACTACCTTGAACTCTTCATTTGCTGAAATATTTGTGAATTCCATTGCTTCCGCATCCCATTTCAGGGTTTTATTCAGGCCCTGGAGCCGGATTGCCAGTACACCCAGCAAAACCATTTCATTGAAATGGACCGGAATAGGCAAAATTTGCTTTGCCTTCAAGCCTGTTTTCAGGAGATTCCTTGCAGGCCCTGATCCAATCCTGTTCATGTGGACCGTCCACATACCCAATGGCCCCGGGAATCCGTCGAAGATAGGGTTCGACATCGGGTACCCGTCCAGAAAGCAATCTGGGGTGAAATCCGCCGGTATCACATAGCAGGGTATCTTTTGTATCCAACAAACAGGCAGCCACCCATGCCGAATCGGACAATAAACCCTCTCCATCTTTCAGACTCTCTGGCCGGTCAGGAAGCAATCCTCCATCATACCAGTATACGTCTACTGCTGGCATTTTAACTTTGCCCTTACGCTGACGAGCCGGGAATGAGAATTTTACTTTTTCGGCCTGTGGTGCACTTTCGGTATTGAGAAGCGTCGAGCTACCGTTGATAGCATCCGGGAATTCCAGTTCAAGGGCACGGTATACCGGATCCAGTATATGGCAGGCCATATCCCCGAAAGCACCTGTACCAAAGTCCCACCAGCCGCGCCAGTTCCATGGGGTATAAATTTCATGGTAGGGACGTTTGGGAGCCGGACCTATAAAAAGATCCCAGTTCAGGGTATCCGGAATACTCATTTGTTCTGCTGGACGCTGCATACCCTGTGGCCAGATAGGCCGGTTGGTCCAGGCATGAACCTCCTTGATTTCACCAATTTCCCCGTTCCAGATCCATTCACATACCTGATTTACTCCATCTCCGGAATTCCCCTGGTTACCCATTTGTGTAGCCACCTTGTATTCTGCAGCCAGTTTAGTTAATAATCTTGATTCATAAATGGAATGGGTGAGTGGTTTCTGGCAATAAACATGCTTGCCCATCGCCATGGCATGGCTTGCCACAATGGCATGTGTATGGTCTGCGGTGGCAACCATGACCCCATCGATGGAATCACCCAGCTCATCAAACATTTTTCGCCAGTCCTAATATTTTTTTGCTCCAGGGAACTCATCAAAGCATTTTTGTGCAGTATTTCCAATCCACATCGCAAAGACCGATGATATTTTCCGTATTCATTGCCACCAGGTTAGGATGTCCCTTTCCGCCAATCCCAATCCCGACGATATTCATTTTATCACTGGGGGCTTTATGCCCGAGACCGCTTACGGTGAAACTTGGGACAATGGTAAATCCTGCGGCAGCCACAGCAGCCTGTTTCACGAATTTACGCCTTGAGGATTCTTTTACATTCATTTTGGTATGTTAGGTGGGTTTAAAGCTCTTTCAGTTTAATGTTCCTGTACCAGACAGTGGTGCTGTGGTTTTGCAGGGCAATATGGCCTTCATCATATTTTCCATAATCCGGGAAATTGGACCATTTGCCGCTGTTCCGCAACTTCATCCACTCCTCAGAATATTTCTCATACTCAACCACGATCTCACCATTCAGGATCTGGGTTACCTTATTGCCCTTGACCATAAGGAATGCCTGGTTCCACTCACCTGCAGGTTTAAAGGGTTTTGCTTTCGGTGCATACATGGCATAGTTGGCACCACAGATCTGATAGTCCGTCAGACCACCACCGGCCAGCCCTCATGGTCGATCACCTGGTATTCGGGACCGGTTTCATAGGCATAGGTGTATTTAGGGTCCTCTGCCACCTGGAAAATATACCGCTGTTGGAGCCCTTATCCACTTTAAATTCAAGAGCCAGGGCAAAGTCTTTGTATACCTTATCGGTTACCAGTCCCTTATTACTCTCCTCCCCACCCTCGGTGAGTACCTTAAATGCTCCCGTCTTCAATGATCCAGCAATCGGGTACTTCATCCATATTGTAGCCATGCCAGTTATCAAAAGTTTTACCATCGGAAAAAAGCTCCATCCCTGTTTTTTTTCTTTTTGGCCAGCTGATTTACGGGTGCATCCTTGTCCAATTCAGCCAGCAACGAAAGAGCATCCGGATTTTGACCTGTCCCGGGAGTGCAGCAGCTCAGCAGCAAGCATATAAACAGGATTAATTAAAAACTGTTTTTTTCATTTTTCTATTTTTTGGTTCATAAATTTAGGGTTTCATATGTTCCTGATAACTATTGCCACAAGCCCTCAATTTCTTCCAGGGATTTCCCTTTGGTTTCCTTCATATATTTCCAGGAAAACAATAATTGTCCCGCGGCCATGATAAAGATAATAAGAAAGGTGAAACTGCTTTGCAGTTTTGTCAGCATCAGGGGAAAAACCAGAACCACCAGTGCATTGAAGATCCACTGGGTAAAAACAGGTACCGACAGGGCTGTTCCACGGATCCTGTTGGGGAAGATCTCTGACATGTAGGTCCAGAATACCGGTCCTATACATGATGAAAAGAAAGCAAGGTAAACCATGATGATGATCAACACCGGTATTCCTTTGAAATTACCTGTAAAATCAAGGATAGAAAGACATAATAAAGTAAGTGCCAGTCCGAGTGACCCGACCATGTATAGCGGCCGGCGTCCAAATTTATCAATTACCAGAATGGAAACCCAGGTAAAAATGAAATTAACTATTCCCAGGCCAAAAGTGGCAAACAGGCCTGCATCCAGCCTCCATCCGGCAGTGGTAAAAATCTTTGGGGCATAGTCAATGATCGTATTAATACCGGATAGTTGCACAAAAACGGCAAGTCCGATTCCAACCAGCATCACTTTTCGCAGGGATGGATCAAGAAGTGTCCTGAAACCTGCAGAGGTATCCTGCAGGCTCTCATCGATTTCCTGGATTTGTTTTTTTGACTCCTCCTGAGAATTGACCATGTTCGAGGACTTCCAATGCCCGTTCTTTCTGCTCCCTTTTTATAGAGATAACGGGGTGTTTCCGGTACCAGAAAAAGCGTTATCAGAAACAGCAAAGAGGGAACAACACCTGTGGCAAACATCCATCGCCAGTTGTTTTCTCCAATGTCATTCAGCATATAATTGATCAGGTAGGAAATCAGGATCCCTGTTACAATAAACAATTGATACATAGACACAAGGCTCCCCCTGTAACGTTTGGGTGTGATTTCAGAAATGTACATGGGAGAAACCGTAGAAGCAGCTCCCACGGCAATTCCTCCACAAATGCGGGCAAGGACCAGGGAATTAAGGTTAAAAACCAGGGCCGATCCAATGGATGTAAGCGCAAATAGAACAGCAACGATGATCAGGATTTTCTTTCGTCCGATGGCATCCGTGATTCTTCCGGCAACAGCAGCCCCGATTATGCATCCAAACAGCAGGGAACTATACGCCCAGCCTTCCTGAATATTGTTTAGTTCAAAGGTTTCAACCAGGTAGGGACCGGCACCGGTAATGATGGCAATGTCAAAGCCAAAGAGCAGACCGCCCAGTGCCGCGACAATACTGATTAAAATTAGTCTTGTAAATTTTTTCCAATTGAAATAACATATATTGTAATCTGTATGAAATATTGCCATCATTATGAAAAACTATTCGATTTTTTACCAGCCATTTTATTGTCACTAATGTTTGCCTACAGTTGCACAGATAATAAAAAAACATCAATCCCATCCTATCTGAAAGACTTCCAGCAGGAATATACCGAAAATCCACGAGAGACCAATTTGAAATGGTTCACAGATGCAAAGTTCGGAATGTTCATTCATTATGGTCTATATGCCCAGCTGGCCAAAGGGGAGTGGGTGCAACTGCGGGATACCATTCCCGTGGCGGAATATGCCAAACTGAAGGATACGTTTACGGCTGAAAACTTTGATGCCGATTTCATTACAGACCTGGCCCTGAAGGCAGGGATGAAGTACATTACGATCACCTCAAAACACCATGATGGATTTTGCCTGTTCAAAACCCAACAAACCGATTTCAACAGTCTGGAAGCACCCTGCGGACGTGACCTGATGGGGGAACTGGCTGAGGCTTGCCAGGAAAAAGGGCTGGCCCTGTTTTTATATTATTCCTATGCTGCCGACTGGAAACACCCATATTTTTATGCCAGGGAAGCTGGCTGGAAAAATGCCCGTCCCGCTTATCCTGAACCACAACCCGAATACAAATTCCAGAAAGATGAAGATTTCAGGATATATGTGGACTATGTACATGAACACATGAGAGAACTCCTGACCCAATATCCCACCATAGCCGGCATATGGTTTGATCCCATTATGGGTTTTTACAGCAGGCCCGACCTTTTCCCGATTGAAGAAACCTATGCCCTGGTCCGCTCTTTGAGTCCCCATGCCCTGATATCCTTCAAACAGGGTGCCAACGGGGATGAGGATTTTATGGCCCCCGAACGCAATGCTTCGGCCAGGGTTGGATCACAATTCGAGGTGGCCAACAAGGTCTATGAGCTGAACAAAAACAGGCCCCGAGAAATCTGCACCACCCTTCAGCCACATGCCTGGGGGTATAACAAGCACGTAGATGGGCAACATTTTTCCCCCGATGAAGTCATGCAAATGCTTGAGGATGCCAGAGCCATGAACGCAAACCTGCTGCTGAACGTAGGACCCAAAGCCGATGGGTCCATCCCGGAAGAAGATGTGGCAATTTTAACCGAGGTGGGGAAACGGCTCGGGCTCAAATAACCTGTGATCTGAAGATTACAGCAGAACGATTTCCTTGATAGAAGGGGTAGCCTTTGATTTGTTTATGGTAAGCCTGAACACCTGTCCTCTGACAGGGTCCAGTTTGAGATCAAGTTTCTCACCTATGCCCTGGCCAGTATAGATGACCCTTTTTCCTTTTCGGTTTTGCACACTTATCTCAAATGCTTCGATATTGTTACCATCTTCAAAGATTACCATCCGCGAGACTGCTGCCTTCTCACCCAGGTCTATTTCTATCCACGGACTTTCCTCATTCCCATGCTGTTTCCAGCCATGTCCTATCCAGTCCCCATCGAGTATGTTACTTGCCTTCCAGAAATGGTGGTTGGATTCAGAAGAAGCCCTGGCTGATTTCTGATAGCTTAATGATTCAGGCTTTACCTCTGTGACAGGAAGGTCCATGGCCTCACCCTCAATTTCAATCTGAATGATGGCATCTATTTCATCGATGAAAGATCCTGGCATATTGAGAAAAAGCTCATTGCTTTTGACCTCATATTGGATCTCCCCCCCTGAGAGCAATGAAACCTTCCTGATCTTCGCACCATTCAGTGGTAGTCTCAAGGAAGGGGAATCACCAAACCAGTTAAGCAGGTGGATAAATATTTTATTTCCTTTTCTTGTACTGACACCCCAGTCTGTAGGTTTGTAGGGTCCCCCTCTGGTACCATAAATGGTTTCCCCATACTGATCCAGCCATTGCCCCATCTCTTTTATCCGGTCTACCTGTCGCGGTTCAATTCGTCCGTCAGGCATGGGACCGACATTGAACAACAGGTTTCCATCACCTCCGGCTGCCCGGATCAGGGTTTGGATACACTGGTTTTTTGATTTCATATCATCCTTGGGTTTCCAGGCCCATTGCCGGCCAATCGTCATACAGGTTTCCCAGGCCGGATCACTTTGAAAAGTGCCAATGCGTTGCTCTGGTGTGCCAAAATCCGCCGCCAGGCAGGTCCGGTTATTGACCACAATCCAGGGTTGTAACTCATGAACCATATTAATCAGGTTCTCAGCATCCCAGATCTCTGGGTCGCAGCTTCTGCTGCCATCTTCAGCTACCATTCCACCGAGATCAAACCAGATTATATCTATTTTGCCATACCTGGTTAACAATTCACGCACCTGGCCATGCATCATTTCCAGGAACTGCGCATGATTGTCTGTGAGAAAGTCCCCATCATACCAGTCCGGCAAGGAATAATAAAAACCAATTGGCATGTTATGCTTATGGCAGGCCTCGACAAGCTCTTTTACTATATCTCTTTCGAACAGTGCGTCTTTCCCTGTTGATTTATAATCCGTGTATTCGGTATCCCAATTACAGAATCCATCATGGTGTTTGGTCGTAAATACCATGTACTTCATGCCAGCGGCCCTGGCGATCTGTACCCATTCTTCCGCATCATACAGGGATGGATTCCAATGCTTATAGAGATTATCATAGATCTCAAGGGGAGTCTCGCCGGTCCCCTGCCTGCCTCTGCGTTCACCTCCGCGGGACCAGCCAATTTCCCTCCCTGTCAGGCTTACTGGTCCCCAGTGGATAAACATCCCGAACCGGGCATCGCGGAACCATTCCAAGCGCTCAGCCTGGGTATCGAAGAAATCCTGATTTTGAGCTTGCACTGAGAATGAAAATCCCAATGTCATGGTAAGGATCAAACTGCAGAAACAGATCTTTTTCATTGTCAATTTCATTTAAACAATTCATTCAATGCAATGGCCCCGGTATAGGAGATGATGCAGGCAAAAACGAAGGCGGTGATCATGCCGGCATTTAATAAGAGTCCCGCTTTATGTTTACCCATGAGCTTTTTGTTGTTTACCAGGAAAAATATTCCACCTATGACCAATGGCAACACAAAAACTGAAGCCACCTGGGTTGCAATCTGTGCTACAATGGGATTCGCACCCATTATGGGGACGGTCAATCCGAAAACACAGGCAACGGCTGTGATCATTCTGAACATTTTTGAATTTGTATCCAGCTCTCCGCTCTTATAATCAGCAATGAGCAGCGGCGCTACCATGAGTATGGGGAAGATAGATGAAAGGCCTGCAGAAAGTGTTCCCACCATGAAAAGAGCTACCGCAAATTTGCCTGCAACAGGTTCCAGGGTGTATACCATGTCCAGCACTTTCTCAACTGTTTTCCCCTGATAGAACAGGGCCCCCATCGCTGCGGCCATAATGGACAGATTAATCACCAGCATGATCAGGGCTGAAATCATGGCATCGCGAGATTGATCTTTCACATGATCAGCATTCCAGCCTTTTCCTTTAAGCAGGAGGGGCCTGACCACAAAGGTCGGTGCAGCCATGGTCGTTCCCACAAACGCTGCCACCATCAATTTGCCTCCGGGCACTTTAGGAATAGAGGGGATCAGTCCCCGGGCAATACTTCCCGGATCCGGCAAAACGATGAACATAGATACGATGAATGATAGTCCCATGATGGTTACAAAAACTACCAGCACTTTCTCGAAAAATGAATATTTTCCCACCAGGAGCAGGCCGTACATGATCAGGATCAGCACAATCGCCAGACCAAGGACCCCCCAGTAACTGTTTTCAGGCAATCCAGGCAGGAATAATCGCAAAACCTCATAGATCCCATGTGAACTGAGCCCGAGGATACCAGTCAATGCATTCCACTGGGCGACGATGATGCCCACCATTACCAGAATGGCAAGGAATTTACCCCCCCTTAGCCTGGTTTTGAAACTATGAATGGATGTGCCCCCGGTAATAATGGCATACCTGCCATAGGCTTCCATCAGTACCCATGCAAACAGGCAGCTGAGCAACAGGACCCATAGTAATTGCATGCCGAACTGGCTTCCTGATTTTACCATGGATGTGACACTTCCTGTGCCTACGGTATAACCAATGCAGAATAAACCCGGTCCAATACTTAGCATGGCAAGCCAGATCCTGTGGGGGAATGAGGTCTTGGAAGGATTCATCATTTGTTGATGTGGTGGTTGAAATTACCAATTGCTTCAGAAACTTTTAATGCGCGGTTGTAAACGCTTATCCCGGATATCCCTCCCATCAGATTTTTCCCAAGGATCCATTTCTGATCTCCGTTCACTTCATGAAGGTAAGGATTGAACCGGCCCCAGCCAAATTGCCTGTTTTCACCACCATCACACAGGATCCCATCCATCACGAATAGGATGATCCTGGGTCCCCCGTCAACAATAACACTCATAAAATGATCCACGCCTGGCTCCAGTATGCCTTTGTCACAATCCCATGTCGATATTGTCCGCCCGTCTGACATGCTCAACCTGACCGTTTTCTCATCTGTGGTGACAAGTTGCAGTCCCTGTCCAAATTCATTTCGCGTATTGATCATTATTTGTCCAGCTTCCAGGTTTTCAAGCCTGAAGGCAATATCAATGGTGAATCCCGAACGTATATGCCTTCCTCCGTGGTCCTCCCGGCCAGGGTCATGATCATAGAAATGATCAAATTGGATCCCTTCCTTTTTCTGGGGGAGTCTTTCATCCTCCAGTTGCCATTCCACGACTAAGCCATCGACAGTTCTTTGCCTGTTGTCAAACTGGTTCCAGAGTCCTTGCAACAATCCCGGGTCTAACTCGTGCACCCGGGCGATGTCTTTTTGTGTTTCTGTGATATAATAATTGCCATTGTCTTCCACCAGGTCAGGGTAACTCATGCGGATGAGCGGGTCATCATCATACAGCAGGATCTCAGGCTGGGTCCATTCGATGATCATACCATTGGGACCTTCTTTTTCAATGCCACCCATGATCCATGCCGGGTTCCTGTCCTGGAATCCCTGGGTCCGGCGCCTGGGATGTTCACGGATAAACCTGCCGCCATGATTGTGGAACCAGTAGAGGTATTTACCATTCTCGCATCGCCAGGCAAAGTTGGCTGCCCGAGGGTGTTTTACCAGCCGGCCACTTGCAGATCTTAAATATTCCGGAGGATCCCAGATTATGCCCTCCATCCCGGCTGTAAGTATATACTGGATGACCGTCTATGGTACGGTAGACGCAAAAAATGGAACCGTCACTCATCACCGAATAACTCTGTTCGGCAGATATGGGACCTCCGCCATCCGGGGTCCTCAAGCCGATATCGCCATCCGGCAGGGTTTCCCAGCTCAATTTTCCGGGGTCCGTTTCGGTCAATATATTCGGACTTTTCAAGAGGACCCCTTCATTCGAAGTAAAAAACCCATCTCCGAATCCACCGACCTTATGCAGGGATACATATCCCGCTCCATCAAGTATAAATGGTTTGCCTACATTCCAGAAAAACTGGATCTCCCCTCCGTAGACATTGTTGCGGTCAATTTCGAATTCCCGGATGGGTATGGTATATCTGTTCGATGACCAGGTCTTCCCATGATCGTCGCTATACCTGAATACAAAATAGCCCTGGGAATCCACCCGTTTGATGGTGCCGCCTGGTAAAAAGTCGGGATCATCCAGTTTGATTTCCCGGATATTATCCGTGTTGTGGTTATAAAACGCATAGATCCTGCCCGAAGGGACTTTCAGCATCACGGCATAGGATAGCTTCAGGACCATCCGGGGGTTCAAGGGGGATGAGATCTGACCAGGACCTTCCCTGGTCGGTACTACGTGTGACGGCCACATCTTGTCCGGATTGTCCTTCCCTTCCTGAGCCTGTTGTGAGGATGCACAACCAGGCTCCGTCGTCTGTTTTTACAATGTAGGGCTGGTCACTGTAAGATTCGTCGGGGATGATCCAGCCGTTCCGGATATTCCGCCAGTCCGGCTTTTGTCCCAGTACCCCGATGAATAAGAAAAGCAGACATGGAAAGATCAAGTATTTTATCCTCACTCGAATGCTGTTTTAAAGGTTGATTATTAATCTGTTTTGGAGATCTTAAGTAAAAGCGGGAAATACCTTTTTCCATTTACCGTGTAAAAGGGGGTGAGATCTGTATCTGCTTCAGGCAGGAATACATTTTTCATGATCAGCCTGTCGGTTTTTTCCTGGTCAAGAGATTTCCGCTGGATCTGTGTCCCGGCTTCCAGGTACAATGTCCCATTTCCTTCCACCGGGTTGATAAATAAAAATTCTATATCGTAGGTCCCGCGTTCTATACTGACCACCCATTTCCCATTCGGACCTTCCTGAGTCCAAAGTCCCCGTTCGCCCGCAGCATCATTCCGGTTTAAATACACCGGGTTCTCATGTTCACTTCCAATGGAGATCCGTGGTTGATTAACCAGATGAGGTGATGTGACCAATTCTAAATAATATTCATCCAGCTCTTTTTTCAGTTTCAGTGCCAGGCTTTCATTTTTACCTACCAGGTTTTCGAGTTCATAGGGATCTGACTCAATGTTAAAGAGCTGGAAATCATTGATCTCTGCATCAAAAGATGTATGGCCAACCAATTTATAGGGGCCTTTTTGCAGGGCCATATTGTTGTACAGTTCCGGGTATCTGCGGGTCCAGTAAAAGAATAGTGACCGGTTTTCCCAGTCCACCGCCTGGCCACTTAATACAGGTAACAGATCCTTGCCATCGATCTTCACACCCTTTGGTAACGGGGCCTTACAGATGGAGGCTATTGTGGGTAAAATGTCTATTGGGCAGTAGTAGTGCTAATATCAGTATCGCCTTTCAATTTTCCGGGGTACTTCATGAAAAACGGTACCCTAGCGCCACCAGATAGACAGAGCCCTTCCTGCCTCTCATTCCTGATACATACCTTCTTTGCTGGGGCCCGTTGTCTGTCATGAAAATGACTACCGTATTATCATCTATGCCAAGATCCTAATTTTTGTAGTACCCTGCCAACATTATCATCTATATTGGTAACCATGGCATATACTTTACGGGCATCCTCCATATCTTTTTCATTCATTTCTGGGAAAGGCTTTTTTTCCCGTCAAATCCCTCAGTTGGATCCACATCCTTATACATCTGGTAATATTTATCCGGCACCTGAAGGGGCGTATGTGGTGCATTAAACGCCAGGTAACAAAGAAGGGGCCTTCCTCATTCTGCTCAATAAATTTCAGTGCTTGTGTAGTAGAAATGTCAGAGCAATAGCCCTCGTAAGATTCCTGTTCATCATTATGCCATAGAACCGGGTCAAAGTAGCTCCTGTCAAATTTAAAATAGGTAGTAAAATCACCAGGCTGACCCATGCCCCCCGCAAGATGGATCACTGACTCATCAAATCCCTGGTCCCCCGGTCTTGAAGGGTAATTATCCCCCAGGTGCCATTTTCCAAAGGCCCCCGTTTTATATCCCACTCCTTTTAAAACTTCAGCGATGGTGATCTCTTCAGTTGCCATTATGGCACCTCCGTTGTAAGTATCGTGCACCCCCGTTCTTCATCAGTCCCTGCCCGTCATCAGGCTGGAACGTGTTGGTGCACAAACCGGAGAAACATAGAAATTATTCAGCCGTACGCTGATTTCTGCCAGCTTGTCAAGGTGAGGCGTTTGAACGATGGGATTCCCATGATATCCCAGGTCCCCGTGACCCTGATCATCAGTAATTATGAGGATGACATTTGGTCCCTGCTCAGTCTGGCAGATTCCGGGAATAGCCATAAAAATCAATAAGATAACCAGTATATTCCTCATGATGTTTGATTTAGTTTACGAAATATTAATAGAGCAGGATGGTATGTTTAATAGGACCGTGTGGGCGCCGATGACAAGGGACTGTTCAATATCTGCTGTTTTTGACGGACCGGCAATAAAAACACCAAAACCCGATCGATCGAGATCAACCTGGCTGTATGCCTCATGTAAATCCGGAAGGATCTTTGATTTACAAGGACAAGAACCAGATGACTCGTTACAAAGGGTAACTTCCTGAGCTGCATGTCCTCTTCATCTATCCAAATTGCACCGTTCTCAGCTACTCCCAGTTGTAGCTTGATCACCACCATATCGACCTCATCCAGATCATTTTCATTCTTATTTTGTAAAAGATTAATTACCCTTTTTCCATTTTTTCCCTGCTGTTTGATCCATGCGCCAACTTTTTCAACCGAGTCGAAATTTTCAATTTCAGAACCTGCACCCCTGGCCTTATCCATGAATTCTTGTAATAAAGCTTTGTCTCCATCCCTGGCTACCCTCTGTTGAGATGGCAGATCTACCGCAGCCGGTTTGTTTCGTGAAATGCTATTTTGAATTTGTCCTCCGCTCATGATTTCTTACGGTTTTCCTTATACCACTCCTGGAAACTTTGCTTCGGGC
>CAVYEL010000004.1:0-55109 GCA_963767555.1 uncultured Bacteroidaceae bacterium | reverse complement strand
TTTCAACCAGATAGGGACCGGCACCTGTGATGATGGCAATGTCAAAACCAAAGAGCAGACCGCCAAGTGCTGCAACAATACTAATGAAAATTAGTCTTGTGAATTTTTTCATTGACTCACCTTAATTTATAAGTTAATGAAAGGTATAAGGTTTTCGGAAACACTAAAAAATTCAATGAATAATATATATTGTAATCTGTATGAAATAATGCCATCGTTATGAAAAACCATTTGTTTTATTTACCCGCTATCTTTTTATTACAATGTTTCTAAATAGTTGTACTGTAATCAATCATGCTCCATTCCATCCTACTTAAAAGATTTTCAAGCGGAATATGCTGAAAATCCAAGAGAGACCAATTTGAAATGGTTCACAGATGCGAAATTTGGAATGTTTATTCATTATGGTTTATATGCCCAGTTGGAAAAAGGGGAGTGGGTGCAATTAAGGGATACTATTCCTGTGGCGGAGTACGCCAAATTGAAAGATCATTTACGGCAGAGAACTTTGATGCCGATTTCATTACAGACATGGCCCTGAAGGCAGGGATGAAGTATATTACCATCACATCGAAACATCATGATGGATTTTGCCTGTTCAGGACCCAACAAACTGATTTTAATAGTCTGGATGCACCCGGCGGAAGTGATCTGATCGGGGAATTGGCGAGGCTTGCGAGGAAAAAGGATTGGGATTGTTTTTATATTATTCCTATGCTGCCGACTGGAAACATCCGTATTTTTATTCCAGGGAAGCAGGCTGGAAAAATGCCCGTCCGGCCTATCCCGAACCCCAACCCGAATACAAATTCCAAAAGACGAAGATTTCAGGATCTATGTGGATTATGTGCATGAACACGTAAAAGAACTCCTTACCCAGTATCCCAACATTGCCGGCATATGGTTCGATCCCATCATGGGCTTTTACAGCCGGCCCGACTTGTTCCCCATCGAAGAAACCTATGCCCTCGTCCGGTCTTTGAGTCCCCATGCACTGATTCCTTTAAGCAGGGAGCAAACGGGGACGAGGATTTTATGGCACCCGAGCGGAATGCTAAAAAAGGGTCGGAACACAATTTGAAGTAGCCAACATGGTCTATGAACTGAACAAAAACAAACCACGTGAAATATGCACCACCTTTCAACCGCATGCCTGGGGATATAATAAACATGTGGACGGGCAGCATTTTTCTCCCGATGAAGTCATGCAGATGCTTAAGGATGCCGAAGCAATGAATGCCAATCTGCTGCTGAATGTAGGTCCCAAAGCTGACGGCTCCATACCCGAGGAAGATGTGGTTATTTTGGGGGAAGTGGGCAGGCGATTAAAATCGAACGAATCCCTGTGATCCAACCCATCGCTTGAAAGAGAATGATTGACCCTGAAGCTTACCAGACGGGTCATAAAAATTGTTCGGGTGTTAACAACCATTTTTTCACGTGTCACGTTTCCGGCAGCATCATCTATATAAAATCTCCCTGATTTAAAAAGTCCTTCAGCCCTGATTTACTGTACACCTTTCGATGTTTCGAAGACCCCCCCAGGGAGACTCATCTTTTTGGGTAAATCTCTATAGCTATTAAGATAGTAAGGGTCTCAGGACTTTTTTATCTTTCTATTGAATTAATTGGGATTATGAAACATATACTTAAGGAAATAGCCTACAATTCAAAAGAGTGCAGGGAATTATTGGCATATGTTTAATAGTAATACTAAGTTGTATTCTACGACTATATTGATTATCTTAGATTTAATATCCGGGCGTTCTCTATTGACTTTCAGAGTAACATTATGGCCCGTTCAATTATCATAACTCTGTTCGGCTGCATTATCAATCTATTTGGTAATGTTCTAATGTTTGCATATGTGGACATCTCTGGAAACGTATGTGATATAAATAATCAGCCGATTGATAGTGTAAGAGTTGATATTATTTCAACAGACACGACAACAGTTTATACCAATCCGAAGGTTATTTTGATGTAAGCATTTTAACAGGAATAGGAAAGAATATTTCCAGTCCTGTTCAGGATGGTGAGCTGATAGGTCAAAATTATCCCAATCCTTTTCATACGGAAACGACGATTGAAGTGGGCAGTTCCGGTACACTTCAAGTATTTAGCATAATTGGCCATAAAGTTTTTGAGTATTGGATAGATAAGGTTAATGACAGGATTGATTTATCACTATCCCCCGGAATTTATTTATATGGTTTTATAGATGATCATGGTAAAAAGTCAGACACAAAAAGAATGGTACTGCTTAATGAAGGGAAAGTATCTATTGACATAATAAAAAATATAGAACAAACGGAATATCCTAATAAGAAGTCAGAACATAATCAAATTAAGGTTTTATTTTCCCATCCCAACTATTTCAGCTCAGACACTTTGATTACTATCGAGGAGAACAATCCTGTTGTACTTGATCTCTCTTTATTAAATAAGAGAATTAACTTAATACTGGAAGAAGCTTATCGTAGTACCGGATTAATAGCCGCTGACTCTGGTGGAATTGTTGAAGCTGTCTCTTCTAGGGGTTTAAAATATCGTTTAAATATTCCTCCACGTGCATTGCTTTCTGATATCGAAGTTGATCTTGTTCCTGTTAAGGGGGTGAGCAATCTTCCTCTTCCTTCTCAGTTTATTGCTGCAGTAGATGTACAGTCGGATAGTCTGGATTTGATGCTGGCCGCCACCTTAACCATTGAGTTACCGGATCAGGTTCCTGAAAATTTGATTGGTTTTCATAGCCAAAGCGATGGGAGCAGATTTCATCTTCCACCGATGCGAGTGGATGGGAATAGCATTCAGTTTGAAACTTTGGCCTTCTCGCCGCTCGGTTTACTTCAATGTGCTTGTGAAGATATAACAGCCTATGATTATCCGTCGCAAAATCAGTTTGAACGAGGGATGCAACGAGTTGCAATATTGAACTCATTGTCATCCGCATGTGATGTTTTCAATGTGGATGAATATGAAGAAGCCTATATGGATATTCACTATGACTGGTTTTTTTCACCCAATGATGGAGTCAGCAGTTTAATCAGCAAGGCCGAATATAATATGGACCCTGCAAGTCTCAAAGCCGCTGTCCGTGAGTTTCTTGCATGGCACAATTCTCTTTATTATCACCATGTTTTTG
Organism: uncultured Bacteroidaceae bacterium; assembly: GCA_963767555.1. Taxonomy (GTDB): domain Bacteria; phylum Bacteroidota; class Bacteroidia; order Bacteroidales; family SM23-62; genus SM23-62. The sequence goes on along the minus strand of CAVYEL010000004.1, from coordinate 51,964 downwards.
ATATTACTCCTGATCTGGTCGAATTTAAAGGCATACCCGGATGCATAGTTGAAGGCGGACTTTGTGAGAGTTTGCTGGATGTTGCTCACGCCGCAGTCGATCGACTCTGGGATACGTTTGAGTATCTTATATGGGATTTGAACAATGCATGTTCCGCTGGCGATCCAACTGCAGAGAATCAAGCCCTGGCGCTGATTGATTTAGCAGATATCCTTGTAAACAGGCCTTACATTGACGATTGGTTTTATGACATCCAGGAATTTGTGGCATTGAAGTCTTGCGGTGTTAATTCAGTAATCATTATACCTGGTAGCGCAGAAATATCAGTTCATGAGCAAATAATACTCACTCCGGTTGCCCTGGACAAGAGTGGATTGGTGATTGAGGACTTTTTTGAACAAAATGATGTTTCTATGGAATGGAGATATACTGGCGATGCAATTAGTATCAGCGGGGGGAAACCCTGGACCGAAGGTAACGGGGGAAAAGGCTGGTTTGGCAAAAGTTATGCTTTATATTACCGGAGCTAAGGGAGGTATTATGTACTCAGCAGCAGCGGATATTGAAGTGATAGATAGATACAGGCTAACATGGAGTTTTGATGCTAATTGGGTACTGGAAGAAGCAATCCCTGATTGTCCCAGTTATCAGATGTCGGGGGATGGCTTCTGGGAGGGCACTGCCGTAATAGAAGTAAGTATTCTGGATTCATTGCCAGAGTATGAGATCACTTCCGTATCATGTGATGGATTCATTCAAGGATCAAATGACGAATGCACAGGTTGGATTAAATACTCCAATTCCTACCTGTCAGATATAACAGAATTGAATGTCCGGATTCTGAATACATTTGAAATATATGAGAAGGACTCTGTAAAATATTTGGTCGATCCGTTTAAATTAGGTGGATCTGCATATCCACTAAATTTTTCAGGCCTGCTTCACGGAGAATTATTTATCAGTACAGGGAGTGAGACTTGGAACACTGTTCAGGAATTTACAGGTATATGGGGCAGATTGTATAATCGGGAAGAGACTATTTATGGTAGTTTGGGAAATCCAGTAACACCCCCGCTTTACGACGTACGTGTTTTTTCTAATGACGACAGGGATATAAAATCAAATGATCCTTACGGAGATTCTTTTAGTAAGAGCTTACGCTTGAATGTAGGATCGTTTGACAATATAGTGGGCACAGACATTGATGTGCCAGTATATTGTGATGTGGAAATCAAATTAGTTAGAATACAAAATCAATAAATTCCAGGTTGCCAATCAAAAATAAATTGTACAGCATTAAAATATCGCTGGGTGCCAGGGTGGACTTGGCGCCTTACTCCCAGGCTTACGCTTACTATTAAACCCTCAATCAAATCAATTAAAACTTTTTTAACTTTCTATTGAATTAATTGGGATTATTTAATAATGGGTACCAGGCTTACTTCCTTCAAATTCATCAAAGAACAGCCTCCAAGCATCTTTGGTTTTATGGTCAGGGTAACTCATTGGCCCGTTCAAGTTCAACATTGCCAACAAAGAATGATTCATAAGTATACCAGTCCCCTGTACCTTGCACTTTCCCCTCCAATACCTGGTCACCCAGCAATATTTCAAATACATTATCCTCACATCCTGCAGGGGCCCCGTATTTTAGATAAACTTCATACTGGCCTTTACGGATACTGCGTACCGGCCATTCCATTGTGGCATCCAGTTCGTTCCAGCTGGTCACATGATAACCCCTTATATTCAGGTCATGCCAGACGTTGTGAAATGAATAGGCAAGTTTCTCCCCGGTTAATGTGGCCATATCCGGTGTCAGAAGGTCCGGTATGAGGGATCAACCAATAATGGTTTTTCTTCCGTCTTCAGCTCATTTTCATATTCGATGGCAATCACTGTATTGTATTCATGAAAGGCCTCGGAAGGCAGTTGTGCGGCAATGATTTCTAATATCAGGTCCCCATCCTGATGCTTGAAGGGTAAAGGTTTTTGCCCGGGATCCGCCAGCAGGTAAACTTTTTTAATCTTGCTAAGAATGCCGGGTATAACAAGCTCCCGGTTATCCGGCCATTCAAAAACATGCACAAATACTTTCCCTGGTTTAGCTGTGCACCTTCCGTTAAACGGCAGTCTTCCCAGGGGACTGGCGGTGGTTTCATAAATACTTTCCCCGTTTTTTTTCATCCATTTACCAACCTCCTGGAGGATCCGGACCGAAGCGGGAGGAATGATACCTTCGGCTGTCGGTCCCACATTCAACAGGTAGTTCCCTCCCTTATGTGCGATATCTGCCAGGTTCTGGATGATGGTTTTGGCTGATTTCCATTCATGGTCATAATATTTATAACCCCAGGTATCATTTAAGGTCATGCAAACTTCAAAGGTAGAGGTCCCGCTGGGTATATATTGCTCAGGCGTACCATAATCTCCCATATCGTTGCCGATACGATTGTTGATAATGATATCCGGATTTTGTGAGCGCACGGCTTTCAGGAATTTAAAACTTTGTTCCTGGCTGATTCCCGTGGGTACATCAAACCACATAATATATGGATCATAATCGGATACCAGCTCTTCCACCTGCGGCAGAGACTTGCCGTCAATGTAAATATCTGACTGTTTCTTCGACCTGTCGGGGAAATCCCAGTTGTTGTCATGGTAAGGACCCCCGGAAGGTCCCGCAATGGCATGCTCTTCATGCCAGTCCCACCAGTGCGAGTAGTAAAATCCGAGCTTGATGTCCTGCTCTTTGCAGGCAGCCTTCAGCTCTTTGCAAACATCCCGTTTAAAGGGTGTCCAGTCAGCAATGTTATAATCAGTTATCCTGGAATCATACATGGCAAATCCATCACAGTGTTTGGCTGTGATGACCATGTATCTCATGCCGGCTTCCCTGGCCAGTTTAGCCCATTCCGCTGCATTGAATTTAACGGGATTGAAGGTTCTGGCCATTGATTCATAATCTTCCCTGGGGATTTTCAGATCAAACATAATCCATTCCCCGTTTCTCCCTCCTTTCTGGCCATTCCATTCCCCTGCCAGAACAGCATAGGGTCCCCAGTGAATGAACATGCCAAACTTGGCTTCATTCAGGTTTTTAACCTTTCCGCCTTGCCCATCATGTATTGATCGATGTCCGATTGTGGGACCTTTACCTGAGCCATGGATAATGGCATGAACATAAGGGATGAGATCAATAGCAGAAAACATCTGTTTGGCTTCATGAATGCTTTGTTTTTCAGGTTTATAGATTTTACAATAGCACCATTTCCTTGATGGCTGGTTTCTCTTTTGCCTTGTTGATAGATAACCTGAATACCTGACCTTTTACAGGATCCAGGGTGAGATCTAGTTTTTCACCTATTTGCTGACCATGATAAATGACAGACCATCCTTTCCGGGTTTCGTACTGATGTCAAATTCTTCAATATTGTTGCCGTCTTCAAAGATGACAACCCGCGAAACTGTTTGCTTTTCACCCAGGTTTATTTCGATCCATGGGATTGCTTCATCGCCCTGCTGTCTCCATCCATGGCCTATCCAGTCCCCGTCCAACACATTACTGGCTTTCCAAAAATGGTGGTGGATTCAGATGAAGCCGTGGCTGATTTTTGATAGCTTAATGATTCAGGGATTACATCGGTGACTGGCATATCCATGGCATCACCCTCAATTTCTATCTGGATGATTGCATCTATCTCATTAATGGCAGATTCAGGCATGCTGATAAGCAGATCTTTCTCTTTGATCTCATAATTAATTTCCCCCCCTGTAAGCAATGAAACATCCTTGATCCTGACACCATTCAATGGAAGCTTTAATGCTGGAGAATCACCAAACCAGTTTAGCAAATGGACAAAAATTTTATTCCCTTTTCTCGTACTGACACCCCAGTCTGTAGGTTTATAAGGCCCGCCGCGGGTACCATAAATGGTCTCTCCATATTTATTCAGCCATTGCCCCATCTCCTTTATCCGGTCTACCTGTCGCGGTTCGATGCGTCCGTCAGGCATGGGACCGACATTGAACAACAGGTTACCGTCACCCCCGGCTGCCCGGATCAGGGTTTGGATACACTGGGTTTTTGATTTCATATCATCCTTGGGTTTCCAGGCCCATTGCCGGCCAATGGTCATGCAGGTTTCCCAGGCCGGATCACTTTGAAAAGTACCAATGCGTTGCTCAGGTGTGCCAAAATCCGCCGCCAGGCAGGTCCGGTTATTGACCACAATCCCAGGTTGCAACTCAAGTACCATATTGATCAGGTTCTCTGCATCCCAGATCGCAGGGTCGCAACTTCTGCTGCCATCTTCAGCTACCATTCCCCCGAGATCAAACCACATTACATCAATTTTACCATACACTGGTTAGCAATTCGCGCACCTGCCCATGCATCATTTCAAGAAACTGATCATGTTTGTCTGTGAGAAAATTCTCATCATACCAGTCCGGCAGGGAATAATAAAAACCCAGCGGCATGTCATGCTTGTGACAGGCCTCGGCCAGCTCTTTTACAATATCTCTTCCAAAGAGGGCATCCTCAGCTGTCGACTTATAATCCGTGATATTCCGTATCCCAATTACAGAACCCATCATGATGTTTAGTAGTGAAGACCATATACTTCATGCCGGCAGCCCTGGCGATCTGCACCCATTCTTCTGCATTATAAAGGGATGGATTCCAATGTTTATAAAGATTATCGTAAATCTCCAGGGGTGTCTCGCCGGTCCCGGGCCTGCCCCTGCGTTCACCTCCGCGGGACCAGCCGATTTCCCTGCCGGTCAGGCTTACGGGTCCCCAGTGAATAAACATCCCGAATTTTGCATCCCGGAACCATTCCAGGCGCTGGGACTGGGTATCGAAGAAATCCTGATTTTGAGCTTTCGAGGAGAATGAAAATCCCAACTATCATGGCAAGGGTTAAACTGCAGAAAAGATCTTTTTATTGTCATTTTCATTTAAATAGTTCATTTAATGCAAGGCACCAGTATATGAAATGATGCAGGCAAAAATAAAAGCGGTGATCATCCCCGCATTTAACAAAAACCGGCCTTATGCTTTCCCATGAGTTTCTGGTTGTTGACCAGGAAAAATATTCCACCGATGACAAGCGGTAACACAAAGACTGATGCCACCTGTGTGGCGATCTGGGCAATGATGGGATTGGCACCCATAATGGGGACGGTCAATCCGAATACACAGGCAACGGCTGTGATCACCCTGAACATTTTTGAATTGGTATCCAGCTCCCCGCTCCTATAATCAGCAATCAGAAGGGTGCTACCATGAGTATGGGGAAGATGGATGATAGGCCTGCAGACAGCGTTCCCACCATAAAAAGGGCTACTGCAAATTTGCCTGCAATGGTTCCAGGGTGTATACCATGTCGAGCACTTTCTCAACTGTTTTCCCCTGGTAGAACAGGGCACCCATCGCTGCCGCCATGATGGACAGATTGATCACCAGCATGAGCAGGGCTGAGATCAGTGCATCGCGGGACTGATCCTTCACATTATCAGCATTCCAGCCTTTTCCTTTTAGCAGCAGGGGCCTGACCACAAAGGTCGGTGCAGCCATGGTAGTCCCCACAAATGCTGCCACCATCAACTTGCCCCCGGGCATTTTTGGAATAGAGGGTATGAGTCCCCGGACAATACTTCCAGGTTCAGGTAAAACAATGAACATCGATACGATGAATGATAGTCCCATAATGGTGACAAAGACTACCAGCACTTTCTCGAAAAATGAATATTTCCCTACCAGGAGGAGGCCGTACATGATCATGATCAGCACGATGGCCAGTCCCAGTACCCCCCAGTAACTGTTTTCAGGCAATCCGGGAAGGAATAAGCGAAAACCTCATAGATCCCATGTGAACTGAGCCCGAGGATGCCTGTCAATGCATTCCACTGGGCCACGATGATGCCCACCATAACCAGAATGGCAAGGAATTTACCCCCCTTCAGCCTGGTTTTGAAACTGTGGATGGATGTGCCCCCGGTAATGATGGCATACCTTCCATAGGCCTCCATCAGCACCCAGGCAAACAGGCAGCTGAGCAGGAGGACCCATAATAATTGCATTCCGAACTGGCTTCCTGATTTTACCATGGATGTGACACTTCCTGTACCTACGGTATAACCGATACAGAATATACCCGGACCTATGCTTAGCAGTGGCCAGCCACATCCTTCGGGGGAATGAGTTTTGGGAGAATTCATCATTTGTCGATGTGGTGATTGAAATTACCAATTGCCTCTGAAACTTTCAATGCACGTGTATATACACTTAACCATCAGGATCTCTCCCATTCAGATTTTTGCCCAGGGTCCAATTGGTCTGACTCCGTTTACTTCCTGGAGGTAAGGATTGAACCGGCCCCAGCCAAATTGCCTGTCATCACCTCCGTCACACAGGATCCCATCTATCACGAACATGATGATTTTCGGTCCGCCGTCAACAATAACACTCATATAATGATCCTTCCCGGCCTCCAGCATTCCTTTATCACAGTCCCATGTAGAGGTCGTCCGGCCATCACTCATGCTGAGCCTGACCGTTTTCTCATCTGTGGTGAATAGCTGCAGGCCTTTCCCAAATTCATTTCGGGTATCGATCAGTATTTGTCCGGGTCCCAGGTCATTCAAGCCGGAAGGCAATATCAAAGGTGAATCCTGAACGGATATGCATGCCTCCATGGTCCTCCCTGCCAGGGTCATGATCATAGAAATGATCAAATTGGATCCCTTCTTTTTGCAGGGGAAATTGTTCATTTTCCAGATCCCATTCCACGGCCAAGCCATCGACGTTTTTTGCCGGTTGTCAAACTGGTTCCAGAGGCCTTCCAACAATCCCTGATCGATCTCATGCACCCGGGCAATGTCCTTTTGTGTTTCGGTAATGTAATATTTGCCATCGTCTTCCACCAGGTCCGGGTAGCTCATGCGGATGAGGGGATCATCATCATACAGCAGGATCTCCGGTTGGGTCCATTCAATGATCTTCCCATCTGGGGCCATCCTTCTCAATGCCGCCCATGATCCATGCCGGGTTCCTGTCCTGGAATCCCTGGGTCCGGCGCCGGGGATGTTCCCGGATAAACCTGCCGCCATGATTGTGGAACCAGTAAAGGTATTTGCCATTCTCGCATCGCCAGGCAAAATTGGCTGCCCGCGGGTGCTTTACCAGCCGGCCATTGGCATATCTCAAATATGCGGGAGTATCCCAGGTATGCCCGCCATCCCGGCTGTAAGTATAAACAGGATGGCCATCAATGGTACGGTAAACACAATAGATGGAACCGTCACTCATTACCGAATAACTCTGTTCGGCGGATATGGGGCCACCCCCAGGCGGGGTCCTTAAGCCGATATCACCATCCGGCAGGGTTTCCCAGCTGATCTTTTCGGGATCCGTTTCAGTCAATATATTCGGACTTCTTAACAGTACCCCTTCATTGGAAGTAAAAAACCCTTCTCCGAATCCACCCACCTTATGCAGGGATACATATCCCGCTCCATCAAGGATAAAGGCTTTGCCCACATTCCAGAAAAACTGGATCTCCCCTCCGTAAACATTGTTGCGGTCTATTTCGAATTCACGGATGGGGATGGTATATCGTTTTGCGGACCAGGTTTTCCCATGATCATCGCTGTACCTGAATACAAAATATCCCTGGGAATCCACCCGTTTGATGGTGCCGCTCGGTGAAAAGTCGGGATCATCCAGTTTTATTTCCCGGATGTTATCTGTGTTGTGGTTATAAAATGCATAGATCCTGCCTGAAGGTACCTTAAGCATGACCGCATAGGAAGCTTCCGGACCATCCGGGGGTTCAAGGGGAATGAGTTCTGACCAGGACTTGCCCTGATCGGTACTTCGGGTGACGGCCACATATTGTCCGGATTGTCCTTCCCTTCCTGCGCCTGTTGTGAGAATGCACAACCAGGCCCCGTCATCTGTTTTTACAATGTAGGGTTGGTCACTGTAAGATTCATCCGGGATGACCCAGCCGTTCCGGATGTTCCGCCAGTCCGGCGTTTGTCCCAATACCCCGGTAAATAAGAAAAGCAGACATGGAAAGATCAATTATTTTATCCTCACTCGAATGCTGTTTTTGGGTTGCTTATTAATCTGTTCTGGAGATCTTGAGTAAAAGCGGGAAATACCTTTTTCCATTTACCGGTAAAAAGGGATGAGATCTGTATCCGCTTCAGGCAAAAATACATTTTTCATGATCAGCCTGTCGGTTTTTTCCTGGTCGAAAGATTTCCGACTGATCTGTGTCCCGGCTTCCAGGTATAATGTCCCCTTTCCCTCAACCGGCTTAATAAATAAAAATTCTATATCGTAGGTCCCACGTTCTATGCTGACCACCCATTTCCCGTTTGGACCTTCCTGGGTCCAAAGTCCCCGTTCGCCCGCAGCATCATTCCGGTTTAAATACACCGGGTTCTCGTGTTCACTTCCGATGGAGATCCGTGGCTGATTTACCAGATGAGGTGATGTGACCAATTCATAATAATATTCATCCATTTCTTTTTTCAGTTCCAGTGCCAGGCTTTCTTTTTCACCTACCAGGTTTTCGAGTTCATAGGGATCAGACTCAATATTAAAGAGCTGGAAATCATTAATCTCTGCATCAAAAGATGTATGTCCGACCAGTTTATAAGGGCCTTTTTGCAGGGCCATATTGTTGTACAGTTCCGGGTATCTCCGGGTCCAGTAAAAGAACAGTGACCGGTTTTCCCAGTCCACCGCCTGGCCACTTAATACAGGCAACAGATCCTTGCCATCGATCTTCACTCCCTTTGGGAACGGGGCCTTACAGATAGAGGCTATCGTGGGTAAAATATCTATATGGGCAGCAGTGGTGTTAATATCTGTATCGCCTTTCAATTTTCCGGGGTACTTGATGAAAAACGGTACCCGGACGCCACCACGATATACCGAACCCTTCCTGCCTCTCATTCCTGCTACATATCTTCTTTGCTGGGGCCCATTGTCGGTCATGAAAATGACCACGGTATTATCATCGATGCCCATATCCTTTAATTTTTGTAGTACCCTGCCAACATTATCATCTATGTTGGTAACCATGGCATATACCTTACGGGCATCCTCCATATCTTTTTCATTCATTTCGGGGAAAGGCCTGTCATCCCCGTCAAATCCCTGTGTTGGATCCACATCCTTGTACATCTGGTAATATTTATCCGGTACCTGAAGAGGCGTATGTGGGGCATTATACGCCAGGTAACAAAAGAAGGGGCCTTCCTCATTCTGCTCAATAAATTTCAGTGCTTCCGCGGTGAAAATATCAGAGCAATAGCCCTCGTAAGATTCCTGTTCATCATTATGCCATAGAACCGGGTCAAAGTAGCTCCTGTCAAATTTAAAATAGGTAGTAAAATCACCAGGCTGACCCATGCCCCCCGCCAGATGGATCACTGACTCATCAAATCCCTGGTCCCCCGGTCTTGAAGGGTAATTATCCCCCAGGTGCCATTTTCCAAAGGCTCCCGTTTTATATCCCACTCCTTTTAAAACTTCTGCGATGGTGATCTCTTCAGTTGCCATTATGGCCCCTCCGTTGTAGGTGTCGTGTACCCCTGTTCTTAAGTGAGTACCTGCCTGTCATCAGGCTGGAACGTGTTGGAGCACAAACCGGAGAAACATAGAAATTATTCAAGCCGTACGCTGACATCTGCCAGCTTGTCCAGGTGAGGCGTTTGAACGATGGGATTCCCATGATATCCCAGGTCCCCGTGACCCTGATCATCAGTAATTATGAGGATGACATTTGGTCCCTGGTTTGTCTGGCAGATCCCGGGAATAGCCATAAAGATCAATAAGATAAACAGTATATTCCTCATGATGTTTGATTTAGTTTATGCAAATATTAATAAAGCAGGATGGTATGTTTAATAGGACCGTGGGCGCCGATGACAAGGGCCTGTTCAATATCTGCTGTTTTTGACGGACCGGCAATAAAAACACCAAAACCCGATCGATCAAGATCAACCTGCCTGTATGCCTCATGCAAATCCGGAAGGATCTTTGACTTTCAAGGACCAGGACCAGATGACTCGTTACAAAAGGTAACTTCCGGAGCTGCATGTCCTGCTCATCTATCCATACTGGCACCGTTCTCAGCCACTCCCAGTTGTCCTCTGATCACCACCATATCCACCTCATCCAGATCATTTTCGGAAATGTCTTTTCTTGAATTAAGATTAATTACCGCTTTTCCCATTTTTTCCCTGTTGTTTGATCCATGCTCCCACTTTTTCAACCGAGTCGAAATTTTCAATTTCAGAACCTGCACCTCTGGCCTTATCTATGAATTCTTGTAATAAAGCTTTATCTCCATCCCTGTCTACCCTCTGCGGAGATGGCAGATCTACCGCAGCCGGTTTGTTTTGTGAAATACTATTTAGAATTTGTCCTTTGCTCATGATTTCTTGCGGTTTTCCCTGTACCACTCCTGGAAACTTTGCCTGGGCGGCTCAGGAAGGTCCCTTGACCGTCCCCAGGGATTCAGCCTGTTGTATACCAGGAATCGTGGAGTGATCTTCAGGGCTTTACGTGCAAATTTCCCTGACTTATGATAAAGCCGTGGCCGTGCCAGTATCCGCCCCATGAATCGGAGTCCCAATTTTTTTGTCCCGGAAAGCTGGTGCTGCTCATTGACTTCCTGCCTCCACTCGTATAATTGCTCATGGATCTCAATTTTCACCGGGCAGACATCGCTGCATGAACCACATAAGCTGGATGCAAAAGGGAGATCTGCGTATTGCTTAAGATCGACACGTGGTGTCAGGATGGAGCCTATGGGTCCGGGGATAGTGTATCCGTAACTATGTCCCCCGCTGCGCCTGTAAACCGGACAGGTGTTCAGGCAGGCACCACAACGAATGCATTTCAGGGCCCGCCAGAATTTGTCTTTACCCAGGTGTTCCGAGCGTCCGTTATCTACAATGATCAGATGGATCTCTTTGTCCTTCGCTGGTTTCTGAAAATGCGAGGTATAGGTGGTTACCGGCTGTCCGGTAGCACTGCGGGCCAGTAATCGCAGAAAAACAGCAAGATGTTCTTTTCCGGGGAATTACCTTCTCAATGCCCATGGAAGCAATGTGGGTACTGGCATGGTGGACCCCCATATCAGCATTGCCTTCATTGGTGCAAACCACAAATCCTCCACTTTCAGCAATCGCAAAATTTACCCCTGTCATGGCCACTTCTGCTGACAGAAAATGCTCCCTGAGATGTTCCCTTGCTGCCCCTGTGAGGTATGTTGGATCATAATTGCCGGCCTCTGTACCAAGTTTTTTCTCAAAAAGCTTTCCGACCTCTTCTTTTTTCAAATGGATGGCAGGCAAAACGATATGGCTGGGATCCTGTTCTGCAAATTGAATGATGCGCTCACCCAGATCTGATTCTACTACCTCAACGCCATTTTTTTCAAGAAAAGGGTTCATATGGCATTCTTCGGTCAGCATGGACTTGCTCTTTACAAGCCGCCTGACGCCAGCCTGTTGGAGGATCCCGAGTACAATATTATTATGTTCCTCTGCATTTACTGCCCAGTGGACACGGATCCCGTTCTTCAGTGCTTTTGATTCAAATTCCTCCAGGTACTGATCGAGATGGGAAAGTGTATGCTCCTTTATGGCAGAAGCCTGCTCACGAAGATCTTCCCAATCAGGTATCCCATCCTTCTGGACATCCCTTTTCTGGCGCACGTACCAGAGTGCCTGGCTGTGCCAGTCGGTACGCGGACCATTACTCAGGAATTCTTTGGCTGCCCGGGCATGTTTCATGATATGGCTGCATTTAATATTTCAGCTATATGCATTACCTTGATCGGTTGGCGGTTTCTATTGATCAGTCCTTCCATGTGCATCAGGCATGACATATCTATGGCGGTAATGATCTCAGCCCCATTTTTCATATGATCATGAATGCGATCCTTTCCCATCCGGGCAGAAACCGCCTCTTCAAAAACGCTGAATGTACCTCCAAAACCGCAGCATTCATCTGTACGGTCAAGGTCAACCAGGTGGATGTCCTTCAATGAGGAAAGTATCTGCCGGGCCTTGCTGAATCCATTCCCGGCCAGCTCGCTGGACTTTCCATTCCTTAAGCCGCGCAAACCATGGCAGCTTTGATGCAGTCCTACCTTATGCGGGAAATGTCCATCCAATCCATCGATCTTCAGGACATCTGTCAGAAATTCCGTCAATTCATAGATATGGTCCCTTACATGAAAATATGCCTCGTCATGCAATGACTCCGGTACATGCTCCTTAATGTGCAGGACACAGCTTCCGGATGGACTGACGATGACATCATAAGAACTGAATAATTGAATAAAATGGCTGCAGATCTTTATGGTCTCCTTTTCCATACCGGAATTGGCCAGTGGCTGCCCACAGCAGGTCTGATTTTCAGGAGATTCAATTTCCACTCCGAGCTTTTCCAGCAACAGCAGTGTAGCGATCCCGGCCTGGGGATAGAACTGGTCAATGTAACATGGAATAAAAAGGCCTGCCTTCATAAAATTCATTAAGATGTGTACCTCTAAGATAAGTATTTAAGAAATGAAATTTGGTGCTGCCTCTTTTTTTTGTTATTTAGCAATTCTGCAAATAAACTAAACCAATCAATATGAAAACATTATTAAAACTTTTCCTGGTAACAATTATTCTGAATAGTGGATGGACCCTTGAATCCGGGGCACAAAAAAGCAGTGATAACAAGCTGACCAAAGCAGAGAAAAAAGAGGGATGGATACTGATGTTCAATGGTAAAAACACCCAAAACTGGAGAGGATGGCAAAGTCCGGATCACCCGGGAGTGTGGTCTGTATCAGAAGGGACCCTGTTTTGCATGGCAATGGAAAATGATGAGGCTGAACCCGGACAAAAAGGGTATATCATTTACGACGGGCAATTCAGTAATTTCCATCTAAAAGTGGATTGGAAAATATCGGAAGGCGGCAATTCAGGGATATTTTACCTGGGTGCAGAGGAAGGTTACGAGTCCATCGTTAATACTGCTCCGGAATTGCAGGTCCTCGATAATGAGCGCCATCCGGATGGTAAAAAAGGTAAGAATGGTAACCGATTATCAGGGGCCCTGTATGACCTGATACCGGCTGATCCCCAGAACGCAAACCCGGCGGGTGAATGGAACAGCGTGGAGGTGATTGTAAAGGACGGGCATGTGAAACATATCATGAACGGGGAAGTGGTCCTGAGTTTTCAGATGGGGACAGAGGAGTGGAAGGAACTGGTATCAGGCAGTAAATTCCCGAAGATAAGGGAGGACTGGTATGATGTGCCAAAAGAAGGGGTCATAGGATTACAGGATCATGGAAATGATGTCTGGTTCAAGAATATTAAGATCAAAAAACTATAGGATACTTACGGGTTTTACAATGTCAACAGATAAGCATTCAGTGCCTTGATGTCATTTGATGATAACGGCTCTGGCAGTCCGTGCTTTTCTATTGCGAATATCTCTTCCAGGGTAGCATATCTTCCGTCATGCCAGTAAGGTCCGGTTCGCCATAACTCGACCAGTGTGGGGGTATCCCACTGTAGGCTTTCATCCTCCCCGATGGATAGGAATTCAGATCTGTAAAGTAGAGGTGCCGGGTGGCATTCATTACATTTTAGTGACTGATAGAGAGATTCCCCTTTTTCCAGGTCTTTGGATGCGGATTGGTACGGACTAATTACCGGCTTTAAGCCTTCCAGGTAAACATCCACCAGGGTAGAATATGCTTCAGGCACGGCTGCGAACTGATATGTTTGAAACCTGCCCTTACTGCCAGTTTCGCATGAGACCGGACACCCAGTGACATGACTGGCGGGGTTTTATGCGATAACAACAGGCTTTTTGCATTCTTCGGATTACCTACTCCATCATTTAATAAATCCCAGTTCAGGCCATCAACCCTGGCATCAGGATGGCAGGAAACACAGCTTTGCCAGGATTGGAAACAGAGGGAAGCATCATGAAAATACATTTCCCCCAGCCGTTCATCCGTTGGATTGAATTCTCCGAGCTGGATGTTTTCTTCCGTGAAATTTTCAAGGTTGATCATGCTCAGGTTATCGGAAAAATAATTAGCCGCAAAGAGGTATTCCCCGTCAGATAAAATCGCCCGTGGCCCGTTGCCATGCACTGCCAGGCGTTTCCTGTATGGATATATGAATCCGAGGTTCTCTGAGGTGGCATAGTCTGTACTGCTGCTATCAGCCTGGCCCATTGCTTCTTTCATTTTTTTCCAGTCGATGATGCTGATTTCATGGGTCCCGGCATGTGACACAAATATACTTTGTCCATCTGCTGAAAAATCAAGATCCCATGGATTGGCAGCACCATGGTCGATGTCATCGAGAAGAATGGTTTGAGAGCATTTCATCATTTCCACATCGATGATAGAAAAGGCATTGGTATTCATCCATCCCCGTTCAAGCTGGGTGGGTGGCAGCTGATACCTGGCAAGAATGTGGGTGACAAAAAGATACTTACCCTCCGGGTCCAGGGTTATATCCTTGACACTGGAGCTGCCATTGGGTAAAAGGGTGGAATTGGTGACCTCAAGACTGCCCAGATCGATTACAGATATTTTCGCCCCAACATGATCTGCTGTCGAGGCCATTTCAGGCAGATGGTGAGCAACAAACAGTTTATTCTTATCTGGAACTATTTCCATTGCAATGGGTTCCCTTCCAACCTTAACTATCTTTTCAATCCGGAATTTATCCTTATCCAGGAAGGTTATCTCCCCGGGAAAGCGATTGCAAATAATGAAATGCTCCCTGCTTTCTGTGATGGCAGTTGGAGAATGACCCACAGGGATCTCTTTTTTCCTTTTCAGTTTTTCCAGATCATAGACCACTAATCTCCCCTCATCCATTCCCTGGCTGATGAGCAGCGTTTTTTGATCCCCGGTAATGAATAGATTATTTGGCTGATCTGCAAGTGGGAGTGTACTGGCAATGGCCATTTTACCAATATCAAATACATCAATTCTCTGCCCGTAGGATTCTGCGATGTAAAGTTTATTCTGTCCGGGGGAATAAACCATGTCCACGGGACCCAGGAATGGCGGGTTTTCCTTCCTGGAATTTCCCAGGCAGAAAATAAGAAGGGCAAGGGCAGGCAGGATGAAATATTTAACGCGAGCCATGGAATTCTTCTATTTCAGCTACAACACGGAATCCAACATTGTATACCTTCTGCCATTCCGGGAAGGATAACGGTAAGCGCTCCCGGCCCTTTTTGGATGGTCATAAAATGATCCTCCGCGGACAATCTTTTCACCATTATTGTTGGACTGATCCACCCACTCAGCAACATTGCCATGCATGTCGTATAGTCCCCAGTTATTCGGCCGGAAAGACCCAACAGGTGCGGTTACAACGAAATGATCATTATGGGTAGTATCAGCCAGGTCAGCACCGTCCATCACAAAATGAGTGACACCACCCGATTTAAACAGGTAAGGGCCAAAAGATCTGTCCCCGAGGTTGGCCCAGGTTGAAAAATCATCTGAGACATCACCATAGAATAATGGTGAATCAGAACCAGCCCGGCATGCATATTCCCATTGTTCCTCAGTAGGAAGGCTGAATGTCATGCCTGTTTTTTCAGATAACCATTCACAGAATGCTTCAGCCTCTGTCCAGGAGACCCTTAACACTGGTTGGTCACCAGCATCCAGGGGCAAACCTCTGTCATCATGCCGGCATGTCGCTTTCCATAATATCGGCTATCATGCTGGTTATTAAATGCTTTAAACTGTGCATTGGTAATTTCACAGCTGGCCATCCAGAATGGTTTATCTATATTCATTTCCCTTTCTGTCCATTCCTCCGGGGAGCCCTTTACATCACCCATGACAAATCTGCCGGCAGGTATTTTTACCAGTTTGATTCTGATCCCGTCCCCCAGTTTATTTCTTTTTCATATTCACCCAGGATCCTCTTGAAGTTGCCTGGCTTCTTCCGGGGAGAGCGGCCAGCCTTCAAGGGTTAATGCTGCCGGTCTTTTCATCCCGTTTCTCCGGGCGGGAGTCTCATCGAAACCTATTGTAAGGGGAATTTTTTCCGGATCAATGGCCTGTCCGCCATGACTTATCGCGAGTTCATACCGCCGCTCACAAACTCCATCCTGAACCGGGTAAACATCATTCCAGGTACCATGGCAGGGACCATTCAGGTCGATCCATGTATAGAGCCTGTCCCAGGCTTCATGATTCAATTCCACCCCGTGATGCCCCTTTCTGAGGATCTGGATCAGCGGGCTTGTCCTGGCATGGTATTCTCCCGGGGTCAGCAGGTTGACTTCATCTTCAATGCCCACCCTTCGGATGTATGGGATCAGGGCATCATAGGCAGGGGTATATTTATTGTAACCTTTCGTGTCTTCTTGCATGACGGGATGCATACGGTCAACGCCCAGGTTGGAAAGTAATTTTCCCTGGTAATCTTCAAAATATTGTTCCGGCCGCAGATCCGGGATATTTTTCCTGTTCCCCTTATGGCAGGAGATGCAATACTTGTTCAGAACGGGTTGTACTTCCCTCTCGAAATCAAATCCCCTGGGATCACCATACCAGTTTTCGATCTGCCTGGGTTGTTTGCCAGCGGCCTGGGCGTAAACAGAGGGAGCTATTTCATCGGGGCCCTCATGGCAGCCGACGCAGGACATAAATTCTCCAGGCATGGCGGTGACCCAGCTGCGCATTAACTGAACGGCAGCACCATCTTCATCGAGCGGTTGAAAGGCGATGGGCATGTTGGCCGGGACCCTGAACATGGCTGAGCCATCGGTTTCTACCGGGACCGTCCCCACCATCTGCATGGCCTCCCATGGGCCGCCATAGCCGATCTTATCCGGACCGGCCATCCCATAAAAGCCATAATTATAGGCCAAAACACGGATCTTCTTTATGGTGCCCTCCGGAACCCCTTTGAGTCCGGGTCCCGCATAAACATTATGAATGTATACCGTGGCATCATTCTCAGCCAGGTTGACTTTATCGGGTATAACAGGCGGTTTTTTCTGATGTTTCAAAGGGATTGGTTCAAGTAATGCGTGACCTGCAATTTCCTTAATCAATACAAGGTTATCAAAAACATCAGCCAGGTATATTCCCACACTATTGGTGTTTTCATTCCATGCTGAGACCAGAAAATATTGATCATTCAATGGATAAGGTGTGGCAAATTTGGGCCAGTCCTGTCCAACGAGATCATCATAGTATTTTGGAGTGATCCCTTCTCCCTTCCCTGACACCCTGGCCACCAGTCCATCGTCTTCATGCCATCCCTTCTTGGTATCGACAACAACCAGCTGTCCCATTCTCGGAACACCATGGTATCCTGATAATACGCTGAGGAGTTTGCCCGGACTACCAGGGATCTCTCTCGAAAAGTACATGGAATTAGGGAACCAGGAGTTGGAGCCATAGATGGCACGTTGTGCCGTCCCATCTGGATTCATCACCATCTGCTGTCGGAAATAGATGTGGGCGATCCCTGTATAATCCCAGCGATTGAATAGGATCTGCCCGTTACCCAGCACCGCGGGATGAAAATCATGATCCTGGTCGTAACATAGGCGGCGCATTTCTGAACCGTCCTCTTTCATTACATAGAGGTTGCTGACCCTTCTTATGCCATGCCAGCATGGGACTGACTGGAAATTGGCCGTGGAGCCGAACACAATGTTCCCATTGGGAAGGTAGGCTGCATCGAAGCAATCCACATCCTCCGGAGCCTTCGAAACCTGGCGGACCTGTCCGGATCCCAGGTCCATTTCCATGACCTTCCAGTTCACAGAATCGGATTGGGTGAAAAGCATCCTGTCGGCCTGCCAGTGCAGGTCCATTTCTCCAGTGTATCCCTGATCGGCTGGTTTGAATACCGTCTCCATTTTACCGCCATCTTTGTATCCTGACAGGATGGCCAGCTCATTGTCAAAACCATTCTTTTGGAAGGCTGGAATTGCACTCATGGTTGCTGGGAAAACCGAAGCGGACAATCTTTGCCTTCTGGATGAGCCGGTCCCAATCCCTTAGATCTATCTTCCTGTTGACCAGCAGGATCTCATCGAAATCAATTACCGGGGAGGATAACAGCGCCTTTTTCTGGAGATGGAGTAAACGATGGTAAGCTTCATTTATTCCAGCATGCTGATCAATGTGCTGGCCAGCCAGATAGCTCTTCTTAATTTCTTCAAGCTCTTTGATATATCCCCGGCCCTCCTGAAAATCTGAACCATATTGCCTTAGAAGGTTATCCAGGGAGGCTTTTGTAGTGTGGATGCGGTATAGGATACTATCCTTTTTATATTGATCCTCAGCGCTGGGAGGTTCAGTCACAGGGGAGGTGAAAGCAAGGATCAGGATGGTACCAATGGCAGGGATCCATCTGATCCGGATAAGTTTTGGCAGTATGGATAAATTTCTAAGTCTCACTGTTGCCAGAGATAAAGCACGATAAATGAATTCAATTAAATCAAATATAAGTTTTTATGATGTTCAGGGAGCTGGAAGATTTTAAGAATTAGTTTAAAATGCTGCTATTTTAATTCAGATTTAATCAGTGTGCCAAATATGATATTTACCTGGTAAGAACATTACATAGGTAAAAGGGAATTTTGCTGTTAACAAATTTGTTAACTTTGTAATGAAACGGAAGGTCACTCGATTGTATTATTACATGGGATTCAAAAAAAGAGTCAGAAGATACCTAAAAATGAAATTATCAAGGCCCAAAAGTTAAAACAGGATTATTATAGTGAATAAGGATTAGCATCATGAGAGATTTTAAGGAGATAAGAAGCTTCGATGAATTGATCGATTCAAAATATGGAAAAATCGGTACAAGTAAAAGAACTGAATTTGAGTATAAAGCTAAAGCTTTTATGATCGGGGAATTGCTCAAAGATGCCCGGAAACAGGCTAAAATGACGCAGGATCAGCTGGCTAGTAAAACTGGGACTAAAAAAAGTTATATATCAAGGTTGGAAAATGGAAAAATTGATATTCAGTTATCGACATTATTTCGGATATTCGAAGAAGGGCTTGGCAAAAGAATAATCTTAAAGTTTGTGTAAATATTCTGTTTCAATGAGTAAACAATATCTTAAGCTATTCATACTTCTCGGTGTGGTTCTGGTTATGCAGGCATGCCAACCCGTTCCGCCTGGATCATTTACCTACAAGCAGGCCAAAAAGCTGGAAGCAGAGGCCTGGGAGAATCTACCCGGCATAATTGACAGGATAGTTCCCCCAACATTCCAGGATAAACAGGTTCTGGTCACAGATTTTGGAGCAAAAGGCGATTCTGTTACAGACAACCACACAGCCTTTAAAAAGGCCATCCATGACCTGGCAGGTGCAGGAGGTGGCAGAGTAATCGTACCACCCGGCCAATATTTCATTGACGGCCCCATTCACCTAAAAAGTAATATTAACCTGCATTTTGAAGAAGGGGCTCGAATTTTCTTCAGCAGTAAGCCCGAAAGTTATCTTCCCGCTGTGAAAGTACGATGGGAAGGAACGGTCTGTTATAATTATTCCCCACTTATCTATGGATATCAGCTGGAGAATGTGGCCATTACCGGGAAAGGGATCATTGACGGGGCCGCCAGGGAATGGTCCATAGAGTGGAGAAAACACCAGAATCCGGACAAAACCCGCCTGCGTCAGATGGGTAATGATACGGTACCTGAGAATCAAAGGGTATTTGCCAACGGGTATCTGGATCTGGATGGAGATGGCAAAGATGACGGATATGGAGATGGGGAACAGCATTATTTACGCCCTGTCCTCATTGAATTATATGAATGTGAGGGAGTTCTGATCGAGGATCTGACCCTCCGGGACAGTCCAATGTGGACCGTCCATCCTGTATTCAGCAGGAACGTTACCCTGAGGAATCTGCAAATTTATGGCGAAACCCTGAATGATGACGGGATTGACCCCGACAGCAGTGAAGATGTTCTGATCGAAGGTTGTAGGATTAAAACCCATGATGATGCCATTGCCATCAAGGCCGGCCGTGACCAGGATGCATGGGACCGTCCCGGCAGCCGAAATATCATCGTCCGAAACAACCATCTTATCAGCGGTGTCAACGCATTATGCATCGGTTCAGAGATGTCGGGCGGGGTAGAAAACTTTTATGCATACGACAATTTCATTGCTGATGGCATGCACGCCCTTAATTTCAAATGTAACCTTGACCGGGGGGGACAGGTACAGCATGTTTATATAAGAGATATCGAAGTTGAGTCATGCCAGGATGCCATGTTCATATTCAGGATGGACTACCACGGATACAGGGGTAACCACTTTCCCACGAAATTCAACGACTTCTATGTTTCGGGGATCAAGTGTAAAAAAGTCGAAAAGACCCCGTTCAGGATTGTGGGCGTCAGGGAAGAACCCATCAGCAGGATACTCCTGGACAACATCACCATTGACGAAGCAGGGGAGGAAAATGTCATTGAATTTGCCGAAAACCTGCTATTCAACGAGGTAATAATTGGGGGCAGTCCTTTTAAGCCAGCCGGGCAAGAATGACTTTGCCGCTGTACCCGGACTAATAGTTTTCTTTAATATATTCCAGCCACCATTTGATACCAGGGTCACCATGTGTACCATCACCTCCGGGATGATGGTTGGGGGGTAGGTTCTGCAGCCATGTGGAAGCCAGCATATACCCGTATCCACTTTTCAGCAGCTTCTCAGTGTTTTTTATTTGTTCTGCTTTTTTTCCCTCGGTATAGATACCAACATTGATATATTCATACAGGCCCTGTTCCTTGCTGTAGGCTCCCCAGTAATCTGTCATGGTACCCTCGCTTTCTATATATGGTTTGCCCGGGTCCTTCTCGCTGAAATGTAATGCCAGGTCAGCATTGGATGGCGGATATCCCCGGGAATTATATCCAATCACAACAGCGGGGTCAATTTCTTTCCCCGCGTTGATCATCCGGGAGATGTCAAATCCCTTTTCCCGCTGGGCCATTCCCTCATTGTCGGGATCCACAAACACATTCCTGTATTGATTCTCAGAGAGCCATCTGACAGTATTTGCCACGGCATTTTCTGCATCCTGCTGATCCCAGCTGTCCCATTTTCCCCTCGAATTCCCCCAGTAAAGACACCCAACCAGTACCACCATCTTACGTTCATCACAGGCTTTAATAATTTTTGCCATCCTCACGAGATATGCTGGATTCAGTGAAGCATCTTTATTATATCCTTTGACATCGCCAAACCGTGAACCCATGAAAAATACACTGATCGTATTGATCCCATAGGAATGATATACATCCAGGTGATTGATCAGATCAGCGGTTGATTCTTCCGTGATGAGGGAATTTGAGCAGCGGAGCCCGATGACCTGCATCTCATCGCCGTTCATAAAAGTTTTAGTACCACGGACTGAAAAGATATTTTGAGCCCCCAGGTAGCCACAGACACTGAGCATACAGATCAGGAAGTAAAGTTTTTTCATGATTAATTCGTATCTTATTCGGACTAAATCAAACGTTAAATTTACAGTTAATCTTCTGAATTGTGGAAACAAGGTTATTGATTTTATTGGCGCTAACGATGTTTATTAGTCCGGGTAAAAGCCAGGTAATAGAGTTTGACCTGGAAAAGGCCCCGGCAGAAAGCGGATTTAGGATGGACGGGTACTGGGTATGGGGAGGCTCCATGATCAAGGTTGGTCCAACCTATCACTTATTTGCCTCCCGCTGGAAAAAGAAAATGGACTTTCCCAGGGAGTACCGTCTTGATTCGGAGATAGTCCGGGCCACATCAAGATCTGCCACCGGGCCCTTTAAATTTGAAGAAGTTGTCATAGGGGAGCGAGATAGTGTATACTGGGACGCGAACATGGCCCATAATCCAACCATCCATAAGATAGGGGATGAATATGTGCTGTTCTATATTGGAAGCGATTTTACTACCTATCGTGAAAATTCAGAGTATTTACTCCGCCTGGTTGGATATGCCAGCTCAAAATCGATTGAAGGGCCATGGAAACGTTCTGATGAACCCATCATCAAGGAGGAATCAAACAACCCTGCAGTATTGATTGAAGACTCACGTGTTTTATTGTTGTTCAGGGATGCACCCCTGAGGGTTGCTATGGCCACCGCGGATCAATACCAGGGGCCTTATGAAGTTGTGAATGATAATGTCTGGCCCGATTGTAAACTGGAAGATTTCTACCTCTTTAAGACGAAGGATCATTATCACTTCATTTGCGAAGACAATGTTGGAGAAGTAAGCGGCCATGTCCGATGGGGTATTCATCTCTATTCAGATGATGGGGTAAATGATTGGAAAAAATATGATCCTGTTGTGGTATATGACCATGATATAGATTATGACAATGGCCAGGTATTACATTGTGTTAGAAGGGAAAGGCCTCAGCTACTGATTGAGAACGGAAAGATTACACATCTTGTTACAGGCGTTTATAATGGCCAGCAATCATGGTGCCAGCCGGTAAAACTGAAGCGACCGATACCGGTAGAATAGGAAACTGCTATTTAGTATTTTGGCATGAAGATCATCGACATTTCACCGGAACATGAAAAAACGTATTTCTGCTGCCTGGAAGATTGGTCCGACGAGATAAAGGAGGCAGGTGACCATAAGCAGCGATGGTACGAGCGAATGAAAGACAAAGGGGTCAGGGTGAAACTGGCACAGGAAGACAATGGGGAGATAAGTGGCATGGTACAGTATATGCCCATAGAACATTCTATCTTTGAAGGTGAAAACCTATATGCCGTTCTCTGCATCTGGGTGCATGGATACAAGGAGGGAGTGGGGAATTACCAGAAAAAGGGTATTGGGACTGCCTTAATAAAAGCAGCAGAGGAGGATTGCCGGGAGCTTGGCACAAATGGTCTGGTTGTTTGGGGACTTGCCATCCCCGCTTTTATGCGGGCTTCCTGGTTTAAGAAAAAAGGCTATAAGGTGGTTGATAAGCAGAAGATCATGAGATTGTTATGGAAACCTTTCAACAATGAAGCCATGCCACCGAGAATGATCAGATCAAAAAAGAAACCCCCAAAAGGGAAAGATAAGGTTAATATTTCCATGTTCAGGAATGGATGGTGCCCTGCCATGAACCTGGTATATGAAAGAGCGCTGAGGGCTTCCAGGGATTTCGAAGAAAAGGTTAAGGTTGAACAGTACGATACGGTTGACAGGGAGGTATTGGGTGAATGGGGAATAAGCGACGGACTGTATATTGATGGAAAATCCATCCGCATGGGACCGCCTCCCTCATATGATAAGATCAGGAGAAGGATTGAAAAAAGGGCAAAGCGAAAAAATATATTCAATTAGTATAATCACAAAATTTTAAGCAAATGAAAATCAAGAATTTAGTTGCAGTATCTCTATTTGGACTATTAGTTATTCTGGCCGGCCATACACAGGTTCTGGCACAGTCAGCTGATCCCTTCCTTGGCACTTGGGCCCTTGCCCTGGATTATGAAAACAGCAATGCAGGATGGATGGAAATCACCCAGGAAGATGGATACCTGGATGCTTCAGTACTCTGGCGCGGGGGAAGTGTCATTCCGGTTGATTTTGTCTTTACCGCTGATAACCACCTGATTATCACGCGCAGCAATCTATTAATCAGGGAAAAGGATGCCGCAGGGGAACCAGCCCGGGAACACCGCCAGATATTCTGGTATGATATACAAAAGGAAGGCAGTGATATGATATCCGGAAGAGGTTTTTTTCCAAATGCTAACGGCATTGGAGCAGAGGCTGTGTCATTTACCGGCAAGAGAACAGCGGAACCAGGTCCTGCACCTGACCTCGGCAGTATCAGATTTGGCAAAAAGATTACGCTTTTAAATGGTAAGGATCTTTCGGGATGGGAATTACTCGAAGCAAATTCGGTCAATGGATGGAAGATAACCGACGGAGTGCTGGTGAATGATCCAGCGCAAAAGGAAGGGGAACCCCATATACACTACGGGAATTTACGCACCACTGAAACCTTTGAAGATTTCAACCTGAAACTGGAAGTCAATGTCCCCAAAGGCAGTAATTCAGGAGTATACCTCAGGGGGATCTACGAGGTACAGGTAGTGGATAGCTATGGAAGACCCCTGGATTCACATAACATGGGTGCCTTATACAGCCGGATCGTCCCCCTGGTTGCTGCCGAAAAACCGGCCGGGGAGTGGCAGAAGATGGATATAACTTTGTACAAAAGGCATTTAACGGTAGTATTGAATGGCAAAATGATCATTGACAACCAACCTATGAGGGGAGTTACCGGGGGAGCCATGACAGCCGATGAGTTCATTCCCGGGCCAATCTACCTGCAGGGTGATCATGGGAAGGTTAGTTACAGAAATATGGTACTGATCCCTATTCTGGATTAGATCATATTTCCCATTACCTTCTCGTAAAGGGCTTTTACCTTTTCTCGGGGGTCACCTTCTCCAAGGGTTTCCAGTGGGAAGAATCCCTGGTAATTGTGATCGTTAACAATTTTCATGAGTCTTGCGAAATCAGTCGGAACGCTGCCCTCATTGGTGTTGACATTTTCCTTAACCTGCCATGTTACGGCATAGCGGATTAGCTTTTCAATGTCTTTATATGGGTCGGGGACTGGCAAACTGCCGATATCAAGCATAAAACCGAACCATTCAGAATGAACCCCCTCCATGATGTCAATAATGTCTTCAGAGGAAACGATAAAATCATTATGATTCTGAAAGGTGACCATGATCCCATATGAAGAGGCAAAATCAGCACATTCCTGGAATGCTTCTATGATCCATGATTTAATCTCATCACGTGTATGGCCTTCTGGTGATTCTCTTCCTGCGAATACCCTGACATATGGTGCCCCCAGCTTGGCAGCAGCCAGGATCCAGTTTTTTACCAGCTCCATTTCATTAGCACGTTATTCAGGATCAGCACTGGTGAAATCATTTCTAACCCCGGTACCGGTAATAGCAATACCCTGAAATAAAGCCTTCCTTTTAATATCGAAGAGGATTTTATCTTCCGGGACCTCCGGGTAATCTGGAATATAATAGGCCGTAAGGTCAACCCCCATGAACCCGGTCTCTGCAGCAAAGTGGAAAAGCTCCTGGAGGGTCATCTCATGGGCCAGCAGGGGGTTGTTAAAGGAATAGGCATTCAGGCTTATTGCCGGCCTGATTTTTCCATCCTTTCCCAATCCGGGTTTTGCAGGTTTTGCCAGTCCCGCCATACAAGCCAGGGATGAGGTTTTCAGAAAGGTTCGTCTATACATGGCTTTTTATTTCAAAGTTATTTAAATGGGGCAATTATCAGCATAAGTGTTCGGTTAAATAAGGGCGATTACTTGAGATTTACTAAATTTATCGCGATTTGTTATTGGTAATCACTAAACCTTAATCAAATGAAAAAGCCAATCTTACTATTATGTGCTATCGGACTTCTTTCCCTCATTTCCTGCAATCAGGATGGAGGATGGGTTGACCTTTTTAATGGGACGGACCTGGAAGGCTGGGAAGTAAAAGGAGCCCCTGAAAGCAACTTCTTTGTAGAAGATGGAATACTCGTGGCCGAAACCAAAATGGGACTGCCCAACACCTTCCTGGCCACCACAAAAAGCTTTGCCAATTTCGAGCTGGAAGTTGATTTCAAGGTAAACAAAGGGATGAACACTGGCGTACAGATCCGCAGCGGGGTATATGATAAACCAACAACAACCCCATACCTGAACGGGCAGCTTGAGGAAAGTACACGTGATTGGGCAGTTGGCAAAGTGTATGGCTACCAGATTGAGATCGATCCCTCCGACAGGGCATGGAGTGGTGGCTTTTATGAAGAAGGGGGCCGGGGCTGGCTGGTACCGCTAAATGAGAATGAAGAAGCCCGGAAAGCTTTTAAACAGGAAGACTGGAACCATTTCCAGATCATTGCCGACGGTAACAAATTCCAGGCATGGATCAACGGGATCAAGGCCTTTGAATCCACAGATGATAAAGCCAGCAGTGGTTTCATCGCGCTTCAGCTCCACAGTATAAAGAATGAAGACCAATTAGGTTTAAGAGTTCTCTGGAAAAATATCAGGATCCGTGAACTGGACTAAGTCAAGAATGACAACATT
Source organism: uncultured Bacteroidaceae bacterium (assembly GCA_963767555.1). Taxonomy (GTDB): domain Bacteria; phylum Bacteroidota; class Bacteroidia; order Bacteroidales; family SM23-62; genus SM23-62. Next base: position 25,771 of record CAVYEL010000004.1, on the reverse strand, counting down.
AAGGTTACTGAGCCTTTGTGGCCTGATACTATTTATATTGCTCATGTGGCCATCTTGCATTCAGGAGAAGCCTACCCCGAATCAATTCGAAACATACATTGAAGCGGATGATCCAAGCCCTGATCCGGATGCTGACTGGGAGGCCCTTGGATCCGGACTACATGCTACTTTGGGATCCATTGATGTGCGCTATCCGAAAAGCTCTATACCTGGACTTTCTTCCACAGCGGAATGGCAGGGCACAGCCTGGATAGGGGAAAAGGTATCCGCCCAACTGGTATTATGGTCCAGGGATCCAATTGAAAAGGTGGAATGTTTCTTTTCGGACTTTATCTCGGAACAGGGACAGAAACTTTCCTCCGAGATTGCCAGGGCCAGATTTGTCAGGTATGTACTTACGGATGAATTTGCAGAGGGCTGCAGTAAGCGGGAACCCGAAGATTACCTCGTTTCATTATCCCCGGATGCCCTGGATAATGCAGCCTTTTTTAATATGGAAGGCAAACAGTACCCGCCCTGTCTGGATCACCGTGCAGGTACCCGCGGATGCTGCGCCAGGGGTTTATTCCTCAACGATGCAGCTATCCGGGAAGGGAGTAGATGACCGGGTTTTTAGCTTCCAGCTGGAAGTATTACCCCAGGTGCTGCCGCCACCGTCTGAGTGGCATTTTCACCTTGACCTCTGGCAGCATCCATTGGCCATAGCCAGAATGTACCAGCTGGAGCCATGGTCCCCGGAACACTGGGAAATTATGCGGCCCTATGCAAAAATGCTGGCTGATGCGGGACAGAAAGTAATTACCGCAGCCGTCATTGAAAAACCCTGGGGCACCCAGACGGAGTGGGGATTTGAATCCATGATCAAGTGGACAAAAAATACAGATGGCAGCTGGGCATTTGACTATACCATTTTTGATAACTATGTTCAATTCATGATGGATATGGGCGTGGACAGGCAAATTAGCTGTTATTCCCTGATCCCGTGGACTGAAGAACTGATATACTTCAATGAATCAGCCTCACAAAATGATACAGTCAACATTAAACCCGGATCACCGGCTTTTGTCGAAATGTGGACTCCCTTTTTAAAGGACTTCAGTATCCACCTGGAAGAGAAGGGATGGGATAAGATCACCGTATTCGCCATGGATGAGAGGAATGAAGAAGACATGCAAAACATGCTCAGGATGATGGAGGAAGTGGCACCGGATATAGGCATTGCCCTGGCAGATAGCCATGGAGCTTATAAGCTTTTCCCAAAAAAAGTCAAGGATCTCAGCGTGTCCTATACCAATGTCACAACTGAACCAGGGGACATAGAACTACGGCGATCCATGGGATACCCTACCACATATTATGTATGCTGTGTAGATGAATTCCCAAATACCTTTACATTTTCTCCGCCGGTAGATGCGGTCTACCTGGGATGGTACGCCATTGCTGCAGGATATGATGGCCTGTTGCGCTGGTCTTTTACCAGCTGGGTCAGGGATCCCCTGCATGATTCCCGTTTCAGGAGCTGGCCTGCCGGGGACACCTATTTAGTTTATCCTGGTGCACGGAGTTCAATCCGTTATGAACGGCAGGTGGAGGGCATTCAGGATGCCGAGAAGATCAGGATCTTAAGAACAGCTTTCGAAAATGAAGACACGGAGACTTCAAGGGTAAAGTTAATGCTGCTGAACGAAATGCTGTCCAGGTTCAACCAGATTGGCCGGCCGGAAAATGCTGAAGCATTAATGCAGCAGGGGAAGAAATTGCTTGAAGAGCTTTCCAGGTAGAACCGGAATTCCCAATATCCTTTTTCTGCTTGCTAAGATGAAAGTCGGAAACCAGGTCCAATTCGGCCAGGCTTTTCTTGAGTTGTTCAAAAATCTGTTCTTTGTTTAAACCGGACAGTGGTATTTCCCTCCCTGCCATGCACTGCATATTTGTATTGCTGTCATCGGCTTGTTGGGGTAACATGTGCCGGCCCACAAGTGCGATGAATTGCGCTGCATGATGCTGCTGAAGAAGCACATTGTGCAAGTCGCTATTAAAGTCCTGGGTCAATTCTTTCCAGATATTGTTTTCGAGAGTTGACATGATTTAATTGATGTCTTCTTTTATTTCAACCGGTATACCGGTTTCAAATGAATTTTCGGGATCGTTGCTCCATTCAAACCAACCCCCGTCAAAAACAGATACCCTTGGCCAGCCCAAAAGCCAGGCATTGAAAAAGGCTTCGCTGCCCCGCCAGCCTGTCCCACAATAAAAAGCCAGGTGCTTGTCCGGCGTAATACCTGCATCCTTCCATATTTTTTCAATCTCATGATATTCCCGTGTGGTATGGTCCAGGTTGCGGTAATTTTCCATATGATATGCATCCGTTCCACAATTCCCGAATACTGCACCAGGAATACGGCCTTTCTTTTCAATGTAATTGTATCCGCTGACTTCACCAATATATTCGGGCCAGCTTCTTACACAGATCAATTCAGCATGATCAGATGATAGCATCTCCTTTGCTTCTGAAAGGTCAACTGCAAGTCCGGGATTTGCCGGTATTACCGATCCAAAATCCATGACCGGAGTTTTGGGAATATCTTCTGTGCTAATCTCATAACCGGCATCTATCCAGGATTGGAAACCTCCATTTAACACACGAACATCTTTTACACCGGCATACATCATTATAAATGCACAGCGGATGGCTCCGATATGACCGGCAGCACTACCTGGAAAGGGATCATCATTGTCAGGATGCATGTATTTTCCGTATAAAATAACAGTGGTGTCGGCGGTATATTCCATGCTGCAACAGGGCTTGTTCCAGTTCTTCAGGAGATCTGCGATTCCAGGTTTCAGGTGATTCGAGTGCCAGGGTATCAAGATCGATTGCCCCCGGGATATGTCCCCCGAGATAAGCTTCCCTGTTGCGGTAATGAGCATGACAAATGACAACATTCTTCCCATCATATTCAGCTGGTGATTTCCCCGAGATAATGGCATTTACCCAACCCGGAGGAACCAGGTTTCTGAATCCTGGAAGAGATTCCATAGGCAGATCCGGATCGGCCGACCATTCATCTGTAAAATGATAGTATACCATTAGTTTTGAATAACCCGCACGGGAAAACAATCCAGCTACTTTATTAACTTCCTCAATTGTGTATCCATAGAGTACAATCTCATGGTCTGGCTTGATCTCTTTGGATCTGACTATCTCAATCCAGTCAATATAGTCAGCCCATTTTGCAGGAAGGCTTTTTGCTCCCCTGATATGTCCGCCACGTTGTTCGTTTTGCAGTTTCCATCCATTGTATGCGTCAACCGGTCTTAAGTCAATAACCAGACCTCTTGTTTCTGATATAAATGTTTTTAATTCATCTGTAGACAGACTCAGGGGGAGTTGTTTAATCATGATTACAAGATAATTATATTTTCAGGACCTGAACAAATACCAGCCCGAACAGGACTATTACTATGATGGTGTTGATATTCCTCGAAATGATTTGAGACCTGGAGAGGATCCCCCCGGCAAACAAGGCTGTCAGTCCGAAAACAACCTCCTCCATCGCTGCACCATGTGCAATATTTATCTGCCATGTAAGGATTGACGGAATTCTGTCAGGATGTATTCCTGGCTTTTCTGGTTAAAATTTCTGACAAGATAAGGCTGGAAATGCAAAAAGACAAGAACAGGTAAAATCCACCCATCAATTGGGTCCCATTTGTAGTGAATATCTCAAATGATTGGGCGTTTCTTCCAATACTTTCCAGCTGGCTGCCTACGACCCCATTGAATCCTATATAGGCCATGAAGAAAGCAACTACCATCACATCGGCCATGGACCATTTGCCTGATTTGACTACAAAAAATTTAATCAGTTTACTTTCCCGCCAGTTGAAAAGATTTGTCGAGTAGATATAGGAACTGATCAGTTTCAGGGAAGGAAATATGATACTGAATGTAAAGATCAGCACCGCAACCAGGATCATCTGCAGAGAGCCATCCTGCATGAGGATCCGCACTACGTTTGTAATGCTTTTGCTCTGGAAAAATATGATCTGGTCCCGGAACATTACCTCCTCTCCCAGCAACTGGAATAACAAAAGATCAATCCTGGCTTCCAGCACGATCATGGGCATGGTGATCCCACCCAGCAACATAAGGAAGGAGGACAAGATGAGCATAGGGGCCTGGAACCGGTCCATTCCACTGGCCATTAGGTTAAACAGGAATATCAGCAATACCAGGAACAGGATGATCATGATCCGGTAGTTTATGGCATCCTGTTTCTCGTCGATCAGGTCGTAAAGAATATCCTGGCAGGAGGATTTATCCTGACATTCATATTTCAGCAGCAGGGTCTCGAACAACTCCATCTTGCTTTTGTTGTAGGTGTCCTTACTAAACTGCTCCAGTTTTCCCAGGACAAAGCTCTTCAGCTCCGCTTGGGTTTCCGGGCTATTCAGTTCATCAATGACCGTATTTGCAAATGATGGCACACTGTCCCTCAGCTGTTCCACGTCTATGGCCATTCCGGCCACCCATCTTTTTACGCCTTTAAAGGCCCCCGAGGTTCTTTCCTCCATGATCTCTTCTACATCATCGATCAGGGAATACAACACATTCTCCAGGCTTTCCTGGAATTGCTCCCGGTTTTCCGGAGTGATCTCAAACTCGTTGATCTTTGCTGTGGTTACATCAGCAATCCTATCCGACCATTCACTCACATTCAGCAAACCATAACGGATATGATTGATCTCTGACAGATCGATCTTAAGCATCTGGTTCTGCCTGGCAAGTATTATTACCTGGATGGTAAGGATTACACCGAGAGAAAACAGAATGGCGTTGAAAGAAAATTTAAGAAAAGAGTTCCATCTTTTCATCATGGCAGTGGTTTCAAGTGCTACCTTAAATATACATGAAAATCAGTAATTATTTTGTACTTTACTAAGCATTGGATCCCGTTATCCTGCCGAGATTAACCAAAAAATAACAATGATGAAAAGCTTAATTACTGCCTTGACCCTCCTGTCAATTATGGCCTCCATATCAGGCCAGACAATCGAGGATGAACCATTTTATCATATCAAAGCCCCTGACTCACTGGTTGGGAATGAGGAAGTACCTGATGTATATTATTCATACACTTCATTCGAAAAGGTAATGGTGGCAAGGCTGAAGCATCAGGTAGATATCCTGGAAGGCCTGAAAGAGATCGTACAAAAGGAGAAAATTAAAAATGCCGTCATACTTACCGGGATAGGATCTGTTACAAACTGGCATATCCATGTTGTCGACAACAAGACTTTCCCCTCAGAAAATGTATTTATTAAGAAGGATATCCCTGCAGATGTTACCAATATTACCGGCTATGTTGTTGACGGGAGGGTCCATGCCCACCTGACCCTTTCGGATGAAAGCCTGGCCATCGGCGGGCATCTGGAACCGGGGACAAATGTCTTTACTTTCTGCGTAATCACCATCGCTGTACTGGATGATAATACCTCCCTGACGCGTTTCGATGACAAGACATTAAGGTAAGGAAAAGAAAGCTGCCATGAGAATTGTATCATTGCTTTTTCCATTTATTTTTGCCCTGGTTTTCAGCACCTGTAATCCGAAAACAGTGCAACAATCAAAGGCCGATATCCCGAATTCAGTCCAGCATGTTCCTGCTGAGATTCTTACCAGCGGACCAGGACATCATTGGTTCGGATATTACGACAAGCTCCAGTTTGATCCTTCACGGGCGGTATGTGCTGACTGCCCGGGTGGATTTCGAGGGGAGGTCCCCCAAACCGGATGATACCATTCGTGTCGGTATGATAGACCTTGAGAAGGATAATCGGTGGACAGAGCTGGGTACTTCGGTTGCCTGGGGCTGGCAGCAGGGATGCATGTTACAGTTTATTCCGGGATCCCCTTCGAAAGTGATCTGGAATGACCGGAAGGAAGATCAGTTTGTCAGCCATATCAAGGACATCCTGACCGGTGAGCAAATAACTTTACCCTTTCCTGTTTATACATTGAGTCCGGATGGAAGAACTGCACTATCCGTAGATTTTGAGAGGATCAATGACCTGAGGCCTGGCTATGGCTATGCTGGCCTCCCTGATCCAAACAGGGAAGTGCTGGCACCGGAAAATGCCGGGATCTACTTATGTGACCTTGAATCAGGAGAAAAGGAACTGATCATATCTATCGCAGATATGAACAGGATGCCCCTGAAGGAAAGCGATGATCCGGCCTTTAAGGATTTTTATACACAGAAGAACTGGTTTAATCACCTGCTGTTCAATACCGATGGAACGAGGTTTGTCTTCCTGCACCGCTGGACAGCCACTAACAAGGGGAAGGTGGGGGGATTCGGGACCCTGATGTATTCTTCGGATCTGGAAGGGAAGGACATCCGGATAGTGGATGGATCCGGATATACCTCGCATTTTATCTGGCGTGACCCGGAACACCTGGCCATGTGGACAAAACACAAGGGGCAGGATGGTTTTTTCCTGTTCAGGGATGATGGTTCCGATATGGCTGTGCAGATTGGAGAGGGGATCATGACAAGGAACGGGCACAATACCTATCTGCCAGGCAATGAATGGATACTCAACGACACCTATCCCGATGAGGAAAGGATGCAGCATGTTTACCTGTTTCATGTTCCGACGGGGAAACGTATTCCCATCGGTGATTTTTACCTGGATCCTGACTACAAGGGGGAATGGCGCTGTGACACGCATCCCCGGTTCTCACCCGACGGAAAGAAAGTGGTCATCGATTGCCCGGTGGGGGATCAGGGTCGGCAGCTGGTGATGTTGGATATCAGCAATATTGCGGGGCCCTGAATCTTAATCCCGGATTTCCTGTCGGGAACGTTCCCGCTGTTGCAAGGGCAAATCGGGCTCTGTTTTGAGTTGAATTTGAGGAAATTGGTTTAGATTGCCTCAAATATCTACCCAAAAATATAAGACATGAAAAAGTATTTTGTGGCAATTCTCCTGGTCTTTTGGGATGTTCCGCTGAAATATTTGCCGATCCCGGTGTTGGATTGGAAAACGGGCATTTATCCGTCCGGTTTACGCTTCTGGAGACCTATTGTTCCGGGATAAGAGGAACGATGTTCAGTGGGGAAGTCAATATGCTGGATGGGTGAAACTTTCGGATGAAAATGGGGCAGAAAAGATCTCCCTATCCAATTCTGACTTCCGTCAAACAGTTTCAGGAGATACCATTTTTTTTCAATTCAGTGGCATAAAGGGAGACCATTTGTCTGATGAGGGTTTTGTTTTGAAGGGGAAATTGAGCCTGGAAGAAAGAATGCTATCTTTTGAAATCCTCGAATGCCATTCACGTTTTGATCTACATGATATAGAATATCCGGCTCATCTACTGGATGTCAGATCAGGTATCGATGATGCCTGTATCGTGGTTCCCCATCTGCAGGGGATCATCATTCCCAGCCGTTACGATGCAGGCTTTATGCGATCAGGACAGAACATCTGGTCCCTGATCGCAGATCAGGAAAAATGGTGGAATTTTGAGTCTGGTAATCTGAATATGCCATGGTTTGGTGCATCAAAGGGTAAATCCTCGGTCCTGGTAAGGGTAATCACTTCCTCAGATTGTGCTCTTCACCTCATTGGTAACGGCGTTGTGGGCAGGGAGGGATATACCGTTAATGCCCGTCAGGGCAAAAATCCCGGCGTTCGTATGTCATCTTTAACAACCATTTGGAAAGCCAGTAAGGGAGAACTTTCTTATCCACGTAAAATGTGTATTGAGATCGTTGATAATGGGTATGTTGGCATGGCCCGGCGTTATAAGGAGTTTGCCAGGTCTTCAGGACGCTATGTTACGCTGAAGGAAAAGATCAGGATCAATCCGGAGTGTGAAAAGATCATTGGTGCCCCGGACATAAAGATCTATTGCTATACACACAGGCTGGACAGCCCATATTTCAGAGCATGGAGCGAACCTGTACTGAACGGTTATACCCGGGTCAACACAAGCTTCGACCAGGTAGCCGAAATGGCTGATGACCTTTCGGCTGCAGGGGTTGATAAATGTATGATCCTGCTGGCTGGCTGGAACCGGATGGGCTATGACCGGGAACATGTGGATATGTGGCCACCCTCTGCTGCAGCCGGTGGGACTGATGGTCTGGCTAAAGCATGCCAGGCAGTTAAAGAGAAAGGATACCTTTTCGCTCTGCATGATAATTATGATGATTTTTACCCCGATGCCCCAACTTATGATGAGAAGTACATCATTGAGGGACAAAGATGGTTCGGTGCACCTCGGGGGTGTTTGGGATGGCGGTCTCTGCCATATCACCTGTCCTGTCATGCGGGAGGAATTACTGAACCGCAACCTGGAAAAGATCCTTGATGCCATACCGCTGAATGGTTATTACTTTGATGTTATCACGAATACCTCGCATTATGAATGTTATGATGAGTTACATCCCCTTACCAGGAAACAGGACCTGGAAAAAAGGAAGGAACTCCTGGGGAATGTGGCCCGCAGGGGACTGGTGATCGGGGGTGAGAGAGGCACGGACTGGGCATTGCCTGAGGTAACATTCTGTGAGGGTCTGAGCGGGGGTGGAACTGGTTATCACCACGGGATGGCTTACCGGACAGGACTAACCGTACCACTGTTCTACCTTGTTTACCGGGAATGTGTGGTTGGGTACTGGCAACACGGTACGCCCCATGGAAGGGAAGACCATGCCAACCACGTATTGCTTGATGTTTTGTATGGACAGCCTTCAAGCTGGTCAATTGAATATGATCAATGGAATGATCTGAAAACCATGATCATTGAAACCTATGAACTGCTGGGAAGACTCCATGAAAAAACGGCTCATTTTGCCATGACTGACCACCGGATCATGACCCGGGATTATATGGTACAAAGATCTGAACTGGAAGATGGGACCAGCATCTGGGTGAACTTCGGCATAACAAGCTTTCAGGCAAACAACTTTAAAATGCCTCCTAAAAGTGTGCGGATAGAGAGACCCGGGATGCCAGTTCTTTCTGCATCCATCTCGAGGGAGATAAAGTACCTGGATATTAAATAATAACACATCAATTGACCAAACAACATACGATGAAATTAAAAAAAACATTACCCGTTATTTTCAGTTTCTTTTTTATTAATGCAGGGGCGGGGTTGAGTCCGACCGACCTGCGCTGTGAATACCTGAGTGATCCCTGGCTGTGGACATACTTCAGCCACGCCTCAGCTGGATCAATATTGCCGAAGCTGGGGAAAGGGGACAGTATCAGACGGCCTGGCAGATCCGTGTGGCTTCGGAACAGGAAAAATTATCAGATGCCGATCTATGGAATAGCGGAAAGGTTGAAGAAGACCCTTCTACACAGGTCAGGTATGCCGGCAAATCGCTGACCTCCCGGCAGGATTGCTGGTGGCAGGTAAGGGTGTGGGACCGGGATGGGCAAGTGTCAGCATGGAGTGAACCGGCTTTCTGGAGTATGGGATTGCTGAATGCAGAGGACTGGCAGGCTGAGTGGATAGGGGTTCCCTGGCAGGGAGAGGATGCCATTCCCAGGCCATCCAGGCCAAGGAGAATACCAGGATCGAGCATAGAGCCCTCGCTCATACCCGGAGAAATACCTCCACCAGCACCTATGCTGAGGAAGGAATTTAAGATCTCTGGGGAGATTAAATCTGCCCGGGCCTATGTAACCGGGCTTGGTTTTTTTGAATTGTATATGAATGGTCAGAAAGTTGGGGAAGATGTGCTCGTACCGAATGTGACACTTTATGGAAAACGGGATGACCTGGGATCGATAGGGGTTTTAATCAGGGATAATTTCCGTGAATACCGGGTCATGTACCTGGCCTATGATGTCAAAGATCTGCTGGAGCAGGGTGATAATGTGATAGGAACCCTTCTGGGAAACGGGTTTTACAACCCGGCCAGTTACTGGTGCCAGGGTTATGGAACACCAAGATTCCTGGGGCAGCTTCATATAATTTATGAGGATGGGACAGAACAGGTGATTGGGAGTGATGAGAGCTGGAAGGCTTCAAAAAGTCCCATTTTAATGGATATGGTCTATGACGGAGAGCATTATGATGCCCGCCTGGAACAAAATGGGTGGAGTGCTCTGGAGCTTCGATGCCTCAAACTGGGAAAATGCTGTGAGCAGAAAGGCACCGGAAGGCAAATTGAAAGCCCATATGTCACCGGTTGACCGCGTTATGGAGAAGCTCTCACCACAAAAGATCGAGAAACTGGGTGAGGGGCATTACAGGGTGGATTTCGGAGAGGAGATCTCTGGCTGGGTACGCATGCAGGATGTGAAAGGAACACCCGGACACAGGATTGATATACACTATATAAGTGAATCCTCTGTTGGAGAAAATTCATACACTATGAAAGGAGTTGGCCCGGAAAACTATGCAGCCCGTTTTACCTGGTTTGTTTTCCGCGAGGTGGAGATCCGCAACTGGCCGGGGGAGTTGAATGCAACACAACTGGTAGCGGAGGCTGTATATTCCAATGTCGAGACATCTGGACGTTTTGAATGTTCAAACCCCCTGTTCAATAAGATCAATAAAATATGGCACCGAAGCCAGACCGATAATATGCACGGGGGTATTGCCAGCGACTGTCCCCACCGTGAACGTTCACCCTATACAGGAGATGGGCAGGTAGCCTGCGTGACAGTCCTGCATAATTTCGATGCCAGAACATTCTATACCAAGTGGATACGGGATATCCTCGGGGCCCAGAACCCTGAGAATGGGTATGTGCCCAACGGCGCTCCCTGGCAGCCTGGCTGTGGAGGAGGTGTGGCCTGGGGAGCAGCCATGATCATCATGCCATGGGAATTCTATCTTCATTACGGTGATATGGATATGCTGAGAGAAAATTATGAAGGCATGAAGGGATATATAAAGTATATGCTTACCTGGACAGATGATGACGGTATCATGTTCTCACAGGCACCGGATAAGGAAAATCCGAACAGATGGATGAATTTGGGGGACTGGTGTGCACCGGGGGAGCTTCCGCCTGATAAGATGGTGCATACATTCTACCTGTGGCGCTGTGCTGACCTGACCGCAAAAACTGCCGGTGCACTGGGAAAGAAGAATGAATCGGCAAAATATGAGAAACTGGCGGAGCAAACCAGGCAAGCCTTCCTAAAAAGGTTTTACGATGAGGAAAATGGAACCTATGGCCCTGCAGGGGGCAATATTTTTGCATTGAAAATGGGTGTTCCTGAAGAGCAGTATGATAATGTCATAAAGGCGCTTAGATCGGACATAGAAAAAAATGAAGGGCACCTGGATACAGGGATCTTCGGGACACAGTTTTTCTTCGAAGTACTTTCGGATCATGGACTTCATGAACTGGCATACGGAGCCATGAACAAAAAGACTGAACCGGGTTATGGCTGGTGGATAGAGCAGGGTGCTACTACCAGCTGGGAAAAATGGGATGGACAGGGATCCCGCAACCACCCGATGTTTGGGGGCGGCATAACCTGGTTTTACCAGGTCCTCGCCGGGATGAATCCCGATCCCGAAAATCCAGGCTACCGGCATATTGTCTTCAAGCCTCAGCCTGCTTCTGATATCACATCTGCATCTTATGCCAACATGACCACTTATGGTAAGGCATCTATTGACTGGAAGAAAAATGGCAAAAAGTTCATCATGGATATCAGGGTGCCTGCAGGTTGCACCGCTCAAGTTCATGTTCCTGCTGTAAATGCCAGCAAGGTCAAGGAAAGCAATAAGAAACCCAAACATCTGCCGGAAATTATCTTCGAGAAAGAGCAGGATGGCTATGCTGTGTTCAGGGTAGGGTCAGGAGCATATCAATTCGTCTCACGCTTATAGATATTGGCATCTGGCTTTTCCATGATCCTACCACCAGCTCCTGGCATTGGATACTAGCTGCCGAAGAAGCTTCTTCGAAGCCATTCTCTAAAGATGGGATCAATAAAAAAAATGTCCCCGCTCCCGGATCTAATAATTTCCCTTTTTTCAAGACTCTGTTTTATCCGGGCAATGTTGCTGGTTGATCCTAGTTGATACTTGTTCCGCGTGGCTTTTGAATACAGCTTCTGATTGCTTTCAGTCATAGCTTTTAAAAAACTTAATTGTTTTGACGTTAGGCTTTCTATTATCTTGTAAAAGTGATGGTCAAAGTGATGGATTAGATCATTTAAGGCATTTTCAATAATGGCTAAGGTACAGGTATGATACGTCCTGTTCAAAGCATGCCATACCAGAAGTTTTAGATAGAATGGATGATTATCCACCATAAATGACATTTGGACCGATGTGTTGTACCCAATGTCTTTATCATGATCATGGAAAAATTTCCTAATACTGGCCGACCTGTGATGCAATGGATTATGTCCTAGCTCAATGAGCTGGCCTAATCCAGACAGGGGACCGGGATATTGTACCAGGTCCCTGAAATATGGGTTATTGTTTCCGTAAAGGCAGAAAATGCAGTTCTTTTGATTCTTCAGTTTCAATTTTAGCGTCCTGAGGAATGGGAAAGGATCCCTGATTCGTTGAAAAAGGTGGGAATTGGCCATGAATACTGCAATTCTGATTTTTCTTCTTTGAGCAATTAATGTGGGCAGATTGAGTATTTCTATGCTACAGTTGTCTATATCCAAACTGGATACTACCTCTGGAAATCTTTGGGAAAGGGTCGCTACAAACAATTCCAAAAATGAGCTCGAGGAATGGACTGGCATAATATCCATATAACACATATGAATATCAGGATGTTTCTCTACCAGTTGAAATCTCAGTTCACTCACATATTCCTGTAATCCCCAGTCTTGAGCCGCTGCGAGGATTAAATGCCTGTTCGAGTTTAGCTTTCCCAGGAGCTTCTCAAAAAGCCAATCCTGTTCAACTTTGTACACTGTATCCATTTGCTGAAGGGTAGGAAACGAGGTAGTCATTGGTAAGATATTAGCAAGTCACAACCCTGTAACTCTTTCTTAATGTTGTGAGTTCTCAAATATCAGCCTTTTTTCGAATAAATTCCTAAAGCATTAAAAATAAGGCAGATAGATAGTACTGAAGAGAGTGAGCAAAGTGTAGAAAAGTCACATGATCATGAGAAGGTCACAACTCTGTTACTTCCTGTTTTCGCGCCATGGGATACCCTAACCGTTTTGAGCAGGTTCTTTTCAGATCCTGTCTGCTAGATGGCAGAACAACACTGATTATCTTCACTTTTAAAAATTACCCGAAATGAATTGAGGAAAATATGCGTGAGGTAATTTTTGATAAGGTAGGACACGAAAAATAAGGTGTTTATTCCGTCGAGAAAAATGTGCTTACCGAGCGCGCGGGACATTCGTAGAGAAGTACACCATTTTCAAAGGACATTTTCCCTAATGGTTTGTAATGCTCACCCTCCATGGTGCGGATCCCTTCGTATTCCGTCCCAATACCTCCGTGGACATGGATGGTAACATTTTTTACTTTTTCACTTTTATTAATGACCACGAAGGAGTTTCGATGCCCTTTCAGTTCAGCCTTAAAAGCAATGGCACCAAGAGCCGGATCTAAATTTATGACCTCCGCCACATGCATTCCTGGCTGACCGGCACGGGTTATCTGCTTGAAATAGTAATACCTGTCTGTTACCACCATGGATCCATCCCGATTGATGAGAAATGCCTTATCCATTGAGCCATCCCGGTATTCCCCGGAGGATTCAAGCCATTCCTTTGCCCCTGCAATGAGGGCCCAGGGGATGATCCCGTTGGCTTTGCTTTCATAGATATCTCTTCGCATGAACTCGATGAAGTCAGGCCCCTCTGCCCATGGTCTGGAGGTTATCCATACAGGGACACCGGGTTTGTACTGGTGGACCAGGTCCTGTCCTATGCTTCGGTAATCACCATAATAAACCGACTGGGGTTCGTCCAGAAAGGCAAAACTGTGGCTGGTCATAAGATCCAGGTTTTCCAATGCTGTTTTATCATTCACTATGGCCCTTGCATAGCCCCACTGGTCAAACCGGAACCAGGTCTGCGTTTCCCCCGGTGAAAGGCCTACATCACTCATCCCGTTGGCATCCAGTACCTCACGGGTGATCTTAAGAAAATCCACTACCTGTTCGGGGGGCCAGTACATATTGTAATCCCGGTGATCCTCACCCGGGTTACTGCCATCACGGGGCCAGCGGTAATAGGCATCCCCTTCGTTGTGGAAAGAGATGTACCTGACCGGGATACCTTCTTTCTCTTTCAGGTATTTGGCCCATGATGCCATGTATTCTGCTGTTTCATATCTTTCCTCCGGGTCCTGGTCCCTGCCCAGCAGGTATTTTTGTTTGGTCATCCATGGAGCCGGACTGTAGAGTGTGACTATGGTCTTATAAGAACCACCCCACTGCTTCATCATTTTGAGTCCCTCCCGGTTGAAATACCTCATCCATTCCGTAGTCCATTCATGATCAAAGCCGTCGAGGTTGATCTTCATCGGATCATCATTATCATTCTCTTCCCTGGTTATTCCCTCATGGAAAGGATCCAGGAACATTTTGGTCAACCCTGGGCGCAATCCTTCCTTCCCAAATATCATATCCATGACCTGCTGGCGGGATTCCTCAGAGGCAAAACTGAAACCGCTGAAATCCTGCTGGTATATTTTATAGTCCCGCGTCTGTGCTGCCTGCACATAATTCACCCCGAAACCATGCCATTCACGCAGGATGTGGTTAAAATGGATGTGCATGATCTCATCAGGAAACACCTCAACTTTGAATCCTGAGTTTAATTGTCTCTGGCAAAAAAGACCTAAGGGGAGAAATACCAGACAAAAAGTAATGATATGTAACTTTTTCATATGTGGTGAGCTTAATCTACTCCATCGGACCGATCAGTTCTATAAGTATTCCATCCGGATCTGAGACCAGCACAAAATGTTTTTCCCCGGATGATCCAAGTGGGATGGGTGTTTCACCAAGCAGCTTGACACCATGTTTTTTTATTCTCTTCAGGAAAGGTTTTAGGTTGGTCACATTAATGGTTATGAAACGCATGCCTACAATATCCTGTATATACTTAGGCAGGGGGTCCGGGGCTTTCTTGCCAAAGCTGATCACTTTCCACTCTGTGGCCTCAGGCTTATCCTCAAGTTTGAGGGTGACAACCTTTATGGGAGGGCCACCTGTAAGTCCGGACCTTTTTGCGAAGTCCTCATCCACATCAAAACCTCCGACCTTTTTCAGGCCAATTACATCGGTATAGAATGCTAAGGATCTTTCCAGGTCGCTGACCACCACACCTATCCCGATGGTGTTGCTGGAGAATTCACTTTGGGCCTGGCTGATGCCTGTGTTAGCGATGGCCAGGATAATGCCTGATAATATTAAACTTTGGATTTTCATCGGACAGAATATTATTGAGTTAATACTTTTTACCAGAAATATTTTTCATTGACTTTTACCAGTTCAGGGTATTTATCATCGGAATCATCATATTGTTCTTTCAGCCTCAGTAATTCTCTTTTCAAATCCCTTATTAAAGTTTGTTGTTCAGGATCATGGTACAGACTGTTCATTTCTGCAGGATCATTGACCAGGTCGAAAAACTCCCAGCTAGCATCCACGGGAGGATAATCGGTCATCCCTAGCGGCTGCCCGTGGAAATAGATCAACTTATGGGTTTTCGTTCGGATCCCGTAATGTGCAGTTACATCCCGGTGAAGCAGGTGCTGCCAGTACCGGTAATAAACTGCCTGACGCCAGGTTTCAGGAGTATTGCCTTCCAGTATCGGCAAAATGCTTTCCCCCTGGATGTCCTCTGGGATGCTTAATCCGGCCAGGTCTGCTATGGTGGGAGCAAAGTCAACATTGGTAACCAGGTCATCATTGACCGAACCGGCCTCCACCATTCCGGGGTATCTAATGATCAGAGGCATGCGCATGGCTTCCTCGTACATGAAACGTTTGCTGAAAAAACCATGTTCTCCGAGAAAATGTCCCTGGTCCGCCGTATAGAATACGATGGTGTTCTTTTCCAGCCCTTCCTCTTCCAGGAAATCCAGTATCCGGCCCACATTCTCATCCAGTACTCTTCCACAGCGAATAAAATCCCTGATGTACTGCTGGTAAATAAAATTTCGCTGGGTCAGATTGTCGGCACCTTCAAGGCGGTCATGGGGATATGTGCCCTGATTCATGAATTCCAGCTTGAGGGTAGTCCTTTTTGAAGGATCTTCACGGTTCTCGTAGGTGTCGAACAGGTTGGCCGGAACCGGCATCTCCTCGTTTGAGAACAGGGTGTCATACGGAGGCCTTGAAGCCCAGGGATCATGTGTGGCCTTGAAATGACACATCACGAAGAATGGCCTGTCCCTGTCACGATGTTTCAGGAAGTCCATGGTTTTATCAGCGATTATATCTGTACTCCATCCTTTCACCGTGATCAAAGAATCCGTTCCGGGCACATGGAATTGAGGATCCTGGTACCGGCCCTGTACAGGCAGGACCATATAGTCATCAAATCCTTCCGGAGTGCAGCGCAGGTGCCATTTCCCGAACACGGCTGTCTGGAACCCGGCATGGCTCAGAAGTCCCACAGTAGTCGGCTGAGACATATCAAAACTTTGCCCCAATCGATAAAGCCCGTTCTTATGGCTGTATTTTCCGGTCAGAATGGTGGCCCTGCTGGGGGAACAGATGGAATTGGTGCAAAATACGTTGGTAAAGCGCATACCGGCAGCAGCAATCCTGTCAATATTGACCGTTTTGGCCTTTTCGGCAAAGATCCCCTCATAGCAACTGATAACCTGGGTAGTATGGTCATCTGCCATGATGAAAAGAATATTGGGTTGGGACGGTTCATTTCTCCCAGAGCAGGATACCAATCCAAAAATTAAAAAAAGCTGACCGACCAATACCAGGCTGGTCAGGATCCTATTGCGTTTCATATTTTCTTCTGGGAAGCAACAATCTTTACATCATCATACCGTGTATTCCTGTCATATCGCTGGCGTATGCCGAAATATCCATGCAGGGATTTACCGGGAAACTGACCGCTGGCCATCAGCTTCTCATCAATATACCAGGAGACCTGGCCTTCCCTGACCTCTATCTTATGGGATGCCCAGGTAAGCATCTGGGCCATTCCGTTTACCTTTATTTCACCCAGTGCCCCTGTTATGTAAGCATCACTTGTGGTGGAATCAGTGCCCGGTACCTGGGTCATGTATCCGAACTCGAGTCCCTCCTCCAATCCAAAAACAGCAGCTCCCAGGATATATCCGATATAGTCATTATCATGCCGGTACTGCCGGAAGAAAATATCATAGTTATCCATTCCATCGGGTACGGCTTTCCTGGTAAACAGGAGGGAGTTATGGGAGCGGCCTCCCTGCTGGAGGAAACCTGAGTCAGGAGGGATTACCCAGAATCCCTTTTTAGGTGCATTCTCATCTATCTCATCAACCATGATCCATTGAACTGGGTCATACCCCCCTTCCAGCACCTTCCACTTATATCCCAGTCCCGCAGGAGGCGGCAACTGTACGATATTTTCCCTCCATTCTCCCTGGCTGGCTGGGCCAAAGTCATCCTCGAAGAGGATCTTCTCTACAGATTGGCTACAGGACACCAGTATCAGGACCAGGCAGGTCAGGGCAGCCAGTTTAATTCCGGTCATTACTTAATGGCAAAAAATGTGGTTAAGGACCCTGCAGGGGCTTCATAGTTCATCTTGCCTCCACTCAGGCTAACATCATCCATGGCTTTATACTTCTCTTCCTCGCTCGTCCGGAACACCTGATATCCGCTGGCACCTCCCTTAATAGTGAGATTGACCATCTGAGGGGAATCGGCCTTATTAAGTATCAGGAAGGCATTCGGGTTCTTTGTTCCATTTGAGGAAAAAGCTATAAGTTTAACATCACTTTCCTTATCAATATCTACACCGACTACTTTCATACCTTTCTGGCCTGCCCGAGCAAGCTGCTTGTAATAATAATATTGTGGCCTGATCTCGTAATCTCCCTCCTCACTCACAAAAAAGGCCGTTCCGGGGTTGGGATCACCACCCACCCAGGTCAGGGTCTGTATGCAGGCCCAGGGGATCACTGCATTCACTTTGGCCTGGTATATATTCAACCGCATGAGGTCAATAAATTCATAATTGCTGGTATTTTTCTTACCCCAGGTCATCGATGTGGTCCATGCATGCAGGTCCGGCCGTTTCACCTGAGCAGGTCATTGGCTGTTGAATTGATGGAGGATTCTGTACCGAAACCATGGCTGGTGATCAATCCGATGTTGTTCATGGCGTCCTCATTGTCATGAATGGCCCAGTGATACCAGTGCATTTCAAAACGTTCCCAGGTAGTACACTCTCCCGGAGTGAGTCCCACTTCAAGCCCCGCCTTTTTAATCATTGGCGGCATGAAGGCCAGGAAATGGGCCACCTGTGTGGGCCTCCAGAAAGCATTGTAATCCTTGCCGTCCCCGATATTCCCATGGCTGCCGTCCAGGGGCCAGCGTTTTGGAGAATCCCCTTCATTGTGCAGGCTGAGGTATTTAAGAGGCAATTTTTCCTCCTCTACAAGGAATTTACCCCAGTCAATCATATATTTTGCCAGGTTCTCAAACTGGTCCGGATCAAGATCCCGTCCACGGAGAATTTTCTGTTTGGTGGCCCAGGCCGGAGGTCCATACATGGTTGAGATAATGCTGATATCATCACCTCCTCTCTCCTTCGTCCTGGCAATGCCCTGGTGTACAAAATACCGCATCCATTTCGTAGTGGTCTTATGGTCGAACGGGGCGCCCGGGGCTTCCTGGTGGAAAGGATCATAGAACATTTTCATGATCGCTGGCTTCAGTCCCTCTTCCCCAAAGATCAGCTCAATTATTTCCTGCCGTTCCTCTTCTGTAAGCAGACTGAACCCGCCATATTCCTGGGGATCATTTTCATAATCCATGGTCTGTGCCACTTCAACGTAATTGACACCAAAGCCATCCCATTCCTGCAGGGTCTGCGTAAAGTCTACCCTGGCATCAACAGGTCCGGGGACTGGTCCTGCAGTCTGGGTACAGGCTGCCATACCCATGAACAAAATGCCCAATGTGAATAATTGTAAGAATCTGGATTTCATAGTTCTTGTTGTTATATCAAGCTAATATTGAATCATAGACCTGAACCTTTTCCCAGAGGGAGGAAGCATTCGCAATAAAATCCTTGTGAAGCTGGTGTTCCTGGTATTCATCATGTTCCTTTTTTGAATCAAATGAAAGGATCAGGCTGTAAGAATACGTATTATCTATTACCGGCCGGTCTGTATCAGCCGGCGTGCCGATGTGCTGTGATCTGATCATGTCAGCCTGATCGATAAATTTCCTGAGTTCAGCCAGGAATGCTTTTTTTGTTTTTTCGTCCTCATTTACCAACCAGAAGAAAACAGCATGTACGAAATTCCCTTCCATTGTATCAGGTTTGGCGGCTTTCAAACCTGCAGGCAGGGCAAGCACCGCAGCCAGTCCCCCCAGTCTTTTTAAAAAAGCCCTTCTTTTTGATTGATTCTTTTCCATCATGGCTTTGGTATTAATTTCGGTTAATATTATTTCGCAAAAAAGGTCGTAACACTGCCGGCAGGAGCATCCATAATAATGGCTCCGTCTTTTACCTGGAAATCTCCAAGGGAGACATATTTTTCATCAATATGATCAATATCAGAACCGGGGGCCTTTGTGGTACGATATGCTTCGAAAACGGTCGCTTTGCTTCCTTTGATCCACACCTTGACCTTCTGATCCTCCTTGTTGATATTGGTGACAATAAAAGCATCCGGATGCCTTGTGCCATTCGAGGTGAATGCAATGAGGGCAAGCTCTGAATCCATGGCAGAAGCCTGTACAACTTTCATTCCGGGCTGGCCGGCACGGGTGATCTGCTTGTAAAAATAATACCCGGGCCGTACCTTGTAAGTCCCATCTTCGCTGACTGTAAATGCAGAACCGGGGTTAGGATCTCCTCCAACCCAATGGGGAGGACGCTGAATGCCTGCCCAGGGAATTATGGCATTGACCTTGGAAGTATAAATGTTCCCATGCATCTCCTTGATATTGAAAACATCCATTTTGCTCCAGCTGGTGGATGTAACCCAGGCGTGCAGATCAGGCCTTGCTGCGCGTAACCTGTCAATCCCGGCGGATTTATGTTCACCGAACCAGCGACCATAATTTCCACTATAAAATCCATGACTGGTGATCAGATCAATTTCCTTTATGGCTGCCTTGTCAAGTAATATGGCTTCAACATAACCCCAGGTACCAAACCGGAACCAGTTCGTAGTTTCTCCAGGGGTGATGCCGACATCCCGGAGTCCGGCTGCCGCCAGTTTCTCAGGCATGAGTTTAAGGAATTCATTTACCTGTTCCGGTGGCCAGAACAGGTTATAATCGTGGCCATCATGATCCGTGTAACCTTTCTGGTTCCAACGCCTCCAGTCTTCTCCTTCATTATGGAGTGAAAGCCATTTAACAGGGAGATCTTCTTCTTCGCGCAGGAATTTCACCCAGTCCACCATATAATCTGCAACAGCATCCTTGAAGGCAGGATCCAGGTCCCGTCCACGATGCACCTTTTGCCTGGTAGTGTAGCCCGGGGGACCATATAAGGTGGTAATGATCTCAAAATCACCGCCTCTCTGCCCTCGTAGTTTTGAGTCCCTCGCTCACAAAATACCTCATATTCTCTGTGGTATATTGATGATCGAAGGGTCCACCGGCTTCTGTCTGGTGAAGAGAGCCAAGGAACATTTTAATGAGACCCACTTTCAAGCCTTCTTCTCCGAAGACCAAATCGATGATCTCCCGTTTTTCTTTCTCATCCAGCAAACTGAAACCACCGTATTCCTGATTGAATTCTTTCATGTCAGAGGTATGGGCGGTTTCAACATAATTAAAACCAAATCCGTCCCATTCCTGTAATGTCCTGGAAAAGTCAACCTCTGCCCTGATGGCTGTAAAATCAAGTGCCTGCGAAAACCCTGTAGTCCATCCAACGCAGCAAACAAAAACAACCGTTGCAAACTTTCTCATGATAAATGTGAATATTGATATTGTCTATAAATATATGAAAAAGGAGTTTTGCATATCACCTGCTGGAAACTTGGTTTATGAATTTAACATGGATAACTTAGAGGTTCAAAATAAGATCAGGATCGGAAATGGGGTGGATGCTATGGTCCTCCAGTACAGTTCCGAACTTGACTGAAATTATAAGACATGAAAGCACTGGTACTTAGAGGAATACAATAAACTGGTCTACAGGGACTGGCCAGATCCGGAAGTAGCCGATGATGAAGTCCTTATCAAGGTCAAGGCAGCAGGATTTGCGGATCGGATGTACATGGAATGGATGGCAGCTCCGGAAGAAGGAAACCACCTATTGTTATGGGACATGAAGCCTCCGGGGTCATTCCTCAATAGGAAAGAATGTGACGGAATGGAAAAAGGGTGACCGGGTCACCTTTGATTCTACCATTTACCCCCTGGATGACTGGTATACACGGAAAGGCCTGTACAATCTGAGTGATAACCGTATGGTACTGGGTGTTTCACCGGGCGATTACCGCAGGCATGGTGCTTTTGCGGAATATGTTAATATACCCCAGCACATCCTGTACCGTGTGCCGGAAGGGGTGAGCTTTACACAGGCCGCCATGGTGGAGCCCGTTGCTGTTGCTGCTCATGGGGTTGAGCTTACACCTGCCTCCTGGAATGATACAGCGGTTGTGGTGGGCGCGGGTGGGATCGGATCTTTGTTATACAGGTTTTTCGCTCAAAAGGTTGCGGAAAAATCATTGCCATTGACCTGGAAGATGAAAAGCTAACTCTGGCCAGGGACCTGGGGGCAGATATTGTTCTGAAACCCATAAAGGGAGATATTAATAAGGAGGTCTCGCCCTTAGTGAAGGCAGGGGAGCGGACATGATTTTGAAGTGGTTGGTATTAGCGGATTCGTTAAGACGGCCATATCCTGGCGAGAAAGGGTGCTACGGTAACGCTTGTTGGCAACCTTTCCCCAGCCGTTGAATTGCCCTTCAGGCTGTGGTTACCCGGCAAATAAGCTTCAGGGAAGTTGTGGCATTGCGGTGAATATCCGGCAGTTCTGGATATGATCGCCAAGTAAGAAATCAACGTAGATGCTATCCTGAGTGCAGAAGCACCGCTTTCCGAAGGGGCTGAATGGTTCAAACGTCTGTATAACAAGGAACCCGGCTTGATTAAAGTGGTCCTGAAACCAGGCGAATAATAAATGCAAAAGATTAAATGGCTGAACAATTGAAAACTGCTGTAGTTGGAATCGGCAAGGTCACTGGACCTTCATTCAACAGCCCTGGTCAATCTGAAGGAATCCAAGTTTACTGCAGTTTGCAGCCGGAACAAAGAAAAAGCAGGAGAATATGCTGCCAGATTCGATCTGAAAGCGTATACCGATGTTGTAGAGATGGTATCGAAAGAAAAAATCGATGTAGTTATCGTTTGTACACCTCATCCTAATCACAGAATTCCCACCCTTGCAGCGCTTGAAGCAGGTGCTCATGTCCTGATAGAAAAGCCCTTTGCATCATCACTGGAGGACTGTGACGCAATGCTGGAAGCATCCGGGAAACATGGAAAAGAGATGAGGTGTGATAGGCCAGCGCAGGTGGTACCTGCCTTCCAGACGTGTAAAAGATGCCATTGAGGCCGGGAAAATCGGAAAGCCGGTTTTCGGGACCATCAATATGCTTGGATGGCGGGAAAAGTGGTATTATGATAGCGATCCATGGCGGGGAACCTGGGAAGGGGAAGGGGGAGGTGTCCTGGTAAACCAGGCTCCACATCAGCTCGACCTGCTCCAATGGTATATGGGGGAAATAGATGAGTTATATGGAAAGTGGTCCAACCTCAACCATCCTTATATAGAAGTGGAAGATACTGCCAATGCCATATTAAAATTCAAAAATGGGGCTGTAGCCAATATTATCGTTACCAATTCCCAGAAGCCAGGCATTTATGGTAAAGTGCAGATCCATGGAGAAAATGGTGCTTCAGTTGGTGTACAGACCGAAGGCGGAGCCATGTTTATTGCCGGAATGACAAGTATTCTTGAACCACCTGTGAATGATTTGTGGACAGTGCCGGGAGAAGAAGGCATGCTGGAAAAATGGGTGAAGGAAGATTCAGAGTTCTTTAATTCGCTTAAAGACCCACAGGGATATTTTATTGAACGCCAGATCGAGGACTTTTTGCAAGCTGTAATAGAAGGTAGGAAACCCTTGATAACCGGAGAAGAGGGCAGGGTGACTGTTGAGATCTTTACGGCATCTATCGCTCCACCCGTGATAACAAACCGGTTAAGTGGCCTTTGGTGCCAGAAAACAAGGGCGATTTTGACGGCAGGCTTTAAACGACTCATAATTAAATATTATCCAATGAACAGGAAATTAGTAATTGTAATTTCGGTGACTATACTGCTGGGTATCGCTTCAGGATGCCAGAAAGAAAAAACCTCTCCAACCCTAAATAGTGAATCACATATATGGTTTGATGAGCCTGCCGGGGACTGGAATGAGGCTCTGCCTATTGGCAATGGCCGCCTCGGAGCCATGGTTTTTGGTGGGGTGAACGAGGAGAGGCTACAGCTCAATGAAGAATCTGTCTGGTGTATGAAAGGGACCTACCAGGACAGGCAGGGAGCTGCTGATCTGCCAAGGATCAGGGAATTGCTTTTTGCAGGTAAATACAGGGAGGCTGAACAGCTGGCCAGCCAGGAGTTGATGGCAGAAAGGCTTCCAACAGGGACCAGGGCCTATCAGACCCTTGGAGACCTGCAAATTCTTTACTCAGATACATCAAGTTATACAAGTTACATTAGATCGCTCCACCTTGACAGTGCATTGGTGAGGGTTAAGTATACCAAAGGCGGTACAAATTTCATACGAGAAGTATTTTCGTCTGCAGTTGACGATGTGATTGTATTCAGGGAGACTGCGAACGGAGATGGTCAAATCAGCTGTGAGCTAATCTTGTCCAGACCCGGAGAAGGAGAAGAGATCCATATGGCTGACGACCGGATCATCATGAAACAACATGTTGAAAATGGGCAAGGTGTGCAATATGAGTCCAGGATAATGGTATCAGCTCCCGGCGGCTCCATTGAGGTTGGGAATAATGCATTGATTGTTAAGGATGCCAAGCAAATGGAAATCAGGATAGTGGCGGAACAGATTATTTTGGTGAAAACCCGGAGGCACTTTGTAATACCTATGAATCAAAGGTTGAGAATAAATCTTATGAGAAGATCCTTGCCGACCATGTAAGGAATACCAGGGATATTTTAATAGGGTTTCACTTGACCTGGGAATCCCCCTTTGGATTTCCTGACAACAGATGAACGTTTGAAATCCGCTGGTGAAAGCCAGGATCCCGGAATGGCGGAATTGTATTTTAATTTTGGCAGGTACCTTTTGATCAGCAGTTCCCGTCCGGGCAATATGCCTGCCAACCTGCAGGGGATATGGAATGACCGGCTGGCCCCCCCGTGGAACTCAGATTACCATATTAATATTAATATACAGATGAATTACTGGCCGGCAGAAATCACGAACCTTTCCGAATGCCATCTGCCCTTTCTGTATTTCATCGGTGATCTAAGGGAAAAGGCACGGAAAACGGCCAGGGATTTATACGGTTGCCGGGGATTTACCGCTCATCACACAACTGATGCCGGGCATTTTACATCTGCATTTGGACGGCTTATTTATGGCCTATGGCCAATGGGTGCGGCCTGGGCATCCACCCATATCTGGGAACATTATTTATTTACGGGTGACAGGCAATTCCTGGAGGATTTTGGATACGATGTTATGCGGGAAGCTACCCTGTTTTTATCGGATTTCCTGGTGGAGCATCCCCTTACCGGAAAACTGGTTACCGGCACTTCCAACTCACCGGAAAACCACTTTTCTACCCCGGCTGGAGATACAGCTTCCATCAGTATGGGTCCCGCTATGGACCTGCAGATTGTCTGGCATGTTTTTAAAGGATTTATAGCAGCTAGCGAATTACTGGACCGGGATCCTGAATTCAGGGCTATTTTGCAGGACCAGTTAGACCGGCTTGCACCTGTTCGGATAGCTGCAGACGGGCGCATGGAATGGTCGGATGAAAGCCTGGTTGAGGTTGATCCCGGCCACCGCCATATGTCCCACCTTTACGGACTCCATCCATCCAACCAGTATAACTGGACGATACGCCGGAATATATGGACGCCGCATTAAAGGTCCTTGATTATCGTCTTCAACACGGGGGGGGCCATACGGGATGGAGCCGGGCATGGATGATCAATTTCTATGCCCGACTGAAGGATGGAGACAAGGCCTATCATCATTTTCAGCAGTTGTTGCACAAATCCACACTGCCCAATATGTTCGATAACCATCCGCCCTTCCAGATTGATGGGAATTTCGGAGGGACTGCAGGCATTGCCGAGATGTTGCTGCAATCCCATGCCGGTTATATTGAACTTTTACCTGCACTGCCGGCTGCCTTACCCGCCGGGGAAGTAACAGGATTGATGGCCAGGGGCGGATTTCAGGTGGATATGAAATGGAAAGAAGGTATACTGACCTCTGCAAAAGTGTTCTCAAAACTAGGAAATCAACTGGAAATCAAGTATGGAGATTTATAGAGTCTAGTTTTGAAACCAAACCGGGCCAGGTTTTGGT
>CAVYEL010000003.1:0-61884 GCA_963767555.1 uncultured Bacteroidaceae bacterium | reverse complement strand
CCTAAATAGCCGGTTGCTCCTGCTAATAGCACTTTATTATTTTTCATTGCTTATTGTTTTAAATTTAACTTCGTTCCATACATTATGATTGACTAAACCATATTCGTTTAAAGCTGATTTGATGCGCCGCCCAAGTTCAATTCCTTTGGTCTCGGGTTCATTAATTGAATACATTATAATTATAAGATAATCTGAATGGAGGTTGTTTTTCTTGTATAACTTCATGCTTATTCCGGATGTCTTCTTCACCACATCATCCAATACTTGTTCTATTTCAGCTTCAAGCTTTTTATTCAGGCTTTGTGCGAGCCTGATTTCCAGTGTTTCTATCATTCCTTTGTTTGTTAATCACGTTGTAGTTTTCCTTGTTCCAATTCAATGCCATACGCCGCATTGTCCACACATTCAGCGTCTTATATATTTCCTGTAATATATGATTACCATATATGACAATTAGAATTGCCATATATGGCTATTTTGCTTAATTTGGCATAATAGATCTATGTCATGAATAGAGATGAGTTTTTCAGGGAGGCAACTATACGAATATGCGGTAATCTGGAGATAGAACAAGCATTATTTGCAACCTTAGGATTTTTGAGGATTACTATCCTATTGATATTATAATACTGGAGTACTTTGATGAAAGTATTGAGGCTATGCGCACCCTTGCCAAAGCAACGCCAGACGGAGGGGAAGTTGTGGACCTGGTAACCCCAATTTCAGAAAAAGCAAAACAGCAAGCCAGGGAGAAGTATGGATTAAAGACAGATATTATACATTTTCGAAATCCCCATGAAGAAAAGCTTGCTACGGAACTATTGAATTTTCACAGAATAACAGCAAGTTCCCTTCTGGTAATGGTTCTTGAATCGGGTGCCCAACGGATAGGAACTGCTGTAATGATTCCAACTGGGAAAGAAAAACTACATGCAAAACAGATTGAATATCTCTCATTATTAAAAGAGCCTTTTGCCATCGCTTTATCGAATCATAAGAAACACAGAGAAGTAATACGCTTAAAAGAACTGTTAGTGGATGACAATAGGTATTTGCACCAGCAATTAAGGCATATCTCGGGTGATGAGATAATTGGCTCTAATTATGGTCTTAGTGAGGTAATGCATAAAGTCAGGCAGGTAGCCAACATTGACTGTCCTGTACTTCTTCTTGGAGAAACTGGTGTGGGTAAAGATGTCATAGCAAATGCTATTCATTATTCATCATCACGAAGGAGTAATCCATATATTACTGTTAATTGTGGGGCAATACCTGAATCGTTGATTGACAGTGAACTTTTTGGCCATGAAAAGGGTGCATTTACCGGTGCCATCTCCCAAAGAAGGGGGCGATTTGAACGGGCAGATTCCGGTACCATCTTTTTAGATGAGATTGGAGAACTTCCACTTCAAGTCCAGGTGAAGTTACTTAGGGTGTTGCAAAACAAAGAATTTGAAAGGGTTGGCGGAACGGAAACAATCAAGCCGAATATCAGGATTATAGCAGCTACAAACCGGAACCTGGAGCAGATGGTTGGTGAGCAAAAATTCCGTGAAGATCTTTGGTTCCGTTTGAATGTATTCCCTATTCTTATTCCCCCTCTAAGAGCCAGAAAACAAGATATTCCGGAATTGGCACAACATTTTGTTGAATTAAAGTCGGTGGAACTAAAGTTGCCTGCTTTCCCTGAAATATCAAGTAAAGCGATGGGATTGCTTACTTCATATGACTGGCCGGGAAATGTAAGGGAATTGCAAAATGTAGTGGAAAGAGAATTGATACTGAATCCCTCGGGTCCTCTGGAATTTGATCAATTAATAACCCAGATGGAAGATACCCTGCACCCACAATATAAAAAACAACATCCCAAGGATGAATATGCAATCACGGATTTAAATCAAATTGTATCGAATCATATCAATAAGATCTTAAAGCATACACGGGGACGAATTCATGGCAAAGAAGGAGCTGCCGAACTTTTAGGAGTGAATGCCAGTACTTTACGAAACAGGATGAACAAATTGGGTATTAAATACAAGAAAAATGAAATGTATTAAAAAGATGTAACCCTCCTTCCTTGAATTTGAGATTATACCTTTTTTATTCTTTACTTAGTATTAATGATTTGTGTAATATATTGGTAGTCATATATTTGATCGATCTTAAAGAGGGGCTGCCAATTTGAATTACATCATGATGCCTGCCGTAGCACCCTGGACATAGACATTGACCATGCCGGTTTTTACTCCCGATTCTGATACGATAGTTTCCACTGCCCGGGTGATATCGTAGAGGCCGTTTTGAGCGGGGGTGGATATCTGGATCGTTTTTTGCATGCCCACTTATAGCCTTAATTAGCCCCTACCGTCCATCGACTATTGATGATAGTTTACCAATCAGATCATCTAAATAAGACTCAATGATTGTCCAGACAATTCTATAGTCAATTCCAAAATACTCATGGACAATCCTATTCCGGAAGCCACCAATGCGGTTCCACTCAACATCCGGATATAAATTTCTGAAGTCGTCACCCAGGCGGTTGGCTGCTTCACCAATGATTTCAAAATTCCGAACAACTGCGTCAACTGTCTTTTCATCTGCGAGAAACGCCTCATAATCTAATTCATTGGTATAGCGCTTAATCCTTTGCGCTGATTCCAAGATATCTTCGATGAGTAATGAAGAATCCCTTTCAGACATAGATTAAATCAGGATCGATTGCTGATAAATAACCCTTCTTTATACCATTTCTTGAAACTAGATCTACCTTCAGGCCAACAATGGATTCGATTTCATCTGCGAGATCGATGAAACGAATCCCAATCTTGTCATTGAATTCCACGAGAATATCCAGATCGCTATCCCCAGTGTTCTCTTTCCTGGCATAGGAACCAAAAATGGCAATAGATTTTATTGGATAAGCCTGGAACAAATAATCCCGATGCTTTCCAAGTTGTTTTCTTATTTCATTGATTGTGCTCACACAATCAAAGATATACCTTTTTCATTTACTATCATATCCACTACAGTCAACCTGTTTTTGTTTACTAAGGTTTACCGTTCTGAAATGATAAATCGGGGTACATTCAAATGAAAAGTATCATGATCCCTGCCGTTGCCCCCTGTACATATACATTGACCAAGCCGGTCTGAACGCCCGATTCAGCCACGATGGCCTCCACCTGGCGGGTGATATCGTAGAGGCCGTTCTAAGCGGGTGTACTGGTTTGAATTGTACTTTGCATGATCAATCTGTAATTTAATTCATCTTAGACCAGGGATTAAAGTCAGCGCATAAAATCGCTAATCCAACCCTGTAGCAGTTTTAATCATGTTTAACACAAACTGACTGGCAACCGGGTCAAACCTGGGTGCATATAGGTCATTGTAATTATTGTTTGACTTTGACAAGCGTCCGTTTGTAATCAACTGTGATATGATCACTTTACCCTTTCCCTCTCCAAAATCGATCATGATCACCGGATTGCGTGTCAGGCTCCTTCCACAATTGACAAGCACATCAATTTGCTCCGCCTGTCCATTCTGGGATCTATAGGCCAGTGAAAGGTTCTCCTTTTTAATCTCAGCATTTGGATTTATAAAATCTTTCAAAGCAGGGGCATCTTCCACAAGGAATTTCACTGTATTTCTTAATTCCTTTTCAACTTGTTGGTCATTCCCGGAAGTCGAAAATGCATAGTAGCCCTGCAGGTCGTAGGCGAAATAGCCACCTTTTCCCAGAATCTTCTCCTTTTCCGCACCCTTTGACACCCACTCTTCAAGGTATGCATCCTGACTTAAGCCGGAAATACTCATTTCATTGGCTGGAACCACAAGACCACCCCTGTATCCGTTCCACAGCCATGTATGGTCCTTCGGAATATGATCCCAAAGTCGCTTATCATCAAGGGCCGGGTGGATGTGGCTTTCAGGTTCTGCTATTTTTTCAAAAGTCAGTGCCATACCCTTCACAAAGGGATAACTGTTCCTACTCGATTCCCTCCACTATATATCGTTGCTCTATATGACTCAGTTTATTCTCCGGATCCATATAGCCCTGTCCCAGAAACCTGTCACCGCAATCAAGCATGACCACAGAACGTCCAGCATCAATGGTTTCTTCAATGAGTTGCAATATTTGATTATCACCACCAGCTATTTTTTCCCAAGTCCGTATGGATGTTAACATTACATCCCCCTTTCTCTGAGTTGCTGGAAAATGCCTGATTCCTTGTTCTTTACAGAAAGCCACCAATTCGTCCTCATCATCCGGGATGCTTACAGTAAGAAAATCAGACAAATGATCCCCTTGTATATCAACAACATGGACCTCCCATTCCGATACAACAGGATATGTAACATTTTCTGGCGGATTCAACAGTTCAGCCCTGATAACATAGTTCCCGGTTCTTTCCGGAAGGGTCAATGAGTAACTCATCTACTTCATGGGAGAAACCATTAAGATTTCGATTTATTTCTTCTTTATACAGGATATTGGCTTCATTGTCCTCAATCCGCATCTGGATACGTAGAGTTTCCTGTCCTTCCAGTTCATTGAAGAAATGAACAGGGAAAGATATGGATTGACCGGGATAAAAATTCCTATCCCAGAGATCGATGCTGACAGACACGGGGGACCATGCAGCAGTCAGGGCATTCCAGACAGGCTTTAAATTGCCATCTTCAATCTCCCCTAAATACCAGTGATTACCGTCCTCCCAACTACCTGTGATACAAAAAGGTGAATAACCTGCAGCTCCGATTCTCCTCCAGTATTCCGCGATCCTGGAATTTGAAATGGTGTGGTGATAGAGCCTTTCTTCTGGTGAGTGTCCTCTCCCAAGAAATCGCATAAATGCTTCATTCAACGTTTTATACCCCCCCGGATTGGCATATCCATCCAGGTAATTTCCCCCGAATTCATCCACCATGATGCATTTGGGGAATTCTTTATAGCTGTCAAAGTAGAGCCCCACATTCTCGAACATACCCCACCAGTATTTATGCACATGGATCACATCTCTCTCCTTAAGCACTATTTCAGGGTAATGGGGAAGAATCTCCTCGAGGGCATTCCACGCGGTCTGTAGTTCAGGACCAGTGGTTTCATTGTAGGGATGGATAAGCACCACCGACGGGTGTTCCATGGCCAGGTCCAGCCATTTGGTCCATTGTTCGACCAGGCTTTGTTTTGATGCAGGCATCCCATGAAAGAAACTCCATTCATACTGCACCAGTAGTCCCATTTGGTCGCAAAGGGTGATAAAGCGTTCCGGCGGATTCCCCAGGTGGAATCTCATGGTGTTGGCACCGCGTTCCTTTAATGGAACAATAACATTCCGGATGAACCAGGTAGTATCGTATATAACCCCGTTACTGGTTGTATCCCTTGACCACCGATGCCACACCACTGTTCCGGCCCTAAGTTTTACAGGTTGATCATTAAGTAAAAACTGCTTCCCCTCTACCGAAAACTCCCTGATCCCGATATTGATTTCTTTTTGATCAAGTAAGGAGCCTTCCTGAAATATGGAAAGCACAGCCGTGTAAAGGTTGGGAGAATCTGGGGTCCACGGATCGAGAATCCCTTTATAGTGGATGCTGATCTCTCCCTCTGTCCCAGAGGTTTTCTTGACCTCCCTGGAAATGAGTGGGCTGCTATTTCCTTTCTCCATAATCTCCACCTGCACGGAATAGTTATTGGTAGCCATTGAATTGCTGATCTTCTCAAGCTCATATGAAAACCGGACAATACCGTCCTCCATATGATAATCAGGGACCATACGTTTCACCCTGATATGCCGGTGGAAATCAAGAACCACATCATCCCATATATATGATGATACGTTGGAACGCCAATGGTTAGCCCTGGGAACGTAGGAGGCATCCGATTCTGAAAGATCACGCATCGAACCAAGTGATACTTCCAGCATTATGGTAGCTCCTGGCTCTACAGCATCGTGCTGTAACAGGTGAAAAGTGGGCGCCATGCCCCCGCTTTGTTTGGAAACCAGCACTCCGTTAACGTATACCTCGGGGGAGAACAGTGCACCTTTCAGATTCAAAGTGGCGTTGTCCCAATCTCCACCCGGCAATTCTAAAGATCGGCGATACCAGATCCTCCCAGGCGCAAACTCGGAAGGATCCGTGACCAGACCGGGTACCTGCACCGACCTTTCATATTCCCTGTTAATACCGAACTCCCAGTTCCCATTCAGATTCCATTCCCCTGGTAATGACCTCTCTTTTGCAGCGAGCGAAACCCCCATCTATTATGGAGGGAGAAGTCCGATCGGCCAAATAAATTTCTTGTCCTGCTCCAAGAAATGAAACACATAATCCTGATATTATAAGAACCCTTTTAAAAAACTTCATCTGAAGTACATTTTATTCCCCGAATGTAAACCAATCCGTTTTATGATAATTCAATACAGGGTTGTGGATTATTCATTTTACAAAGTTAATTGCGTAACCAAATATTACAAAGAACCAGCATAGACATTCACCAGTCCGGTCTGAACGCCTGATTCGGAAACGATGGCCTCCACCTGAATAGTAATATTGTATATGCAGGTTAGGTCAATAAGCCACTATTGTGATCCCAAATACTGATCGATTCACATAGTTTTTTATCCTTTATTTGTAAATTGAATTTGCATCTCTAAAAACTTTCCACCCAGCGAAAAGTAAACAATCTCTATAACAACTGGGCATTTGTTCCAGCTAAAGAGTCACATGCTGAGGAGATTCTTCCTGAGATAGAATATCAAATGATGGATAACTGAATCGATCGCATATATTTCCCGACCGCCTGAGCCAATCTTCAAGTCGGAAAATGCTCCAGGGTAAGTGTTGATTTTTAAGATGTAAGAGCTTATAAGGTAAAAATCAAGCTTCAGTGTTTTTTCGCCTTTGAGGATGGACTTAATCATCCATTTATCTATACCCGATGAGCCAATCAGTATCAGGACCCAATTTGAGAATAGTACAGATCCTACCAGGTTTATCCTGTGATAGATGGACTCCAGAAAGGATCATAAATGACCTGTAACATACTTACTCCAGATGTTTTAACTGGCTCTTATCATTGACAATGAACGTGGCACTGGAATTTGCATCAACAGTGATCTCCTCCTGGGAACGATAAATTCCGTTACCTATTTCGAAATAGAGATATTTACGGTTGAAGGATTCCGTTTCCTCGCCCTGTTCTTCACCCGGAGCGATGGTCCCAAGATGGATGAGTTCCCCCCAGGTGACATTTATAAATGTTTCGTTGGTGAAGTTTCTTACCTCAAGGTATCCAACGGAATCATTGCTACATGAGAAAACAGCCATGGCTGCCATGATCACCATAGCTCTGACTGTAAGTTTTATTCTAGACATTGTCTTTTAAGTTTTTTAAGCGATTGATTAATAATGGAATAACAACAATTAAATGAGATGCAGCCCCTGCAATCAAGATGCCACTGATGCGCTCATAACAAGCAGTTCCTTTTAGACTTAGAGAACATCCGACAATAACCAGTCCCCAGATTATGGCGCTGGTAATGATTGAAATTGCATAGGTATTTTTCTTAATTGTTTTCATATTTTGAATTTTTACTATCTGTATTGTACATTTTTTGTTTTTCGGGGTGCTACCCTTCTGTAGCGGGTAGCAGGAAATCCAAGGACCAGGACGGCGTAAATATGATCCGATTGGGGAATTCCTATCACCTTTTTGATCTTATCATTCGCATTAATGGCTTGTTGGGAAAGGGAAACGAAACAAGATCCCAATTTCTGGGACTCCGCGGCCAGGACCACATTGTATGCTGCCAGGATGCAATCTTCATGAGCAGTCGGTAGCAAACGGCCAGTATGAAATAACATGGTTATCGGAGCGTCATAGAAGATGTTGCTACCCCCGTCCTTCATCTGGCCATATATCCTTTCAATTTTCTTAAAGAAGTTTTCGTCTTTTGCGGTTTCCTTAACTTTTGCATCACCTGAAAACCGCAGGCAAAACCTAACCACCGGGTTTCTAAGCATCCGGACAATCTTATCATAATAAGCGATAATTTCATCTTCGAGTTCTTTTCTGGTGTTCAGGTTATTTATAATGGTAATCGAAAGGTCCTGTACATCCCCGCCGGTAGGACTGAATTTCGCTGCATCTGTAAGAAGTCTGAGGTAATCGTTGGGTACAGGTTTTTGATCAAACACCCTTATGCTTCTCCTCTTTTTAAAAAGCAGGAGCAAATCAGGGTAATCGATGTGATGCCTGACAGGGATCAACTCCTCCTCAATTCCTTTAACCTGTATTGCATTTTGGGGACAAATCGCGTAGCAATGAAAACACCGGTCACAATGTGGGGAGTCTGATTTGAACGGGTCCCATCGATTACTGAGGTGTTTGAAGGACATTCAATGGAACATAGCCTGCATTGTATACATTTTTCCTTAACTACTTGAATCGAAAAGTCAGTGTTCATGTTCGCTGTGTTTGCGGTTATCATGGACAAATCTATCCCCTTAATCGCAGGAATTCTTCCTACTTTATCGGAGGGTTGTGTGATCCGATAAAATAGCACAAGACCGGAAGGGGGGAAATTTAAACGTTCTTGCGGTATTTATCGGGAGTAGTACCTGTAATGGACTTAAATACTCTGTTAAATGCTGACCTGGAATTATAGCCTACCATATAGGATATTTCGTCTATTGTAATGTTTTGGTACTTAGGATCAGATAGCAAAGATCTTGATTTACTTATTCTCAGTTCGGCCAGGTATTCAAAGAAACTTTTTCCAAGCAGTTCATTGATTACCTGGGAAACACTGTGCCTGGAGACTTTGATCCGGTTGGATAATTCTTCCAGTGATGCATTGCCGTGGCAATAAAAATCCTCGTCTTCGATTACCTGTTTGACTCTTTTAAGTATGGAAGATTTGTCGTCCTCATTCAGTGTCGAACTGGCATATTTTGACGGCTGCTTGTTCCGAAAGTATTTATTTAAAGACCTGTAGGAAATATTTATGCCTATCAGATATACGATGCATGTTAAGTAAAGCGAGAAAACAAAATCTCCCATCGAGAAATACCTAAATAGCAGAAAGGCCATAAAAAGGAGCGCCAGCAGGTAATAGAAAAGCAGGTTCCTGTATTGGTTGATGTAGGAACCCTCCACATTGAATATTTTTACCGAAGCTTTTTTATAACTTTCTGAGATGATACGCCATATGAGAATAGCGTAGGTGAAAAGGTGTGCAAAAACCAGGACATGAAAATACGCATGAATTTTAAGAGGATCATAGGCAGCATCTGAAACCGCGGGCAATTTTTCAAGGTCCAAACCATGCTCATCGATATGCAGGTTATATTTGAGGGTACTATCCTGAATAAAGTAAATCGATATATACAGAAGAATGAATATGAAGGGGATATAATGAACCCATGGACTGGCAGAACGATTGGGAAATAGACTCTTTTTAATAAACAGGAACAATGAAGGAGCAATCAGGAATTGAGCCGGGAACGAGAACTTGTCAATCTGAATAAAGTTTAAAATATATCCTGAATAGTCCAGGAATACCTCTGTTAATACAAGGAAGAGGGAGAAGATAAAAAGGCTTAAGAACCTGAAACGTGAGCCTGATTTACTGCCCTTTATAAAAATCATTAAGCTCAACAACAGGGCCTGACAAATACCAAGGAACACAAAAAGCATGTACCAATCAAAACTTAATTTCAGGTTCATTGCTGAGGTTTTCCGACTTATGCCTGGTACAATTGTTTCCGGTAATTACTTTGAGTGATCCATATCTCGTGCATGGTCCTCATGGATTCAAAGATATAGCTTTTTCATCGAACATTCAGAGTTAGGGTCAAGCTCAATATCACTTGATCAATTTAGAAAAACAGGGTGCATCTAAATGAAATGATTCATGATCCCTGCTGTTGCGCCTTGAACGTAAATGTTCATAAGTCCGGCCTGAGCAACGAAAAGAAAGTAGTACAGCCCCTTGCTATTATTACCCCTTATATTCTTCGGCATTGTTCTATCATCTGGGATAAGCTTGAAATACCTTATTCAAATGCTGATAAAATAATCCGCCAAATCTTAGCGGTTCCTTCATCTGTAACATCCAGCGCATTGCTAAATTCTGCATGGTTCCCTTGCGCTTCCGGTGTTACCATACGTACAAAGACAAAATCTTTGGATGGGTCAACAATACAGATATTGTGAAATGCTCCCAGAAAGCCGTATCCTGATTTGTCCACCCCATCAAAAATTCCATAGGTGTTTACAAACATTTGCCATCCGTACCCACGGCGGCGAAAATCATCTTGACCATCGGCAACAGGTATATTATAGAGCAGGGGATCATTGACAGTTGCTTGAGCAATAAAATCTTCACTGAGTAATTGTTCTCCGTTCCAGCTGCCCTTGTTTAAATAGAACTGTCCGAATAATGCCAGTTCACGCGCACTGATCAGTACGCTGCGCCAACCCAGGCAGTCTCCCTGAGGGGAGCGTAGCCAATCCGCTTCCAAAACACCAATTGAATTAAATATGCGTTCACGCAGAAGAACAATTGGCTGCTTGCCGGATACTCTCTTTACAATAATCGCAAGGGCATGAGAAGTCGCCTGTTCATAAGACCAGGCTGTTCCGGGTTGTCTCTCCAAAGGCCAGTTCAGCATAGCAGCAGTGGGATCTGGCGAATTGCCAAATCCGCGATAGTCCAGTTTTAAACCCGAGGTCATGGTTAAAAGATTTCTTATCGTAATATCTTTTCGCCCATCGTTTGCCCATTCAGTTAGAATGTTACAGGCAGGGTCATCAACATCTATCTTTCCATCATCAACCAATAATCCTATGGCCGATGCCGTAAATGCTTTTCCTGCGGAATAAATGTCAAAACGTGACTGGGGACCAAAGTCCTTCCAATAATGTTCCCAGACCAGATGGCCCTTAACGAACAAACATGCTGCACCTGTTTTGTTTGCACCTAATAGTTCGGTCAACTCCTGCTCCAGCACCTCAGATCTCATGCCCATTTCTTCCGGCATGGCGGTTTGTAGTTTTGTGAAATTCAGTTGTCCATTATCTGGACTTGAGGTTTGGTTGGTATCGGCTTTGTGTGTGCATGCAGAAGCTAAAATTAACAGGATTGATACCGAATAAATAAGATTAAAAGGTAAACGTCTCATAAGGTATTTATGGCTTAGTTTTTTGAATCTTTCACTATGGTTTTAAAGAGATACTTAAAGAAAGTACAAAGAATAATAATCTCAAATTGGAGAGGATCCAAATATGTACCAATCACAATTATTTCGCGAAAGTTATCTTCCAGGCACCACGGAAATCATTCAGCTTAAAACCAGTCGCCAGATCATCAGGATAATGTTTCTGTATCTTTTGTAAGGTTTCATTTGCAATCTGCTTGCCGGGATCTCCATGGCATTTGAGACAGGCTTCCATGGTTATTATGATAGGCTGATAATATTCAATTCTATCTTTGAAAAGGTAGACTTCTGCTTCTATGGATTCGCCTTTCTGATAGGCAAGCAGATATCGGTTTAATTGTTCTTCTTCCTTTCCAGTCTGGGGCATATCTACAGGATTACGGTATTTTAAGGCGATCCGCCTGATTTGACAATTATTCAATTGGGAGAGGCTATCCTTTAAAGGCAGAGCACGTAAATTGCAGTAATCAATGGCATGTCCCGGTCCCCCTTTTTTTATAGCATTGGAGACATTTATCAATAGCTCGGTCTGGGTTAGATTTGCTATTTCTCCACCTTTCTGGATATATTCCTGTTTGATGGATTCTTCTTTTTTACCGCATGAAGAAATTACAATAGCAAATAAGAATAGTAAAAATAAACGCACCATAATGGTATCTGTTGCACGCCGGACAAAGACATTCACCATGCCTGTTTCTGTGCCCCCTTTCATGACGGGATCCCTGACCTGCCAGTTGATTACAGAAAGTGCACAGGGGCGGTGAGGGCTGATCTGTAATAATTTTCTGCATTTTGAATTCTAAGATTCTAAGGGTAAATTTAAAAAACTTATAGAAAGCGCAGGATGATACATTCGGAATATGAATGGATTTTTAAAGAAAAGAAACGGATTTTTGCACAATCCTGGCTGCCGGAAGACCACCCGAAAGGGATCATCTGCCTGGTACATGGACTGGGAGAACATTCCGGCCGTTATGCCAGGTGGGCGGAACTATTTGCAAAGGCCGGCTATGGCATGCTGGCAGTGGATCTACCCGGACATGGCAGGACAGAAGGCAGGTTGGCCTATGTGAGGAGTTACGAGGACCTGCTCGACTGTGTTGATCTCCTGATCAATAAAGCTGAAGAACTCTTTCCAGGTCTGCCTCGGATCCTTTATGGACATAGCATGGGTGGGAATATTGCCATCAATTATGCCATCTCCAGGGAAGCTCCTGTAAAGGCTCTCATCGCCTCCTCCCCCTGGCTGCGGCTGACTTTCAGGGTAAGCACTCTCGACCTTGCACTTGGCAGGATGATGAATAATCTTCTTCCCCGGGTAAGATTTAAAAGAAAAGGGTACAAAGGCCGAAAAGCCTAGCCATGATCCCGATCACTGGGCAGATGTCCGGTCCGACCCGCTGAATCATGGCATGGTTACCGGTAGATATTTCTGGATCATTCACCAGCAGGGTGAATACGCCCTGAAAAATGCGGACAGGATAAAACTACCCTTCCTTTTGATGCATGGCAGTGATGATGATGTCACATCACCGAGGGCAAGCGAGGAATTTGCGGCTGGGTCGGGGGACCAGACACTTTTCAAGTTATGGGAAGGTTTGTATCATGAACTACATTGGGAATTCGAGTACAAGGAAATTGGTAAATTTGTAATTGACTGGATGGAAGGCCTTTAGAACATGAAGTTTAGAACGGAAGTAATTATCCCCCCCTCGGAGAACAGGATCTCCCATGAATCTGAAATCCTTTTTATGGGTTCCTGTTTCACGGAAAATATTGGAGCCATGATGCAGGATCTGCGCTTTAAAGTGGACCTCAATCCTTTTGGGATAAATTACAATCCATCCAGCCTTTCACGGAACCTCTGGGCCCTGCTGAACGGTAAGCAGTATACTGAAAAAGACCTCCATCTGGCCAATGGGAAATGGTTCAGCTTTGATCATCACGGCCAGTTTTCAGCCGCAGCACCTGCTGCCTGCCTGAACAATATCAATGAAAGGATACAATCCTCCAGAGATCGCCTGTCAGGCACAAATTATCTGATGCTAACCTGGGGTACAGCCTGGGTATATGTACTAAAAGAAACGGCCAATGTCGTATCCAACTGCCATAAACTGCCATCCGATAAATTCAGCCGCCATCTTCTGACAATAAACCAGGTGGTGGATACCTATACGAAGCTTTTTGCGGGACTAAGATCCAGGATTCCGGAGTTGAAGATAATCCTCACTGTAAGTCCGGTCAGGCACTGGAAGGATGGCCCGGTAATGAATTCCGTCAGCAAATCCACCCTCCTGCTGGCAGCCCACAGGCTAACTGAAATGTTTTCCTATTGCGAATATTTCCCGGCCTATGAAATTGCCATGGACGACCTTGCGGGATTACCGCTTTTACGAGAGACGACCTGGTCCATCCAAACCAGCAGATGATACGGTATATCTGGGAAAAATTCTCGGACACCTATTTCGATGAGAAAACTAAAATACTCTTGGGAGAGATAGCAAAACTTAACGCTGCCCGGAAACACAGACCTTTTGATCCCGCGTCCGAACAATACAGGCAGTTTTGCAAGAAGCAATTGCATAAAACAAAGCGCCTTTTGGAAGAATCATCCTTGACCTGTGACTCTTGATCAACCCATTAGACTTCCACTTTTTTCATGACCGTTAATTGAATCTTAAAGAACTTGTAGGTTTATTTGTGGAATATTTCACAAGAATGTTGTAACTCGGGAAACCAAATTTTTATTCATAGTTTTCATTAAAAAATCCACAACTATAGACTATAATGAAGAAGGTATTGTTTACAATTAATATGCTTCGGAGGTGTTTCAGCATATTCCCAGGATACGGGAAAGGGGATCATCGAAGGCAGGGTCTTCGACGCCAACACCAGCGAACCCATCCCTTTTGCCAATATCGTCATCTGGGGTACCAATATAGGTTCGGTCAGTGATATTGACGGAAATTTCCTTTTTACAGGGATAGCCCCCGGCTATGTGGAATTACGGGTTTCCTCAGTAGGTTTTGAACCCTATGCCTCAGAACAGATCCTGGTAACCAATGCCAGCAAAGTTTCTATCGAAATTCCCCTGAATGAAGCCAATATCGCCATTGAGGAGATCACGGTCAAGGCCTCCCCTTTCAGGAAAAAGGAAGAAAGTCCGGTTTCCCTCCAGCGCATCGGGATAGAAGAGATCGAGAAAAGTCCCGGGGGAAACAGGGATATTTCAAGGGTGCTGCAATCCCTGCCCGGTGTGGCCTCACGACTTCCTTCCGGAATGACCTGATCGTACGAGGCGGAGGATCCAATGAAAACAGCTTCTTCCTGGATGGGGTGGAGATCCCCAATATCAATCATTTTGCCACGCAGGGTGCTTCTGGCGGACCCATAGGTATTTTGAATGTTGATTTTATCAGGTCCGTAGATTTCTATTCAGGAGCTTTCCCTGCCAACAGGGGAGACGCCCTGAGCTCGGTACTTGAATTCCGCCAGATAGACGGGAACAAGGACAAACTGAAATTCAGGGGATCCGTGGGCTCCTCTGACCTGGCACTCACCCTTGATGGTCCCATCACGGAAAATACCACTTTTATTCTGTCAGCCCGCCGCTCCTATCTGCAATACCTGTTTTCAGTGATCGGCCTGCCATTCCTGCCCACATACAATGATACCCAGTTCAAGGTAAAGACCAGGATCAACGATAAAAATGAGCTTACCATATTGGGACTGGGGTCCTATGATGTATAACACATTGAACCTGAATGCCAATGAGACGGAGGATCAGCGGGCCATGCTTAAATCCCTGCCTGATAATGACCAGTGGAGTTACACCGTGGGAGCCGTTTTTAAACATTTTACGGGGATGGGTTATGACACCTGGGTGATCAGCAGGAACCATCTGAACAACGGGGCATATAAATATTTTGATAACATCGAGGAAGATTCCCTGAAAACATTTGACTATAATTCGAATGAGATCGAGAACAAATTCCGTTATGAGCATAACTCAAGGTATGGCAACGGACTGAAGGTCAATTATGGGGTGGGACTGGAATATGCGCAGTACGATAACCAGACCTATAACCTTATCTATGCCGCCGGGGAACCGGCAACGATCGATTATGATTCTGAAATGGATATGGTGAAATGGAATGTATTCGGACAGATCAGCAAGGGATTTTTCAAGCAAAGGCTGAACCTGTCGCTGGGGATCAGGATGGATGCCAATAATTACTCTTCAGAAATGAACAACATGTTCCGGCAGTTCTCCCCGAGGTTTTCAGCCTCCTATCTCCTGTCTCAGAAATGGTCAGTGAATTTCAATGCCGGACGTTATTTTCAGCTGCCACCGTATACCACACTGGGATTCCGGGACAATGAAGGCAATCTGATAAACAAAAACAATGCCCTTACTTATATAAGGTCGGACCACCTGGTGGGTGGCTTTGAATTCCTGCCCGATGACAAATCAAAATTCAGTGTGGAAGGCATTTCATAAATGGTACGGGGATTACCCCGTTTCGGTCAATGACAAGGTATCCATAGCCAGCAAGGGGGGAGATTTTGGCACCTTTGGTGATGAAGAGGTGATCTCTCTGGCAACCGGCAGGGCTTACGGGATGGAATTTCTCTACAGGACGCGGGACCTGGCCGGGTTCAATATTATCTTTATCCTATACCCTGGTAAGGAGTGAAGCTCAGGATTTTAGCGAAGATCTGGATCCCCTTGATTCTTCCTCCCCACCGCATGGGATAACAAGCACCTGCTGAATGTTACCAGCTTTCGCAAATTCAAGGGATACTGGCAGGCAGGGTTAAGGTACCGTTTTGCAGGCGGAACACCTTTTACACCATGGGATATGTTTACCAGTGAAAAACGACCTGCCTGGGATGTCCGGGGAACCGGCTATCTGGATTACAGCCAGTATAACAGCCAGCGACTGAATGGATTTCATCAACTGGATATCCGGATCGATAAGGATTGGTATTTCAATAAATGGAGACTGAACCTTTATCTTGATATTCAGAATGTACTGAACTTCCAATCCGACTCAGCCCCAAACATATACCAGCAGGAGGATGCGAATGGCAATCCCATCATAAAGAACCCGGGGGACGAATACACGGACCAGCTCTACAGCCTCAAACTGATCAGGACGGAATCAGGAACCATCCTGCCTTCCGTGGGAATAATTGTTGAATTCTGATAAAATATACAGGTTATGAAATTTTACATATTTATCATTCTTGCTTTCCTGATTTTACCGGCATGTAAATCCGCCAGAATACAGGAAGAGCCTCAAAAAACGGAGCTGTCTGCCAATCCATCAGGATCAGGTCCAGTGATCAGCCTTGAATTCCGAAAGGGTAAATCACATAATCATCCCTCCTTTGTTTTGTGGGCAGAGGATATGCAGGGGAAATACCTGCAAACACTTTTCATTACCAGGGCAGTGGGTACCAGCGTTTATGATCATGGTGATCCCTCATCCGGACACTGGGAGCCAGGAGAGATACGCCGGCCGGCTACCCTCCCCTACTGGGCTCATCAGCGAGGTGTGCAGGAAGCTGACGGATTATATGTCCCAACCCTGGAAAATCCGATCGCAGATGCCTATTCGGGGGCCACACCTCCGGGCGATTTCAGCC
The DNA here is from genome assembly GCA_963767555.1 of uncultured Bacteroidaceae bacterium. Classification (GTDB taxonomy): domain Bacteria; phylum Bacteroidota; class Bacteroidia; order Bacteroidales; family SM23-62; genus SM23-62. The sequence goes on along the minus strand of CAVYEL010000003.1, from coordinate 44,997 downwards.
TTGTAGCTCGCTTAGATGAGCCGCCACCACGGAAGTTCAGGATATTGTTTGAGGTTAACCAGACGTGGGACTGGAACGAGTACTGGACCAACAATAAATACCCTGATGATGATGAATACAAAACATCCTGCCAGCCGGCGCTGGTTTACATGGCAACGGTGGACCTGGACGGGCAGTCAACTGAATACACCCTTGAAGCTGTGGGGCACAGCCATTATGGTGGCCGGACCGGAGACTTATTCAGGGATCTGAGTACAATTACCACTGCACTTGAAATAGTAGGCAATCTGACCCTCAAACTTGATTGATTTAGCCCCTTTTTTGGTAATTTTAGGGAAAATCACGGCCAGGATAAAATAAATCTTCCCTGGCAAGCGTGATATAGTCATATGAGAAACTTATTGCCCCTTGTTTTATTATCCGCAATAATGCTTTTCCCGCTTTTTCAGGCAGCTGGGCAGGGAAGACCAGCCTCGGAGAGGCCGAAAGTGGGACTCATACTCAGTGGCGGGGCAGCCAAGGGAATGGCCCATGTGGGTGTGCTGAAGGTGATAGAAGAGGCGGGACTGAAAATTGATTATATCGGCGGGACCAGCATGGGTGGGCTTGTAGCTGCCCTGTATGCCATCGGTTACGATGCTGATACCCTCGCCTCAATGGTGTCCACACTGGATTGGGACAGGCTGCTATCTGACGATATCCGCAGGAGGGAGCTTTCCATTGAGGAAAAACCTGATTACGACCGATTCATTGTCACCTTCCCCTTAAGAGAAAGAAAAGTCAAACTACCACAGGGGGTAGTCACGGGACAGAACATTGAAAACCTGTTTGCAGAACTCTGCTCTCATGTGCATAACATACAGGATTTCAATCAATTCCAAATCCCGTTCCTCTGCGTCTCAGCGGATGTGGCGACTGGAACTGAGGTTATACACAGGGAAGGCTACCTGCCCAGCGCCATGAGAGCGACCATGGCTATTCCTTCCGTATTTTCACCGGTGAAAATCGATGGAAAATTGCTGATTGACGGTGGTGTCCTGAATAATTTCCCGGTAGACCATGTACAGGCTATGGGGGCTGATATCCTTATCGGAGTGAACGTTGCCGCTGAACCCTTCACGGCTGAAGACGAGGTAAACTTCCTTAAGGTAATGGAACAGACAGTTTTTTTGTCCTCCAATAAGCGGACTAAAGAAAACATCAAATTATGTGATATATACATTGCACCGGATATAACAGGGTACAATTCCACCAGTTTCAATGGGGGTGACTCACTCCTTACCAGAGGTGAGCGAGCCGCCAGGGTACACTTTGACCGGTTTAGGGCCCTTGCCGACTCCCTGAACAACATTGAATTCATCCCCTATGAGAAACCCCGCTTTGAGCCACTGGACTCCTTTCTGCTCAGTGAAATTCATATCGATGGTGTAGAAAAGGTTTCCGGGAGGTTACTAAGTGGTAAACTGAACCTGAATGTCCTCGAAAAGGTAAGCCCGCAACAGGTTTCAGAGGCAATCGACAATCTATACAGCAGCCTCTTCTTCGAGAAAGTTACATATGAACTGGAGCCTGCTTATGATGATCTATTGGGACACAGTGTTAAGCTGAAAATTCAGGTCAAGGAAAGGAGGGGCGGCCAGTTAATGGTCGGCCTGAATTACAACACTTCTTATAAGGCCTCCATTACACTTAATGCCACCTTCCGGAATGTCTTGCTGAATGGTTCCAAATTATCCCTGAACGCGGCCCTGGGGGAAAACCAGTTCTTCCTGGCCCGTTATGAAAAAAACAACGGATGGAGGCCAGGCTTTGTGGTGGACATGGGGGCACAAAACTTTGACCTGAATATCTATACGGATGGCATTAAAAGGGGTGTGATTGATTATGCTGATATAAGTGCTGCCATTTATACACGATCCATAATCGGAAAATCATATGCATTTGGCTTTGGGGGCGAAATTGAAAGGATCACACAGAAACCCGATATTGGTGAAGTCATCCCCGGCAAAGAGGCAGGTAACTATTACAACCTGCTTGGTTATATCGGCCTGGACACATATGACAACCGGTTCTTCCCGACAGTTGGGACAAGGTTCCATGCCATGTATAAGTTCATCAATGATCAGGATCTGAAGTCAGATCATTTTGTACGCCTGGAATTCGAACAGGCTGCCAGGCTTGGCAAAAGGTTCACACTGCTACCCAGGGCCTATGGAGGCATTAGCACTGCCGATTCCTCACTGCGGATCTATCAATTCTATCTCGGGGGACTGAACAGAGCGCAGCGGAAGGGGATACTACCTTTTGCAGGACTGGATTTCATGGAAAAAAGCGGGCGGAATGCCTTTATGGTGGGACTGGACCTGCAGTATAATTTCTGGAGGTCAAATTACCTTGTCCTGAGAACGAATATCGGTAATACAAGCTGGGAACTGGAAGACATCCTGCTATTCGATTCTGCCTTTTCCGGATTCGGACTGACCCTGGGCAATATGAGCCTCATCGGTCCCATTGAATTCACCGTGATGCGATCAGATCTCCGGAAAGAATTCCTTTTCTATATTAATATCGGATATTACTTCTGATCTTTCACCCAGTCCCAAATTCCTCGAGATTCCTTAACTTGTACAAAGTCATGAGAGAGGCCCTGTATTTTCGGAAGATTGGTGACGGCAAGGTACAATGCCTTCTTTGTCCCCATTTGTGCACCCTTTCTGAAGGTAAAGCAGGTAAATGCGGGGTACGAAGAAATGTGAATGCCAATCTGGTCACTGAGATTTACGGGAAAGTTGTCTGCCATCCACTTATGATCCCATTGAGAAAAAGCCGCTTTATCATTTCCATCCCGGGAATATTATCCTTTCCATTGGCAGTATTGGATGCAACATGAGCTGCAGTTTTTGCCAGAATTGTGATATTTCCCAGGCAGATGTATCCCGGTTTCCCTGGCTGAAGGATCATTCCCCGGAGGACATTGTCCGGATGGCTGCCGGCCACAACGGCAACCTTGGCATCGCCTTTACCTACAATGAACCTACCATCTCCTATGAATATATGCTGGACGTAGCCCGGCAGGCCAATGGCATGGGGATGAAAACGGCCATGATAAGCAATGGATTTATCAATGCAGATCCCCTGCTCGAATTACTCCCGTTCATGGATGCATTCAACATTGACCTGAAGGCATTCCGGGAGGACTTTTATAAAATATATACGGGTGCCATGCTTGCACCGGTACTTGAAACACTGAAGATCCTTAAAGAGGCCGGTAAACATATTGAAATTACCTGCCTGATTATCCCGGGACTGAATGATGACCGGGAGGTTTTTTCAGAAATGATCGATTGGATATCTTCAGAACTTGGCAGATACACAGTGCTTCATCTCTCCAGGTATTTTCCGCATCATGAGCTTACCATAGATCCGACTCCGGTTGATACACTCAGGGACCTTTTTACCATTGCGAACAGAAAGCTCCATTATGTCTACCTTGGAAATGTAGCCTCCTATAAGGGTCAGCAAACCAGGTGTGCCGAATGCGGGGAATTGCTGATTGACCGGTCCGGGTATCATGCCGAAATAAGAAGCATCACACCGGATACCAAATGCAAGAAATGTGGTTCTCCTGTTCAAAATCTAATACTATGAGAGTAAGAACACCAAAAGTTGCCGGGGCATTTTATCCTGGGACAGAAAATGAGATCAATAGCCTGGTCAGACGAATTATTGATGCAGAAACTGAAAAGATCGATTATTCATATGCACAGAAGGATATCATAGGCTGTGTGGTGCCCCATGCAGGATATATTTATTCCGGTTATGAGGCCATGCATTTTTTCGAGATCATCAGAAGATCATCCGTAAAGTATGATACATTCATCATCCTTAATCCGAATCATACAGGATATGGAGAACATATCGAGGTTGATGCCAATGATGCCTGGGATACCCCCCTGGGAAATGTTCCGGTCGATACTGATTTTGCCCGGCAGCTTGACCTTCCCAGGTCTGACCGGGCGCAGATGCAGGAGCATTCCGCCGAGGTGATGCTGCCATTGCTCCAGAAATCCCTTCCCGAAGGCTTCCGTATCGTCCCCATAAGCATGCTCCGCCAGAATCCCATCACCGCTATGGAGGTAGCAGAAAAGATCAGGGATGCCAACAAAGTACTGAATAGAAAATTAATGATCATTGCCTCATCGGATTTCACCCATTTTGAAAGTCCGGTGGATGGTAAAATGAAGGATGACCTGGTCCTTGAACAGATCGAAAAGCAGGATTCAGAAAAGTTGTATGACACGGTCATCCAGAACCGTATATCAGTTTGCGGGTATGGCCCCATCATGACCCTGATCGAATATAGTAAGCTGGTTGCAGATAAGCCATCATCCACCATTCTTGCCAGGGGGCATTCGGGCAAGACAAGGCCTTCTGCCTCCGTAGTCGATTACATTACCATATTGTTTTATCGTGATTGAACAGAGATGACAAAAAAAGAATACTATTTACATGCCCTGGTTGATGAAGGGGACTGGACCGCTTACCTGCTGGAAAATTCCGGACTTCCGGGACCCAGGGCAAACCTGGAACTAATGTAGGCTTATGTGGAGCTTGGATCTGAAAAAGATTTCATACCCCTTCTGGATTATACCCCGGAAATTGCACCGGAGAATAGCCCCGAGGAATTCCTTGCTTTTTGTGGTACCGCGGGACTCGGAGAGATCATCGCCAACGGGCTGAGAGAATACCTGCCGGACCTTCGTAAACAAGCTTCTGATCCACGCTGGAGGATCCGTGAAGCAGTGGCCATGGCCTTACAATTTATAGGGAAACATGATTTTTACCTGCTCTCTTTCATTTGCAGTGAGTGGGTCTGTGGAAATTTCCTCGAGCAAAGGGCACTGGCTGCAGGTATCTGTGAACCTGAACTGCTGTCAGACCCCAGGCATGCCGAACTGGCTTTACAATTGCTGGATCCAGATCACACAACTTCTTTCCGGAGTTGAGAACAGGAAATCTGATGATTTCAGGGTACTCCGGAAGGGGCTTGGATACTGTTGGTCTGTGGCCGTCGCTGCCAACCCTGAGTTCGGAAAACCAGCCTTTGAGAAACTGATTGAACTGGGTGATAAAGATGTCAACTGGATCATCAGGGAAAACCTGAAGAAAAACCGTCTGGTCAAAATGGATGCCGAATGGGTCAATACCCTTTCATCCAGATTAAAATAAAACACAAAGCATATTTCAATGAAACTTAATCTTAGAGGCCATTTACCATTACTGTCCAGCCTTGTTTTTGCTCCGCAGTGGCCCTGGGCATGCTTTCCGGCCATCACGGCCAGCAGTCCTGAAGTATTTATCTATCTTATCACACTACCGCAAAAAGGCTGCCATTGCCGGAGATTGCCATGGGGAAAAAACGGATGATAAAAACAGGCTTATGCATTTCGGTGATAAGCCTGATAATGTTGGCATTGTCAGGACCCTGCAGCACATGTAATAAAGACCATTGCGTTGAACCGCCATGAACCCTCAAATTCAGTATCATAGACAGGAACAGCAAAGAAGATCTTGTTTGTTTCCGAAAACCCGAGGTATCTTCACTGGATAGTATTAGCAGTTATACTAATTATGAGGATGAGGAGAGATAGATCGTAGTTGTCGCTGGTAATGGTTTGACCGACACCTGTTTCAGCTGTCGGAATATAATCTGCTCAACAAGGACATCCCCTCTCTGCCTTATGTCAGCTGGCCGTACACATTTCATCCTGGACTTCCACTGCTGGCAGATATTAATTACTTTCAGACAGCAAACAGATCCGCTGCTAACCAGACGTCAAGGAAATTGTATTTATCCGACATGCTGCTGGGTATTCCAGTATGCCAGTTCTTTTATCAACGGCAATGTATTAAAAAGAAGTCAGAGTGATTATACCGTTTTCCTGGTGGAAAAATAATCTCCAGTCAGGCAAATTTTACCATGTTTTTAACAAATCCTCAGGATCAAAATATTCACTTTTAGGACTTGAAATAAAACTTTAATAATTAATCCAGATTTCAATTTCAGTAATATGGCAGTAGATGTATCCATGTGGCGCAAGGCAATGCGTGTTATTCCAAGGCTAAACAAAGAAGAATGGGATGTACTTGATGTAATCTCAAAATGGCTTATCTCAACAAGGGCGGCAGTTTTTATCATGACCGAGATCGCCGCAGGTATAGGTGGTATCCTGGCCTACCGGAACGAAAGTTTCTACTGGCCCTATTTCCTGGCTGCCATGATCGGGCTTGTTTTCGCACATGCCAGCAATAACCTGTTGAATGATTATATTGATTATAAACGGGGACTGGATAAGGATAATTACTACCGCGCCCAGTATGGTCCCCAGCCGCTTGAACATGGACTGATGTCCAAAAGTCAGTTCATGGGCTATTTATCTGTTACATTGCTGGTGGCCCTGGCAGCAGGTGCCTACCTGGTGGCCTCTACCGGGATGACGACCCTGATCCTGCTGGGAGCAGGATTGTTCTTCCTTCTATTTTATACCTGGCCCCTTAAATATATCGGCCTTGGGGAACTGACCGTTATCCTTGTATGGGGACCACTGATGGTGGGTGGTACCTACTATGTAACCACGGGAGGTATCTGGTCCTGGGAGGTTGCCATCATCAGCCTGGTTTATTCATTGGGACCGACCACCGTTCTTTTCGGGAAACATACGGATAAATTACTACAGGACAGGGAAAAAGGGGTTTATACGCTGCCTGTTATCCTCCGGGAAAAAGTAGCCAGATATACTACCATAGGTTTATGGATCGCACAGTACATCCTCGTCGGCCTGATGATATGGTACCGTATGGTGGGACCGGTAATGGCCATCGTGCTGATCGCTGTTCCTAAGCTGATCTGGGCTTCCAGGGTATTTTCAAAACCCCGTCCCACAGAAGCACCTGCTGATCTTCCGCCCAATACCTGGCCTCTGTATCTTTCCGCGCATGCTTTCCAGTATAATAAGCGGTTCGGAGCCTTGTTTCTGTTGGGACTTATCATTGATGTGGTCCTTGTCAAGACGGGAGTCTATTAATTCCGGGAAGCCACAATCATAAAAAACCATGGATTGAACCTGTCAGCTCTTTAAGAATTTGACAGGTTTTTTTATCTTTAGACAAACTTATAATGCCCTATGACAAAAAGAAAAATCAGAATGGGAATGGTGGGCGGAGGCCCTGGTTCCCTCATCGGTCAGATCCATGTAAGAGGTGCCCAGCTCGACAGCCAGATAGAACTGGTATGTGGAGCATTTGACATTGACCCGGCCAAATCCAAAATTCAGGGAGCAGCGTATTTCCTTGATCCTTCACGTGTCTATGATACCTTCCAGGAAATGATAGCCAAAGAAAAGGCTCTTCCGGAGGACGAGCGGATGGATTTTCTTTCCATTACCACACCCAATCATGTTCATTACGAACCAGCCCGGCTGGCCCTGGAAAATGGTTTCCATGTGGTAAGTGACAAACCCCTTACCAATAACACCGAAGATGCCAGGAAACTGGTCAGCCTGGTGGAAAAAACCGGATTGATATTTGCGGTGACCCATGCTTATACCGGTTATCCACATGGTGAAGGAAGCCAGGCAAATTGTGCAATCGGGCAAGCTCGGGAAAGATCAGGAAGGTGATCTCGGAATATCCCCAGGGATGGCTTTCTACACCCATGGAAGGACAAGGGGTTATGCAGGCGGACTGGAGAGCTTGATCCGAAGCGATCCGGAAAATCGAATTGCATGGGTGACATCGGTACCCATGCCCTGAACCTCGCAGAATATGTATCAGATCTGAAGGTAACCCAGCTTTGTGCCGATGTCAGCACCATGGTGGAGGGCAGAAGGCTGGATGATGACGGCAATATACTGGTCAGGTTTGACAACGGGGCCAGGGGCATCATTTATGCCAGCCAGATCTCTGCGGGAGAGGAAAACGGCCTGAAGTTCCGCTTATATGGCGAGAAAGGGGGATTGGAATGGATACAGACAGAGCCCAATACACTGATCGTGAAATGGCTTGACAAACCAATGGAAATAATCCGCCCGGGCAATCCATGGTGCTCCGACATAGCCATGTACAATTCCCGTTTCCCGGCGGGGCATCCCGAAGGCTTGATCGAAGCATTTGGCAATGTTTACCGCAATGTTGCCACCTGCATACAGCATCGGCTGGAAGGCAAGGAACCACCTGCCGAGGCACTTGATTTCCCAACCGTCTACGATGGATTAAGGGGCATGCTATTCATTGACGGCGTGATCGATTCGAGCGAAAGTGAAAACAAATGGTTAGATTTCCCGACCTAAATCACCAATAAATATGTCTAGACCCGTAACATTATTTAGCGGACAGTGGGCGGACCTCCCACTTGAAACCATGTGCCAGAAAGCCAGTTCATTTGGTTACGACGGTATTGAACTGGCCTGCTGGGGAGATCATTTTGAAGTGGACAAAGCCGATGAGGCTTATTGCAAGAACAAGACTGGCCCTGCTTAAAAAATATGATCTGAAACTGTATTCCATCTCCACCCACCTGGTCGGCCAGGCCGTCTGCGATAACATCGATGAGCGCCACCAGTCCATTCTGCCGGATTATATCTGGGGGGATGGCGATCCGGAGGGTGTACGACAGCGTGCTGCAGAGGAAATGAAAAAAACGGCCGCCGCAGCCAGTCGGATTGGTGTCAAGGTGGTAAATGGATTCACAGGCAGTTCCATCTGGCATCTGTTATACTCCTTTCCACCTCTTTCGGATAAAATGATTGACAAGGGATACCAGGATTTTGCCGACCGCTGGATCCCCATCCTGGATGAATTTGAGAAACTGGGAATCAAATTCGGACTGGAGGTGCATCCGACAGAGATTGCTTTTGACATTGCATCGGCCGAACGTGCCCTGGAAGCTGTAGATCATCATCCTGCCTTTGGATTCAACTATGATCCCAGCCATTTTGGTTACCAGGGAGTGGATTATGTGGAGTTCATATACCGCTTCAGCGAGAGGATCTTCCATGTGCATATCAAGGATGCCAAATGGTCCGATTTCCCGACAGAGGCGGGCGTTTTTGGGGGACATATAGCTTTCGGTGACAGGAGAAGGTTTTGGGATTTTGCCAGTCCGGGCCGCGGTGACACAAACTTCGAGGAGATCATCAGGGCCCTGAACCGCATCAATTACACCGGTCCCCTTTCAGTGGAATGGGAAGATCCGGGGATGGACCGTGAACATGGTGCCATTGAGGCCTGTGAGTTTGTAAAGGACATGGACTTTAAGCCGGCCGGGCAGGCTTTTGACGATGCCTTTCAGAAAGACTGATCTTCAGCAGGGATTGATCAGGACCAATCAGGCTATTATTCATACCGCAGGCTTTCAACCGGGTTCACCCGCGTGATCCTCAGGATATGGTAACTTATGGCTGCCATGGCAATGGCTATGGCGCCAAAGATGGACAGGATGATCAACCGCCAGGCATTGTTGATATGGTAGTAAAATCCCTGCAGCCAATCATTTACGGCGAATAAGGCCAGAGGTGCGGCCACGATTGCTGCGATCAGGATCCATTTCATAATGCTCTTTCCAAGCAGGAGAAATATACTCGAGGGACTCCCGCCCATGGCTTTACGAATCCCAATTTCCTTGGTCCTTCTTATGGTGGCATAGGTAGTCAGTGCAAATAAGCCAAAGATCCCTATGACGATGGCCAGCAGGGCTCCGCCGAATAGAGCATGGCCTGCTTGTCTTCGTCAAGATACATCATTTCATGCAATTTCTCCCAATGGGACCATGATTAGTTCATGCCCCGGCAACTGCTGCCTGAAAAGAGAATCTGCATGATGCATCAAACTACTGACAGAATCTGGTTCCGCACGAATGCTAATATGCCTGTAACCTTGAAAATACCTGCTCATCACCAGTGGTTCTATCCTGTCATGCAAAGAACGGAAATGGAAATCCCTAACCACGCCTATAACGGTATCCCGGTGATCAGACACATTGATCACCGATCCAACGGGATCTGAAAGTCCCAGGACCTCGCAGGCTCTTTCATTCAGGATGAAATGCCCTGTATCAAGTACTGATTTGCCTTTGAAAAATTCCCCCTCAACCAGTTGGAAGCGATAGGTTTCAGAATAGTTATGCCTGACCCTGGCTTCAGTGATCAGGATGGCATTTTCGGGCACATCACCATCTACCCATGCATTTTGCATTACCGGCATATCTCCCGGGATACCCATGGAAGCACTTACAGAGATTACACCCGGAAGGGCATAAATCTTTTCCGAAAGAGGTACAAAATCCTTGCGGATATCTCCGGCAGTCACATAGAAAACAAATAAATTATCCCGATCAAATCCAGCATCCCTATGTTTCATGAACCTGGTCTGGTCTATCAGAACACTCAGTACTGAGAAAAGGAATATCATGATCCCGAACTGTAGTATAACCAGGATGGTCTTTAACCTGCCTCTGCGCAGGTGAATAGCCGGGCCCGAGACCATCTGTACCGGAGAGTACCGGGTTACGGATAAAAAATGCACCCACCCTGTAAGGAAGCCTGACAAAACAGCCATACCTACAAACATTATGAATAACAGGACCAACTGATAAAATTGCAGTTTAATGGGCGTATCCATTATCCTGGAGAAAGGTCCCAGGTTTATCTCGAACAATACGATGGCAACAAAAGCAGCAAATAAACCCAGCAAGATTGATTCAAAAATCAAATGGTTCAGCAACTGGCGCTTCTGGGCCCCGAATACAATACGTATACCGATATCCCTGATCCGGATATCATTACTGGCCGTAAGCAGGCTGATGAAGTTTGAGAGCGTGATCAGGAAAATAAACACAGCCAGGGAAGATAAAATGATCAGGTCATTAATATCGCCCGGCCTGCCAAGCTGCCTGGAAAATTCCGCTGACCGGAGATGTATATCACTTAATTTCTGAAGTCCGGATTCCAGGTATATGCCAGATGCTCCATAATGCTGCTCGTGTACATCCTGTATGGTACTGATCAATTTCGCCAGGTATGATGCTGTTACATCCGGACCCGCCCTCAGGTAGACAGCATAATCAAGACTCCTTTGCCTGGTATCTACTTCCTGTTCGTACGTATCGAAAGAAATTAACAGGTCAAACTGTAAATGTGAATTTATGGGAACATCCTCCATAACACCCACCACTGTGTGCTGCGTGCCATGTAAGTCAAGCTGCCGCTTAAGGGGATCTTCATCGTTAAAATACTCTCTTGCCGTAGTTTCGGTGAGCACTACGGTATTTGGCTTGTTCAGGAGATTATCCGGGTCGCCGGACAACAGTTTAAATCCGAACACCTCAAAAAAGGAGGAGTCTGCATAATAAAACCTGAGTGGCCCCAGCCTTTTATCCTGGTACTGCGTGCTTATCTGATTGTTGAACAACCTGCATGAAATCACATCTGAAAAACCTGCTTTGTCCAATTCTTCAGGAATATATCCAAGGCAGGTTGGGACATGCAGCATCTGTCCATCAGGACTGTCCACTTTGGTTGTAACCCTGTACATCCTGTCCAGATCAGGGTGAAAGCGGTCAAAGCTCAATTCAAATCTCACAAACAGGACCAGCAGAACAGATGTGCTCATCCCCACTGCAAGCCCAATGATATTCAGCACCGATAAAAATTTGAAATGCAGAAGGCTCCTGTAAGCGACCTTAAATTGCTTCCTCAGCATGGGTGTACTCTAATAACTCTTGATAACAAAGATAGGATGGTAATCCCGTCTTTCCAAGATACATACCGGTTAACCGATCTTAAACGGTTTCATCCATGTAATAAGAATGGGCACAACAAAAATATCGGCCAGGTAAGCAGCTGTAATTCCAGCACTGGATAGAAGTCCCATGTGGAATGTACTCTGTATATCAGAAATGGCAAATACAAGAAAGGTGCAGGAAAGGATGATGGTGGTTTTGGTAATGGCCACGCCAACTTCTCCATACGCTTTTTCTATACCCTGTTTGTAATTTCCTGTTTTGGTAATATTGGTTTTTAAAGATGAAATAAAATGAATGGTATCATCCACTGCCAGACCAAGAATTAATGGGGCCACTGTCATAGTAACAAACTCCAGCGGGATATTGGCATAACCCACAATTGCTCCGCAAACGATCACAGGAAACACATTTGGGAACATGGCTACCAGACCTAATTTAACACTTCTGAAACAGACCATCATCAACAGGGTGATAAAAATCAGTGAAATTCCTATTGATTTGACCAATCCCTTTGTGATATACTGGTTCATTAAAGCCATTTGATAGGTTGAACCACTCAGAAAATGCTCGGTTTCCCGTGGAAAATACCTTGAAACCAGGGTATCGATCTGATGAATATTGTCCTGAATTGTCCTGGATGAAAAATCAGACATCTCAATAAAAATTCTTGTAGTGGAGTAATCCTCTGTCGTCCAATTCCTTAAATAATCCGGAGTAAAATATTCTATCGAAGAAAATAACCTGTCTAATATGCTTTGTTCTTTTGGTGTGAAGTAGGATTTGTTATCTCCCTGGTGAAAGATCCGATTTACTTTACTTGTTATTTGCAAAATCGAGGAAGTTCTTTTAACAAGTGGCAGTAGATCAATTTCTCCCTGAAGAGCTTCGAGTCTGCAGATGTATATTGAATCTTTAAACCAGTCCGGCTTACCTGCAATAGTCAAATCCATAAACTCATTAGAGGAAATGTCGGAATGCTTAATTTTTACCTGATCTTTCATGTGATCAAGTTTAGTCCCCATCATTTTTTCTGCATTAAAATCAATTTTTACTTTTGAACTGCCATAAAATGAAGCCATGGTGATAGCTGCAAAGATGAGGGTCAGCAGTATCTGATGTTTTATGATATAATTTGCCACTATATCAAAGAAAACTTCAAAAATGAGTTTTCTCCTGACCGATAACAATACCGGAGCCTTGTCCTTTCCCATGGATAGAAGCATAGGAAAAAAGAGCATGCATAGTCCATATAGGACCAGGATGCATGCAGCAGAAACCAGGCCTACCCAGATGATTGGTTTGACCTGAACGAAAGAAAAAGATAGCAATGCTGCAATGGTGGTAATGGCCGTAAAAAGAATGGGCCTCCACGTGCGTTCCAATGCATATACAACTGCGTCTTTTCTCCTGCCTGTTTTATCGAAATGGGACCCGAAGAAGTGATTAATGTGTACAGCGTTTCCTATACTGACTCCCATTGTAAGCAGTATGGGAACCGAGATAAAAGCGCTGTCAGCGGATAAGTTCAGCCAGCCTAAAGTTCCCAGAACTATAATCGGACTAAAAATGATCAGTGATAGTGTGGCCAAAACGGTCTGTCTTTTCCGGAAGGTTACCAGGCAAAGCAGGAATGCAACCAGGGCTCCAAACATTAACACAGTGGAAAGATCTTCCAGCATCTCTGCCTTCTTGCGATAAGCATAGACAGATAGCCCGGCAGCGGTAATGGTCATACTGCTATCGCAATCGATTGCTGAGATGGTTCGATACACTAATTCTCCAAGCTCAAATTCGTTTGGAATTTCTGTATCCGCCTTAAATGCTAGAGGAACCATTACCCAGGCCTCTTTTCTGGTTTCAGAAAAAAGGGTTCCAGCCAGCGATGGGTCATTAATTAAAATTGTTCTGGTTCTTTCCTGTTCAGATTGGCTGGATATAAGCTTCCCATCCTCATTGAATACAAATTTATTCCCGCCCAATTCCCTGGGATCGAGATCAGTAATAGATTGTATGCTTTCTGCATAAGGAATTGAATCAATAATCCTATCCCCGATTTCATTTATTTTTTCGAGTGATGGAGTGGAAAAAATATCATTGCTTTCAAACAGAACCCCAACAAAATCATTTTTTCCAAAGATTTGTTCAAATCGTTCCTGATTTCTTAAAGCATCATCCCCTTCAATAAAATAATCTGCTATTTCAACGGTAATATCTAATCTTAGAAGGCCGGGAATGGACAGGCAAAACAGAATAACAATGGCTGCAAAAATTGGTATCCTATGGTTTAGAACACGGTTCGCAAATTTCATCCTTACTGTTTTGCAGGTTCTTTCATAAATTTGGCCTGGTAAGCCTGAATGGTATTTTCCATCCATCCGGCCACATGATCTGCCATTTCCTGTAATGCTGTTTTTGTCAATTCAATATCATCTCTTATGGGAGGAGGCATGACAGGATCACCATAGACAAGGATCATTTTCACCCAGCCCTCTGGCATTTCTTTTCCGAATATTCTTCTCCTTTTCAGAACATATACCATTGGTACAAGAGGTGCCTGATGAATGTACGATTGTTGAAATGCCCCCAGTCTGAAACGATAAATAGTCTGACTGAATACCACCATATTTCCTTCGGGCATAAATAAAACATGCTGTTTCCTTCGCAATGACTCACCGACAGGTTTTGTAATCATCTTTAAGCCTGAAGCAGAGGCAGGAATAGGAAAACATCTTACCAGCCACAGCAGGGTCCGTACTATCGGAACTTCGAAATTGCGCTGTACAACCGAAATATTCATCCGTCTTGGGTACAATACTACACTGGCATAGAGTGTATCAAGGTAATGACAATGATTGCTTACCACAATACATCCTTTCCTGCGCATAAGTTTTCGGACCTTTTTGCGATCCACAATCTTTAAACGATAGAAAAACAGGGCAGCGAGACCAAACAGAACAACAACCAGAAAACAAAAAAGAAAGGAAATTATGTTATACCACCATTGGTGATAAATAAACTGATAGGGCTTCTGGAAATCAATTTTCCTGGTACTGATTACCTGGATTATTTCTTCCTCAGGAATTTCAGGCCTGGATCTTGTTTCCTCCATGCTTACTTATTGGTGATCGTTTTCTCTCCTTCTGGAAGCAATCCCTTTGCTCCATTGTGTGTTTTTATAACATCGTTATACAGTGCTTCTATGGCATCAATTGAATTGTCAATCCTGTACTTCTCCGCACTTTGAAGTGTTGGCTCTTTCATTTCAGGAAGTCTAGCTCTATGCTCGTACCAGTAATCAATCTTCTCCGTCATTTCGCCATTGTTCTTGTCTTCAAAAATAAAACGATCGTCCAGGGCAAACTGGGAAGAAGCACTATTTGGTGCATCTTCTATCAGGCAGGGCAATCCGCATCCTATGGCTTCCAGGCAGGAACGGCTTTCAAGCTCAACACCGGAAGAATGAACATACAGATCGGCAGTATTTAAGAATAGGTGCTTTTCTTCCTCAGAAACGTATTTGACAAGTGGTTCCACAGGAAGCTTCTTTCCTCTTTCTTTTAATTTTTCAGAAGTTTCTCCCCTTCCGCAGATCAATAACAGGATCTTGTCTTTATATTTCGATTTTAGTACAGCATCAATGAGAGTCTCCTGCTTTTTCTCCATGGCATGACGGCCAATGTTCAGAACAACAAACTTATCTTCGAAAAAATCAGGTCTGGGGGTATGGCCGTTCGGGACATATTCCCGTGGAATTCCATTGGATATGACCCTGAAATGAGATTTTGTCTTTTTAGATTTCAGCAGATCTGCTGCATGCTCAGACGGGCAATGTATGGCACTTACCCTGTTGAATAATTGGAAGTTGAACCAGTTATTGAAAAACCAATCCAGGATTTTGTTGTCTTTGCCCATGGCACCCGTCAGATTCTGAGATTGAATATGACATGCTCCCATAACAGGAATATTCATTTTATGTGCAACTCTTGCAGCATTTCTAGACATAAAGAATGGGAAAACAACATGAACAAGATCGGCCCCTTTAAAAGCTTTGCGATATACTTTTTTCTGTCCTATACCAAAACGAAAGCCCATGCTTTTCAGGGATTCCTTTATTCCCGGCAAATAGAAACCTGCAATTTCACTAACAGTACCTCTATATTTTGAAGCTTCTTCTCCTGAGGTCGTAACAAGAGAGATCTCATGGCCTCTCGATTGTAATTCCTTTACCATGGTATGCGTAACTACAACGCCTCCATTCCCTTTATTCCAACTATCAATTACTATAACAATTTTCATAGTTAATACAATTTTTGTGATCTGCTGTATGGTAGGATTTGTAATCTGGAGGGTTACCTGATTACTTAAAATAATATAGGCTGTTTGCTAAGTTTGTTTTTGAATTGATTACTTCTCCCTTGATCTTTACAAGTAATAATTCTGACAAAAGACCCAAAAATAAACTTTTTTAATTAATAATTCATTCGGACAGTTTTATTTAGAAACAATGTAAGATCTAACTATGGCTCATGGATCTTCATCTTACCTCTACTTTATGGAACTCCGGTATATTTAGTCATTTTTACTTTTACCAGAAGAAGAATACTTACCTGCTATGCTGAATACCTTATACATTTTAATCCTGTTAAATGTCCCCATGGTCCTCCAGATTCCATCAACCATGATCATCGCCCACAGGGGGGCATCCCATGATGCACCTGAAAATACAGTAGCTTCAGTCAACCTGGCCTGGAAAAAGGGTGCAGATGCCGTGGAGGTGGATGTCCACCTTTCAAAAGACAACCGCATCATGGTCATCCATGACCATGATACCAAAAGGACCACCGGTGAAAAGCTGGTGGTCAGGGAAAGTATGTCTTCTGCTTTGCGTTCCCTTGACGCGAGTATGGGGAAGGATGCTTTCAGCGGGGAGAAGATACCCTTTCTGGAGGAAGTAGTGGCAACCTTACCCGAGGGCAAGGTCTTGTTTATTGAGGTAAAAACCGATACGATTATCATGCCACACCTGGTTGTTTTGCTAAATGAACACCAGAAGAAATCCCAGGTTGTGGTCATCAGTTTTGACTTTGATGTATGTGAGATGATGAAAAGGGAGATCCCCTCCATTCCTGTATACTGGCTGCATTACACCCTTTCAGGCGCATATAAGTCAAAATGGATCAGCAGGGCCAGGGAAGCGGGACTGGATGGTTTGAATTTTCGTTCGAAGGGGATCAGCAAAGAATATGTGGATGAGGTACACCGGGCAGGTATGAAAATGTTTGCATGGACCGTGGACGATCCTGAAGAGGCAGGCAGGCTGATCGAATGCGGGATAGACGGGATCACAAGCAACCGGCCGGCCTGGCTGAAGGAGCAACTGGAAAGGGGGAAGGATTGACCTGGCTTATCATGCGGCTTATTTGGGTTTCAGGTATCCTGAGATAGCCTCAATGTATTCTTCAAATTTCTCCCTCCCCAAAAGTGGTGATACGGCAGCTTGTCTGGGGATAGTTCCCTTTGAACCTTTTATTCACTTCAATATAACCAGCTTCTTTCAATTTCGTGATCTGTACACTCAGGTTACCCGATGTCGCCCCTGTCTCTTTTTTCAGATAGGCAAAGTCTGCCTTTTCCACACTTGCCAGGATGGAGACCACTGCCAGCCTCAACTGGGAATGCAGGACCGGATCCAGATCCTTATACATCGCTCCCGTTCTTTGAGGTACGGATAATGTAACCTGGGACCAGGTAACCCAGCACCATGGCGACTGCAAAGACCAGTAATTGATCTGTCCCACTCAGGTAACTGGAAATCACCGCTGCTGCCAGGAAAACAATTGCACCCATCACCAGCGGACGAAAACGGACCATGAGTCCGGATGCCGCCGTCGCCATTGCTGTAACCCCCAGGATGAACGGGGTGGGGTATGCATCTACTTTCAGGGAAAGGAATGTCATCAAAACCATGAGCAAACCAGCAGCAATCCAAATAATCTTGATATACCTGTCCAGGTGTGTAATAACCCATCCCATTTTGCCTTTGCGGGAAAGATAAACGAATTGGATGATCATGGCAGCAACTATAAATACTCCCCATGCAAGCAGGCTCATGAGCATTATATCATCGTAACGCTCCAGTGCGATCAAACGCCTGATCAGGAAATAATTGGCAAGGCTGGCCAGGATCAATGCCCATCCCCATAGCAGATAGTAAAAACTCCCTTCACGCATGTTCTTTCGCGAATTGGATATTGATCTCTGTATGATCTGAAGACTTTCTTCAGGTGTTAATGTCTTTTCCATAGGTTTCATTTTTAATAAACATGGTACAAATATAAAGTAGTTTATATTATAAACCTAATATTTCATAAAAATTATTCAATTAATAGTGTCTGACTTAAGTGAATTGATTGCAGTGCACTGGTAATCATGTCTTTTTTCCTGAAATACTGCATTTCTATCCTGATCCTGGATTGCCCTTCCGGGACCAGGAAACTGCAGTGATCATAGGGTGGATGTCTTAACCGGGGTTTAGCGTTGTTGGAGAATCCAAATCCCTCCCCGGGTATTTTGATCAGCTTATAATCCATCTGGTCATTGCCGTTTTCATCATCCAGTAAACTGATGGCATAGGTCCCGGGCTGGATATCATCCAGCATGATCTCCATCATTCCTTCTTTGAGGGTAGTTTTCTCAAAATCAAAAGTCCGGGAAGGATTAACCGGAAATTGGTCCGGATGGTTATACAGGCCCAACCTGATCCATCCCTTCTCAAACCGGATATTGGTGATCTCGATTGTCAGGGCTGCTGATTGCCCAGACACCACAACCGGCATTAAACATATGGATGCCAGTAAAACAAATAAAACTCGACAGGCTCTCATTATCGGTTTCTTTAAAGTCTTTCCAGGTAAGCCAGGGTAAAATACTCTTCCTTCACATCAGGATTATACTGTATCTTATCCAGGGTCATTATTGATTTCCGGCCATTCTGTATATTGTTCATTTCCATCCGGGTCGCTATATACTTCTTGCCGGCTGGATCCAATTGTCTGACATCTGAGGAGATCATTTGTTTGAATAATTCATCATCCTCATCGAAGTATTCAGCCTTCCTGAATACAAAATCCTGCTTACCGACCCAGGCCAGCTGGCGGTCATATCCCACTTCATCCATGATGTCCTCACTTACAGGAATTACCTCCACGATCCAGCAATCTGTTCCTTCAACAATCCCTGATCCGGTAACTGTGTAATCGAAATCTTCCAGGCTGGGGGCAGACATATCTGCATTGCTGAATTCCGAACCCATGAAACTCTTGCTTTTTTCATTGCTGATGATCCGCCGTGTTTTTCTCAAGGCTGGCATATAGATCCACATATCATCATTTCTTTCATCATAATCATAAATAAGCATCCCCGTCCCTTTTACTTCTGCAGGGGAGAGAAACCGGATGATCCTTTTTTCAGTAGTCCCGCTTTCAAAGAGTTTAGAAGCCATAGATGTCTGCCTGACCCTTTCCCTCCCTTTGGCATCATAGATCCGCAGGGTGGAAATGGCTTCCATTCCATCCAGTTTGGATGTGTCCCTTGATTTTTTCATGATCTCACGGCCGTCGGGCGGGGCAAGATTGAGAAATACCAATCCCATTACACTTAAAACCGATACGATACATATTCTTCTGCAATATCTCATGATTTGAAATTTTTACATTGTTATTCATATTAATTGGCAGGCACCGTTTTCCTCCCTTTGAGCCAGCCCAGCCGTTCTCTCAACTGTATCCTGATGGACTTAGTGCCGGGTTCAAGAAAAGAAGGCCTTAAAATTAAAACGAGGGCTGGTATTATGATCAGCGCTCCCACCAGACAGGAGAAGATGGATACCATCACCAGGAAACCGAATACCCGGATGGGCAGAAATACGGAAAATGGCAGGGCACAGAAGCCCAGGATGACGGACAGGGCATTGAAACTGATCCCACGCCCTGTGGTGGTCAGGGTTTTCATTACTGCATCCTGGGGTATCAGTCCCTTTTCCCTTTCTGATTTATACCGCCACAGGAAATGTATGGTATAATCCACCCCTACCCCGATCATAATGGAGGAGAGAAGTGCCGTAGCAATATCCAGTTTAATGCCCAGGAATCCCATCCACCCGAACAGGATAACCATTGAGAATGCCAGCGGCAGGGCGGCAATCAATCCCGCCGAAAAAGACCGGAACAAAATGGATAGCAGGATTATGACCACCAGCATGGCAATGATCAATGAGCTTACCTGTCCCCGTACAACCAGTTCGGCCAGGTCAGCCGAAATGAGCCCATACCCGCCAATCCTTGTCTGATGTATCTCCGGATCGCTAAGCTGCCTGATCTCTGCCAGGACAGATTTCAATGCCATATTGCTTCCGTCATTGATCCTGACCATGACCTGGGCCTTCCGGAAATCAAAATCCACCATCCTTTCCAGGTCATCCGGGTCGCCGCTCATCATATACAATTCCATGTACTGGGCCAGGGCATTCCTGTCATCCGGTACAACATTGTAATAGGGATCCCCTTCATCATTCAAGTGCCTTGCTGATCTCCCTGATGATCCCTGCAATGGACATTACATTGCCTACAGCCGGGTGCTTGTTTCAATGTTGTCTCATATTGGTCAATTTTTGCCATCACTTCCGGATCCAGGATATCCCCTTCCACCAGGATGGAAATATTCTGTGATCCGCCAAAAGTTTCATTGATCACCCGGGCGGAGACCCTTACCGGATGTTCTTCCGGAAAAAAATTCTCCAGGTTGGTATCCACCTTCAGCAGGAATGCCCCTCCACCTGATAGAAGCATTACCAGAGCAGCAACCATTAAAATCACGCCTTGGGCCGTGCGGATAACCATCTTTCCTGTTTTTCCCAGCATCCTGTCAATGAATCGCTGTTTGTCCGGATTTTCGGAAAGGACAGGTTTTGATTTGCCGATTACGGACAATGCTGCCGGGATAAACAGCAGGCTCAGCAGCAGTGCAAATGCAATCCCGGCTGCTGCCACTACCCCTAACTGCCTGGCAGGTATCATTTTATGCGATAGCAAGACAGAGGATCCCGGCAATGGTTGTTACACCGGTCAGGAGAATGGGACTTTTAAGGCTGGTATAAATCCCCTTTGCTATGTTGCCAACGCTGGAATTATTCCCGGGAGTATTGTATTCCTGGTATTTGGCCATCATATGGATACCATAATCATTGGCAATGGCGATCAGCATGATGGGAAGCAAGAGGGTAATAATGGACATCTGCCAGCCAATCAGTGGCATCAATCCCATGCCAAACAAGATGGATAGAACAACCACAATAAAAGGAAGGAAAACACCCCGGATCTCCCTGAAAAATAAGAACAGCATCACCAGCATGATCCCCAGCCCAATGATCATCAGCAGCTTAAACTCGCTGGCCATTTCCTTGGCCACAATGGCTTTAATGTAGGGAAGTCCGCCAATATAAGTTTGCTCATCACCCGGATGAACTGTCAAGGATCTGTTCTATGGCTGCTACAATCTCTTCATCCTGGGCTTGCTTCTCCAATGTGGCAATGATAGAGGTCATGGTGAAATCTTCTGAGACCAGTACCTTGTGGACAAGTTCATTTTCTTTCAGTTCCTCTCTGAGTTTCGCCCATCCATCTGCTGTTTTCGGAAGCCTCCGGATGGCTGGGTCAATGACCATGGCCCCATCGACTCCCTTGATGTTTTTGGCATCAAAAAGGGACATGGTCTCATCAATGCCTTCAAGGTCCTTCAATTGCTTATTTACCTTCTTTACCCTTGTGAGGGTTTCCTTATTGAGGATATCATCCGACTCAAACAGGATCATGACCATTTCATCGCCGCCAAAAATTTCTTCAATAAGGTTTGTATTTATCCTGGAGGGCATACCCTCATAAATATAACTTTCCAGGTCCGGGTTGATCTCAGCCCTGAATATCTGAAATCCAAAGAATCCCGAAACAATCAGGGATAAAATGATGATCAGCCATCTGTGTTTAATAATTAAGGTTCCAGTTCTCATGTGATCGTTAAAATGTATATCTCAATTCCAAAAATCCCCCGTTGAATACCGGGGCTATCAGCTCATACCGTGTATTCGCAGGGCCATCAAAATACTGTCCTCCAATACTCATTTTCAGGTTATCCGAAATGCCCCATGATAGCCTGGGCAGGAGGGTCCACTCCTTCGTACTGAAATTATACTGGCCAAATACTTCCATGTCCAGTACATTGTGAAACAATGATAAAGCTGGCCTGACAGCCAGGGAATGTGTGATTTCTTTCGTCTGGTCAAAAATTACCCGGTTGAACCCTGCCAGTTGCTGGTCCATTAGTGGACCCAGCATTCGCCCATACAGCAGGTTGCCGGAGGTTTTCAGGTTCGACTTCAGGAAAGCCTCCAGGTGCCTGCATTTCCTCAAAATCAAATACATACTGGCCTGAATACATGACCATCATGCTAAAACTTCCTAAAGACCGGTCAATACCCAGCACATATCGTCAGGTCCCTGTTTGGCACATAGATCTCCCCTGTATAATCATGGTCCGGTTTACGGTAGGCTGCTTCCCCCCGGACACCCAGAGATCCTAAACCAAAGGAAAAATCCAGTCCCGCAGTCTGCTGCCGGAATGGCCTGGCATACAGATCAATGGTCGGATTTTCTCCGGGTGTCTCCGGCAGGGGCCCGGCTTCTATCCCCGGCATAGGATCATAACCACTAAACCAGGAAATGGAACCGTCAAAACGGTCGAATAAGAATTCAACCTTCCCTGCAAAAGAACCATTCTTTATGGCTGCATCCGGATTGTATGGGTCCGTAAAATTTATCATGTCCGGCATTTCGAACAGGTCAAACCTGTACACGGAATGTCTGTAAACAGGTACCCATATCCCTTCCAGCCTGATGTGTGATTTGATAGTGTAACGGCCCCTCACCAGGAAATTTCCCATGCGCATATCATCGGGTTCTGGTGATCGTACAAAATAATCCTGGGGTGTCAGGTTATTGGTAGGATTGATGCCATCTGCCCGCCCCCAGGCAATGATCTGCTGCCCGGCCCGCAGGTCAAAATCACCAAGGTAAAGATCGGCATACGCTTCCCGAAGCTGAAACTGGTTGATCTGCTCATTGTACTCATAACCACTTCTGAACCGGATCTCTGAAAAAAGTTTTCCTCTCATCCCTGAAAAGGCATTGATCTTCAACCCCACTTCACCGTATCCACTCCTGATCTCAGGAAGGACAGGTGATTCATAGGCTCCCATATAGAGTACTCCCCTGCCATAACCATTCAGCTGGAATGGTGATGATTTCTCATCAGCCTCTGCATCTTCAAACAGGCTCTGTGCATAAACACCTGCCGGAAGGACAGTGCATAACAAATATTATCCACGAAATAATTTTCATCATCACAATGAAACAGGGGTGAATCCGACAAAAAAGGTTAGCTGGTTTAGCGAGGGCTTCTA
This sequence comes from uncultured Bacteroidaceae bacterium, assembly GCA_963767555.1. Taxonomy (GTDB): domain Bacteria; phylum Bacteroidota; class Bacteroidia; order Bacteroidales; family SM23-62; genus SM23-62. The sequence continues at coordinate 21,685 of CAVYEL010000003.1, read as the reverse complement.
CAATAATACGAAATAAGGTCCCCGTAATTGTCCAGACCGCGCAGGAAGGTAAGCGGGCATGTCCATCCTTAGCGGCTCACACAACTAAGAGACTGAAGGTCAGATGAACAATTGCTCATGCAGTCAGACGCAGGTCAGGTTGATTTTTTGCTTTCAGTCTTTATATTCCCCTGGTCTGGAAGGCTGAGACCATTGAGGTGAACATCCTTGAACTGCGAGGGTGTCATACCTGTGGCTTTTTTGAAAACACTGTTGAAGGAAGATTTTGAATTGAACCCGGCTTCAAAGGCAATGGCCGTCAGCGTATACTTTGAAGAGTCCTTATCCGCAAGGAGTTTTTTAACCTCTTCGATCCTGTATTCATTAATAAAGGTGTAAAAATTCTTGCCCAGCAAGCCGTTGATCACCTGAGTGAGATAATGCCTGGGTATCTCCAGTTCAGCCGAAATATCATGAATGGATAGATCCACATCGAGGTAGGGTTTTTTCTCCCCCATGTATTTCAGTAATTGATCAAGGTACTTCCTGGCATCCTCGTTCTTTAATCCAGATTTTTCATACTTTGTATCCACATCTTCCTCCGGAAGGTTTTCCATTCTGTGCACTTTGCTTTCGGTTCGGATCTCACTGAATATGCCGGGTTGCTTATAGCCGTAAAAACTAAAGGCAAAGGCAAAAAATGTTAGCCCGAAATAGGATGGCAAAGTTGGATCATAGGTTTGATCCCTGGCAAAGATCACATAGACACCGAAGATGAATACTGCCACGTAGGTCAGGTAAAAACTGATGGAAACTACCAGCAACCAGCCCAGGGTGATCCGTTCAGAGGTATAGCTGACCAGGTTCCGGATATTCCTCTGGTGACGGTTGATCAGAACGAATGCAATGGTACTGTAGGTGGTTATTGAAATAAAGAAAGACAATCCGTAGATAAGCCTGAAAGACAGGAATGGATCTGTATCCCAGAAATTCTCCAGCCTCATTACAGGTCTGCCCCGAAAAATAATAGCCGAAATAAAAACGGCCAGGAAGGGAAGGAAATGCAGGATATAGCTCCATTTGAAATGGATGTTTTCAACAGTCTGGAACTTGATATAAAGATAAAGCAAAGGACCATAGGTAAAAGGGATAAATACATACTCGTACAGGGGAATGATGCTCTTGTTAACAATGGCGAAACCCATCTCTATAGCGATCAGGAATAACCAGGCAGCCATGATACGGTCCGCTATCTCAGGATTTCGCTTTGTCGCGATCATAAGTCCCGCGAAAAACGATTGGGTGATCCCTATATACAGTATTTGATCCATGTGCTTTTCTATCGTAAATTTAGGAAAAAATGCAAAGTCTGGACAGATAAATATTTACTGCCTGAAATCCATTTTACCCCTAATTGTGGGTTAATTTAATCTTTGTTGAAAAAATAACTTCGTTTAATACCAATAAACTATTGACTCTTTTGAAATATTTCTTATTATTGAACTATTGATCTGATAAATGATTCTAATGAGAAAAAGGGTCATAAAAGATTTCAGGAACCTGCCGGAAGAGATCCGTGAAGCAATCAGGGAAAAGTATCCCTCCGGATACAGTGATGACCTTATTACTTTTGCTGATAAGGACAAGCATATTATTTCTGCATTACCTTATGAAACGGAGGAGATCAGTTACCTGATCAAAATGCCCGCATCTTTGCACATTGACACGGACGAGGAAGAGCCTGTTGACACGCTTGATAGGATCCCCGACGGTGTGAGCCTGGAAAACCTGGACGAGGAAAAATACCTAATCTCGGAGGAAGAGGAAGAATCGGACTAAGCCTGATTGGTCAATTATTTCATTTACAGGTTTTTAGACTGAGATATTCCTGCTTTGTGAAATTTTTACCCCCTTGCGCATAATGAAACCCGCTATTGGCAAGTTATTATAGTGATTGCTAAGATATATAATGATGCGCGCTTCAAATCGATACTATACCCTGCTTTTTGCAGGTTTTTTCTTCCTGCTGATCTCATGTGAGAAAAAAACTGACCCGGATCCCAACATCGGGAATACGCCGGCCATCAGTGCCCAGACTAAATACATCAACAACTGGATATTTGATGTGATGCATGAGGTTTATTTATGGGAAGAATATATTCCTGAGGGACTTGACCCGGAGACGGCACCGAATTCTGAAAAGTTTTTTGACAGTTTCTTATACGATATTGACAGGTTCTCATGGATCCATAATGATTATGATGGCCTGATGGGGCAATATTACGGTGTTCAGGAATCAATCGGATATTCCCTTGCGTTTGGCAGGATTGGTGGTACGGATACCCTTTTTGCGATCGTGGAATATGTCTACCAGGATTCTCCGGCTGACAGCGCTGGCCTCAAACGGGGAGATATCCTTCTGGAGATGGATGGCCTGCCCCTGACAGTCTTAAATTACCTGGACCTCTACCAGACTAATTCTTTTACCCTCACACTGGGTGAATCTACCCCGGGAGGCATAAATCCGACGAACACCATAATTTCACTTGAGGCCAGGGTGATCGCGGAGGATCCGGCAGTATTCTGGGACATCCTGGAGGCGGATGGCCACAAGGTGGGCTACCTGGCTTATGTGTCATTTACCTCCGGACAAACGGATGAGTATCTGCATACCCTCAATACCGTATTCCAGGAATTTGAATCAGCAGGGATCACGGATATGATCCTGGATCTGCGCTATAACCCCGGAGGAGACCTTGAATCAGCGGGCTGGCTGGCCAGTGGTATTTGTCCCGCAGCCCAGGTAGAAAACAAGGACATCATGGTCCGCTTCCAGTGGAATGCCGGATATACAAATTATTTTACCCAGAAAGAAGGGGTGAATTCTGACAACCTGGTGTTCAGGTTCCCGTCAAATCCCTATAATCTTGACCTGGACAGGATTTTTGTTTTTACCACTGACAATACTGCATCTGCAAGTGAATTTACGATAACCGGACTGTTTCCCTACATGGAAGTTATAAGTATTGGTGATACAACATTTGGGAAATATACCGGTGCCTGGATTATTCCGGACCTGGCCGATCCACCCAAACATAACTGGGCTATGATCCCGATCGTCATGAAATATGCCAATGCTGACGGCTTGTCTGAATTCAACTATGGCCTTGCCCCGGATTATGAAGCGGATCCACATTATTTTCCGTTGCGGCCCTTCGGCGACAGCCAGGATCCTTTTACTGCCCAGGCATTGAGCATCATTACAGGCCAGCCTGTCTCTAGATTCCTGAAAAGTGAAACCAGGTCCAGACAGATAGAATGGTTGGATGCACCCATTAATGAGTTTAAAAGGAACCTGTACCTGGATCCCGAACTGCAATAATCCACATTCGTTAGAATTTCTTCAGGCATACTGATCAAAGGATCTGCAGTAAGATTTCATATTGTCGCCTCAATTTCCTATTTTAATATCGACAGAAAATGAAACCCTATGAACTACTTGTTGCCTGAAGAAAAACCCAATCTCATATTGCTGACCGGCCTTGTACTGGTATTTCAGATATTCTTTGCTGCGGGACTTAAAAGCCAGGAGAATCAGCCCCTGGATAGTATACTGGCACAGGTACAGGCCATATCCATGGCAGAGATATCCGTCCAGGTAACCTCCGTAAGTTCAACCCTGGCGGAAAAGAGAAAAATCCTGCTTACTGAAGATGAGAGAACCAGGTTTAACCAGCAGGTGGATTCCATCCTGGCCCGTTATGAAGTGATCATGGAAGATCCCAGACAAAAAAGTTTTAATGAGATCAATTCCCGGGAACTTGAAGCCCTTAAAAATGAATGGAGTTTTGTCTCCGACAGACTGAAACAGACCCAGACGGAAATGACCAGCAGGGTTGAAGGATTTGAAAATGAGAAAGCATCCCAACAGGTCCCGCTGCGGCAATGGAACCTCACCCTTGAGCAAGCCAAAAATGAAAACGCCTCGCAAACCCTTCTTGATCAAATCGGGTCCACCATCCATTCCATTGAACAGTTCATTGAGGAGTTGAATGAGAATTCTGCTTTTCTGCAGGAGGACCTGGTAATTGTCTCTGAAAAACTAATCAGCAATAACGAGATAATCCGCACCCTGAATGTTCTGTTGGATGAATCAACCCTACAGCGATTCAGGTTTGACAAACCGGTGATCTGGAAGGACTCTTTATATGTAAAGGATACCAGCCTGGTTGAACCTGGTTACTTCGGTGCCAATATGCCTGTAATAAAAGGGTTTTATCGTGATAATATCAGGAAATTGCAGATACATCTTGCACTCTTTATATTGATACTGGTTGTCCTGGTCACCCTGTTTCGCAGATTGCAAAAGAATGTCGCAAAAAAAGACGAAAAGTATGTCTCCCGTACCAGGATCCTGATGTCAAAACCTTTGGCAGCTACCCTGATGATCACCTTCACCATTACGCTTTATTTATATGATAGTATCCCCCAGGTCATCAGGAGTATGAACGCGGTCCTGATCCTTGTCCCGATGACCGTATTAATTACGCATAATATCCCTCAGGTTATCAGGAAATACATATATCTTTTAATGGTTTTTGTTCTCCTCATTGTTATACATGACCTGACATACAGAGAAGACCTGTTTAACCGCCTCTTAATATTGCTTGTCTGCACAGGTTCATTTGTCTCCATCATCTTTATGATACGTGACAGGTCAATATGGGAATTGGCTGTGGAAAACATATTCAGGCGATTGTTATACAACCTGCTGTATGTTGTTGGAGTGATGTTTGGAATTGCCATTGCAGCGAATATCTTCGGCGGAGTATATATAGCTGAATATTTTGGGATTTCAACCCTGTACAGTATTATCACTGCAGTGCTGGCTATATTCAATTATCCAGGTTGTTGATGGCATCCTGATCATGATCATTTACAGCAAAGGGATCAGTAGCCTTACCGTTATCAAAGATTTCGGTCCCACAGTAGAAAAACGGCTTACGGGCCTGGTGGCCCTGGCCGGATGGACCATCTGGGTTTTGTTGGTTTTAATCGAATTCAAGATCAATGACGAGGTTTTTGGCTGGTTCAACAGGGTGTTTGCTTCACCTTTCAAGATCGGCTCTACACAGATCACCCTGCTGAACATTATCCTTTTCTTTTTCATCATCTGGCTATCAATTAGCATCTCACGCATTATCAGGTTCTTTCTTGCGGATGATGTATTCACTCGTATGAAACTAAAAAAAGGAGTGCCGGGTGCCATTTCCCTCATGCTAAGGATCATCATTATCACGATTGGTTTTTTAATCGCCGTTGCAGCTGCGGGGGTACAGATGGAAAAGCTGGCCATATTGCTGGGAGCTTTTGGAGTGGGCATTGGATTCGGTTTGCAGAATATCTTCAACAACCTGATATCCGGGATCATCCTGGCTTTTGAAAGGCCTATCAATGAAGGGGATATAATAGAAGTCGGTGCATTGATGGGAATTGTCAAAGAAATTGGCATCCGTGCGTCTGTCATTAAAACCTACGATGGTTCCGAGGTGATCGTACCCAACGGAAACCTGATATCCAATGAACTGATCAACTGGACGCTTTCCGACCAGCGCCGCCGGGGAGAAATCCGGATAGGTGTTGCTTATGGAACAGAACCCCAGAAGGTGATTGACCTGCTCCTCGAGGCTGCAGGATCTAATGAACGCGTATTAGAGAATCCAAAACCCTGGGCCATATTTCTAGGTTTTGGGGAAGAGCTCCATGGATTTCAGGCTCTTATTCTGGATTGCTGACGCAGATACCCGGCTGACCATACAGAGCGCGGTAGCCATCCGTATTAATCAAATGATCACTGAGGCAGGGATTAAAATCCCCTTCCCGCAACGAGATCTGCATATCAGGTCTGCAGATGCCAAGATCTTCGACCGCATCACTGCAGTGGATGAAAGCATCAGTAAAAAGACAGGGGAAATTTCCCGAAAGCAGGAAAACAGAATAAGGATACGGGGAAAGAAGCTCCTTAAGAAACATACCATATGGAATATTTACTTCTCCGAGATTGCCGTGTTTTTAAACTTCTTCTCTCCAGCATCCCATTGGGTATATATGTCGAGCTCAAAATAAGCAGATCCGCCATTATCATTTTTTAACATATTGTAAGGGAAATTATGGGTGCCTACATCATGTCCTCATAAAAAAAGTTAACATTCATGTAATCTTCCGTATTGTCCATCCGAAAACTCCATGTACCAAGGCTTTGCTTAACAATAATCCCATCTGTTGATATCAGGTATGGAACCTCGAATGGCCCGTTTAAATCTCCATTGCAATAGGCTTTATTCATCATCATTAACAGTTTTTTACCTGCATATTCATCTGTAATATCCTTATCTGTCCCATACTCCGAAATAGTTATTTTACCTCCTATCAGAAACTTAAAATTAATCTCTGGAGCCTTTGTTTTCTCACATTCTTCGCTTTTATCTTCACAGCCATCGAAATTCCCCATCAGGAATACAAATAATAGAAAAACTGAATATTTTACCATCGCTATACTGGATTAAGGGTTTTAAACCAATAAGTTAAGGCAATCCCGGGAATGATCAAAAAGTCAACATATGTTATACAAAAGGATCATAGGCTTATGATCCGGCTCTATTGCTGCCGGATATTTTCCACTGCTTCAATGGTGACCGGTAATTTCTTACCAAGCAGGCGGGCACCATCATCAGTGATGACAAAATCTTCCTCATTTCTCAATCCGCCGAAATCACGATATTTCTCAATCTTCTCGTAATTAAGGAATGAAGTATGTTTGTTTTCTGCTTTCCACAGGTCGATCAACTCGGGAATAAAATAAATGCCGGGTTCAATGGTAACAACAAATCCCGGGCGAAGAGGTTTGGCCAGCCTCAGGGATTTCAACCCGAACATGGTACTCTTGGGCTCGCCGTCATAGCCGACCCACTGCTCCCCCAGGTCTTCCATATCATGCGCATCAAATCCCATCATATGTCCGGTTCCGCAAGGGAAAAACAATGCATGTGCACCTTCCCTCACCGCCTCCTCAGTATCACCTTTTGTTAATCCCAGGGATTTTAGTCCCTCGAAGATCATTTTACACGCGGTAAAATGAACTTCTCTGAAGGGAGTGCCAGGCTTAAGCATAGAAACAGTTGCCTGATGTGCATCCAGGGCAATCTGGTAGACTTCCTTCTGACGGGGTGTAAATAACGGATCAACGGGAAATGTACTGGACAGGTCACCAGCATAATGTTTTTCAGTTTCAGCCCCCGCATCCAGCAGAAAAAGGTCACCGCTTTTGATGATATTGCCATGATAATGATTGTGCAGGGTTTGCCCGTTGATGGTGGCAATGATGGGAAAAGCGGTCTGGCAGTTATGGGACAGGGCCACCTCGGCAACCCGGGCAGCAACTTCTGATTCCCTCATCCCTGGCCGGGCCATTTGCATGGCAGCCAGGTGCATATCCGCACTGATCTCCACTGCTTTATCTATCTCTGCAATTTCTTCCTCAGATTTGATCTCCCGCTGGGAAATAACTGCCCTTACAAGATCCAGGGATGCCTTTTCTTCAGCTATCTCAAAATCCACATTCAACAGGTTTTTTAATTTCAACCGGTTGTCCATCCGGTAGGGAGGCAGAAAATGGATCTTCCTTCCTTGTGACAGCGCATCCTTCATGGTATCCTGAAGTCCTGTAATAGGTTTCTGAGTACTGACACCAACTTTCTCACAGAGAGTGGAAAGTTTCGGCAATGTCCCCATCCAAACGATCATTTCAACAGTAATATCATCACCGAAAACAGTAACCTCCCCGCTATCAGCATCTATCACCCCTGCCAGTGAAGGCTGGTCCAGTCCAAAATAATAGAGAAAAGTACTGTCCTGGCGGAAATGGTAGGTATTGTCGAAGTAGTTCATCGGACTTTCTTCGTTCCCCAGCAGGAGTATTAGTCCGGATGTAACGCTCTCTGTGAGCACCTTTCGTCTCTTAATGTAGATTTCCTTTTTGAACATAATGATTACATTTTTAATATTATCTTCATACCTGATCAAACTGAAATATCACCGGCATGAAAAATGGATTTTTTCTTACTCTTTTTTTCGTTTTTGGCATAGCATTCTGCCCAATTATTTCCGGACAGGATAACTATCCATCCGAATTGACCCTCGAAGATATTTATAAAAACAGGATTTTCAACCAAAAAGGCATCAACTCCCTTAGCTGGATGAAGGACAATAATGGCTATTCCACCCTGGAAGATAATGAAAGTGTCGGTGGAAAGGACATTGTCAGGTACGACGCTAAAACCGGTAGCAGGGAAGTGCTGGTCTCAGCCGGCATGCTGATCCCTCCAGGCAAAAGCATGTCCGCTTTCCATAAGTGAATATACCTGGTCTGCAGACAACAACAAACTTTTGATCTTCACCAATACCAGGCGGGTCTGGCGTTACCATACCCGGGGAGATTACTGGGTCCTGGACCTGCCTTCAGGAAGACTGCAGCAACTGGGCACGCAATATGGATCCCGCGAGATTGATGTTTGCCAAATTCTCTCCCGATGCCACAAGGGTTGGATATGTATACAATAACAATATTTATGTGGAGGATCTGGCCTCCGGACAGATCACTCAGCTGACATTCGATGGAGGTGATGATATTCATCAACGGAACATTTGACTGGGTCTATGAAGAAGAGTTCAGTTGCCGGGATGGATTCAGGTGGAGCCCGGATGGAGAGACCATTGCTTTCTGGCATTCCAATACGGAAGGAACAGGGACATTCTACATGATCAACAATATTGATTCTGTTTATTCAGAAGCCCATTCCCCTGCCCTATCCAAAAGCAGGCACTACCAATCCGGCTGTAAAAGTAGGCGTGGTTCCTTCCGATGGTGGTGATACCCGCTGGTTTGATATTCCCGGGGATATGCGTAATAATTACCTGCCAAGAATGGATTTCATCCCCGAATCCAATGAGGTGATGATACAGCAGCTAAACCGTCTGCAGAATACTAACACCGTCTGGACAGCCGATGTCAATACCATGGAAATCAAAAATATCCATGTCGACAAGGACGAGGCATTCCTGGATGTGCACGATAACATCATGTGGCTGGAGAATGAACAAGTACTTTACATGGACCAGTGAAAAAGACGGCTGGAGGCACCTGTATCAGATTATCCAGGGATGGAAATGAAGAGGAACTGATCACCAAAGGTGATTTTGATGTTGTCTGAGATCACCTGCATTGATCCAAAGGGTGGGTATGTCTATTATATCGCATCACCTGACAATCCCACTGAAAGATATCTTTACCGCAGCAAGCTCAACGGAAAGGGCCAGGCAGAGAGGGTCAGTCCCGATGATCCATGCCCGGCCAGCATGCCTACCAGATGTCGGCCGATGCCAGCTGGGCCATCCATACGTTTCAGAATGTCAGCACCCCCAACCAGTACCAGTCTGGTATCCCTTCCGGCCCATAAACAGCATCCGATTGCTGGAGGACAATGCAGGGGCCAGAAGCTGGTATGAAGCCCTGGATCTCAATCCAAAGGAATTTTTCAGGGTTGATATCGGGGTAGCGGAACTGGATGGCTGGATGATCAAACCCCTGGATTTGACCCTGAAAGGAAGTATCCGGTCATCATCTATATTTATGGGGAACCCGCCGGAGCAACCGTTCAGAATAACTGGGGCAGAGGAGATCTCTGGCACCAGTACCTGGCACAGCAGGGATATATTGTGATGAGCCTGGATCCGCGTGGGACCAGGTCTCCCCGTGGCAGGGAATGGAGAAAGGTCATCTATGGAAAGATCGGAATTGTTGCCACCCATGACCATGCGGCCGGAATGAAAGAGGTCCTGAGAAAATATCCATTCATGGATCCGGAAAGAGTGGGTATATGGGGCTGGAGCGGAGGCGGTCAGATGACCCTGAACTGTATGTTCCACTACCCGGAAATTTACAAGACGGGGATTGCTGTGGCCTTTGTCAGTGACCAGCGTTATATAATACGATATACCAGGAAAGGTATATGGGATTGCCATCTGAAAATGTCTACGGATTCCGGGAAGGCTCACCCTTGTACCATGCCCATAAACTTGAAGGTGACCTGCTGATCATGCATGGAACGGCCGATGACAATGTCCATTACCAGGGTTTTGAAATGCTGGTGGATGAACTGGTAAAGCATAATAAAATGTTTGAAATGATGTCCTATCCCATGCGGTCACACGGGATAAGGGAGCGGGAAAATACCACCTACCATCTGAGGCAGGTCATGGCAAAGTTCTGGCTGGAACATCTGCCACCCGGACCCAGGTAGGGCAAGCAAGCACCAGGAAAGATCAGCCTATTGTCTTCCTGGCAATCCTGCGGTTGAATCCAACAAAAATCGCGGTTACCAGGAACCATTGTACAAGACAGGTCATCACGCTGAAGGGGTTCATTGGATTATACCATTCTCCCGGGGCAAAGACCGTGGCAGACAGGAACAGCCACCAGAACAGGAGCAGGAAGGCTGCAAAGGGTATGAACAACCGTATGGTAATGCTCCAGTAAGTGCCGACCGACCAGTCATTCTCTGTGACATTGATACCCTTCATCAGTTTCCTGACACCTTCTTTTATAATGGCAAAAGCGATAAAGGCACCGGATAACATCAAAGCGACACTCCATACGAAATCCTGGTTACTAAGGATATTCAGGTTCCGGGCAGATGGTATCCCAGGAGGTAAACTACAGCAACCATGATCCAGATAGCATTAGACCTTTTGATGCCTGTATCTACAAGTACCCTTGTTGGCAATTCCAGCTGGGCAATAAGGGATGAAAACCCTGCGAATGTGAGTCCCAGGAAAAACAACACTGCCAGCGGAGACCCGAACATCATCCTGGCAAATAACTGGGGCATCCAGATAAAGGTGAGTCCGGTTGAAGCCGGACCGCTGGTCTTCATGATTTCCAGGACCTGGGGATCCATCATGCCCATCTCTGTATGAAGGACAGCAAAAACGGTCCCGAAGATCATGATCCCCGACAAAAGGGATACGGTATTATTGCCTATCCCGGTCAGAAAGGCATTCTTCACCGTACCATGTTCAGCCTTCATATAAGCTGCATAGGTAAGGAAAAGTCCCCATCCGGCCCCGGTATCAAAAGCATTCTGTGTCAGGGCAGCGATCCATATCTTGGGATCCCTCAGCTGGCTCCACTCCGGCCGGAAAAGGTAGGCAACCCCATCCATGGCTCCGGGGAGGGTCAGGGCCCGGATTACGGAAATAAGAACGATAAACAGGAGGGCGGGGATGAGTATCTTATTCACCTTTTCGATGGACCGTATGCCTTTCCAGATCGCCAGGGCACCGAGCCCGATGGCCAGAATATGGGTCAGGAATGGCCAGGCACTTTCCTGGTAATTATTCCAGATATCCATTGCTGATTCAGCTGTTTGGGGAAGGGGATGGATCAGGGTCTGGACAAAATAAAAAATACACCAGCCCACGACAACGGTATAAAAGAATGTGATGGCAGTGGAGACGAATGCCACAAAGGTTCCCATCCAGGCAAATTTCTTTCCCAGGCTTTTAATAAATATCCCGACTACACCGGATCTGTATTTTTTCCCCAGGGTATATTCAGCAATTATCAGGGGAATGCTCCACAGGAAGAGGAAGATGAGCCAGGCAATGAGGAAGGAACCGGCTCCGTGCTCCCCTCCTGACTGTGCTGCGATCCGCGGAAACCGCCAGATATTACCGGTCCCCACTGCAATTCCCATGGCACTAAGGATCAATCCCAGGCGTGAAGAAAATCGTTGGTTTACACTTGAATCTATTTGGCCGGCCATGAAAAAATGATCAACTCCACAATTATAGCATATATTATGGAATTTCCATTGGATGGCACTTTGTTAATGTGTATGTTTTACATATTGTGAGGTCAGATCTATCTGAGAAAGGCTTAATCCTTCCTGAGCTGTGGATCCAGTACCAAAACCTGTCCCGCTTCGGTTTCAAAGCTGGAACTTACATCTCCATACCTGATCCTCAAAGGATTTCCGAGTTTTGACAGCACCCGGGCAGAGGAAAGTTGCCCGCTCTCCCACTCCATGTCCATCTGGAATCCACCCCTGGCCATCAATCCTTTTACCGCTCCGTTCCCCCAGGCATCGGGTAAGGCAGGAAGCAGCTCCACATAACCTGCATGTGACTGGATCAGCATCTCAGCGATACCGGCAGTCCCGCCAAAATTTCCATCTATCTGAAAGGGAGGATGGTTGTCGAAAAGATTGGGCAGGGTGGATTTATCCAGCAGCAGCTGGAAGTGTTTATGAGCCTCCTCTCCGTCTTTCATGCGAGCATAGAAATTTATCATCCAGGCCCGGCTCCATCCTGTATGGCCCCCGCCATGCTGAAGACGGTAATCCAGTACTTTAGAGGCAGCCTCCATATATTCAGGTGTATCGGTCCAGTTATACTGGTTTGACGGGTGGAGGCCATAGAGATGCGACATATGGCGATGCCCGGGATCAACCTCAATCAGGTTTTCTTCTGACCATTCCATGATCCGCCCGTCCGTTCCAATCCGCACCGGTGCAAGCTGCTCCAGCTGGTTCCGCAATGTTTCCCTGAACTCCTCGTCCCGGTCCAGCAATTCGCTGGCGGTAATAAACCCGGTAAAGACATGCCACACGATCTGCAGGTCCATGGCCGGCCCCATACTGATGGAAGCCGTATCTCCGGCAGGTGTGGAAAACCGGTTCTCAGGTGAATTGGAAGGACCGGTAACCAGCTTTCCCGTTTTGGGATGCTCCACCAGGTAATCAGACAGGAAGAGGGCGGCTTCCCGCAAAACTTCATAGCCATAATCCTCCAGGAATTCCCTGTCGCCGGTAAATAAATAATGTTCCCAGATATGGGTGGATGCCCAGGCCGCACCCATGGGCCATAGGCCATAGATAAGCCGTCCGAAGGCCGTTGTAAAATGCCAGGCATCAGTGGTGTGATGAGCAGTGAATCCCCTGCTGTTATATAGATCCATGGCGGTCTTCCTGCCGGATTCCCTTAAATCTCCGATGAAATATAGAAAAGGCAAATGGCACTCGGAAAGGTTGGTGACCTCTGCCGGCCAGTAATTCATCTGGATATTGATATTGATATGGTAATCCGCGTTCCATGGTGGATCAAGCCGGTCATTCCAGATGCCCTGCAGGTTGGCGGGCATATTGCCCGGTCGGGAACTGCTGATCAGAAGGTACCTGCCAAAGTTAAAATACAGTTCTGCCATGCCTGGATCAGCTATTTCGCCTGCCAGCTTCAGCCTTTCATTTGTCGGGAGGGAATCCGTGGTTGCGGTTCCCAGATCCAGGGCGACCCTGTCAAAATAACCTTTGTACTCTGTTACGTGGTCAGCAAGTATGCGCTGAAAGGATTTATGTTTCCCTTTTGCTTCATAAGTATCACAAAGTACAGCAGGATCCTGTCCAGTATAATCAGTGCCGGCCACTATCCTGATCTCCAGTTTGTCGGCATTTTTAACCATCAAAGCTCCATCCTCGACTCCGATGGTACCACCATCAGTTATGGCGTGGAGGCGGGCCTCATATCTGACACCCTGTCCATCTTCCACATGCTGTCTCATGATGATGCTGTTGCCCCGGACGAGGATCTCCTCTCCTTCTCCGGGCCTGTTGAGTGTTACCTTGCAATTGATGGCCCCATCCGCATCAGCTGTTTCCTGGAAAACAAGCACATCATCTACAGCGGATGAGAATACAACACGGTTAAAAGTGATTCCTGCTTTCGTATAACCCACCCTAACCAGGGCACTGTCAAGCAGGAGCTCCCTCCTGTAATTTGTATATTCTCCTGAATCAAGGCAATGTATATGCAGGTCCCCAAGTGTCTGGTAGGCCCTGGTCCCCGTTGGAAGCCTTTCAGCCATAAGGGTCTGGGTGGCCAGTTGTTCCGCCGCTTTGTAATGGCCATCAAAAAGCAAATCCCTGATCCTGGGAAGCGATCCAGCTCCCTGCCTGTCCTCATATGTCCCCTTCCTGCACCAGACAGATTCCTCATTGAGTTGCAGCCTTTCCCGGTTAACATCCCCGAATATCATGGCTCCCAGGCGGCCATTACCAACCGGAAGTGCCTCATTCCAGTCAGCAGGTGGTTCGTTATACCAGATATGATATTCACTACTCTGATAAGTGGCTGGTTTCTCCTCCATACAGCCTGAAACCAAGACCAGCAATATCGTCACCGGTAATGCATAGAAAGAATTTGTTTTCATATGTTTTGAATATATTAACTGCCTACAACCTCCCGTCGAAATCATCTCTGTTCTCGGGTGCAAGTGGCCACTTAACTGGTTTGTTATCACGAGTGGAACGATATATAGCCGTAAATATCTCAACGGTCACCCGCCCTTCCTCTCCGGTAATCAAGGGACTCCTCCCTTCCATTATGGCTTGTAAAAAGTCCTCGATCTGGCGCTCTATGTAATATTCCTGTGGGTCTTTAAGTGAATGGAAGAAATCTGAATCTTCCTTCACCCATTGCTCCAACATGTCTTCTTCACCCGGAACGGTCCAAAGATCATTGACAGGTGGTTCAAGAATATTTGTCATCCCGGCAATAAACATGGCCCCGCCTTCGGTCTGTACACCCACTGAAGCACCGTTTTCTCCATGAACCTGTACTTTCCCAAAGATGCCTGGTTTCTGGGAATTGGTAACGATAATATTCCCTACAGCGCCATTCTTGAACTTTAAAATAGCATTGGCGGTATCTTCCACCTCTATGTAAGGATGGTTGAGATTGGACCAATGTCCGTATAACTCATCAATTTCTCCCATGTACCAATGGAACAGGTCGAGCTGGTGTGGAGCCTGGTTGACCAGGACACCGCCACCCTCCCCCTTCCAGGTTCCCCGCCATGGATCGCTGTCATAATACCACTTTTCCCGCCAACCGAGCATATTGATGGTCCCGAAAACCGGCTTCCCGATCTTCCCTGAATCAATGGCATCTTTTACCCGTCTGGAAGGCAGATACCACCGGCGCTGGCCTATGACACCTATCTCCTTACCATGGTTCCTGGATGCCTCAAGCATGGCATCGCAGTCCTCCAGTGATGAGGCAAAGGGTTTTTCTATCAGGACATGAGCACCTGCTTCAATGGCTGCAATGGCGGGGACCCTGTGGTTGGGATGAGGCGTACAAATGATAACAAGATCAATTCTTTCTTTAGATACCATTTCTGCAACATCCGTATATGCTTTCACCCCGAATCTGGCAGCATATTCTCCGGCTTTGTCTTTGCTACGGCTGCAAACTGCCGTAAATTCGGATTCCTTCAGATTGACTAGGGATGTTGAATGAAGATCAGTAACCTTTCCAATTCCGACAACTGCGGTTTTCAATTGTACCAGCCATAATCCTATTTGTTATTTTTATTCACCTGGGATCAGTACCACTTTGATCAAACCGGGTTCTTTGTCATATAATCGTTTAAACCAATTTGCTCCATCGGAAAGGGGCGCTTCAGCACTCAGGAATAGCTTCCGTGTTGATCTCTTTCCGGGCAATCATATCCAGCACGGCAGGGAATTCACCGGCGATGCCGCAACTCCCCTGCAATCTTAACTCGCGGGTGACCACGGATTGAAGGGGTAGTTCAACCGAAGGTGAAAGATTCCCGACAAGTGTGACGGCGGCTCCTTTTCTGACGCCTTCAATAGCCGTTTTCACCGTATCCGATATTCCTACGGCCTCAAATGCTATATCAGCTCCCCTTCCTTCACTTTGCGTAAGGACCTCTTCCTGTATATTATGTCGCGATGGATTTAATACAATATTGGCCCCGAGTTTCACAGCCATGTCAAGCTTATTATCTTCCAGGTCAACAGCTATGATCTTCCCGCAGCCCTTCGATCTCAATACCTGTATAATACAAAGGCCTATCATCCCGGCTCCCAACCACAAGTGCTGTATCGTTCCATGAAACCGGGGTCAGTTCCACGCCATGTGCGGCTACCCCAATGGGTTCCACCATGGCGGCCTGAGTGAAACTCACATCCTCAGGGATCCTGTACAGAATATGCTGGGGTACATTTACAAACTCTGCAAAGGCACCATGTCTGCGGTATTCCCCTGGTGATACGCCCAGCACCATTCGGTTGTCACTCAGATTGTACAGGCCCTTCCTTGTATACCAGTCATCCAGGGGGTAGATGGTGGAATCAAAGGTGACCCTGTCCCCCGTATCCCATCCCTTCACATTTTTACCCTTCCCTACAATGATCCCGGAGGCTTCATGTCCCATGACGATGGGAGGCTTCCTTCTACCTGAACTACCATCCATTCCATGTACATCCGATCCGCAAATGCCTACGGCCTTTACCTGGATAAGAACTTCATCATCACCTACTTCCGGATCTGGCCAGTCCTGATAGACCAGTTTATTATATTCTTCAAGTACCAGTGCTTTCATTTATTCGATTCTATTTAAGTTCGGAACGGTGCAGGCAAACCATGGCATCTGCCCCCTTGCCTGTCGGGATCTTGTTTTGAACTGCTAAGTTATCCATGTTGAAAACATAAACCAAGTTCTCTTCCTCACAGGATATGAAAACCAGCTTCCCGCCAGGTGATATACAGGTCCCTGCTGGATGTGGACCCACTGGAATAGTATGGGTAACTTTTCGTGTTTCGGTATCAGCAATTTCAACCGCTGCGGAATGGAACAGGGGTACACAAAGCCTGCCACCATCAGGGGTGATCACCACCCTCACTGGCCCATGGCCCGTATCAATCTGGTCCACCATCCTGCCCTGAAAACAATCCACCACTGCAACAGCCCGGGCTTCACGGCAAACACAGTACATCAACTTACCGTCCGGGGAAAATGACATGCCTTCCGGCCTTTCCGGTACCGGGATATGATACAGCACCTTACACTCTGCCGTATCTATAGCAGTAACACTGTTTGACCATATATTTGCCGTATAGGCAGTTTTTCCATCAGGGGCAATACTGACCATATGCGCACATTCCTGGTCCAGGTAGACAGCCTTGATCAGTTCCCCTGTTGCCAGGTCATAGATCAGCAGGTTCTTTGTGCTTTCACTGGTCACATACAGGCGGTCCCCAAAGGTTGCCACACCGTGTGGCCGGTCATAAGGGCCCGTATCAATTTCACTTATTTGTTGCCGCGTCTTCAGATCAAATATGGCAATGGTAAAACCACCGGGGCCTGCCGACTCAATGCCCCTGACCCCCATCTCAGCGATATAGATCTTATTCCTGTCCGGGTCCAGGCATATCTCATGTGGATACGGTTTTGTTTTGATAGTGGCCAGGCATAGTCCGGTCTGCACATCATAATATCCGAAAGATTCTTCCAGCTTGTGCAGTACCAGCAAAATGTATTCATTCATATATAATCTAGTGAGTGATGGCTTTATTCAGTTGTTCCGGGAGCACCTGGATCCTTCCGTTCTTTTAGTCTCCGGATAAAATCTCTGTCCCGGTTTTCCCGGATCCGATCGTTCTTTTCTGACCAGTCAAAAAGGCCTTTTCCGGTCTTCATGCCAAGGTTCCCTTCAATGACCAGCTTATCAATCACAGGTAGTACACCCGGGGTGTCATCCAGGTCCCCGTACAGATAACCCTGAATATTCTTTATCAGGTCCAGTCCCACAGCATCCAGATACTCCATCGGTCCCAGGTTAGCGAATCTCGGACCGAAACTTGTGTTGACCACGAGATCGATATCTTCAGGATCGCAAACACCTTCACTGATCAGCGCCAGGGCTTCCCGGTTCATGGCATGCATGATACGGTTGCCCAGGAATCCCAGAATTTCTTTCCGCATCAGGACAGGCTGGTTCCCAATCTTTTTCAATATGCCCATAGTAGCCTCAATCACCTTTGCCGATGTTTCTTTACTTCCACATACCTCCACCAGGGGGGCAAGGTAAGCAGGGTTCCAGAAATGTGCCACTACCAATCTGTCTTTGTATTGCAATTTTTCTGATAGGGGTGTGGGCAACAATGTAGAGGTAGTGGATGCAAGTATTGTTTCCCTTGAACAAATTCTCTCAATGCTGGCAAACAGATCCTGTTTCATTTCAAGTATCTCGGGTATAGCCTCGACCACCATCCCGGCATCTTTGCAGGCTTCCTCCATGTCCGCTGTCACACTGGTATTATGCTGGATCATCCCAACCTCATTATCACCAATTATACCTTCCCGGAACAGGTCGTCAATATTGATATGTAGATTTTTTGACCCTTTATCCCTGGATGTCTCATTTCTCCCCCATAAAATCACATTATATCCTGCCCTGGCAAATTGAAGGGCTATTCCGGGACCCATAGTGCCCGTCCCTAGTATAGCTACATTTTTAATATTTTCCATTTCCATAACCTGAAAATTAAATAATAAGGTTTAACAACAGCGCACATGCCAGTCCCACAAACCCCACAATACTTTCCATGACCGTCCAGATGGCAAAGGTCTGCTTAATACTGACATTGTAATATTCCTTAAACATCCAGAATCCAATGTCATTGAAATGAGAGAATAACAGGCTGCCCGATCCTGTGGCAAGGACCATTAATTCAGGCTTAACACCTGAGGCCGCAACAATGGGAAGCAGCACACCGGCAGCCGTCATGGTGGCAACCGTGGCCGATCCAACCGCCAGTCTTAAAATGGCAGCTACACAGAAACCCAGGATCAGGGGATTAAATTCTATCCCCGAAGCTACATTCTGAATATATTCATTGACCCCGCTGTCCTTCAGTACCTGGGAAAAAGCCCCGCCAGCAGCAATGATCAGGATGATCATGGCAATGGCTCCGACGGATTTACCCATCGCCTTCATCAGTTCAGACATTTTCCTCCCCTGCCTGATCCCCAGGGTATATATCCCGATGATGACAGCCATCATCAGGGCCATGTTGGGATCACTGAGGAATTTGATAACGTTCAGGAACCTTCCTGCAATCATTGCAAATGATCCATTTCCGGACCTTTCAAGGATAAAGGCCTGGTAGTCCACATCTTTGCCGATCAGGATATCTATAAGGGCTCCCAGAAGCATTAAAAGCACGGGAACGATGGCTGTAAATACACTGCGCCCCAGTCCGGGCAGCTCTTCCTTTTTAAAATGTTTCTCCTTGTATAATTCGGCAGGTGGTTTGACATTTAATTTTTTGAAAAAACGGGATAACAGGATACCGGCCAGGAGACAGGCCGGTATGACCGGCACCAGTCCATATAATAAAGTGTGGTTCACATCGGCTCCGTATACAAATGAGACATAGGTTGGTGCCGGATGCGGGGGAGGTACCCATGTGCAATTGACAGGGTTGCTGAGAGCGGGATCCCTAAATACATTAAGGGAAGCTTTGTAGTGGAAGCAAAGGTATAGATCAGGGGGATCATAACCAGGAAACTGGCATTGTACATCATGGGAAGCCCAACAAGAAACCCTGTGATCAATATGGCATACTGAATGTTCTTGATACCGAACATGTCAGTAAGCTTATAGGTAATGGTATGGGCAGCTCCACTTTCTTCGATCAGTTTTCCGAGCATGGCTCCAAAGGTCAGGATCAGTATGATATTTCCCATGGTCTGTCCAATCCCCTTCAAAACAGAATCCAGGATATCAAGCATGCCCATCCTGCTCAGGATGCCTACGATAAATGAAGTGATCAGCAGGGCAAAAAATGCATCCAGCTTGAACCACATTAGCAGGATCAGCATGATCACGATCCCAATACCGACAATGACTAATGGCATATTAATCCAATTTTACCGTTTCGATTTGGACAATCAATTATACTTATTAAAATCCGTGGATAAATAAAAAGTCTGTTCATTTTGCAAAAAAACAAACGGGAACGATCCCGGAAAAAAAATCAAACCTGCCACTTATAGTTGTTCAGATGAGTTTCCTGGTTGAATCCCTGATGAAAAGTTTCGTGTCCAGCACGCAGAACTCAGGTGGAAGATTAGGATTCTCCAACTGGGAAAATAGTAATCTTGAAGCTGTTTCTCCAATCTCATAAATAGGTTGTCCAACCGTCGTTAAGGTTGGTTCGATCAATTCAGTCATGGGTTCATTGGTAAATCCAGCTACGGATACGTCCCCGGGGATGTGGTATCCATGTTCCTTCAGGACCTTAATGGCACCGAAAGCCACTGCATCACAGACACAAAATACAGCATCCAGGTCATTTGTTTTTTCCAGCAGGTTTGACATACATTCAAATCCACTCTCAATGGTGAAGTCACCTTCTATTATCCATTCCTCCCGGACTTCAATTCCCGCCTCTTTCAAAGCATCCAGGTATCCCTGTTTCCTGTTAGAACACAGCAGGAGATTGGAAGGTCCGGCAATATGAGCAATCCTGCGGCATCCTGTCCTGATGAGATATTTTACCATTTCCACTGCTCCGTAATAATCATCTACCACAACCTTGGCTGCCTTGAAATCTTCAATGACCCGGTTAAACATCACAAGCGGAACACCTTTCCGTTTCAGCTTAAATATATGCTCATTCACTTCAGTATCCCGGGCAACGGAAATAATGATCCCCTCAACATCCGCTGCCAGCAAAGCATCTACATTTTCCTTTTCCACTTCATACTTTTCAGAGGAATGGCAAACCATCACATTGTAGCCCTGTTGCATGGCATAATCCTGAATGCCACATATGGCAATGGAATAAAAGGGGATATTATAGGCTGGAACGATGACACCAATGGTACGTGTATTATTGCTCCTCAGGCTTCGGGCTACAAAATCAGGATGGTAATCATGCTTGTGGGCATACTCAAGAACCAGCCGCCTGGTTTCCGGGTTCACATCATGTTTGTCTCCCAGGGCCCTGGACACGGTAGACTTGGAAATGTTCAGTGCACGGGCAATTTCTTTTATGGTAATATTGGATTTCCCCATTTTTTCCCAGCCTGGCCAACAATAAATATACTACAAAAACCTGATCCAGGGATGCCCGGGAACGTTCCCGGCGAATTGCTCCCTCTTTACCCAGGATGTTCTATGAATTCTGCAATCCCTGCCTTTAATTAGCAATCGGCAAAAAGCAATTACGCTAAACTAAAATCTAATTCATATTTTTACTTAGAAACTCAAATCGAGATTAATCATGAGAAAGTTTATAACGATTGTTTGTGTTTTCTGTGCTGGATGGACTACAGGATTTTCGCAGGCACTTGATTTTACAGCCATCAGGGCAGAGGTTGACTTTTCCAGGACATTACAGGAATGGGACGGATTTGGTTTTAATTACGTTGAAACCGCACATACCTCTGACATGAAAGAATTCAATCAGGAATACGGCGGTTTCAGTTTGCTGGATGAGAATGAAAAACGGGAGATCATCGATTTGGTCTTCGGAGAAGAAGGCCTGAAAGTGGGTCTCATTAAAATGTTCCTTGGCTCTCTTCACCAGACAGAAGCCGGTGGACCCTTCGATCATCAATATACCACAGAGAATATGAGGTATTTTGTGAGCGAGGGACTCATTACTACGAGGGCAGAGGCGGTGATTTTGAGATCATTACCACCTTATATGGTCCCCCGGGCTACACTACAAGGCAAAAAGTACACCGTGGACGGGACCTGGATCCTGCCTT
>CAVYEL010000002.1:0-381476 GCA_963767555.1 uncultured Bacteroidaceae bacterium | reverse complement strand
CAGGACGGATAGAGGGTAGTTTCAGAGTACTCGGTTTCAAATCTCATTTCTCAAAAATTTACTTTTCAGTCATGGCTGGTTCCATCGTTTCAATCATTGGCGGTTATGCGCCCAGGGATAGGAGCAACCTGATTGCCATTCTGCAACAGGTCCAAAAAGCGGAGGGATATATCACACCTGAAGCAGTGACCAAGCATATCCAGCCATCTATCCATTTCCAGGAGCGAGATCTTTGGAGTGGCTTCCTTTTATTCCCAGTTCAAGTTCAATCCTCCCGGACGACATTCTATCAAAATCTGCCTTGGCACTGCCTGTCATGTGCAGGGGGGTGATTTCCTGCTGAATGCACTGCACTCGGAAATTGGCATCTCACCCAATGAGACCACAGAGGACGGAAGGTTCGACCTGGAAAGGGTGGCCTGCCTCGGATGCTGTGCCCTGGCCCCTGTGGTAATGATAGACGATGATATCTTCAGCAATATGTCTGTGATGAAACTGAAAGAAACACTGAACCAGTATGAATGAATTCTCTGCCCTTCAGGAAAGATGCCCAGGAGGAATGGCAACTAGCTTGAAACATCTCCTGAACCGGTGATCTATATCGGAATGGGAAGTTGCGGGATCGCTTCAGGAGCCGGCAGAGTCTGGGACCTGACCAGAGAGATCCTTAACAGCAGAAAATAAATCAGATGTTCTGAAAGTGGGATGTATCGGACCCTGTTACCTGGAACCCTTGGTGGATATCCAAAAGCCGGAATCCCACGGGTTAGTTTCAATAATGTGGATGAAAAG
The DNA here is from genome assembly GCA_963767555.1 of uncultured Bacteroidaceae bacterium. GTDB lineage: Bacteria > Bacteroidota > Bacteroidia > Bacteroidales > SM23-62 > SM23-62. The sequence goes on along the minus strand of CAVYEL010000002.1, from coordinate 380,684 downwards.
AGGCTGGAAAAACTGATCCCGGATTACTCTAAACAATGGAAAGTCCAAACATCAAGCCCTTGGGCCACCTGGGGGACATAAGGGAACCCCTCGATGGACTTAAATCCCTCTGGGAACAGCCCATGCTGAAATACAGGAACGGATCGTACTGAGGAATTGCGGGATCATTGATCCTGAAAACCTGAATCATTATATGGCCAGGGGTGGTTTTCAGGGATTGCAAAGACATTTGAACTGGGGCGGATGGAGTCATCGAGGAAGTAAAGCAGCCGGACTGCGGGGAAGGGGCGGTGCCGGATTCCCCACCTGGATAAAATGGCAGTTGTGCCAGGAAGCCACCGGGCAAGAGTAAATACCTTATCTGTAATGCAGATGAAGGCGATCCCGGTGCTTTCATGAACCGCTCACTTATGGAGGGCGATCCCTTTGCACTTCTGGAAGGGATGATCATTGCAGCCTATGCCATTCAGGCAGCACAGGGTTATATCTATATCACGGGCAGAATATCCACTGGCCATTGAACGACTCAGGAATGCCATTGCCAATGCTGCATGAATATGGACTGCTTGGAGAGAACATTCTGAACAGTGGCTTCACTTCGATATCCGGTATCAAGGAGGGTGCCGGGGCATTTGTTTGTGGTGAAGAAACTGCCCTGATCGCATCCATTGAGGGACGGAGAGGTATGCCACGAAGCAGGCCTCCCTACCCGGCCAGCTCAGGATTATATGGTTCTCCCACCAATATTAACAATGTGGAAACCCTGGCCACCGTTCCCACCATCTTTCGGGAGGGCGGGAAATTGGTTTGCCGGCATCGGTACAGAGAAAAGCAAAGGCACCAAAACCTTTGCTCTGGTAGGCAAGGTACGCAGGACAGGACTTGATCGAGGTTCCCATGGGAACAAGCCTGAGAGAGATCATTTTTGATATAGGCGGAGGAACCGCAAAAAATTCAAAGCAGTACAGACCGGAGGACCTTCGGGAGGATGTCTCTCCGAGGAATTCCTGGATCTTCCGGTGGATTATGAATCACTGACCGAGGCAGGATCGATCATGGGATCCGGCGGACTGATCGTCATGGATGAAGATACCTGCATGGTGGATGTGGCCCAGTATTTTCTCAGCTTCACCAGTCAGGAAAGCTGTGGGAAGTGCACTCCCTGCCGGATCGGGACCAAACAGAATGGTCGAGTTACTTGAGAAGATCACCAGGGGGGATGCTGAACTGGATGACATTCGGATATACTGGAAGAGTTTAGCCGAAACAGTGAAGAAAGGTTCCCTATGCGGACTGGGTCAAACCGCTCCAAATCCGGTGCTTACCACCCTTAAATATTTCAGAGAGGAATATGAGGAACATGTGGAAAAGAAACGGTGTCCGGCAGCTGTTTGCCGGGACCTTGTTGAATACACGGTGATCAAGGATAAATGTACCGGATGCCAGCGGTGCGTGGATGTTTGTCCCACAGATGCCATCACGGTCCCAGAAGCGAACCCCATTTCCTGGATCCAGGACAAATGCATCAAATGCAGGGCCTGTTATGAAATATGCCGTTTTGATGCCATCGCAGGGGATGCAATCATTATTGAATAGAACTGCAGAAGCAGAAAGAAACATAACATACAGCTATTATTGACGGACAACCTGTGAACGTCCGCCACGGCCAGACCATGCTTGATGCAGCACAGAAGGCAGGTATCTATATCCCTACACTCTGTCATCTTGAAAACACTGGAATCCTACGGAGGATGCAGGCTTTGTGTGGTGGATGTCAAGAAATATGAAAGGATTCCCCACGGCCTGCACCACCCCCATTGAACCGGGTATGGAGATCAGGACAAAAACTCCCGAACTTGCAGAAGCTCGAGAAGTGAGATCCTGGAATTTACCCTTTCGGAACACCCCTTTACCTGCCTGGTCTGCAAAGACAAAAAGGAATGCACTGATTTCATGCACACCACCAGGAAGGTCAGCACCATCACCGGGTGCAATTTCTGCACCAGCAATGGGGATTGTGAACTGCAGGACCTGGTGGATTATCTGGATCTGAAAGATGTGAAGTTCCCCATCACCTACAGGGGGATCCCCCCGGTGAAAGACAATCCCATTTTATGACCTGGATTATAACCTTTGCGTCCTCTGCGGACGATGTGTGAGGATCTGCAATGAAGAGAGGAACAGCCATGTACTGGCTTTTGTGGAACGTGGGAATACAACCATTGTTGGTACAGCCTTCAATGAATCCCAGACCGAAGCCGGATGCGAATTTTGCGGGGCCTGCGTGGATGTCTGTCCCACCGGATCCATCTCTGAAAAAATGGGAAAATGGGCCGGATTGCCCAGCCAGTCGAAGGAAACGACCTGTGTGCTCTGCAGCGTTGGATGTACCATGAACGTTAATACCAGGGGCAACAGGATTGTTAATGTAGGAGCCAGACCAGGCGGCCGGACCAATCCCCCGCAACTTTGCCTGCGTGGTAAATTCCTTCCCGCGGATATTACCCATCATCCTTCAAGGATCACGACCCCACTGATCCGCAGAAACGGGAAATGGGTAGAGGTGGACTGGAAAGAAGCTATTCAATTTACGGCGCACAGACTGGCAGAATGCAGCGGAAATCAGTTCGGGATTATAGGTTCTGCACAGGATACCATGGAAGACAATTATGCTCTTCAGAAATTTTCCCGTACCGTGATGCAATCTAACAACGTGGACCTGTTTGCTTCTTATCCGGACAAAGGCCTGATAAAGGAAATGCGACCGGTACTCTCATCCCTCCAGGGAAAAATGGCGGACCTGGACAGGGCAGATACGATATTCATCCTGGGTGCAGATGCATCCGTTTCTCATCCCCTCATTGAGAACAGGATCAGGAAGGCATTCAACCTGGGCAAAAACATCCTGTACGCAAACTCCAGTCCCACGAGGACATCTCAATTTGCAAGCAGGGAGGTAAACTATGTCGCCGGCGGGGCTTTCTTCTTCCTGTATCTGCTTCAGACCCTGCTTACCGGGAAGAAGGCAGGACCGGAAAAACTGGCGGCCATGGCAAAGCAGACAGGCAAAGCCATGTCGGATATGGAAGCTTTTAACGAAGCCCTGGCAAAATCGCGCAGACTCGCATTGATCATAGGTGATGACACACTGCGAAATGACTGGGGCAGAGATGTGCTCATGCTGTTGAAACCTTTGCTTCCCTGCTGGGAGAAAAGGCAGTTTGCCATGTCTACATCCTGGGTAATGAAGGCAATCTTTACGCCGGGGCACTGGCAGGTGCACATCCTGGCATCTTGCCTGGATTTGAATCACTTACAGATAAGAAAGAGGGACAAAAATGGGAACCTGGACTATCCTGGCATGAGATGCTGGACCATATTGGAAAGGATGGAATTTCGTCCCTGATGGTCGCTGGAGATATCTCCATGATATACCAAATTAAAAAAACTCAAGTTCCTGGTACAGCTGAATATGTTCAAGACAGGTCTTTCAGAGCGTGCGGATGTATTCCTCCCCTTACCGGTTTCCTTGAAAACGAAGGACATATTATGACGGTTGACGGTAAAGTCAGACGGCTGAAGAAAATATTGCCAGGCCAGGGAAATTCCAAAACAATAACTGCTGTCATTTCCTTACTGGCACGTGAAATGAAAGCAGAGGGATATTTTGGTCCCCGTCCCACAACCCTCTGGAAAGAATTGGATGGCATCATTAAGTCAAAAGAAACTGAAGCTTTAAATGAAACAGGTAAGATGTACCCCCTGAAGCAATTGCCGCAGGAGAAGATTAATTTGCCTTATGAGAAACAATACTATCATTACCGGTACAGGGGCAATCGCCTGGCTGAACTGATACCTGATCTAGAAACAGTAATAAGATGGCCAAGCTGATAGAAAAAAAAGAAATCGCCCCCAATGTGCATGAATGCACTGTTGAAGCCGCGGACATTGCCAGCAAAGGTCCGGCCCGGCCAGTTCATCATTGTGATCCCGGATGAATACAGTGAAAGGACCCCCATAACCGTGGCGGACTGGGATATGGAAAAGGGAACCATTACCTTTATTTTCCTGGATATCGGTTCCAGTACCGAGCGGCTTATGGAACTGAATGCCGGGGATGAAATCTATTCCCTGACCGGTCCGCTGGGAAAGGCATTTCGATATGGAAAAATTCGGCAAGGTAGCCCTTGTGGGGGGCTGTTACGGGATCGGGGGGATATATCCCTGCTGCCAGGGCGCTGCAAGGAAATAGGCAACAGGGTGGTCTGCTACTCTGAAGCCAGGAGCAATTTCCTGCTCTACTGGAATGAGAAACTGGAGGAGATCTCAGATGAGGTCAGGTATGCCACGGCAGATGGATCACTGGGATTTAAAGGACATGCCCATGACCAGCTTGAACAGACCTGCAGATCAGGGATAAAATATGACCGTGGTCATCGCAGTCGGATGTACCTTTATGATGTACCGGATATCCCAGGTGACCAGGCCTTTTGAATTAAAAACCATTGTCAGCATGAATCCCATCATGATAGACGGAACGGGAATGTGCGGGGCATGCCGGATCGAGGTGGACGGAACCACAAGTTTGCCTGTGTGGACGGTCCCCATTTCGACGGACATGAAGTGGACTGGGATCTGATCCTGTCACAGAAGAAAAGCATACCTGGAAGAAGAAATCATTTCCGGGGAAAGACAACGACCATGGCAAAAGTTAGTCCAACCAAAACCCCCATGCGGGAACAGCCTGCCGCAGAAGCGGGTCAGGAACTATGACGAGGTTCCTTACGGGTATTCTCCCGAGGAGGCCATGCTTGAAGCCAGCGCTGCCTGATGTGCAAAAAGCCCAAATGCATTGAGGGCTGCCCGGTGGAAATCGATATTCCCGGATTCATCAATTTCATCGCCGAAAATAACTTCAGGGATGGAATGAACCTGCTCAAGGAGAAGAACATCCTGCCGGCCATCTGCGGAAGGGTCTGTCCCCAGGAAGAACAATGTGAGAAGGAATGCATCCTGGGGGTGAAGAATGAGCCGGTGGCCATCGGCAGGCTGGAAAGGTTCCTGGCGGACTGGGAAGCGCAGCAGGGAGAGGCCGAATTGCCTCCAAAACCCAAATCCACCGGTAAAAAGATCGTCATCGTGGGTGCTGGTCCCGCAGGAATCACCGCCGCCGCCGACCTGGTCCGCCTGGGCCATAAGGTAGACATGTTTGAGGCCCTCCATGAACCGGGGGGTGTACTGGTTTATGGAATACCCGAGTTCAGGCTGCCCAAGTCCATTGTATTCAGGGAAATCAACTACCTGGAAAGACTGGGTGTAAAATCTATACGGACCATGTGATCGGCATGATCAAAAGCATCGATGAACTGCTTGAAGAATATGATGCGGTATTCCTGGGAACAGGCGCAGGACTGCCCTGGTTCCTGAATGTCCCCGGAGAAAACCTGAATGGCATTTATTCGGCCAATGAATACCTGACCAGGGCCAACCTGATGAAAGCATACCTCTTCCCGAAGTACAAGACACCCATCGTCAAAGGGAAACGTGTGGCCACTGTCGGGGGAGGCAATGTGGCCATGGATTGTGCCAGGACCGCCCTGCGGCTGGGGGCAGAAGAATCCATCATTGTCTACCGCCGCTCCAGACAGGAGATGCCGGCCCGTGACGAGGAGATCCATCATGCAGAAGAAGAGGGGGTGATCTTCAAGTTGCTTTCCAATCCGGCTGCATTTCACGGGGATGACAACAACTGGCTGAAGGAGGTGGAATGCATCCGGATGGAACTGGGGGAACCAGATGATTCCGGACGGAGGAGGCCCGTACCCATCCCGGATGCCAATTTCATGCATGCCCATCGATGTGGCCGTGATCGCCATAGGGAACAGTCCCAATCCCCTGATCCCCAACACCACCCCGGATATTGAAGCAGGCAAATGGGGAAATATTGTCACCGATCCGGAAACCGGAAAAACTTCCAAACCCGGTGTTTTTGCGGGGGGGGATGTAGCCACCGGCGCAGCCACCGTCATCCTGGCCATGGGCGCCGGAAAGATTGCTGCCCGCAACATCCATGAGTATGTAATGGAGAATAATTAATCAGGGATGATCCTGATACGGGCATAATGCATCTCCTGATTTCCAGCCTCACCGAAAACATCAATGATATTGGAGGGTTCCGAGCCGCCGCGTACAGTGGCTGTAAAGAAACTGCTGATAGGCCTTTTCAAGGCAACCTGAACCGGTGCACTGAGACGAAAATCCTTCAATATTTCAATCACCCTGTTCTCGGAGAATTCACTGCCATTGCCAGAGACATGATAGAAAACAAATAGTCGATTATCAGGAGTAACCTGGAAACGTCCCCGGCCGGGGAGCAAATCATCTGATTCTTCACTCAGCATAATGGACTGGCGGTAAATGACTTTTCCTTCTTTCAGAACGGCATGGTTCAAAGCATGGCTTTGCTTTTCCCCGGGGGAAGAAATCTTCATGCAATCTTTCATCAAGGGCTTTCTCTGTCCATAGTATATGCACCGATCCATCTGCTGCCTTCCAGATATCACAGGGGAAGATATGCCCTGCAGTCTCTTCCCTGCTGGCAACTTCTACCCATTCTTCAAATCGGCCTGTAGAAATATCTCTGGACCAGGTATAAAACAGGCGTCTGAAGTCATAATCCCATTCCCTGCCGGTCAGCTTGAATTTATATTCTCTCCATGCACTTTTCGGCTCGACAATATCACTGACACCCAGGAAATGGACCTCCTGGTCCACGAGTTGAACGGCAGGGTAACAAATGCGTATGGGCTGAGGCTCCTCATAGTCAGCCTCCCAGGGCCAGACCAGCTGTCCCTGGCTGTTTACGTTCCCTTCCCGGTCAAAAAATGCCCATTCTGCCTCAGCATAACCGGTATTCTGGAACAGGATGAACTCGTCAGCACTGCCATCCACTACAAAGGTCCGGTACGAATGTTCAGTAAAGTTGGGCTGGCTGTTCCAGCGTGGCATAATGGTTTCATAACCTGCGTGCAGATCAGATAGATCAAACTGCAGAATTTGAGGTTCGGCCGGTCCGTTCCGGATCCCGGGCTCCGTTAATGTCGGGTTGGCGGATAATAATAGTTTGCCTGCATCTGGCAATAAACCCAGGGGTGAGGGTTCCCGTGTACGGTCATTCTCATCCTTCATCAGCAATTCCCAACCGGCTGTCTTCCTTTCAAATAACATCCAGCGGGTGTTGTTCAATGGTGCCTCGTTATTCAGTGTTTCCATCCCGGATGCTAACAGTTTATCACCGTAACGGATGATGCATGTGTTGCCATGGCACCACATGGGTCCTGATCCATTGTCCGGCGGTTCATATTTGTAAACAATCTCCTCAGCCTCCACACTTACAGTGAAAGCCGGCTCATGCTGAGTCGAACATGACATCTGAAGCAGTCCAAGGAATACGGACAGAAGTAATAGATGTGGAAATTTCATATAGATGGTTGAATAAATCGGCGATATGTAATTGTAAGCGAAGGCTTTGTAACTTTGCATCTTTCCCAGAGATAGCGAAGGCAATATTAATTTGGCAACCTATTTTTTGCTCTACTGGGCAAAATTCAGTTACAGATTTAATTATTGCCGCAGCGATCACCATTCGAGGGAATCCTGCAGCCGGATATCATTGAGGTCTTCCTTGCTGAGTCCATGCCACCTGCATCCTTTCTTGGCACAAATATGGAAATCGACCAGGCGCTTGCTGGCAGATAACCACGAGTTTGGCTATTTCACTGCCACATTCCCCGCATTTCCCCCCTTCTACGAGCAAAGGCAAATGGCAATGCCAGCAATACAGATCACCGATGAACTCATCCTCAGGTATACGTATGGTCGTTTTGGAGGTAAATACATTGAGGTATGGGCTCAGCAAGAGGTGGCCCCGCTCCTCTCCCCGGTGTATATGCAGTTTAATGGATCCGTTTTCAAGGAGTGATTTTTTACAGTGGGGGCAGTAGGTTTGAAGAAAAGTACCGGTTTTCATGATCTCCACATCTTCCTCCTCTTCATTCAGCGGCTTCTTTTCTGCCAGGGCTGTTTTCATATCTTCAACAAATGGCCTTCCCTTGATGACCCTCATCGATATAAAATTGTTTCAGGGCGAATGAGAAATCTACGAATTTGACAAAATGGTTCTCACAGCCAATGCGGGAACAAATGCTGACGGAACCTCCAAGTTCCAGATCCAGGGAGATCATGTCTGATTTACAGATATCACAATCAGCTGAGCTTTTGATCTGTGAACTGCATTGGGGACAGTAAAGCTTGATCTCTTCACCCTCAGGGCATTCAGTGCTGCAGAAATAATTATAACTTTCATAAACAGAGCTCATGTGGATGACGCCCTCATTTCCTCCGGCATTGAATTTCATTTTGATGCTCGGGCAATTATCCACCAGTCGTGATTCGTCCATCAAAGATTGCCCGCAAACCGGACATTTAACCCTCAATGAAATCAAGTTGAGATTTGTTTCCATAGCAGGTTTGGTTTTAGTTGTAAGTTATGAAATTTACCCTGCAAACTCAAGAATTTCACCAATCGTTTTAAATTCCTTGATCAGGGATATAATATTACGGACCTTCTGCTTGATATAGCTGTCCATAGCTGCAGCTGCCCTCCGCCCGTCACCCATGGCCAGGATGACCGTGGCACCACCGCGGACAATATCCCCGCCGGCGAAAATATCCGGAATGGAAGATTGCATGGACTCCTTATTGACATTGATGGTGCCCCAGGAAGATACATCCAGCTCCTTTATACTCTGGGGTATCAGGGGATTGGGGAAACACCGACACTTACAACAACGGTATCCACATCGATGAGATATTCAGATCCCTCGATGGGAACAGGCCGGCGGCGTCCCGAATCATCAGGCTCCCCGAGTTCCATCTTCTGAACCTTCATCTGCCTTACCCGGCCGTTATCGTCGGGATAATATTCTATCGGGTTGTTCAGGTTCAAAAATTCTATGCCCTCTTCCTGGGCATGTTTGATCTCTTCGTCCCTGGCAGGCATCTCTTCAATGGAACGGCGGTAAATGATCATGGCCCTTTCCGCACCCAGCCGTTTGGCTGTCCTGACAGAATCCATGGCCGTGTTCCCTCCCCCGATAACAGCTACAGATTTACCGCTGATCACGGGTGTATCATAATCAGGCCTGGCAGCCTTCATCAGGTTAACCCTGGTCAGGTATTCATTTGAAGAATAAATGCCAATGAGATTCTCCCCCGGAATATTCATGAAATTTGGCAGTCCCGCTCCGCTATCCAACCATAAAGGCAGTGAAACCCTCCTTGGAAAGATCATCGATGGTGGCTGTTTTTCCCACTATAAAATTATGCACAAACTTCACCCCCATTTTCTTCAGGATATCTATCTCCACATCCACAATCTCATTGGGCAGGCGAAATTCAGGGATCCCGTACTTAAGGACGCCTCCAATCTCATGTAAAGCCTCGAAGACCGTTACATCATAGCCCATCTTGGCCATGTCCCCTGCGAATGCAAGTCCCGCAGGCCCCGAACCAACAGAAGCCACTTTGATACCGTTAAAAGCCGTTTTTTCAGGAATGGAGATCTTTCCACTATCTCTCTCATAATCAGCGGCAAATCGTTCAAGGTTCCCTATGGCCACGGGAGGTTTCTGCATTTTCTGGGGATAATAACATACCTGTTCACACTGGACTTCCTGTGGACATACCCTTCCGCATACAGCAGGCAGGGCATTTGTTTCTTTCAATACCTTTGCGGCATCAAGAAATTCCCCGGCTTCGATCTTCTTAATAAATTTGGGTATGTTGATCCCCACCGGACAACCTGTGATGCAGGTGGGATTCGGGCAATCAATGCATCGCCTGGCCTCATGAATGGCCTGTTCCTCTGTTAGTCCCAGGTTCACCTCTGTGAAATTCTTATTTCTTTGATCCGGGTCCTGCTCAGGCATATGCAGCCTTTCCAGCTGGGTCCTCTCTTTGGTCTTAAAATTACTCCTGAGCTCAACCCTCCATTCCTGGCTTCTCTCCCTTTTCAGGTATTCTAGTAATCCGCTTCCTTTCATTTGCTATACTTTTCGTATTTATTTAGAAAACGATCATAGGCAACGACTTCCTCATTCCTGTAAGCATTCAATCTGAGTAACATCTCATCAAAATCCACTTCATGTGCATCGAATTCTGGTCCGTCAACACAGACGAACTTGGTTTTTCCACCGACGGAAACCCTGCAGGCACCGCACATTCCCGTGCCGTCGACCATGATGGTATTCAAACTGGCCAGGGTCGGGATCTTGTATTTTTTAGTAAGAATGGCAACAAATTTCATCATGATGGCGGGCCCTACTGTTACCACCTGGTCCACTTTTTCCCGTTTGATTACTTCTTCCATGCCATGAGTTACCAATCCCTTCTGACCATATGATCCATCATCAGTCATGATGACCACTTCATCTGAATGCTGGCGAACCTGTTCTTCCAGGATGATCAAATCTTTTTGCCGGGCTGCCAGGACAGAGATGACTTTGTTGCCGGCGGCTTTCATAGCCTCAATAATTGGGAGAAGGGGCGCCACACCTACACCACCACCGGCGGCCAGTATCGTTCCCACCTTCTCAATATGGGTTGGGTGGCCGAGGGGTCCCACAACATCATGGATACTGTCATCCACATCCAGATTGTAGAGCCGGATGGAGCTGACACCGACTTTCTGAACGATGATGGTGATGGTTCCGCGTATCCACATCAGCCGCTGCAATGGTCAAAGGGATACGCTCCCCTTTTTCCCCCAGCCGGATGATCACAAAATGGCCCGCCTTCCTGCTTTTTGCAATGTATGGAGCCTCAATAACAAGCTTTACGACCTGATCTGAGAAATACTCCTTTCCAACAATTTTATTCATCTGGATGCCTCTAAATTTCTTTCTATCAAAAATACGTTATAAATTTACTTTCAGGGGAATGTTTTCAAATGATTTTTATCATCAATTCCGATATGTGATATTTTTGTATTTTTAAGGATCTAATAAAAGAAACCAATACCCATGCAAAATTTTAAGTCAGTCGACGAGATACTTGAAATGGCCATCAAGGATGAACAAAGGGCTGCAAACCTATATGCAGACCTCGCCAAAAGAAGCCGTAGCGATGAGATGCGAAGAACCTTCCTGCAGTTCTCACAGGAAGAACTGGGACATAAGAAAAAACTTGAAAGGATTAAAACCGGAGGAGAAATTGTTATTTCTGACAAGAAAGTCCAGGATCTTAAAATCGGTGATTACCTGGTGGAAGTTAATACCTCACGAGATGACCTGAGCTACCAGGAAGCCCTTATCATTGCCATGAAAGAAGAAAAAGCTGCCTTCAGATTGTATTCTGACCTGGCTGACCGGACAGACGATGCCACTGCCAAAGAAGTACTTTTGATGCTTGCCCAGGAAGAAGCCAAACACAAGTTACGCTTCGAGATTGAATACGATGACAATATCCTGAGAGAACACTGATCCCCGAAAATTATTGCCTAAAGATTATATCCAAACCCGACAGATTGGATATTAATACTCATTTGCCACATCCTATCTAATTATCTACATATCAAAAAGTTTTATACTTTTGTAATCACTTCCGGAATTACTGATTTGTTATGAAACAGGATGACTTTTCTTTTCTTGGGAATATCGATATTGCTACCGTTGAAGCACTCTACCGTGATTACCGCAAAGATCCCGGATCAGTAGAGGAAAGCTGGCAGCAGTTCTTCAAGGGATTTGATTTTGCCCGGGAAGAATTCAAGGATCAGATGGCATCCGAAACCTTGATAAGGAATTCAAGGTGATCAACCTGATCGATGCCTATCGAAAAAGGGGACATCTTTTCACAAAAACCAACCCTGTCAGGACCAGGCGTAAATATTTCCCAACCCTCGATCTGGAGAATTACGGCCTGTCAGAGGATGACCTGGATACGGTTTTCCATGCCGGGAAAGAGATCGGCATCGGGCCCGCTACACTGCGCGATATTGTGGACCATCTGCAAGCAAACCTATGCTCGAAACTGTTGGTGCAGAATATATGTTCATCCGCAGTCCGGAAAAAATAAAATGGCTGAGCACCCGCATGGAGAGCAGCCGGAACATTACCGAATTTACCGAGCAGCAGAAGAAGGAAATATTTATGCACCTGAAAAATGCCATCGGTTTTGAGAAGTTCATCCATAAGCATTTCACAGGACAGAAAAGGTTTTCCCTGGAAGGTGCTGAAGTCCTGATCCCTGCCCTGATCGCTGTAATTGAAAGAGGATCAAACCTTGGTATAGAGGAATTTATGATCGGCATGGCTCACAGGGGACGGTTGAATGTGCTGGCCAATGTCCTGCAGAAACCCTATGAGAACATTTTTAAGGAATTTGAAGGGGAAGAATACGAAGAGGGATATCCCTGGGAGATGTGAAATACCACCTGGGATATGTGAATGATATCACAACCATCGCACGGGAAAAAGGTACGGCTGAACATGGCCCCCAATCCTTCCCATCTGGAAGCTGTTTCACCTGTTATCGAGGGACTTTCAAGGGCGCAGGATCGATCATAAATACGGGGGAGATTATCAACAAGCTGGTCCCCATCCTTATCCACGGAGATGCAGCCATCGCCTCACAGGGAGTTGTATATGAGGTGATCCAGATGTACGATCTACCCGGGTATAAAACAGGCGGCACCATTCATCTGGTGATCAATAACCAGGTCGGTTTTACCACCAATTACCAAGATGGACGTTCCAGTACCTATTGCACGGATATAGGCAAAGTAACCAAGGCACCCATATTCCATGTGAACGGGGACGAGGTTGAAGCACTGCTGCATACCGTAAAAATAGCCATGGAATACCGGCAGCAATTCCATACAGATGTATTTATTGATATTCTGAGTTATCGGAAATACGGGCATAATGAAGGAGATGAGCCACGGTTCACCCAGCCCCTGTTGTACAAGGCCATTGCCAAACATCCCAATACACAGGGATATTTATGCCGAACACCTGTGGAGGAGGGGATCTACAAACAAAGAAGATATCCAACAGTCTGAAAAGGATTATGATGAGATCCTGGAAGGGAAATTGAAAGTTGCCAAAGGACTGAAAAAGGTATATATACAACGTTTCCTGAAAGAGGACTGGAAAGGATTCAAATATGCTTCCCAGGCTGATTTCTGCAAACATGTAGAAACCGGTGTGACCAGGGAAAAATTGCTCTCGGTCGCAGAAGGGATCAATACCCTGCCTGCGGATAAACCTTTTTTCAACAAAATCACCAGGCTTGTTGAGGAGCGGAAAAAGGCCATTGCTGAGGACAGGCTTGACTGGGCACTGGGGGAATTGCTGGCATACGGCACCCTGCTGACGGAAGGATTCCCGGTTCGTATATCGGGACAGGATTCTATACGCGGGACCTTCTCACACCGGCATGCCGGGTTTGTGATCGAGGATACAGACCAGCAATATGTTCCCCTTAAGCATCTGAAAGAGCCAAAGCTCCTTTCGAAATCTATAATTCACCCCTGTCAGAATACGGGGTCCTGGGATTTGAATACGGGTATGCACTGGGCGTTCCCAACGGACTGACCATCTGGGAAGCGCAGTTCGGGGATTTTCACAATGTTGCCCAGGTGATCATCGACCAGTATATCAGTTCTGCAGAGGAGAAATGGGGACTGATGAATGGGCTTGTGCTGTACCTTCCCCATGGATTTGAAGGCCAGGGACCCGAACATTCCAGTGCACGGATAGAACGATTCCTGTCCATGGCTGCCAGGAACAACATGCACCTGGTGAACTGCACCACACCGGCCAACCTGTTCCATGCCCTGCGTAAACATCTGTATGCCAATTTCCGCACACCACTGGTCATTTTTACACCCAAAAGCCTGCTGAGGCATCCCAAATGTGTTTCATCCCTGGAAGATTTTGAAAATGACACATTCCATGAAGTTATCGATGATCCGGATGTGGATATCCATGAGGTAAGACGGGTAGTATATTGCTCTGGAAAGATATATTATGACCTGCTGGCACGGAAGGAAGAGTTCAATGCCAGGGATGTGGCCCTGGTCAGGATTGAACAATTGCATCCATTCCCAATGGAAGAAGTCAACAAGATCTGCAGGAAATACACGAATAATTTATTATCGCTGTGGGTTCAGGAAGAGCCCGAAAACATGGGGCCCTGGCGGCATATCCAGCAGGCCATGAACACCATCAGGCCGGAGCCTGTGACCAGGCAAGCCAGTGGTAGTCCGGCAACGGGACTGCAGCGGGTGCACCTGATGGGACAGGAAGAGATTATCCAGAAAGTCTTCAGGCGCTGTGACTGTGAACTTAAGAATGTGTACTGCGGGCTCCAGTGTGTCGTTGGAAAATCGAGGAAAGAAATCCTCAAGGCACATCAATATTTCCAGAAGAATTAAGAAATTCCCTAACAATTTATTACATTTCGATTCCAAAGCACGTCAAAAATGATCATTGAAATAAAGGTTCCGAGTCCGGGTGAATCCATCTCGGAAGTTGAAATTGCCACCTGGCTCGTTCAGGATGGGGAATACGTGGAGAAGGACCAGGAGGTGGCTGAAGTGGAGTCGGATAAGGCCACCCTGCCCCTCATTGCTGAGGAATCTGGCATGATCAAGATCATATCCGGGGTGGGTGAAACAGTACCGGTTGGTGGAGTTGCCTGTACCATTGATACATCGGCAAAGGCCCCTGCAGGTAAGAAAAAGCCAGCCATAGAGGCAAGTGAAACGCCCGCAGAAGCTCAGGTCGCACAGGCAAAGGAAGATACCAGAGCCACCCTCAAAAGTAAGTCAGAAAGCACAGCGGATGAGACTGGCGCAAATGTCAAAGTCTCTCCCGTAGCAGCAAGGATGATGGATGAAAATGGGCTGTCTGTTGACGATATTGTATCCGGACTGAAACGGATTACGAAAAGGGAGGTTCGGATGGTATTGAACCAGCAAGATGGCCCCGACACCTGCTTCCGTAAAAGAAGCCAGCCGTGATGAAACCAGGACACGAATAAGCAACCTGCGGAGAAAACTCGCTGAGAGGCTGGTAGCCGTTAAGAATGAAACGGCCATGTTAACCACCTTTAACGAGGCGGATATGAGCGAGATTATCAGGCTAAGGAAAACCTACCAATCAGTTTTTGTGGAAAAGCATGGGATCAAGCTCGGGTTTATGTCCTTTTTCGTTAAAGCAGTTACCGGGGCGCTGACAGCATTTCCCAATGTAAATTCCCGCATAGAAGAAGAAGAAATGGTCTCTCCGGCATATTGTGATATCGGTATTGCAGTCCAGACTGACAAAGGATTGACAGTACCTGTGATCAGGAATGCTGAAACTCTCAGCCTGGCCTCCATTGAATCTCAGATCATGGAACTGGCCAATAAGGCTCGGGCAGCCAGGATAAGTATGGATGATATGACAGGTGGTACTTTTACCATCACCAACGGTGGGGTTTTTGGATCCCTGCTTTCAACACCGGTTTTGAATCCCCCTCAATCAGCCATTCTGGGGATGCATAATATTGTTGAAAGACCCGTTGCAGTGAACGGACAGGTGCTTATTCGCCCGATGATGTATATTGCGTTATCGTATGACCACCGGCTGATTGACGGACGTGACTCTGTCAGTTTCCTGGTCAGGATCAAGGAACTTATTGAAAATCCAGTGAATATGTTGTTCAGTACCGGTGATCCGGATCGAACCCTTTTGGGTCTCTGACCTTTATTTCAAAATCATGCCTCTGAACAGTACTTATCATCTCAATCTCAAAAAAAAGCCCGGCTTTTTACTCGACCGCAAGTTTAACCGGGTGTTCAAGAATGAAGATCCACTGGCCTACCACAGCAGGCTCAGACGTTACGAACCAACCCCTTTGATCTCACTCCCCAGACTTGCAAAAAGTATGGGTATTAAGGAATTATACATCAAGGATGAATCCCGCCGGTTCCGGCAAAATACTTTTAAGACCCTGGGAGCGAGTTTTGCCATACATAAATACCTGGAGTCAAATCCTGGCAAACATATTTTCTGCACGGCCACGGATGGCAACCACGGCATGTCCGTGGCATGGGCCGCAAAGATGAATAAGCAAAAGGCCGTCATTTTTGTCCCCGCCATTACGGCCACATCCCGGATCAAAAATATTAAAAAGCAACGCGGAAAGGTGATTGTTGTGGATGGGGACTATGATGCAGCAGTAGCAAGAGCCCGGGAAGAGGCCGAAAGGAATGGCTATGTACTTTTGCAGGATATGTCATGGGAAGGTTATACGGAGATCCCAACGCATATAACAGCAGGCTACAAGACCATGATGCTGGAAATGGAGGAACTGTTGCACGCCTCCAGGGAACCTCTTATAGATTTTGTATTTCTTCAGTGTGGAGTCGGAACATGGGCATCATCTGTCGTTGCTTATTACCGTAACCGGTATCCAAAGAACATGCCGGTGATCGTTGCCGTTGAACCACTCAATTCGGATTCCCTGCTTGAATCAATAAGGCAGGATGGATTATCAAAGACAAAAGCATCTCAGCAAACCCTGATGTCAGGTTTGAATTGCGGAACACCCTCCCATATTGCCTGGAAAATATTGAAAGAGGGGGTTGACCTGTTCCTTGCCATACCGGATGATTACGCTATCAAGGCCATGCAAAATCTCTATTTCCCCTTCCGTAATGATGCACAGATCTTTGCAGGAGAATCAGGAGCAGCGGGACTCGGCGGGCTCACGGCGCTGACTCATGAAGAGTCACTTGAAACAGTTAAAAGAAAGATCGGGCTGAACCGCCACTCAAGGGTTCTGATATTTAATACTGAGGGAGTTACCGACCCTGACAGCTTTGAGGAACTGATCATCCGTGAGACGGAGGTATGACCGGAAAAATGAGTCCAGCATCACGGTACACCCCCTTCAATTTATCCACTTCATTTTCCCATTGCAATTCACCGGCTGCAATCTGTAGATTTTTTTTCCATTTTATTCTCTGCTCTTTCGAAGACATCATCTCTTCTACCTGCCGGGCAAGTAATTCAGGGTCACGGTCCTGTACAACCTGCCCGATCTCATAATCTGCAATGATCCTGCTCATCTCAGGAAGGTCCGATACAAGTACGGGTATTTGTGCCTGAATATAATCGAAGAGTTTGTTGGGCAGGGCGTAATAATAATTCAGGCCTATATTTTCCTCCAGAGATATTCCCATTGCCGCCTGCCGGGTAAATGTCCTGAGCTCGGCAAAGGGTATCCTGCCCATAAACTCAACCCTTTTCTCCAGCGAAAGAGAGTCCCTGAGCCGGACCAGGTCGCCCGTGATGGTCCCATCTCCGAAGATCTGCAGGCGGTACCTATCGAGGTGTGTCATTGCCCTGATCATGGTTTCGAGTCCCCTTCCCATATTGATGGCACCCTGGTATATGATCAGGTCTGGCCGGTGGTTTTCATCATGGTTGTTGATGTCTGGCTCCGGACCGGGGGCAATGGGAAGATTCCTGACCACGGCCAGCCGGATCCCGTATTTATCCTGGTATGCCTGCGAAATGGACTGGCAAACTGTATAACCGTATTGGATCTGTGGCAGTAAAGCTTTTTCGAACCTCTGCCATACCCGGCGCACAAACGGGCGGTCCACCAGCTCAGGCAATTCGGTAAAGTATTCATGGCTGTCAAATACCAGTGGTACACTTTTGATCCTGGATGCGAGGAAGACCCCTGGTAATGTGTCCAGGTCATTAGATACGAGCATGGCTGACCTCCTGAATAACAGGAAAAAAAACAGCCGGAAATTTACACAGGCATAAAACAAGATCCCTTTCCGGAATATAGGATAAAGACGCCGGGTTCTGTATGGCCGGTCCGGGATCTTCTGGCTTCCAGGACGCTTAAATCCAACCAGTATGGGCTTTGCACCGGATTCAAGCAGGGTCATGGCAGTGCGGTGGACACGCTGGTCTATCACCAGGTCGTTTGTTACGGCAATATAGATTCTTTTTCCCTCCAAATCATACAGGTTTACTATCATTTAAACTTAAGGAATATATCCTTTAACGCAAAGGAGGTCGATGTATATTGTTTATCTTTGAGCGGTACTCATTCATCATGCCAGATATCCTTCAGAACCATCCGCTCAGGGACCTTAATACCTTCCACATTGATGCCGGAGCCAGGTATTTCTGTGAATGCCGGAGCATCAAAGATCTTCGGGAACTGATCTCAGATCCCATATTCCTGAAGGAACCCAGGCTCATCCTGGGAGAGGGTAGTAATATCCTTTTCTCTGATGATTTCAACGGATTGGTGATACGTCCGCTTATACTCGGCAGGGATATCATTGGAGAGGACAGGTCCACCGTGAAAATACAGGTTGGTGCAGGGGAGAATTGGGATGATCTTGTGGCCTGGACTACCACATGGGACTTCGGTGGAATAGAGAACCTGTCACTTATCCCGGGATCGGTTGGATCCTGTCCCATTCAGAACATAGGCGCCTATGGCGTGGAAGCTGAACAGACCATCGAAAAGGTAATGGCGATCGATATCCTCACCGGCCAGAAGCTTAACATTTGAAAATGAGGCCTGCAGGTTCGGTTACAGAGACAGTATATTCAAAGGTTCATGGAGACATAAATGCATTGTCACATCAGTGATATTTCGATTGGCCAAAAAGCCGGTAATGAATACCGGATATCAGCAGGTTGCCGATATGATGTCTGGCAAAGCCAGTCAGAATGTAGAGACCCTGCGGCAGGTGATCATAGAGATCCGGGGGTCAAAATTACCTGATCCGGATAAACTGGGTAATGCTGGAAGTTTTTTTAAAAATCCTTTGATCCCCGAAGCGGAATACGAATCGTTGTTTAAGGAACACCCTGATATACCCTCCTACCCTGCAGCGGGGGGAGCAAGGAAAATTCCCGCAGCCTGGCTGATCGAACAATGCGGATGGAAAGGAAAACGCATTGGGGATGCTGGCACCTTTGAAAAACAGCCCCTGGTGCTGGTGAACCATGGAAATGCAACCGGGAGAGAAATCCTGGATCTTGCTACAGGTATTGAAAAAGATGTGGCAAAAAAATATGGGATAAAGCTGGAAAAAGAGGTGAATATTGTTTGATCAATCACCAAAAATAACCGTTTTGTAGGCCGCATCGATTATATCCTCCGCCGTTTCCTTGTCCCCGGCTTCAGAATAGATCCGTAATATGGGTTCGGTACCGGATGACCGGATCATAACCCACTCATCCTCGTTAAAATAAAACTTGGTCCCATCGAGTTCTTCAATCGATTCAACCTCAAACCTGCCGAAAGATTCATACTCTCCCACTCTGCATTTTTCCATGATCCTTGAGCGTTTCTCCTTGGAGATCTGGATGTCCCGACGGCTGCAGGCAAAGGGACCTGTGATCTTGTAGATCTCCTTCAATATATCATCCAGAGATTTCCCTGTCTCGGCCATGAACTGCAATATGGTCAGGCCCATCCATATACCGTCCCTTTCAGGCAGGTAGCCATGTATGGCAATCCCTCCCGATTCCTCTCCACCAACCAGTACTTCGTCTGTCAGCATGATCTTGCAAATATCCTTAAAACCTATAGGAACCCTGGTGATCATCAGTCCATAGTTCAAACTGAGTTTTTCCACCTTGCTTGTGGATGAAAAACCGGTGATCACCTTACCGCTTAGTTTCCTGTACCTGGCCAGGTAATGTATGAGAAGCAGGATGATATGATGGGAAGATATATATTGGCCGTCCTTATTAACCAGGGCTATCCTGTCACCGTCTCCGTCTATGGCGAGTCCAACGTCCATATCGCCTGAGTTCCTGATATACTCACACATCTCATGCAGGTTTCTTTCCAGGGGCTCTGGAGGCGTGTGTCCGAATTGCGGGTCCACGGTACAATGAAAGAACCTTGCCTTTTTGATGATCTTCTTGATGACCCGCTGTCCACCGCCATACATGGCATCGAAGGCAATTTTCAGTCCCGCTTTGTTGATCTTTTTTAGATCAAAATGATCTTTGATATAATTGAAATACAGATCCTCGAGATTGATGTATTTAATCAGCTCCAGTTCGATGAATACGTCCCATCGGAGCAACTCCAGGTCAAATTCATTCTCCATGGAGATCAGGTGTTCAATATCCCTGAGGTCATCTGCGAGTAGGGAACCACCATAGCTTCCCTTTAACTTGAATCCATTGTACCGGTAGTCATTATGGCTGGCCGTAATCATGATACCAAGGCTGGCCTCCAGTTCTTTCACTGCAAGGCTCACCATGGGTGTGCTGACAAAATCTTCTGCAATCCTCACCCGAATACTCTTGGCGGCCAAAACCTTGGCAGCAGTTTCGGCGAACATCCTGCCAAGAAAACGGGTATCGTATCCGATAACAACCTCCGGGTTGCTGTACTTCCTTAGCAACCATGTGGCGGTTGCAGCTGTTGCTTTGGCAACATTGGCTACAGTAAACTGGCTGGCAACGATCCCTCTCCAACCGTCCGTGCCGAATCGAATTCTATCCATACAGGTTTTGACGTGATTTCCAACTTAAATTACGCCTTTTTTTTTGATTATCCAGCCTGAAATTGATGATTAATTAAAAATTTTCCGCCGATTCAAGGCATTCTGGTATGAACGTGCGTTTTTGTTATGTTGAGAGAGGGTCCTGGCAAAATTATGGAACCCCGAAAAATCCTCCCGGGCGCACATATAGAGGTATTTATGCCTTTCATGATGCAGGACGGCATCGATGGCTGATACGGATGGAATGACAATCGGTCCCGGGGGCAATCCCCCGTGCCGGTATGTATTATAGGGTGAGTCAATGGCCAGGTGCTTTTTCAGCACCCTGGTGATGGTCATATCTCCGGTAGCAAATTTTACTGTCGGATCTGCCTGAAGCCGCATCCCCTGCTTCAAACGGTTCATGTAAAGTCCCGCAATACGTGGCTCTTCCTCTGTCTTCAGCGTTTCTTCATCAACAATGGATGCCAGGGTCATAACTTCCATGGGACTCAATCCTACGTGCCTTGCACGGGCAAGCCTTTTCTCATTCCAGAAAATACGGTACTCCCTGACCATCCTTTCCAGGAACTGGGAAGGAGATGTATTCCAGTAGATCTCGTAGGTATTGGGAATGAGTACACCATAGATCGTCTCTCTGGTTAACTGGTGCTCTGACAGCAAAGCAGAATCCTGGAAAAGGGAGATGATCCCAGATGCGTCCGCTTCGATCTGCGCGGCCACCGTTTCGGCCAATTTCTGGGCTGTCCTGATATTGTTGAATACCAGCTGTACAGGCTCCTGCCTGCCTGACCTGAGCAAACCTACCAGGTCATTGTTATTAAGGCCATGGCGTATCCTGTATTTTCCGGGACGGACATTATTGGGATAGTTTTTCTGAATGGCCAGCCATCTGAAGGAACTTGTATCCCTTAACACTTCATTTTCAGCAAGGAGCTGCAACACATCTTCAAAACCGGAACCTGTTGGAATATATAGATCCATTTCCGGGCTCGCTGACAAATTCACGTTGCTGCGCCAGATCCTGTTAAACATACTGCCTGCAGCTACAAATGCTGTCAGGAGCAATACCAGGAAAAATATGATCACTATCGTTCTTCTCATCCAGAGTTATACAAAAGGAATGCAATGATAATAAATCCTTGAAAATAATATAACAGTTATTTATACAGGCTTATTATTTTTTGGTTCTATAAAACCCAATATTTCTGTCATGGAAAAGTCCAAAAGGATTGACATGATCGCCCATGATAACCGGAAAAAGGACCTCATCGAATGGGTCGAATGGAACTGGGAGATCCGTCGTGTGTCCTGAATCTGATCGATCATTGGTGTTCATTTCAAGCACTTATAAGGAGCTTGTAATGAGAGGTATCCTATTAAGGGTAGGATATCGTGGTCATAGCATCCGTTTTTTTCAATGCATTCTTCTACCTGCTCCATTATTTTGTATCTTTAATCACGTGTGAGAATACGATGTGACCAAAGGTAAGACGTTGTCAGACACCATTTCGATGCCTGTTCAGGATTCGTAATAGAAGAAAAATCTGAGGTAGGGCTTTTGCTAACAATTAATAACATGCGCTGTCAGATTTTCTTTCCAGGACTGTTACTATAAATAATTAAAGAATTGCCGTTAATAATGAATAAATGGAGAATCTATTTTCCAGCGGAACCAAATGTATCCTAATTCATCCAATGTTCTCAAGAAACAGTGCACTGAATTATCTGGATGTCTGTAAAATTGTCGGGGTGAAATATTTTATGCCTCCTCTGGGCCTCCTGACTGTAGCAGCATTACTTCCACAGAACTGGAGCTTTAAATTAGTAGATCTGAATGTTGAACCCTTAACTGATGATTACTTTGAATGGGCGGACATTGTTTGTACAGGTGGTATTTTATCACAACAACCGGGTATCTTTTCTGTCATTAAAACGGCCCATCGGTTTGGTAAAAAAGTGGTAGTCGGAGGACCAGATCCCACCTCTCAGCCAGAGCTTTATAAGAGGGCTGACTATATTGTCATAGGTGAAGGAGAGAACACCATTCCGGCTTTCATAAAGGACCTGGAGAATGGATGTAGAAATGGTGTATATAGGACATCTGAATTGGCTGAAATGACTGAGGCAGTTGTGCCAAGATTCGATCTGGTAAGATTGGCAGACTATCTACTAATGGGAATACAATTCTCTAGAGGTTGTCCCTATCATTGTGAATTTTGCAATGTTATTGAACTTTTTGGCAGGAGATCACGTGCGAAAACTGTTCAGCAGGTTATGAATGAACTGAAATTCCTTCATCAACTGGGATACAGGGGACATGTTTTTTTTGTGGACGATAATTTTCCGGCAAATAGAAAGCACGCGCAACAACTATTAATAGAAATTGTGAAGTGGTCCAAAAGTAGCAAACACCCATTCTATTTTGCAGCCAATGTCAGCACTAATCTTGCAGGAGATGATGGACTTTTACAATTGATGAAAGAGGCTGAATTCAGACATATCAGCATTGGCATCGAGACACCTGACGATAAAGTGTTGAAAATGGCCCAGAAGGAGCAAAACATGAATCTGCCTATTGTTGAGATTATTAAAAAAATCTATTCCTATGGCATCGTGGTGGATGCAAGTTTTATTCTGGGTTTTGATAATGAAACGGGACAAACAGCCAACATGATGATGAATTGTATTCAGGAGTCAGGCATTTGTATGGCTATGGTTGGGACACTTTACGCATTACCAAATACAGAATTAGCAAGACGTTTGAAACGTGAAAACCGGTTATTCGAGGAGAGTACAACAATCAGGGATATTCAAACTGAGATTGATCAAATGTCCAGCGGTCTAAACTTTATAACTAAAAGGCCTAGAATAGATATTTTAAGGGGCTACAATGAAACCTTAAAGTACATTTATAATCCGTCGAATTATTACACGAGGCTCACCTATCTTGGCCTTCATTTAAAACCCGATTACAGACATAAGCCGACTATTGCGAAAGGTCTGAATATGGCCAGATCGTTTCTGATCATATGTGTAAAAGTTGGATTGAATAGGACCACAGGGGCATTATTCTGGAAGTTATTTTTTACAATTATGTACAGGAATCCGAAAGCAATTGAGTCGGTTCTCAGTTTTGCCGCCATGTTTATCCATCTGGCAAAACATTCTCAATTCATTATGGATCTGACAAATAAAAAGATAGAATATATAGAACGGCTTGGAGAAGACAAATACAATGAATTAATGCTATTCAAAAGAAATCCATGAACGATAGCTTTCAAATCACTGAGCAACTTGAAAACAGGATTCTGGAATTATCTGCCGCACAAGGCGGGCCATTCTATCTGTACGATACAGAAATAATTCGGCAGAACTGTAGTAGGTTTTTAAGTATCCCTTACCCTGCAAAATCTATCCATTTTGCAATGATGTCAAACTCTACTACACAATTCCTTGAGATTATTAGGAAGGCCGGATTAAAAATATTTGTGAACTCTAGAGTGCATTTGGAAATGGCTACACAGCTGGGTTACCATGGCGAAGAAATTGTTTTTGCTGCATCGGCCATGGATGAGATGACTATGATGGAAGTTAAACAGTCTGGAGCCATCCCTATTCTTGATTCAATTGGACAATTGAGTAAATGGTTTGCTATATACCCTGATACTGGGGTCGGAATCAGATGCAATATCGGTGAATTGGTAGTCCCCAAAAAAACTTTAGCCGGCTATTTTCTTGGAAATGAAAGTCGACTCGGACTTACAATCGATTCAATTAACAAGCTGAAAGGAAATCCAAATATTACCGGACTTCATATATATGTTGGTACAAATATTACCGATATCAATTACTTAATTGACTGCTACAATCAAGTATCGAGGCTTGCCGGATTGTTTCCCGGACTCCAATACCTTGATTTTGGTGGTGGTTTTGGCATTGGAGAGAAAACCATAAAAGAGTTCGATATAGAGACCTATGGGCAAAGGGTATCACGTTTAATGAGCCAGGTATCAGAAAAAACAGGCAGAGAAATAAAACTAATACTTGAACCAGGCAGAATAATTGGCGTTAACTCAGGTTACTTTGTGTGTAAGGTTGTAGATATAAAAGACCGTAATAACCAGCAAATGATTGGAGTCAATGCATCTTGTGTACAGTTCCCAAGACCACTCTTTTATCCGGATGATGCTTATCACCCGGTTCTAATCCTTCCCAAAACTGCTTATTCAAATGGCAAATCAGGGATGTCATCCTCCATATATGGCTGCTCAACATATTCACGTGATTTCCTGGCGAGAGATATCGTTCTTCCGCAGGTTTCTGTAGGAGATATTATAATACTTGGGCATGCTGGTTCATATTGTGCTGCCACCCATACTGATTTTCTTGGCTTCCCAAAAGCAAAGGAGTATTTCCTATGAAAGCAAAACCAGTAATTACCAGGAAAGACTTTAGAGACTTTTATAATATCACCAGGGAGATCTATAAAGAAAACATCTTCTATCGTTCAACAGAATATGATATTCTCTGCCTGCTCATTGAAGGTCCTTCCGATTTTCATAAGCATGCTTCTGTCGACGCATTTGTTGTTCATGAAGATGAAAGGGTTGTAGGACGCTTTGCCCTGATCCATGACTGGAAACTTCCCGATTATGTCCAAGTCTCATTTTTTGAAGCACTGCCTCACCTATCCGACTTACCTGCCATGATTGTGGAGAATGCCCGTGGGAAATATCCTAACTGCAAACGTATAGTCTTTGGATTAAATGGTCATTTAAATTATGGCGCAGGTATTCTATTAAATGCGTTTAAGAAAGCTCCGGTTTTCGGTCTTCCCTACAATCCTGATTATTACCAGGAGTACTTCAGGGATTTCACTAAAAGAACCATGGTCTCATACCGGTTTCCAACGGAACCTTTCTTTGAGTATCACGAAAAGATGGGCTTTAAGCCTGATTTTAAAGGCATCACTGTTCGAAAGATGAACAAGAAGAGATTACGCCATGAAACTGAGATTTATACGTATCTGAATAATGTCTGTTTCTCCGGCCATCCATTCTGGGCAGACAGGCATGCTGAGGAAGATTTCGAACTGCTTCATCCATTTCGTTTCCTGATAAAGGAGGAAAATCTTTTATTTGCTGAGAAGGATGGTGAACCCATTGGCTTTTTTCTCTGGTATCCGGATTTTAATGAGCTTGTTCATGGAGACCATCACCTGGGATTACGCCATGTATTGCGCTACCATGTCGCAAATCCTATCAAAACATTTCGATTTACTGAGATAGCCGTCCTGCCAGGATATAAGAACAGTCATGCCGTACAGGCCATGATTTTATATGCTGTGCCTTATATTAAGAAGCTGGGATGCACATTTGGTGAAGGCGGCTTTATTTTTGAAGATAATCAGAACAGCATGCTAATGACCCGGAGATTTCTCAAAAGAGCTACAGGGACAAACATAGAACCTCATCGTCGATACGCTATTTTTGAAAGTGCATTATGAGCTCAACAGAAAGAAAGCGTCTTAAGATTCTGGTTTGCAAGCCAAGGCTAGCTATCCAGACAATCAGATTAAACCGTTTTATACGTTGTGAACCTCTTGAATTAGAATATCTGTACACAGTTCTGCAGCATCATGATGTTTATTTACTCGATGGCATAGTAGACCGCCGTAATCCTGTCCGCCTGGCTTCAAAATTAAAATCACAAATTGTTCTTTTCACCTCATTAATCACCACCGTATCAGATGTATTATCTACTGCCTCACATCTTAAAAATCTGCCTGATCCACCCAAAATATTTGTCGGAGGGCCTCATGCAGAAGTGGTTCCTAGGGATTTTTTCAATAAGGACATTGATGGTGTTTTCTTTGCCAACCAACTGGAAGGGATCGTAAGTGTATTGGACAGGATAATTCAGGAGGAGCCATATTGTGATGTGCCGGGTGGGGCATTTCCAATAGATGGTAAATTTGTCCTTAATCCATCCCCACCTCTTGATCCTGTTAAATTACCACGGGTCAGGCACTTTCTCCTGGAGCAATCTCCAAATCGCTACAGAATAATCTATTACAAACCCTGTGCTGCAATAAAGACATCATTTGGATGCACTGGCAGATGTACATTTTGTTTTTGTGCACAAATGCATGGAGGGACTTATGGTGCCAGGCCTATTAAAGATGTTGTTGATGAAATAGAAGAAATCCCAGTCAGAAGTATTTTTGTCCTGGATGATAACTTCCTGTATGACCGGAAGAGACTTCTGGATTTTTGCGAACTTATCAGGAAAAGAAAGCTTGAAAAGGAGTTTATCATCATTGGTAATGCCGAATTTGTTTCTCGGAATCCAGACGTAATGGAAAACTTACGTGAGTCAGGCGTAAAAGCCCTGATGGTTGGATTTGAGTTTGTTACGGATACAGAGCTTCATGCCATAAACAAGAATGCCTCCCTTCATGATAACAACCGGACCATAGAAATCTGTCGGGAACTGGATATTGATTTATTTGCGCTATTTATTATTGATCCTGATCTGGCAGCACGCTGATTTTCGGAAATTAGCAAGATATCTTCGAGATCATTACATTCCCTTTGCACTCTTTTCAACACTCACTATTTTCCCGGGTACAAAACTGGCAAGTCTCCATCCGAATCCACCAGGAGTCAAAACCAAAGGATGGCGCTATGATCTGTTGCGCTTGCATCAGAAACCTGCCCATATGTCGAGATTTCTGTTTTATCTATGGCTTTTCTACCTTTATATGATACCCGGAAAGCAATTCGCGACACTTCAAAAATACCGGCAGCGTTATGGTGTATTTGGAATTGTAAGCCACTCTTTTACAAGTTTCTACACAGGACTGGAATATCTTATTAAGCTATTGATTTGGAAATAATAAAAGTATTAAGGGCAATTGAGCTCCCAGAATCATGGGACAGGCTTGCTATTGAATATTTCCAAACCATAGAATTTCTTGATCATACCGAAAAATACAATTCCTTGTAAACAACGATATTACACACTTTATGAGGAGGGTATCCTGAAAACAGGTTTGATTATGTATTCAATAAGACTTGACCTGTTCACATACCTTTCTATCCCAAGCCCTTTCCAGATGAACATTGTTGGAATTCCCTGCTCTGTCTCTTCCGGTGGAATTATTGGCAGTATTGCGCATTTAAATCCACTTATCGAACACATTAAGGGAAAGGAAAAGGGTTTTCTCCTTGTACTTAACTTGGATTCAAAACCATCCATTGATGGTTTTGTCTGTGGAAGAACACTTCCTACGGTTGTTATGGCAAATCAGATTTGAATCGTGGGAAAGCTATATGAAATTATTAAGAGCAGACTACAGGAGCAGAATCAAACGCCTTTCTCGTCCTTTCTCAGGGATTAAAGTGAATCATGGAGGATGCTCCAATTTTGATGAGCAAATGTATGACCAGTACATTGACGTTCTTAAACGCAGCAAAGGGAAACTGGAAACACTTTCACTGGAATTCTTTCAAAACCTACCCTCAAGTTTTTACCTCACAACATATTGCGATCAGGAAAAGCTTATCGGATGGTTCATCTCAACAGTTTTCAGGGATAAACACTATTTTTTCCTTGGAGGTATTGATTATAACCTGAATAAGCAACATAACACCTACTTTAATATACTATTTGAAGTCCTTCGAGAAGGTATTGAAAAGAATTCATCTTTGATAGATCTGGGGCAAACGGCTGAAATTCCGAAAATCCGGATGGGAGGAACTATCATTGAAAAATCTATGCTCGGATACCATTCAAACTGGATATTCAGAAAACTCCTCGTAGCAGGGAAGAGCCTGCTTGAATACTCTACCCTCTTTGAGAAACCTCGTGTATTTAAAGAATAGTCATGAGAATACTATTTTTACGCCCGAAACCATCTGCTAATACTATAGGTCTTCAGCATGTTATGCTTGTTGAGCCTTTGGAGCTGGAAGTGCTTGCAAGCTTTGCTAGTTCTGCAGATACACCGGTAATCATTGACATGATCCTGGAGAAAAAATCAATTGAGCACTTTATCAACAGGGAAAAACCAGACATACTGTGCATAAGCGGCTACATTACCAATGTACCGGCAATGATCAGGTATTGCCAGGTGGCGAAAAAAATGATACCTGGTATAATTACTATTGTCGGTGGAGTTCATTGTGAAGTATGTCCAGAAGATTTGAATGATGAATCCATTGATTACAGGGTTGTGCGAAATGCAACAACTGTGTTTCCACAGCTACTCGAACACATTAAGGAAAGAAGGGACCTTCCAAAAGGCATTCTCAAACCAGGTGAGCATTGTTCACCTTCTGAACTTCCTCCTTTTGATTTCTATTTTCCTGTTCCGGATCGAAGTCTCACAACCAGGTACAGGAAGAATTATTTCTATATATTTCACAATAGGGTTGCATTGGTTAAAACCGCTTTTGGCTGTCCATATACATGTAACTTTTGTTTTTGCAGAGAAATCACCCAGGGAGGCATATTACGAACGAAATCTTGATGAAGTCATTGACGAATTAATTTCAATTAAGGAAAAGGATATCTATATAGTTGACGATGACTTTCTTACAAGCAGAATCAGGGTAAAGAGATTTATAGAGGCAAACCGGTCAGCAAACCTTGATAAACATTATCTTATCTACGGACGAGCAGATTTTATTGTCAAAGTAATCCTGATATCATTCAAGATTTTCGTTCCATTGGACTAAGAACGGTAATCGTTGGATTTGAATCTTTTTCTGATCATGAATTAAGACGCTACAACAAAAATATAGATGCAAAAACCAACGAAGAAGCTATGGAGGTTCTTAATATCAACAATATTGATTGTTATGCAACCATTATTCTTCTCCCGGATTGGGGAAAAGAGGAATTTGCACATTGTAAGGACAAACTTCGGAAGCTGGGCATCCATTATGTAAACCTGCAACCTCTTACTCCCTTACCCGGGACGGGATTAGAAGTAACAGATAAATCACTTCTTATTCCATATTCTGATTTCAGCAGGTGGGATTTAGCTCATGTTACCATTCGCCCTGAAAAAATGAGTGTGGCCGATTATTATAAAAATATCATCAAGCTCTACAACTCAGTCCTTTTCCAACCAAGTTTCTTGATGGACTATATAAAAAAACTACAATGTATTCATGCTCTGGAAGATGATTAAAGGAAGCCTTATGGTCTGGAGGCAATATATGGCTAAAATAAGGGAGGCGAAACAAAATGCCTAAGATATTGTTCATACAGCCAACGCAATATGGCGCTGACAAAAAATTATGTAAGCAGAAAAGGTTACATCTGCCGGGGCTTGTATTCCCATTGCTTGCAGCCATGACCCCGGATAACTGGGAAGTAGAGGTCAATATTGAAGTTGTTGATGATATTCATTTTAATACAGATGCAGATATCATTGGTATCGGTACAATGGGCTATGCAATATATCGTGGTATTGAAATAGCCAGGGAATTTCGCAAACGGGGAAAGTTGGTTGTCATGGGAGGATATATGGCTTCCATGGTAGTTGATAAAGCCCTGGAATATGTTGATTCGGTTGTGGTTGGTGATGCAGAGAAATCCTATCCTCAATTACTGAAAGATTTCGAGAAAAATAGGAAAATCCGAAAAATTTATGAGATACCGGTAGAAAATCTGGATGGACTACCAGTTCCCAGATATGAACTCCTGATGGAGAAACCAATTGGCAATATGTTACCCGTGCAGGCTGGGAGAGGTTGTCCCCATGCTTGCAGCTTTTGCTGCATTGCTTCTATATACAAGGGAAGATACCTGTACAGACCTGTAGAAGAAGTTAGTCCGGGATATACAGGTTGTCCGGGAAAAAGGATTTAAAAGATTCTATTTACTTGACGATAACATTGTATCAAACCCGAAGTATCTTGAAACGCTTTGCAAAGAGATTGAACCATTGAATATGACCTGGGCAAGTCAATGTTCTCTGCACCTGGCAAAAAACATTAAGCTCTTGGAGAAAGTTCGTCGGGCCGGAGGTAATATGATGAGCTTTGGAATTGAGAGCATAACTCAGGATGGCCTGAATAAACTCGGGAAGTCATGGCTGCAAGTAAATGAACATAAAAAGCTGATTGAAACGCTTACCAGATCTGGAATTATGGTAAGCGCAGAAATGATGCTCGGCACTGATAGTGATACTGAAGAAAGTATTCGTGCAACCTACGATTTTATACAGCAAACCAGAATTCCGATCCCCCGTTTTTACATCTTAACTCCACCGCCTGGCTCAGCTCTCTATGATCAATATAAATCAGAAGGCCGTTTATTAACTGAGGAATTACAGAAATACGATGGTTCGCAATGCGTTCATAAACCAGCGAAAATTTCACCTGAAAAACTCACAGAGATGTTCTGGTGGCTATATGGCAAAGTATTTTCCTTGAAAAGCATTGTAAGAAGGACAATTATAAATCCTGCAGCAATAAAATCACCCTTATTACATTTATTTGCCCTATATGTAAATCTACATTATCGCAAATATGTCAGAAAACGAGTACCACCAAATATTTTTTAGGCTACTAAGTTATATAAGACTTAATAAAAACCCCCGTCCTTCATTATTTCAGAGGGCGGGGGTTTTCAGTGTAGTTAATGAGATCCGTTCAGCTCATCTTGGCAAGCGCATTCTTGAGGCGTTTCATGGCCTTCTCCAGGTTCTCATCTGAATTGGCAAATGAAATACGGATACAGTCAGGGGCTCCGAATGCGGCTCCCGGCACGGTGGCAATATGTCCAGATTCAAGCAGGTACATGCAAAGGTCTCCTGAATCCTTGATTTCCTTTCCTTCCACTGACTTTCCAAAATATGCACTCATATCCGGGAATACATAGAAGGCTCCCTCGGGTACGGAACACTTCACCCCATCAATGGTTTCGAGATGGCCGAGCACCAGGTCCCGCCTCCGCCTAAAGGCCTTTTTCATTTCCTCAGTGGGGCCCTGATCCCCGGTCAATGCTGTTACAGCTGCTATTTGTCCAACTGTAGTAACCCCTGAGGTGAACTGCCCCTGTAGTTTGGTAACAGCTTTGGTGATCCATGCAGGAGCGGCCATATAACCGAGTCTCCAGCCCATCATGGCATATCCTTTTGATACCCCGTTCACGAGTACCACCCTTTCCTTGACATTGTCAAACTGGGCGATACTTTCATGCTTTCCTACATAATTGATATGCTCATATATCTCATCGGAAATAATGATGATCCGTTCATATGATGCAAGCACACCCGCAATGGCTTCAAGTTCTTCTTTTGAATATACACAACCTGAAGGATTGGAAGGTGAACAAAGCATGAAAGCCCTCGTCTTGGGTGTAATGGCCTGCTGTACCTGCTCAGGGGTCACTTTGAAATCATTTTCTATGCCTGTATCAAGAATGACATTGGTCCCTTCAGATATCTTCACCTGCTCCGCATAACTCACCCAGTACGGAGCAGGAATGATGACCTCATCCCCTGCGTTAATGATACTTAGCAAAACATTCACGATGCTGTGCTTGGCCCCGTTGGAAACGACAATCTGATCAGCCGTATAATCGAGTCCGTTCTGTTTCTTCAGTTTGTCCACAATGGCATTGCGCAACACTGCATATCCTGCCACGGGAGGATAGAATGAATAATTATCATCGATTGCTTTTTTTGCGGCCTCTTTGATGTGATCGGGGGTATTGAAATCCGGTTCACCCACACTCAAATTAATAATATCGATCCCTTGTTCCTGAAGATCCCTGCTTTTTTGGTTCATGGCAATGGTTGCCGAAACAGACAGTTTTGCCAAACGATCAGATACCTGTTCCATAAAATAAATTCGATTGATAAATTAAAACTGAAATGATTGATTTTATATGAATTTCCAAAAATACGCTTTTCATAAGAATTTAATTAATATTGTATTAAAGAATATTACAAAAAAATTATCACCATGGAAATCCTGTTCGAAATACTGAAATACACCCTTCCTGCCCTGGTTGTATTTATTACTGCCTATTATATGTTTCGAAGCTTTCTCAGGCAGGAAGAAATCAAGCTGCAAAAGCAGGAATCTGATCGCAATCGTGAGACTGTCCTTCCCATACGGTTACAGGCTTATGAGAGGTTGGCCCTCCTGCTGGAGAGGATTTCCCCGGAATCCATTATCATGCGCGTTAACCAACCGGGCATGACCGCCAAACAATTGCACACGGAATTGCTCAGCTCCATCAGAGCCGAATTTGATCACAATATGTCACAGCAGGTCTATATCAGCAATGAAGCCTGGGAAGGGATTCTCACCGCCCGGGGAAAGGTCATCCATCTGATTAATACGGCATCCGACCAGGTCAAGGATGAGGCCACTGCCCTTACCCTCAGCCAGCAGATCTTTGAAATGACCATGGAACTGAAAACACAGCCCACCAGGGAAGCCATGCAATTTCTGAAGAAGGAGATGGAGCAGTTCTTTTAGTGGTTAATTTCAATAAGAGAATGCTATAAATTGATCAATAGTCTACAGATTCAGATTGGGTTTTTCCATAAATACGAATAGGCTATCATAACCTGATACTTGTCCAGAAAGTGCATTTTAATTAATAAGCGGATCAGTTCTTAATAAGTTGTGATAAAAACTATGTAAAAGAGGATCATAATTGCCTGTCATTTTGCCCAGAAATTATTAATATTGCCAATTCAAAAAATAAATACTAAACCTTATCATTAATCAAATTTTTTACCATGAATCCCCAAGCAGAAGAACTGAATAGAATTATTAGTGAGAACAGCCCGGTAATAATGAACTTGCTTTCCAAGAGAGGCAAAAACATATTCTTCCCCAAAAAGGGTATACTGGGACAGACAGCGGATGCCAAGGGTAAGCGGATTAATGCAACCATAGGTGCAGCCATTGAAGATGATGGAACCCCGATGCGGCTGACATCCATTGAGGACCAGATAAGGATTGAACCTGAGATGTCCTTTCCCTATGCTCCCAGTTTTGGCAGACCCGACCTGAGAAAGCAATGGCAGACAATGATAAAGGCTAAAAACCCGGGTTTAGGGGACCCGGAAATCAGCCTGCCGGTGGTTACCAATGCCCTGACGCATGGCTTGAGTATGGTTGGATATCTTTTTACCGACCCGGACCAGGAAATTATCAGTCCGGATCTATACTGGGGGAATTATAATCTGATTTTTTCTCATGCCTATCATACCAAATTCAAATTATTTAATCTTTTTGAAGGTAATGGTATTGACCTGAAATCATTTGAGAGTGCCGTCCTTGACTCAGAGGTTGGTAAGAAAGTTATTTTGTTAAATTTTCCAAATAATCCCACAGGGTATACTCCGACAAGTTCTGAAGTAGATACGATCACTGAGATCATTCACAAGGCAGCTCTAAAAGGAAATAATCTGGCGATAGTTATTGACGATGCCTATTTTGGTTTTGTCTACGAGGATGGAATAGAAGAAGAATCGATCTTCGCGAAAATTGCCAATCTGCATGAGAATGTTCTGGCGATCAAAGTTGATGGTGCCACAAAAGAGGATTATGTATGGGGTTTCAGAGTCGGATTTATTACCTATGGAATCAAGAACGGTACACCTGAATTGTATGATGCTCTCGCAAGCAAAACTGCAGGAGCCGTGCGGGGCAATATTTCAAATGCTAGCAACCTGTCACAATCTCTCCTTGTGAAAGCATTTAAGTCCCCCAGCTATGACGATGAAAAGTTGGTAAAATATAAGGTTCTTGAGGCAAGATATAAAAAGGTCAAATCAGTACTGAGTGACCCAAAATTCAATGAATACTTCAAAGCCCTACCTTTTAACTCGGGATATTTCATGTGCCTCAAGTTAAGAGAGGGATTGAATGGTGAATCGATCAGGCAGATACTGCTGGAGAAATACCAGACAGGCCTGATAAATCTCGCAAACACTTTCAGGATCGCATTTTCTTCTGTAGCTGAAGATAATATAGAAGAACTCTTTGAGAATGTTTTTGCGGCCTGTCGCGACTCTGAAGACACGTCAAAATAAAATTCCCTGATCTACTAGGTTTGCTGATTTTTTCAGAATTTATGTGTATAATATTGATAATGTGAATATTAGGTTAATAACATAAGGTTAAAATGCAAGGAAAAGTGCATGAGTATTGGTAATTTCCGTAAAATCCCTTGCACTTATGATCAAATACACGCCTTCAAGCCAGCTGACATTGGAAGAATTTAAACATCCATTTCATCAACAATTGAAAACCGACAATCGGTGGGTTGTACTAGCGGAATTGGTACCATGGGATGAGCTTGCCGGAATCTATGCAAAGAACCTCAATCCTAAGGCCGGGCGTTTCAGTGTTGATATCCTGATGGTGATTGGGGCCCTGATAATCAAGCATAAGCTCACTTTGAGTGACAGAGACACAGTTGACATGATCAGTGAGAATTTGTATATGCAATACTTCTGTGAGCTGAAAAGTATGCAGACAAAATTACCCTTTGATGCATCTCTGTTCGTTGATATCCGCAAGCGAGTGGGAGCTGAAAGCTTTGATCAGTTCAACGAAATTGTCATTAACCGATATGAAAGGCTCAAACCAAAACGTAAGCGAATTATTAAGAGACCACAGCGGATAATCATGACAAGAAAGATGATCCTGGCGGACAAAGCATAGCATCAACTGAAAAGGAAGAGCCCACTGCGAAGAAGGAGATCCCAAACCAGGGAAAGCTGAAGCTTGATGCCAGTATCGCCGATCAATACATTACCTCGCCCAATGACCTGAAACTGGTGAACCGAGCCAGGGAAGAAACAGAACGGTTGGTTGATGTGTTATACAAAAAAGGGAGTTTTGACAAAAAGCCTCGCACCTACCGTCGGAATGCAAGGAAAGAATACTTGGCAGTATCAATGAAGCGGAAGAAAAGCAAAAAGGAGCTTCGGGTAAATATTGGTAAGCAGTTGCGGTATGTAAAAAGGAACATCTCTACTATTGATAAGATGCTGACCGAGGTTGAAATGGATGGGGCTGGCATGTTCCCGCTAAAACATCGAGATCAGAGGATCTACTGGGTGATACAGCATGTGTTCGATCAGCAGATGTATATGTATCAAAACAAGGTCCATAAATGCAATGACCGGATTGTGAACATCTACCAACCTCAGGTCCGCCCGATGGTCAGAGGCAAGGATAGAGTGAATGTTGAATTTGGAGCAAAGATCAATATCAGTGAAGTGGAAGGTTTTGTGAGATGCAATCACATTGGTTGGAACAATTATGATGAAGGCGTGAAATAAGAACCTACTGAGTATTTCGGCTCGAGTTTCTCAACTTGTATGGCTGGTTTTGGGGATGCTCCGTCAGCGATGTTTCATAAGTCCCATCCAGGCTTAATAGATTAATGTTGTGGTTTTGGCTGTTGACATCGGAGAGATAATCGTATAATATATATTTGTTATCTGACGAAGGACTCACACGTATTTGATTTTCAGATTCAAGTGTCTTCAGGAGTAAATGCTGCTGAGATAATCATCTTACCATCGGGAGACACCCAGGTTCTCGCTTTGAAAGGGAATGGCTTTATCGTCCTTCCTTCCCTATCTTTAGGAAGAACTTTTCCACTTCCTCCATTGGCTGATACGGAAGCAAGGGCTAACCGGCGCATTGGATTCTTTCCCTCTTTAGGTGGCGTTGTATAGAAAATTTGTTTCCCATCGTGTGACCATCGTGGTTGTAAAGCAAGACAATCACGCAAAACCATTGCCGCCTGGCCACCTTCTGCTGGTAATGTGAATAATCCCGATTCTTTTTTAGCAATTAATAATGCCCCAATTTTATTATCCGGAGTCCAACCTGCCAGAAGCCGTACTTCTTCAATCCCTTCAGGGGCATTAATAGTGATTACTTTCCCGGCAGCTTCGCCATCGTTAGAAACTGGAACGATGTTTATTTGTTTGCCATGACTTTTATCCAGAAAAGCAATATGGTGGGGATATTACAAAAACTTCGTATTATAGTATTTTACATTTAAATGCTTGTAGCGTCATTCACCTCAGACTTTAGAATTTTGGAACTGTCTTCTTTTTATTTGAGTCTGTGAATTTTTTTGTGTAAACGGGTAGCCGCTTAGTAATTTTTTCCGATATCGATTTTCAAATTTTTTATAAGGTATTATCATTATTTGAATTAATCCAATAGTTTATTGGTCACGAAACGCATACAGGTGTTTATCCGTTCTTATATAAAGTATATCATCAACAACAACCGGTGATGCACCAATCTTTTCCTTCAGTTTGTTATGAGCAAGGATACTGAAATCTTCTGCAGAGAGTACAGTCACTGTACCATTGTAAGAACATGTGTAAATCCGGTTTCCAGCCAGCATTGGTGAAGAGAGATAACTCCCAGCAGCACCAATTCGTTTTTTGTGGACCACCTCCCCTGAATCCTGATCAATCACCGTCATGATTCCCCCGCTCTTTATGAACAACACATTTTTATTAATCACCAGTGGAGAAGGAGTTTCCGGTGTATCATCAGCAATTTTCCAAAGAATATCTGTTACCGGCCTTTCACCTGAACCCTCAATGGGAAGTGCCAGCATACCGTGATCCCCAAAATATTTAAACGCCATTTCCCACAGGTTATCCCATTCGCTTTCTTCCAGGGATCCATCTCTATTTTTATCATTCCCGGAAAAGACCCATTCACGATTCAGAGGCATGCTGGATCCAGGTTCATCAGGGCTTTCCGGCCTCTGGAAAACCTTCATATCGTCTGAAAGTTCATCCCGTTCAACCTTCCCGTTGCCATTCTTGTCAACCTCGCTTACGAGATCGACAAAAGGTATAAACTTACCCTGCAAACTCTTTTCGCCCATATTGGTCCAGGTATTTACGTAGAGTATGTCATCCTTAATCACCGGGGTTCCCACAGATGATGTGAGAGTGGATAACCACCATTCCGGAGTACCATTTTGGAGATTAAAAGCGAGGATCTCATTGGAATGGTGCAAGATGACCAGGTCATTCCAGACCACAGGAGTGGCCCTGCTCATAACGGATCCCCACCGATGATCCTGATCCCTGATTGTCCAGGCAGTATCGCCGGTTTCGCAATCCAGTGCAAGGATCCTGGGATCTTCGAAATTTGAAATATCCAGTATTAGCAAGCTGTCAAGGACAACCGGTGAACTCGCTCCCCCCCAACGTATCCGTGAAACGGATTTAAATTTATACTCCCAGTCTCTGGCTCCGGTTAAACTGTAGGCAATCACCCCGAAACCAGGAAACATTGAGAATATCCTCTCACCATCACTTGCTACTGTGGGATTTGCATACCCATTTACTGGGTGCAGGTCATAAAAGTCCAGTAGAGGCACAGAATCCCGCCAGAGCACCTCTCCGTTTTTCCGGTTTAAAGCCACTGTGTATAACAGGCTATCAGCATCGTCGAAACATGTAAGAAATATTTTATCGTTCACTATGCATGGTGAGGACCACCCTGCCATTAAATCCGTTTTCCAGAGGAGGTTTGTGTCGGCATTGAAATGGATGGGAGGATCCGCATTTTCTGGAGCGATCCCTGAAGCATTGGGTCCCCGGAACTGAAGCCAGTGGAGAGACTCGGGCTGGAATTTATAACGCCCTTTTGATACATTATCACAAGAACTCAGACTGGCGATTAAAACAATGCACGCTGAAAGTGCCATATAGTAGTGAATGATAGAAGATCTGAAATTGAAATGAAGAGCTGAATATTTCCTTTTCATGATTGCTGGGGTTAGATATGTGTCTTCAAGTTACATACATTATGATATTAAGTCAATTAAATAGGTAGTATGATCGTCAATCAGTAACTATATCTGGCATCTATCTCCAAATTTGATAATAAACTGATTTATAATGATGCCCCAGGAAAGGATCGGCATGGTCCATTTCTTTTCAAATTCCTGCAGGGCATCATAGGCTACTTCTTTATTTATGGCGGCATATCTGAGCTTTAAATCTGCTATGAACTGTCTTCTTCTTATTTAGATAGATTGTATACTTTTTCAAGCTCCCTTTCCAAGTTTTCCATTACACGGATTTCAGTAGTTTGTTCATAGTAGGAATGAACAATAGCGAGTAATTTAGGATTTGGCTTTGATCGGGGAATACTGACCTTAGGGCTTAAAGCCGGCGGCCCAGTATAAAGAACTCACCCGGTGATCCGCTTCAGGCAGAACAACCGGTGTGTTATGTGTTTTATGAGTTCGAGTTGAATTATTGTCCAGCTTTAATTTCAGGCAGGAAATTTTCCATTACCCAGATCTCACGTTCTTGTTCAGAAGTGGAGAAAGCGATTTGCTGCCCGTCGGGATGAATACTCAGACCGGCATTACCCTTATCTGATTGCCATAGTTTTTGGGGCGTTCCTGCTTCAGGAGAGATTCGCCACAAAGCCCATTCGTCTTTCTTCACATTTTCCGTAAAGAGCACGTATTTCCCGTCAGGCGTCCAAGTGACGCACCTGATCTTTTCTGATTCCTGCAACTTACACAATTCCCTGGGCTCTCCCCCAGAGATGGGCATAATCAGGATACTCCATGTTCCATCGTCGCTATTTTCAGTACCAAAAACTAATCTATTGCCATCAGGAGAAAGATCAAGGAGCCTTCTTAAATTACTGTTTTGATAGAGTTGTTTCTCCCGACCCGATTCAAGTTCCCGTATAAAGATTCTGCCCCTGTTTACATAAAAAACATCCTTTCCATCATGAGACCAATCAGCAATAGATCCCATCCACCAGGCGTCACGTGAAAAGTTAATGTGAAAAGGTTCTTGAACAGGAGGAAACTGCACAAGCTCGGTCACGTGGCCGTCTTGAACATCTATATTGTATATCCCCCCATTGTAGTCCTTCTGATTGCGCCTGTTTTTGTCGTAACCTGTGAACAAAATAAAGTGCCCACCAGGAGACCAGCGAGGGAATCTGACTTCAAACTCACCAGCTAGTTCGCGTTCCTTCCCGGTTCCAAGATTCAGAACATGGAGCGGTCTATGATACGAACCAGGGCCTGCAGGCTCAGTTTGTTCCGTTACATAAGTTAAGTACTCACCATCCGGCGACCATTCGGCAGAGAAGTTTGAACCTAAAATGGGTTTGCTTAATTGCTCCTGTACTTTGCCTGTTTTCAAGTCAAATGGAGCAATTTGAGTGGTAAACTTCCTGGTATAAATACTGAAGTAAAAAGAACCATTCTGTATAAATGCCATGGGTGAAACCTGCCCCAGGTCAGGCTTGATCCGTTTTGGTGTCCCGAAAGGTTTGCCATTGTCTACCTGAATAATCCAGGCATCCCAGGTTCCAGAGCGGTCGCTCAAAAACAAAATCTCTTTTTTACCTGGTGCCCAACCTAACAACCTGTCATTTGCAGGGTGTTCAATGAGAGAAATTTCGCCACTTCCATCGGTAGAGATGAGACTTATGTCACTATCCTCGGAGTTTTCCGCAACTGGAAAGTCATAAGCGATGAATCGATCATCCGGAGAATAACAGAATTGAGGCCAGATAAGATTTTTAAAAGTTTTTAACACCTTAATAGATCCATCAGCCACCGCAATCGAAATAATCTCAGCCTTTTCACCTTTTACGCTGTATCTTCTGGCTGCAATCTGCTGACCGTCCGAAGACCATGAGACTGGGTAAACTTCATCTTTATCTTTACTGTTGTAAAGAATTCGATTTCCTGAACCATCGATCCCAATAAGGCACAGATCATAGGTCCCGTACTCATTGGTCCAGGAATACGCCACGAGCTTGTTGTCAGGAGATATGACGGAATTGAGTGCAAATACAGCGGGCTCTTTTTTCTGAGTCCCCTTATTCGTAAGGCGCCGCGTCTTCCCGGTGGCAAGTTCGCGAATGGCGAGATCACCGGTTTCCCAATCCGTGTATGAGAGATACCTGCCATCAGGTGAAGGTGTTCCATAGGTATCCACATCAGGACCTGACCATACCTGTCTGACCATTAAGCCTTTTGCCACTGCAGGCTCAACAGGCTTCTCAAGTGCTGCAAGCCTGGTACGGGCTTCTGTTACAACCTCTTTTTGGTCAGCAAATTCCTGAATGATACGGTGGTAGGATTTCTGGGCCTCCTGTTTACCCAGCTTTTCATTGCAGAGCCCAATATGAAGCAATGCCTTTGCTACAACCGGCCTGTTATCCGGATAGTCTCTTACAATGGTCTGGTAAATCTCAATGGCCTCTTCCAGTTCACCTTTTACCTCTTCGAGCTGAATGGCTTTTGGCAGGAGTTCCTCGGCTGTCTGTGCACTCGATCGATAACCGCCCAATATCAGGCTTATCGACAAAATTATTATGGTTGCTCTTTTACAGTACATAATATGGTCTCCTTTATTGATTACTGAGAAGTATTATCGATTTTCTCAAGCTCGCTAACCAGGTTTTCGATCACTTTGACCTCTGTTGTACCTTCGTGTATTGAAAACGCTATCTGATCACCGTTTGGGTGAATATTGAATACAGGTACTCTGAAATTATCTGAGTGCCATACTTTCTGGGGTGTGCCTCCTTCCGCTGGTATTCGCCATAGGTTGGTTCCTTCAAATCTTTCTGTAAAATATATATACTTACCATCCGGAGACCACAAGGCCCTGGCAAAATTATCTGTTTCCTGAGTAGTACAGACCTC
This sequence comes from uncultured Bacteroidaceae bacterium, assembly GCA_963767555.1. Classification (GTDB taxonomy): domain Bacteria; phylum Bacteroidota; class Bacteroidia; order Bacteroidales; family SM23-62; genus SM23-62. The sequence continues at coordinate 339,337 of CAVYEL010000002.1, read as the reverse complement.
AATTTCGTTTCCACCTTCTGCTGGTATGGTTACAAGACGACTTTTCTCTTCACCCTGAATCCGTAGTCCAAACAGAATGGTTCTGCCATCTGGTGATAGCCCCAGTGTTCCTTGATTGAAATCAGTGTGATTATAGAGGATCTTGTCTTTACCGGTTTCCAAATCATGCATCACAAGCCGGTCCTTAAAAAACAGTAAAAAAATGCTCTTCCCGTCTGAAGACCATTCAAGCTCTGATAGAGGAAATGCATCATCTTCGGGAACATTATATTTGTAATCGGATAAAGCAAGGATTTGATCTGCCTTTCCTGTTTTCACATCTACTGTATAAACAGCTCCTTTATACCCTTTTGTCTGGAACATACTTTCTTCAAAACCGACGACCAAAATCTTATTTCCGTCAGGAGACCAGCAAGGTGTCCTGGACCGGGACAGATTCTCCGTAAGTTTACGTTCTTTACCGGTCGTAAGATCCTGAACCATGAGTTGATAGGGATTATCAGCGTCCAATTTAATATAGGCCAGATATTGTCCATCCGGAGACCATTCTACCCAGAAATTTGAACCTTTCAAGGACTTACCTGATGCCTCTTTGATATCGCCTGTTTGTGCATTAATTGGTGCAATATATGTGTTAAATTTATGTCTTGAAGACCCGAAATAACAATCTCCGTTTTGGGTAAATCCCACTGGCCTTACCTCACCAATATTGCTATAAATTCGCTTTACCGGCCCTGATGGCTTCCCATCATCAATAGCGATCGCCCATAAATCCCAATATCCTGATCGGTCACTGATGAACAAGAATTCCTTTCTTCCAGGCACCCATCCAATTACCCTGTCATTGGCCGGATGTTCGATAATGGATATCTCATTACTCCCATCTATCGGTAAAATATTTATATCAAAATTTCCATCCTTGTTTTTGTTGGCAAAATCATAAGCGATATTATTTTCATCCGGCGAACATGCCAATTGTCCCCCGCTAAACCCCTCTAATGTATTTGTCTTTAAGTCAAGAATTGTATCATCTAAAATGTTGAAAGAACTGAGTTTAATTGTATTAGTATTCGTATTGAACCTTCCAACTATAAGCTCATGATCCGATAGCCATGCAATAGGATATAATTCCTCGCCCTGATTCCTGTATAGAATACGTGGTGATGGATTGTCCACATCAATAATTCGCAGATCATTCGTGTTGTAAGGGTTCCACCAGGAATAGGCGATTTGCTTTCCGTTTTTAGAAATCAACGGAGTTTCTGCAAAATGGGTTGAATCCCCAAGGTCAGCGTCACTGGTCAAAACCTTCTTTTCACCTGTGATTAGATTATGAATAGCAACATCTCCATTTCCCCAGTGTATATAAGCGTGAAGGGATCCATCAAAGGATACAGATCCTAAATAATCCTGATTTGGTGTCTTCCAAATCTGCCTGATTCTTATACCATCTGGCTTTTCAGCTAACTTGCCTGGTTGTAATATGGATAGCCGCCCCTGGGCTTTGGCTACTACTTCTTTTTGCTCTCGATAATTTTGAATAACCTGCTGGTAAGCTTTCCTTGCTTCCTCTTTGCCTAGCTTTTCATAACACATTCCAATATGGTAATATGCTTTTGCTGCCACCGGCCTGTTGTCCGGATATTCTCTGACAATGGTCTGGTAGATTTCAAGGGCCTCTTCAAGTTCACCCTTTACTTCTTCGAGTTGAATGGCTTTTGGCAAGAGTTCCTCTGCAGTCTGGGCAAAGGATGGGGATCCGCTCAAAAACAGGCTGATCGATATGATCATTATTGATGTTCTTCTGCGCTTCATAATAAACTCTTTTAGTTGGTATTACAAATATTACATTCGGAAAGGTACAGCCTGAAATGTGAATAGTTGTTAACCTGGTGTAAAAGAAGGTAAAATGTTATTAATGTGACTTTTATAGCATTTTATATCCTATGCCGTGTACTGTTATTATTAGCTTTGGTTCTTCAGGATTATCCTCGATCTTTTGTCGCAGTTTTGCAATATGGGCATCAACAGTCCTGGTATTCGGGAATGAATCATAACCCCATATCTGATTTAGGAGTTCATCACGGGAAATGATTTCTCCCTGCCTTTTAATAAAACTGCTGAGCAGCTCATACTCCCGGGGAGAAAGCTTGAGTGATTTGCCATTTTTTGTGGCTTGATATTCTTTAAAATTGATTTCGAGATTACCGATCCGGTGCACGTCCGGTATTTCGGATCCTGATCTAACACGCCGGAATACGGCCTTGATGCGGGCAAGAAGTTCGAGCACACTGAAAGGCTTTGTAATGTAATCATCCGCTCCGAGTTCAAGGCCGGTTACGATCTCTACTTCCTGGCTTTTTGCAGTGAGCATGATAATTGGGAGGTCGGGAACTTCTGCTTTTAACAGCTTGCATACTTCGTATCCGTTACGTTTTGGCAGCATAAGGTCGAGGATGACCAGGTCAGGCTCTTCATCGAGTGCTTTTCGATAGCCTGTATCACCATCGTAGGCTGTGATAACGGTGTAGTCCCTGGCCTCAAGGTTAAACTTCAATCCCGTCACCATATCTTTTTCATCTTCAACGATAAGGATCTTTTTCATGCTTGTTAAGTTATTTTGATCTATGGGATTTCATGCAATGGAATCTTCAATGTAAACTTACTGCCTTCGCCGACCTCGCTTTCAACTTCTATTATACCGCCATGTGCCTCAACAATTTGTTTTACAAGTGTTAAGCCTAGTCCGCTGCCTCTCTTTTCCTCACCCCTGATTGCCCGCACCCGATAAAATTTTTCAAATATTTTATTCAGTTCTTTTTTAGCTATTCCTATGCCATGATCCGAGACTGAAATTAAGGCTGAAGATGAATTCTTACCTACCTCGACCTTGATATACTTTCTTTCATTTGAATACTTTACAGCATTGCTGAGTAAATTCAGAAGCGCCTGGGAGATAGCGTCTTTGTCAATCTTGAGCATCATTGTTTCATCAGGCAGTTCACTATCTATCTCAAAACCATTTTCGCGGATATGGAATTTATATGCTTCCAGTGAACTCTTGACAACAGTTATAAGATCCGTTTCTTCAAAGTAGTACTCCTTTGCCCCTGTGTCCATCCTGGAGAAATCCAGTACATTGTTGATGAGGTGGGACAGGCGTTCACTTTCTTTCCTGATGATGCTGTAAAATTCCCTGCGTTTTTTTTCATCAGTAACGATCCCTTCATCCAGTGTTTCGCCAAACATCCTTATGAGAGCCAGTGGTGTCTTGAGCTCATGGGATACATTTGATACAAATTCGGATTTCATGCGTGAAACCTCAGACTCATGGATAACTGCCCGGACCATGAAAACAATTCCAATGAGCATGATGAATATTATCCCAGTAAACAGTACCAGGTAGAGCACTCTCTCATTTCGTGTGAGTTGCTCAATGGATTTTCCAGTCCCATCAAATAAAGCCACCTGCCAGCTGACAAATAGTTGATTGAAATTCTCAGCAACCAGGTGATTTGTTACGGGAAGGTTTTGCTGGATATATAACAGGCTGTCATTTCCACCGAGAATGCCAACAAATACGTCTTTACCGAGTTCCACAGTAGTAAGAATTTCAGGAATCAGATCCGACAGGATGTACGCACTTTCAAATTGATAACCCAGTGCCAATAACTGATACTGCTGAAATGCCGGTGGAAGCCTGCTAAAACCAAGCTGTAGTGTGGAATCACCTTCTTCCAGGGAGATATTATGAGATGGTGAATCTGAGTGTGATCCGTTCCTGAGATCCGACTCTACGTCCGATAAAATATCCTGATGAATGAGTTCAATAAACTTTATATGTTCCAACATCCTGTCTCCCCTGATCAAAAGATCTTTGATGTTCCATTTGGAAGAATGAATAATAACATTTGAGTCTGCCATGTTTTGTAACCCCTCTTCGGCAGATTCCAGATAGTAGAGATATTCTCCTCCACTAATATCCCATGGTTGGTCAAGTAATTGTTTATATAGTTGGAGCACAACATTATACTTATCCTTATAAGCCTTCATTGCCTCATAGCATTCGGAAATCTGCCAAAGTGCTACGATTGATGCGGGAACCTCCCCTATTGTAACATCATTATTTCCCATTTCCAGGATCTTTTTGTATTCCTTAGCCGCCCTATCATAATCTCCGAGTTTATAATAACAGCGACTGATCCGAGATAAAACCATGATGCGTTCAGGAGAAGATTTTGCAGCAGCTAGTGATTTTCTGTAGAGTGTGATTGCTTCAGTGAGGTTTTTCCCTATGAATTCGGCTTTTTCCGCCATATTAAAATCGGTTGCTGCATATGTATTCAGTGAAGGCCTGGATCCTGGCTGTAAATGCCATCCCAGGGAAACAGAAGAAGAGATCAAACCTCCATTGGTATTGACGAAAAACTGATACTTGAATGCCGGATGATCTGATTCTAAATTTCGCAACCACGATTTCAGTACAACAGGATTGTCAGATTCAGGGAAAGATTCTATGACATTATTCCGGAGGTTTGCTTCCAACCGTAGAATCTCACTCTCCAGCTTATCCCGGACCAGGCGGACAGTACCACTGTACTCGCTTCCAAGGTTCTCAGCTTTCTGGTTGATCGATTGCAAACTCAGATAGCTGATGATGGCACTAGGAATCAAAATTAAAATAAAAGCAAGAAAGAGGATTTTTGTCTTTTGGTGGATATGTTTAAGAAATCCAAACATATCCTAAGATATTAATTTTCAGGGTAAAAACTTATAGATCAATTGTAAAAAAATGTAAAATTGTGTGGGAAGATGTTAGTCCCAGATGGACTTATTCGGATTGTAATTTCTCTATGACTTCATCAAAATCTGCTTCCCACAAAGTCCCTTCAGGACGGACTTTAACCGATTCCTCGGAAATATAGGAGATCCATTTTCCATCAGGGGACCAGCGAAGGCCGTATTTATATGACCCATCCTCGGGTATAAGTTCAGTAACATTTCCTCCTTTTGCAGGTACCCTGAATAACCGGGATTTATCTACTCCTCTTTTAGAACCGGTAAAAACCAGTTGTTGCCCATCGGGACTCCATCTGGGAGATGATGTATTATCAACATCCAGTTCATTCAGCATAATAATTTGCCTTATAATTTGCCCGTTAAGGCCAACAATTGAAATATTATCTTCCAATAATACAGATAATTCCTGGCTGTTTGGTGACCAACTGGCGGTTTTGCAATTATCATGTACCAATATTGGATTTCCTCCGGATGATGAAACTACAAAAAGGTTTCTTGTATCATCCTCAATTATATGATATGAGATCATCTTCCCGTCTGGTGACCAGTCTATCCAACTTTCCCCTTCGGTATTGTCCGTTAACTGCATTGGTTCAGCCCCTGATAAAGGTATCTTCCATATTTCATCTTTATGTATAATTGCCATATTGTTTCCATCAGGAGACCAGGAGAAGACCACATTATATGCGCCGGCAATCCAACCTTTGAATACCATCTCAGCAGGACCTGTAGTTTTGGCATCCTCTACAGAAATCGGTACAACATATAGGTCCTTGTTCCCATCTTCACGGGATACTGTAAAGGCAAGTTGTGTCTGGTCCTTAGAAACGGCGAATGGAAATGGCTTACCATCTACGGCTACATCAATCTTGAGCATGATGGGATCTCCTCCTTTAAATGGGATCAACCAGAATGTGACGTCTCCATCCTCATTTTCTCCTTGGGAGATTATAATCTTACTATCAGGGGACCATTGTGCATCATAAATGACAAGGTCTCGTCCTGGTTCGAATGCAGGACCTCCGGAGTTAGAAACGACCTTTAATCCCCACTTATCATCATAGGAGGGATGGTAGAACAGCATTTTTTTATTGTCACCCGAAAATCCCACGAATCTGCCTACTTCCCTGGGAAAAACAAGATCAATCCTTAGACTGTCACTCAGACGAAAAAGCTGATTGATTTCCCAATTAACATGATGCAGCCACTTATTATCAGGAGACCAGGAAATTCTACGGCCGGCCAGATCAAAAATTTTCCAGGATTTACCTCCGTCTGCAGGGGAAAGCCAGACTTCCCTATTCTTGGAATAAGCAATTAATTTGCCATCCGGAGACCATACCGGGCTATGGCCATCATCTGCAACCTTATTAAAAGTGCTATCTGAAATGGAGATTGTCCAGATTCCCTGAGGATATTCCTTGTCGAATCTTAGAAATACCAATTTTTCTCCATCAGGTGACCAGCTCACAAAATACTGATACCTGTACCTCCCATCCAAAAGCTTCACTGGTGAGCCAACGCTATGGCCTGTTCCTGGTAAGACTGAGGATATCCAAATTGCTTCATCCGCATAGAAGGCGACCTTTTCCATATCCGGGGAATATACACTACGGTTGGCATTCATATTAACCAGTTGGAAAGCCTCACTTCCATCTACAGGTACCACCGTATTTTCCAGCACCATAAACCTCCCGTCAGGCGAAAGATTAAAACCTCCCGTTGTATATTCTATTTGATCATTCCTGCCTGAGTAACTTTTTAATTTTGTGAATTCTATACCTGTTTTCGGATCAATGATAATTCCATTGTCGGCAGAATTCCAGGTTGGATTTATTTTTGCTTTTTTATCTTTTTCGAATTGAATCCTCTCGAGCATAAGTTCTGTCACAGGAATCATCACGCTTGAGGGGAATTTATTCTGCAATTTCTCGAATGCAGCCAATGCGGCATCGTACTTTTCTGCCTTGAACCAAGATTGTCCTATGTTATAATACGCATTCTGTACAAGCATGGTATTTGGTCTAAGTTCGATTACTTGCTCAAATTCCTTGATGGCTAATCCATATTCCCATTGCCTCAATAATTCATTTCCCGCCTCCAGGTACTGTCTGGCTTTTTTATCCAAATCATCAGCAGAAGCCCTGAAATGGTCAATCCTTGCTTTGGCAAGGGCTACTTCGTACTGTTGTTCTGTATATTTGTTTATGATTTCCTTGTAAGTATCATAAGCCTGCGGCATGCCGATTTTTTCATAACATATTCCCATATGCAATAAGGCTTCTGCAGAGACTTTCCTCTCATCAGGATAATGTTGCACAATCAACCGGTATGTTTTGATGGCCTCATCCAGTTCACCGTTTACTTCTTCCTGGTAGATGGCTTTGCTTAAAAGCTTTCCGGCCTGCTGGTCCTGTCCTGTTATCATCATCAATGGTAAAAGGCACAGGAGCAATATTAAAATATTCCGTTCCATTTGAATTTCATTTAAGTTTCGGTTTTCTTCCTAATTCTTCTCAAAATTATCAAATCGAACCTGCATATATATCAAGAAATCATTGAGTTATATTAAGATTGTGTCAAGTTTCACCATGCCGAGAATTTATAACCGACACCCCGGATACTGATGATCAACCTTGATTGCTTAGGATCGTCCTCAATCTTCTTTCTCAGGTTTGCCATATGTGTATCCACTGTTCGCGGTGAGACCACCACATCTTTTCCCCAGACTTCATCCAATAGTTCATGCCTGTCAATCACTCGTCCCCTGTTCTGGATTAGGTATTTCAACAGATCGAATTCATGCACTGTAAGGCTGATCTCCCTCCCGCCAATATGGCACTCGTACTGCCGGAAGTCCACTTCCAGCTCACCGAACCGGAACAGGTTTCCCACCCCATCATCAGGCTGTTTCTCCACTCTCCGTAAGACTGCCTTTACCCGCGCCTGTAATTCACGGGGACTGAATGGCTTGGTGACATAATCATCGGCACCTAGTTCGAGTCCGAGCACACGGTCGATCTCCTGTCCCTTGGCTGTCAGCATGATGATTGGGGTAGTGATACCCTGGCTCCTCAGTTTTTTACAGATATCATAGCCATTCATACCTGGCAGCATAATGTCAAGGATGATCAGATCGGTATCTGGATTAGCCCCTTTGGCCAGTCCTTCATGTCCATCGGAAGCCACCTCCACTTCATAGTTCTCCAGGCGGAAATCATCTTCGAGGGCCATGCGGATCGATTCTTCATCTTCAATGATCAGGATCTTCTTCATGGCATTTTATTTTTGGCTGGCTGGCAATATTATATTAAATATGCTTCCTTTACCCGGACTACTTTCCACAGTGATTTCTCCCTGGTGAGTTTCGACGATCTGTTTCACAATGGTAAGGCCAATCCCGCTCCCTTTCACGGTCTGCGTAAGCTCTTCGCCAGCCCGGTAAAAGCGGCTGAAAATCTTGTCCTGGTCCTCCTTCCTGATCCCGATACCTTGATCCCTGACACTGATCACAACTTTTTGGCCCTGCTGATACAACTTTACCTCGACATTCCTTGACTCACCAGAATATTTGCAAGCATTATCCATCAGGTTGTGAATTACCTGTTCCATCGCTTCACGGTCGAAAAGCACATCCGGCAAAGGTTCGGGAATGCTAAGGCTGATCTGGAATCCATCTTCTGCCATAAGTTTCTGGAAGGATTCGACCATATCCTTAACGACCGGGTAATATCAGCCATCTCAAAACGAAATGTCTTCTGTCCCTCCTCCATTTTTGAAAAATCCAGGATATTGTCGATAAGATGGCTCAACCGTTCACTCTGTTGCAATATCGTGGTATAATATTTCTGTTGTCTCTCCTTGGAAGGAACCCTGTCCCGGACCAGCATTTCGGCCATTTGCCGGATGGAGGTCAAGGACTTTTAAATTCATGTGAGACAGTGGACATGAAGTAGGACTTCATCCGTGATAGATACAGTTCATGATTCACGGTTTGAAGGGTAAAAAACAAACCGCGGCTAATATGATTAATATGACAATGAAAATGAAGATGAAAATTCCTTCTCCCCCGCGAAACACGGAAACCAATAATCCTGAAGCCTCCGGGTAAAGAGTAAGTGTCCACGACGGCAGGGTCGAAGGAGACATAACATACAATGGTGATACATCTTCAGGGAGATATGATGAAGCCAAAAGCAGTTCACCATTTCCGCCCTTTACCTCCCAGTAAAAGCTTGATTCGTTTGCATTTTTAAGTATCAATTGATGAACAGTATCATGCAGGATATGTCCTGGATCCATGATCAGTCCCCATTGTTCCTCATCACCTGCAGGTAAAAGGGTAAAGAGATATGAATTATCATTAATACTGGTTTTATGCCTTTGGTCAGCATTCTGCCAGCCAGGTTGACTGTCGTCCAGAATCATCTCAATGTTTTCCATGAATGCCAGCACATATTCCGTATGATCTTCTGACAGCGATAAGCGATCCTTCTCAGATCGTATCCAGTCCAACCAGCGATTTGTTTCCTTATTTGATGAAATATCACATCTGGAGATAATTTCCTCAATATTTGATAGAAAGTTGGCATAAGGGGAATGACCCATTACCCACAAGGGTTTTTGGATTTGATCCAACAACAAACCTACAGTCTTTAAAGCAGGGATGGTATCCTTTTTCTTCAGGTATAACAGGCTCTTTTCCATCAATGCAACCGCTCCTAAAGGGATCTTGTGCTGGATTAACACCTGCGGGTAATTCTTCCATATCAGATCATAAGTTTCCAATGCTTCATCATCCAGCTGCAGTTTTTTCTGAACACGGGCAATGGCATTCAATATCTCTCCTCCTTCTTGTTTTCCGGTGACATTAGGTAGGATGCCCCGATAATATTCGAGTGCTTTCCGGTAATCCATTTCCCTGAATTCAAATTGCCACCCTTCTTCCCAGATAAAATGCCTGGATTGAGGCTCTGTTACATCAGGAGCAGTTAGATAATTATCTGGAACATACAGTAAGCCGTAGGATAAAATTGAAGGATTACGCCTTTCGGATATAAGAAACACCCCTGCAACTTCCTGGTGTAGGGTACAGAATTGGCCAAGGGTGGAATCGGTGAATATTTTATTCTGGGGGGTGGCAATTGAATCAATGATTTCTGCAATACCATTCTCTATTGAGGAAAGATAAGTATCTGTATCCCTGAAAATTTGCTGCCCGGCCTCCAGCAGGTTCCTCCTTTGCTCACGTTCCACCAGGGCCTGGTCATTTTTGATTCCCCTGAAGGCAAGAATGCCCAGTATGAGGCATGGAAGAACGATAGCAAGGACATAGTAGATGATGATCCTTTTTCTTTGAACTTCTCCCTTTCTGTTCTTCATAAAGTTAAAGGGTATTCAACATGACGCCAGTCAATTATGTTTCAAGTTCGTAAATATTAAGCATATATTATTAAAGATTTGATCGAGTTTTGTTAAGATTGTGTCAAGCTTTTTCCTAAATTAACACTCTTCCTGATACCAGTAGCCCAATCAACGCACCCAGAAAATAAACCAACCCCTTATGAAACAAACACTTCATTACCTGCTCTTTCTTTTCGTCATCCCATTGGTAATCGGTTCATGCAAACCGCATAGCCAGGTCAGGGAATACACCGAGACCATCCTTACCTATCCTGTATCAGATACCAGCCCATTTGCCATCATTAATATAAGGAAGGATATTTACCCCTATACCCGCTTTGATGGATACAGCCATACCGGCCGGTCCCAGGAATGGAAAATGGTAAAACTTGAAAATGATTATGTAGAAGTATATGTTCTCCCTGAACTGGGCGGCAAGTTATGGGGTGCTATCGATAAAAAAACAGGAAAAGAATTCATCTATAAAAATGACGTGGTTAAAATCAGGGATATTGGTTTGAGGGGTCCCTATACCTCTGGCGGCATAGAATGGAATCTGGGGACCATCGGACATCATCCTGGAGTAGCCACACCAGTTAATTACACCCTGTTTACCGATGATGATGGGACCGCACACTGTGTGATCGGGGGCATGGATCTTCCGTCTCATATACAATACAGGGTGGACATTTCCCTACCGGTTAACACCTCTTATTTTGAAACTGAGACCTTCTGGTATAATGCCACGCCTTATTACCAGTCCTATTACCACTGGAGCAATGCAGCTTTAAAAAGCGCCGATGACCTGCATTTCTATTTCCCGGGACACCGTTGGCTGGGCCATGACGGCGTCTCACATCCCTGGCCGGTTTCCGAGGAAGGAATTGACCGGTCATGGTACAGGAACAATACAACATTCGGACACTGCTCCTACCACGTCTTTGGAAGTGTCGATAACTATTATGTCTCCTACTATCATGATGAAGATTTTGGCGCAGGACACTGGTCCCCAAGTGACGGAACACTTGGGAAAAAGATCTGGTTATGGTCCCTTGCCAGGAACGGAGGTATCTGGGAAAATCTGCTCACCGATACACACGGACAGTATGTTGAAGTACAGGCGGGCAGAATGTTCAATCAGAACGGATTCAACAGTGCCCAAACGCCTTTCAAACAATCCAGTTTCATTCCCTATAATGCCGACAGCTGGGTAGAACGCTGGTTTCCGATCCGGGAGACAGACGGGGCTACCCGGGTTGCTGAATCGGGGACCATCCATATAAAGTACACAACGGAAGGCATGGAATTGCTGTTTTCTCCCATTATCGAGGTCAATGAAGCACTCAGGGTAATTGTCAATGGCAATGAAATTTCAAATGAACAGGCGGTGCTTACACCTTCTGAGGCGATAAAGCGAAATTATATCGACATCGCTAAAGATGATCAGCTTGAAGTCTACCTGGGGGATGAATTACTCCACTCCTCACAGGAGAACTACATCATTGAAAGGCCCTATCGGGCACCCTCAGATGCACTGGATGACCTGTATATACTTGCCCGTGAACATGAAAACCGCAGGTCTTACGGGAAAGCCACTGGATGCCTATCTGGAGTTGCTTGAAAAGCAACCTCTGCACCTTGAGGCCGCGGAGCGGGTGGCAGAACTGTATGCCCGCCGCGGGGAATATGACCGGGCCCTCTTTTATGCCCGGAAGGTCCTTGAAAATGATGCCTATCTGCCAGGGGGCAATTTTGTTTACGGAAACATACAGAAAGAGATGGGTAACTTCACGGATGCCCGTGATGGGTTCAGATGGGCTGTACGCTCCCTGGAATACCGAAGCGCTTCCCTGCAGCTTCTTTCCGAGATCAACCTGATGGAAGGAAAACCGGACCTGGCATTTGAGCAGGCGGGACAATCACTCTCTTTCAATGAAATGAACCTTAACAGCTATAAAGTACGGGCCATTGCACAACGAATCATGCAAGATCCGGCCGGTGCAGTGGAGGTACTGGACAGGATGCTTGAGATTGATCCACTGAATCACTTTGCACTGTTTGAAAAATACCTTCTTAAGCCATCCTCAGACAGGCTGAACAATTTTAACAGTTCTTTTAAAAGTGAAATGGCCAGGGATGAATATTTGGAAACAGCTCTCTACTATGCCGGTCTGGGCATGCAGGCAGAGGCGGTAAAGGTGCTTGAACAGGCTCCCGATTATCCCGTGAACGATTACTGGCTTGCATGGTTATTCAGGAATGATCAGGAAAGATCCCGTGGCTATCTGGAAAAAGCACTTGCAGGCAACCAGCAATATGTATTTCCCTTCAGGATACAAACCCTTTCAGTCCTGGAATGGGCCTCAGAACAGGTACCTTCATGGATCACCGATTATTACGCCGCATTGATTCTTTGGAACGTGGAAAGGAATGAGGAAGCATTAGATCTGCTAAGGAAGTGGGAAGATGAGCCCGACTTTTCACCATTCTATCATTCCAGGGCATATCTTCAGGGGATCCTTTCCGATGGGGCAGTGAAGGATATGGAAAGGGCCCTGGCCATTGATCCTGGACAGTGGCGGATCTACAGGGAACTGGCAAATATGCATATCAAGCGTGAGGAATATTCATCCGCCCTGAAAATGGCAGAGACTGGCCATGAAATGTTTCCCGAAAGTTACATACTTGACCTGATATATGGCAAATGTTTAAACCTGACCGGCCAATACCAGGAATCCCTGGATGTCCTTGAGAATACGGAGGTCCTTCCGTTTGAGGGAGAACAGAGTGGCCACAGGACATATACTAACAACCACCTGATGTTGGCCCTCGATTTTTATAAAGGGGGGAACTATGAAGCGGCACTCAGCCATTTAGATCAATCTGAAGCATATCCGGAAAACCTGGGCTCCGGCATGCCGTATGATCCTGATTACCGCAACCAGTATACCCTTAGAAAGATGATATATGACCGCAGAGGAGAGACTTCAAAATCCCGTGAGGCAAGTGATGCCATACAGGCATATGACCTGAAATTTGGAAAAAAGAAGGGAGGAAGTATATTCGATTAAACAAAAATGCGAAGCAGCTTATTTAATCAGCTCCACACTGCGTTTCACGAATTTCACCAGCTCTTCGCCCTTTAACATATTATTCGACAGTAAAGCCAGGTCGATCAGCTGTTTCACGATCTTGTTCTTTTTGCCGTAATCGGTAAGGACGGTCTTTTTCTTTTCGTCAAATTCCGTGATCTTCTTACCGACCTCTTCGAGCTTATCTTTCTGTTCCTGTGGTATTTCCTCTTCCTTTTTACCCTCTTTTTCCTTTTCCAGGGAAGCTTTTTCCTCAGCAAAGGGCTTCAGTTTCTCATCCAGGTCAGTAATCTTCTTGCTGGTAGACTTTTCTTTGGATTCTTTGACCTTTTCGACCAGGGGGTGATTGGCATTGACCACAAGGCTGTAAGAATCGGGCATCTGCCCATAGAAATTCGGTCCGCCGCCCATTTCAGACATTTCTTTCATCCGCCGGGTCCATTCAGACTGGGTGATCAATACCGGCTGTTCATTCTCTCCGAGGTTTTCAAAGCTTACCATGAAATTCGCCCCGGCGGGCAGCTGGCTTTCAAAAACGGTGGTCAGTTCCTGCTGGTCACGATCCGAAAGGTCTGTAGCATGCCATATCCTCCTTCATGATCAATTTGTCAATGATGTCTGAATCCACCCTGGCAAACCTGGAATCCTTGAACTTGGTTTCAAGGTGGTTCAGGAAATGGGTATCCAGGTGCCCATCCATCAGCAATACATCATAGCCTTTGTTTTTAGCGGTTTCAATAAAGCTCAGTTGTTCCTGCTTATCGGTGGCATAGAGATAGACCAGTGATTTATTCTTATCTGTCTGGTTTTCCTTGATCAGTTTTTCATATTCTTCGTAAGTGAAATACTTGCCATCGGTATTTTTCAGCAGGGCAAATTTGGCGGCACGGTCATAGAATTTTTCCTCTGACATCATCCCATAATTGATAAACAATCTTCAGGTCATCCCATTTTTTCTCAAATTCCTCCCTGGTAGTTCTTGAAGATCTCTTCCAGGCGGTCAGCCACTTTCTTGGTAATATGACCCGCTGATCTTCTTCACATTCGGATCACCCTGCAGATAGCTCCTGGATACATTCAGCGGGATATCCGGTGAATCCAGAACACCATGAAGGAGGGTAAGGAACTCAGGCACTATCCCTTCCACAGTATCCGTCACAAATACCTGGTTGCTGTAAAGCTGGATCTTGTTTTTCTGAATCTCAATATTGCTTTTGATTCGGGGAAAATAAAGTACACCGGTAAGGTTAAAGGGATAATCCACATTCAGATGGATATTGAACAGTGGCTCCTCTGACATGGGATAAAGATCCTGGTAGAATTTCTTGTAATCCTCATCCTTCAGATCAACCGGTTTTCGCGTCCACAGGGGATTGGTTTCATTGATGATCTTGTCCTTCCCGGTTTCAACATATTTATCTTCCTTCCATTCTTTCTCCTTGCCGAATGCAATTTCGACCGGCAGGAAACGGCAGTACCTTGTCAGCATCCCCTCAATCCTTGATTCTTCCAGGAACTCTTCCGATTCCTTATCCAGGTGAAGGATCACATCCGTTCCAACTTCTTTTTTATCAATTTCTTCCAGGGTATATTCCGGGCTTCCGTCACAGGACCATTTCACTGCTTTTGTCCCCTTTTTATAGGACTTTGTTATAATCTCAACCTTTTCGGATACCATGAAGGAAGAATAAAATCCCAGTCCGAAATGGCCGATGATGGCATTGCTCTGGTTCTTGTATTTTTCCAGGAATTCCTCGGCACTTGAGAAGGCAATCTGGTTGATGTATTTTTTTATCTCGTCTCCGGTCATCCCAATCCCGTTATCCGATACAGTCAGGGTTTTCTTTTTTGCATCCAGGCTGACATTTATTCTTTGTTCACCCAGCTCCTCCTTGTAATCCCCCACAGAAGCAAGAGTTTTCAATTTCTGTGTAGCATCAATCGCATTCGATATCAGTTCCCTCAGGAATATTTCATGTTCAGAATACAGGAATTTCTTAATGATCGGAAAGATATTCTCAGTGGTTACGTTGATTTTCCCTTTTTGCATTTTCGTTCTATTTTTTTATTATAAAATTCAATGGTCTATGGCCCGCTGGATCAAATGATATGCCAAGGGAAATGAACTGACAATTCGTCATGTAAAATTTGAGGAGAGGGATCACTGGTTTCTCACATCAATATCAGACTGGTGGATCCACATCCCGCTTTTCCACTTGTACCCGTCATAGGAGAAATCCGGAGCATAAAACCTCGGGTGTCCGGCTAATTCGGGTTCAATGGGAGACAAATGGTCATAGACGATCATTTTCAGATCAGGATTGTAGCGGACAGTCATTACGACTTCGCCGGAATATTCAAAAATGACCCTGTGCTGGACTCCCTTTTCTGTATTGAAAACCGGCTTTCCGAACACCGCGTCCTGGTTTTTATCGAAATACAATACATCGATTATCTTCTTATCGGAAAACCTGTCATTGAAATGATAGCCAATGAGGGTATATAATAACATCCCTGCCGGCTTTGTTACGGATTATCTGGTAATAAAGCATACCCGCCCATTCTTCGGCAGTCGTTTCTTCATGGTGCAGTTCCTCCAACTTGCGGGACTGATCCTTCAGAATGATTACCCGGCAGGATGGCTTTTTGCCAGCCGCTACCTGAATGATCCCGTGGTATTCATGCACGAAACCGGATAATGGGACATTCCAGGTGAAGATCCTGAAGGCATTGTCCGGGGACCTTACATTCCCTATACTGTTCAGGCTGTCAAACGGATAATCGAATGATGCCGTAGATGCTAACAGTCCGGGGCATCACCTGCAGAATGGAATCATTCAATTGCTTTTTTTCGGCATCGGATTCCGAAAGAAACATTTGTTCAAACAGCTCCCTAAGCGAGGCTTCATCTCTCAGCCATGGGATTGGCCTGTGGAAAAGCTGGCTGGCTTAGAAATAACGGAATGAGGAATAACAGCAATCTGGGCATGGTGGTTGAGGATCAATTTTCCGCAAATATAACTATACCCGGGCATTTTTCCAACAATTGTTGAAGGCGGCCACAAACATCCCTGATCTGTTCCGGCTTATGATCAGGGGAGGTGCGATCCTGAAAGCTGTATCATGGAAGATGAACCAATCAGTCACCAGACCATCATCCTTTGCCAGGGAGATGAACTCTTGCACCTTTTCGCCCGATCCCAGTTCCACAGCCAGGAACAGGCCCAGGCCGCGAATTTCCCTGATGGCTGGATGTTCCAGGTGATCCCTGAACAGTTTTTCCTTCCCGGCAACATCTTTGATCAGGCCTTCCCGCAGCAGCACCTCCAGGTTTGCCAGTCCCGCTGCACAACACACCGGATGCCCCCCGAAAGTGGTTATATGTCCCAGTACCGGATTCGTCTTGAAGACTGACATGATCGCAGCACTGGAAATAAACGCACCAAGTGGCATGCCCCCTCCAAAGCCCTTGGCCAGCAACAGTATATCCGGTATTATCCCCCAGTGTTCAAAAGCAAACATCGAACCTGTGCGTCCCATCCCTGTCTGGATCTCATCAAAGATCAGCAGTGCCCCTGCCCGGTCACACCTGTCGCGGATCTCCTCCAGGAACCCATCCTGCGGCAATATGATTCCCCCTTCCCCCTGTATAGGTTCGACGATCACACAGGCTGTTTGGGAATCAATCCGGTCCAGTCCCTTAAAATCATTAAAATCCAGGAAGGTGGTCCCCGGTACTACAGGTCTGAATGCATTTTTAAAATATTCATCCCCCATGACACTCAGGGCCCCTCCCGTACTTCCATGATAGGCCTTGTTGAATGCAATTGTCCGGAACCTGCCTGTGTACCGTTTGGCCAGCTTCAGTGCACCTTCAACGGCCTCACTCCCAGAATTCACAAAATATGTACAATCCAGCTGAGGCGGCAGTATCTCATTTAAAAGTGCAGCAAGGCTTACCTGGGGGGACTGGACAAATTCACCATAAACCATCAGGTGCATATACCTGTCTAGCTGTTCTTTAATGGCGCTGACAACTTCCGGATGACGGTGTCCCAGATTACTGACTGACACCCCTGAGATCAGGTCGACATAAGGATTTCCATCAGGATCATATAAAAATATCCCCTCCGCATGGGATATCTCAAGTAAATAAGGAAAGTCGGAGGTCTGGGCTACATGTTGCAGGAAAATTTGCCGGTTGGTCAGCATTATTTGACCATCAGATTGATATCCCCCATAAGGTTATCCTTATAAGATTTACCAATGGGGATGGACTTGTTCCCGTCATGTATGCGTACGATTACAGAATTATCTTCAATGACATCAATACTGCTTGTATTCACAATGTAAGACCTGTGCACCCTGGTAAATTTGTCAGAAGGCAGTTTCTGTTCAATGGCCTTCATGGTGAAGTGAATGGTGTATTTTTCATCAAAAGTATTGAAGATCACGTAGTTTTCAAGAGCTTCAATCCAGAGTATATCATCGTATTTCAACCTGACCAGGGTTGAATTCTTCTTGATGAAAATTTCATCCTTGCCCATTTTATCAAGCCCATCCTTTATCTGGGCACGTTTTCGTACGCGCTCAATGGCCTTGTAAAACCGGGCATAAGTAATGGGTTTCACAAGATAATCTGTCACTTCATAGTCAAATGCTTCGACTGCATATTTTTCCTTGGATGAAATGATAATAACCTGTGGCCGCTCCTGAAGAGATTCCAGGAATTCTATGCCTGTCATAAGGGGCAATTCAATATCCAGGAAGATCAGCTGAATATCCTCATCAGAGCTTACGGCATTGATGGCATCCACCGCACTATGAAAATGTATACAACAAATTCAGATCTGAGGTTTTACCTACAAATTCCTGAATAATCCGGGCGGACAATTTATCGTCCTCAATTATAATGCAGTTCATCCGTTTCTCGTTTATCCCTGAAAATTACTAATTTATCAATAATTTCATCCTATTCATCAAATATAATGAAAATTATTTATACGGAAAATAGTGAAGAAAGATATATGGATGACTACTTTTTTAGTTATCTGTTTCTTCACCGGACACTATCCTGTCCCCTCCCCTGATCGAATTTTTAAGCCAATCCAGCAGTTGTTCCTCTCTCTCATCCTTCGATAATCTCCAGGAAAGATCAGACTGATGAAGGTTCATGGTTAACTGATTCAGTATGATGGCTGCCGAAACAGAGATATTAAAACTCTCGGTAAATCCATACAGGGGGATCTTGAGGAATTCATCTGCCTCTTCCAACACAGGATCTGTCAGTCCGGTTAGCTCTGTGCCGAAAAACAGGGCGCATTTCCCTGCCTGAAGATCAAATTTGGGTAAGGGGACAGCCTTCTCGTTCAAGGTAGTGGCTACAATCCTGTAGCCCCTGCCCCTTAAGTCCCTGATCGCTTCAGAAGTATTGTAATCCAGGCTGTTGTATTTCTTCAGGTTGAGCCATTTTGTAGCTCCCAGTACCACATCGGGATTAAGACTATACGTGTTCCGGTTTTCAATAATATGCACATCCTGGATCCCGAAGCATTCACAGGTTCTAAGGACTGCACTAGCGTTCTGGGACTGATATATATCCTCCAGTACGACCGTGATATAGCGGGTTCTGAAATCCAGCACCCGCTCAAACCGTTCCCTACGGCGTTCAGTGATAAAGCCTGATAATTCTTCTATAATTTTCCTGCGGCTCTGCCCCATGCAGGTCATTAAATAAAAAAAGGAGCACTATCGCGCTCCTTCCAAGTTCAAATTATCATTTTTCTCTATACAGCACCTGACAGGTCAGCTCCAGCCTTGAACTTAACTACTTTTTTTGCAGCAATTGTGATGGGCTTACCAGTCTGCGGGTTTCTGCCAGTCCTGGCATTCCTTTTGGATACTGCGAAGGAACCAAAGCCTACAAGAGCAACCCTGTCTCCCTTTTTAAGTGCACTCGTCGTTGTCTTAACGAAAGCATCCAAAGCTCTTTTTGCATCAGCCTTTGTTAAGTTGGCCTCGCTGGCGATAGCATCAATAAGTTGTGCTTTGTTCATAATAATAAAATTTTAGGGTTAGTAATTTACTGAAACACTTATATCAGCTACAAATATAGACTATTTATCATCTTTACCAAGTTTCAACAAAAAAAAATCCCGGAAATGTTAATAAAACAGCGATTTTGTTAACTAAACTCTCTGATTTCCCCTGAATATAGCACTTTCAGCGTTTCCCTAAACAATATTTTCAGTCTTGAAAGGCATTTTCCAAAATATGTTATATTTTTGCGCCAACGGAGAAATGGCAGAGTGGTCGAATGCGGCGGTCTTGAAAACCGTTGTCCGTTCACGCGGACCGGGGGTTCGAATCCCTCTTTCTCCGCAAACATCATACAACCGCACCCGAGGGTGCGGTTTTTTTGTTTTTGCTGGTCCCGTCAGAAGCTTGCTTCTGTAAGGGAATAGCGAAAACAAAAAAAGAACACGTAGTGTTTGTATGATGGTTTGCTGGGATCTCCTGACAGGGATCACGACGAGCGCAGCGAGGAGTAATCCCACCGGCATGGAATTATAACCCCGATTTAACGGGAGAGTAATCCATAACAGTTGTAAAGTTGGCATGAAAAAATGCAAATGGGGAATGTTCTCAGCTGGCCCGCCGGGAAATATATTGAGACGGATTAACCCCGAAGAGCTGACTGAAGCATTTTGCAAAATAGGACGGGTTGTTAAAGCCTACCTGGTACATAACCTGGGCTACATTATTATGTCCGCTTATGAAATATTATGGCTGCTTTTTTCAGCCTGAGATTGCGCAATAATTCATTTGGAGAAAAACTGGTCACTGCCAAGACTTTTCTGAAGACCTGCGACCGGCTTAGGTGTAGTTCCCCAGCTAATTGCTCTATGGTATATTCAGGCTCCTCAATATGTTGATGCAATATATCATGCACCTTCTTCAGAAATTGATCTTCTGGAGATATTTCATTGTTTTTCAGATCACTAGTGAATTCTTTCCTGAATTTTTCCCTCAGTTTTTCACGCTGCTCAAGTAAATTTTTAATTCGAACCTGTAATTCCTTCCTGATCAAAAGGTTTGATGAGATAATCGTCAGCCCCGGTTTCCAATCCTTCCAATTTACTATCTCGGTCTGCTTTGGCTGTCAACATGATAACCGGGATATGATTGGTTCTTTCATCCCTTTTAAGCAGTTTGCTCATTTCCATACCATCCATCTCTGGCATCATCACATCGCTGATGATCAGATCGGGTATGCATTCAACTGCTATGTCCAATCCTGTTCTCCCATTCATTGCTTTTAGTATACGATAATTGTTTTCAAGATTTCGGGATATATAATTACTTAGATCAGCATTGTCTTCAACAATCAGTATGACAGGCTTGTTTTCTTCGGTTTCCTGGACAAAATCCCCATGGACATCAATGCATTCAGGTTCCTGCTGATCATGGACCGGTTCAATTGGTTCAGGTTTTGGATCCTGAGAGTCCGACCTGGTTACAATTTCCTCCTCTGTAAATAAATTCTTCGAAACTGGCAATTTTACCGTGAATGCACTGCCCTTACCCTCCCGGCTGTCAACGTTGATCTCTCCCCGGTAAAGATCTACCAATTCTTTGGTCAGGGCCAGGCCTAATCCCGTCCCTTCAGCATCCCGTGAATCGGAATCACTCACCTGGTAAAACCGGTCGAATACTCTTTCTAATTTTTCCCGGGGAATGCCTCTTCCGGTATCAGTTATTTCAATGATAGCATACTATGGAGTATTCTCCACTGAAGATGTAACATATTTAAGGCTTACCCGAATTTCACCTCCTTCTGCAGTGAATTTGAAAGCGTTGGAAATCAAATTGGTAAGTATCTTTTCCAGCTTATCACTGTCATAGAAAACAATATCTGATGTTTCAGGCAGATCATATACATATTTGATCTTCTTGCTTTCTGCCAGTGACAGGAATGAAAGGATAATGGTTCTTACGAACTGCTCAAGATTACCTTTTGATACCTGCAGTTTAATCTTTCCCTGTCTCCAGTTTCGAGATATCCAGGATCTGATTGATCAAATGCTGAAGTCTCTACCGTATTCCTTTTCATGAATTGAAGCAACTCCCGGGCTTTTTCCGGGTAATCCTGGCAACTCTCTTTTCAATTCCTCTATTGGTCCCTGTATCAATGTCAGCGGTGTCCTGAACTCATGTGATATGTTGGCAAAAAAACGGGATTTCATGTGATCCAGTTCCTGCATCTTACTTATTTCCACCTCTTTGACCCTTAGGTCAGCATTGATCTTTTCCCTTTTGATTAAAAATCCCCTGTACCAGCGGATCAAGAGCAAAATAATGAAGCCGTATATCATATATGCCCACCATGTAAGCCATAAGGGGGGCAATATTCTAAAGGTATATTCAAATGGTTCGCTCCACTTTTTTGCTGCACCAATGGCGCGTACTTTAAAAGTATACCGGCCATATGGCATATTACGGTACTCAACATTGGCTTCTTCTGTGGTAGCGTTCCATTTATCATCCAAGCCCTCCATTATAAAGCCGTATTTAAGTTTTTGTGATGTGGACCAGTCTATGGCTGAAAAATGAAAGGAAAGGTTATTTTGGTTGTAAGGCAGTTCCAGGTTTAAAGGATAATTATAAAACCTGGGGACACCATTGAATTTAATTTTCATTCCATTGCTATCCTCCATATGGCGGTAATCTATAAATTGTCCGTTAATTTCTATCTGGTTAAGTTGAATAACAGGAGGCTCAACCGGGGTCTTTAAGTGATTAACATCCAGCATGGTAAGACCTTTGTCAGTGCCCCACCAAATGCGATTTTCACTATCTAACAAAGCACCATTATCAACGAAACCCATACCTTTAAGGCCATCCTGCAGGCTATAAGAATATATTACAGGTTTATAGGCAAAAGCATCCGTTGTACATGTATTATTTTCTTGTTCAAGCACTATGCGATTTAATCCGCTAATTGTACCTATCCATATATTATTATTGCTGTCCTTCACAATGGTCTGAACCCAATTATCACTTAAGCCCTCATTTTGGGTAATTTGCATAAAGGCTTCACCATTATATATGCTCACCCCCCCGCGACATGTTCCAAACCAGAGATTGCCATGGCTGTCCTCAAGGATGGTTCTAATGCTATTATTACTTAAGCCTTCTTTTTCGGTAAATTGCGTAAAAGTTTCGCCATCATACATCCACACCCCGTTCGAGGTACCAAACCAAATATTACCATTGCTGTCCTCCAGTATGGTAACAACAAAATCACCGATTAATCCCTCGTTTTTGGTAAAATGTGTGAAGGTTTGACCATCATACATGCTTACACCCCCCAGAGAAGTACCGAACCATAGATTGCCCTTGTTGTCTTCCAGCATGGAACGGATGTCATCATCACTTAAACCCTCTTTCTGGGTAAAATGCGTAAAGGTTTCTCCATCATATTTGCATAATCCCTCAAATGTGCCGAACCAGAGATTGCCATGGCTATCTTCCAGGAGAGAACGGATTATATTGCTGATTAATCCCTCATTTTGAGTAAAATGCATAAAGGTTTTACCATTATACATGTTAACTCCCCCACCCCAGGTACCAAACCAGAGATTGCCCTGGCTGTCCTCCACCATGGACATGATCCCGATCTCACTTAAACCCTCTTCCTGGGAAAAATGGGTATAGCCTTCTCCATAATATATACTCACACCTCCATTTTCAGTGCCAAACCAAAGATTACCATGGCTGTCCTCCATGATGGATCTGACCCGATTACTACTTAATCCCTCTTTTTGAGTAAAATCCGTAAAAGTTTGGCCATCATACATGCTTACCCCGCCATGTGTACCAAACCAGACATTGCCTAGACTGTCCTCAAATATGGATCTTACATTATTATTACATAGGCCTTCTTTTTCGGTAAAACTTGTTAATGTTTCTCCATCATACATGCTCAGTCCGTTATTTGTTCCGATCCAGATATTGCCGTGGCTATCCTCGAGGATAGACCAAACCCGATCATCGATCAGACCCTGCTCCAGGGTAAGATGCGTAAAGGTATTTCCATTATAAATACTCACCCCCCCACCCCAGGTACCAAACCATAAATTGCCATGGCTGTCCTCAAGGAGAGAATTGACAAGATTATCACTTAAACCCTCTTTTTCGGTATAATGTGTAAAGGTTTCACCATTAAACTTAACCACTCCTGTCCAGGTGCCAAACCAGAGATTGCCATGGCTGTCCTCAAGCATGGACGTAACTACATTATGACTGAAGCCCTCTTTTTGAGTAAAATGCGTAAAGGTTTTACCATTATACATACTCACCCCACCGTCAGCTGTGCTGAACCAGAGATTGCCATGTCTGTCTTCCAGGATGGATGTGACCCAATTACTATTTAAGCCCTCAGTTTCGGTAAAATGTGTAAAGGTTTCACCGTTATACATGCTCACCCCCCGGATCTGTGTACCGATCCAGATATTGCCATGGCTGTCCTCCAGGATGGAAGTGACCACGGTCATGTTCATTCCCTGTTCGACATCCAGGTATTTTATATTAATGGTGGCGTAATCTTTCATCAGTGGCGTTGTTGCCTTGACCGGTTGTGATTGTCTGCAGGGCACAACTTTCCCGATTGCAGGTATGGGCACACCTGTTGGTATTGTATCTCCGTAAGAATTAACCAGCACAAAAGAAGAGGTATCCACACCGGGGGTAAAAGTTTTGAGAGGGTCTTTATTTACAGGAATGACAGTGAGGGTTTCCGGTATTTTATGTACGTTCTGGTGGTATGGGAACCACTTTTGGTTTACCTGCAGGAATCACTCTTGGTTTTGCTACACTTTCAGGATCTATGACTCTGCCTTTGACAGGAACAGGCACCCCTGTTTTAACGGTATCACCCAGTGAATTGATAATGGGTTGTATGCTGTCTCCAGTAACTGGATTGATGATGTATCCTTCTTTTGTATTTAAAGCAACAATTTTGGGAGCAGGATGCAATGATGCCATTTCATCCAATGCGCTTTGTTTATCACTATTGCATGAAACGAATGACAAAATGATGCTAAGGTATGCGAGTGCTTTTGTCATGTCTTTATACAAACCAACATAGAACATATTCCCTCATGTTAATATGAAATATGATTTTTTGGGAGTATATTATATCTTGGAAAGTAAATCAAGTTATAAAAAATTTACATACTTGAGTATCACTTGGTATTGATCAGTACCACCCCGTTCGTGCCTCGTGATCCGTACATCCGTGTAGCCTCATGGCCTTTCAACAGCCTGATAAACTTAACTTCCCTGGGATTTAGATCGTCAACATCGCGGACGATCATCCCATCTAAAACAAATGTGGCAGCACCGTTATTTTCCGATAATCCAATAGAACTGATATATCCGCCCCGTATAAAAACCTGGATGCTACCCTGATCCACAACTCTGGTTCCAAGAAGTTCTGCCTGCAGCAATTGCCTAATATCGGAATACAAAGGAAAATCATTATGAATGTTACGGTAGTAGCGCTCCACTGCATATGCTACGTCTTTTTCATACATATGTCCATTGGCAACTGCTAAATTAACGTTTTTTTCACCTGGCATCAGGATCATGTTTGCGCTGATCTCATCCTCATTTGCAGTCACTTCTCTTCGATTTTTCTCAAAACCATTGGCCCTTAATATAAGGACATCTCCACTGGCTGCCATGATTTCAAATCTGCCAAGGGAATCTGTAAAGGCTTTCGATCTGGTTTTCCTGGAAGTTACTTCTGCATTTTTGATATAATACTTGTTAAATGCCGTAATTGTACCCTTAACTGTTAAAATGTCACTGGTTTCAATCAATCGGTCAGGCCTTTCCTTAGTGGCCTTTTTCTGGCTATTAGCAAGTAAAAACACAGCAAAAGAAAGAAATACCGAAAGGATCAATTTAGAATGAATGTTTTTCATGATTTGGTCTCCTTTTACTTAATTGATTATTAATTGAGATATCACTTTTCATGAAAGTTGTGCTTGTGTATTATAATGCAAGTTACTATCCTGCATAGGGAAAGTCTAACAGAGAAGTCGCAAAATTGACAAGAAATGATGCAATGGGGGGGGATTCTCAGCTGACACTCAAGTAATATATTGAGACGGATTCATCCCAAACAGCTCATAGAAACACATTACAACATAGGATGTGGTTACTGATAATCAGGTATTGGCATTCAGAAAACCAGTTCGAATGAGACTTAAGGATATCTGTCATAAAGCAATAGTCCAGATAGTGAAGTATTTATTAATCCTGGCACTGGCTGATTTGCACTTTTGTCAAAATGTAATAACTTTGTAATTACATAATAAATCGTTATGGAACTATCAATCATTAGAATAGGGAATTCAAAGGGGATACGATTGAACAAATCCATTCTGCAACGGTACAACATCCAGGATAAGGTCGAGGTAATTCTGGAAAAAGGTAGGATCATCTTAAAGCCCGTCCCCAATTCCAGACAGGGATGGGGTGAAGCATTTATGGCCATGCACGATAAGGGTGATGATATGCTACTTTTACCCGATGTTTTTGAAGAAGAGGAAGAATGGAAATAGGTCAATACCAAATCGTCCTTGTCAATCTCGAGCCGACCATCGGAAGTGAGATAAAAAAAACACGGCCTTGCGTGATTGTTTCACCAGATGAGATGAACAAACATCTCAGGACGATCATCATCGCACCTATGACAACCAGGTCAAGATCCTATCCAACCAGGGTCAGGGTGAAACAGAAAAATGAATCAGGCTGGGTGGTTATTGATCAGCTAAGAACCATTGATAAACAAAGAATCATTAAGGTCCTGGGGGTACTCTCTCCAGCTGAAATAACCAAAACAAAAAGGATTATTCGGGAAATGTTAGTAGATTAAAGAAAGACAGCCGCCAGCCATAAACAATAAGAAACCAAACCTTCCTGGGTATTCCTACCTGAGATATCAGTAATTGACAAAATCATACATAATGTATATCCTTTTTTTATATACCTTTGTAATATAATATCAGGATAATGAAAAACATTTCTCTAAAAATGGATGACCGGATATTTGGTGAAACGGAGGAGATTCTTGCAAAAATCAAGAAACCTCGAAATCGCTATATCAATGAAGCAATTGACTACTACAACAAATTGCAGCAACGCAGTTTCCTCAAAAAAACCCTGGAGAAAGAATCATATTTAGTGAAGGAAGATTCGATGAATGTGCTAAAGGAATTCGAAAGTTTAAATTATGAAGATTAAACAGTTTGAGATCTGGATTGCCAATTTGAATCCCAAGTCAGGCACGGAATCAGGTAAAACAAATCCTGTGTTAATAATGCAGACCAATTTACTAAACCAGATCCCCCACCCTTCAACAATTATTTGTCCGATCACTACAAGTGTTAATACCAGGGCGAAGATCCTACGGGTCCATTTAAAAAAAGGCCTTGCTGATCTACATGATGATTGTGATATTGTGATAGATCAAATCAGGGCCATCGACAATAGGAGATTAATCAAGAGAATTGGCGACTTACCTTACGATAAAATCGAAAAAGTAAAGGAAAATATGAGGATATGTCTTGATCTGGAGTAATAACATGAAACTGAACGATCCAATATCGATTGTCAAGGCTTTTAACGATTGTATCAACAATCAGGATATTGCTGGTATGGCTTCCCTGATGCATGAGGGGCATACATTCATTGATCGCGACGGGTCATCCCATGGACCTAAAATCATATGGTGGAAGGATGGAAGCAGTTTTTTAAGATGTTCCCGCTCTATAAAAACACTTTCACTGAGATCAAAGCTGCAGAAAACCAGGGTATTTGTACTGGGATATGCATACTGGTCTGAAAAAGAGCCATATGATCCCGTTATCTGGACCGGTAAAATAGAAAATAATCTGATCGCCGAATGGCGGGTTTATGAAGATTCAGCTGAAAACAGGAAAAAATTCAATTTCTGATCCCAGGCAAACATAGTATCCGCTTATTCAACAACCGTCTTCAGCAGATCTTCGATGTCACCCGGACTGGACATGATCTTTGTAAATGTTCCCATTTTCAGGTCAGGGAAGGATAAGGCGATACGGAAGCGTCCATGAAGCATATGCACCTCATTCCCCATCACCAGGAATTCATAGGGCAGGAAGGCAGTATGTTTCGGTTCTGAAATATCAATAATGGGCAGGAAATGGGATTCCCCCTTCTCCCCTCCCAGTGCAAATCCATAGAGTTTCAACTCTTTACCAGGTACTTCGATGGAATAGACTTTTGTAACATCAGGCACACCTTTAAGAAGGCTTGACTCGACCTTGTCAATGGCTTCCATGTAGCTTTCAAATTCTCCAAGCTCTTTTGTTTCATGAAATTTTGGCATACCCATCATATATTTGTAGGATCTGAGATCATCTACATCAAGCCCTTTTTCTGAGCCAAAGGCAGTCCCTGCATAAGTTCCTGACTCCTGCATGACTTTATCAAGTTTTTCAGATATGGGATCCAACAAAGTTTTCAGGGCATCAAAATCATCCCTGTAATAGGCATTCAGCCAGTATTCCGGTGTGGTATAGCTGATCAGGACCCTGCCTGACTCACGTGTCAGGGCAACCCTGAGTGCGGCTGCAAATCCTGTGAGACCTCCGGTCTTTCCTGCGGCGAATAACAGTGATTCCGAGGTAATGACAATCAGCCAGCGGTCTTGATCATCGGCCGGTGCGTATTCTCCAAGTACCTGGAAGCCATTGGCTGTAAGATTCTCTTTAACGAGGGATGCAGCTTCCTTCAAGTCCCTTGCTGGACGTAGCTCCAAGGGTATAGGGAGAAAGCACCTGCGCAATGGAGACAAAAGTAAAAACCGTAAGAATAACCAGTAAAGAAAATAACCTTTTCATAACGCAAGAAAGTATGTATTAAAATTTTTTGCAATGATACATATTTCCCGGGAATTATCAGACAGAAAGAAAGGGTTAGGAAGAAAGGGTAAAGGATTAGGGATCAGGCTAGTATAGAATAATTTTTTCTATTGATGTTTCCTTTTCGGTACTTATTTCAATGAAATAAATGCCCCTTGGTTGATTCCTAAGGCTCGATCCGTACATGATTGTCAGTCAACGGGTAATTCTGCAATTCTGAAATTAATTGTCCGACTGAGTTGAAAATGCGATAACTAAGTAATTCCCCGGGATATCCCTTTTATATTAAATTCTCCATTCGATGGATTTGGATAAACCCTATTCTTGTTGCTGTTGAAATCATCTGTTCCCGTTGTACTTTTATCGAGTACAAACTCATCAAAAACAACATGATTTGCATCCATGGCTTTAAATGTTAACATATCCCCATCAATATCAATATTGCAGAAGTGTCGTTTACTTTCTGTATTCTCCAGCCACCAGAGACCTGGATCTGCCGCACCTACAGAGGTGCTCCGGCACTGCCTGCTACGATCTGACAACGCCCCATCCTTCTACACTTCCATAGTTATGCAACGGGAGATGTTGTACTTATATTTCTATTTATCGGTTTGGTTCTCTGGTAATTATGGGTATGCCCGTTGAAAATCATATCTACTCCGTAATCATCAAATGCTTTCCACATTGTATTAAATACGCATCCATTTCTCCCACATGCGAGGGACTGGTATAAAAGGGTCTGTGGAAAAATACAATCTTCCATGTTTGATCTTTGTTTTCTTCCAGTTTTGAGAGCAACCAGTTGTATTGCGCCGTATTATCCGAATCTTCGGTATTTAGGCAAATAAAGACGGCATTGCCATAGTTAAATGAATAATAAGTTTCTTCACCGGGTAAAGTGAACATACTTAAATAGGTATCAAATCCGCTTGAAGAATTATCTTCATCATGATTACCAATGCAATGATAAATTGGCTCTCTGGAATAAATTTCTCTCCATATTCAAACCATGTCATCCCAGTCTGTCTGCAACGGCGCCATCGGTAATAATATCCCCCATAAATAGGGTAAAGTCCGTTTCCAGTGTGGCTTCAGAGATTATTTGCCACTGATCCGGGTATGATCGGCTATCTCCAAGTACCGTAAATGAGAATTGGTTATCCGATGCGTCCGAGGCTGTTTTGAAAATTTTTTCTTCGGTCCATGTACTGTCTTTTGAATCAAATATAGAATAATGAAGTGTTGTGTCTGCTATTAAAGTCGGGAATGTATAATCAAACACAGTAGTCCCAAAAGTATTCTCTCGTTTGAGACCTGAAATTCTCCCTTCTCAAAATTGCCTGTATAACCCCATGCAATACTATCTTAATTCCTTTGCTGTCCCATGTCACGGTCAGGCCGTTTAAAGGATCTCCGGTACTGCCAAACCGGATATGCGAAATATTCTTAATGGGAGTTGTGCTGGTTGACAATTCACAATCCCAGCCAATATCTGAACTGTGGCAGATACTCTGGTGTAATTCAACCGCTATCATGTTGTTGAATCTGTAAGAACACTGGCCACATCCTCTGCTGGAATAATAATTTTCTGGTATGAGCCCTCGTTCCCGGTTCTGAAGCATAAGTATTATAGTAAACCGCTCCACTTGGCATATTGATCCTTAAAACTTCTGCACCATTAATATAGATTATTGCACCATCATCGACCAGGACATCGAATACAAAGCCCGTTTCATCTCCAATAGGAGTATAATCGAATGTGGATCTGAAATATGTTGTTGCGTATTTATTACTGCTGTTCCCTCCGTAGCTTAAGGTTGTAGATATTGTCCCTGCACCAATGGTTCCATATCCGAGAATCGCAGGTCCTGATTCCCAGCCAGAATCATCGAACCCAACTTCTTTCCAGGCTGTGCCCTGGTCTGATCCGTCATCGAGATATTTCCAGACTGAACCTTTTGAATCAATGATTGTCCGGTAACCGGATTTATTCCAGTTATAAGCAGAACAATGCAAACAGAAAATAATAAGCTGGCTTTTTTAATAGTCAGCATTGCATATCTCAAACATTGGTATAAGCGAAAGATAAAAAAAATCAGTACACAAATAATAAATATCCCGATCAGATTTTTTATGGTATCCCGGTCAGATTTGGGGAATTGAGTGGATGTGTTACCTAGATGAGATTGTAATTTTTGTATTCGAATAATCGTTTTCCGGTTTTATCTTCTACCCAGTGCAGCATGCGGTCGGCCAGATTGTAGCTTTTCTTGTTCTCATTAAGCTCCACCTCCCAGTTCAATCTCCTGATCCTATCCTGCATTACCAGGGGATGGGTGTCATTAAAGCGGGATATTGAATCCACCTTTGTATAGTCGTACAGCGTAGTATGGTTGATCTTACGGTCAACATATTCATCACTGTGATATAACTTATTGAAGCTGACATGCTTCTTTTGCATGACCTCGGGCGGGCGGACCCATCCGTAATGGTACATATAGGCCTCAACCGGTTTTACATTCAGTTTTCTCCCATCTATGCGGAATCCCTGGGCATCCTTATAGGAGCGGATCTGCTTGGTATTCCTGATGATCCTGATCTCATTCCTGTACCAGGACCTGGAGTCTGCATGGTAATCGAAACTGCCAAAGAAATGCAGGTATTTGAGAAGGATCCCTTCAACCAGAGGTTCATCCTTCCATTTGTCCATGGCTTCAAGTATAGCCGGATGGTATTTCTCGTGCATCACCTCATCAGCCTGGATATAAAAAGCCCAGTCATATTCTTCCGGGATCTGGTCAAAGACCTTGTTTGTTTCTTCTGCTAATACTTCGCCGTTTTTCCGCTTCCTGTCATCCCATACACTTTCAATGATCCGGATCTTATCTGAATCTATTGACCTGATAAGCTCCATGGTGCCATCTTCTGAATTTCCAACACTCATGATAAATGTATCACACATTGGCAGAACAGACTGTATGGCCTCTACTACCGGGTAAGAAAACTTAACCGCATTTCGAACAAAACTAAATCCACAAACCTTCATTACTGCAAATCAATTATTAATTCAGGCCTTAGCCTTCAGAATCCTAATATAAATATAATTAAAACATTTGGAGCATATGATATTTTGCATACAAACCTTCATGTTCCAGCAATCCTTTATGATTACCCCTCTCAACAACCTTTCCCTGTTCCAGTACACAGATCTCATCCGCATGTTTAACAGTAGACAGGCGGTGTGCGATCACGATGGATGTCCTGTTTTTCATCAGGTGTTCAATCGCTTCCTGCACATACTTTTCAGACTCGGTATCTAACGAAGAGGTTGCCTCGTCCAGGATTAAAATCGGCGGATTTTTCAGCAAAGCCCTGGCAATACTGATGCGCTGACGTTGTCCACCGGACATTTTACTGCCTGCATCCCCGACATTTGTCTGATATCCCAGGCTGGTTTCCATGATAAAGTCATGTGCATTGGCGATCTTTGCTGCCGTGATGACATCCTCTTCCTTCACATCGTCTAATCCGAATGCAATATTATTAAAAAAAGTATCATTAAAAAGTATGGATTGCTGGCTTACAATGCCCATCAATCTCCTGAGGTCTGCAATCCTAAAATGACTGTATGGATTGTCCGTTGATAAGGATAGTACCACTAACCGGATCAATGAATCTTGGCAACAGATCCACCAGCGTGGATTTACCGGAGCCTGATTTCCCGACAATGGCTATGGTCTTTCCCTTTTCAATGGTCAGGTTGATGTTTTTCAGCACCGGTTCAGTATCGTATGAAAAACAAACATCCCTGTATTCTATGGCTGATTCGAATGTGCTTACGGGTACAGCATTTTCGCTGTCTTTGATCCTGACCTCCGTGAACAGGATATGCTCTACCCTCTCGAAGGCGGCCATGCCCTTCTGGATATTGTAATAACCTGTTGAGAAAGCCTTGGCCGGTGTGATGATCTGGGAAAAGATGATCAGGTAAGCAATAAATGCTTCTGATGTCAGGCTGGAACTCTGGCCCAGTACGATCATCCCTCCTACATACATCAGGATCATCATGACCAGTGTACCCAGAAATTCACTTAAAGGAGAGGCCAGGAAACGTCGGCGGTACACCCTTGTGATGGTATCCGTATAGGCTTCATTGATTTCTGTGAATTTCCCGGTGATCTTTCTCTCCCCGTTGAATGCCTTAACAATACGCATCCCGCTTAATGTCTCTTCCAGGATGGAAAGCAATGTTCCCTGCTGGGTTTGCAGCCTCATGGAGCTCTTTCTGAGGTTTTTACCTATCCGGCCTATGAATATCCCGCTCACCGGCAGCAGTATCAGTGCAAACAGGGTCAGCTGGAAGTTTATGACAAACATATAGACCAGGAAGATGATGATGGTTATCGGATCCCGGAAAACCATTTCCAGGGAACTCATCACAGATAATTCAATCTCATTGACATCCATGCCAACCCGGGACATTACATCTCCCTTGCGGGATTCAGAAAAATAGGACATGGGAAGGCGCAGGATCTTCCTGTAAACCTTATTTCGGATATCCCTCACTACCCCTACCCTCACAGGTGTGATATAATAATTGGCCAGGAATTTAAAACCGGTCTTCAGCATGGCCATGATGACCACCAGTCCACTTACCAGCAACAATGCGGAAGTAGCACCCCTCTCCATGATGATCCTGCTCAGAAAAAAATTGAAATTATGCTGCAGGGCCTCCATATTCATTGCAAAGGGTACGGCATTCGTAGACCATTTCCTGGGTATTAAAAAGGATGCGCAGAAAGGGGATGGCCATTACAAAGGAGAACAGGGCAAAGAAAGCTGAAAGTACATTAAAAAGGATATTCAGGACAGCAAAAAACCAGTAAGGCTTAATATAACCTACAATACTCAGGAATCTCTTCATCAGGTTTTCAGGAAAAGTGGTTATTCATATTAGATCCCGGTATAGTTATCCGGCGTGATCTTCTTCAGCTCCTCAATAACGTCCCTATCTAAATGTAACGTATCAATGAAGGCGTGTAGTACATCACGGGTGATGATTTTATTGGTCCGGGTCAGATCCTTCAGCGCTTCATATGGTTTGGGATAACCTTCCCGTCTCAGGATTGTTTGCAGGGCTTCGGTAACTACAGCCCAGTTCTGGTTAAGGTCCTTACTGATCCGGCCTTCATTGATGATCAATTTGCCCAGGCCTTTCAGGAGGGATTTAAATGCCAGCAGAGTATGGGCCAGCGGCACCCCGATGTTCCGTGAAACTGTTGAATCGGTAAGGTCACGCTGCAACCTTGAAATGGGCAATTTAGCGGACAGATGTTCAAAAATGGCATTGGCCATACCCAGGTTACCTTCAGCATTTTCAAAATCAATGGGATTAACCTTATGAGGCATGACAGATGATCCTACCTCCCCTTTCTTGATCTTCTGCTTGAAATATTCCATGGAGATATAGGTCCAGATATCACGTGCCAGGTCGATCAGGATAGTATTGATACGTTTCATGTTATCAAACAGTGGCAGCCATATGATCATAATGTTCGATCTGCGTGGTGGTCTTCTGCCTTTCCAGTCCCAGTTTATCCCCCAGGAACTTATCAGCAAACAACACCCAGTCCACCTCCGGATATGCAACATGATGGGCATTGAAATTTCCGGTTGCCCCGCCAAATTTTGCTGAATAGGGAATGGTTTTAAGCAGCTCCGACTGATTTACTAGGCGTTCTACAAAAACCTTGATCTCCTTGCCCATCCTTGTGGGTGAAGCAGGTTGTCCATGTGTTTTTCCAAGCATGGGGACCAGCGCCCACTGATCAGCCTTTTCTCTCAGCACTCCTGTCAATTCCTCCAATACTGGCAGGTATGCCTGGGTCATGGCATCTTTTATAGACAATGGGGTGGCGGTGTTATTCACATCCTGGGAGGTCAGTGCAAAATGAATAAATTCTTTGTACCTGGAGAGTCCGGATTCATCAAATTTCTCCTTGATAAAGTATTCGACGGCTTTTACATCATGATTGGTCGTTTTCTCAAAATCCTTGATCTTTTCGGCATCCGCTTCTGTGAATTCCGTGTAGAAAGTACGCAGCTTTTCAAAGACGGCTGGATCCACGCCGGCTAACTCAGACAGGTTCAGCTGGCAGAGTTCAATAAAATATTCTATCTCAATGAATACCCTGTAACGGATCAGTCCGAATTCCGAAAAAAACGGGGCCAGTTCTTCTACTTTTTTGCGATACCTGCCATCGACCGGAGATATAGCAGACAGTTCGGTTAATTTCATCAGGTTAATGGTTAGGACACAAAGTTAAGAGTTTTTTATAACGATTTGATGAACCATCCTTTTTTGTATTTTTGACAGCAAACAAAAGCCTCATGATACAATCAAAGCCCAAAATAAGCATCCATATCCTGATTATCCTCTCCATACTCCTGGTATCCGCACAACAAGCAGGAAACATGGATGAAAATCAAAAAGATACAACACTTGTTTACCTGTTTGAGATCAAGGAAAATATTGCCCCCCCAGCATGGAGGCTAACCAAGAGGGCCTTTGATGAAGCAGATGAAATGAATGCCGACCTTGTCCTAATTCACCTGAATACTTACGGGGGCATGCTCGATGCTGCTGATTCCATACGCACTAAAATACTCAACAGTGACATACCCGTCTGGGTATTTATTGACAACAATGCCGCTTCAGCAGGTGCCCTGATCTCCATTGCATGTGATAGTATTTACATGCGCCCCGGGGGAAGCATCGGGGCAGCCACGGTCGTTAACCAGACAGGGGAGGTCGTCCCCGATAAATTCCAGTCTTTCATGCGGTCCACCATGCGTGCCACGGCAGAAGCGCATGGCAGGGATACGGTGATCTCAGGCAGTGACACCATTGTCTCCTGGCATCGTGATCCCAGTATCGCCGAAGCCATGGTTGATCCCAGCATCTTTGTGGAAGGTATCTCAGATACCGGGAAGGTCCTGACCTTCACGACCGAGGAAGCCATCCGTCATGGTTTCTGTGAAGGCCATGCCGAAAATATTGAGGAGGTCCTCGAATCTGCAGAGGTAGGGAATTATGAGATCAGGCGCCATAAAACCACGGGACTCGACAAGATCATTGGTTTCCTGCTCAATCCAATGATCAGCGGGATCCTGATCATGATCCTCGTAGGGGGTATATATTTCGAGTTGCAGTCCCCCGGCATCGGCTTCCCCCTTGCCGCAGCCGTAATCGCTGCCATATTGTACTTTGCCCCTCTATATCTTGAGGGACTTGCAGAAAACTGGGAAATTGTTATTTTCATTATCGGGCTGATCCTTATTGCCGTAGAGATGTTTGCCATCCCCGGATTCGGGGTGGCAGGGATCGCCGGGATCATCCTGGTGATCGCAGGACTCACACTTGCCATGGTGGATAATATTGTTTTCGAACTGGAGTGGAATATCGCTTTCGCAGAAGTGATCAAGCGGTTCTTTATTGTGGTTACTTCCATGTTCCTTTCCCTGATTATTTCACTCTATCTCGGCAAGCATCTGTTTACCAGTAAGGCTTTTGCGGGACTGGCACTGGATAGTAACCTGAACACTGAAGACGGGTTCCTGGGAGTGGAGAGCCAGCAAAAGGAACTGATTGGCCGGACCGGTATAGTTGAGTCAGATTTGCGGCTGGGAGGCAAGGTGGTCATTGATGATGAGATCTATGATGCTGTTTCTGAATATGGATTTATCGACAAGGGAGAGAAGGTCAGGGTAACCAGGTATGAAACAGGACAGATATATGTTATTAAGGTAGATGAAGAAAGCTGAACAAAACAGCCCTTCAGAGCTTATCAGGGATTACAGGGAAAGTGATTATGAATCATTGACCGGGTTGTGGCAGGACACTGAACTGGCTTTGCCTGAACGCAGGGATGATGCTGAATCGATCAACAGGTGTAATAAGCTGGGGGGCCGCTTGCTGGTCATGGAAGATGTGGCCACCGGTAAGATCATCGGCTCATCCTGGATGACCTGGGATGGAAGGCGCATGTATCTGCACCATTTCGGTATCCATCCCGATTGGCAGCATATGGGTCTTGGAACGAAACTTGCAGAGGCATCCCTTGAATGGATCAGCAGTACCGGAAGACAGGTAAAGATGGAGGTGCACAAGGAAAACAAAGGGGCGATCCAATTGTATAAAAAGCTTGGCTTTTTTGCATTCGAAGATTATGACATTTATATGATCAGAGAGTTTTCATAAACAGGATGCTATGAGCAGAAAAACGTTCGCACTACTGGCTGTATTTGTATTTACCCACCTGGCCCCAATGAAGGCGCAGAAGATTGCATTCAGCTGGCGCTGGGACGAGGAAACTGTAAAAAAGGCAAATACTGCGGAAGATGCTGATTTTCTTAATGAAGATGAAAAGAAGGTCATTCTGTATGCCAACCTTGCCAGGGCGAACGGCCGCCTCTTTGCCAGCACTTTCCTTGATGAATATATCAAGATCAAGAAGCTGGAACCAAATAATTATAGCCGGTCCCTCTATGATGAGCTCCAGCAGGTCAGTGACCTTCCCATGCTTATTCCGGAAAGGGACCTGTACAAGATAGCCCGGGAACATGCCAGCTGGTCAGGAAAGAAGGGTTATGAGGGACACAAGGGTTTTAAACAAAGATATTCACCCATGATGAAAAAATACGCCGAAGTAGGAGAAAATATCTATTATGGTCCCTATACCCCTCTGGAGATCGTCATACAGCTCCTGATCGATGAAGGCATAGAGGACCTGGGCCACCGGAAGAACCTGCTGAGTCCGAAATTCAATTCAATAGGTGTGGCCATAAAACCTCACAAAACATATGAATATAACTGTGTCATGGGATTCGGCCAGCTCCCTCGGACATACCTGGATTTTGTCCAATGAAAGATAAACACGTACTTATCACAGGCGCCACCTCCGGGATTGGGAAAGAAACAGCCTGGGCCCTTGGGAACCTTGGAACGCACATCTCTTTCACCGGCCGGCACCGGGAGAAGGACATGAAAGTGCAGGAGGAACTCAGGCACCGGACAGGGAATCAAGAAATACATTTTCATTACTGTGACCTTGCCTCCTTTGCGTCGGTTACTGAATTTACCACCGAATTCTCAAAATCAAATAATAGCCTGGACATCCTGATCAACAATGCAGGGATATGGCATTCGGATAAAGTATCAACCCGGGATGGTATTGAAAGCCACCTGGCCGTGAATTACCTTGCTCCTTTTCTGATGACCAGCCAGCTGCTTCCCCTGCTGAAGAATTCCCCTTCAGCCCGCATCATCAATCTCACCTCCGGTATACATTATCGTGGTAAACTCGACCTGGACGATCTTGAATTTAACAGGCGGAAATGGAGGTCCATAGATGCCTATACACAGTCTAAACTCTGTAATATTCTTCATACCAAATCCCTGGCAAGAAACCTGGCAGGTACTCATATCTCCGTCAATTGTATTGCCCCGGGATGGGTAAACACCGGACTATTCAGGGATGCCGGGCCATTTGTCAGAATATCTGCCAGCCTGATGGCCAAAAGTTCCACAAAAGCTGCCAGAAGCCTGGTACACCTTGTCACCGCCGGGGAACTCGAAAATGTTTCGGGTGAATATTTTGCGGGCATGAATACACGCAAACCCTCTGAAGCATCAAATGATGATCACCTGGCTGACCAATTGTGGAAAAAAAGTGAGGAATATCTCAAAGATTATATCTAATATAGGGTCCATATGAGCCAGCTAAAATTCCGTCATGAAAGATCACACACCAAGGTTATAGCCACTCTCGGTCCGGCTTCATCCTCCCGGGAGGTCCTGGAACGATTATTTGAAGAGGGCATCGATGTCTGCCGCCTGAACTTTTCCCATGGAAGCCATGAGGATCATCTAATTACAATTAACCTCATCAAGAGCATCAATGCAGAAAATGAATCTACTGTGGCCATCCTGGCTGATCTGCAGGGTCCCAAACTGAGGATAGGAGAAATGGAGAACAACGGCGTGGAACTCCTCGATGGCAGCACTTTCTCTTTTGTGAATGAGCCCTGTGTAGGGGATGTTAACAGGGCCTACATGAGTTATAAAAATCTCCCGACGGACGTAAAACCCGGGGAGATCATACTTGTGGACGACGGTAAGATAAAGCTTGAAGTCGTCAGCACGAATGGGAAGGATGAAGTCTGCATGAACGTCATCAGCGGAGGTATCCTTTCCTCCAAAAAGGGCGTAAACCTGCCCGATACCGAGGTTTCCCTGCCAAGCCTTACAGAGAAGGATATCGCAGATGCCCATTTTGCACTCAGCCAGGAAATTGACTGGATCGCCCTGTCATTTGTAAGGTCCGTTACCGATCTTCTCGAATTAAAGGAACTGATCAAACAGAGTAAATTTCCAATGGCCCGGGTTGTCGCCAAGATTGAAAAACCCGAAGCATTATTGGAAATCGACCCGATTATAGATATGGCAGATGCAATCATGGTTGCCAGGGGCGACCTTGGTGTTGAGGTTCCCTTTGACCAGGTCCCACTTATCCAGAAAGAACTGGTTAACAAATGCATAGCCAAAAGCAAACCCGTTATCATCGCCACCCAGATGATGGAAAGCATGATCACAAATTTCAGGCCGACCAGGGCTGAGGCAAACGATGTAGGGAATGCCGTTCTGGACGGTGCGGATGCATTGATGCTCAGCGGAGAAACATCCGTCGGGAAATATCCTGTACAGGTAGTCCAAAGCATGCAGAAGATCATCGATGCAACCGAGAAAGGTTTTAACTTTTTCAGGAGTAATCCCCCGAGGGAGTTCAGCCGGACCTATCTTTCTGACTCCATTTGTTTCAACGCCTGCAAGCTGGCCGAACAAACGGATGCCAGGGCCATCATTACTTTTACACATTCGGGTTATACTGCATATCGCATAGCCAGTCACCGGCCGAAGGCTAATATCTTTGCTTATACAGACAACAAACGCATTATTAACAAGCTGTCTATGGTATGGGGTGTACGCACATATTATACCGATACCTTTAGCACTATTGATGAAGCGATCAACCATTCCATTGAAAGACTGCTGGAAATGAACCTGATCCAGGAGGAGGATGTAATTATACATGTTGGCAGCACCCCTGTCCCCGAACGTGGCAGAACAAACATGATCAAACTGAGTTACGTTTGATGCCCACTCTGAAACACCGTATCCGAGAAACCGAGGAGGTATGGTTGCTCCCATTGCTTAATCATTGCCATAACCTGTTTTCTGAGGCCTTCCTCCCCTCCCATGACCATATGCATCATTATCGTGTGTGGTGTAATGCCAAAGAACTGATGCTTTTGATGGAAGATGCCGGCTGCAGGATGTCTCCAGAACTTCCGGTGCAGCTCATCCTGGCTGCATTCTTTCATGATACGGGTCTTTTGCATACCCATGATGAGAAGCATGGATTGGAAAGCAGGAAGCTTTGCGAGGAATTCTTCAGGGGATCTGATCACCCGGTTCCTGCTGGATTCCCTGAAATCCTCGATGCCATTGAACACCACGATGATAAATCATACACCGGTAAAGCAATCACTTTGGAAGCCGGCCTGTCCGTCCTCAAGCTCCTGAGCGTCAGCGATGACCTGGATGCTTTCGGATATACCGGCATTTACCGCTATGCAGAAATATATCTTATCCGTGAGATCAAACCAGAAGATCTCCCTGACAGGATACTCGAAAATCTAAACAACCGTTTCCAGAACCTGAAAAATATCCTGGCACCTCTGAAACATTTTGTGGACCGCCAGGAGATCCGCTACTGGATCACCTGTGAGTTCTATATGGGATTGTCAGCATCCAATGCGGCGGCCTCAGAAAGACCTGATTGGAAAAGGGAACTGATCAGGGTATTCCAGTATGGTATCCTGAGACAGGAAAACCTGCTGAGACCGGAAAGGATTTT
The DNA here is from genome assembly GCA_963767555.1 of uncultured Bacteroidaceae bacterium. Classification (GTDB taxonomy): domain Bacteria; phylum Bacteroidota; class Bacteroidia; order Bacteroidales; family SM23-62; genus SM23-62. Next base: position 299,089 of record CAVYEL010000002.1, on the reverse strand, counting down.
GCCTGACCTGGAACATGAGAGGGAAATCCAGCAGTTTTTCATCCTCATCGATGAAGAAAATACCTTTGAAACACATTTTTGAAATTTTTCTCAACTAGGTTCACCAGAAAGACCATCATATTCTTAAAAGGATGGCCTTTTTATTAAATTAGGTAAAAATTCATATTCTCATAGGACCATGATGAAAAAGGTTGAATTGGGAGGTACCGAAGTTATGATTAGTTGCATGGGACTGGGAACCATGTATTTCGGATCTAAGGTTGGTGAACAGACCTCCTTTGATATACTTGATTCATATGTTGAGGAGGGTGGCAGATTTTTCGATTCAGCCAATAAATATGCAAGCTGGGTACCCGGATTTCATGGGGGAGATAGCGAAAGCCTGCTGGGCAGGTGGATGAAACAAAGAGCAAACCGTGCGAAGCTGTTCATAACGTCCAAAGTAGGGCTCCCGTACAGTGAGATTCCCCGATCTCTGAAAAAGGATATTATCATATCGGAATGCGAAAAAAGCCTGAAACGATTTGGCACTGATACCATTGACCTATTTTTTGCCCATGCCTATGATGAAGAAACCAGCATCGAAGAAACGATGGAAGCTTTTTACCATCTGAAAAAAGAGGGCAAAATCCGCTTCGCCGGAGCCAGTAATTATTTTGCCTGGCAACTATCTGAAGCCAATTCTGAAGCCAATTTACAGGGCTGGGAAGGCTTTGTCTGCATACAACAGCGTCATAGTTATATTGAACCTGTGATGCGTGCCAACTTTGGTGCACAGTTAATGCTGACACCAGAACTTCAGACATTTTGCAGCAGTAAAAACTTAACCATGATGGCCTATTCGCCACTTTTGGGAGGAGCTTATGTCAGAGAAGACCTTCCGATTCCGGATCAGTACCACAGCATATCTACCGACATAAGATTAGACAGACTTAAGAAAGTGGCTGAAGAGCTGAATGTATCAGTCAATGTTGTTATCCTATCATGGATGATCCAGGGTCCAGTAAGCGTGATCCCCATCATATCAGGGAGTACTGTCGATCAGGTTAAGGAGAGTTTACAAGCTTTATCGGTAAAACTATCAGAGGCACATCTGGATTTATTGAACAAAGATATTGTTCAAGCAAAAAAATATTAGCATGACAAACGAACCATAAACAAATGAACAGCAGAGAAAGAGTATTGAAATCTATCCAGCACCAGGAACCCGACCAGATACCTTACGATATGGCCGGAACGACAGTAACAGCGATTACAAAGAATGCCTATCAAAATGCCATGAAGGCCCGTGGTATGTCAGTTGAGTATGAATATGAGGAAGTTGATCCCATCTCCCAGATTGTAAACCCTATTGAGGAGAACCTGTTAAAATTGAAATCTGATACCAGAAGGATAGGGGCTGCGCGCATTCCAGAATATCATGACAGAAAACGCCTGACAGGAGATGTAATTGCAGTCACCGACTATTATGGATGCGATTGGGAACTGGATCCAGTGAAGGATTTGTATTTCAACCAGGTATCATATCCATTGAAGGAATTTGGAAGTACAAGTGAAGGTATTGAACACATATACAGGGTTGATTGGGAAGATTACGTTCAGATCCTGCGGAAAGATTTATCATACCAATTCAAGCAGGTTGGCGATTTTTGTGGTATAGCCGATCGAAATACAGCTGGATTCACTGAGAATTCCCTGCGTATTCGGGGGTATGAAGAATGGTATATGGATACAGTAATGGATTATGACGGTGTGGACCGGTTAATCAACATTATCCTGGAGGATAAGATAAAATACTGGGATGCCGTGTTTGATTGGGCCATTGAAAATAATTGTCAACATCAAATACAGGTCATTTCTGAATGTGATGACCTGGGGGCACAGAGTTCAACCATAATTGATCCCGATACCATCCGGACCCTGATAATCCCCAAGATGAAAACACTATTTACGCATATTAAAAAACGCTTTCCTCATGTGAAAACTTTCCTGCATTGTTGTGGTTCCATAAGACCGATAATTCCTGACCTGATAGATGCCGGGCTTGACATTCTGAATCCTGTCCAGTTTGTAGCTGCAGATATGGATGTGATGGGACTCAAGAAAGATTTCGGTAAGGATGTGACATTCTGGGGCGGTGGGATTGATACCCAGTCCACCCTCAATAACGGGACACCACAAGAGGTTCGGGATGCGGTCAAAAGGAATCTGGATATTCTTGCACCTGGAGGGGGCTTTGTATTTGCTCCTGTCCATAATATACAGGACGATGTCTCTCCTGAAAACTTCTGGGCCATGTGGGATACATTGCAGGAATACGGTATATACTGAAACAATCTGCAGGAAAATGAAAAATGATATTCGAGGCATCAAAAACGCATTGGCAATACTGGTATTATTATGTACGGTCGCTGTGGTTTCAGGCCAGAACGGAAAAAATATCAGGAATGAGATCCTGGCCGCGATGAAAAAATCGTCCTCCTACATGGTGAATACCGCATCATGTAACGGGGGTTACGTCTGGATCTACTCGGAGGATCTTACAGAACGTTTCGGAGAGATCCCGGCCAGGGAATCCCAGATTTGGGTACAAGAAGGCACACATGAAATGGGGCACCTCTTCATGGATATGTATGAGCTGACAGGGGACGAAACATACCTGGATTATGCAAAGAAGGCTGCCCGTGCATTGATCTATGGTCAGCATCCCTTGGGAGGATGGCATTATTTCATAGATTTTGACAAGAAAGGCCTACCCGATTGGTATGAGAATACTGCTTCACAATTTATGGTCGGATGGGAAGAATACAGGCATTATTATGGAAACTGTACCTACGATGACAATGTTACCCAGGGAACCACAAGATACCTGCTGCGCCTCTATATGAAAACCCTGGAGATTGAATACCTGGAGCCACTGAAAAAGGCACTGAATTTCATTTTGGTCTCCCAGTATCCCAACGGGGGCTGGCCCCAACGTTACCCTTTGCGTTACGAGTTTGCACATGATGGGTTGCCGGATTATACTTCATACTATACCCTGAATGATGAGGCCATGAACCATACCATCGATGTGTTGCTGGAGGCCTATGAGCTCCTGGGAGATGATAAATACCTCGAGGCCGCCAGAAGGGGGGCGGACTTTTTTATGATCGCGCAAGGCCCAGAGGGACATGCCGCCTGGACTGACCAGTTCGATATGAATTTACAACCGACTGAAGCCCGCATGAGCGAACCGGCTTCCTTACAGGTCCGTTATACAGAGGGTACAATCCATCAACTTGAGAAGATGTTCCTGTATACAGGTGATAGGAGGTACCTGAGACCGATCCCAATGGCACTGGACTGGCTGAAATCGGTTATCCTCGAAATCAACGAAAATGGTGATCCGGTGTTTGCCAGATTATATGATCCGGAAACCAACTTCCCTATCATCAGCAAGGAGATACCAGAGATAAATGCCGAAGGATACCTGAAATACAAACACACCGTGGATACGACGGTTAGATTCGTAAAATTTACAGGGAAATTACCGATCAGGGAACAGTACGAAAAAATCAGGGATGTGGAGCCTGGAAGGGAGCGTGAAATGTATGATAAACTATACAGGGTAAAAACCGGGCAAACTCCTTTACTGGATGAGAAGCAGATTACGGCATTGATAAATACCATGAATGAAAATGGAATCTGGATCGAAACAATAAGGGTCCACGATAAAACCAGGACCATGAATGCAGATCCGGAATACGTAGTGGCCAAAGGACCTCACGACTATGCTGCCAAAAATATACAGGGATTCCGGACATCAACGTTCATGCAAAACATGTTTCTATTTATGGAATACCTGAAAAATTAAACTAAACCAATATATTTATCATCATGAAAAAAATTAGTTGTGCCCTCTTCACATTATTCTTCGTCTATGGGTTATTTGCTCAGCAAGATGGGTGGTATTCTACAGCGGGAGAGTTAGATTCTTTCAGACCTGCTTATCGCCTGGAATATAAACTGAAAAATACGCTGGATATTGAACGCAATAACTACCCGGTTGTCATAGAACGAAAGGATTTTCCCTATCCGGATGAACACCATATGATGTTCACTGTTGTTGATCCCTCACTTCCTCCATATGAAGGGCCGAGCAGGGATATACTCGCTAAATATGGAGGCCATCAATTAACGGCTGAAACAAACGGACATGCATTGTTTCGCCAGATGGATGACCTGGATAAGGATGGTATATGGGATGAGCTCTTTTTCCAGGTTGACCTTGCACCGAATGAGGAGAGAACTATCTATATCTATATCGGTGAAAATATCCAGGGTTGGAACAAGCATGGAACACATGCGAATATTGGCAGTTACGCCCGGAATGAAATGCCTTTCTGGGAAACTGAAAACGTTGGATGGAAAATGTGGTTTGCAAACTGTTGCGATGTATATGGCAAAAGAAAACCAATGCTGATGTCGAATCGTCTGTACATGGAAAACCTGGATGGATATGCGGTGGAAAAGTTCGATTACGACCTGGGGTCAGATATACAAAAGGTAGCGGAAACAATGGGAGGAGGAGGAATATGCCTTTTTGAATACACTGACTTCCCGGATTCGATATCGCTGCCGCGCTTTACCAAAACACAAAAAGAGAAAGCCCAGGAAGGATCACTTTGGAATGCCGGTCCGATCAGTGATACGCGATATGCCTACGAAGTTATTGCCAATGGCCCAGCTCGTTCCATCATGAAGGTAAAAACCATGAACTGGAATACAGAGATCGGGGCTTACGAACTCGAACAATACTATATCGCTTATGCGAAGCAGAGTTATTCAACTTGCCAGGTCAGGTATAAAAAGTTTGCCACAAAGAAACCTGGAGTAAAAATGGGTTGTGGCATCAGGAGAAAACCTGAGATAAGGGAAGAACTTCTCCAAAAAGACGGAATTATTGTCTCTTCAGGGCCTGAGATGATCAAGGACCCAGAGAACATTGATACCAGGGATCCTCTACCCGTTGATTTTGTTGGCAAAGCCATTGCAGTAAAGGACAAGTACAAACCTGAATATATATATACAGACAGTAAGGGAGGAAATCATACATTCGCGGTTACCCCAGATTCAGAAAACCGTTATGAATTTATGATCTTTGCTGCCTGGAGCGAGGGTGCCGTTTACAATAACCAGAAGGATTTTGAGGAGTATGTCGAGAAAACAACCTTGGAATTCAACAACCCTGTGGAGATCAGCTATATCGGACTGGACAAAAAAGCCCGATAACTATATAATAGTACCTCAGATGCTGATCACGAGGCCTTTAATCAGGCCCTGTTGGGCAATAAAGGGTTGCCATCTTGGAGCATTTGATGACAACCCTTACCCTTATAAACTAGCAGAAAATAAAAATCATTGCAGCACCAGCTGCTTCGACAGCCGGTCCCTGTTGGTCGAAATTTCCAGTATGTACGTACCCTTTTCCAGGTCCTCCAGGTCAACTGCATCCGAATAACCGGCCTGTATCCCATCAAAGTCCATGGTCCTGACGATCCAGCCCCCCAGATCAGAGATCTCCAACTTCAGCCTCTTGAAGGAATCTTTCAAAATTAGGTTGAGTTTTCCATCCAGGCTTGGATTGGGATTGAAACTGATCCCGCGTTCCAGTGGATTTAAATATACCCCAGGCCTGTTCCCTTCTATTTTAGTTATCAACCTTTTTCTGTCCACCCTGGCTAAAATGTCAAAATGTATTCCATCTGTATCTACGGTTATTGTGGCCCCCTCATCACACCTGACCAACCCATCATGTTCTATCTTAAAACAGTATTCCCCTGTCACCAGATGGCTGAAACAAAAGTCTCCTTTTTCCCCGGTAAGTCCGGCTGCAATATAACATCCATCCATTGCATCTGCCAGGTATACAGGAGTATTCGTAAGTGGTATTGATCCTCCGGCTTCACCCATATCCTCTGTGAGCAGGCCTGAGACTGAAGCTGTTCCAATTCCATTTTCAGGAGAATCAAGCAAATATACGTGCATGCAATCTGTATTAATTATGTTGTCCAATTCGTATTTTAAGATGTTTTTATCTCGTTTATCAAAGAAAAGCCGATAAACAATGCAAGGCAATACCCAAAAATGAGTATTTTAGAGTATCCCCTGTTTTTTACTGAACAGGATAAGTTCCGCAGTATTTTTTACTGCGTACTTTTTTAGCATGTTCTTTCGGTGAGTAGAAACTGTATTGGGACTGATAAATAATTCCTCTGCGATTTCATCCGTTTTCATGCCATTGGCAAGCAGCAGGATGATCTCTTTTTCACGGGTACTGAAAATACTGTCCTGCCCTGAATAGGACCTTGAATAGATAAGATCCCCCGTTTCGTTGTCAACCATCTTTCCGATGACACCATGGAACTCCGGCAGGTGGCCTAGTTCTACAATTATCCCCGTCGTTCTGAGAATATTTCCATGCCCATCGGTCTGCTGGACAGTCTGGTGTCTGAGTACCTGGAGGTAGCTGCCATCCTTCTTCTGGAACCGGTAATTAACAGAGAATTTCAGCCTTCCCGGACTGGTCATCTGGTTATCTATCGTTCCCTGAACGGCATCCATAGTTGCATCTGCCACTCCTTTGCGATCAACGGGATGGATCTTCTCATACAGGAACTGCAGGTTTACCTCGCCCGGATCATACCCGAATATCTTCTGTATACCGGGACTGACATAATTGATTTCTCCCCGGGGAAAATCATATATATAAATGAACTGGGATCCGAAATTTGATAGCTCTTCAAATCCCTTGATGTCACATGGCTGAAAATCAGAAAGTTCTATCGATCTATCATGTGGCAGGGATTCAATAAACCTGTGCAGTTCTTCAAAGGGTTCAAGCGGCTTCATTTGTAAGGGTTAAAATGCAAAACCAAAAATAATTATTCAACATGGCTCCGGAGGATACTATTTTATAAGGAAATCCATCAGTTTCCTGTCCTCCAGCCAGGCTTCAAGGCGGTCACCCACCTTCACCTGTCCCACTCCCTCCGGTGTACCGGTAAACAGGAGGTCGCCTGTCTTCAGTGTAATGTACCGGGAGATGTAGGATATCTGGACATCCAGCGGAAAGATCATCAATTCTGTGTTCCCGTCCTGTACAGTGGTACCGTTTTTTTCCAGTCGAAAACATAGCCTATTGACATCTTCAAAATCAGAAACAGGCAGAAATTTGCTTAAAGGTGCGGAATGGTCGAAAGCTTTGGATATTTCCCATGGATGGCCTCTGTCCTTAGCCTTCTTTTGCAGATCCCTGGCCGTAAAATCTATCCCCAGTCCGATCTCATCGAAATACCTGTGAGCAAATTTTTTCTCAATATTCTTGCCCACTTTACTGATTTTCAACACTATTTCAATTTCATGATGAATATTGTCGCTGAAATCAGGAAGATAGAATGGCTTATTATTCCGGACAATGCAATTTTCATGCTTCATGAAAAATACTGGCTCAGTGGGTACTACACTGTCAAATTCCTTTACGTGGGCCACATAGTTTTTGGCCAAACAAATTATTTTCATTCGTATCAGGTTTTTCCGAAAGCCCTCAACTTGATATTGGTCAGGACTTTTTTAGTATACAGGGGGAAATCCCCATTCAGTATCCATCCAAAATAACCGGGGTCCTTTTTCAATACCTCCTCAACCGGCTCTCCTTTGTACTTTCCAAAATTAAATACTTCTATATCCTTATCATTGTATATGATGCGTCCTGCAAGATCAGCCGACCTGTTCTGGGTAGAAAAGACGGAAAGAAAATCCACATCATTCTGTAAAACCTCATAATGGTCGAGTTGTGCCTTCAGTATTTCGTAGGTGGCAATTGTATCAGCTTCCGCGCTGTGTGCATCTTTCAGGTCTTTTTTACAATAGAACTTATAGGCAGCTGTGAGGGTGCGTTGTTCCAGTTTATGGAATATCACCTGGACATCTATGAATTTGCGTTTTCTCAGGTCAAAATCCACACCCACCCTCAGAAATTCTTCTGCCAGCAGGGGTATGTCAAATTTATTTGAATTATAACCTGCAAAATCACATCCTTCGAATTCATTGGCCAGTGTCCTGGCAATTTCTGAGAAAGTGGGCTTGTCTTTCACATCCTCATCGCTTATGCCGTGGATAGCAATAGCTTTGGGATCTATGGGTATGGTCGGGTTGACCAGCTGAGTTTGCTGTGTTTCACTGCCATCCGGCTGGATCTTCAACCATGAGATCTCAACAATCCTGTCACTTGCCACATTGATGCCTGTTGTCTCAAGGTCGAAAAAGACCATGGGATTTTTTAAAGTCAGTTCCATTTTTTAAGCTCCTTGCTTTGGTTTTAAATAATTGAGTAGGAAGATAGGGATTATTTCCCTATCTGTCCTCTCACACCACCGTGCATACCGTTCGGTACACGGCGGTTCCTTAAATAATAGCCTGACCAGACCCGTAATAATCCGAAAAGAAAATAAAGCCAGCATGTCTAAGACGCTCGTTGGTAATAGTACGACTCAAGATAAAGCTATTGGCAATATGCCAATAGCCTTTCCTAGTGTTCGCCCATTCCCATGCTTTGTGACTATCTATGCCAAGCTTCATGAGATTACGACCACGAGTACGTATCCGTTTCCATTGTTTCCATATCACCATACGTAAACGTCTACGATACCATGTATCTACTCTTTCAAGTAGCTTACGCATATCGGCTAGCTTAAAGTAATTCACCCATCCAGTAATGTACTGCCTGAGTGCTTCCTTCCGCCTTGCATATCCCCAGCCATTGCTCCGAGAAGTGAGCATTTTAATCTGCTCTTTCATCTTTGCAATGCTATTCGGATGTACCCGCAATCGTCCTTCTCCTTTATATACATAAAAGGAGTATCCCAAAAATTTAATCCTTGAGATGTAGGCTACCGTGGTCTTTTCCCTGTTTACTCTCAAAAACAGTTTCTTCTCGATGTACGGAACGATGTTCGCCAGCGTTCTCTCGGCACTCCGTTTGCTCTTGCAAAGGATTATCAGATCGTCAGCATAACGTACAAATCGGTGTCCTCGTTTTTCGAGTTCCTTGTCCAATTCATTGAGCATGATGTTACTCAACAGTGGACTAAGTGGACTCCCCTGAGGAACCCCGATTCTCGTCTCTTCAAACTTGTTGCGTATTACTACTCCAGCATTGAGGTATTTGTGGATAAGCGAGACTACCCGCCCATCCTTTACCGTCCTTGATAACACTTCTATCAGCTTACTCTGATGGACCGTATCAAAGAACTTCTCCAGGTCCATATCTACGGCATATTTGTAACCGTCTGTGACATAGTTCCTGCATTTGTTCAATGCCTGATGTGCATTACGCTTGGGTCTGAACCCGTAACTGTTCGGTGAGAACTGTTTCTCGTAAATGGGGGATAAGATCTGAGCGATGGCCTGCTGGATGACTCGATCCACCACCGTAGGGATACCGAGACTTCTCTTTCCCTTTTCTTTGGATATTTCTACCCTCCGAACCGGATTAGGACGGTACTTACCGTCCAATATGGATTGTATGAGCTTCTCCTTGTTGTTGACAAGATAATCCCGTAAGGATTCGACTTCCATCTTGTCTATCCCACCACTACCCTTGTTGCTCCTTACCCGTTTAAAGGCACGGTTCAAGTTCGAAGGGGACAGAATCTGCTCTAACAGCCCATATTCAGGTCTGTCGGTATTGGTGAGGTTGTTTTCAGTCATCCAAATAAAGGTCTGCCCTCCTGCATAGCCCTCAGGCTCCGCCCTACTATTTTGCAGGCAGGTATCTTTCGATATTTTCTGCTTTCCTCCCTTCATCCGGTAACATTCATTTACTCTCACTCATTAAGGTTCGGTCCTTTCCGTCCCTTGTCGACGGGTACGGTACTACGACCTCGGCTGACTTCTCACAGTAAATCTTGTTTCAACCGTGCTTCATACTCTGTTTCTGCACGTCTATGAGACCTCCCCGGTTAAGAGCGATAACTATCATCCCATATACCTGCTGCATTTACCTTGGTGGATCCGGACAGTATCGGACTTCGTTTTGTTTAGCAAACTCATCCATCCAACCTTAGGCCTTATATACAGTTTCTGTTCGTCAGGCCAGGACTTTGCCGCCGGCTTCCTTCAGATTCCACCTTGCGATGGACACCCTTGCCTTAAGCTAACGCTTCCTACTGTCAAGGCGCGTTCGGGACTTGCACCCTATAGTTATCGCCCATGCCGGGCAAACTAATAAAAACCCGGCCAGGTGTTGCGGGCCGGGTTTTGTTCTATGCAGGAATAATCAGGGTCAGGCATTGATCATCATGGGCATGAGTAGCATCAATACATCCTCTGCTTCATTTTCAGAAACTGCAGGCAACATGATCCCCGCCCTTGTGGGATCTGACAATTCAACGATCACATCTGAGGATGAGAGATTTGAAAGGATCTCGATCAGGAATGTCGATTTGAAACCGATCTCCATGTCCTCGCCTTCATACTGGCAGTTCAGCCTTTCATAGGCCGAGATCGAAAAATCAATATCCTGGGCAGATACGGTGATCTGGTTTCCGGTAAGAGCCAATTTCACGAGGTTGCTTGCCTGGTTTGAATATACTGATACCCTTTTTAGTGTATTGTAAAATTCCACCCTGTCAATGCTGAGTTTGTTGGGATTTTCCGTGGGGATAACCGAGTTGTAACTGGGATAATTCCCTTCTACCAGCCGGCATACCAGCTTATATTCAGTCATCGAAAAGAAGGCATTTTTGTCATCAAATTCAATGGTAACCGGATTCTCCTCCTTTGGCAGGACATTTTTCAACAGGGAAGCCGGTTTTTTGGGAAGAATGAAGGATGAATCTGTATCTGCTTTTGCGTCTGTACGCTTGTAACGTACCAGTTTGTGAGCATCCGAAGCTACAAAAGTGAGATTATCTGTATCCAGTTCTATGTAAACACCGTTCATTACCGGCCTGAGTTCATCATCTGCAGTGGCAAACAGGGTTTTGTTGATCCCGCTGTACAATACTTCTGCAGGAACCTCAATGGTAGCCTTCTGATCTTGCTTGATGGAGGGCATTTGCGGAAAATCGCCTGCATTCTGTCCGACAACAGTAAACTTGCCATTCTCAGAATTGATGACAACGGATAGCTTGTCATTATCAATTTCAAAAGTCAGAGGCTGCTCCGGAAATTCTTTCAGAGTATCTGTAAGGATCCTTGCCGGAACAGCAATGCTTCCGCTATCCGAAGTATTTTCCAATGTCATTTTAGTGATCAGGGTAGATTCCAGGTCTGAGGCTGTGATCTCCAGTTCATTTCCTTCCAGCCTGAAAAGAAAATTATCAAGGATGGGCAGGGTGTTTTTAGAACTAATGACCCTACTAACTGCCTGTAAATGACCTAATAGGTCTGTACTGGAAACAACAAATTTCATGGATGGTTCTTTTTAATTCTAGATATCAATTATACGAAAAATTTACCAGAAGCTTGGCACCGGATTCCATTTTTTCATTCGCTTTGAAAATAGCCTGGATCTTTCAAAAGGGCATCTATTTCCAGATACTTCAGAACGACCATCCCGTCCAAATCATCTATCCTTGCATATAACACATTGAGATCCATTTTTTTATTACCTGCCGGATCAAGCGAAAATACCGGGAACAGGCTGAGGATTGTCCGGTTGCCGTTGTTGCTGCCTACTTCAAGGACATAATCCGGCTCCTCACCATATTCATAACTCAATGGTGAATCCCGCTGTATATCAACATACGCATCAAACCTGAGTCCGTAGAAATAGGACAGGTATTGATTGAGCCTTGATGGATCAGGTGAGAACCATTCCCCTGGCACCACCCCTGTAGACATTTCAAATGCTCCCCCTTCATTCCTGGCCAGGTGAAATGTCCTTTCCGGATCCTGTTTATTCGTAAGAGTTATATATTGAATCTGATCAGGCAGGTAATGCAACAGAAGATTATCTCTCCAGTATCTATCATCCGTCTCATACAATGAAGCCAGATCCCGTCGCTTATATCCCCTTACCCCCATCCTGAAAGGTGTATCAGCATCCATCAGCATCATATAGGTGGCATTGGATTCCGCGGTATCATGAAAGACTAAATATTCCCTGTCTGCCCCCTTGTCCAGGCTGATAAGTACCCGCTTGCCATCCCTTTTAAGTTGCTCTGAAACGGTTGAAATGCGGGAACGGGATACCGGAGATAAAACTTCCAGCCGGGACAACAAGACCAGCATACCACTCATGCGGTCTTTCCTGACCGGTGTGCTGCCACTGACCCGCCATGTTAGCTCATGCTTGACAAGCAAGACCTTTCCTCCCCTGCCTATGATCTCCACAGCTGTGATCCGGTTCGTGTCCTTTACGGCAAACTCAACGGCAGACCTGGCATATGTGCCGGAACGTCTGGATAGGAGCAGCCAGGCCGAAACAGCCACCAGCAGGATCAACACTACCAGGCTTAATCTGTATCTTTTCATGTCAGCGAAATCTCCGTCTCCGATATACACCAATGCCTGTGCCAAAGAAAATGACCAGAAGGACCGGAACAGCCGTGTTGATGATCTTCCATTTATTGCTTTCTTCCTGGATACGCTGACGGTCAAGCAGCCGCATGCGGAATTCACGGCCCCTGAGACTGATCAGTCCGGTTTCATCTGTCAGGAAATTCACAGCATTCAGGATGAACTCCTTATTGCCAAAACTTTGCGAAGTATATTGGTCAAACCCAAGGGGGGCCATGACCGGCCCGTTTGGGGAATCTATGACCTCGTTCCGTATGATATCGCCATCTGCGACGACAATCATGCGGGTGGACTGGCTTACCGGGGTAAGCTGGATGGGGGACTGAGACTGCACATCAGGTATGGAACGGTTGATGAATACTGATTCAAAGTTCCCTTCCAGCAGCATCGCCAACGGCAGGTGGGCACGATTGTATGCTGCCTGGGAAGGGGGCTGTTCTGTTTCCCGCAGGTTGATCTCTGCCGGTGCTGCGACTACCCTGGAATAGGGAGAGGTGGCCAGGAGGACCGTTTTTTTAACGGACGGATTCTCCCCCACCGTATCAATATCACTTCCGAATTCAATCTTGATCATATTCAGGGAACGGGTCACAGGGTGATCGTTACCGGGGGAAATCAGGGGGAAATAATACCAGGGACTGAACTCCCATTGGGCCTGTGTCCCGGCCAGTCCCTTGTTCACCGGGATTACATGGCACTGGATATCTTTCACAAGATTCGGGTTCAAACGAACGCCATACTTAAACAGCTGGTCCTCAATATTCAGTGGTTGGTACAGGGCGAATGTTGTACCAAAAAGCAGGCTGTCCATAGATACCTGTACCGGGTCCAGCAGCCAGAGTACCTTCCCTCCCTGCATGATATACTGGTCGATCACAAATTTATCCTCTTCGGAAAAGGCCTCAACAGGCTTGGCGATGATCACTGCCTGGTAATTATCCAGTATCCCGTACCGGCCACTGATGACCCCCCTGTCAACCTGGTAAAAATTAGACATATCTTTCATTATATCCCCTACCTGGAAGTCATCCAGTTCACCATGCCCCTCAAGGAAGACCACCCTGGCTATGGTATCACTGCTGAGGGTCTTGATCATGCTGATAAACTCATACTCAAGTGATTGTATGGACTGGTGCAGGTTCACCTCCCCTGACAGGCCGGGGTTATTCTTCAGGAGGTTTACGGCCACATCCGCCTCTTCAAAGGAGAGGACGGCTCCCGGGAAAACAATCTTCTGGGTAGTGCTCCCGTCTTTTGCCCGGACCTGAACATTGGTGGGCTGCAGGCCGGTGCTGTACAACTGGTTGAAAAGATTCCTGCGGATCTGGGGATCAGGATCCGCTACAGGATCGATGAAATCATACTGCAGGTTTTGTGGGGCATAAACCCTGAACTCATCCAGCATTTCCCTGATGGCCGAATTCAGTCTGGCAAAGCCCACGGGCAGGTCACCCTCCAGGTATACACGCACATAAACGAACTCATCGAGATCCCTCAGTATTTCTCGCGTTTCATTGGATAGAGAATATCTTTTCTCCGTGGTCAGGTCAATACGGTAAAAGAGCAGTGATGCAATGAAATTTATCAGTACTACCATGACCAGCACCATGGACAGCTGAATGAAATGGATCCGTTTCCTGCTCTGCAGAACAACCCTTGTGCCGATCAGGAATAGACTGATCACACTCAGGAAGTATACCAGGTCTCTCGTATCGATCACCCCGCGTCGTATGGATTTGTAGTGTTCATTGATACCGATCTTTAACAGCAGGTTATCAAGGTTCCCGAACAGGTCCATACTGGTGATCAGGTCAAATCCTGTATACAGGAAAAATGAGATCACCACTGCCAGGATAAAAGCAATGATCTGGTTCTCTGTCAGCGAGGAAATAAAGATCCCCACAGAAGCATAAACAGCCGCCAGGAAGAAAAGTCCCACATAGGACCCCCATATCCCACCCGTGTCCAGATTGCCAGGGGGACTCCCCAGTCGGTGGACTGAGTAGAAATAGACCATGGTGGGAAGCAGGGAAAATAAAATCAGAACCAGTGCTGCAAAGTATTTGGCCAGCACGATATGCCCATCGGAAATGGGCTGGGTCAATAGTAGTTCCAGGGTACCGCTGCGTTTCTCTTCTGAAAATATCCGCATGGTAATGGCAGGTACCAGGAAAAGGAATATCCATGGTGCCATAATAAAGAGCGTGTCCAGGTTGGCATGCCCATTATCCAGCACATTCAGGTTCCCTTTAAATATCCACATAAAAAGGGAATTAACAACCAGGAAGACAATGATCACAACATACCCGGTCAGGGTGCTGAAAAATATGCTTAATTCTTTGCGGAATACAGTTAACATGCAGGATAATAAAATCTGTTCGAAAATAAGACTTTTTCGATTTACGGCAAATTAATGATATCAACGTCCAGTTTGCCTGCCTCTATCAGGAACATGTAGTGTATGACCTTTATCTGGTGGTAGTAATAGTTAAGAATGGCTGTATAATGGTAACCCTTCCGGGCCATTTCCATGGCTCCTTCCTGGCTCAGGCCAACACCGTGACCATACCCCCTTCCTACCAGGATAATCTGGTTCCCTTCAAGGTTTACGCCAAAGAAATCCGACCTGAGCTGATAATCGTCTCGTATCACTGATAGAGGGAGCGAGTCGGGACCGAACAGGTAATAATCCTGCCTGTGTTTTAATGACATCTCAAGCGCCGAGGAATCCTGCAGTTCTCCCACAAAAACCCCTTTTGTCTGAAGATACCCGATCCATTCCCCGGCAGGAATGGTTTTTTTCCATTTTGCACCAGGCTGGTTGAGACTGAAAGGATCAAGGACCGGGCGCAGGTAATGTTTTCCTGTCAGCCATACCTGTTCAGCCCCCCTTGTCTCCCCGCCGCTGTTCGCGTGGTAAGCAGCACTGATCAGGACCGAATCTCCATCGGCCAGGACCAGCCCTTCTGTCACCTCTGTTCCTATTTCCACATCCTCATTCCAGATATTCCTTCCTTTGTATGCCTGACAATGTACCGCATCACAGAGATTGAATCCTTCCGTTTCATGCCGCAGCAGGTTTTTGAAAGCAAATGTCCTGCTCAGGATGGCCTGGACCTTGTAATATTCCAGGTCGCACCGGCTGCCTGCCTCTGTTTCAGATACCCCCATGATATATTTCTCCATATCAACCTCATTGATCATCAAAAGGCTGTTCATGGAGATCTCCACCTGCAGCTCAGCCAGGTATTCCCTTGATTCCAGCACCGGCAGAGCAGGTTTCAGCCTGAAAAAGGAATATTCATCAGCTGCTGAAAAACGGAGATTAAGGCCCTGATGCCAGTGGCCCGTATGATCCCTTATGAAAATGGAATCTTTTTGACGGATCACGTACCAGCTCTCTCCTGCAGGACATATACCCAGATGTCCCTTTTCTGTCTCAATTTGATAATCACCTTCCCCTGATGAGAACAGGAAGGCATCAACCAGGTGTTCATGAAAGATCCCTATCCTGATATCCAGTGAATATGACAGGGTGGAGGTGAGAAGCAGTAGTGGCACAAAGAGCAGATATTTCAATTTCCCAACTAACATCATCCCTGTGGTTTTTCCTGTTCGACATATGTTGCAATACTTCCGGCCAGCCTATGGTAGGCCCCCGGTTCGCCAAGCTGTTGCCGGAGCTTATGATAATTATCCAGCATGACCAGCCTGTATGTTTCATCCTCCAGGATACGGTGCAGTTCATCGGCCATTTTTTTCCTGAGCCGGTATTGCAATATTTCCTTTACCACCTCCCTGTCGAGGATCAGGTTGACCAGGCTGAAAAACTTAGGTTTGACAAAATGCCTGCCGATCTGGTAGGTCAACTCACCCATTTTATAGACCACCACTTCCGGGACCCCGAAAAGCGCCGTTTCCAGGGTGGCTGTACCGGAAGTAACCACTGCTGCGACTGCATTCGATTAATAAGTCATAGGTCTGGTCAAAAACGATATCCGCATCATGGTCACCGGTGAACCGGGTATAATACTCCGGGGAGATTGCCGGTGCTCCTGCAATGACGAAACGATAGCCGGGAAACTGATCTATTAATGTCAGCATCTCAGGCAGGCAATGCTTGATCTCTTCCTTCCGGCTGCCGGCCAGCAATGCTATTATGGGACGGTCATCCAATCCGTTGCGGGAACAAAATTCGGTCTGTCCCGCAGCTTTTTCCCTGCCTTCCTCCACGGCATCAACAATGGGGTTCCCAACATATTCCACAGGGTAGTCGTACTGCTGGTAAAAATCAACCTCAAAGGGAAGGATGACATACATTTTATCGACATTATCCCTGATGGTATACACCCGTTTCCTGTCCCATACCCATACTTTTGGGGAGATGTAGTAGATCACCAGGAAGCCTGCAGGCCTGGCAAATTTTGCAATCCTCAGGTTGAAACCGGAATAATCGATGAGTATCAGGGCGTCCGGCTGGTAGGCTTGAATATCCTGTTTACAGAACCGCAGATTACCGGATATCTTCCGAAGATTGAAAATGACTTTGAACAATCCCATCACAGCCGTCTGCCTGTAATGCCTTACCAGGGTACCACCTTCCGCAGCCATCAGGTCTCCCCCGAAATAGCGGAATTCCGCCTCCGGGTCCGATATCTTCAGCCCCTGCATCAGCTTGCTGCCGTGCAGGTCACCAGATGCTTCTCCTGCTATCAGATAATACTTCATATTGAATCAAAAAGAAATTTTGTCAACACCACAATCAGCGCAAATAAAAATACGGCAGCCAGCACACCTCTGGCGGAATAAAGATAATTCAGCCAGATAAAAATAAAAAATACCAGCAGGTCAGGAACCACGGAGAGGCTGATGAGTGAACTGAGTTTCTTCCTGGATATAATGAACTCGACAAATTCGGGAAATGATAATTCAGTAGATGATATTAAATAAAAAATGATCAGTGCCAGAAAGGGAACCAGCATTCCGCTTATGAGCCCAAAAGCAATGGTATTCAGCCGGGTCTGTATGGTATTATCCTGATTCAATGCTCCATTCGCGCAATTGGTCCATCACCTGATACGCCGTCAGGTCAATATGTACCGGAACGATGCTGACATAATTGTGATGCAGGGCCCATTCATCGGTATCCCGGGCCCTGGGTTCCAGGTTATGGAATTCGCCGGTAAGCCAGAAATAATCTCTTTTCATCGGGTCCATCCGCTTTTCAAACTCCTCTTTCCAAACCCCTTTATTCTGGCGGCAGATCCTGATCCCCTTTATCTTCTGATAAGTATTCACCGGGAAATTTACATTCAGGCAGGTATCCAGGGGAATACCCTTTTCCAGAGCTCTTTCCAGAATTATCTTTGCATATTTTATGATGGATCTGAAATTGGCCTCAGGTGAGTAATCCAGCAGTGAAAATCCAATGGACGGGATCCCGTTAACGCAACCTTCGATGGCAGCTGCCATGGTACCTGAATAAATAATACTGGAGGATGAGTTTGATCCGTGGTTGATACCGGCCAGGATCATATCGGGTTTCTTGTCCAGCAACCTGTTCAATGCCAGTTTCACACAATCCACCGGAGTACCGTTGCTGCTATACACCACCAGGTTTTTCTGCTCATCAACTTTCTTCAGCCGGATGGGATATTTCACCGTGATGGCATGTGACATGCCAGATTGTCCGTCCTCAGGAGCAATTACCATTACTTTACCATATGGCCGCACCAGTTCGATCAGGGCCTCCAGTCCCCTGGCATGAATCCCATCATCATTGGTTATCAGAAATAACTTTTCTTTTTTAGCAGTCATACGGGCTTGTTTAATCAGTCTACAAATATAACATAAATCGTTTTTTTACCTACTTTTGCGGGATATTGTATCCCAAGGAATTTATCTATGAAAATATCCTATAACTGGCTAAAGGAATATATCACTATAAGCCAGTCCCCGGCGGAGCTCGGAGATATCCTGACCAACATCGGACTGGAAGTCGAAGGTATTGAAGAAATTGAATCTGTCAGGGGCGGCTTAAGGGGATGTTTTATCGGCAGGGTGAAGAGCTGCGAAAAACATCCGGATGCTGATAAACTGAGCCTTACAAAAGTGGATATCGGAGGCGAAAGGGACCTGGACATTGTGTGCGGAGCTCCTAATGTTGAAGCGGGACAGATGGTGGTGGTGGCCACCGTTGGGACAACCCTTTACAAAGGGGATGAGAGCCTGACCCTGAAAAAAGCAAAGATCCGGGGAGAGATCTCCGAGGGCATGATCTGCGCAGAAGATGAAATCGGATTGGGAACAAGCCATGATGGCATCATGGTACTTAAAGAGGATGCTGTGCCTGGCACACCGGCGAGTGAATACTTTGGTATCCTGACAGATACCGTCTTTGAAATAGGGCTTACACCAAACCGCATCGATGGTGCATCACATTACGGGGTGGCGCGGGACCTGGCAGCTTTCCTGAAGCTGGGTGGACCCGTAACATTGACCAAACCGTCAGCCGATGGTTTTACAATCGACAACCAAAAGCTCCCCGTAAAGGTAAGGATAGAGAACCCCCGGGCATGTAAGCGGTATGCCGGTGTCACAATCACTGGTATCCGGGTAGGAGAATCTCCGGACTGGTTGAAAACCAGACTGAATGCTGTAGGTTTGAAACCCATCAACAATGTGGTTGACATTACAAATTTTGTTCTTTTTGAACTGGGGCAACCACTGCATGCTTTTGATGCTGATGAGATAAGCGGCCGGACCGTCGTGGTTAAGACCCTGAAAAAAGGAACGAAATTCACCACACTTGATGAGATGGAGAGGACCCTCTCAGAGGATGACCTGATGATATGCAACAGCGAAGGAGGTATGTGTATTGCCGGTGTATTCGGGGGACTGCATTCAGGGGTCACTGCAAAAACCAGGAATATTTTCCTGGAAAGTGCCTATTTCGATCCTGTATATGTTAGGCGGACGTCCAAACGGCATGGATTGAATACGGATGCCAGTTTTCGATTTGAACGTGGTGCTGATCCGGAAATGACCCTGCTGGCACTCAAAAGGGCTGCAAATATGATCAGGGAAATAGCAGGGGGTGAGATATCTTCCGATATTGTAGATGAATATCCGGTACGGCTCGAACCATTCCCTGTGAAGGTTAAATATGCCCATGTGGACAGGCTGGTCGGGAAAAAAATAGACCGGGATACGATCAAACAAATTCTTGAAGCGCTGGAAATCAGCATAGAATCTGAAAGCAGTGAAAACCTCACCCTGATGGTCCCGGCATACCGGGTGGACGTCCGGCGGGAAGCTGATGTGATCGAAGAGATCCTTAGAATATACGGTTATAACAATGTTGATTATCCTGCTACCCTGACCTCTGTCCTGACCTATACTACAAGACCTGATAAGGAGAAGGTGACCCAGATGATCTCGGATTATCTCAGCGGGAACGGATTCAACGAGATCATGTGTAATTCCCTCACCAGGGAAGCCTATTACCCCGATGATCCGGAGACTGTGGAACTGTATAACCCGCTCAGCTCTGACCTGAACAGGATGAGGAAAAGTTTGCTTTACGGGGGACTCGAAACCATCATTTTTAATATCAACCGGAAGCGCCCCAACCTCAGGCTTTTTGAATTTGGCAACTGCTACCAGATCCTGGCCCCGGCTGATCAGGATAAACCGGAGGGCTACAGGGAGACCGAAAGGCTTGGCCTCTTTGCCACAGGCCCCGGAACTACCGGTAACTGGATAGCAAAGGAAGAACCCGGCAATTTCTACGAGTTAAAATCATATGTTGAAGGCATCATGGGGCGCGTGGGACTGGATGCGGGACTGCTCCAGACCCAGGAGGTGGATGCCCCGTATTTTAGCGATGGACTAACCTACTCGGTTAAGGGGAAAAAAATTGCTGAGATGGGTATACTTGACAGCTCACTCACCGGGCGATTTGATATCCCTTCCACCGTGTATTTTGCGGATCTTGACTGGTCCGGGATGATGAAGGCAATGAAAGGAATTCAGATCACGATGAATGAGATCCCGAAGTATCCTGAGGTCAGGCGTGACCTTTCCATGATCATTGACAGGGCCATCCCCTTCTCCAGGATCAGGGACATTGCCCGGAAAACCGGCAGGGAAATGGTCAAATCAGTCACCCTGTTCGACGTATATGAAAGTGAAAAGCTGGAAAAAGGCAAGAAATCATATGCCGTGGGGATTGTCCTGCAGGATGAATCCAAGACCCTGACAGATCAGGAGATCGACAGGATCATGAACCGGATACAGGAGAACCTTGAAAAGCAAATCGACGCCCGTATCAGACAGGCAACATGAAACCTGAGATAGAGATCATCGATGGCGATATCACAAAGCTGGATGTCGACGCAATCGTAAATGCAGCAAACACCACACTGCTTGGCGGAGGCGGGGTTGACGGCGCCATTCACCGGGCGGCCGGTCCCGGACTGCTCGAGGAGTGCCGCACATTGGGGGGATGCCCCACCGGGAAAGCCAAAATCACCGGTGCCTATAACCTGCCATGCAAATTTATCATCCATACGGTTGGTCCCGTTTGGAAAGGGGGACATTACAATGAGGAAGAACTGCTGACAGAAGCCTACAGGCAAGTATTACGGATAGCTGAAAATACCAGGATAAGATCCATTGCCTTTCCGAACATCAGTACGGGTATTTATGGTTTTCCAAAGAAACTGGCTGCGCAGTATTGCCATTTCAACAACCTCAGCATTCCTTAAAACAAGCAAACACATTGAAAGACTGATCTTTTGCATTTTTGACCAGGAAAACGGACAGATTTACCGGCAGCTTCTTTTGCCATAGCATTACGCAGGCAGGCGTTACCACATCATGGATAGGGACTTGCAAATAAAGAAAATATTTTTACCTTTACCCGTGTTACCAGGATGTAGAGATATTACTAGAAACCTTAACCACTAAGCCTTTTCAAGCCTGGCTGCCAATGGGCAGTCAGGCTTTTTTTTGCAGAGAACTTTGCAATTTCACAGTTTTTAGATAAATTTTGTACGAATATTCTCCCGAAGACTTGAATGAACAGCCCACATACGATGAATTGTCCAGCATCCGCCTTCAGCTGGAACAGGATATAGCCCGGCTGGAAGAACAGCTGAAGCAGGAAACTGAGCTAAGGCAGCTTGAAGAGAAATATAAAAGGCTGGTTGAGAGCCTGAGTGAAGAATACATTTTTTACTCACATGACAGTGCAGGCATGGTCACCTATGTGAGTCCATCCATCACCAAGATCCTGGGCTATTCCCAGGAAGAATCGATGAGGAACTACCGGGAATTCCTGACCGATCATGAGATGAACAGGGAGGCACTCAACCGTTCCAGGGCCAGCCTGAAAGGATTGGTCCAGCCTCCTTTCATGAACGAATTGTATCATATTGATGGCTCTACCCGGATCTTTTACAATACCGAGCTGCCGATCTATGATGAAAATGGCAGGGTCATCGGTGTGGAAGGAATTGCCCATGATATTACGAAGAAATTTGCAGCCGAGGAAGAACTGCGGAAGCAGGATGAGATATTAAAGCTTCTGGTTGACACCATTGAAGAAGTCTTCTGGATACAGGATCTGAAAGCTGACCAGTTGCTATTTATCAGTTCAAAGTATGAACTGGTTTTTGGGCGGACAGCAGAAAGCCTGTATCAGAACCCCGGATCCTTCCTCAAATCTATCCACAAAGATGACCGGGACTACGTAAAGAAAGCCTACAAGAAGATAGCCAGGGGCAACGGCCTGGATATTGAATACCGGATCATTGATCCGTCCGGAAATGAAAAGCAGATATGGACGAAGTCTTTTGTGATCCGGGATGACCGTAATAAACCTTCCCTGTCCATTGGGACCGCCCAGGATATTACCCAGCGGAAAAAGTCACAGCGGGAAAAGGACCTGCTGGCAGCCATAGTTGAAAATGTAGAGGACCATGCCGTTATCAAGGATACGGACCTGAAGGTCATTGCCTCCAACAGGGCCAATACGGCCGCCGCCGGCAAAAAAACATGCAGATCAGCTGATCGGGAAGACTGACCTGGAGATATATGGAGATTTCGATCATGTGAGGCAATACATGGAAGATGACCGGAAGGCAATGAAGCTGAAACACGGGGAAACACTGGTGAATGAACAGGTATTCATGTATCCGGATGGAAGGAAGATCCACTCCCTGGTCAAAAAATTCCCTGTCTATGATGAACAGCAAAAACTGATCGCTGTAGCATCCATATCCCGGGATATATCCGACTACAAGAATACGCTCGAAGAGCTTTACAGGAGCGAAGAGAAATACAGGCTGCTGATAGACAACCAGGGCGAAGGTATTGGCATGGTAGATCCGGATGATAAATTTATCTTCGTTAACCCGAAGGCAGAAGAGATATTCGGTGTGGAACCGGGCAAACTGGTTGGAAAGACCGTCTTTAACTTTCTTTCACCCGAAAACAGGAAATTCATCAGGGAGCAAACCGGGCAGCGGAAAGAGGGAGCAGAAAACACCTATGAACTTGAGATCATTCGTCCCGATAAGGATATCAGACAGATCCTTGTAACGGCGACCCCGCAGTATGAAGAGGGTGAATTTTCCGGGACCTTTGCTGTGTTCAGGGATATGACAGGCTGGAAAACCCAGGAGACGAAATCAGCCAAGGACAAGTTTATCTCCATCATCGCCCATGATCTGAAAAATCCCCTGAGCTCCATCACAGGCTTCTCTGACCTGCTCATGAAAGATTATTCCTCCTACGACCAGGAAGAAGTGCTCACCTTTGTGAAACTGATCCATGGGGCATCCAGGCAGGCCCAGAACCTGCTTGACAACTTACTGGACTGGTCAAGGACACAGACAGACCAGATCAGATATGAGCCGACCGGCATCGATGTTTGCCAGGTTGTTAATGCTGTATACAAGCTGTATAAACTTAATGCTCATGAAAAGAACCTGCATTTGCATAACCGGGTGAGCCAGGGTACCATGGTGTACGGAGACCAGAATATGGTGAGTACCATTGTCCGGAATCTCATTTCCAATGCCATTAAATATACCAGGCCCAAGGGTAAGATCACTGTCAGTGCAAAATCATCCAGGAAGGATGTTCAAATCCTGGTGGCAGACAATGGCATTGGTATCCCTGAGGACCTTGCTGGTAAATTATTCCGGATTGAAGAGCAGGTTACCCGGACAGGTACCGCCAATGAGGAGGGAACCGGGCTTGGACTGATCCTGAGCATGGAGTTTGCCAGGAAAAACAATGGGACTCTAACAGTCACCAGCAAACCCGGAAAGGGGAGCACCTTTACCCTGCAACTGCCCAGGTTTCAGCCGGACCAGTGATCCTCCAGCGGGTCAAAATTCAACCCTGTATATAATGGTAGGAATAATGCCCATCTGGGTCCAGGTATCTATCATATCCAGTATCCGGGTCATAATAGTCTCCCATGACATTCAGGCGATTGGTGAGGTTCTGAATGTCCAGCTCTATGGTATGGGTGCTTTTTTTGCGGTTCTTGATAAAACTGGCCTTGAAATCAATCCTGATAAAATCTTCGTATTGATCCTCCAGGCAAGTTCCTCCTTCCTCACTGTATGACCCTTTTCCCGTGATTCCTCGAGGTCAATCGGCGTATGTCTTTGTCCCCCTGCCCACATGACCCGTCCACTCATGTGCTGAGTGTCCAGGGATAATGTCCCTTTCCCAGGGTAAATTCCTTTCCGCCGAGGACATTGAAAACATAATTTCCATTGTACCGCGTATCCCTTTCTATGGCATCACCTGCAGTATATTTTGATTCGTAAAGGGAAGATAGTCACCAGGAAATAATATTTCCTGGAAAAGAACTTCTCCAGGGTTAGTTCTGCACCATAATTTGAACCGGTACCCCCGTTGCTCAGGTCCATCGTGGTTATGCCATAAGCATAATTCAAGGCTGAGAAAGATGCTTGCCGGATCTTCCTCAATCGGCACATCATACAGGTCCTGGTAATAAATTTCCCCTTTGATCATAAAATTCTGGAAGGATATTATTCTGGTAGCCGATCACATAATGACGTGCCTTTGAGATCTCCAGGTCGCTTGTTGGGCATAATGATAGTTCCATCTTCCAGTTCCCGCTCGGCCAGGTAATTGGTAAGGGTTTCCAGCCGGCTGTGTATGCCGGCACCGGCGCTCAGGGAGTGCCCCGGCAGGAACCGCCATTTCAGTCCCGCCCTGGGCTCCACGGACTAGTTCCCGTTCAGGTTGAAATACAGGTAATGGAGTCCGGTGTTAAATGTGAGGTCCTCGGTGATCCTGTACCGCCAGTTTCCGAATGCCTGCCAGTAGGATGTCTTTCCATCCTGGTCTACCTCCCTGATCATGTTGCCTTTATCCTCATCATAATAATCCGTGAAACAGGTCGAACATGCTGGCAGTATATTTGAACCCGGCCTTCAGGTTATGTTTTGGACTGAACTTATGGTTCAGCGTGATGTTGCCCAGGTAATTGTTATACTAAAAAATTCTCACGGTTTGTCAGCTCATAGGCATCGGAGTCAAGTTTCCTCTTATGCCACCACATATTCCTTGATAGCGTAGTTGCCAGTGTGGTATTGATATATGTCTTTTCGTTGATGATATAGAGGTATTTTACACCCAATACACTCATATCCGTCTCAAAATCATTTTTCCAGCTTCCATATTCCTCATGGATATTGCTGATTCCCCCCAGTCCGAATACACTGAAGGTCCCCGCCCTTCTGGTCGGGAAGTTCAGGTGGAAGGTCAGGTCCTGGAATTCTGGCACTGCGTCCCCCACTATCTTGATGCCGACCGCATTGAACATGGCCAGGGTGGAGTAGCGGTAGTTCACCAGGAAAGAGGCATCTGCCCCTTTCATTATGGGCCCTTCCGCCGCCCCTTCAAAACCTATCAGTCCCGCCTGCAGTTTGTACTCCCGCTTCTCGTTGTTGCCCTTTCTGAGGTTGAGGTCAAATACCCCGGACAGGGCATTGCCGTATTCAGCCGGGAAAGCGCCCGTCAGGAAATCAGAATTATCCAGGGTGGTGCTGTTGAGGATGGATATTGGTCCGCCGGTGGCACCCTCCTCTGAAAAATGATTCGGATTGGGGATCTCCACCCCCTCCAGCCGCCACTGCAATCCACGCGGAGAATTCCCGCGGATGACAATCTCATTGCCCCCGCCCGGGTCAGCACTGACACCTGCATAGGAGGCAGCCATGCGTGCCGGGTCATGGAAACTCCCGGCATAACGCTTGGTCTCCTCCATGGTGAAGGACCGGGCCGATACCGTAGCCAGCTGATTAAGCGGCTCACCTTTATGCTGGCTGGCCCTGACAGTCACTTCGTCAAGTTCGATCAGGGACTCGGTTAGCTCGACCCGGACCACCTCTTCTTTGCCCGATGTCAGCAAAATACTGTTCACCTTCCTGGGC
Source organism: uncultured Bacteroidaceae bacterium (assembly GCA_963767555.1). Lineage (GTDB taxonomy): Bacteria > Bacteroidota > Bacteroidia > Bacteroidales > SM23-62 > SM23-62. The sequence goes on along the minus strand of CAVYEL010000002.1, from coordinate 273,038 downwards.
TCGTAGCCCAGGTAATATACTTCCAGGTCATAGCGACCCACCGGGAGATCGTAAAAATGGAAGTCTCCCCCTGGCATCACTTATGGTTCCTATCATCGGATCGCTGCCTGCTATGACTATACTCACGCCGATCAGGGGTACCCGGGTATCTGCATCCAGGATGATCCCCCTGATGCTGGATGTTGGCTGTCCCGAATGGGCTGGTCCTGCGCTAAGCAGTAAGCCAGTACCGGTGGATTCTTCGACCGCAGGTTCTGAAACCGGTCCGGTGCCCGCTCCCCAGGCAGATCCCGCCCTGCTTGATCCTGCAATGATCAGGAAGCTGTAAGACATAATAAAAATGGTAGTGGTTTCATTTGAGTTCATATGATTTTAAGTGGTTTTGCTATAAGAGACAGATGAAAAAATACAGGGTTGCAAGGAGGGTATATCTCAATTTTCATATTTTTATTCGTTGTACCTTTGATAAAACAAGCCTATGAGACTGTTGAGTTTTTCAATCACCGTTTTGATCGCATTTTTATTGTTTCCGTCAGGATCATCCTGCCTTGCACAGGAAGATGAAAGCCTGGTACTGACATTTAAAAAGCATAAGGGTCCCGTCTTCGCCATAGCCATCAGTCCTGATTCAAAAACCATCGCCAGCAGCGGGGAGGACGGGATGATCCATCTATGGGATAAAAACAACGGGGAGATCTTTTCCACCCTGGAAGGATGCCGGCTGCCGGTAAAATACCTGACCTTCTCAGGAGATGGCAGATACCTCCTGGGAGCAGGCGGGACGGAAATACGGATCTGGGACCTTCAGGATGGGACCTGGAAAAATTACAATAAACACGTAACACATGTGTACAACCTCGATTTCAACAAGGATGCCACTCAATTTCTGAGCACCAGCCTGAAGAACAGTTTTTATTTATGGGACCGGGAGGAGGGGACCGTGACCCACACCTTTGAAGCCCATTCAAAAACAGCGCTGGCCGCAGCCTACAGTCCGGATAACCAATGGATCGCCAGCGGTTCACTTGACCAGACAGTGATCATCTGGGATGCCGGAAAGCGCACCCCCGTACATACCATGTCAGCCCATGGGGGTAATATATTCTCATTGGATTTCAGTCCGGACAGCAAACTCCTGGCCAGTTGTTCCATGGATGAAAATATCAAAATATGGGATGTTGGATCAGGCAGGATCCATAAGTTACTCACGGGTCATAATTATGCCGTGGTCTCTGTCCATGTTCAGTCCGGATGCCCGCTACCTGATCAGTGCCTCCTATGATGGGACCGCCAAACTGTGGGAGGCGTCCACCGGCCAGTGCATTTATACATTTATTGCCCATGAAGATGCCCTGTATGCGGCAGATTTCCTTCCTGACGGGAGCGGGATCGTTACCTGTTCGAATGACGGAACCGTTATGATATATGAAATGTCGGCCCGGTTTATTGCCGAACATTATTACTACAACGAGATAGAAAAAGAATTGTCAGCATCCCCCTTATTCGAGCAGCGCAGGAAAGGTGAAAGCCGGGATGCCTATCTCGACCGCATGGAAGAAGCAGCTAATTTCCGGCAGGACCTCTATATTAAATATGACCAGAAACATCTCCGCGAGATTGAACAATAGGGTCCTGTATGTTTGATAGCATACATGTTCACAAACATTCAAATCCCCCCTTCATTGCTCCCTGCTCCTTCCTAATTTTATGCCGGAATAAAGCCAGTAGAAACCCATGGAAGAACCTTTTGCAGAATCATTCAAGATCAAGATGGTCGAGCCCGTTTTCAGGAGTACACGGGAACAGCGTACAAGGTGGATCAAGGAGGCCAGTTACAACATTTTCAACCTGAGAAGCGAGCAGGTATATATTGACCTGCTCACGGATTCAGGAACCTCTGCCATGAGCCAGCAGCAATGGGCTGAAATGATGCTTGGTGATGAAAGTTATGCCGGGGCCACCAGTTACTACAAGCTCAAGCAGAGCATTAAGGACCTGTTTGGACTCGAGTATTTCCTGCCGGTCCACCAGGGAAGGGCAGCCGAAAATGTGCTGTTCTCGGTACTTGTAAAAGAGGGTGACATCGTACCGGGCAACGCCCATTTCGACACGACCAAGGGACATATTGAATACCGTGGCGCCACAGCCCTGGATTGTACCATACAGGAAGCTTATAATACCCGTCTGATCCATCCATTTAAGGGAAATATTGATACCGCAATCCTGCAGAATGTGCTGGAGAAGTATGCGGATGATATTCCTTTTATCATCCTTACCCTGACCTGCAATACTACAGGTGGACAACCGGTATCCATGCAGAACATAAGGGAAGTTAAGGCACTGGCAGACCAGTACTCCATTCCCCTGGTGTATGATGCGGCCCGTTTTGCCGAAAATGCCTATTTCATCAAGGAGCGTGAAGAAGGGTATAAAGACATGTCCATTGCTGATATTGTAGGAGAAATGTTCTCTTACCCGGATGCCGTCACCATGAGCAGTAAGAAGGACGGGAATGTGAATATCGGGGGTTTCATCGGTTTCCGGTATCCTGACTGGTATGAGAAAGCATGCACCTATAATATTATGTTCGAGGGATTCCTGACCTATGGCGGCATGGCGGGAAGGGATATGAACGCACTGGCCTGCGGGCTAAGTGAAGGCATAGAGTATGATTACCTGGATACCCGTATCAAGCAAACTGAATACCTGGCAAACCGTTTACTGGATAAAGGCATTCCTGTACAACAACCCACCGGAGGGCATGCCGTGTATATTGATGCCACGCGGTTCCTGACCAGGGTGCCGCGGGAAGAATTCATTGCACAGACCCTGGCCATAGAACTGTACCTTGAAGGCGGGGTCAGGGCTGTTGAGATCGGGACCTTACTGGCGGACCGGGACCCGCAGTCCGGGAAAACCGCTACCCGGAAATTGAGTATCTGAGGCTGGCCATACCCAGGCGTGTGTATACGAATAACCATATGGACGTGGCTGCTGCAGCCCTGGAAAACATATTCAAACGAAGGGAGTCCATCACTTCCGGCTACAGGATCCTGAAGGAAGCACCCATCATGAGGCATTTCACGGTTGAGCTTGAACCCGTGAAAGGAATCTGACGCCCTTGACCTCCTTTGCTGTTCCTTAAAATTTTACCCACCTTTGGTCTCTTTATCCCAATCGCATCAATGAAGGAACTCACCAGCGGGAATGAAGCCCGCCTCATTTTCAACTTTGCCATGCCCATGTTGCTGGGAAATCTTTTCCAGCAGCTGTACAACATTGTCGATACCATCATTGTTGGCAATTTCCTTGGCAAAGAGGCCCTGGCAGCTGTGGGGGCATCCTTTCCCATTGTTTTTACCCTGATCTCACTGATCATCGGGGTGGCCTCCGGTGGGACCATCGTCATTGCCCAGTACTTCGGTGCAGGGGATCACAACAGTGTGAAGAAGGCCATTCATACCATGTATATTTTCCTGACCATTGCTTCAGTGGTGCTTACACTGGTCGGTATTCCCCTGACAGATGAAATATTCAGGCTGATCCGCCTGCCCGAGGAGATCATGCCTGAAGCCACCACCTACCTGTCCATATACCTTTCGGGACTGATGGCCTTTTTTGGTTTCAATGCCACCTCTGCCATCCTGCGTGGACTGGGAGATTCAAAAACACCGCTCGTATTTCCTGATGATCTCCACCTTATTCAATATCGGGCTTGACCTGCTATTTATCGTGGTGTTCAAATGGGGGATTGCCGGAGCAGCGATAGCCACCGTTATCTCCCAGGCTGGAGCCTTCCTGACCGCGGTGTTTTACCTGAACAGGAACCACAAGCTCATCGATTTCAATCTGCCGAGCTTACACGTTTCGACCGGAAGATCTTCTGGCAAAGTCTGCGGATAGGGCTCCCGACCGGTTTCCAGCATACCTTCGTGTCCCTGGGAATGATGGCCATCATGGCCATAGTAAACACTTTTGGCACCAATGTCATCGCCGGGTATGCTGCGGCCATCAGGATAGACAGCCTGGCCATCCTGCCGGCCATGAACTTTTCTGCTGCCCTGGCAACTTTCGTGGGACAAAACATCGGGGCAGGAAAGTCAGACAGGGTCAGGCGGGGACTGGTGGCCACACTGCTGATGTCATCTGCTGTGTCACTGATCGTCATGGCCGTTGTTATTCCTGTTCAAATATCCCCTTGATGGGCATGTTCACCAAAGATCCCGAAGTGATCCGGATCGGGGCAGAATACCTGGTCATCGTCAGCTCCTTCTACCTCCTGTTCACTGCCATGTTCAAGATCAACGGGGTGTTGCGGGGGGCCGGTGATACCCTCATCCCCATGTTCATCACCCTGGCTTCCCTCTGGGTCATCCGCATTCCCTTTGCCTGGATCTTCTCACAGGAGCCTGGGGAAACAGGTATCTGGTGGTCGGTTCCGGCCGGCTGGGGGATAGGTCTGATACTGTCCTTCCTCTATTACCTTACGGGCAGATGGAAAACCAAAGCCGTGGTGAAACCCCGGGTTGCAAATTCCTGACTTTATCTTAATTTTGTTTGATAACCAGGTAACCAAAACCATCCTCTATGCTTATCTCCATGACAGGATATGGCAGGGCCGAATGTGATCTCAGAAATATGGTCTATGCCATTGAGATAAAATCACTGAACAGTAAACAGCTTGATTTTTCCGTAAAAATCCCCGTATTCCTGAAAGAAAAGGAAATGGAGATCCGCAGCTGGCTGGGCACTGAGCTGCAAAGGGGAAAAATTGAGGTGGTCATCTACCAGGAGATCAAAGAAGGGGCGGCCGGCTGGTCCATCAACAAACCGGTGGTTGTGGAATATATCAGGCAATTGAAAGAAATCGCCGGGAACAAAGACAGGGTAGATCCGGAACAGCTGATCCAGGTAGCCATGCGCCTGCCCGACGCCATGTTATCAGAAAAAGATAAACTGAAGGATGATGACTGGTACAGCCGTGAAGGACAGTATACAGGACGCCCTGGACGAGCTGATCTCATTCAGGGAACAGGAAGGCAAAGCCCTGGAAAAAGACATCAGGCTGAGGATCAACAATATCCTCCAGCTTTTGACGAAAGTGGCACCTTTTGAGAAAGACCGTGCCACAACCATCAGGAACCGGATCCTTACATCACTTGAAGAACTGGGACAGAACAATTCCACAGATCCCGGCCGGGTGGAACAGGAGATGATCTTTTACCTGGAGAAGATGGATATCACAGAAGAGAAGGTCAGGCTGGAAAATCATTGCGGATTTTTCCTGGAAACCATGAGCACAAACTCCCCGGCAGGCAAAAAACTGGGATTTATTTCCCAGGAGATCGGCCGGGAGATCAATACCCTTGGGTCAAAGGCTTCCGAAGCCAATATTCAGCGCCTGGTGGTTGGGATGAAAGATGAACTGGAAAAAATCAAGGAACAGGTTCTGAATATATTGTAGGCTATGAAAGGTAAAGCCATCATATTTTCAGCTCCCTCCGGGGCAGGCAAAACCACCATAGTAAAACATCTGCTGGCGCTTGATATGGGACTCGAATTCTCGATTTCTGCATGCAGCAGGCCACCCCGGGGAAAGGAAGTGGATGGCAGGGATTATTATTTTATGAGCGCCGACAGGTTCAGGGAACATATTGAGCATAATGATTTCCTGGAATGGGAAGAAGTTTACAGTGACCATTATTACGGGACACTTAAATCCGAGATCGACCGGATCTGGAGCAGGCAGAAGCATGTGATTTTTGATGTGGATGTGGTCGGGGGACTGAACCTCAAGAAGTATTTCGGTCCCAATGCACTGGCTGTCTTTGTGCAACCTCCCTCCATTGAGGAACTTGAAAAAAGGCTGCAGGGACAGGTCCACGGACAGGGAAGAAAAGATCATGGACAGGCTGGCCAAAGCCAGCCAGGAACTGGAATTTGCCCGGCAGTTTGATGTTATACTGCTTAACGAAACACTGGAAGATACCCTTGCAGCAGCCGAAAACATGGTAAGGAATTTTCTCGTTTTATCCACAAAATCCGGAGAGGAATGAAAATCGGATTGTTTTTCGGCAGTTTCAACCCCATTCATATAGGCCATATGGCCATTGCCAATTACATGGTCGAGTATACAGACATGGACCGGCTCTGGTTTGTGATTTCGTCCCCATAACCCTTTCAAGCAAAGAAAAACACTGCTGGCCGACCATCACCGCCTTGAACTGGTTGAACGGGCCATTGAGGATGACGACCGGTTCCGCGTCCTCCGATATTGAATTCAAAATGCCAACCCCCTCCTACACCATCGATACCCTGGCCTGGCTGGGAGAGAAGCACCCTTCAAACCAGTTTATCATCATCATGGGAAGCGATGGACTTCCCTCCTTTCCACAATGGAAAAATGCCAGGGAGATCATGGATAATTATTCCCGATTTGTATATCCGCGACCGGGATTCCCGGTAGATGTATCGGAACAGGAGAACCTGATGGTTGTCGATGCTCCCCTTATCGAGATCTCTTCAAGTTTCATCCGCAAGGCCATTAGTGATGGAAAAGACATACGTCATTTCCTCCCTCCTGCTGCCTGGAAATACCTGGATGAAATGAATTTCTACCGGAAATAACCTGGCAGCCAATGGTTCACCCTTCTTTGGAATCATTATAGATTTCTCTGTGGCACCTTATTCTTGCAGGAGCAATTAATTTTATATATAAATTTACAGGCTTCAGCAAAAAACAACAATAGACTTAATCATAATCTCAAAATTCTTCAATCCCTATACCTTATGGAATCTCCCCCCAATGACTATCGCATTAGCTTTTTTAAGCCCGCCACAGAAATGGCCCGGCTGAACCGGAACATCATTGTTTCCCTGGTATTATCTGGACCGTGGCCATCTTCGGATTTCAGATAGTATTGAAAATAATAAGCAAACCAACTCCCGAACCCGCCTACCTTGCATTTGAACAGGTATGGGAACAGGTCAGCAACGGCAACGCCCAGATCAGGAGCTCCAGGTTTTTGCACAGGTCTCCCTGTCTGTACTCGGAAAAAACTTTATCGATCCCGGATACCGGACGGCCCTGGACAACGGTTTGAGCTGGTCTCTCAAGCAGTTGGCAGGACCTGATAAAGGCATACAACTCAATCAGGAAATTGCTGCCTTTGAAAAACTCAAAGGAGAGATTGAAAACATCACAGACCCGGAATATGTAAATGCAAGAAATAAGCTTGCATCAGAAGTTTCTCCTGTATTGGGACTCTCCCCCGGGGATGTCAGGACAACCCTCGTCTCCATTGAATTAAATTCCTCCATGATGGATGCTCTGAGCCCCGAAAGCAAGGAAGCCATCCCGGCGGCCATGTCACTCTACCTGATCCATCCCCAATCCTTTCTCACTGATGGACGATTGTTCGGATTTCCGTTCCACTACTTCTATACTGCCGTGTTCCTCCTGGTGCTTTTTGTGGGACTCTGCTGGCTGTATTGTGTACGTGCTGATCACAGGGACCGTATCCTTGGTATAGAATAAAAAATCCATCCAATCAACAATCCCAAAATTCCATCATGAAAAAAATATCCTCCCCCTCCTGTTTTTATCCATTCCTGCTATCCTCTCTGCTGCCACCGGTGCCACACAGCTCGAAGGCAGTTTCAAGGTCGGACCATCCATCATCCTGATCACCATCCTATGTCTGTTCGTCCTGGTTGGAATCGTTTTCCGGGCCAAGGACACGACTGATTTCTATGCCGCAGGACGTGGCATATCCAGGGTCGGCTCCGGCATGGCCATAGCTTCGAACTGGATGAGCGCCGCCTCTTTTCTCGGCATGGCTGCCCTGATGTACGGGGCCGGATACCATGGCCTGGCCTATGTGGTTGGGTGGACCGGTGGCTATGTGTTGCTTTTGATACTGATGGCGGGACAAATACGGAGGTATGGTAAGTATACGGCTGCAGATTTCATCGGTGACAGGTATTATTCCCAGTCCCTCAGGGCCATCGGTGCCATCATCGCCATACTCATCTCCATCTCCTATTGTGTGGGACAATTCGGCGGGATCGGACTGATGTTCAAATGGGTCATGGGGGTATCCTACGGCTGGTCCGTTGTGATCGGGGGTGCCGTGGTGCTGGCCTATACCCTGATCTCGGGGATGCTGGGGGTCACCAAGAACATGCAGATCCAGTATGTGATCATCATCATTTCTTTCATCATCCCGCTTTTCATCCTGACCTTCAAATTTGATTATTTCTGGCTCCTCCCCCAGATCGGGTATGGCGCTGTCGTATCAGATGTTGTCACCGGGATCCCGCTGGCCGAGACCCAGCAGCTTATGAACTCTTTCGGGCATGCATATGCCATGGTACCGGCACCTGAATATGCCATGCCTTTTGATCCTGCAACGGGACAAACATTCTACCAGTGGATCGCCATTTCTTTCAGCCTTATGGTAGGTACCGCAGGACTTCCCCATGTGATCCAGCGTTTTTATGTGGTACCCAAAGCGAGTGATGCAAGGTGGTCGGTTGTATGGGGACTCTTCTTTATCTGTGTGCTTTACTGGAGTGCTCCTGCATATGCCGCCTTTGGAAAGGTGTTGTCAGCCAACCCGGAAGTCGGCAGGCTGGCCAAGGACGCCATTGTCGTATATACCGCACAGCTGGGCAATGTACATCCCCTGATCGTTGGCTTCCTTGCGGCAGGTGGTGTGAGTGCGGCTTTTTCAACTGTATCCGGACTCCTGGTTGCCGGTGCTTCAGCCTTTGCACATGACCTGTACGTCAAGACCATCAACCCGGATGCCCCTCCCAAAAAACAATTGATGTTTGCCAGGATGGGAACCATCCTCATGGCAGCCATCGTTACCGCCATCGCCCTGGCAAAGCTGGCCCTTATCGGACAACTCGTGGCCGTAGCCTTTTCACTGGCCGGATGTACCATCTTCCCTCTTTTTCTCCTGGGGATCTGGTGGAGCGGTTCAAACAAACAGGGGGCTGTAGCCGGACTGATTGCAGGTGGGGCGGTCTCACTGCTGGCGCTGACTTATTTCATTGCCGGAAAAATGGGTGCCACCCTGCCCGGGCATGATTTTATCTCTTACTGGCTGGGAGCCTGGTACTTTGGGATCATCGGGGCACCTCTTGCCATTATTGTACATATCATAGTAGCCCGAATGACGCCTGAAACACCCATTGAGATCCGGAAATTCCTGATTGAAAAAGTCCACTCTCAATGACACCTGCTGCCGGCAAAATACCAAGAGCCCTCATCTATGTGATGATGGCTCTTGTCGTTATTACCATACTCCTGGCCCGGTCTTTTTACCGGAAAGAGAACCAGGCGGTGGACCCAAGGGTAGTGCCGGCACGCGAATTATATGAAGGATACAATGCCCTGGCCGTAGCCAATGACTATGCCGGGGTGATCCGGCTGCTTGATACCATCGAACAGATATACAGCCAATATCCCCATTATGCCGGGTCTTTTGAAACCGGGGTGCTGGAGAACAACCGGGCGGCGGTGTATCTTACCCTTGGGATCAGTTACGACAGCCTGAGCTCGCCATTTCATTCTATGGGACAGGACTCGCTCATCGCGCTGGGAGAATCGGCAGCGAGGGAAAGCATCAAACGCTATGAGGATTGGCTTGAGAAGTACGAGAAAAAGGATGGAGCTGCCATCCGGCAAGAGGTGCAGACCACCTTCGGGACAGGCTATGAAGCTTATCTTGACAAGCGGGTAAAAGAGATTGAAAAGGCCATACAGGAAACACCAAGGAGACTATCGGTCAGCTATACGAACCTGGGACTAACATACCGGTACCGGGAAGATTACCAGGCCGCAGCAGACTGTTACCGGAAGGCCATGGATCTCTGGGAGGACAACCTGACAGCAGAAAACAACCTGAATATATTATTGGGACAACCTCTGAAAAAAAGAAATTTTATACAGAAGATGTTTCCCAAGCCCAATTAAAATTATCAACCAATAGAAAGCAATGAAAAAAATATTATTCTTACTTCTCGCAAGTTTTGCATGCAGTTTCCTTTCCGCCCAGGAAGAGGACAAATCCAAATGGGGGATCAAATTCTCCGGATTTATAAATACGGATTATTTTTACGACAGCCGGCAGATCGTTTGTGCCAGGCAGGGGCATTTCCTGCTCTGGCCCCATCCGGAAAAACTTGATCCGGAAGGCGTTGACATCAATGCCAGGGGTAGTTTTAACTTCCTCTCCATCCGGACCCGGGTCAGGGCTACCATCACCGGTCCGGATTTCCTGGGAGCCAAAACCCTGGGTGTTATCGAAGGATCATTCTTCGGGCATAGTAACCTGGACCTGAATGAATTCCGCCTGCGGCATGCTTTTGTCAAACTGAGCTGGGAGCAAACCGAACTGCTTCTGGGACAATACTGGAATCCCATGTTCATCCCGGAATGTTTTCCGGCAGTATTAAGTTTCAATACGGGTGCACCTTTCGGTCCCTTTGCCCGGAATCCCCAGATCAGGGTAAGCCATAACCTGGGACCCATAAAGTTATCAGCAGTGGCCTTTTCACATGCAGACTTTGCCTCTGCTGCCGGCATACGGGCCCTGCGTAATTCCATGATCCCGGATCTTAATTTCCAGGTACAGTATCTGAAAGCTCCTACTGAAAACAGTGCCGGGATCCTCCTTGGTGGTGGAGCGGAATTCAAAAGGCTTGTGCCCATGATAGAAACAGAAGAGGGTTATCATACTACCGAAGGGGTAGGCAGCTTTCTGACCGAGCTCTATGGAAAGCTGACCTTTAAAAAATTAACCATCAAGGCAGAAGGGGTATTCGGACAGAATAATTACGATCTACTCATGATCAGTAGTTTTGGCATTAAATCCATAGACCCGGTAACCGGCAGGCAGACCTATGCCCCGACGGGCAGTTATTCAGTCTGGACAGAGATCCATTCGAATAATCCAACATGGCAACCCGGACTATTTGCCGGGTATACCCAGAACCTGGGTGCCGGGACGGATATCTCTGCCGGGGGGATAGTGGGGACCCGTGGGGAGATCGATTACATCTACCGCGTATCTCCCAGGCTCATTTACAACTATGGAAAGATGAGATTCGGACTTGAACTGGAATATACGGTGGCTGCCTTTGGCACGATAGATCCTGAAGGAATGGTTTTAGATTCCAAGGCAGTGGGTAACCTGCGTACCCTGGTTGGGGTATTCTATTTCTTCTAGGCTTCAGTCACCTCGTGGATGATCTCCATGCCTCTCTTGATGGCTTCCTCGTTCACCGGGATCAGGTGATGGTACCTGGCTGGCAATGATTTTTTCAGTCCGTCCAGTACATTTTCGAGTTTCACCACGGGTTTGATCTTCAGGTAGCCCCCGAGCACGATCATATTAAAGGTACGGGTGGTGGACATTTTGGCTGCTTCATCCGCCGCATCAACCCTGAAAATGCTGATATCCTTCCTGGAGGGATGGGTGGTGATGCCATTCCCGTCATAGACCAGGAGTCCCCCGGGTTTGACCTTGGACTCGAATTTATCGACGGACTGCTGGTTCAGCAATATGGCCGTATCATATTCATTCAAAACGGGGGAACTGACCCTGTCATCAGAGAGGATGACGGTTACATTGGCCGTGCCTCCCCTCATTTCCGGGCCATAGGAGGGGAACCAGCTGACCTCCATGTCCTGCATCATTCCGGAGTAGGCAAGTATTTTTCCAAGGGACAGTACCCCTTGTCCACCGAACCCTGCAACTATGATCTCTTCCGTCATATTGAAAACTATTTTTATTATTTGACCAGTTCACCATCTACTTTGATATCTCCCAGGGGATAAAAGGGAAACATGTTCTCTTCCATCCATTTGTTTGCCTTGACGGGGGTCATCTTCCAGCCTGAATTACAGTTGGATACCACCTCTACAAGGGAAACACCCTTTTTCAGCTCCTGGTTCTCAAAAGCCTTCCTGATGGCTTTTTTGGTCTTCCTTACATTGCCTGGTTTATGCACGGCCTGCCTGGTCACATAATATGTCCCTGGCAACCGGGCAACCAGCTCGGTGATCTTGATGGGATTGCCCATGGTACTGACATCCCGGCCATAGGGTGAGGTGGATGATACCATTCCCGGAAGGGTCGTCGGTGCCATTTGTCCCCCGGTCATCCCGTAAATCCCGTTATTGATGAAAATGATGGTGATATGTTCGCCCCGGTTACAAACATGTATGGTCTCATTGGTACCGATGGCAGCAAGGTCCCCGTCCCCCTGGTAGGTAAAAATATACTTATCCGGCATTACCCTTTTCAGTCCTGTTGCCACCGCAGGTGCCCTTCCATGAGCCGCCTGCTGCCAGTCAATGTCCATGAAATCATAGGCCAGGACTGAACAGCCAACCGGTGCCACAGCAATGGTCTCTGACTGTATCCCCATCTCTTCGATGACTTCTGCAATGATCCGGTGGACGGTCCCGTGCCCGCAACCCGGACAATAGGACAACTCTTTGTCGGTCATCAGGGGAGTTTTTCTGTAGACCAGGTTTTCCTCTTTGATGATCTCTTTAATATCTTATGCTTTTTACCTCATGTACTCATGCTTTAATAATTTTTTCTTCAAGGGCTTCCAGTACCTCATTCGGGGAATGCACCATGCCTCCGAATCGGCCGTAATGTTCAACCGGGATCTTTCCATTCACAGCCAGACGAACATCTTCAATCATCTGGCCGGCATTCATTTCCACCGAGAGTATCCCCTTGACTTTCCCGCTCATTTCCTGTAATGTATTCTGTTGGGTAAGGAAATAAGGTGATGGGCCTGAGCAGTCCTGCTTTTATGCCCTTTTCCCTGGCCAGTTGCACTGTTTTCTGACAGATCCTGGCACTGGAACCATAAGCAACCAGCAGGTATTCCGCATCCTCGCAGGCGATCTCCTCAAACCTTACTTCTTCTTCCTTCATTTTTGTATACTTCGCCTGCAGCCTGAGGTTTCTTTTCTCCATATCGACAGCCTGAAGGTCCAGCGAGGTAATGATGTTTCGCTCACGGTCAGGTGTTTTACCTGTTGCTACCCAGTCCTGGTCAAATTCCGTGGCCCGGGATCTGTTCAAAAAGTTCCACCTTTTCCATCATCTGCCCGATCAATCCATCTGTAAGCATCATTACGGGATTACGGTATTTAAAGGCAAGGTCAAATCCCAGTGGGACAAAGTCAGCCATTTCCTGTACAGAGGCAGGTGCCAGTACCAGCATGTGATAATCACCATGGCCCCCACCCTTGGTGGCCTGGAAATAATCTGCCTGGGAAGGCTGGATGGTGCCCAGTCCGGGTCCGCCCCTGACCACATTGACAATGACACAGGGAAGTTCGGCACCGGCAATATAGGAAATGCCTTCCTGGAAAAGGGATATACCCGGACTGGAAGAAGAGGTGATCACACGCCGGCCTGCACCGGCTGCTCCAAATACCATGTTGATGGCTCCCAGCTCACTTTCAGCCTGCAGGATGACCATACCGGTCCTTTCCTCAGGTTTTTCCAGGGTCAGGTATTCCAGGACCTCCGATTGCGGAGTGATGGGATAACCAAAATAAGCATCCGCACCAGCCCTGATGGCAGCTTCTGCAACTGCCTCATTTCCTTTTAATAAACGGAATTCTTTCTTCATACTGAAATATTAATGTCCCTAGACTTCTACCTTCATCCGGTACACGGAGATAACACCATCGGGACATACGATCGCACAATTGTTACATCCGGTACATTCCTACGGGATTTTCCATATATGCAAAATGATAACCCTTCCCGTTTACTTTCCTTTCCATCCGGAGTACGCTGGTAGGACATGCCTCTATGCAGAGTTCACAGCCTTTGCAACGTTCAATATCAACTACAATCGCACCTCGTTGCTTAGCCATATGAGATATATTTTTAAAAGTCTAAGAATTAGCTAAAATAATAATTCTATTTAAGAGTCCTATCCAGTACTGCATGATTATTATCAGTTCATCCCTGTTTTTCAACAGGATGATCCTTTCTGAATTTCTGTAAACGACTCTCTAACAAAGACATTTGGTCGAGTCTCACCTGCGAGACACAGGCACGCAATCCCTCTTTTCTTTCACTTCCCGTGATTTCAAGCGATATGGCACTGATCCCGTAATATAAAAGTTCCCTCAGCAGCCTGGCACCGGAAAAGCCGGGATAGCTGAAGGTAAAATAAAAGCCATCTGCCAGGGGTTTGTCCATATCCCTGTCGTATACTATGCTGAAACCATTCCGGGTAAATAATTCCTTCATGATCCCGGCCCGCTCCGCCATATTCGCGAACCTCGTCCACAATGTTGAAATCCCCATTATTGGCAGCTTTCAGTATGGCCGCCACAGCATACTGGGCAGAATGGCTGGCCCCTGCAGACAGGGCATACAGGGCCCCGAAAATCATGGAATGACCAAACCTGTCAGAAGTATAATAGCGCAACAGGTCAGGATATCTCCTGTTAAAAATAAAGTCTGACATGACCATCATCCCGATCCGCTGTCCCGCATAACTGAATGTTTTGGAACAGGATATCAGGAGCAGGTAATTTTTGGTGTAATTTGCGACAGTGGACTGGAACGGGGGCCTGCCGGGTTCAGATACATCCTTCCTGAAATCCATGCCAAAATAGGCCAGGTCCTCGATCACGATCACATCATATTCATTGGCCAGCTCCCCGATGATCTTTAATTCCTCCTCGGTAAAACATATCCAGGAAGGATTGTTGGGATTGGAATACAGTATGCTGGAAACCATTCCTGTATCGAGTGATTCCCTGATCTTATCCCGGAGTTTTTCTCCCCGGTAATCATAAACATCAAAAGTCCTGTATGAATGTCCAAGCACTATGCATTGCTGCTTCTGAACGGGAAAACCCGGGTCCAGGAAGAGCGTGCCTTCCCTGTGCCGGTCATTGCGGTTGGCCACCAGGAAGGCGGCAATGCTTCCCTGCATACTTCCTACTGTCGGCACACAGGAAGTAGGAGAAACATCCAGGTCCAGGAATAATTTACAGAACCTTGATATTTCCTGCTTCAGTTCGGGGATGCCTTCCATATTGGCGTATTGTGAGGCTACACCATTTTCCAGGGCCCTGATCTCGGCCTCTGTCCCAACACTGGCCGGTTCCAGTCCGGGTACCCCCATTTCCATCCGGATAAACTTTTCGCCGGATGCTGATTCAATCTCGTTAACCACTTTCACGATCTCCCGGATCTTGGCCTGCCCCAGGTCACAAATACCCAGTTCATTGATCTTGGAGGTAACAACATGGTAATCCATAGGGGTTTCTCTGCTCATGGCACTTATTTTTTGTTTCTTTAATCCTGTTGTTTTTCCACCCTGATCCTGGCATCCACAGCCACAACCCCGGCTTTCGTTCCCAGCAGTGGATTCAGGTCCATCTCCATGATCTCCGGTGCAAGGGTCACCAGCTGTGATAATCTGCACAGGATATCAATATAGGCAGGTATATCAATGCCTTCCTGTCCCCTGATCCCTTCCAGAACAGGATATCCCTGCAGACTCCTGATCATATGTTCTGCCTCTGCAGAGCTCAGGGGTGCGAGTCCCGCGTTCACATCCTTCATTGCCTCTACAAATATCCCCCCCAGTCCGCAAAGGATGAGATGTCCGAATTTATTTTCCCTTTTCACCCCGGCAAATAATTCAGTCCCCGATAGCATGGGCTGCATCAGAATGGATATGACTCCCTCCAGTTGCATCATCCTTTCGAATTCTGCACTGACCTGCCTTGGGTCCCGGACATCGAGCGACACACCACCAATATCTGACTTATGCAGGGGGCCAACCACTTTCATAACAAGGGGAAAACCGAATTCCTCAGCCTTCAGTACGGCGTCAACCTTGCTGTCCACTATCGCCTCTTCTGCCCTCGGGATACCGGAAGCATCCAGCAGGATCTGGACCCTGTCGGGGGATAAATAACCGTTTCCTGCACCCTCAATTACATTCCTGATACTCCTCTCATCAAGTTTCAATCCTGACTCATCAATGCTAAGAAAGCGGGGCGTATGGTATACCCTGGCCAGGGATCTCCCCAGGCTCACTTCATCAGGGAAGTTGATCCTCCCGTATGAGATGAATTCCTCAATTTCATCCCTGACATTTACTACGGAGGGCAGCACCGGAAATATCGGTTTCCGACAGGTTAACATTTTCTCATTCAGCAGCCCGTAAACATCATGTACACTGAAGAGACCCGGACTGCCGAATATTACGATCATGCCGTCTATTTCATCAAATGATTGCTCACAAAAGTCGATGATGTTGCCAAGTTGTTCGGCTGTCCCGGTCGCCAGAAAATCAATCGGATTAACCACGGAAGAACCAGGATGTAACTGCTCCAGCAGATCATCTGCGGCCTTACCGCTGATCGGAGGCACTTCCATTCCCCCTTCAGACAATGCATCTGTAAGCATAACTGCCGGTCCCCCGGCATGGGTTATCACCGCCAGTCGTTTACCTTTCAGTTCGGGATGCATGAAGATCCCGGCAACGCTCACCAGTTCCGTCCTGCTGTGGCATCTGACGATGCCTGCCTTGCGGAAAAGTGCATCGACGGCTATATCCGGACTGGCAAGGGCACCGGTATGGGAAGATGCTGCCCGGCTGCCCGCATCTGAGGTTCCGGCCTTGATAGCTGCCAGCCGGCATCCTTTTGCGCACGAGGGATGAGGCATGCTTCAGAACAGGAGTTCCGGCTTATCGATGTTTTCTATATACAATAATATGACTCTTGAACTGCTTGCCGGGTTAAATGTTTCATCCAGGTGCTGCAATACCTCCTCCACGCCAGTCTGGGCACTGTTACCGACAGAGTAAACGGAAGAGAATGTTAATCCGTTCGGGATCCCGGCTTCCATTATGAACACGGCCGTTGCCCCTGATCCGGATATGAAATCACAACCCATGGGATCCAATCTGGGGACCGGGCTCGTAAATACGCCCTGGTATTGCTGGTTGATGAGGCCGATGCAATTGGGACCGATGAGGTTCCCGCCCGCCGAGGTTACCAGATCAGCTATACGGCTTTCAAGCCTGGCTCCTTCAACGCTTTCCTCAGCAAATCCGGCGGATAATATGATAAATCCTTTTGTTCCTTTTTCCCTGGTCAGTATTTCCACAGCCTCCTCGCAATGCCTGGCAGCAATGGCGAGTATGGCCAGGTCTGTCGGAGGCAGGGCCCCCGGACCGGAAAAGCTTTTCACACCCTGTACGGTCTCCTCTCCGGGATTTACCACGTACAGCTTTCCTGAATAGGAACCCCGCAGGAGATTATGAAGGATCTTCCCTCCTGGTTTATGAAGGTTGTTGGAGCCTCCTATCACTGCTATACTCCGGGGTTCGGTCAGTTCTCTTGCCAGCATGACAGATCATTGGGTTGTATAACAAAATTATAAAATCATACGGGTATCTCTGGTGATAAATATCATTGTTAAAGAACACCCCCTGAATTTCGGTATTGGTTTCAAGCTGAGGGCACAGAAGTGGTTTGGTTTGGTCGGTCCGGGTATGCGAATACGATTTTAAAGTAGTTTTTGACTATTTTTACTTCCTTACAAAAGTTTTTCCCCATGAGAAAAATACTTACCGCTTTGGCATTGGCCATCCTGTGTCTGTCAGGTTACGCACAGCTAAAACTCGATTATTACCTGCCAGCCGGTGACTACCTTCCGGAAGTACAGGAACCCGCATCAGTCATGGGCCACCAGATTGGAGAGTGGCACCTGACCCATGACAAGCTAAGCACTTACCTTTCACTCCTGTCCAGCCAATCTGAGCGCGTGGTCATGCAGGAATATGCCCGGTCCTGGGAGAACCGCCCCCTCTTCCATCTTATCATAACATCTCCGGAAAATCATGCCAGGCTTGAACAGATCCGGCAGGAACATCTGGAACTGTCCGATCCGGCATCCGCCGGTCCTTCCGATCCTGGGAATATGCCCGTGGTGGTCAGGCTGGGTTATAATGTACACGGGAATGAATCCAGTGCCTCCAATGCATCGGTCCTGGTGGCCTATTACCTGGCTGCATCGCAGGATCCCGAGGTGATGAAAACCCTGGAAAATATGGTGATCCTGATCGATCCATGTCTGAATCCCGACGGGTTCAACCGGCATGCAAGCTGGATCAATATGCATAAATCCCAGACCCCCATGCCGGATGATAACAGCCGGGGTTTTCGTGAGTCATGGCCAGGGGGCCGTACCAATCATTACTGGTTTGATCTGAACCGGGACTGGATCCTGCTGCAGCATCCCGAAAGCAGGGGTCGTGTGGAGGTTTTCCACCAGTGGAAGCCGAATGTACAGACCGACCATCATGAAATGGGATCATCATCTACCTTTTTCTTTCAGCCCGGCATCCTTTCCCGCACCAATCCCATGACCCCTGAACGTACCACCGAACTTACCCGAAAGATCGGGGAATACCACGCTGCGGCACTTGACCCGGACGGCAGCCTCTTTTTTACAGAAGAGATCTTTGATGATTTCTATTATGGGAAAGGATCATCCTATCCCGACGTCAACGGAAGTGTGGGGATCCTTTTTGAACAGGCCAGTACCAGGGGTTTCGAGAGAAACACTGCCCGGGGAAAAATTACCTTCCCATATGGTATCAGGAACCAGGTCAGGGTATCGTTCTCCACCATCAAGGCATCTTTCGAGTTGAGAGAAGAGCTCCTGGAGCACCAGCGGGAATTCTACAGGTCGTCTGCATCCCTTTTCGATGCTTCAGACGAAAAGGCTTATATTTTCGGGGAAGCAGACCAGGCAAGCCTGGTTTACTTCATGGATCTCCTGCTCAGGCACCAGATCAGGGTATACGGATTAAAGCAGGGCCATACCATGGACGGGATCAATTTCACAGCCGGCAATGCTTTTCTGGTCCCCCTGAACCAACCACAATTCAGGATGGTCCAGAGCCTGTTCGAGCCACAGAAGAACTTTACTGACAGCCTGTTTTATGATGTTTCTGCCTGGACAATGCCCCATGCCTTCAATATTCCCTATGCGGCCATAGCCCAATCCAGTCTGGCGGAAGAGCTGATGGGTGAAAGGGTGATGGAGCTTAGCAGGCAGCCGGGAAAGATCCTCGGGAATATCAGCCAGGCCGGATATGTTTTCGCCTGGGATGAGTATGATGCACCTGCAGCCCTGTACCAGATACAGGCAGCGGGACTGAGAACGCAGGTGGCCACCGAACCTTTTGAATACCAGAACGGGGAAACCGGGTTATCGTTCAGTTACGGGAGCATTTTCATCCCTGTACAAAAACAGGATAAAACGCCCGAAGAGGTATATAGCATTATTGAGCGGGCATTGCAGGAAACAAGCATTACTGCTTACGCCATCCAAACCTCCCATACCAGCCTGGGAATGGACATGGGGAGCAGCCGTTTTCTGCCTTTGAAAAAACCGGTGATATTGTTGCTGACCGGTGATGGTGTAAACAGCCGGCAGTCCGGCGAGGCCTGGCACCTGCTGGATGCACGCATGCATATGCCGGTCGTACTCATAGACCAGGAACAATTAAATTCAATGGATCTATCCCCATACACCCACCTGCTGATGCCCGCCGGTTCATATAACAGGATCCATGCCAGCGGTAAAAAGGAGATCACCCGCTGGGTGGGCAAAGGGGGAAACATCATTGCCCTGAACACTGCCAACCGCTGGCTGAAGGAGCAAAAACTCGTGGACATAGAATTCAAGAACAATAAGCCGGATAGCAGCGGTTACCTGGCATACAGTGACCTGGGAAACAAGACCGGGGCACAGCGTATTACAGGGAGTATATTCGAGGCGGAGGTAGACATCAGCCATCCCATCGGGTATGGTCTCCACAGAAAGACCATCCCGGTATTCCGGAACCATTTACTGATCGCCCGGGCGGACCGCCGCCCCTTTGCCTGTCCGGTGAGATATACCGACGACCCTTTACTGAGTGGATATGTGCCGGAAGGTAAATATGACGACCTCCGGAATGCCCCCGTTGTGCTGGTCGGCAGCCATGGATCGGGCAGGCTTTTTACTTTTATGGATAATCCGAATTTCCGTGGATTCTGGTATGGCACGAATAAATTGTTCCTTAATGCCATTTTCTTTGGTCCGGTTGTTTCATCGTATTCAACCAGATAGTACTTTTGCAGAAATCAGTAATTGAACATTATGCCCATTAACATACCCGATAATCTGCCTGCTACTGCCATTCTGAAGAAGGAAAACATTTTTGTCATGGACCAGACGAGGGCCATCCACCAGGATATCCGGCCCCAGCGAATTGTGATCCTGAACATAATGCCCGTTAAGCATACCACCGAGACACATCTGATGCGATTGCTTTCCAACACACCCCTGCAGATAGAGATTGACCTGATACATCCAAAAAACCATACCTCCAAAAATACGCCCACAGAACACCTCGAGACCTTCTATAAAACCTTTGACCAGGTCAGGGAACACCGTTACGATGGACTGATCATTACCGGGGCGCCCCTGGGCTTTATTAACTTTGAAGATATTCATTACTGGGAGGAATTAAAAGAGATCATGGACTGGGCCGAGACCAACGTCACGTCTACCCTCTATCTCTGCTGGGGAGCCCAGGCCTCACTTTATCACTTCTATGGTATTGAGAAGAAATTGCTGGAAAAGAAACTGTTCGGTGTCTTTAAGCACCGGGTGCTGGACCGCAAGATCCCCCTTGTGCGGGGATTTGACGATCTGTTCCCTGCTCCCCACTCACGCTATATGCATATCGACAGGGAAGACATTGAAAAGGTCGGGGAACTTCAGATCATTGCCGAGTCCGATGTGGCAGGTATCTATATCATAGGTACCAAAGATGGCAAAAAGATATTCGTGACCGGCCATTCCGAATATGATCCCAACACCTTGAAGGAGGAATATGAAAGGGACCTGGAAAAGGGAATGGATATCCAGATACCGGTGAACTACTTTCCCTGTGATGACCCCTCACAACCACCCAGGGTCCAGTGGAGGAGCCATGCGAACCTGCTCTATACCAACTGGCTGAATTACTATGTCTACCAGGTAACCCCCTTCAAGCTTGAGAATGATTAACGAAAAATTTTCTTGAATTCTTCTGAAAGGGTAAGTCCTTTGGATTGGGCATAATTCAGCAGGGAACCGGCATTTGCTCCCATGTGTATGGTATCCGGGGAAGTGACAGAAAAGGAGGCAAGCAGGGTTCCCATATCCACTGCAGACTTCAATGTTGTTTCTGTGATGAGATTCACTTTTTCTCCCTTTTGTAAGGGTAAGCCATAACAGATACCCGCTATTATTCCGGCGAGATAAGCATCTCCCGCACCTGCAGTTGAGATTACCCTGGCAGGAAGAATGGAATGGTATTCCAGCTCCCCGTCCTGAAAGCAATAGCTCCCCCTATCCCCGTTGGTTATCAGTACCTTGATACCGGGATTGGCCCCAAGGAGTATATCCAGTGACCTGCTGATGATAATCTCCGGATCCGTAGATTCATCTTCGATACCGGCAATGTTTCGTGCTTCATCAATATTGACGGCCAGCAGATCCGTCAGGCCCAGGCCTCCACTGGATTTAAATTCGGATACCTCTGAGGACAGGACGGATGCCACATTCAGATACCCCCGGTCCCGGCCCTGTCTGAGCAGCCGAATCCTTGTTTCAACGGGGACTTCCGGGACAGCCAGGACAATGCCGCCGGTTTGTCCGCTCCCGAAATCCTCGAAAAATACATCGATATCCTCCGGAGACACTGCACCACTGGCACTGTTCTCTGTAGTGATATTGCCGCCTGAATGGTCGGGATACTGATAACACACACTGTACAAAGTCTGGTGCTGACTGTCAATCTTTACAGATCCGGTATTCATGCCGGCCTGTTTCATTTGTGCAAGCAGTTTGTTGCCCGCATCATCCGATCCTACCCCGCCCATGGGAAATGTACTGAATCTTCCTGTGGGACCGGCACCCAGGAGTACGGAGACATAATGCATAATGATATGCAGCTTGCAGTAGTCCTGGTATGGTTCAAGCGTGGCCAGCCGGCTTTCGTTGCGGCCCAGGGTATGGTCTCCTTTCAGTGAGAAAATAACCCCGGTGCCTATGCCACCGGTACCGATCATGTGATTGTACCGCATCATACGTTTATACCCTTGAATTCCCATTCAGGGTTTTCTGAAATTGGATGAGAGGCCGTATCTATGGTGGCTGTCAGCCAGGCATCGGGATGTTCCTGAAGCAGGGTCAGGGGATACTCGGCAGTTATCTCTGAAAAAAGTCCGACCCTCAGGGCAGTCTGCTTCCAGGAACCTGTATCACTGTAGAGGCGTACTTTTTTGGCCGAGAGGCACTCCTTGATACCCAGGGTAATAGACATTGGTGGAACGAATTGATAGGCAGCTCCGAAGGACCTTTGTCCCAAAGCAATAATGGTATCCTGATTATTCTCCTGCACCCTTAATCCGGAATTGCGTAATTCGGCAACAGATATCTGGCTATAAGGGTGGCGCCGTGCCTGGTTATAAGCGATGTGGCCGTCCTGTCCCCATCCTCCAAGCGTTATGTCAATCGGAGCTTCAGCTATCTTCCCTTTGATCTTTTCGATACGGTCCGGCTCCGGGAAGATCCTTTGCTCTTTTGGTACGGCCAGATCGTCTGATATTCCTCCATAGAAATGCTGTTCCATAAAAGTGCGGAAATTATACGGATCGTTCCTGGCAAGCAGGTTACCCTCCCAGTCCAGGCATTCATCCATGTGAAAAACAGTCAGATTCCCAAGTGATACTTTCTCCCCGTTAACCATTCTGGTAAAAGGAGCATACCAGCATTTTGGCCCGCATGGAACGATGGCCCGCAAGGCTTTACCCTCCTCATTGGCCTGTTTAATTTCATCGATAAATTCACGTGCCATCACTTCACCCATTTCATCGGAATCTCTGGTCAGCTGAAAGGGGATCTTCAGATCCGGATGGCCTACCAGCTCGGTGACAGGTATTTTACACCAGTCATACAGGTCTTTTTTATTAATATTACTCATGATCTGATTTGTTTTACAAATAATTTGACTTACCAATCCGGATTCCCGGTGCCAGTGCTCATCAATGTTTCCAGATCGGAAAAGTATCTTTCATAAACATCTCTTGGAAAGCAACTCTTATGGATACAAACAGATGCTGCCATGCCGATAACCTCTCCCGCCATTCCCGTTGTCCGCTGTACACGGATGCTACCCAGGGCAACATGTGTCACGCTGATGTTCCGTCCAGCCATGAGCAGATTGGAAATATTACGGGAATAAAGGCATCTGTAGGGGACCTGGTAAGGTTTTATTTTTCTCATATCTGCCCTCGACTGAAAGGGTTCACCGGTAAAACCATCCTTCCTGACAGGAAAATGAAGATCCACATCCCAGGTGGTCGTAAAGGAACCATCTGTAAATTTTCTGTCTTCCAGAATGTCCTGCTCCTTTAATACAATATCACCCAGAAGTCTGCGCGATTCGCGCTTACCGCCAATATACGCGACCCAGGCCAGTTTATGGCTGGCAAAGTCTTCCTTTTCAACACTCTGGTTCTTGAGAAAATCCCAGTTGCCATAAATCACCCGCAGGGCGTAATCCCTGATCGCCTCAATTTCTTTCACCTGGTCTCTCTCTGCCCCCGTCTCCCAGTCCCAGTCCCCTTTCAAAGTCTTCACCGAGGTTTTTTCATCAAACCTGACCGACCAGGGTTGGGTGGTGGGAAAAACAACGGGCAGATCCATCCTCGTCGTATTCCACTGAACAGAAGTACCCATTACCAGCTGATCCGCCTGGACGGGAGCCCGGGGTTCCCCCGTTTCCGATATGGCTTCCCGGCCTACCCTGAAATCTGCCCCTGCCAGTAAACCAAGGTTACCGTCACCTGTACAATCTGCAAATAATTTTCCCCTGAACCTGTATTCCTTACCGCTTATGATGCTTCTGCCTGTCACGGATACAATACGGTCACCATCCGTTTCCGCTGCCAGCACGTGGGTATTCAGAAAGAGGCTCAGGTTTTCTTCCCCCAGTACCACCCTTAGTTTTTTGTCATCCTCATAATTGGTCGAGGGACCGGCATTGTGTTCTTTTTTCTCCGGATGTTGTTCAAAAATCTCTAAAATTTTTTTGCTCCGCTCTGAAGTGGTATCCCGCCGGGCTTCCCATAAGGTCCAATGCCCGATCCCTCCAATCTCGTCAACCAGAGAACCTAAATTTGTATAAGGTTCCTGATAGATCAATCCGGAAAGGCCCACCCGGACCTCCGAACTGTTGTTTCCTCCAAGAACGGGCCTGTTCTGGATCAATGCTACCCTGCATCCCAGCCTTGCAGCACTTACGGCTGCACAGATGCCGGCCACACCACCCCCTACAACCACAAAATCATAATCACCCGCATCCTCAGGTTCTGCAGAAAATCCAAGTGCCTGCCGTCGGAAATCAGTCAGGGTTTCCAGGTCTCCGGGGGGAGAAAATCCAGGATCAGTTGTCAGCAGGATGGCATCACACCTGCCTTCAAATCCTGTGAGATCATGGAGTTTTATGGTAAGCGGACCTTTCCTGAGGCGGATGCTTCCACCATCCTGCCAGTGCCAGTTATCTCGCTCTGTCCCAAAAGTAAAGGGCAGGGTTTTCTTTTCGAATAATAACTGGAACCTGCCCGGGGCACCCTCAACCTGCCATGGCGCTACCCAGTCCCTTGTCCTCACCCAGACATGGTAATTTCCTTTCTTCCTGATCTGTATGGACGTTTCAGCATCCGGTACCGGTATTCCCATCCCATGAGCCAGTAAATAGGGGGAACCCATAACATCCATGGATTGTTGGTCGATTACCCAGCCTCCACGGTTTGCAAAGCTCTCAGCTTCAATAAATATACTATGGTGGTCCTGGCAAACTCCTGTAGCCTGTAAGGCCAGAAATCCTGTCAGCAGCAGGCTTTTTAAAACAGCATGTATAATCATATCAAATAGCGGCCTGTCCGAGCCAGTCATACCAGCTGTCCATACCTTCACCCGTCTTCACTGACAGCTCTATAAATTCAAGCCTGGGATTGACCTGTTGTGCATATTTCCTGGCCTGCTCAAGGTCAAAATCAAGGTAGGGCAGCAGGTCTGTTTTATTGATGATGCAGAGATCGGAGGACTGGAACATGTAAGGGTATTTCAGTGGTTTATCCTCACCTTCCGTTACACTCATAATGACCACACGTGAGGACTCTCCCAGGTCGAACATGGCGGGACAAACAAGGTTGCCGACATTTTCAATCAGCAGGATGGCGCCTTCTTCCACCTCCAGTTTTTTTACGGCCTTATTCACCATGTCGGCGTCCAGATGGCACCCCTCACCCGTATTGACCTGCACCACCGGGGCTCCTGCCTCCTTGATCCGGTTGGCATCGTTCATGGTCTGCTGGTCTCCTTCTATAATAAAGAAAGAAAGATTCTTTCCCTGATCCCTGATGGTCCTTTCCAGCAGGCTGGTCTTTCCGGAACCAGGTGAACTTACAAGGTTCAGTGCCAACACCTTCCTGGCTTCAAAATAGCCCCTGTTCCGTTCGGCCAGCAAATTGTTCCTGCCCAGTACATCCTGCTCTATCTCCAGTTTCCTTTCATGGGAATGCCCGTGATTCTGGTCATGGGTATGATCGTGCTCATGGTCGTGGTCATGATGGTGGCCATGACCATGGTGGTGTTCATGGGAATGCTGGTGGCTTTCTTCACCTGGTTTGAGTATGGTAGGTTCTTTCCCTGCTTGTCCGCATCCGCAACTATCACACATGGTATTCTTGATTTAATTGAACCATCAAAGATAATAAAAACTGTGCTGATGGGATTGCTGGCACGTCACTGCTTTTTACCTGCGGCAAAAAAAGGTTCCTTTGCCAGCAATCCCCTCAGTCTGTGACCATGATATATTATTCGATGATGAGGGATTTTACCCTTAGTTCCCGGCCCTGGATGACGTCCGGGGCGCAGGTCCCACATTTGGGACAGGGTTTAAACAGCGTGTCTGTCTCATACTCGGTCAAACACTGTGTACACCTGGCCCTGCCCTGTACGATGACCAGGTTTCTGGTGGCTTTTTCGAGAATGGTCCCCTTCACTGCAGCCTCCAGGGAGAACTCCAGTGCCTCCATTACCACTCCGGAGAGCTGACCTATCTCGATCTCGATCTCTTTTACCTCGGCAGCCTCTTCCTTCCTGGCGGATGTAACAGCGATATCGACAATGTCTACGGCAATGGAAAACTCATGCATTTGATGCGGATTTGCAATCCCAAAAGTAATACATATTGGCGGATTTCGGTCATTGTCCGATCATGTCATTTTTCCAATTATCAGCGTTATGATAATAACAAAAAAAACAAGCCTTAATGATCAGCGATTTTTAGCAAAACCGCTTAAAAAATTTGCCGATAATTGTATCTTTACGAGCAAATAAATCAAAATACATTATGACGACCGTAAAACAAATATTAGAGACCAAGGGAAGTGATACCTACAGTGTCAGTCCGGGTGCAACCGTATTTGAAGCACTGCAGATCATGGCTGAAAAAGATTGTGGAGCCCTTATGGTTATGGACAGTGACGGAAAACTGGTTGGGATGTTCTCAGAGCGCGATTATGCCCGCAAGATCATCCTCCATGGTAAATCTTCCAAGGAAACCCAGGTGGAAGATTACATGACAACGGAATTAACCACTGCCAAACCTGAGTCTACCACCCTGGAACTTATGGCCGTAATGACCAACAAGCATGTCAGGCATATTCCCGTACTTGACCATAATAAACTGGCAGGCGTTGTGTCCATTGGTGATGTCGTAAATGCCATTATCAGGGAACAGGATATTACGATCAAGGACCTGGAAAAATACATTACCTCCAGCGGTTACGGGCATCAGTAATCTCCCATTTCACGTTTCCGTGCTGCAATGACAAGCTGTCCCAGGGCAATCCCTCCGTCATTGGCGGGCAATTGCCTGGGAACCAGCACCCTGAATTGCAGATCTGCAAGATCCGATTCTACCCTTGATGAAAGGTATCTGTTCTGAAATGTCCCTCCTGAAAGAGCCACCGTCCGGATGCCTGATTCATGACTGATTTTTGTTACCCTGTTGACAATGATGGCAGCAATTGTATTATGGAACTTCGTGGATATCAGTCCCACATCCTCCCCCCGCATCACTTCATCCACCATGGCCCTGAAGGCAGGTGCCATGGATATTTCCGCCCCGTCATCATAGGAATAGGCTTCCTGTATACGTGGATTGACCAAATTTTCCAGTCTCATCGGGGCTTCGGCATGGAAACTTGACCGGCTGCAGAGATCCAGGAGTGCTGCAACAGCATCAAACAACCTGCCGGCTCCGGATGTCAGGGGACAATTGATATTTTTTTCAATGGCCTGTAAAACCTGTTCAACGGTGACCAGATTCAGCTTTCTCATAAACGGAAGGTCCATATCCAGGAGTTCCCGGCCATAGATCCCATGCAGGTAGGACACTGCCATTCTCCAGGGTTCTTGTGTGGCCATATCACCTCCGGGCATGGGTATGTACTGAAGGTGGGCCAGGCGCTTGTATCCCGACAGGTCACAAACCAGGAATTCCGAACCCCAGATCTGCTGGTCATCTCCCAGTCCGGTTCCATCAAAACTGACTCCTATCACCGGTTCAGTCACTCCGTGTTCAGCCATCACTGAAGCAATATGTGCATGATGATGCTGTATGGCCACAGTGGGCAAACCCAGTTCCCTGGCATACCTGGTGGACAGATAATCGGGATGCAGGTCACAGGCAACCAGTTCCGGTTCCAGCCTGAATAGGGATCCGAACCGCTCAACTGTCTCCCGGTAAAATGTCATTGTCTCAAAATTTTTCAGGTCGCCGATATGCTGGCTCAGGATGGCCTGGTTTCCTTTCCCCAGACAAAAACTGTTCACCAGTTCGGCGCCTGCTGCAAAAATACCCTCTACGGATGAAGCGGTATGGATGGGATTGGGCACATAGCCCCTGGATCTTCTCAGCATGCGGGATTGATCGCCGATGACCATGGCCACAGAATCATCGCAGCGGTTATGAATGTCACGGTTAAAGTGCAATACGGCATCAGAGACCCGTCCGAGGATATCCTCTGCCTGCCGGTTGTCAATGATGATGGGCTCATTGGCAAGGTTGCCTGAAGTAAGCACGATGACCCTGGATTTAATCTGTTCAAACAACAAGTAGTGGAATGGCATATATGGCAGCATGGCCCCAATGCTGGCAAACCCGTTGGATACCCCCGGGGCCAACCCGTTTTTTTCTTTCAGTATAACAATGGGACGCTTCCATGAGCTCAACAGTGATGCCTCTGTGTCTGAGATCTCACAATACCGGCCGGCTTCTTCCAGGCCACTGAACATGACAGCGAAGGGTTTCCCTTCCCTTTGCTTGGAGTCCCTCATCCGCTTAACCGCATCCTGATTCAATGCATCACAGGCCATGAAAAATCCACCGAGTCCCTTGATGGCAACGATCCCGCCCCCTTTTACCAGTTGTGCAGTACGGCTGATGATCTCCTGTATCCCGCTGATCCTTTCGGTCCCCTGTACCAGGGTATATTCCGGACCACAAATCGAACATGCGGTCGGCTGGGCATGGAACCGCCTGTCCAGTATATCACCATATTCATTGCGGCAGTCAGTGCACATGGCAAATTCCTTCATGGTGGTCCGGGCCCTGTCATAGGGAAGATCCCTGATGATGGTGAAACGGGGACCACAATTCGTGCAGTTCAGGAAGGGGTATGCGAGGCGGTTGGTTTGCTCCTTCATGTCCACCAGGCAATCCTGGCAGACGGCTATATCCGGACTCACCCGGGTGACTGCTTCGGAAAGGTTTTCACTTTTTATGATCCTGAATCCGGTAAAAGCCTCCGGGGGAGCCATTTCATAATGGATCTCCCCGATCTCGGATGCGGGAGGGGCCTTTTGCCTGACCCGGTCTATGAAGTCATCCAGGACAGCGGGTTCCGCCTGTAGCCCTATCCTTACATTTTCATTGGTATTCAGGACCCATCCTTCCAGTCCGGATTCATTGGCCAGCCGGTAAATAAAAGGCCTGAACCCAACCCCCTGGACCAGTCCGGATACAGTTATAATATAGTTTACCCTCTCCCCCATTCGAAAATCATTATCACAAAGATGGGATAAAATCTGCTAATCCTCTTTCACATGTAAGGTCTGGTAAATGAGAGATTCCAGCTCATGGCTGATGCTGATGTTGTTGATGGTAATATGGGGAGGGGCTTTATAGTTGGTGGGTGCAAAACTGAGGATCCCCAGGATGCCCGCAGCGACCAGCTGGTCACATACTTCCTGTACAGCCCGTTCGGGCACAGCAACAATGGCAGTTTTTACATCCAGGTCTGCAACCACTTTCTCCAGGTCTTCCATGGGATAACATGGGACATGGCACTTTTTCCTGTATTTTGATGGATCAATGTCAAAAGTGGCAACTATCTGTATCATGCGATCCTTGAATCCACGGTATTTCAGCAAAGAATGCCCGATATTCCCAAGGCCAACCAGGATGACATTCTGCAATTCATCTTTCCCAAATATGTTATTTATTGTGAATAAAAGCTCAATAACATTATATCCCCCCTTCTTTTTTCCCTTAATGCCAAACTGTGAAAAATCTTTCCTGACCTGCTCGGGTGAAACGCCTGCTTCCTTTCCCAGATTATAGGAATAAACTGTCTCAAAACCAAGGTCTTGCATTTTTACCAGCAAACTCCGGTACCCCAGCAATCTATTGATGTTTTTGCTAACAACCATAAGCAAATATCAAGCATCATACAACCCTTGAAAAATGCACTTTAAATAGGTGCCCCTATGTTAGCCCTGCTGAATTTTAGCGACCTGCACAGGCATTGCAGGGTTATGTTTATTTAATTTAATTCTATATAATCAATTGTTAACGATAAAGTAATATTTTATTCTTGCACATAAATGTAAAAAAATTATCTTTAATGTGAAAACTATAACAATATTTTTTTGTTGCAATTTTTACGTTTCACATCAACTTTTCTTCTTCACGAAAACCTGTATCAATATGAGCAATTCAGTTAAAACGGGTGTCTATTTCTGCAAACACTTGAATGGACACCCGGATTCATTACAATTAAATGAACTGTATGCTTTTGCTCAGGGCATGGATGAAGTGGCCCATATCTGGAAAGCTGATGATCTGAATCTGATGGATTCAAATCAGATGGCTAAGAACATCAGTGACCAGGGGATCACCCGGATCATCCTGGCAGGCGAGACCCCCGGTTTTATCAGTCCGGCATTCTCCAAAGCCATGGCAATCGCCGGCAAAGATCCCTCCCAGATAGCCACTGTGAGTTTCAGGGAACAAAATGCTACCCGGCAGAAGGATACAGAATTAGCGAAGGCGATCCTCGCCTGCGCCATTCTTGACGTACCATTTGAAATGGCAGCCGTACCGGAGGACCTGGACGTCCATCCCGACACACTGGTGGTGGGAGGCGGGATCGCCGGCATACAGGCTGCCCTTGAAATTGCCAACGCCGGCAAGAAAGTCTATCTCCTGGAAAGGACCGGGACCATAGGCGGGCATATGGCCATGTTTGACAAGACCTTTCCGACGCTGGACTGTGCGGCCTGTATCCTCACCCCTAAAATGGTGGAGGTAGGCCAGCATCCCAACATTGAACTGATGACCTATTGCGAAGTCGAAGGCGTCAGCGGCAAGACCGGGAATTTCCAGGTTAAGGTGCTTAAAAAGGCAAGGCGTGTAGACCTGGCAACCTGCATAGGATGTGGGATCTGCACTGAAAAATGCCCGGCCAAGGCACCCAGTGAGTTTGATTCCGAGACCACTCTGCGGAAGTCCATTTACATTCCTTTCCCCCAGGCGGTGCCGAACAAATGGCTGATCGATGCCGACAGTTGCACTTATGTGCTGAAAGGGAAATGCGGCGTATGTGTAAAATTCTGTCCCGTTGAGAACTGTATTAACCTGGATGAGAAGGACGAAACCGTTGAACTCAATGTCGGCAATATCATCGTTGCGACCGGTTTCCAGACTTTCGATCCAAAACGGGCAGAACAGTTCGGATATGGAAAATTCCCCAACGTAGTCACTTCTCTTGAATTTGAAAGGCTGGTCAATGCAGCCGGTCCCACAGAAGGGAATATCAGGTTCAGGACACAGGACAAGAAAAAGAACTGGGTCTTTGAAGAGGAAGGAGAAGAACCGAAAAGCGTAGCCATTGTACACTGTGTTGGAAGCAGGGACCATAATTATAACAAGTATTGCTCGAGGGTTTGCTGCATGTACTCCCTCAAACTGGCGCATCTGATCAAGGAAAAGATCCCCAGCGCCGCTGTGTATGAATACTACATTGATATGCGGGCTTTTGGTAAGGGATACGAAGAATTCTCCGAAAGGATCAAGGAAGAAGGTGTGCATATGATCAGGGGCCGGACCGCCAAAGTAGAACAGAACGAAAACCAGCTTTTGGTCAGGAGCGAAGATATATACGAGGAAAGGGTACTGGAACAGAAGGTGGACATGGTGGTCTTAAGCGTTGGACTCGAAGCCAGGGCTGACGCAGGTGATGTAGCCAAAATGCTGGGAATAGAGCAGGGAGAAGATGGATGGTTCGTCGAGAACAATTACCTGAGTGAACCTACGTCAACTTTCACCGGCGGCATTACCATTGCCGGCGTTTGCCAGGGGCCCAAAGATATTCCTGATACGGTGGCCCAGGCATCGGCAGCCGCATCCAGGGTACTTCAAACAGTTATTAAAGGAAAGATCAGGGGTGGCATTAAAGACATGTCTCCCGACAAGATCATAGAAAATGCAAGGCAAATTTCACCATTAAAAATGGAGGTAGAATCATGAGTACAAGAATAGATCCTAACTTCAGCAAAAAACTCGAAGGGTATGGCAAGGCAGACTGGAGCGAATGTTTCCATTGCGGCAACTGTACTGCCATCTGTCCCCTGACAGAAGACGGTTTCCTCTTTCCCCGGGCAGGGATCAGAGCCATGCAAATGGGACTCAAAGACAAGCTGGCCGGATATGTTGATCCATGGTTATGCTATTACTGTGGAGAATGTACCGATACCTGCCCCAGGGACGCCAATCCCGGGGAAATGATGATGACCCTAAGACGCTGGTTAACATCCGTTTACGACTGGACAGGGCTATCAGGTTTGCTATACAGGTCTTTTGCTGCACACCTTACCGTTATGATACTCCTGGCATTGGGCGTGGTGGCAGCTTTCCTGGCATTCGCAGATTTCAGCATACCTCTCAGTGCAGAGGGAATTGTTCAAATCAATGCTTTTGCTCCGGCCCACTTGATCGAATCAATCGACCATATCGTGCTATTGACGCTGTCTTTCTTCCTGATTACAAACATGATAAACATGTTTTACAAGGTCATCATCAAGGACAAGAGTGTTAGAGTCCCCGTCTCTCTATACTTTACTAAGGTATGGGAAGCCATTTTCCATTTTGGCACCCAGGCCCGTTTTGCCAAATGTGAGGACAAGAGATGGTACTGGTTCCTGCACTGGTTCCTGATGAGTTCTTATCTAATGATGTTCATTTTCATCATTTTCTTCCTGGAATGGTTCCAGACTGAAACCATTCATCCCTGGTATCATCCGCAACGTTTGCTGGGTTATTATATTACAGCAGGCATCGTCTTTGGAACCGTGTATTTCGTATGGGGAAGGATCAAAGCGAAAAAGACCATCTTCAAGTTCTCGCATCATTCGGATTATATATTCCCCATCCTGCTGTTCCTGATCGCCTTAACGGGCATACTGGTCCATATTTTCAGACTTAACGCAATGCCTCAGGCAACCTACATCAGCTATGTAGTGCACCTGGCAGTGGAAGTACCCATGGTGGTCACCTTTGTGGCATTCTCGAAATGGTCCCACCTGGCATACAGGCCCCTGGGACTCTTCTTTGCCAACCTGAAAAAGGCGGCCCTACAAAAACAATATAAAACGCAGTTAGCTCCGGCTACTTAAAAATTTTTCACTATGGAAGAAAAAAGAATAGGCGTATATGTATGTTGGTGCGGTACCAATATCGCCAAAATGGTGGATGTTGAAGGCGTGGCCGAAGAAGTCGGCAAACTGCCCAATGTGGTGGTTTCCAAGAACTATAAATATATGTGTTCCGATCCGGGACAGGAATTGATCATTAAGGATATCAAGGAGCATAACCTGAACAGGGTGGTAGTTTCTGCCTGCTCCCCGAGGATCCATGAGCTGACCTTCCGGAAAGCCCTCACGAATGCGGGACTCAACCCATATATGTTCGAGATGGCCAATATCAGGGAACAGGTTTCCTGGGTACATACGGACCGGGAAGAGGCCACCAAGAAGGCCAAAGCACTGGTTACTGCTGCTGTTGCCAGGGTAGCCTGGCATGAAGCACTGGATAAGCGGAAGGTCGATATCAACCCGGCCTCCATGATCATTGGAGGAGGCATCAGCGGACTGACAGCAGCCCTTGAGATTGCGGATGCCGGCAAGCAGGTTTACCTGATCGAGAAAGAAGCAGAACTGGGTGGGCATACGGCCCATGTAGACCTGACCTTTCCCTACATGGTGCCTGCTGCACAGATCCTGGGACCCAAAATCAAAAGGGTGGAAAACCATCCCAATATCGAGGTGTTCAAGGAAGTAGTGATCGAAGAGATCTTCGGTTATGTGGGAAATTTCAACGCTGATATCAAAGTTAATGGCAGCGAAAGCAAATCCCTGGAATTCGGCAACATTATTGTCGCAACGGGCTTAAAGCCTTTTGATCCCAGCTCGGTTGACCTGCATGGTTATGGCAAGCTGCCCAATGTGGTAACTTCCATCGAATTTGAGAAGATGCTCAAAGCGGGTAAGATCGAAACAAAGGAGGGCAAGGAACCCAAGAATATTGCCATTATCCATTGTGTTGGCAGCCGGAACAATGATTATCATGAGTATTGCTCA
Organism: uncultured Bacteroidaceae bacterium; assembly: GCA_963767555.1. Taxonomy (GTDB): domain Bacteria; phylum Bacteroidota; class Bacteroidia; order Bacteroidales; family SM23-62; genus SM23-62. The sequence goes on along the minus strand of CAVYEL010000002.1, from coordinate 238,914 downwards.
CGGACCTGCTGTATGCTGGGACTGAAATATGCCAACCAGGTAAAGACAGCCCTCCCCGAGACCAATGTTTATGAGATATATGCTGATATGCGGAGTTTCGGCAAAGGTTGTGAAGAGTTGTATGATACAACGGCTAAGAGGAATGTCATGTTCCTGAATTTCGACCAGCGAGAAGGAATCCCTCAGATCACCAAGGCTGACGCAGGGGATTGCTGTGAGATGCTGATTGAGCTGAAGGAAAGGCTTTCGAACACCCAGATCGAGGTTCCTGCCGATATGGTTGTCCTGCTGGTGGGGTTGGAAGCCCGTGAAGACGCCAAGGAAGTCGCTCACCATGTTGGGGTTAGTAAGTGCGGAAATGATTTCTTTATCGAGCGCCATCCCAAGCTTGATCCTGTAGCCACCACCACTGATGGTGTCTATATTGTCGGTAGTTGCCAGGGACCCAAAGACATCACGGATTCGGTAGCCCAGGCAAGGGCAGCCAGTGCAAGGGTGCTGGCCACCATTCTACAGAAATCCGTTGAGGTGGAAGTGACTACAGCGGTTGTGAATGAAGATATCTGCTGTGGTTGCCAGACCTGTGTGAATGTTTGTCCCTACACAGCGATCAGTTTCGACGAGGAGAAAAACGTTTCTGTTGTCAATGAGGTCCTGTGTAAGGGATGCGGTACCTGTGGTTCTGCCTGCCCAACCGGGGCCATCCGGAGCAGGCATTTTACTGACCAGCAGATCCTCTCACAGATCGTGGGATTGATGACAACAGAAATGCAAGAAGTTTAAACCTGATATAACCAGATTAAATATCAATATCATGGAGGAATTCAAACCGACAATCGTTTCCTTCCTGTGTAACTGGTGCTCCTATACAGGCGCTGACCTGGCCGGCACTTCCAGGATGAAATACGCTCCAAATATCCGGGTGATCCGGGTCATGTGTTCGGGGCGGGTGGATCCAACCTTTGTGCTGACAGCCTTTAGGGAAGGCGCAGATGGGGTGTTGATCTGCGGGTGCCATCCCGGGGACTGCCACTACCACGAAGGAAACTATAAATGCCTCAGGCGCTATCATCTGCTGCAAAAGTATATCCAGCAGATGGGTATCCACAAAGACAGGCTCAGGCTTGCCTGGATCAGTGCCAGTGAAGGAAAACAATTTGCCGAACTGGCAGATGAAATGACCGAAACGGTGACAGCACTCGGTCCCTGTGAGATTAAAGAAGTTATGGAAACATTAGCCTAATTAAATTCCCATTATATGGAAGCAACAGATAAAAATGCAAAGCCAAAAATAAAATTGGCTGTTTACTGGGGGGCTGCCTGTGGAGGATGCTGTGTATCCGTGCTGGATGTGCATGAAGCTTTATTTGACGTTGTAGCTGCAGCTGACCTGGTATTCTGGCCCATTGCCCTGGATACCAAATACAAGGATGTGGAGGCCATGGCGGACCAGGAAATCGATGTGACCCTGTTTAACGGGGCCGTAAGGAACAGTGAAAACGAGCATCTTGCACACCTGCTGAGGCAGAAGACCAAGGTCCTGGTTGCCTATGGATCCTGCGCCCACATGGGAGGAATACCCGGACTGGGTAATTTCTCTGACAGGGAAGGCATCTTTGAGCGGGTTTATGACACCACTGAGTCAACAGTCAATCCTGACAAGGTAAGGCCGCAAACATGAGACCAAGATGAAGGAAGGGATACTGGAACTACCAGAATTTTATAATGATGTCAGGGCCCTGGACCAGGTCGTGGATGTGGACTACTACCTGCCCGGATGCCCGCCCCAGACCGAAAGGCTGGTGGAGGTTTTCATGGCCATTGTAACAGGGGCCGAATTGCCACCAAAAGGTTCCGTTGTAGGAGCCCTGGAAAAGTCGCAATGCGACGAATGCAACCGCAAAAAGACGACAACAAGACCATCAAGGAGTTTCACAGGCCCATCGACATCCAGGATGACGGGGAAACCTGTTTCCTCGAGCAGGGCGTGATCTGCATGGGACCTGCCACGCGCGGAGGATGCGGGGTCCGCTGCATTGAGGGAAATGCCCCCTGCCGCGGCTGTTATGGTCCACCGGCAGATGCCAGGACCCCGGTGCCAAAATGATGTCAGCCATCGGGACCATGATTGACGCGAATGATGAGGAAGAAATAGAGAAAATCGTTGACCAAATTGATGACCCAGCCGGAACATTTTACAGGTTCAGCCTGCCCGGCTCAATATTTAGGAGGAAAATATTATGAGCAAACGGATAACCATTGACCCCATAACCAGACTGGAAGGTCACGGAAAGATCGAGATCTTTCTGACCGATGAAGGTGACGTGGATAATGTATATTTCCAGGTCCCCGAACTCAGAGGATTTGAAAAATTCTGCGAGGGCCGTCCTGTAGAGGAACTGGCACAGATTGTAACCAAGATCTGCGGTGTTTGCCCGGGCTGCCACCATATGGCTTCCGGAAAAGCAGCGGATGCAGTTTATGGTGTAGAGCCACCTCCCACCGCCAAGAAACTGCGTGAATTGTTCTATATGGCGCATTTTGTACACAGCCATATTGCCCATTTTTATGCACTGGCAGCTCCCGATTTTGTGGTTGGTCCCACTGCACCCGCAGCAGAACGGAATGTCCTGGGCGTGATCAATAAGGTTGGTGTGGAGATAGGTACTGAAGTCATCAAACAGCGCCGCATTGCCCAGGAGATCCAGGCATTGCTCGGTGGCCACCAGACACATGTGGTTATGAACATCCCGGGCGGAGTCAGGAAAGGGCTGACTGAAGAGCAAAGGGATGACATCGTTGAAAAATCAAAAGGATTTATTGAGTTCTCCAAGTTCTCCCTTCAGATCTTCAATGATGTGGTGCTTGGAAATAAAGACATATGTGGATATCATCCTGAACGGACCCTATTCCCTTAAGCTTCATTCCATGGGTATGGTGGATGAGAATAACAAGGTCAATTTCTATGACGGAAAAGTAAGGGTGGTGGATGTGGAAGGCAATGAACATTGCAAATATGCCCCGGAAGATTACATGGATTATGTCGAGGAGCGGGTTGAACCCTGGAGCTACCTCAAATTCCCCTTCCTGAAAAAGATTGGATGGAAAGGATTCGTGGATGGACAGGATTCAGGTGTATACCAGGCAACGCCACTTTCCAGGCTGAATGCAGCAGATGGCATGGCCACACCCCTGGCCCAGGTAGAATATGACAGGATGTATGAAACCCTTGGCGGATCGCCGGTACATGCCACACTGGCCATGCACTGGGCAAGACTCATAGAATTACTGTATTCTGCTGAGCGTGCTCTCGAGCTGGCAGAGGACCCGGAAATCATTGGAACTGAACTCCGGGCACCGCTTGACAAGATCCCCAATGAGGGTGTTGGCATCGTGGAAGCCCAGCGTGGTACACTGACCCATCATTACTGGACAGACGAGAAAGGCATAGTTACCAAGACCAATATCGTTGTCGGCACGACCAACAATAATGCGGCCATCTGCATGTCGCTGAAGAAAGCAGCACAGGGCCTCATTAAAAAGGGAGTGGAAGTGAACGACGGTATCCTGAATATGGTAGAGATGGCCTTCCGGGCCTATGACCCATGTTTCTCCTGTGCAACGCATAACCAGCCTGGCAAGATGCCCCTGGTAGTGAATTTCAGGAACAAGGAAGGGGAGATTATCCGGACGGCCAGCAGGGATTAATTCCCCGGCTAAATTTAAATTCCTCATCAGCATGGACGATAGAGAAAATAAGGTGCTGATCCTGGGTATCGGGAACGATATCCAGCAGGATGTCGGCATACCTGTCAGGCTGACCCGGGATATGAAAGACCTGGTTCCGGCGGAGGACTTTGACTTTGAATGCCTGTATATAGGTGGACTCGAACTGCTGGAGTATATCAATGGTTACAAGGGGGTTGTTTTCATCGACACCATCAAAACGGAACAGCAAACCGCCGGAAAGGTACATGTTTTTACGACCGGGGATTACCAGGAAACCCTGCACCTCTCCTGCCGGCACGATGTCTCTTTTAAAATGACCCTCGAGATGGGGAGCAAACTCGGCTTTCATCATACCGGAAAAAATCCTGGTCCTCGGGATAGAGATCCTGGAAGATCTGGAATTTGACACTACTCTCAGTGATGATCTGAAACACAAGTACAACGGTATTCGTACAGAGGTCAAGAACCTGATTATGAATTTTAGCCGGAATACCCTTATCAGGTCAGCCGAACATAATAATGACAAAAAATGAAAATGTCCAATGGGAAGGTTTAATTCAAAAGGGATGTGGAATATCCCTCACGTGAAAAAAAAGAAGAAGAAGGCAGATGAAGCTCACCGATGATGACGACGAACTGCTCGTCGTCGAGGAGTGTTTCTGCCCCAACGGACACAATCTGATCAGTCCGAATGTTGAATTCACTGGCCGTCATGGGATCTTGCTCAAAATTAAAAAGGGAAAACAGGAGGGTCACATTGCCCTCAGCCCTTACTGTGGTGATAAGTCGAAATATACGATTGGCATTGACCTTTCAGAAGGAGAGATCATGAATCTTCTCTGTCCGGTCTGCGATGTTCCCCTGCCTGTTTATGCTCCCTGTGATTGCGGCGGAGACATGATCACCCTTTTTGCGGATAAGATGGGAAACTACTGCAATTGTATCGGCATCTGCAACCGTGTGGGCTGCAGTCATGCAGAGATCAAACAAGGTTCTGAATTATTCAACATCTACCGGAGAAAAGGTGAAATAAGAGGTACACAGGGATATCTTTAAACTATGAATGACTCGCTTCCGGGCATTATCATTACAGGAGCATCAGGTTTTATCGGGAAGCATTTTATCGAACAGAATGCCAACCGGTACAGGCTTTTTTGCCTGGCCCGAAGATCACAGCAGGAATCCGGTATTCCAAAACATGAGAACATTCGCTGGACCCAGGTAGACATTGGGGATTTCTCCAACCTCCAGGAAGTAGTTGAAAGCATTAACCGGTATGGTGGTGCTGATTTTATTGTACACCTGGCAGGATACTATGATTTCACAATGGATAATAATCCCCAGTACGAGCATACGAATGTCAATGGTACCAGGAATGTGCTCAAACTGGCCCAGTACCTGAACATCAAACGTTTCATATTCTCAAGTTCCCTGGCCGCCTGCAAATTCAACAAGGACCCGGACAACCTGCTCGATGAACAGAGTCCCCCGGATGCCACCTATCCCTATGCCGTCAGCAAACGGAAAGCAGAGGAGATGATCCGTAACTATTCGTCCATGTTCCCCTGCACCATCCTCAGGTTTGCCGCCGTATACAGTGACTGGTGCGAATATCCTCCGCTCTTTGTTTTTCTAAGCACCTGGCTATCTGACAAATGGAATGCACGTATCCTGGGAGGAAAGGGAGATTCAAGCATCACATACATCCATATTACGGACCTGGTCAGGATGATACAAACCATACTTGAGCAGTCTGAAGAACTTCCACAGCTGTCAACCTATGTGGCCAGTCCCAATGGCACAGTCACCCATGAGGAACTCTTTGATGCAGCAACGAAGTATTTTTATGGACGGCCCAAAAGATCCATAAAAATGCCAAAGATCATTGCCCTTCCCGGGATCATTGCACGGACTGCCATTGGCGATCTGCTGGGAGAAAAACCATTCGAACGGCCATGGATGATGAAATATATAGGCCGGAAGCTGGTAGTAAGGGCTGACCAGACCTTTGAAGCCCTCTCCTGGAAAACCTCCCCGCGCAATGATATCCTGCGCCGCCTGCTATTCATGATTGAGAACATGAAGAATCATTATGTGGACTGGACCGTAAAAAATGAAACTGCCCTGCACAGGATCTCCACACGCTTCAATGTGAAAGCATATGAGGTAATGATGCGGCACCGTGATTTCATTATCAACAAGATGGTCGATCATGTCTACAACCTGGATAACGGACAGGCTTTCGAGCATTACCGCTCCATGGATAAACTGGTCCTGAAGTGGTACATCACCATGCTTTACCAGCTGATCGCCACCAGCATAAAAGTAGGCGACCGGATCCTGATCAGAAAATATATCCAGGCCATAGCATACAGGCGTTATAATTCAGGTTTTTCCTCAGGGGAAGTAGTAGGCTTCCTTTCAGCCTTTGAAAAGATCATGCTTTCTGAATTGCTCATTGACCCGGAAGCCCAGGAAACAAGGGAACAGCTCTTCACAGCGGTTTCCATCGCCATCCAGATGAGCATAGATGAAATCGAAGAATCCTTTGAAATTTTCGAAGCTGATACTTCCGGAATGGTACAACTGCCTGAAGTGATGCCTTCCCTGCAGAATGTAGGAAACCTGAAATCCATCATCACAGACCTGGAAGACACCTTTTTCGATTCGCTGGAACATGACCTGAGTAAGGACCTTACCTTTATTCATGAACAGATCCAGCAGTCAGAATAACCTCACTCTCCTCCCCTGTAAATCAATCTTTCTCTGACCCGGGATTTCCCAGTCCTTTCCCGGGCTATTTCCAGTATTGTTCAATATCTTCGAGTGAGCGCCCCTTGGTTTCGGGTACATATTTCCTGACAAAAAGGGCAGCCAGTATGCCCATCCCCCCATAGATCCAGTAGGCGAATCCATGATGAAAGACCTGGTTCAGTGCACTGCTGTTATTGAGGATTGGAAAGGTCAGTGAGATGATCAGGTTTGAGATCCACATGGCAGCCACGGCAAGGGCCATGGCCCGTCCCCTGATCCGGTTCGGAAAAATTTCGGATAACAGCACCCAGGTTACCGGTCCCCATGAAATTGCAAAACAGGCCACATATCCCAGCATGCATATCAATGAAACCAGGTTTATCTGCTCCAGGAAAAAGGTAAAACCCAGTACTATCATAAAAAATGCCATACCAAGGGCACCCGCTATCTGCAAGGGTTTCCGTCCCCAGCGATCCACCGTGAATATGGCCAGTATGGTGAAGCTGAGATTGATGATCCCCACAATGATGGTCTGCAGGAGGGCAGTATCCGTACCGGAGCCCATGTTCCTGAATATTTCAGGGGCATAGTACAATACTACGTTGATCCCGACAAACTGCTGAAAAACAGCGAGCAGCACACCAATAACGATCACCAGGGTACCAAAGGAGAACAGGCGTTTTGAACCGGCTGGAAGATGGATTGATTCCACAATGCGCCGGAGAATGCCATCGGCCTCCTCCTCGCCGTTGATCCGTCTTAGTATCCGCAATGCCCCTTCCCTGTTATTTTTCAAAACCAGGTACCTCGGTGTTTCCGGAACAAACATCAGCAACAAAAGGAAAAGACTGGCCGGGATCGTCTCAGAAGCGAACATCCATCGCCAGCCCATCTGATGCAACCAGGCATCATCACCCCGGCGGGCAATGCTGTAATTCACAAAATAGACGACAAGCATACCGAATATAATCGCAAACTGGTTCCATGATACAAGTTTACCTCGGATCCCTGCGGGGGAGATCTCCGCTATATACATGGGTGAAAGCATGGAAGCGATGCCCACACCTATACCTCCTACCAGGCGGTAAAGGATGAATGCCAGTAAAAATTTTTCACCCCCCGTTCCGACCGGCTGGATAAACAGTTCCGGCATGGAAGATCCCAGGGCAGAGATCAGGAACAATACGGCAGCCATGATCAGTCCCTTCTTTCTCCCGAATTTCAGGCTGATGATCCCCCCTGACAGTCCCCCGATAATACATCCGACAAGGGCGGATGAAACAACCAGGCCATGCATGAAGTTGGCGGTTGTCTCCGGCCAGTTAAATGGATCGACGAATACATGTCTGAGGGAGGAGACCGTTCCGGAGATGACTGCAGTGTCATAACCGAATAAGAGTCCGCCAAGGGTAGCAATCAGGGTGAGCTGTATCAGGTAGGGATTTGAGGAGATTTTGGTCATGGTCCGGGTGGATGGTTTTAAATTTATCAATATAAATATGGCAAAAGTTGTTAAATTCGGTACTGTTTATATCATAAATTTGTTTCATGACTGAATTTCTTTCTTCCAGGCGGCGGATCCAGGATGTTCTGGCGCACAAACAGGCCGATAAACTGGCCATCGATTTCGGCGGCTCACCCGTCACCGGCATACATATCTTGGTAATAGAAAAACTCAGAAGGTACTATGGTCTGCCAGAAATTCCTGTCAGGGTTACCGAACCCTACCAGATGCTCGGGGAAATTGATCCTGAATTGTCCGAGATCCTTGATATTGATGTCATGGGAATATCCTCCAGGGAGAACATCTTCGGATTTGAGAATACAGACTGGAAGGAGTTCAGGACTCCATGGGGACAGGTGATACAGGTACCCGGGAAATTTATCACATCGGAGGATGAAAACGGGGATCTGCTGATCTATCCCAAAGGCGATATCAGTGCTCCACCATCAGGACGAATGCCTGTTTCCGGGTTCTTCTTCGACACCATTATCCGGCAGGAACCTTTGGATGAAGCCAATCTCAATGCTGAGGATAACCTGGAAGAATTCGGGGAATGGAATTCGGATGACATAGCATACTGGACCCGCCAGTCCGAACTTGCTGCCAGGTCAGACAAAGCAGTTCTGGCAAATCTCGGAGGCACATCCCTGGGAGATATTGCCCTTGTTCCGGGACCTTTCCTGACACATCCAAAAGGTATCCGGGATGTTTCAGAATGGTATATGAGCACAGTCCTGAGACAGGATCTCCTTCACCAGATCTTCGCCGAACAAACAGATATCGCACTTAAGAATCTGGAAACAGCCCATGGTATTTTCGGTGAGAACATAGAAGTGGTGTTTATTTGCGGGACGGATTTCGGGACCCAGGATTCGCAGTTTTGTTCAGCAGAGGATTTCAATGAGCTCTATGCACCGTATTATAAAAAGATCAATGACTGGATCCATGGCCATACTGCCTGGAAGACCTTCAAGCATTCCTGCGGTTCTATAAATCCACTCCTGCCCGCCATGATAGAAGCTGGATTCGACATTATCAACCCGGTCCAGATCAATGCCCGGGACATGGACGCTGCCATGTTGAAGAAGGAGTACGGGAAACAGGTGACTTTCTGGGGTGGCGGGGTTGATACACAAAAAGTCCTGCCCTTCGGCACACCTGATGAGGTCAAAAAACAGGTGCTTGATCAATGTGAAATTCTGTCAAGGGATGGAGGGTTCGTATTCAATACTGTGCATAATATCCAGGCCAATGTACCGCTGGAGAATGTTATTGCCATGCTGGATGCCATCAAACAATTCAATGGCGGCTGATCTCATGGGCATCTTTCAGGCCTTTGAGGAACCATATCAGGACCAGTCCCATTACAAAATCAAACACCCCTGATGCCATGACCATCCATACCATGTCTATGAACACTGCATAGGAAATGAGGAACACGGTGGCCATCATTTTAGCAAAAATGGCAAATTGGATCATGATCCGGTTCCTGACCGGATTTTGTGCTGCAGAAACATAAGCTCCGCACATTACAATATGGAATACACCTGCCTGGATCTTGAAGAAATTTCCGCTGTAACCGTAAAAACCAAACAGGTCAAAATAATCCAGCGGGATCAGTATCAGTCCCAATCCAACGCTGAAAGAATGAATGGCAACCAGGAAAAGAAATATCTTCAAAAGTTTCAGAGAAAATACTTTCATGGAGAGGATTTAAAACACAGTTATATGGCCTTTTTTAATGAACAATGTAATGTTAATAAAAATTAAATGGGTTTTTTATCTGCGGCTCAATAATTTCACAAATTCTCATATTTGTAACCAACAATAAGTCACTGCCATAGTTTAAATTGTGTGACATAGATCACATTTACCACAAGCTAATTTTGATTCCTTCTAAATTAGCAAAGAGCTTGGTTATTAGGCTAAAAAGCAGTTTTTTTGTTATTGGAAAATTAACTACACGACACACGAATCCAGCTACGTGTTATTTTTTATTCATTTATTGTTACGGTATTCACATTTTACTGAGGCATTTGTTTTAGATAACAAAAAGAAAGACTAGATTATGACAATTCAAAATCGAATTAATCGCTTGCTCAGTTATAAGCATTTACTGAACAGGTTTAAGTCCCTCGGCATGGTCAGAGTCTTTTCAGACAACATCGCAGATCCCCTTGGCATATCTGCCTCTCTGGTCAGAAAGGATTTTGGCATTTTTGGTATATCGGGGAGCCAGAAAGGGGGTTATACCGTTAATGAAGTCCTGGTCAGGATCAATGAGATCCTGGGGAGCAATGAAATACAGAAAGTGGTTATCGTTGGCGTTGGACGGATCGGTGAAGCATTGATGTCATATGGCGGTTTTCAGAAGGATGGGATCAAGATCGTTGCCGGGTTTGACATCGATATTAAGAAAATGACAAAATCCGGGGAAACACCTGTTAAGCCGATCGAAGAACTGGAGAACTATGTCAGGGAGAATGATATAAATGTGGCCATCATGGCTGTTCCTGATATTGCAGCCCAGCAGACCCTTGAGAGACTTAAAGCGGCAAAGATCAAGGGCATATTAAATTTCACCCCGGTTAAATTCAAGAGTACGGAAGAGATCACGATCAATAATTTCAATATTGAAAATGAGCTGGTGAACCTGATCTATTTCGTGAACGAATACAAAAAAAACGGACAGAAGATTATCAATACCAAACAATAACTGAACAAATATTCTTTTTATGAAAACAAGCATTTCCGACATTATTGAAAGCTACGGCAATGATCCATCCCGCCTGATGGATATCCTGCTGGATATACAGGAAGACTTAGGCTGTATCCCTGAGGAGATAAACCAGCATGATCGCAGACCAGCTTGGGATCTCCAAGGCCGAACTGGTCGAAACGATCAGTTTTTACCATTTTTTCAGCGATAAACCACGGGGAAAATATACTGTATACCTGAATAACAGTGTGACCGCTGAGATGATGGGAAGAGAGAAAGTCAGGCAGACCTTTGAGGAGGAAGCGGGTATTGGTTTTGGCAATGTGAGCAGCGACGGACTGATTGGCCTTTTCGACACTTCCTGTATCGGGATGTGTGACCAGGAACCTGCCGCCATCATCAACGGGGTGATCTTTAAGGACCTGACCCCGTTTCGTGTAAAGGAAATAGTGAAATACATGAAGCAGGGCATGCCTGTTAACGAGATGTGCAGGCAAAACTATGGTGACGGGAACAATAGCTCCGACCTTGTGAAAGCTGTCGTCAGCAACAATATCCGCAGGAAGGGAACGGTGGTCTGGGACCCATACACGCCCGGGTGAAGGCCTGGAAAAAGCCATTGCCATGGAACCTGCCCTGGTTATCGAGGAGGTCAAGAAATCCAATCTCAGGGGCCGTGGTGGTGCCGGTTTTCCAACGGGACTGAAATGGGAGTTTTGTACCAAGGCCAAAGAATCAGAAAGGTATATTTTCTGCAATGCTGACGAAGGAGAACCTGGTACATTCAAAGACAGGGTGATCCTGACAGAGCTGCCCGGACTGGTCTTCGAAGGCATGGCCATTGCTGCCTATGCAGTAGGAGCCAAATCTGGCGTGCTTTACATACGCTATGAATACAAATACCTTCAGAAGCACCTCGAAAATACCCTGGAGGAAATGCGGAAAAATAACCTGCTGGGAAAGAATATTGCAGGCAAGAAAGGATTTGATTTTGATATCCGCATACAGTTTGGGGCAGGCGCCTATGTATGTGGTGAAGAAAGTGCTTTGATTGAATCAGCAGAAGGAAAAAGAGGGGAACCGAGGGACCGGCCACCTTTCCCCGTGGAAAAAGGATACCGGGAAAAACCTACCATAGTAAATAATGTAGAAACCCTGGCCAAGGTTACCAAGATCCTTAAAAAAGGAAGTGAATGGTTTCTTGGCCTGGGCACCAAGGAATCTGCCGGTACCAAGCTGATGAGTATATCGGGTGACTGCCGGTATCCGGGTGTTTATGAGATCGAATGGGGACATTCCATCTATGATATCCTGGAAATGGTGGGTGCGGAAAATGTTCAGGCAGTACAGGTTGGCGGACCATCAGGTACGCTGATCGGTCCCAACCAAATGCCGAGACACCTTGGATATGAAGACCTGGGTACCGGTGGTGCACTTGTTATTTTCAGTGAATCAAGGGACCTGCTGAGGGAAGTCGTCCTGAATTATATGGAATTCTTCATTGAAGAATCCTGCGGCTCCTGCTCCACCTGCCGGAATGTACCGGCTCTGTTAAAAGACAAATTACTGAAGATCCTTGACGGACACGGAGTTGTGCAGGATATTGACGACCTGGTCGAGTGGAGCAAGGTGCTGAAATCTCCAGATGCGGACTGGGCCATACGGCCGCTAATCCTATCGTTACCAGTATCATGAATTTCAGGCACCTGTATGAGAAACGCGTGTTGAGGGACCGTGAATTTGAAACCGGTTTCAACCTGGCAGAATCTGTCAGAGAATCCTGTGAAGCGGCCAGCCGTGAAATCATTTTATAATCAAGAAAATATCCAATTCATATGTCTAAAACAATCAAATTCAACATCGACGGCAAAGAATGCCAGTCAGAAGAAGGCAAATACCTTGTCGATGCTGCCAAAGAAAACGGGGTATATATCCCGACACTCTGTAACTATGAAGGACTGAAACCGAAAGGTTCATGCAGGATCTGCACCGTAAAGATCAATGGCCGGTTCACCACCGCCTGCACATCCCCTGTCCATGACGGGATGAATATCGAAAACCATACGGAAGAATTGAATGAGATGCGCAAGTCAGATCATTGAATTGCTCTTCGTATCCGGCAACCATTTTTGCCCGGCCTGTGAAAAAAGCGGCAATTGCGAACTGCAGGCCCTGGCTTATCGCTATAAAATGATGGCACCCCGGTTCCCTTTTGCCTTCCCGCAAAAAGAGATTGATGCTTCCCACCCCAAGATCATCAAGGAACAGAACCGCTGTATACTCTGTAAAAGATGTATCCGCGGAATTAAGGATGAGGATGGCAAAAGCTATTTCGCCTATAAGAACCGAGGCAAGGATTCAATGGTCGTCGTCGATCCGCAAACTGGCTGCCGAAATGACCGATGAAAAAGCCCAGGAAGCCATGGACATCTGTCCCGTTGGCTCCATCCTCGTCAGGGAAAAGGGTTGGGATACGCCCATTGGCGAAAGGAAATATGATAATGCCCCCATCGGCAGTGATATTGAAAACAAATAAATAAAGAGATAAAATAATGAGCAAAGCAGTAGTAGCTACAACATCACTGGCAGGATGCTTCGGATGCCATATGTCCATCCTGGATATTGATGAGAGAATCCTGGATCTGATTGAACTCGTCGAATTCAACAAATCACCTATCGATGATATCAAAACATTTACCAAGCAATGCGATGTCGGACTTATTGAAGGAGGTTGCTGTAACAGTGAAAATGTCCATGTGCTGAAAGATTTCAGGAAACATTGCAACATCCTTGTTTCCGTTGGGGAATGTGCCATCATGGGTGGATTGCCCGCCATGCGTAACGGCATCCCCATCAAGGAATGCCTGCGGGAGGCCTATCTGACGGGACCGTCGGTAACGGCCAATACAGAGCATATCATCCCGAATGATCCGGAGCTGCCCATGTTGCTTGACAAGGTATATCCCTGCCAGGAGATCGTCAAAATTGACTATTATCTCCCGGGTTGCCCGCCAAGGGCCGACCTGATCTGGGAAACCCTGGTAGCCCTGTTGAAGGGAACCGAATTAAACCTGCCATATGAAGTAATAAAATTTGATTAAAATATATAAAATGGGACGTAAAATAACAATAGAACCGGTTACCCGGGTTGAAGGACACGGCAAGGTAACCATCCACCTGGATGACGCAGGGACATGTCACACAAACCAGGCTGCATATAGTTGAATTCAGGGGATTTGAACGATTTGTCCAGGGACGGCCCTACTGGGAAATGCCGGTACTGGTGCAGCGGCTCTGTGGGATCTGCCCTGTTTCCCACCACCTCGCAGCGGCCAAGGCACTGGATGTCATCGTCGGTGCAGGCACGGGTGACGGACTGACCCCGACCGGAGAAAAGATGAGCAGGCTGATGCATTATGGACAGATGTTCCAGTCACATTCCCTGCATTTCTTCCACCTGGCAGCTCCGGACATGGTTTTTGGGATTGACGGGGATCCGGCCATCAGGAATGTAATCGGACTGGCCCTTAACAACAAGGAACTGGCCGTGCAGGGTGTGATGATGCGGAAATTCGGACAGGAGATCATCAGGGCCACTGCAGGCAAGAAGATCCATGGAACCGGAGCCATTCCCGGCGGTATTAACAAACACCTCTCAGAAGCCGAGCGGGATGAATTCCTGAAAGGCGCCGATCCACTGAATGTAGATAAGATGATTGAATGGTCACAGGCAGCAGTGGACTGGTTCAAGGATTACCATAAGGCCAACAAGGATTTCATCGACAATTATGCAGTCTTCCCTTCCAACCACCTCAGCCTGGTGCGCAAGGATGGTGCCATGGACCTCTATCATGGCGTACTGCGTGCCGTTGACACAGAAGGGAACAAGATCCTTCATGATGTGGATTACCAGAACTACCTCGATTATATTGATGAGGAAGTACGTTCCTGGAGCTATATGAAATTCCCTTACCTGAAGGAATATGGTAAACAGGACGGATGGTATACCGTGGGACCCCTGGCCAGGCTGAATACGGCTGATTTCATCCCTACCCCGCTGGCACAGAAGGAATTTGAGATCTATAAGGCATATACCAATGGCAAACCCAATAACATGTCCATGCACATGCACTGGGCCCGCCTGATCGAGATACTGCATTCCGCTGAAATGATGAAGGAACTGTTGAATGATCCGGATATTGTTTCTGGCGAACTGGTCACCAAGGGACAGAAGGTGAATGAAGGTGTGGGACTGATAGAAGCGCCCCGTGGAACACTCTTCCACCATTATGAGATCAATGGCAAGGACCAGATCAGCATGGCCAACCTCATCGTATCAACAACCAATAATAACCAGCCCATGAACAACGCTGTTGAACAGGTTGCAAAAAGCTGGATGTCAGGTCAGACAGAGATCACCGAACCCATGATGAATGCTGTAGAGGTAAGCATCAGGGCATATGATCCCTGCCTGAGTTGTGCCACACATGCATTCGGACAGATGCCACTGGAGATATCGCTGTACAATGCAGACAATGAATTGATCGATTATAAGCGGAAATAGTCTTGCCCTCTAAAAAACGCATACTTATATATGCATTCGGAAACCCGGGCCGTCAGGATGATGGCCTGGGTAACCGGCTTATAGAAGAACTGGATCCCTGGCTCCTGGCAAATGGCTTTGACCATGTTACAACAGAAAGCAATTACCAGCTCAATATCGAGGATGCTGATAACATTAAGGACAAGGATATTGTAGTATTCGTTGATGCTTCTATTGAAGATATTGATGATTTCCATCTGGGGATAGTAGAACCCTCGGAAGGCAGGTCAGAATTCACCATGCATGCTGCCTCCCCGGCATTTATTCTGGCACTGTGCATCAAGCTCTATCAGAAACACCCTGAAACCTACCTGCTCCAGATCAGGGGATATGAATGGGAGTTCCTGGAGAAGCTTTCATCCACGCGCCGAACAAAACCTCTCCCTGGCCCTGGGTTTTATCAGAGAAAGGATCACGGAGGAAGACTTCCTGGCAAATCTCTCCAAAGAATAAGACCTTTACGTCTTTTTTATCCAGGCTATTTGAAAATTAACTGAATTTTACCGTAATTTGCACTCCTTTAAAGGTTAAAGCTTTAGGTATCACCCATAGCAATGCAAATGGCAATCGTAAAAACAAAGAACAGCATAGTACGTGTCCTGAACACGCGTCATCTTACGAACTCGACCTATGTGATCAGGATTGAACGTGACGGAATGGACTTTGAAGCCGGACAGTATATTTCTCTCGGATTACCCGGGAATACGGATAAAAGAGAATATTCCATCTACAGCGGAACTGAAGAAGAATATATTGAAGTCCTGGTCAAGGAAATAGATGAGGGCATTGTTTCAAAACAACTGAAGCTGCTGCAGCCCGGGGCACATGCCGAGATGGACGGCCCATTCGGTTTTTTCACCCTGGATGAGGCGAGCAGATCCGGCAAGGAACTCATATTTATTGCCAGCGGTACAGGGATCGCACCTTTTCACAGTTATATCAAGAGTTACGAGGGACTGAACTACAAGCTTGTCCATGGAGTGAAATATGGTGATGAAGCCTATGAGTTCGAAGTCTATAACCCTGAAAGATATATACTCTGCACTTCACGTGATAACCGGGGAGATTACCAGGGGCGGGTAACAGATTTCTTAATGACCCAGCCAGTCAAAACTGACGCAGATTATTACCTCTGCGGTAACAGCCAGATGATCCATGAGGTATATGACATACTGAAAGATCTGGAGATTGATTCGGACCGGATCCATGCTGAGGTTTATTTTTAATCGATAGCCTATGAAATATCACCTGGTCACCCTGGGATGTCAGATGAACAAATCTGATAGTGAGCGGACCCGTACGGTTATCGAAGGGATGGGGTATATCTGGACAGACAGGGAGGATGATGCCAATATGCTGGGTGTTCTGGCATGTTCGGTCAGACAAAAATCCATAGACAAGGTATATTCCAGGATCAGCAAATGGAACCGGTGGAAGAAAGACAGGAACCTGATCACATTTGTGTCAGGATGTATGCTCCCTGCTGACAAAGAGAAATTCCTGAAGCTTTTCGACCTGGTCTTTACGATGGATGAACTGCCGGAACTTGATGCCATGGTCAGGCAATATGGCATTGTCACACCGGCATCACTGCAGTATCACCATCGTGAACGACAACGGAAAACTACAGAATCACCCAAAATCTTCTCCTGATGCCGAGAAAGTATATCCAGGCGCATCCCCCTGAAACCCGTGAAGGATCCGACAGAGATCAGGCATTTCTGGAAGGTCACCCCTCATTACTCTTCCGGTTTTGAGGCATTTATCCCCATACAGAACGGCTGTGATAAGTTCTGTACTTTTTGTGCCGTCCCGTATACCCGCGGACGTGAAGTTTCCAGGTCCTCCGCTGAGATCTTGAATGAACTCCGTGAACTGGTGGACAGGGGGTATAAATCCATCACCCTGCTGGGACAGAATGTTAACTCTTATGGACTGGACAAGCGGGGAGATGAAATTCCCTTCCATAAACTGCTTGAGAAGATCGGTGAATTTGGTGAGCTTTCAGGAAAGGATTTCTGGGTTTATTTTACTTCACCGCATCCGCGGGATATGTCAGCAGATGTCATTGATGTAATGGCCCGTTTTCACTGCCTGGCAAAACAGGTACACCTGCCGGTACAATCAGGAGATGACAGGTGCTGATCAGGATGAACAGGAACCATAATATGGACAGGTACCGGAATATCATACAGACCATCCGGAAGAAACTGCCCGCTGCAACCCTGTTTACAGATATTATCGTTGGATTTACAGGGGAGACAGATTCAGCAATTCGAGAATACCCGGAAGATCATGGAGGAATTCAGGTTCAACATGGCCTATATCGCCATGTACTCTCCAAGGCCGGGAGCCACAAGCAGCCGGTGGGAAGACGATATACCACGGGATGTAAAAAAAGAGCGGCTTCAGGTCCTGACCGATGAACTGGTCAAATATAACCGCATTTACAACCGTAACCTCATCGGCAGGCAATTACGCGTCCTGGTCACCGGCCATGACAGAAAAGAAGGGTATCTGAGAGGGCTGACTGAAGGAAAACTGATCGTTCGGTTCCGGGCTGAAGACCCATCCCTGATAGGCCAGTTCACAGATCTGCAGATCAATTCAGCTGCAGACTTCTCGCTCGAAGGTGAAAAGCTGGCCATTATCGAAGAACTAAATGAATCATGAGCAGGAAGATTGCATTTAAAACCCTGGGGTGCCGGCTGAACCAGTTTGAAACGGATTCCCTGGCATCTGAATTCCATAATGCCGGATACAGGCTTGTTGATTTTGAGGACAGGGCCGATGTTTATGTGATAAATACCTGCACGGTTACCAACCAGAGTGATAAGAAATCAAGGAACCTGATAAACCATGCCAGCCGTAAACCGGGGGATGCCCTGGTGGTGGTTACAGGCTGTATGGTGAACAGCCAGAAGGAGGCCCTTGAAAACCGGGATACCTCTACTTATTTTGTCGAGAATAACAGGAAAACGTCCATCTTCCCCATGGTGCAGGCGCATTATGAGGGAGAGATACTGCATCCGAACAGCCTGGACCCTGATGTATTCGGTTTCAAACCGGCTGATAAGAGTTTCCATACCCGCAGCCTGGTCAAGATACAGGATGGCTGTGATAATTTCTGCACCTTCTGCATTGTACCATTTGTAAGGGGACGGGCCATCAGCCGGCCATTTGAGAAGATCCGTGAGAATATCCTGAAAGTACTGGAATTCGGATACAGGGAAATTGTACTCACCGGGGTCAATATCGGACGTTACGAATACGACGGCACCAATTTCGAATCCCTGATAGAAAAGATCCTCGATATCCCGGGTAATTTCCGGGTAAGGATCTCCTCTATTGAACCCGACGGGTACGGGGAACCCTTCATAGAACTCTTCCAGCATCCAAAACTGATGCCCCATCTTCACCTCTGCCTGCAGAGCGGATCCGATCCGGTATTGCTCAGGATGAGAAGGATGTATACCCTCTCAGAGTTCCGGTCCATCGTCAGTAAGATCAGGGACAGATACCCTGATTTCAACCTGAGTACGGATATCATCGTCGGCTTCCCGGGTGAGACAGATGCAGATTTTCAGTCCACATGCAAGGTCATCAATGACATTGGATTCAGCCATATTCACACCTTCAAGTATTCCAGGCGCAAAGGCACCCGTGCCGATCGTATGCCCGGACAGATACCGGAGAAGATCAAAACGGAAAGGAGCGAGATCGTCCGGAAACTCAGTGAAGAAAATAAAAGGCGGTACCGCTCTTCACTGATCGGGACCAGGGAAGAGGTACTGGTTGAAAAAACCATCGGCGGCATGGCACGAGGATACGGGGAACATTATGTCCCCATCAGCTTTCCCTCGGACCAGGCTGAAAAGAACAGGATCTACCCCGTCACCATCAAGGGGATACAGGATGGAGCCGATCCGGATCTCTCAGGGGAATTGCAATAACCCGGTCACCTGCCTTTTTTATACTGTACCCTGACAGGATCGGGTGGCTGCGGTTTTAGTTCCACACCCTCTGTCTTCAACATTTCCAGGGCAATTTCAATGGCTTTTTCCAGCTGGGGATCATGACCTTCGATCACTAGCTTTGGGACCTGCTCCACGAGCACATCAGGTGTGACGCCAATGTTCTCGACATCCCACTCACCGTCAGCATTGAAGAATCCCCATCTGGGAGCCCCCATATACCCCCCGTCTACGAGTGGCGGAGCACCACCCCAGCCTACCAGTCCTCCCCAGGTCTTGGTGCCTACCAGCGGGCCGATCTTTTTCTTCTGGAAACTGTAGGGAAGATAATCCCCGCCGGATCCGGCTGTTTCGTTTACGATCATTACTTTGGGACCGAAAAGGCCTGCACCCGGACTGGTGAAAGGTTGTTTATCTCCGACGGAGTTATTGAAGTAACCTACCAGTTCCCTGTCCAGCAGATCAATGATATAATCCGCTACCAGTCCCCCGCCATTAAATCGCTCATCAATGATGGCGCCCGATTTATACTTCTGGGCAAAATAATAACGGTTGAAATTCGCATATCCCCCGCCACCGGTGTTGGGGAGCCAGACATAGGCCAGTTTGCCGCCGGAAAGTGAATCAACTTTTTTCCGGTTGGCTTCCATCCATTCCCTTTGCCTCAAAGATGATTCATTGCTCACAGGAACGACAGTCACCTCCCTGGATCCTTCCATTGAGGGACTTTTCATTGACCCGGAGTACGGTCTGCTTGCCCGCTGTCTGGTCAAAAAGGCTGTAAATATTCACTTCGATGGTAAGCCTTTGTCCGTTTACCGAAAGCAGGAATTCACCTTCCCTGATGTCTATTCCTGGTCCGCTGAGCGGGGACTTCAACCCTGGGTTCCAGTTTTCGCCGCGGTAGATCTTTTTTATCCTGTATAAACTGTCGGAAATGGCATAGTCTGTTCCCAGTAATCCTACAGGAACACGTTTCACGGCAGGATAAACGCCACCACCTGTAAAGGAATGGCCGATGGCCGCTTCCCCGCCAATGATATCCAGGATGTAGGTCAGGTCTGCCCGGTGGTTCACATGTTCCACCCAGGGTGCATAGGTCGCCTCGATTTTTTCCAGATCGAGGCCATGGATATTCTCCACGTATAAGAAATCCCGCTGGAAACGTATGGCTTCCCTGAATATCTGCTTCCATTCGAGTTTGAGATCAACATTTATCTTCATGTTCCCAAGCGCCAGTGCACCCTCTCCTTTCAGTCCCGCTTTAACATCCTCGATAAACCAGCTGCCACCTGCCCGGTATAATATTTTCTTTCCATCGCTGGAAAGCGTATGGCTCTGTATACCCTTTCTTACAAGCTTCAGTTCTCTCTCCTTCAGGTTATACTCCTGCAGCAGATAACCTGCATTGAAGGAGGCCTGCAGATCCAGTTCTGCAAGATATATCTTCCCCTTGTCCCCGGACTTCAGGTCCCTGTAGGCTTTTACGGGGATATCAAGGGCAATGATCCGCTGGTCCAGGTCCTCAAAATCAATTTTGACAGACAGGGAATCCTCTTCAGTCTCTTCTTCCTTATTATCCTTTTTGCCCTTATTGCTGCCATCTTCCTTGCCATCCTCCTCTTCCTCCTTTTTTATGGCTTCGTCGTCGCTTTTTGGCGCCAGAGGGGAAGCTTCTTCGGCAGAAAGAACAGCCATGTATACGCCGTATTCAAGTGGTCTCTCCACGGATGTCATATCCAGCCATGCCACGTTTAATCCATAATTGGTGCTGGCCAGGAAATATAGATACTTTCCGCTCCTGTCCCAGGCAGGTGAAATACAGTCAGACATCCCATCGCTAACCTGAAAAGATTTCTTCTGGTCGACGGAATATACAAATACGGCATTGTACTCACTCTTCAGCCTGGCCACATAGGCGATCCACCTGGAATCAGTTGACCAGGCGGGATAGATGGTCCGTTCCGGGTGATCAAATCCTTCATTGGCCACCTCTGTCAGGGTCCCGGAACTTACTTCCAGCAACCACAGGTACCTGTCAGTATCCACGAAACTGATGTATTTAGAATCTGGTGACCAAACCGGGCTTTCATACATATGGACACCCCTGAGCGGGATCTTTTTCAGATCCTGCCCGTACTGGTCGCTGTAAAACAACTGGTATTCCCCGCTTTCATCCGAGAACCATGAAATGTATTTGCCGTCGGGGGACCAGGCAGGGCTGCGGTCAGCCACTCCATTGCTGCTGGTCAGGTTGCGGACATCACCATGCTTGGCGGGAACGGTAAAAATATCACCCCGGGCTGAGAACAGGGCTCTTTTGCCTGTGGGACTCAAAAAGGATGACATGATATTCTTGCTGACATCCACCCACTGGGTTCGTGCCCAGGGCAGGTCTCCAGATATCGTTATTTCAACCTTTTCCATCTTATTCGATCCGGGATCAAGCGTGTAAAGGTATCCCCCGTTCTCGATGATGAGTTTTCCTGCCCCGGCCTGAACATTCTTGGTGTCAAAATCAGTAAAAAAAGTCCTTTGGTCGAGTTGACCGGTGGAAATATTATAGGACCAGATATTGGATACCGTATCCCGGTCAGAAAGGAAATAAACGGCATCCTCTATCCAAACCGGTTTCTGGTCAATACTGCCATCCCATGGGACTTTCTCTATCTCATGGGTAGCCATGTCCATGATCCAGATCGGGTTATTCTGACCTCCCCTGTAATGCCTGAATTCTGATTCCCAGGGGAGGTTCATCTGGTAGGCAAAGTGGCTTGCATCTGCATCGAACTGTCCGTTGGCAACCCTTGGAAAGATCAGCCTTTCAGGAAATCCACCGGCCGGGTCAACCGTCCAGAACTCTTCCGGTCTGGCAGTCGGGACATTGGTCCGGCCAGAGGCAAACAAAACTTTCCCATCCGGAGTCCAGCCTTTTGCCAGGTCTGTTCCAGGATGCCATGTCAGCCTCTGGGGATTGCCTCCCTCAAGAGTAGTAACATATACATCCCTGTTGCCATCATATTCTGCCGTGAAACAGATCTGCCTGCCGTCAGGTGAGAAAAAAGGACCGGTTTCCATTCCCTGGAAGGTCGTCAGTCTCCTTGGGTTTGTACCATCTGTCTTACATATCCAGATATCGCCGGCATATTCAAAAACAATATGCTGATCACTGATATCCGGATTTCTTAACAGCCTGGTCTGGGCCTGAAGGTCGGTTAATGAAAAAATACAAACAAGAATAAGCAGGAAAACAGGAAATGCCTTTTTCATGGTAATTTCAGTTTATTGTTATGAAAATGAAGATAAGTCAAATGATACATAGTAAAACATGATATCATTCATTTATTTAGGTACTTATCAAAGGAAAATTGTAATTTCATGGAGCCATTTGACTTCACGATGAAATATATATTAACTTTTTTCCTGCTTGGCTCAAGCCTCTTCAGCACTTTTGGCCAGCCTGAAGAACCTGTACTCCGCCTTAAGCTACTGCTGCTGGATGACCGGTTCGAAGAACTTCTCCAGGTTAGTGATACCATGGAAGTTGCTGATTCACTGAAGGACCAGGTATATTTCTTCAGAGGCCGTGCGTATGAGTCCCGGTTCAACTACGACAGCGCCTACCAATATTATTACCGGGCTTTTCAAATGGACAGCACCCAACTATCTTTCAGGGTATCCATGGGGCGTGTACTGGCAAAACTTGGCAGGATCCTTGAAACCATTGAGATATACGAAGCCATTACTGCTGAATTCCCGTCCAATGACCAGTATCTCGCAGAGCTGGCCAACCTCTATTCCATCCGGAAGGAATATGCAAAAAGCCTGGCCATCTATAAGGGCCTGCTCGAAAAAGACAGCCTGAATTATTATTATGCCAAACAGGCCGGGAAGAATTTCCTTGACATGAACCAGTTGGATTCGGCCATATATTATTACGAATATGCCTTTTCACTGAACCAGAAAGATGTCTTCCTGGCTCACCGGCTGGGCAACCTTCATTTTCGCAAACAGGACCTGGCCACAGCCATCAACCGGGTAAGCACGGGATTGTTTTATGATTCCGCCAACCTGGACCTGTTAATGCTAAGGGGTTATCTTTTTTTACATTTTGGGCTGAATGGCCAGGCGATCACGGATCTGGAAAAAGCATGGCTGCAGGATTCCCTGTCTGCATTCACCAACAAATACCTGGGCATGAGCTACCATGAGGAAAAGCTGTTTGAACAGTCCCGGATAACGCTTATGGAAGCTTTCAGGCTGGATAGCATGGATGCCGAAACAGCATTCTTCCTGGGAAATGCCTGCCGGTGGAGCAAGTTCGAAGAGGAGGCTGTCGGTTATTTTAAAAAATCCATAGAACTGCGGCAGCCGGATCCGGATAAATTAAAAGATGTATACATTCAACTCGCAGAGCTTTTCAAGGTCCTGCACCGATTTGATGAAGCCTTCGAAGCTTATGACATGGCCCTGGAATGCGATCCTGCTGACAATACCATTTATTTCAAGATCGGCCAGGCATATGACAGGAACCTTAACCAGAAAAAAAAGGCCATTGAATATTATGAAAAATACCTTTCCGGGGGCAGCACCGACCAGCAGTTGTTCAATGCTGAAGAAGGCACATCCACAGCCCTGGAACAGCATGTCAGGGAAAGGATCAACAGGTTGAAGGAAGACCTGTTCTTTGAACAGTAACAAGCATGAACGGAGATCCAAACTTATACCAAACACTGGAAGACCTTGAAATTGTCTTCGAGTACCATGAACACCCCCCTGTTCCAACCGTCGAATCGGCCCTGGAACACTGGGCAGGGATAGATGCAAGCCATTGCAAAAACCTCTTTTTCAGGAACCACAAAGGCAACCGGCATTACCTGGTCATCCTGGAACATACCAATAAGCTGGCCATTCGTGACCTTGAACAGATGCTGAAGCAGGGCAAGCTCAGCCTGGCCTCGGACAGGAGGCTGGCGGATCACCTGGGACTCACACCCGGGTCGGTGACACCCTTTCGGTTTGATCAATGATACAGCAAACCATGTCTACCTCTTCATCGATGCCAACCTGAAAAAAGCCGGGAGGCTGAGTTTCCACCCCAACATCAATACAGCCACCATTGTGATCATCTTTTAAGGATTTCATCCGTTTCCTTGACTGGACCGGGAACGGCTATGAATTCATCGATCTGTATTGAACATTACCACCGTAATCCGGTTAATACTTTACAAAGCGCAGTGTCTTGTTGAATTTCTCATGCTGTATCCGAATAAAGTATACACCATTTTCCAGGAATGATATGTTCAGCTGATGGTCTTCATCTGCCATTAATCTTATCAATGTTCCTTGCGTACATTTTCATTCCTATAACATTGATGACAGTGACTGCTAACTCATCTTCCAAATCCTCCGGTGACGATATGTTTAGGAAGTCATGCGCAGGATTTGGATGGATGTATATTGCCCTGTCCGGAAATTCTACATCCCTGATACCGACAGCATGATGGTAAATACTGAATGAATGGGGGCCATTCGAAGTATCCCTTGCATCCAGCAGGATATAATAGGTAGAATCGGCAGTCCAGTCCATCATGCCGTATAGGCCAGCACGACCTATATTCTTAATACAGTGCCAGCCAGCTTCCCTACAATCGGAGGTCTTCCAGAAATAATCTACCCTTCCCTCCGCTGAAGTAACTTCTATGCTGTAAGTGCCTGAGGCAGGTGCCACAAAACTATATACCTGCTCCGATCCTCCCGCATAATAGCCACAGCTGGTAGTATTCCACACGCCATGGGACTTGTTTTCATATGTTTGGATATAGCCTGCACCACATCCATGAATGGGAATGATATTATCACATGGATTCTCCTCTAAGGTTTCATCTATATGCAGATAAAATGTATCTGACCAGTTGCCCTCATCGGAAGAAATCTCCAGATTGAAGAGTACATCCCTGGCAGGAGCGTTTACGGAGATATCAATATTAAAATCGGCAACCGTGTCGTACCTTCTGGCATCGATGATCCCGTAATTCACCTGATCATCTGTAATGGTAATGCCTGCTGTATCTTCAGTAGAAAGCATGGCCTTTACATTATGAGCTGCCGCATATCCACTATTGAACAGGATGACTGTTATCTCAACGGACTCACCGGATTCTGCTTTTCTGTCATTATCACCCGCACTGGTTACATAGTCATCATCAACCTCATGGCCTGAATATTCAATAGCAGGCATACCACAATTGATATAGAACAGATGGTTGCCTTCCAGGTTGTTCTCATCATCCAGCAGAAAATAATAGGTGGAATCGGCTATCCAGTTCATCGAGCCATAGGTACCCCAACGATTTATATCCATGATACAATTCCAACCAGTGTCTGCACAGGCTGATGCCTGCCAGGAATAATCAACCGTTCCAATGGCTGAATTAACCTCGATGCTATACGTATCCGAAGCAGGTGCCACAAAACGGTATACCTGCTCCATCCCCGGAGTCTTGTAACCACAACTGGACAAATTCCAAACCCCATTTGCCCCGCCTGTGAAGGTGTTTATGTAATCAGTACCGCAACCATTGATATCCACAACATGGTCGCAGGGACTCATATCGGTGGCAGGGTAGATATGCACATAAAACGAATCAGACCAATTGCCTTCATCGGAAGCAATGTCCAGTTGAAACAATACATCCTTCACGGAACTGTTTACAGATACATTAAAATCAAAATCAGCCACCTCCTTTATGTATCCCGCACCAATGGCTCCGAAGTTCACTACACTATCGGTAATTATAATGTCAGTATCCCTGGTGGTGAGTATGGCGGTTACATTATTTGCTAGTGCTATTCCACTGTTATACAGGGTAACAGGTAACTCTACCGACTCTCCCGGTTCTGCCAATCCATCATTGTCTCCGAACTTGTTGAAGTATCATCATCGATCACGTGATCATAATATTCAAGTACGGGTTCACCATTATTGATATAGAACTGATGGGTGCCTGTCTGAGCATTCTCATCATCCAGCAGGATATAATAGGTGGAATCGGCTGTCCAGTTCATTGATCCATAAGTGCCGGAACGTTTTGTGCTGGCGATGCAATTCCAATCAGCCTCTCCACAGCTTGAAGCACGCCAGGCATAATTAACATATCCATTGGCTGAAATAACGGTTATACCATAATTACCAGTAATGGGAGGAACAAAACGATAAATCTGCTCCATCCCTGGTGTTTCCTGACCACAACTGCTTATTTCAAAAACGCCGCTGTATCCACCCGTATAGGTCTGCACATGACCTGCACCACAGCCGCTGATGGGGATCACATCATCACAGGGATCCGGTGTTAAATAATCAGGATAGATACCAATGATTGCATGCTGCTGCTCGGAGTAATTATTCGAACCCGGTGTTAAATCATCCAGGTAGAAATAGTTTTCATGGTACGAACCCGTCCATCCCCAGTTGAAATGAAATTCATATGAGCCTTTATAGCCATCACAGACAAATGCATGCCCGGAAGAATTATGGGCTCCCGTATAAAACACTGGCCTGCCCTGATCCAATTCATTCTTTATAATCTGCTGCCACCCGGATGCAGAGAAATTATACCTCGGTATCAGTTGGACGGCATGGGAATAATTAAAAATGCTGTCAAATGCATCCCTGGCGGCATATACGTTTCCTCGTGAATAGCTGGGTCCAAAGTTTGTTTTGATAGCAACTGCGCATTGGTAAATTAAACTGGCAACCGCTTCTACCTGATCGGGGGTGCTCTGATCCGTAAGTGAATCAGGCATGCCGGCCCAGTCATAAACCGTAGGATTAATGTCAGGGATTGGACCATAATCTGAACCGGGTATGGGATATCCTTCGGCAACATAGTTCACCGGATCGGTATATCCAGGTATCGGCTGACAGGCAGAAGGCTCGTTCCAGTACTTCATGATCTGGGCCATGGCAACAGCCGTACAACCTGTCAAGGCCCGGTCACACGGACCACGGTCATCTTCCGGACATTGTGCGTTAAACGGACAACCCTGTCCCCATATGGTCGTCAGCATTGGTTCTACTTCGCTAATACCAGCATCCGTTCCGATCATGGTTCCGCCTGAATACCTGGACCATTCAGATGGAATCCTACTTGAGGGATCTGACATGAGATCATTCCTGATGATATGTTTGATCTGTTCTTTGTATCCATTCATCCAATGTCGAAACGCCGGAGGCTGGTCATCTTCTGAGTATCTGCCATGAAAAGTATAACCCAGGACAGGATAAACCCTGTCATCGGCAGAAACAATGATGAAGCCTCTGTTTTCCTCAACATTGAAAACGTAATAGAGAGGCATGGATGATTCGTATTTTATCGATCAGCATCATCTGAGTTATCAAACTCCTCGTGAACCAGCTTCAGATCTGCTTCCCGGATCAAGGTACTCTTTAGTGCCAGCCGATCGTCCATCCTGGACACATAAAAACTTATGGCTACTTTTTTTGGCCGTTGGCGCATCCACTTTTTCACCATATATTACACTTACCAGCAGTACATTACAGAGAATAATAAGATACAACTTTTTCATGGGATCCCAGATTTATAATGATACCTTAACCTATGAAATCAGGATGAGATGAAAGTATAAAACCTTTGTTTGGAATCACCGCTTTCAAGCTGCGAAGGCATTTCCAATTAATGCAATGGCGTGGGAGAAGTAAATGTTCTTACTTGTAAGTTAATAAATTAATCCGAACTGGTAAATAATGATGAATTAAATATCAGACCGGGAAAGCTGTCCTTAAAGTCCCAGGAACAGGATGGCTATCCCGCTGAGTAAAATGGTTGCACCTGCAATGGCATGTGTATAGCGCTCCATCTTTCCCAGCCTGACAAACTTAAGTCCATATGAGGCCAGCAGTACCAGTGCAAGCATGGTCAGCATCGTGATCAGTTTTAAGGATTTCATCCGTTTCCTTGATTGTTCGGGAGACGGGTATGAATTCATAGATCTTTATTAGACAATCCCGGAGGCTACTTCAAAATCATCACAACCATCAATATTTTACAAATCGAAGTATCTTATCAAACTCTTTGCCTTGCAACCGGATAAAGTAAATCCCCCTTTCCAAAGATGATATGTTTAATGCATGATCTTCCTTTGCAGGTAACCCTTCCATACTGCCTGCAAAGACCGTCACTCCCATAACATCTGTAATGGTGATCAATACTTCACCTTTCTGATCATTCGGAAGCGATATGCTTAACCCGTCTTCCGCAGGGTTCGGGTAGATGTATAAATCTTTGACAGACAGTTGCTTATCTTTTTGACCTTTATTAAATATTCGTGGATTTGGACCTCTTAGACTTAGAGCCTAGTATTTTACAAATCGGTGTATCTTATTTAATTCCTTACTCTGTACTCGAATAAAGTAAACTCCATTTTCAAAAGATGATATATTTAATGTATAATCTTCTTTTGTATTTAATCCTTCAATGCTGCCAGCATATACTTTCAATCCCATAACATCCGTAACTGTGATCATTAATTCACCCTTTAAATCAATCGATGTCGATATATTTAAATGGTCTTGTGCGGGATTTGGATAAATGGATAAATGATTGGCAGAAAGTTTGTTATCGCTTATGCCAACACCTTGGCAATTAATACTAAATTCATGGGTGCTTTGCGTGGAATTCTGATTGTCGAGAAGGATATAATAGGTTTTGCCCCTTGTCCAATTCATGGATCCATACTGGCCGGCATTGCTAATGCTCGCAATGCATTCCCAACCTGATTCACGGCATCTGGATACCTGCCAGAAATAGTCTACAGAACCACTCGCGCTTGTAACATCAATGCTATATTCACCTGACTCGGGAGCAATAAAACTATATACCTGTTCAATCCCCGGGGTACTGAAACCGCAAACGCTTACATCCCATACACCGGCACCTGCTCCTGTAAAGGTCTGTGTATGACTTTCACCACATCCGTAGATGGCGATAACACTGTCACAGGGATCCATGGTCGTATCGTAAATGTGTATATAAAACGAAGATGTCCAGTCACCTTCATCAGCAGTAATGTCCAGGTTGAATAATACGAATTTCTCAGGACAGGTCATGGAAATATCAAAATCAAAATCAGCAACACGGTCGGTAGCCCCCCCGGCAATGGTCCCAAAGTTTAGATCTTGATCGGTGATGGTGATGTCAGGGTCCATGGTTGACAGGTTAGCTGTCACATTATGGGCCGCTGCACTTCCACTGTTCAAAAGGGTTACGGATAACTCAATCGACTCTCCGGTCTCTGCCAGACCATCCTCATCCCCTGAACTCCCGTTTTCCTTATCATCATCGATCTCGTAACTGTAATACTCCAGAACGGGTTCGCCTAAATTTATATGGAACTTGTGGGTCCCTGTTAAGGTATCCTTATCATCCAGAAGGATATAATAGGTGGTACCGGTGATCCATGACATGGCACCGTATGTTCCGGGATAAGCTATCTCTGAAATGCATGTCCAACCTGATTCACCACAACCTGAATCCCGCCAGAAATAATCTACATATCCACTCGCTGATGTAACCGTAATGCTATATTCACCTGATTCAGGGGCCACAAAACGATAAACCTGCTCCATCCCCGGTGTATTATAACTACAACTGGTGATATCCCATACACCGGTTCCTCCGCCTGTAAAGGTCTGCGTATAGCCTGCACCGTTTCCGCTGATGGTGATCACATTGTCACAGGGATTAGACACTGTTGTATCGAATATGTGTACATAAAACGTATCCGTCCAGTGACCCTCATCAGCGATAATGTCCAGGGTGAACAATACATCCTTCTCAGGACAGGTATGGGATACATCAAAATCAAAATCAGTATTCCGGTCGGTAGCCCCTCCGGCTATGGTCCCAAAGTTCAGCGTATCATCGGTGATCGTGATGTCTGGATCTGTGGTGGACAGAATAGCTGTCACGTGGTGGGCCGCTTCACTCCCACTGTTAAAAAGGGTAACGGCCAGCTCAATGGATTCTCCCGGCTCTGCCTTTCCGTCATCGTCCCCCGAACTCGTCGAATTATCATCATCGATCTCATGACTGTAATATGCCAGAACGGGAGTGCCACAATTGATATAGAACTGGTGGGTGCCTGTCGAGGTGTCCTCATCGTCAAGGAGGATATAATAGGTAGTGCCAGCTGTCCAATTCATTGATCCAAAGGTACCAGCGCTATCTATATCCAAAATACAGGTCCAGCCCGATTCACCGCAACCTGATGCCTGCCAGAAATAATCTACATACCCGCTCGCTGAAGTAACGGTAATGCTATAATTGCCCGATTCAGGGGCCACAAAACTATAAACCTGCTCTATCCCTGGTGTATTGAAACCGCAATCGCTGATATCCCATACACCGGTTCCTCCGCCTGCAAAGGTCTGCGTATAGCCTGCACCACATCCGCTGACAGCCACCACATTATCACATGGATCCACCTCTATTGTATCGAATATGTGTACATGAAACGCATCCGTCCAGTGGCCCTCATCAGCGATAATGTCCAGGGTAAACAATACATCCTTTTCAGGACAGGTAATGGATACATCAAAATCAAAATCAGTATTCCGGTCTGCTGTCCCCCCGGCTATGGTCCCAAAGTTTAGCGTATCATCGGTGATCGTGATGTCTGGATCCGTGGTGGACAGAATAGCTGTCACATTATGGGCCGCTTCACTGCCACTATTAAAAAGGGTTACGGCCAGTTCAATGGATTCTCCCGGCTCTGCCTTTCCGTCATTGTCTCCCGAACTAGTCGAATTATCATCATCGATCTCATGACCGTAATATGCCAGTACGGGTGAGCCACAATTGATATAGAACTGGTGGGTGCCTTCCGAAGCGTTTTGATCATCCAGAAGGATATAATAGGTAGTGCCAGCTGTCCAGTTCATCTGTCCATAATGGCCGGCATTGTTTATGTGATCAATGCAATTCCAGCCTGATCCGCCACAATCTGATGCCTGCCAGAAATAATCAACATACCCGCTCGCTGAAGTAACGGTGATGCTATAATTGCCTGATTCAGTTGCCACAAAACTGTAAACCTGCTCCATCCCCGGCGTTTCATAACCGCAAGCGGCTAAATCCCATACACCGGCACCTCCGCCCTGTATAGGTCTGCATATAGCCTGCACCACAGCCGCCGATGGTGACTACATTGTCACAGGGATCTGGTGTCAGATAATCGGGATAGATGCCAATAATGGCAGCTTGATCTTCAGTGAAATTATGACTGCCAGGTGTTAAATCATCCAGGTAAAAATAGTTTTCCTGAAAAGAACCACGATAACCCCAGTTAAAATGAAATTCATTGGAGCCCCTATACCCATCACATACAAAAGCATGTCCGGATTCTCCATCATCACCCCTGTAATACATCGGTCTACCATGATCCAATTCATTGATCAATAAATTTTGCCATTCTGAAACAGTGTAATCATTGCTCCTGACAATTTGTGCAGCAGGGGAATAATTGAAACTGCTATTAAAAGCATTTCTGGCAGCCGTTTGGGTCGCCCTTGAACCATAGGGTCCATAATTCATTTCAACGGCAACTACCACAATGTTTCAGCAACTCAGCAACAGCATCTACCTGAACAACGGTGCTTTGTGAGGTTAGAGAATCGGGCATATTGGCCCAGTCGTAAAGGGTAGAGACAAAACCCGGGATGGGACCATAATCCGAGTCGGGTATTTCATCCCCCTCAGCATCATAATTTAAGGGATCGTCATATCCCGCTGTGGCATTACTGGCAGAAGGTTCATTCCAGTATTTCATAATCTGGCCCATGGCAACAGCCACACAACCTGCCCAGGCGTTATTGCAGGGACCACGGTCATCTTCAGGACTGAATTTATTGTAATAACAGCCCTGACCCCATATGGTTGACAGTAAAGGTCCTGCAGCACTTATACTTAAATCAGTTTCAGTAATGATTTCACTTGCATATCTGGTCCATGCATTGGGTATTGTACTTGTAGAACTTATCTCAAGATTGTTGCTTATTACATAATGGATTTGCTCTTTATAATGTTTCATCCATTCACGAAATGCCGGTGGCTGGTTGTCTGTAGAGTACCTGCCATGAAAGGAATAAGCCTAGAACAGGATAAACCCTGTCGTCAGCTGAAACAATGATAAAGCCTTTATCATTGGCAGCATTAAAAACATAATATAGAGGCAGGGAAGATGTAGATTTCAGACCATCAGGATTGTCCGAAGCATTAAATTCCTGGTGAATCAAATGTAATTTTACATCTTGAACTGAGAGGCTTTTTAGATGAGTTTGATTGCTTAACGATATCCTTGATAAATAAAAATTTCTGGCAATCATTCTGGCAGTAGTTGTATCGACATTACCGCTATACAATGTGTTAATTAACAATACATTCCAAACAATTGTCAGTAAAATTCCTTTCATGATTTCAAGGTTTATCTATCTGTATAGCATCATTGTTTTTGACTGGTAGAAATCCCCGGCCTTTATCCGGTAGATATATACACCATCCGGTACCAGGTGTCCAGACCTGTCATTGCCATGCCAATGGACGGTATGCTTCCCGGCTGCCTGGGTCTGATTGACCAGCGGGATGACCAGCCTGCCACCAAGATCATAGATCTCCATCACAACATGTGCTGTTACCGGCAGCTCATAACTAATAGCTGTTTGCTGGCTGAACGGGTTTGGATAATTGTCATGCAGTATAAAACCATCATCCTTCCTGTCATGGATACCCACCAACTCATCACTGGTGAATACCTTTATTTCATATTCGCCGGTTGCAGGTTTCCGGATATAGGCACCGCTGGCCTGCCCGGATTTTTTATTTTCCATCCGATCAATGGCACTCACCACGATACGGTAGGTATTGAGGTCGGGCAGTGGAGCCTGGCCCACAAAACTGTAACCGGGCAGGCGTACTGAGATAAGTGCATTTGTCCCCCTGCCGGGATGATTGTCACTGGCAGCGATCAGGAACTCTTCGGGATCATACAACTCCAGCATCACATCTATATCTGATGAATATACGGCAATGCTTATGATCTGATTGGGAGCAGCCCGGAACAAATATGAATCCCGCTGTCTCCTTTTGGTAATTTTGACTTTTCGCTGGGCAGTGAGATCGGTTTCTCCCAATTCGCTGACGCTGATTTCTTGCTGGTCATATGAGCCTGCACTTTCATAACGGGTATAAAAGAATCCGAACGATTCCTCATCGGGTTTTTGATAGTAGCCCCTTCCCAGGTAGCGGTAAAAACCCTCCTCGTTCAATTCCATATTGATCAATGCCGCATCACTGAGGTTTTTTGAAAGGTCGTCCCCGAAGCCACTTTCATTTGTAGCGTTCAGGGCACCATCCGGACCGATCAGTTCAATCAAGGGATCTAATGATGTTTGAGGAGCTTTGCTCCTCCTGGCAGTCAGTGTGATGTGGCTGACCTTTGCAATGGGACCGATATTGGTCTCTGATCTCATCACAGAAATAATTAAGTGCCCTCACGGCATCGATGTCAGCCGTACCATCTGCAATGATCCTTACATACCGTGCTGATCTCAGGGAGGTACCCTGCAGATCGAATTCCTGGTCCCCGGAAAATTTTCGCCTATGGGTATGAAGGTATTTTTAAAAAATGTATTGCTGACGGCCACACGGTAATTTCCATCCGGTGATATGATCTGGAAATCATTACCCTCACCATCTACAATTTCCTGACCGGATCCCATATCCAGGATAATGGTAGGTGTTGGATTAACTACGGGATTCTCCGGGTTTGGAGGAGATGGTGGGATCCACACCGGCAGGCTGACATATATACCATCTGCCTTAGCCCAGTGCGGCTGCCTGGCGCAACTGGACGGGAATATTGATCTGCTGCAGGAATCGGGACCTGTGTAAAATCGGCTACGTATCCGCCAATGGGAAATGATACTGTCCTGGAAAACACTGGAGGTACATTTTGGAAAGGTGCCGTCGGGGTGGTAATATCAAGCATCGGGTTTGGATCAAGCATCCTTACCGGGGCCAGTCCCTGTTCAATTCCCATGCTGTCAAAGGGAGTCAGCACCGCAACAGCATGTTCGGAGACCTGGAAGATATTGACAAACTTGAAGAGGGAGGTCTGGGATACCTCTGGCAGCCACGGGATATAGAGTCTGGCCCAGTCTGCCTCGCAATAATTGCGGCCGTGGAGCAGGTGCATTGATCAGGATATCCTGCCTGGTTGCCCGGATGGTATCGGGAATACCCTGGGGTATAGTGTCCGGGATGGGGAAAAGCAGGGGCTGTGGCCATCCAACATTGCCCGCCAGATGGATCTGGAAGGGTGCAGGCAGGGAGTAGGATAAGGAGGACCTGTTGCGGTAGGTTCTGCCCAGACCCTTACTTTATAGTAGCCATCCTTGGTCACATCAAATTGAACACCGCGGTTCCCTTCACCGATATTGTGAATGGTCCATGTTTGGATCACCTGGCCGTTCCGGGTCGATGACCTCCATATCCAGAATCAGCGGGGGTTCCAGGTCCACTAAAGTGTTGGTAACCCTGAGTCCCACCCGGCCGTCCGTCCTTGCGTCCCTGAAAACTGAAAACCAATGTATCATGCTCACTTAATGAGAATACTGTGGCAATACCTGCTGTGTATTGGGCCGCAACAGGGGTGTAAAGATCGGTGGCCCGAGGATAACCACCTTATCGTAGATCAGGTTAATGGAATCCTGGAGCGATGCCAAAGACCGCGACAAAGGCTGACATTATGCCAGGGGTGAACTTATCAGTGCATCTTTAACCGGGAAACTGTCTGATGTGGTCGTACCGGTAAGATATATTTTCTGGTTTACATCGATGGCAAAGTCCCATGCATCATCGTATTTTTCGCCACCAAGATAAGTGGAGAACAATAAGGAAGCTTCCCCTTCTTTTGAGGGATCAAATTTAGCAAGAAAGAGATCATCTTCACCTCTGTAGATTGACTGATAAGCATTTACAGTTGGAAAATCCGCTGATGTAGTATTTCCATATATTAGATACACCCTTTCTCATCGATATATATCCGCTTTGCAGATCATCCTGAGATCCACCGAGGTAAGAAGCATAGAGAACCTCGGAGGCATCTTTATTCAATTTCACAATAAATGCATCGGATATTACTGCATGATGATTGATAGGCATTCGGAGTCACAGGAAGTATATCACCATTGGCAACTCCTGCAAAATATATATTTTCCTGGTCATCAAGTTGAAAATCATTTGCCTCGCTGCTTATTTCCGAGGAGCTTAGCAAAATAGATAAGGGAATCATCGAGGTCTGTACCAGATTCATTCAATTTAATGATCGTATACAGGTTCGGGTGTACTCCTAATTGCAATATATATGCATTCCCTGTTTTATTCACAGCTAAGCAAGTGGGTCTTCCATGATAATAAGTTAAGGCAGAATATTGAAGTTCCCCGCTAGCATTGATCTTCGTGACGAAATGATTGGTCCCAATTGTCAAGTATTCTCAAGGTATTTATTTGGATATACGGGGAAATGTGTATAGATTCCCCCTTCCTGTCATTATAGTAATATCTGATCCCTGACAAATAGACATTCCCCTCAAAATCAAATACCGCATCAAAAATGTCATCCCATCTTCGCCACCAAGATATGTGGAATATACCAGTGAAGAACCTTCAGAATCCAGCTTTAATGCGAAAACGTCGCCACCTTTATCCGTACTCAAATCTGCCGTATTATCACCGAAATTCGGACTGAATGGCATTTTTCACCGGGAAATCATCCGAGTAAGTCTTTCCGGCGACATATATATGCTTATTTTCATCTATCCCAATATGCCGGCCATAGTCATTGTGTGACCCACCAAAGAATGTAGTGAAAACCACTTCTGAGGTGAGGGTATTCAATTTGGTAACATACACATCCCATTCCCCGAACAGGGAAGGGGATCCATTTCCCGTCGGAAAATCTGCAGATCTTGTACATCCGGTTAAATAAACATTCCCCTCATTGTCGGTAGTCAATCCCTCGTCCCCATTCACTTTCTCCTCCCCCAGGTAAGTGGAATATATCAGCTCAGGATCAATAACCAACGGTTTGGATTCATCATACGGGTCCAGCACGGACGGTGATCTGTCCACCTTCCTCGAGTTCAAATTTCGATGCGATATACTCTTTTCTGGCCATCAATCTCCTGGTATGTCTCCGGAGCCTTGATCATGACATCACCCAGCGTGGTTTGCAATACCAGGTTGCCTGAAGCATCCTGTTTCATCCCTTCCGCCCCGGTGATGTCTAACCGGATCTTACCCGGGTCTGCTCCGGGAGCAACCATGAAATCATATTCCAGGTTGCCTTTGCGGTTGTGATATACCAGGTCTATACCTCATACACATTACTGTATTTCACCATTTCATAATGTGGAACATTTTTCTGCCACCTGTCCGGATCATTCCCGATCAGGTAATTGCTCTTTCCTCCCAGCTTATTAATCCCATTGATTTCAGTCACAGGATTTGATCCTGCCAACTGAAAACTGAGTTCTGTGTATTCCGTAACAGGAACATGTTTTCTTCCTGCCGTTTGAGGTAATACCTCCTTTGCCTTGGTACCAGCCAGACTGAGAACAGCTCTTTCGGATGTCAGAAACAGCGTATGATTTTTACCTCTCGAAAGAAATTTGACCGACTCATGTGTTTGTCCCATATTCATCTCAAAATAGGACGGGAAGCTTTGCACAAAAGGTCGGGAAAGATCTGAAACCCGGGATCCCTGGATATCCGGTTCCTGGTCTGGGAGCATGAGGATGGCCTGATGATCACCATAGAGAAGTGATAAAATGATAATCAGGGCAAAGCCTGTAAATAATCCTGTGGTTTTAGGGGCACTGGTTTCCATTACAGTATATATTGATTAAATCGCTGAGATATGCTGTCAATAGGTAAAAGCATGCATCTTCACCCGGAAGAATCCCTTATATCCGAGGGTCCCATATGTGGATCAAGCATCTGCAATGCAGAGCAGACTGGAATTCAAAATTGAAAATGAAGTGAAAAGTTGAGAAATAACTGGAATGTTGATCCTGTGAGATCTGATATGTGAAATTAGGGAATAATTTAACTCAAGTCAATTAATAAACCCTGGGGCCGGACATCAGAGTCCCAGGAAAAGTATAGCTATCCCGCTGAGTAAAATGGTCGCACCTGCAATGGCATGTGTATATCGCTCCAACTTCCCCAGCCTGACAAATTTAAGGCCATAAGAAGCCAGCAGGACCAGCACAAGCATGGTAAGCATGGTGACCCCTCCGAATACAATGGATACCTGGGCAACGCCCCAGGAACTGTCCTGGGCGGCAGGGTACATTAAAAGCGGAATGAGTGGTTCACAGGGCCCGAGGAAGAATATGGTGAACAGGATCCATGGTGTGATATTGTTTTTGTGGGTATGATCATGCTCTTCCTGGTGGGAATGCTCATGTACATGCATGGTACCGTTGCCGTGATGGTGTATGTGTTTGTGGGGATTATTCTTTATAGCCCTGTAAAGTCCCCAGGCCATATAAGCCAGTCCGAATAAAACGAACAACCAGGCCGCCAGGTCCCCCCTGACCGATTCCATAAATTCAAGTTTATTCAGGGCAATGCCAACACCTATGCCAATGGTTCCCAGTAGGATGGAACTGATCACATGGCCAAATCCACTCAGCAGGGTCACCCATGATGTTTTATAGATCGTCCATTTCCTTGCCCTCGACATAACGATGAAAGGCAGGTAATGGTCGGGGCCCAGTACCGTATGTATGAAAGCCAGGCTGGCGGCAGTGATGGTAAGTGTAGTGAGATTATCAGTCATAATAAGGGCAGGTATTAAACCGGAACAGCTGTCATAACCAGTTCACCATGGTATATACCCTTAATGGCTTTCAGCTTATCCGCAAGATTGTTCAGCCTGTCTGATTTTCCTTTCAGGGTGATGGTCTCCAGGCAAAGATCGTGGTTGAGGTGGATATGCTGGCTTGATAATATCAGGCAATGGTAGTCATGCTGAAGTGTGGTCATCTGTTTCTGCAGGTCCCGTTTGTGATGGTCATATATCAGTACCAGGGCGCCGGCAACTTCCTCATCCCCCTTCCACCTGTCCTCCACCAGGTTTTTGTTGATCAGAAATCTTATAGCCTGAGAACGGTTGGGGAAATGATGATCAATGACCAGTTGATCCAGCTTTTCCAATAGATCTTTCTCGAGTGATACACCGAATCTGCTTACAGACATCGTGTTACTTTTTATTAAAATCTTGTTACGAAAATAGGAAAAATAATTGAATCTGGATTACCTGGGCAAAATTTTCATTTCATCGATCAAATGGCTGGCACCGGCATACCTGTCGACAATGAAAAGTACATACCTGATGTCCACAGCGATATTGCGGCATTGGTTTAAATCATAGACATAATCGCTCATGGTTCCTTCCCAGTTACGGTCAAAATTAATCCCGATCAGGTGGCCTTGGGCGTTTAAAACCGGACTGCCGGAATTTCCGCCTGATGTATGGTTGGATGCGATAAAACAAACCGGTACTTTTCCATTCACTGTATATGGACCATAATCCTTCTGTTCGTAAAGCTCTCTCAGTTTCCCGGGGATACTGTAGTCTTCCACGGGCAGATAGCTCTTTTCAATGATGCCATCCAGGGTGGTGACAGAGCTGTACCTGATGGCATCCCGTGGCCGGTAATCCCTGACCTGCCCGTATGCAATGCGCATACTCCCATTGGCATCTGCATAAAAATCCCTGTTCGGTTCCATTTCCCGCAATCCTTTGACATACAGCCGGTATTTGGCATTCTTCAGGTCAGTGATCGACCTGTACGCATAAGTGATCTTTCTCGACAGATCCTCACAGGCCTTGGCCAGCATGAATACCGGATCAGCCTCTATCTTCTTAATGGCCACTGGATCCGGGTCCTCCAGTAAACTGAATATTTTTTCCTGGCTGGAAAAAATGGTTTTATCAAACAAATAAGAGATATACCTGTCAATATCCCCCCTGTACTTTTGCATGGCTTCCTTCAGTGGGACTGGATAATGTGTCTCAGGCAGATCTTCCATATAGATCTTGAAAAGCCTTCTGAAGATCTCCCTGTCGATTGACATATCATAGTCCCTGAAAAAATCAACAGACATTTCAGTGGCTTCATTGATCGTATAATCAAGATAATAGTCACCTCTTTCCATGTTTTTAAATGCCTCCACCAGGTCCATGAAATCACCGGCAAATCCAATGACCTCAATGGCCCCTAAGATCTCCCGCTGGTATTCATAAGAGAGTATCCATTCAGACTCCTGCTGAATAAGGAAGTCCAGTGAGTCCAACACATTTTCATATACGCTCCTTCGGGCCGGGTCAAGATTGACCCAACCCCGGAATTTCTGCTCATAATCTCTTTTTCTATCGATGGCTTCCACCTTATTGATACCTTTGATAACACCCTGCCATTTCTTCCAGGCATTGGTAACCCTTGCAAACTTGGCAGCGTATTTGATTTTTACCTCCTCGCTTTTATCCATTTGTGACTTCATTACCTCCATTCTTTCTGTACGGATCCGGATCTTGGCCGGCAGGCTTTTCCCAACGATCATTTCCAGTTCCGATGAAAGCAGGTACTGGTCAGTATTTCCTGGAAAACCACAGACCATGGTAAAATCCCCTGTATCAACCCCGGCGGCAGAAACCTGCAGAAAATTCCTGGGTTTATAAGGTACATTTCCGGCCTCATAGGTTGCCGGATTATTATCTTCATCTGCATAGATCCTGAAAATAGAAAAATCGCCGGTATGCCTGGGCCATACCCAGTTATCCGTGTCCCCACCAAAGTTCCCGACAGCCTTTGGGGGAGCCCCCACCAGCCTTACGTCATTAAATTCCTCATACAGGAACATACAATACTCACTCCCGTAATAGAAGGATCTTGTTACAGCCTTCCATTCTGTCCCATCCGTGGCTTCATCCTGCAGTTTCCTGATGTTCCTGCTGATGATCTGTTCACGGGATTGCTCCCTGATCCCCTCTTCCACTCCTTCCAGCACGGCTTCAGATACATCCTTAACCTCCCGGAGAAATCTTACATATAGCT
This sequence comes from uncultured Bacteroidaceae bacterium, assembly GCA_963767555.1. Classification (GTDB taxonomy): domain Bacteria; phylum Bacteroidota; class Bacteroidia; order Bacteroidales; family SM23-62; genus SM23-62. The sequence continues at coordinate 198,426 of CAVYEL010000002.1, read as the reverse complement.
CAGGATTGGGCAGTTCTTCTTCCCTGCTTTTAGCCCAGAATCCCTCATCCAGGTAATTGTTTTCAAGGCTGCTGTGGCGCTGGATACTTCCTAGTCCACAATGATGGTTGGTGATCAGCAGGCCTTCCGAGGAGATCAGTTCCCCCGTACAGAATCCCCCGAAGCTGACCACTGCATCTGTAATGCTCGCCTGGTTGATCTGGTAAATATCATCGGCTGAAAGCCTGAACCCCTTTTCCTGCATATCACTTATCTTAAATTCTCCCAGCAGGGATGGCAACCACATCCCCTCATCAGCCCTGAGGACTGCAAGCGGGATAAAAAGAAGTATCAACAGGATGTTTAAGGATCTCTTCATGTCAAATTATTCTCCCAGTAATTGTTTTAACTCATGATAAACCTTCTGGATGGGCAGTCCCATTACATTGAAATAGGATCCCTCGATCTTCTCGATCCCGATGTACCCTATCCACTCCTGTACCCCGTAAGCACCTGCCTTATCAAAAGGTTTATATTGGTCTATATAGTATTCTATTTCTTCATTGTCCAGCCGGGCAAACCATACCAGGGAAGTGGCATGGAAGGAATGCATTTTTTCTTCTGTCCTCAGGCAGACTCCTGTCAGGACCTCATGCATGTTGCCGGATAATCTTTTCAGTATGCTGACCGCATCTTCCCGGTCCCTCGGCTTGTTGATCACCCTGCCATCCAGCCACACTATAGTATCTGCTGTGATCAGCAGGGTCTGCTGTGGTACTTCCTTCATCATGGTCCTGGATTTGAGTTCAGCAAGGTAAACAGGGATCTCCTGTTTCGGGAGTCCGACAGGGTATGTTTCGTCCAGGTTTTTGTTTACCCTGATCTCATAATCGATTCCCAGCTCATTCAATAAGTAATGCCTTCTTGGAGATCCTGATCCCAGTATGATATGGAAGTCTTTAAGCTTATCCTGGAGCATCAGGGAATGTATCGATGGATAATGAAATACACGGGGATGGAATACATGATCCCGGCCAGCATGATCAGTTTCGTAATATTGCTGCAAACATGATAGTCCTTTTTCTCTCTGGCTGCCAGCACCCTGTATATGAGATACAGAAAGGGCAGGATCAGGAAAAGAGAGAACCATCCCAGGGATATCAGATCCCGTTCTCCCCCTGGATTATAATAAAGAAATCTGGCATATACATAGATCAGCGAAGTAATGATCGCCAGGATGAGTACCCCGACCACGATCTTGGTGAACCGTATCCCGAGCAGGACCGGCATGGTGCTCCTGCCGAATGCGGAATCCCCTTCAAGATCTTCTATATCCTTGATGATCTCCCTGATCAGGGTGGAAAGGAAGGCAAAGAAAGAAAATCCCCCAACCCATGCCAGGAGATTATTGAAGTTCATTCCGTTGGTTATCAGTATCTCCCGGTAAGTTTTATTCAGCAAGGGGATCTCAAAGATCACCACAACAAATGGGACCACAGCTGTAAATATTGCTACGATCAGGTTGCCTATCAGGAACTGCCGCTTATAGGTGGTGGAATAAAACCATAAAATTCCGGCAGCCAGCAGGTAAGCAATACCCAGGCTCAGTATATCAATGTGCCAGGCCAGGTAGATGCCGGTCAGTATCCCTATTCCATTCAGCACAATATGTGTGATCATGGCCCCTCTCCTGCTGATCTTCCTGCCTACGATCACCGTCGAGGGACGGTTCAACAGGTCGGTTTTCATATCGAAATAATCGTTGATCACGTACCCGGCAGCGGTGATGGCCATGGAAGAGAAAACGAGCAGGAAGAAATGCAGGTGATCGAGCTGGGGGACAAACCCATTCACAGCCAGTATCGGTTCTACAATAAAGAACCTCATCATATACTGCGTGGCAGCAATGATAAGCAGGTTTTGATAACGTATTAACTTTAATAAAGCTTTCAAATCATTACCAAGTAAAAGCATCTGACTCCATCCATCTTCCCTGCAGGCGCAAAACCTGTTCAATGACATCCCGCACACATCCTTCCCCCCCTGGTTTGTCAGAGATATAGATGGAAATCGACTTTATCTCTTCAACCGCATCGGAGGGGCATGTTGGAAATCCCACTTCCTTCATAACCGGGTAATCCGGAAGGTCATCTCCCATATACAGGATGTTTTCAGGTTTAAGATCATTTCTTGAGAGGAAGTCTGACAGATCTTGTTGTTTATTCCTGGAACTAAGGTATATATCTGTTACTCCGAGGTTCCTGAACCTGGTCTCAACAGCTTTTGAATTCCCTCCGGTGATGATACCGATTGGATAGCCTTTCCGGATGGCATATTGCATGGCATATCCATCCTTGATATTCATGGTACGCATGAGGTGGTGTTCAGGATGCAAAAAGATTTTGGCATTTGACAATACACCGTCAACATCGAAAACAAATGCACTCACCCTGCCAAGCTCTTCCTTAAAATTACTCATTCACTCTGAAAATGTTGATAGATACTTTCGCTTACAAATGTATATATTTTTTGCCATTCAGGCTGATCCTGAAGCATCAGTTGATGCGTACACAAAATACTCTTATCATGGCGGGACGCGGGACCGGTCTGGGCTTCATGGGGACTCATTTCGAGGACCTTACTGGCCGTTTCCATAATGAGTGGTTTAAGGATTGAAAAATCAAACTCATGACGGATCAGGATATCGTAGGCTGCCCGGTACATATGATTGGTGAAATTACAGGCAAATATGGCCGCCATGTGCATGATCTTACGGTTCTCGAAATTTACTACGGAGACGTTATCTGAGATTTTTTCTGCATAGCTTTTCAGGCGTTCTTCATTTTCCTTATTATTTGCTTCGATACAAACCGGAACGGTACGGAAATCAATGGACCGTGTCTTCGTAAATGTCATCAAAGGGTACAGGACACCAAAATCACTGGTCCGATTCTCAAACACATTGGAAGGCACACTTCCGGCAGTATGGATCATGAAAGCATCCTTAAGATTTACTTGGGGAAGAAGGCCTTCCAGGGCACGGTCCGTAAGACAGAAAATCACGAGCTCGGCATCATCATTCAGCATATTGATGTCCGTCGTCCATGGCACATCAAGAAGCAGGCCGAAGGCAGCTGCAGAGGACAATGTCCTGCTGTAAACCTGGGTAATCCTGAATCCTGCTTTCTTAAGTGCAGATCCAAGGTGCCAGGCCAGTTTCCCGGCACCAATGATGATCGTTTTCGGTCCTTTTGCCTTTCTCATTGGCCTTAAGATTTGCACCTAAGTTACGTGGAAATTCCATAAAACAAAAAGGAGCCCTCCCTAAATCAGTTATAGACAGGTTCTTTTTAGAGCATAAGAGGATATTAAACCGCTGCTGAAAATTCTTCAGTAAAATAGCATTTATAGCATGCCTTGTTTAATATCCTTTCATGTCATTAACAAAACCAATAAATATCTGACTCAGTGATGAATACCGCTACTGTTCATTTTAAGGGTATTGCATAAGGAGTCTATATTTTGCGGTTATTGCCGCAAAATTAAATGACGATGCAATACCCTTAAAATGACTAGAAACAGTAGCGGTTTTCGTCGATGAGCAGATCAGCGATGCGGCGCCTGGCCTCCTTTACATTGACACCGGCGACCTGTGTGTAACGCTCAATCCCTTTTTCGAGCAGTTCCCTGACATCTCCGAAGGCAAAAGAATATGCTGCATCCCTGGCATTGTTCCTTATGCTGGCGGCTGCATTAAAGACAAATACATCAAGGATGTCCTGGTAAACCTTGAACTGGTCTTCGCTTTTGAGGGACTGCATCTTTTTCACACGCAGCAAGACGGATTCAGCCGCATAGAGCTGTATGATGCAGTCTGAGAGATTCATCAGGATCTCCTGCTCCTGGACCAGGGTCCTGGAGAATTTTTCTGATGCCGATTTTAACAACATCAGGATTATTTTCTTAAAGTTGTTGATATATAAAGCCTTCTCTTCAAAGTACTCCATTCCATCGAGCTTAACTTCAGCAGCTGTCTTTGCCTCTTCAAATGCTTTCTCTGCTTCCTCATTAATGGGAAGCACACCCTTTGCACCCTTTTTGATCATGGCGTCGACAAGCAGCAAACGGTTGATCTCATTGGTCCCTTCAAAGATCCGGTTGATCCTTGAGTCCCGGTACCCCCTGTCAACCATCATTTCTGCAGAGTATCCCATGCCTCCGTGGATCTGTACAGCTTCGTCCACTACATAATCGAGTGTCTCTGATGCGAAAATCTTCATGGCAGCGGCCTCGATGGAAAAATGATTGAAAGCCTCCATGGTATTTCGTCCCTTGTCATCTCCATTGGCCACATAATGGTTAATGGCATCATCCAGTCCCTTGCTTGCCCGGTATACCGCTGATTCCGTGGCAAAGGTCCGGATCACCTGCTCGGCCAGTTTGTGCTTGATGGCACCGAACTGGGAGATAAGGCAATTGAATTGTTTGCGTTCATTGGCATAGCCAACGGACTGCTCGATGGCTTTTTTGGCAGAACCTATCACATTGGCTCCCAGCTTGATCCTTCCCATGTGGAGGATATTCAGAGCGATCCTGTATCCTTCACCCCGCTTGCCCAGGAGGTTCTCCACAGGTACCTTGCAGTCATTGAAAAAGATCTGCCTGGTGGAGGATCCCTTGATCCCCATTTTTTTCTCTTCCGGATTGAAAGTAATGCCCGGGAAATCCCTTTCAACTATAAAGGCACTCAGCACCCGGTCGTTGTCTATCTTGGCAAAAACGGTCATAACATCCGCAAATCCGGCATTGGTGATCCACATCTTCTGACCATTCAGGATATAATGTTTGCCATCTTCTGAAAGGACTGCCTTGGTGGTCCCTGAATTGGCATCAGACCCGGCACCCGGTTCAGTCAGGCAATAGGCACCAACCATTTCACCTGTGGCCAGTTTTGTGACATACTTCTGCTTTTGTTCCTCATTACCGTAATATAGGATGGGAAGTGTGCCGATTCCTGTGTGACAGGAAAAGGCTACGGCATAGGAGTAACCGGCTCCCAGGATCTCACTGGCATACATGGCCGTAATGAATGATTGTCCGAATCCCTCATATTCTTCCGGTATGGATATGGCCAGCAAGCCCAGTTCCCCTGTTTTATTAAGTAGTTCACGCATCAGCCCGTCTTCCTGTGCATCAATGCCTTCCATCACGGGAAACACCTCTGTATCAAGAAAATCCTGGCATGTCTGCCCGATCAGTTTCTGTTCTTCATCAAATTCTTCAGGAATAAAAACATCTGCCGGATCGGTTTCCTTGACCAGAAATTCACCACCGGTTATTAATTTTGAATTTTCCATTTATTCAGGTTTTATAGTATTATCGTGATGCTTTAGAGTCCCAATGCCAGGACTACCAGTTCAGCTATATCGTAATTCTTGACCGTTTCCTCCCTGTTCTTGTATTTCAGTCCGTCCGTCATCATCACCATGCAATAGGGACAGGCTGTGGCAATGATATCAGCCCCTGTTTCCAGGGCTTCTTCTGTCCTCTCTATGAATACTTCCTTATCCCCTTTTTCAGCTTCCTTGAACATTTGTCCCCCGCCGGCACCGCAACACAGGGCAAAGCTCCTGTTGCGTTTCATCTCCCTCTTTCCTGCTGAAAAAGCATCCAATATCTGCCGCGGAGCATTATACTCCCCATTCGCCCTACCCAGGTAACAGGGATCGTGATAGGTTATCTTATGGTCCTTAAGGGCACCCGCAGGGATCTTCAGTTCTCCATCTGCTATCCTGTCATTGATAAACTGGGTATGGTGGACTACCTCGTACTGACCACCCAGGTCCGGGTATTCGTTCTTAAAAGTATTATAGGCATGAGGATCACAGGTCAGGATCTTTTTGACCCCATAGGCCTCGAATATTTCAATATTCATCATCGCCTGCATCTGGAACAGCATCTCATTACCTGCCCGGCGGGCCACATCTCCACTGGAAGATTCTTCCGTCCCAAGTACAGCATAGGAGGTTCCCATATGGGCCAGCAGCTTTACAAAGGCCCGTGAAACCTGCTTATAACGGTCATCGAAAGCACCTGCACTACCCACCCAGTATAAATACTCAGGTTGTTCTCCCTGCGCAACGCGGTCGGCAAACAATGGAACTTCTACTTTAATCTGATTTGTTTCCATAACTAACCAGGTATATCATTCATGGTGATATCTTCTGCCCAGAGCATCCGGTCTTCCATGGAGAACTGCCAGGGTGCACCGTTATTTTCTATATTTGAGAAGATGGAATTCAACTCTCCTGGGGCAGCAGATTCTTCCATGACCAGGTAACGTCTCATATTTACGATAAGGGCCGGGTGATTGATATTGATCGGGCATTCCTGGGCACATGCATTACAGAGTGTACATGCCCATAGCTCCTCCTCAGAGATAAGGTCACGGATCAATGTTTTACCATCAGTGAATTCTGCTCCCTGTTTAACCAGGCCTGGTCCTTTTTCCTTCATCCTTGCCCTGACATCCATGATGACTTTTCTTGGGGAAAGTTTTTTACCGGTAATGTTGGCCGGACAGACTGATGTACATCGCCCGCATTCCGTACATGCCAGGGAATCCAGGTAACTCTTCCAGCTTACATCTTCAATATCCAGCACCCCGAATCGTTCCGGTTCTGCTTCCTCCTCGCCTTCGGCTGGAGAGGCAAAGGCCTGGTCAGGATCCATCATGATCTTTACCTCCCTGGTAATATTTTCCATGGTGTCCAGCTTTCCCAGTGGTTCGAGCCGGCTGAGAAATACATTCGGTACGGACATGAACACATGAAAATGCTTGGAATAAGGCAGGTAGTTGGCGAAAATGAAGATCAGCAGGATGTGTGACCACCAGCTGGTTTCATACAATATATGATTGGTAAGAGATGTTGTATTGAGAAAGGCTGCCAGGATAATACTTACAGGGTAGATACCGTGGATCTCGGTGCCGGCCTCAGCAGTTGTAAGGATGTAGAAGGTATTCATACCCAGCAATGAGACCATCAGCAGCAGGATCATAGTAAGGGCGATATTGGCATCCACATGCGATATATGCTTCATCTCTATACCGCTGAACCGTTTCACATTCAGGAAAATTCTCCTGGCCAGAAAAACGATGATCGCCAGGGCGATGACCAGTGCAAAAATATCTCCCGAGGCCATGATGATATCGTAGAAGATGCCCAGAAAACGAAGTGCTTTCTCGGTCCCCGTTAACCCGTCAATCACCATTTCTATACTGCCGATCAGGATCACACAGAATCCCCAGAACACAAGGGCATGCAGCAGTCCCATTACGGGCCGCCGGAAGATCTTGGTCTGGCCGAAAGCTACTTTCAGCATGAGCGCAGTCCGGATACCGATCTGCCTTACCCTGAAGGCTGGTTTGGTAAGTTTAAAGAACCGGATGAACCGGCGGGTGGTGTAGGCAAAGACCGCGATGGTAATGATCAGCGCAATGATGAAAACAACCTGTTTTACCATATCTGGGTCTATTGGGCTTTGGCGGTTTTGATCTCATTGATCAGTTCGGGCAATACCTTGGCTGCATCTCCAATGATCCCATAGTCTGCGGCTTCAAAAATCGGTGCATCCTTATCGGTGTTCACCGCGACAATAATCTTCGAGGAACTCACCCCAGCAAGATGCTGGATGGCCCCGGAAATACCGAATGCAAAATAGAGGTTTGGGGCAATTATTTTTCCGGTCTGGCCGGTATGTTCGTCATGTGGACGCCAGCCTTCATCAGACACAGGTCTTGAACAGGCAAGCGCTGCACCCAGCATGTCAGCCAACTCTTCGAGTGGCTGCCAGTTATCACCTGATTTCATACCCCTCCCGCCGGAAACTACCGTTTCGGCATCCGTCAGCAGGATCTTACCCGTCTGTTTTTGAACGTCCTTAATACTGGTCTGAACGGCAACCTCTGCCATCCCCCCGTCAAAAGCTTCAACACTGGCATTGCCCCCTGTTTCAATCAATTCGAATGAATTCTGGGCAAGGGTAAGAACCACCTTCTCCGTGTTGATCTTGACCCTGCTGTAAGCTTTACCACTGAATACCTTTTTGCTTACAATGAAGGGATCTACCGATTCAGGAGGTGCTGTAACACCGGGGGCGAGCCCCGCTTTTAGCTTCACTGATAATCTCGGGGCCAGTGCTTTTCCGCTGTTGTTGTGGGACAGGATGATGGCTTTGGCAGAGGTCTTTTCAGCCGCAGCAGAAATGATGGAGGTATAGAGTTGATTATCCAGTCCATCCGCTTTCCCATCCTCCACAGACAAAACGGTGGCCGCACCGTAGTCTGCCAAGTTTTGCCAATTCTGTGGCTTCCACCTTCCCGATGGAAATGGCTGTCACTGAGGAGCCAAGCAATGAGGCAACCTTTGCAGCATATGAGACCAGTTCGAAGGATAGTTTCTTGAACTTACCATCCCAGTTTTCTGTATAAACCAATACTGACATATCTTGAATTATAATATTTGCGGTTAATAGAGATTATATGACTTTTGCTTCCTTCTGAAGAAGCTGTACCAATTCCTTAACATTATCAGCATCAACCATCTTACATGGCTCTTTGGGTGTAGGCAGCGTGAAATCCAGGAATTCTGTAAATGGTTCGACAGCGCTGCAGGCACTACCTGTAAGGGCTTTTTTCTGGCCATCATGATCCCCCGCATCGCAGGTATCCTGGGTTCCTTTGCAATCCCCTTCTGTACAATGGCCACAAAAGGTACCGGGATGCCCACTTCTTCTTTCCCTCCATCAATTTCACGGTTGATGACTATTCCGCCATTTTCCAGCCGGAGCGATGAAACAGCAGAAATGGATGGCCTGTCCAGCAACTCTGCCAGCATTCCACCTACTGCCGAACTATTATAATCACTCGATTCAATACCATTCAGGATAATATCATAATCATCTTTTTTCACCACTTCAGCGATCTGGGAGGCCACCAGGTATGCATCCGCTCCCTCTGCATCCACCCGGATGGCATCATCAGCCCCAATGGCCAGCGCTTTTCTCAGGGTGGGTTCAGCAGCCGCAGGTCCGACTGTGATCACAGTCACTTTTTCGATACCGCTGGATGTTTCCTCCCTGAGCTCCATGGCCCTGGTAAGAGCCAGTTCATCCCATGGATTTATAATCCATTGCACCCCGTTAGTATCAAAGGCGGTGTTGTCATTCACAAACCGCACCTTTGTAGTTGTATCGGGGACATTACTAATACAGACAAGCAATTTCATGAGTATGAATTTATTAATCTGACAAATATAAAAGTTTTCCGATTACCCGCCACATATTTGACCCATCAAAAATCAATAAAAAAAAAGGGTTCCCGCCTCTGGCCCGAACCCTCTATATGTATCTGATGTCTAAATACTTATGCCTGGGCAGTAGGGCCGCCAAAATTCATCGGGATCGGTGGGGTCCCTGCTCCTTCAACCTTTTTGATAGGGCCGTGCATGCTCTCATACTTGGCAATATTATCCTGCAGGGCAAGCATCAGCCTTTTGGCATGCTCTGGTGTCAGGATGATCCGGCTTTTTACATCAGCCTTGGGTATGCCTGGCATCACCCGGATAAAATCGACCACGAATTCAGAGCTGGAATGAGTAATCACTGCCAGGTTGGAATACACTCCCTGGGCCACGTCCTCTTTCAGCTCGATATTGATCTGATTGGGTTGTTGCTTCTTCTCTTCTTCCATGCTTAAATTACCTATTTCGTTTTTTCATCTTCTTCGATCACATCCGGACTCTCAGCCGGTTGTTGTCCGGCTACCAGTGCCTCGTATTCTTCACGTGAGCCTACTACCAGCCGTTCATAATCCCTGACACCTGTACCTGCAGGTATCAGATGACCAACAATCACATTTTCCTTCAGGCCTTCGAGGCCATCCACCTTACCGAAAATAGCAGCCTCATTCAGGACCTTGGTGGTCTCCTGGAATGAAGCGGCTGAAATAAAGCTCTTTGTCTGAAGCGCAGCCTTGGTAATTCCCTGGAGGATCTGGTTGGATGTGGCAGGAACCGCATCCCTGCTTTCAATTTGTGCCCTGTCTTTTCTCTTCAGCAGGGAATTATCGTCTCTGAGTTTTCGTGCAGTGATGATCTGCCCGGCCTTCAGGGTCTCTGAATCACCCGGTTGAATCACTACCTTTTTGCCGAAGATCCAGTCATTCTCGTCCATGAATACCCACTTGTCAACGACCTGTTTCTCCAGGAATTTGGTATCTCCCGGATCTTCAATATCGACCTTGCGCATCATCTGGCGGACAATGACCTCGAAGTGTTTGTCATTGATCTTAACACCCTGCATCCTGTAAACTTCCTGCACCTCATTGACAATGTACTCCTGTACCTTGGTTGGTCCCTTGATAGCCAGGATGTCAGCCGGTGTAGTGGCTCCATCCGACAGGGGTGTACCTGCCTTTACGTAATCATTCTCCTGAACCAGGATCTGCTTGGAGAGGGGTACCAGGTATTTCTTCAATTCCCCGGCCTTGGACTTGATAATGATCTCACGGTTACCACGCTTAATCTTTCCGAAGGATACTTCCCCGTCAATTTCAGAAACGACGGCAGGGTTCGAAGGATTCCTGGCTTCAAAAAGCTCGGTGACCCTTGGCAGACCTCCCGTGATATCTCCGGATTTTCCAACCGCTCTCGGGATCTTTACCAGGATATCGCCGGTTAGCACCTTATCACCCTCGTTCACCATAATATGGGCACCTACAGGCAGGTTATATGATTTAAGCACATCTTTCTTGTCAGACATGATCTTGATCCCAGGATTCTTGGTTTTGTCCCGCGTTTCGATGATGACCTTTTCTCGGTATCCGGTCTGCTCATCAGATTCCTCGCGGAAGGTAATTCCTTCCAAAACAGCCTCAAATGCAATTTTACCATCACTTTCAGAAATAATGACCGCATTGTAAGGATCCCACTCACAGATCAGGTCACCCCGCTTAACTTCTGCCCCTTCCTTCTTGTAGAGTTTGGAACCATAGTTAATGGAGTGGGTGGTCAGTGGTATCCTGGTGTTCTTGTCGATGATCCTCATTTCTGCCAGGCGGCCAATTACAATATCTAATTTCGAACCATCATCCTGCATTTTTTCAACGCATCGCAGTTCATCTATCTCCACGATACCGTCATATTTTGAAATTACATTTGATTCGGATGTAATATTGGATGCCGTCCCACCCACGTGGAAGGTCCGCAGTGTAAGCTGTGTCCCTGGCTCCCCGATGGATTGTGCCGCGATCACACCTACTGCTTCTCCATTCTGGACCATTTTCCCGGTGGCCAGGTTCCTGCCATAACACTTTGCACAGACCCCCTTCTTTGATTCACAGGTCAGTACGGACCTGATCTCTACCTGCTCCAGGGGTGAATCATCAATAAGCCTGGCAATTTCTTCTGTGATCTCATCACCGGAAGCAATGATCAGCTCTCCTGTCAATGGATGATAAACATCATGAACAGTTGATCGGCCGAGTATCCTTTCATAAAGTGACTCCACAACCTCCTCATTGGTCTTGATGGCAGTGGCCAGTATCCCCCTGAGTGTACCACAATCAAATTCCGAAGTGATCACGTCCTGTGAAACATCTACCAGTCTCCTTGTAAGGTAACCAGCATCCGCTGTTTTCAGGGCTGTATCTGCCAGACCCTTACGGGCACCGTGCGTGGAGATAAAATACTCAAGTACTGATAATCCTTCTTTAAAATTTGACAGGATGGGGTTCTCGATAATTTCGGAACCGGTAGCCCCTGATTTCTGGGGTTTTGCCATCAATCCCCTCATGCCTGATAGCTGCCGGATCTGTTCTTTGGAACCCCTGGCGCCGGAATCAAGCATCATGTACACAGGATTGAATCCCTGTTTATCATTACTCAGCTGTTTCAGCAGGGATTGGGTCAACTTTGCATTGGTATGTGTCCAGATATCAATGATCTGGTTATATCTTTCATTATTAGTGATGAAACCCATGTTGTAATTGTTCACCACCTCATCAACCTGCTCGTATCCCTCGTCTACAAATTCAGTCTTCTGGCTCGGGAACGATCACATCATCCAGGTTAAAGGATAAACCGCCCCTGAAGGCTGTCTCATATCCAAGTGACTTGATGTCATCCAGGAACTTGGCTGTGGCGGCTGTACCTGTCTTTTTCAGTACATCACCGATAATATCCCTGAGAGATTTCTTTGTCAGCAGCTCGTTGATAAAGCCAACGTTCTCCGGGATGAACTGATTGAACATCACCCTTCCAACGGTAGTCTCAACCATTTCTTCCTTTTCATCATCAACTCCATTCTTGCGAAGCCTGACCTTGATAATGGCATGCAGGTCAACCATCCCCTCATTATATGCAATATTTACTTCCTCGGGTGAATAGAATACCAGTCCTTCACCCTTCACGGGGTTTTCCTTGGTTCCTTTTCTTGCCTTGGTGATATAATACAATCCGAGTACCATATCCTGAGACGGAACAGAGATGGGTGCCCCGTTGGCAGGATTGAGGATATTATGGGAGGCCAGCATCAGCATCTGGGCTTCCAGGATGGCAGCATTGCCGAGTGGCAGGTGAACGGCCATCTGGTCCCCGTCAAAGTCAGCATTGAATGCCGTACAAACAAGTGGGTGCAACTGGATGGCCTTACCCTCGATCAGTTTGGGCTGAAAAGCCTGGATCCCTAGACGGTGCAGTGTCGGGGCACGGTTCAGCAGCACCGGGTGTCCTTTCAGAACATTCTCCAGGATGTCCCAGACGACAGGATCTTTCCGGTCAACGATCTTCTTGGCGGACTTCACCGTTTTAACAATGCCTCGTTCGATGAGTTTCCTGATGATGAATGGCTTGTAAAGTTCGGCTGCCATATCCTTGGGCAGTCCGCATTCATGCAATTTCAGTTCCGGTCCCACAACAATCACAGAACGGGCTGAATAATCGACCCGTTTCCCCAGAAGGTTCTGGCGGAATCTCCCCTGCTTTCCTTTCAGGCTGTCGCTGAGTGATTTCAGCGGCCGGTTGGCCTCTGTCTTTACAGCATTGGCCTTCCTTGAATTATCGAAGAGTGAATCCACTGCTTCCTGCAGCATCCTCTTTTCATTCCGCAGGATGACTTCCGGTGCCTTGATCTCGATCAGCCTTTTCAGGCGGTTGTTCCGGATGATTACCCTCCGGTACAGGTCATTCAGGTCGGAGGTAGCAAACCGTCCGCCGTCCAGTGGCACCAGGGGCCTCAGTTCCGGCGGGATCACCGGGACCACCTTTACGATCATCCATTCGGGTTTATTGACACCCTTGGAAGCCCGGAAAGCTTCCACCACCTGCAGCCTTTTCAGGGCCTCATTCTTCCGCTGCTGGGAGGTTTCTGTATTGGCCTTATGCCTGAGTGAATAAGACATATCATCCAGATCTATCCTTTCCAGGAGTGCATACAATGCCTCGGCCCCCATATCGGCAATGAACTTATCAGGATGGTCATCGTCAAGTATCTGGTTCTCCTTTGGAAGGGTTTCCAGAATATCCAGGTACTCTTCCTCTGTCAGAAAATCCAGGTAATTGACCCCGTCAGCCTGCTTGACACCCGGATTGATCACTACATACCTCTCATAATATATGATGGAATCCAGTTTCTTGGTCGGCAGTCCAAGCAGGTATCCAATCTTGTTGGGAAGGGATTTGAAATACCAGATATGTGCCACAGGCACCACCAGTGAGATATGGCCCATCCTTTCACGGCGGACCTTTTTCTCGGTAACTTCCACACCACAACGGTCACAAACTATCCCTTTGTAACGGATGCGTTTGTATTTCCCGCAATGGCATTCATAGTCCTTCACCGGACCGAAAATCCGTTCACAGAACAGACCGTCGCGCTCAGGTTTATAGGTCCGGTAATTGATGGTTTCCGGCTTTAGTACCTCACCACTGGACTGTTCCAGGATCTCCTCCGGAGATGCCAGTCCGATAGTAACCTTTGTGAAATCCGTTTACCTTTGGATCTCTTTTAAGGGACATATGTATTTGTATTTTTTTATAAACAGTTTCACACTTAATCCCAGTCCTCGTAATTCATGCAGCAATACATTGAGTGATTCGGGAATTCCCGGCATAGGCATGGTCTCACCCTTGACAATGGCCTCATATGCCTTGGCACGTCCGATCACATCATCCGATTTCACAGTCAGCAATTCCTGCAGGATATTGGCAGCACCAAAGGCTTCCAGTGCCCATACTTCCATCTCCCCAAAACGCTGTCCCCCGAACTGGGCCTTACCACCCAGTGGCTGCTGTGTGATCAGTGAATAAGGTCCAATGGAACGGGCATGCATCTTATCATCAACCATATGGCCGAGTTTCAGCATGTAGATCATCCCTACAGTGGCCGGCTGGTCAAATCTCTCGCCGGTCCCGCCATCATAGAGGTAGGTCTTGCCATATCTGGGCACCCCGGCTTGGTCGGTATATTCATTGATCTGGTCAATGCTGGCACCATCAAAAATCGGGGTGGCAAATTTCATCCCAGTTTTAATCCGGCCCATCCAAGCACCGTCTCATAGATCTGCCCGAGGTTCATCCTGGATGGCACACCCAGCGGATTGAATACAATATCAACCGGGGTTCCGTCCTCCAGGAAAGGCATATCTTCCTGCCTGACGATCTTTGCCACAATCCCTTTGTTACCGTGCCTTCCGGCCATTTTATCACCCACCTTGACTTTCCGCTTCATGGCAATATAAACCTTGGCCATCTGTATGATCCCGGTGGGCAACTCATCACCGATGGTGACATTGTACTTCTTCCGCTTATAAAAGCCTTCTATCTCCTTGTACTTGATCGTATAGTTATGGAGGAGGGTACGAATGATATCATTCTTCTTCTTATCAGTGGTCCATTTGTTTGGATTCACATCCAGGTAATCGATTTCCTGGAGAATCTTCTGGGTGAACTTGGTACCCTTGGGAACCACATCCGCATTCAGATAATCCTTCACTCCCTGTGAGGTTTTACCGTTGACCAGGATAAAGATCTTATCAATAAGCCTGCTCCGCAGATTATCTATCTTCTTGATGAATTCTTCCTCGATCTTGTCAAGGATGGGTTTGGAAGCCTGTTTGAATTTCCGGTCTTTCATGGACCGTGAAAAAAGCTTCTTGTCTATCACCACACCTTCCAGGGAAGGGGATGCCTTGAGGGAAGCATCCTTTACATCACCTGCCTTGTCGCCAAAAATGGCCCGCAGCAGTTTTTCTTCCGGTGAAGGATCGGATTCACCTTTCGGGGTGATCTTTCCGATCAGGATATCACCGGGCTCCACATGGGCCCCGATCCGGATCAGACCGTTCTCATCCAGGTTCCTTGTGGCCTCTTCACTCACATTCGGGATATCAGAGGTCAGCTCTTCCAGTCCCCGTTTAGTATCACGCACCTCCAGCAGGTACTCGTCAATATGTATGGAAGTAAAGACATCATCTTTCACCACCCTTTCCGAGATGACAATGGCATCCTCAAAATTATATCCTTTCCAGGGCATGAAAGCCACCATCAGGTTCCGCCCAGTGCCAGTTCCCCAGCCTCGTGGCATAACCCTGGGTCAGTATCTGCCCTTCCTTAACCTTCTGTCCCTTCTTGACAATGGGATTCAGGTTCACGCAGGTATTCTGGTTTGTCTTCCTGTATTTGGGAAGTTTATACCGCTTGATGTCATCATCAAAACTGACAAACTTCTGATCTTCCGTCCGGATATACCGGATCACGATTTCGTTGGAATCCACAAATTCAACCACTCCATCACCTTCTGCCACTACCAGCAGTCTGGAATCTTTGGCCACAACTGGCTTCAATCCCCGTTCCAACAATGGGTGCCTCAGGCCGGACCAAGGGAACAGCCTGGCGCATCATATTGGAACCCATCAGGGCCCTGTTGGCATCATCATGTTCCAGGAAGGGAATCAGGGAGGCAGCAATGGAGGCGATCTGGTTAGGTGCCACATCCATCAGTTCGACCGTCCCGGATTCTGCAAGGGGATAATCCGCATCATATCGTGCCTTCACCCTGGGATTGACAAATTTCCCGTCATCCTGTATGGGTGCATTGGCCTGTGCAATGATCTTGGCTTCCTCTTCTTCAGCACTCAGGAAAAGCACCCCCTGATTTGTCAGGTCTACCTGTCCCTCATCAACCTTCCGGTAGGGTGTTTCAATAAATCCGAGATCATTGATCTTCGCATAAACGCAAAGTGAGGAGATCAGACCGATATTCGGACCTTCAGGTGTTTCGATCGGACAAAGACGCCCGTAGTGGGTATAATGCACATCCCTTACCTCAAAGCCGGCACGCTCCCGTGACAGTCCGCCGGGTCCCAGTGCGGACATCCTCCGTTTGTGTGTCATCTCAGCCAGCGGGTTGGTCTGGTCCATGAACTGTGACAGCTGGTTGGTGCCGAAGAATGAATTGATCACCGATGAGAGGGTCTTTGAATTGATCAGGTCAACCGGTGTAAATACCTCGTTGTCCCGTACATTCATTCTTTCCCTGATGGTCCTGGCCATACGTGCAAGTCCCACGCTGAACTGGTTGGACAGTTGCTCTCCAACAGTCCGGACCCGCCGGTTGCTCAGGTGGTCAATATCATCCACATCGGTCTTGGAGTTGATCAGTTCGATCAGGTACTTGATGATCTCAATGATATCTTCCTTGGTCAGTACCTTCACATCCATTTCTGTGGAGAGCCCGAGTTTCTTGTTGATCCTGTAACGGCCTACCTCTCCCAGGTCATAACGCTTGTCTGAGAAGAACAGCTTGTCGATGACATCCCTGGCTGTGGCCTCATCAGGTGGTTCGGAATTCCTCAGCTGCCTGTAGATATGAAGGACTGCTTCCTCCTCGGAGTTACATGGATCCTTCTGAAGGGTATTGTAAATGATGGCAAAATCTGCCAGGTTCATGGATTCCTTATGCAGGAGAATGGTCTTGGCACCGGAATCCACGATCATGATCAATATGTTCATTTTCAAGAACGGTTTCCCGGTCGATGACCACTTCGTTCCTTTCGATGGATACCACCTCACCGGTATCTTCATCCACAAAGTCCTCGACCCATGATTTCAGCACCCTGGCTGCCAGTTTCCGGCCGATCACTTTTTTCAGTCCTGTCTTTGATACCTTCAGTTCATCAGCCAGGTCGAAGATCTCAAGTATATCCTTATCGCCTTCATAACCAATGGCCCTGAGCAATGTGGTTACGGGCAATTTCTTTTTTCGGTCAATGTAGGCATACATTACATTGTTAATGTCTGTGGCAAATTCAATCCAGGATCCTTTGAAAGGGATGATCCTGGCTGAATACAGTTTGGTGCCATTGGCATGGACGCTCTGTCCGAAGAATACACCCGGAGACCGGTGGAGCTGGGATACAACCACACGCTCCGCACCGTTGATGATGAACAGTCCACTCTCGGTCATATAGGGGATGGTCCCCAGGTATACGTCCTGGATCACCGTATCAAAATCTTCATGCTCGGGATCCGTACAATACAATTTGAGTTTCGCTTTCAGGGGAACACTGTAGGTCAGACCACGTTCAATACATTCATCAATGGAATACCGGGGAGGGTCCACCTGGTAATCCAGGAATTCCAGGATGAAATTATTACGTGTGTCTGTGATGGGGAAATTTTCACTAAAAACCCTGTACA
Source organism: uncultured Bacteroidaceae bacterium (assembly GCA_963767555.1). Classification (GTDB taxonomy): domain Bacteria; phylum Bacteroidota; class Bacteroidia; order Bacteroidales; family SM23-62; genus SM23-62. The sequence continues at coordinate 180,691 of CAVYEL010000002.1, read as the reverse complement.
GTCCTTCGCTTTTCTGTCCTCCGGAGTGGTTTCCATCTGGAAAAATTCCGTGAAAGACTTCAGCTGAACTCCCAGAAAATCAGGATATTGAAGCTGGTTTTTAGTGGCAGAGAAATTGATTCTTCCTTCGACTTTATTCGACGGCCATTTATATAATATTTATAGAACGATATATACTAGTACTGAATATAACAAAAGGCTTAGAACCCCCGGAAGGGGATTCTAAACCCTGTTGTAAGAATCATCGGGAAGATGCTATTTGAGTTCAACCTCTGCTCCAGCTTCTTCCAATTGCGTTTTCAAGTTTTCAGCTTCATCCTTGGGTATACCTTCCTTGATAGGGGCAGGTGCGGAATCAACCACTCCTTTGGCTTCTTTCAGGCCAAGACCGGTAAGCTCCTTAACAAGCTTAACGATCTGCAGTTTTGCTCCACCGGGTGCAGTAAGGATCACGTCAAATGTGGTCTTTTCCTCAGCGGCTGCTTCACCGCCTGCGGCGGGTGCACCGGCTACTGCTACTGCAGCAGCTGCAGGTTCAATACCATGCTTTTCTTTTAATACGTCCAGAAGTTCGTTTACTTCTTTTACAGTCAATTCTACCAATTGATCTGCAATTGCGCTAACGTCTGCCATTTTTCTATAATTTATTAATTGATTATTATTATCCTTCTTTTTCAGCAAGTGTCTGTACAACACCTGCCAGGTTGTTTCCTCCTGACTGCATGGCAGACAAGAGGTTTTTCATAGGTGACTGGAGCAACAAGAGTACATCCCCAATAATTCATCCTTCGACTTAAGGGATGACAAGTGTTTCCAGTTGTTCATCACCCAGATAAATTGATTCTTCAACAAAAGCAGCCTTCAGGACAGGACGTTCATGTACCTTCCTGAATTCCTTGATCAGTTTGGCGGGAATTTACCCGTTTCACAAAACATCACCGATGTTGAATTCTTCAATATATCATAGAGTTCTTCAAAATTGCCTTCGGACTTTTCCAGTGCCTGTTTCAACAATGTATTCTTCACCACTACCAGTTCAATGTCCTTTTCAAAACATTTTCTCCTGAGAGATGAAGTATCCGCAGCATTCAATTCTGAAATATCAGTCAGATAAAAATGACTGGCATTGTTGATCTGCTCTGTGAGTTCGTCTATGATGGCTATTTTCTCTTCTCTTCTCATGATTTAAGATTCATTAATCTCAGCTGCTGTATTAATCATCCGCCATTTTAGTATCAATCCTGATACCCGGACTCATTGTGCTGGAAAGGGAAATACTCCTTACATAGGTTCCCTTGGATGCATGTCGGCTTGAGCTTAACGATCGTATTGATGAATTCCTTCGCATTGTCTACAATCTGCTCGGCCTGAAAAGATACTTTCCCGATCCTGGAATGAATGATGCCAAATTTATCCACCTTAAAATCAATCTTACCCTTCTTCACATCCTCCACAGCTTTCCCGATATCCATGGTTACCGTCCCACTTTTCGGATTCGGCATGAGTCCACGGGGACCGAGGATCTTACCCAGTTTACCAACCTTACCCATTACGGGAGGCATGGTAATGATCACATCTATGTCCGTCCAGCCCTTCTGTATCTTCTCAACGTATTCGTCCAGTCCAACATAATCCGCACCTGCCTCTTTTGCTTCTTCTTCCTTGTCCGGTGTGCAGAGTACCAGTACACGGATCTCTTTGCCCGTGCCATGTGGAAGGGTTACTACACCCCGCACCATCTGGTTTGCCTTCCTGGGATCCACACCCAGTCTGACATCTAATATCCACCGATGCATCAAATTTGGCGGTGGATACTTCTTTAAGCAATTCTGCAGCTTCAGTTAACTTATAGAGTTTTCCTTCCTCAATCTTCTCTACAGCAAGCTTTCTGTTCTTTGTCAGTTTTGCCATTTTTATTAGAGATTAAAGATTAGATGGGAAATCCCCCATTACGGTGATCCCCATACTTCGCGCAGTTCCTGCAACCATTTCATGGCAGACTCAACAGTAAAAGCATTCAGGTCAGCCATTTTGTCCTGAGCTATTTGCTGAACCTGCTTCCATGATACAGAGGCAATTTTGTCCCTGTTGGGTTCCGAGGAACCTTTCTTAGTTTTTGCTGCTTCAAGTAATTGAACAGCAACCGGAGGAGTCTTGACAATAAAATCAAAGGACTTGTCAGCATAAACAGTAATAATTACCGGTAGTAATTTCCCTGCCTTTTCCTGGGTCCGCCCATTGAACTGCTTACAAAACTCCATGATGTTAACCCCTTTCGCACCCAGTGCGGGTCCGACAGGAGGAGATGGATTCGCTGCTCCACCCCTGATTTGTAACTTGATTAATCCTGCTACTTCTTTCGCCATAATTTAAATCTACGATTTCCGGTTAATCAAAAAATTGCCAACTATACTGGAAGCGTATTCACCGAGCATCCGGCAAATAATACAGTTGTCAAATTCCTTTATGAATCCTTTTCCACCTGCATGAAACTCAATTCAAGCGGTGTCTTTCGTCCAAATATCTTTACCATTACCTTCAGCTTCTTCTTCTCATCGTTCACCTCCTCGATCACCCCTGTAAAACTGTTGAATGGCCGTCTATAACCTTAACAGTTTCCCCGACAAAAAACGGATTTTATCTCCTCTTCACTGGCAGCCAGTTCATCCACCTTGCCAAGTATCCTGTTCACCTCATTCCCACGCAAAGGTGTGGGTGCCTCTTCCCCTTTTGTCCCAAGAAAACCGATCACATTGGTAACATTTTTGAGAATATGCGGGATCTCCCCAACCAGTGCAGCTTCGATCAGTACATATCCGGGAAAGAAATTCCGTTCCTTGCTGATCTTCTTGCCATTACGGATCTGGTAAACTTTTTCCGTGGTATCAGGACCTGAGAAACATAATCCTCCAGATTCAGCCTGGAAACCTCACTTTCGATCATCTCCTTTACCTTCTTCTCCTTCCCACCGATCGCCCGCAGGACATACCATTTCTTTTCGATCTCACCCATTCGTCCGGTTTTTTCTATACATTAATAAAACAGGCTGTAAATCATTTCCATGATATTCCTGAAACTGACATCCATGGCAAAAATGATCAGGGAAATGATCACTGTTCCGATCATGACCACTACAGCACTGTTCTGCAGTTCCGACCAGGTTGGCCAGGATACTTTATGGATCAGCTCATTCCAGGTCTCTTGTAAATATATTTTAATCTTCATTTTTTAAACCTTTGCACGGGTGGAGAGACTCGAACTCCCGACCCTTGGTTTTGGAGACCAATGCTCTACCAATTGAGCTACACCCGTGTGCCATTTCTGTGGAAACATGCCAAAAGTTCGATCCCGTAAACGGGACCGAACCCTGGACATCTATTGAAAGCTTAAAGTTATGGACGCTTATTCAATAATCTCCGTTACCTGACCAGCACCTACGGTACGGCCACCTTCACGGATGGCAAACCGGAGTCCCACATTCATTGCAACCGGATAGATCAATTCAACGGTAATGGTAACATTATCACCGGGCATTACCATTTCACGACCCTCGGGAAGCATGATCTCACCCGTCACGTCCAGTGTTCTCAGGTAGAACTGTGGACGGTAGTTATTATGGAAAGGTGTGTGGCGTCCGCCTTCTTCTTTCTTCAGCACATATACCTCAGCTTTGAACTTTGTATGCGGAGTAATGGATCCGGGATCGGCAATTACCATACCCCTCTTGATCTCTTTCTTGTCAATACCCCTGAGCAGCAGTCCGACGTTATCACCTGCCTCACCACGGTCAAGGATCTTGCGGAACATCTCAACACCGGTAACAACTGTTTTCTTACCTTCTGCTCCCAGACCGATCAGGTTCATCTCATTTCCGGTCAGTACAATACCTGTTTCAATTCTACCGGTGGCAACTGTACCCCTGCCGTAATGGAGAATACGTCTTCAACCGGCATCAGGAAAGGCTTTTCAATATCACGTGGAGGAATAGGAATATATTCATCAACAGCAGCCATCAGTTCAATCACTTTCTCTTCCCATTTGGCTTCGCCATTCATCGCACCCAGTGCAGATCCCTGGATTACAGGAGCATCGTCACCATCATACTTATAGAAATTAAGCAGTTCACGTACTTCCATTTCAACAAGCTCGAGCAATTCCTCGTCATCGACCATATCCACCTTGTTCAGGAAGACAACGATCTTGGGAACGTTTACCTGGCATGCCAGCAGGATGTGCTCCCTTGTCTGAGGCATGGGACCGTCAGTTCCTGCAACCACCAGGATGGCACCGTCCATCTGGGCAGCACCCGTAACCATGTTCTTCACATAGTCAGCGTGTCCCGGACAGTCAACGTGTGCATAGTGACGATTCACCGTTTCATACTCAACGTGAGCCGTGTTAATGGTAATACCCCTCTCCTTTTCTTCCGGAGCATTATCAATCGAATCGAAATCCTTGATGTTGCCAGACCCTGCTTGGCTAAGCACCATAGTGATAGCAGAGGTCAATGTGGTCTTACCATGGTCAACGTGACCAATGGTACCGATATTAACGTGCGGTTTCGATCTTTCAAATTTTTCTTTAGCCATAACTTTAAACTTAATTAAAAAATTGAATATTACTCTGTTTATTATTCGTTTCAAAAAAGAGCCAATGATGGGATTTGAACCCATGACCTCGTCCTTACCAAGGACGCGCTCTACCCCTGAGCTACATCGGCCTCATCGAGCGGGAAACGAGGCTCGAACTCGCGACCCCAACCTTGGAAGGGTTGTGCTCTACCAACTGAGCTATTCCCGCAGAACGGTATGTGGGGAGAGCAGGATTCGAACCTACGAAGGCATTAGCCAGCAGATTTACAGTCTGCCCCAGTTGACCGCTTTGGTATCTCCCCATTTGTCAGAGCCAATGAAGGGATTCGAACCCCCGACCTGCTGATTACAAATCAGCTGCTCTGACCAGCTGAGCTACATTGGCAAATCAAAGAACGAAGGGCATAATTATACCCTTGAAAATCGGTTCGCAAATGTATAAATATTTTATTTATATCACAAATAAAATTATTGGCTTTATTTCAGGCGCGTCTCAGTTTTGTTTTATGCTTCATGATCTGCCTTCTTAAAGCCTCGACGGACATGTCTGTGGATTCTTCAAAAGTTTTACTCTGTTTTTTTGCAAACAGCTCATTTCCAGGGAGTGACAGCCTTATTTCAACCACTTTATTTTCCAGATCCTGGGATTTATCAAGCCTGAGAAAAACCTCAGCACTGATAATTTCATCATAATACTGCATTAATTTCCGGATCTTCAAATTGATAAATTCAAGCAGCCTGTTATCTGCATCGAAACGGATTGAATGAATTTTGATATTCATATTGATTCCTCCCTGGTTATGCCCTTGGATGAGCTTGTTTATATATAGTAACTAATTTTTCAAAAGTATTGTGCGTATATACCTGGGTGGCCGACAAATTAGCATGGCCCAGGATCTCCTTGATTGCATTCAGGTCTGCTCCCCGGTTCAGCATATGTGTTGCGAAACTGTGACGCAGTATATGGGGACTGCGCTTCTCCATGGTAGTAACCAGTCTCAGGTAATTGTTCACCACCTTATAAACAAATTTCGGATACAATGGTTTGCCCTTATCGCTTACAAAGAAATGACCGCCTGATTGTTCCGGGAATTTCTTCTTCCTAAGGTCGAGATAATTCATAATTATATCCACAGCAGCCTGTTCAAGTGGGATGATTCTCTCCTTGTTCCTTTTTCCGGTAACCCTGACGACAGGTTCATAAAGATCAAAATGCCGGTCTTCCAGCTGGATCAGCTCCGATGATCTCATTCCTGTCAGATACAGCAGCTCAATGATCAGCTTGTTCCTTGCACCGCGGAAATCCTCACCGAAATCATGTGAATCAAGCAACTCATCCATTTTCTCCTCTTCCACGAAGGCAGGCAGGGTTTTGCTTGATTTGGGACTGATCACTTTGTCCATCGGGTTGATCTTGATATGCTGTTCACGCATCATGAATTTGTAAAATGATTTCAGCGTGGTGATCTTCCGGTTGACCGAGCGGGGCGACATGCCGGATCCCATCATCTCAGCGATCCAGGAGCGGATGACTTTGATGCCTGCACTTTCAAGCCCCTCCTCGTCCTCCAAGTGCTTGCGGGCATACTCTTCAAACTGATCCAGGTCTGTCCGGTATGAGCGTATAGTATGTTGCGAATACCTCTTCTCGAACTGGAGGTATTTCAAAAACAACTCTTTATAATTCATTAAGTATACAGGGAATCGGTTTTATTCAAAAACCAGCAATGTATATAAGGAAGCAAGTACAGGGTTCGGTCCCGATAAAGCAAAAATTTATTGTTCCAGATCCTGAAGTTTCTGGATGTACTCGGCACGCTTCTTGGTCTGGCGCTTTTTAACGGATGGCTTTACAAAGGCCTGCCGTCCCCGTAATTCCTTAACTGTGCCAGTTCTTTCGAATTTTCTTTTAAATTTCTTTAAAGCGCGCTCAATATTTTCACCTTCTTTTATGGGTACTACAATCATGATTTTCTCCTAGCTTAAATTATTGAGCCGCAAATTTATAAATTGTATAGAATTAATCAAAAATATTCATAAAAATTCCATAGATCGTTATTTTTCTGTTAATATACCCTTGAATAAATCCCTAATTTCATAAAAATGACTGACTTAGGGCATAAGGCCTCATTTGGTTGTCTTATACAAATTACAAAAAACCTTGGATAAAGTCTAGTGTTCACCTGTAAAATAACAGATAAAATCAGATAAATGGCAGGATGGTCAAGACTGTAGCCGCTTTCAGTCCCCCTATTTTTCTAACTTCAGATAGGGACTGATCCTTTCAAAAACCGAATCAGGGAGGAGATGGTTCCTTAAAATCTCATGAATATCCTTCCATTCCCCTTTGTAATCCCTGTAGGCAATGATGGCGTCAGCCTGGTATGCTGTCAGGTAAGGGTGTTTCAACAGGGTCTCCCTGTCAACTGAGTTCAGGTCCATCCTCTGAAGTAAACTGGTATCTATAAATACATGCCTGATGATCTCCACATATTGCACTTCCTGGAGTCCGTACACCTCTTTTAACTGTTCCCGGGAGTAAAATCCGCCAAGCAGGTCACGGTACCTGGTGATCCTGTCCGCGAATACCGGACCTACCCCATGGATCCCCTGGAGCTGGAGAGTGTCGGTAGCATTCAGCTCAAAGGCGGCGGCCAGGGGCTTTTTGGCCGCCGGAGCAGGTGGGATAATTATATAAGGTTCGAGCCGGGAAAAATCTGCCATCTCAAGACCATAGACCTTCATCAGGTCCTGCTTATTCTGGAATTTACCCCCACTGTTCCGGTACTTGATCAATGTCCTGGCAACCCGCTCAGACAGTCCCAGGCTCAACATCTCCCCGTAAGCGATAAGATTGGGATCGAAATCGAAATACCGGATGGTCCTCCGGGTTAAGGAAGGTGCACCCGCCGGCTCCCTTTCAGAAACCTCATGTACCGGCTTTTCTCCGGTTTCCGATGCCAGCATGGCGGACCTGAATGACAGGAATGCTGTTTCGGCTTCATTAAAATCAGGAAGGGGCCTGTTGGATAGGAGTGGTAGGAGTAAACGCCCGGCAAGCAGGGCCATGATCAGCATGGCCAGTATAAAGAATCCGTTCCGCTCTCCGCGGGTCAATGAAAGGTAGGCCCTGAGGATTCTGCGGATCATGGCCGGATCAGAACTTGATCAGTCCGATCACATTCAGGAATACCAGTGCAATAGCGATGGGTGCAAGATACCTCACCAGAAATATAAAGAATGGATAATAAGGTGTCTGAAATTTTCCACCACTCGATAATTCAGCTTTGTTTTTATCGCGGCCATGGAACCAGCCCACGTAGATCACAATAAAAAATCCTCCGAGGGGAAGGTAATATGCCGGGGAGGCATCGAATATCCCGAAAATATTAAGATCTCCCAGGGTCACATGGGCCAGAGGCCCCCATGACATGGTCACGATCAGTCCAAGTATGCCTATAGAGGAACCAGCTACCCATATAGCCTTCTTTCTGCTCCAACCCAGTTCTTCTGAAAAATATGCGACCACCACCTCAAGCATGGAAATGGTGGAGGTGAGTGCGGCGACGCAAAGAAGCAGAAAAAAGAGCATGGCCCAGAATGACCCGAAGGCCATTTTCTGAAAGATGATAGGCAGGGTTATGTAGACCAGTCCCTGGCCTGATTCCGGATTGATCCCGAAGGTAAAAACAGCAGGGAAGATGGCGAGTCCCGCGATGATCGCAACAAGCGTATCGGCAAAAGCAACACTGATAGCCGTATTGGCCAGGTTATCCTTTTTCTGAATATAGGACCCATATGTGATCAATGTACCCATGCCAACAGACAGGGAAAAGAAAGCCTGTCCGAGTGCTACCAGTATGGAACTGCCATTGATGAGGGAAAAATCAGGCTTAAAAAGGAAGCGCATGGCCTCCCGGGCGCCGCCCATGGTAACGCCCCTGATCACCAGAACAAGAAGGATGGCAAGCAGGATGGGCATGAGGATCTTGGCATATTTTTCAATGCCATCCCGCACACCGGAAAAGACGATAGCGATCGTAAGACCCATCATGGACAGAAAGGTAAGTATGGGCTTCCAGGTCCCGGCCAGAAAGGCATCATATCCCTCCTGGAAATAACTCCTCAACTGTTCAGTAGACATTTCGGCAAACCCGTATTTTCCCGGCTGCACGAGGTACCTGGCAGAATCAAACAGGAAGCTCAGGGTCCAGCCCGCCACCACCGCGTAAAACGCCAGGATTATAAAGGCTGCGGCCACCCCCAGCATACCGACAAGGAACCATGGTTTACGGGGAGCCAGCTTTTTGAAAGAGCCTACAGGATTCCTTTGTGCACTCCTGCCGATGACAAACTCAGACAACATCACAGGGATGCCGAGCAGAACTACAAAGGCCACGTAGATCAACAGAAATGCTGCCCCGCCATTTTCACCTGCAACATAGGGGAAACGCCAGATATTACCGAGCCCGATGGCAGAGCCTGCCAGCGCTGCAATGACGCCGAATTTATTTGAGAAAGTGTCACGTCCGGAAGAGGGAGTACTTGCCATATATTATTATATATAAAAAATGAACCGCAAAGACCATATTGCTTAATGATGATCTTTGCGGTATATCATATCATTGATCCGGATTAATTCCTGTCAAGGCAATTCAGGTCCTCGAATGCCAGTTTCAGCCTTTCCACCAGAGATTTTTCCCCTTCACGCAACCAGACCCGTGGATCATATTTTTTCTTATTCGGCTTATCCTCCCCTTCTGGATTCCCGATCTGCCCCTGCAGGTAATCACGGTTTGCCTTTTCATAATTCCTCACGCCATCCCAGTATGCCCATTGTGTATCTGTATCGATGTTCATCTTGACCACGCCGTAGCTTATGGCCTCCCGGATCTCTTCGCGGGTAGATCCTGAACCGCCGTGAAACACAAAATTAACCGGCTTGTCGGAGGTTTGGTATTTTTCCTGGATATATTTCTGGGAGTTCATCAGGATCTTGGGCGTAAGCTTTACATTGCCAGGCTTGTATACACCATGAACATTACCGAATGAAGCTGCAACGGTGAATCTGTCACTGACCTTGCCGAGCTCATTGTAAGCATAAGCCACTTCTTCGGGCTGGGTATAAAGTTTGGAACTGTCGATATCGGAATGGTCCACTCCGTCTTCTTCTCCCCCTGTCACACCAAGTTCTATTTCCAGGGTCATACCTATGCGGCTCATCCTCTCAAGGTAAGTCTTGCAGGTTTCGATGTTCTCCTCCAGAGGCTCCTCGGACAGATCAAGCATATGTGAACTGTACAGGGATTTCCCGTATTGCTCAAAATGCTTCTCTCCAGCCTGGAGCAATCCTTCTATCCATGGAAGCAATTTCCTGGCAGCATGATCGGTATGGAGGATTACCGGGACCCCATATAGCGCGGCCATATGGTGCACATGCAAGGCTCCCATGATCCCACCGGCGATGGCTGACTGCTCATTCTCATTGGACAAGCCTTTCCCTGACCAGAATGCAGCACCACCGTTCGAGAATTGAATGATCACAGGAGAGTTTACCACTTTGGCCGCTTCCATCACTGAATTCACAGTATTGGTGCCTACTACGTTGACGGCCGGAATAGCAAATTCATTTTCCCTGGCTATTGCAAATACTTTTTGAACATCATCTCCCAGGACTAATCCCGGCTTTACGGCATCTAAAACTTTAACAGACATTGAATAATATTTTATGGTTAATAAAAATTACAGGTTGATATTTAATTTCGCAAAAATAGGAGTTTCAGGGATAGAATAAAACAGAAGGCAGTATTTATTTTCCAGGGGCCGGTTGAACTGCCTAGAATGGGTAGCCAATGGCAATATTAAATTGCGGCTTATTGTATCCGCTGTTCATGAATATCCACCGGCTGCCTTCCGGTTGCGCCGGGTCCCTGACCTTCATCCCCAGGTCAAATCTGAAAACGAAAAAAGAGAAATCCATACGTAAACCTAAACCTGTCCCAACGGCAAATTCCTTGTAAAAGCGGTTCCATTTAAAAACAGACCCCGGCCTGTCATCATCCGGGTTCAGGGACCATATATTCCCGGCATCAACAAAAAGGGCTCCCTCCAGGAGCCAGAACAGATCAAAGCGGTATTCTATATTCCCCTCAATCTTAACATCCGCGGTCTGATTCGGCCACTTGGGTGCTTCGGGCTCATTGTAAATATTATAGGATCCCGGTCCCAGGTTCCTTACCTGCCACGCCCGTATACCATTGGCTCCTCCTGTGAAATACTGCTTTTCATACGGGATGGTGATGGAGTTCTTATAGGGATATGCCGCACCTGCAAACACCCTGTAAACAAGATCGGTCTGATCATTCATGATCTTGAAATACCTGAACTCCACATCCCCTTTTATAAACTGGGCAAAGGCATTGCCAAACATGATATGTCTCCCGAGGCTATCCTGCTCAGTACCAATCGCCCTGGCCAATCCTTTCAACAAAAGGCCGGCAGATTCCAGATTGGTCCTGAAAAACACAAAATCCCTGCTTTTCTGGATATCCTGGTTGGTGTATATGAAACTGTAGTTCACGCCCAGGATCAACCTGTCCTCAAAACTGAATTCAAGGTAAGTATCTTTGATATCCTCCAGAAATTCATCCGTGGCATCGAGCATCTTAACGTAATTCAGAGACAGGGGATTGATAATATGTGTGATAAAATCCCCGCTCGTCCAGTTATAGCCAAAGGTTGTCTGGAACATGGACCTGGTATAATCTGGCCTGCGTTGATAATTGAACCTGACGGATGTGCTGGTTTTGGGATTATACTTCCGGATGAATTGCTCGGTCTTGAAGGGCAGCAGAAATTTTGGAAAAGTCAGCCTGCCTTCCAGTCCCAATTCAATCATATTCCCGAATCCCACCTGGTCAATCTCCCGGATCGTTTCCACAGCTCCTGACAGGCGTGTAGTGAAATTCTCCGCACCTCCGAACAGATTCCTGTGGGTATAGTTAAGATTGCCTCCAACACCAAAGTTTCCGGCAGAGTTCGTACCTTCCAGCTCAACGGTATAAGATTGTGAAGTGGTGGGACTCAGCTGTATGTGGCATACCAGCGGATAAGAATCATGCTGGTAAGGATCGCCGGGGGTTTTTTCCTCGAATACGATATTAACGAGTTTATAAATTCGCAGCGAAGACAGGTGCTTGTAGGTTTGCTTCACATTTTCAGCGTCATAGTCTTCCCCTGGCATGATGAATACGGACTGGGAAATGACACCCGGATCGGCCTTGAGATTATCCTCATGCCGGAACTCAAATTCATTGTATTTGAAGCTTGTGAGTCCCTCGATATAAGCCTTGTTATCTGCCATGGCTCTCTTCGGATCGAATCCCGGATAGATATAGACCTCTTCTATCCTGTATTTCCTGTGCGGGACAACCAGGTAGAATCCCTCCTCCGACGGGAGGATGAATTTTTTCACCCCTATGGTAAGATCCACCTGGTGGTTGTTCAAAGAACTGTCAACCTCATAGTAGATATATTCCCTGTTGAAATTATAATATCCCCTGTTCCTCATGTAGGTTTCTATTCTGGCCCGCTCAGCCTGCATGGCATCCACATCGAACAGCTCCCCCTGCTTCAGCACTGAATTCAATGTATCAGGCGCCAGCAGGGATCTCAATGCAGTATCCTCATAATGATAATTAAGGGATCTTATCTGGTAGGGGATACCTGCGGCAATGTCATAGCTTACCACTACCTTTTTCTTCTTTAACCTGACACTGTCTGATACTTCGGCATGGTGATAGCCCTTGTTCTGCATATAGAGACCCAGTTGCTTGTTGTTCCTGTCTGTTTCAAATTCATCGTAAAGGACAGGGGCCTCGCCTATTTTCCTTAGCCAGCGGTTCCAGCCATTGTCTTTTTTCCCGGAAAGGTTATATAATCCAAGGTAAAATTTCGCGCCCAGGATCTGCTTGTTAGGTTTTGGCTTGATGTATGAATCCAATTCTTTCGAATCGACTTGTTCATTATCCACCTTTACCCTGTAGCTTTTCAGCAGGTGGGCTTCATCCGGAACATATTTGGTCGACCTGCAGGAACCTAGCAGGAAAATGGTCAATCCTATCAGGCAATAGCACAAAACCGTTTTCCTATGATGAAAAATTGCGGGCAATGGCAGTCGAATTATTCTTATCTTAGGGCAAATATACTTAACTTCCAGCAGAACAATGCTTGCACTCAGTAAGAGCAAGAAGAAAATGATCCGAAGCCTGGCCATGAAAAAAATCAGGCATGCCGAAAAGCTATTTTTAGCTGAAGGGGATAAATTGGTGCGGGACCTGATCGCCCATCAAATGGGCAGTACCAAAGCCCGTTACAAAATTGAATCTGTTATTGCCACGGATGAGTGGTTAGCCGGGAACAGCGACAGGCTCGGAGAGGATTACGAGATCTTCCGGACTACCCAGGCTGAACTGCAGGAGATATCTCAGCAGCAAACTCCCAATCAGGTAATGTCTATCGTTCGCCAGCACATCCCGGAGGAGTTTGAAACCAGCCAGGTGAAAAGAAAGCTGTCCATCGGTCTGGATTTTTTACAGGATCCCGGGAACCTGGGAACCATCATCAGGCTGGCAGACTGGTTCGGGATCCGGAACATCCTTTGCTCTGAAAATTGTGTGGACCTCTACAACCCTAAAACCGTGCAGGCCACGATGGGATCCTTCCTCAGGGTCAATGTCTATTATTGCGACCTGCCACCAATTATCACCAGCCTCAGGCAAGAAAAAGAATATATGGTTTACGGGACCGGCCAGAACGGAAGCAATCTGTTCCACACCCCCCTTTTTCTGCCCGGTATCATCCTCTTTGGAAATGAGTCCACTGGACTTTCATCTGACATTATGGACCTGGCAGACCGCATCCTGACCATACCCTACCATGACCGCACATCCCATCCTGATTCACTGAATGTTGCCACCGCGGCAGCCATCCTGTGCGCAGAGTTCAGGAAAGCGCATGCCAAGTAGGAAGAAGATTATTCGAAATAAAAACAGAGCATTACCACGTAGGAGTTCAGCTTGTTGATGGAGTTGGCATATTTGTAATTCGCTCCACCGGCAGGATCATGCACGAGAACATCCTTAAACCCGACAGATACCTTCAGTTCCGGTGAAAATTTGAAATACTGAAGGAAAAAATCGATGCCGAACCCGAATTCCGCATAGAAGTCCATCGGTGTCAGCCTGATGAATGGACCGTCATCATCGTAATCCTTCCTGGCAGCCATATCATACCGTACACTGAGACCTCCGACCAGGTATGGCCGGTAATTATTCACCCGTTTGGATTTATACTTGAGCAATAAGGGAAAGTCCAGGAAATTCGATTCGACCTGTCTGTTCACTGATCAGATGTGTTGGATAAGGAATCACCTTTATTATAAAAAGAAACAGCTCGGGATCCAAAAGTGATGCCCGGCAAAAAACGAAGTGATAACCGGTCACCCAGGCGGAGGTCTGACACAATGCTCACCTGGAATCCGGGACTGGGCTTGCTCACATCTGCAAAAAGGATGGAATCTTGAATCTGGACCGGGCGCTTAAACCCGAAGTCCATGGTATTCAAACCCACCATGAAACCAAAATGTATCCATTTATAGTCATACCCGGGATCGTTTTGTACCCTTTTTATCTGGCCGGAAACCTGCAGGGCCATCAGGAAAAGAAGGAATATGATGAAAGTTTTTTTCAATTTTCTGGGAACTTACCTCTTTTAACGTTTTGTGGTTTCGCTTATTATGTACTGGCATGGAATTTAATCCGCCGCCTCTTCCCCCTGTTCATCCAGGATCTTTTCCAGGGTGGTCAGGTAGACTTTCTTTACATCATTGATAAATCCAAAAGAAATATCATCCACCCTCAGTTCACCCTTGGTGACATGCCCGAGGGCTGAAAAGTGAAGGTCCCGGTCCATCATATAATCAATGAAATCTGTTTCCATGGCCTGATTTACGGTTACCACAACCCGGCTCTGGGCCTCGCCGAATAAAAAGGCATCCGTGCGGATCTCGGCCGGGGATGTAATATCAAAGCCCAGATTCCTGGGGAAAGCGGATTCAACCAGTGTGATGTACAATCCACCGTCGGAGACATCATGTGCTGACCTTACCATTCTGCCCCGGATCACGCCTTTCACGGCTTCCTGAATGCGATACTCATGGTCCAGATCGAATTGTGGGGCGGGACTTTCACTGATCCCGTGGACCGTATGAAGATACTGTGACCCGGCCAGGTCATTCACCGATTTACCGATCAGGAAGATCACATCCCCCTTCTCCTTAAAATCAAGTGACATGCGGTGTTCCTTTTCCCTTATAAGGCCCAGCATGCCGATGACAGGGGTGGGGAATACCGGTTCTGTTCTTCCATCAATACTGGCCTGGTTGTAAAAACTCACATTCCCGCCGGTTACAGGGGTATCAAATTTACGGCATGCTTCCCCCATGCCTGTTACGGCCTGCACAAACTGCCAGTAGACTTCCGGATTATAAGGATTCCCAAAATTCAGGCAATTCGTTATCGCCACCGGTTCACCCCCGCTGCATACAATGTTCCTGGCGGCCTCAGACACGGCAATCATGGCACCTTTTTTCGGATCAGCGTGGACATAGCGGGCATTACAATCAGTGGTCAGCGCCAGCGCTGTACGCGTCCCCTTGATATTTACAAGTCCCGCATCAGCAGGAAAATTAGTGGCTATATTATTGGTCCGGACCATGGTATCATACTGTTCGCTCACCCATCTTTTGGAGGCAATGTTCGGATGCCTGATCAGCTGGACGGAAACTTCTTTGTAATCTTCGGGTTCCGGCACATCCTCCATCCTGAATTTCTGGTATTCCTTATAATATGCGGGTTCGCTGTATTCCCTGTCGTAAACAGGAGCTCCCCCTCCGAGTACGAGTGAATCGGCCGGCACCTCGGCCACCAGATTTTCACCCATATAAAATTCAAGCCTATCCTCGGGAATGACCTCACCGATGATCTTGCAGTTCAGGTCCCATTTGTCAAAAATCGCCTCCACGACAGATTCCTTGCCTTTCTCTACACAAACCAGCATTCTTTCCTGGGATTCAGAAAGGAGTATCTCCCAGGCTTCCATGTTCTGTTGCCTGAGGGGAACCTTCTGTAAATCGATGCGCATCCCGTTTTTCCCCTTGGCCGACATTTCCGAAGTGGAGCAAATGATCCCGGCCGCGCCCATATCCTGCATTCCGACGATGGCCCCGCTCCGGTTTAGCTCAAGCGAAGCTTCCAGCAGTAGTTTTTCCATAAAGGGATCCCCTACCTGAATGGAGGGAATATCATCGGCTGAATCTTCAGTAATGTCCGCAGATGCAAAGGTGGCACCGTGGATCCCGTCCTTGCCGGTGGATGATCCCACAATATAAATAGGGTTACCGTTGCCTTTGGCCACAGCCGATATCATATCGCCCTGTTCCATGATCCCGACGGACATAGCATTTACCAGGGGATTGGTATTATAGCATTCGTCGAAAAAAACTTCTCCACCAACAACGGGGACTCCGAAAGAATTTCCATAATCCCCTATCCCTTTCACCACACCCTTTATCAGCCATTTTGTCCTGTCCAGTTTCAGGTCCCCGAAGCGCAATGAATTCAGCTGTGCCACGGGTCGTGCCCCCATGGTGAAGATGTCACGGTTGATCCCCCCTACCCCGGTGGCCGCTCCCTGGTATGGCTCAATCGCACAGGGATGGTTATGCGATTCTATTTTAAAGGCACAGCCCAGCCCGTTCCCCACATCTACCAGTCCCGCGTTCTCTTCACCCGCTCCGACAAGCAGGTTCTTTCCCTCACGCGGCAGGGTTTTGAGCCATTTGATGGAGTTTTTATAAGACGCATGCTCAGACCACATCACTGAATAGATGGATAATTCGGTAAAATTTGGTGTCCGGCCCAGGTAGTCTTTGATCATGTCAAATTCCTCGGGGGTCAGGCCAAGATCTTTGGCGGTCTGAACAGTCACATCCATGAAAAATGATTTTAGGATTTACAGGGGACAAAGATAATATTTAATGTCAGAACCGATTAATGTAACCTATATGGATTTTGGCATTTCCGATGTTGATCGGATTGTTGAATTGTTTCCCCAGGGCATAATTCAGGGAAAAGATCCCCGCCCTGGTCTGCATGTTGATACCGGCGCCAAAGCCCAGCGGGAAATCAGCCACAAAGTCATCCGCGAGGGACTGCTCATAATATCCACCGTCAACAAAGAGGAAAACACTGGAATTCCGTTCAAAAAGGAAGCGGGTCTCAAGGGTTCCCAGGCTGTAAAAAGAGGCAAATATGGAGTTTTCATCCACCCCCCTGAGTGTCTTTATCCCGCCGAGCCTGAACAGCTCATTGGCAAAAAGGTCATCGTTCCTGATGTAGCCTGTCCGGTTAGCAACATGGAGAGTAAAGCGGCCGCCGAGGGACTGGAAAAAACGGATATCGGCAGTTCCCTTAAGCTGGGTCGATGTTTCCCGTACCGACTCGTAGACCTCGTCCGGCAGGGCAGGGTTACGGTGGATCCTCTTGCTGCCAATCCCGATGCGGGAGTGTATATCCCAGCCCTGCAGGGGATTGAAATAATAATCCAGGTTGTTATACTGTATCCCCAGTCCATACAGATAGCTGGTAACATCTGCAAAGGGCGGCAGCACCGCCGTGTTTTCGAGTCCCGATGTACTGATCAGCGAGGAATTGAAATAGTCAAAAAAGGCATGGAAATAGTTTGTCCCACCCATAAAAAACCTCAGGTCAAGGACCGGGTTGACAGAAAAATAACTGGTATCCTGCTTCAAAAGTTCAAAATCCACCCCTATGCCTATGGAGGATCCGAACAGGTAGGGCCAGGAAATGCTCAGGTCCAGCTCCTGGCTCAGTGGCTGAAGGGACCGCCATGCTATGTAAAACTGCTCCCCTCTTCCGAAGGGATTCACAAGCGAAAGGTGCAGGTCCCCGGTCACCAGCAACTTCCCCGTCTGTTCGTTGTTGGGCAGGATCCCGACGATCCCGTTGAACTGGTTGGCCCTGGCCTTCTTAAGGTAGGTATAAACGTCCACCTTGCCCTCGAAATATTCCACTTCATATGGCCTGATCTCCTCCAGAAAGGTGGTTTCACGGATGCGGTTGGATATATTCCTGATCCTGTCCTCCCGGTAGATATCTCCGGTTTCAACGGCGGTGAGATTTTCCAGGTAGACAGGAGCTATCCTGGCTTCCCCCTTGATATGGAAGGTATCTATCAGGAAGCGGCCATTATCTTCCACATGCAGGTTTCCCGATATTACCCGGCCGTCCATCTCTATCTGGCTGATATAAGTACT
This sequence comes from uncultured Bacteroidaceae bacterium, assembly GCA_963767555.1. Lineage (GTDB taxonomy): Bacteria > Bacteroidota > Bacteroidia > Bacteroidales > SM23-62 > SM23-62. Next base: position 162,703 of record CAVYEL010000002.1, on the reverse strand, counting down.
GGCAAAAGGATAACCGTTGTTCTCGTGAACCTTAAGTATCTTTTCCTGTGCGGAAGCGAGTTTCTTGAATTTCACCGGCTTTCCAGAAAAAGATCCTGCCCGTATACCGGCTTTTCGCAATACTTTCCGGTCTATGGAATCGAGGGACAGCTTTCCCCATTCGAAACGGGGACCGGCAAACACGTAAGCAGAAACAGACAGGGAATCAAATACTACCGAATCTACTGAAGCTGCCAGGAATCCATCTCCTCTCAGGTCTTCCATCAGATCCTTCAAGACCATATAGGTCCCCATGGAATCTGCCACAGCCTGCGTTTTGCCGGGAAGATGTTTTATTTCCCCCCCCTTCACTGGAATGAACCTGCAGCAGATAATCCTGGGAACAGATTTTGCCTGGCAGGGCAAAAAGCAACAATATATGAAGAAAAAACCTGGCCAATTACTAGCTTTTGATGTGATTCCACTTAATAACGGCCTTACCATGCGATTATTTTTTGTTTTTTTGTAACTACCTGGCAACTGGACCGTCATACCAAAATAACAAAAAACCTTGGACCATGAGGAGAATTACCCTGACCATGTGTTTCATTACCCTTCCGATAGTATCCATTTTCAGCCAGGGATTTAACATCCCGGCCAAACAATGGGGCTTAAGTTTCGGGAATTCCACCCGCTTCGACGGGATCCGTTTCAACCTGGTAGATAAAGACATTGAAAAGATCAACGGGATCAATTTCAATGTATGGGGAATAAAAGATGATTCCCGGCAGACCGGTACAGTAAACGGGATCAGTATAGGTATTCCGGCGGCCATGGGTACCAATTACCGAAATGGCATCAACATCGGGATCTTCGGAGCCGGTGCCAGGCAGGACATGAACGGGATCAATATCGGGGGACTGGGAGTTGGGGCCGGGAATAACCTGAAAGGGATCAACATCGGGCTGGTGTTGGCCGGGAATGACCTTACGGGATCAACCTGGGGGACTCGGAGCAGGGGCCGGGAATGATGTCAAGGGATTTACCTTTGGCATCCTCGGGGCCGGAGCCGGGAATGATATGATGGGGATCAATATCGGGGGACTCGGAGTTGGGGCCGGTGGTACATTGGCCGGGATCAATATTGGCGGGCTTGGTGTTGGCGCCGGTGGTGATGTGAAAGGAATAAATTTCGGGGGACTTGCCGTAGGATCCGGTGAAGAGGTAGTCGGTATCAGCCTGGCGGGACTGGCTGTCGGGGGACCCAAAGTAACCGGTATACAGGCTGCCCTCGTCGTAGGAGGGGAAGAGGTACAGGGTCTCAGCATTGCCCCTGCCTATTTCAGGATAGAAGGTATGGACGGCTATATGAAAGGAATCTCAGTAAGTGCCTTTAACCATATTGAGGGTGATGTTTTTGGCGTTTGTATCGGAGTTTTCAACTGGGCCTATGCGATCCGCGGTTTCCAGCTTGGCATCCTCAACCATGTAAAAAGCAATCCAAAGGGCTTGCGCTGGCTGCCCATATTCAATACCTCCTTCGGGTCCTGATCCTGTCAGACACCGGTATAAAGATGAACTTTCCCAAATATTACTGGTTCATGAAGCCCTGTCTGCGGATCGCCTCCAGGAATTGCCCTGAAAAATGGATATTGTCCTTCCGTGTATAACGGTTATCAGTAAACACCTGGGCCAGGGTCTCCTTCTGGTTTTCCTCGAGCAGGTCATGTGTCAGCGGGGATGCTTCCCTTTCTTCATAGATCCGGTCAATGTCATCTTCCTGGTAATCCCGGTACTTCTCCTCATGTACCACGGCCTCCATAGGCAGGCGGTCCGTCAGTCCGGGTTCCTCATCGGGATAGCCCATTACCAGAGCGGCCACAGGTACCACCCCTGGCGGAAGGCCAAGGATATCTATGATCCTGTTTGCCATATAGGTGGCTGTCCCCAGATAACATATCCCCAATCCGTTTGCCTCTGCCTCCACCGCCACATTCTGGGACGCCAGCAGGGCATCAATGGCAGCGGTGAAGAAGGAAAGGAAATTGTCATAGCCGGGCTCAGCTTTTCGTGACCTGCACCATTTGTTAAAGCGGTTGAAATCCGCACAAAATGTGATATGCACCGGTGCCAGCAGGACCATCTCCTGCTTGAAATGAGCTTCCCATAGCTGTTTCCTTATCTCTTCATCTTTTGTCACAACCATGCTGTACACCTGCATATTCCCTGTGGTGGACGCCCGGCTGCCTGCTTCGAGGACCCTGTCCAGGACCTCCCCTGGGATGGATTCGGTCTTGTATTTACGAATGGACCGGTGATTGAATATTGAATCTGTCATGGCTATTTAGTTTACCTGCAAAGTTCGTCATCCTCTGCTTATGGACAATGATAAAAATTAGTTTTCATCATTAAACAGGAAAATAGTAGTTCAGCAGACCCGTATAAGTGCCGTGTTAACATGACAATTGGCAGTTTTTATGTCTGAAAAACTTACTTTATTGTAAGTTCAAATCCAAAATGCTGAAATCATGTTAAACAGACAATTCAGGATCCTCAGGCACCTGGCCTGCATCCTTCTTTTAGCAGTGGTCCTCGTGCCATCTGTTGAAGCTCAGAATAAAAAGAAAAACGATGCCGGTGAAAAAAGTGATTCGTTAAAGAGCAGCACTTTTTCCGGACTGAAATGGAGAAGTATCGGTCCTGCGATGACCTCAGGCCGGATCGCTGATTTTGCGATAAACCCAAACAACCCGAAAGAATACTATGCAGCCGTGGCAAGCGGGCATGTTTGGAAAACCCTGAATGCTGGCATCACATGGGACCCGGTATTTGATAATTATGGCAGCTACTCTACAGGGATTGTAACCATGGATCCGGGCAATCATAATGTTGTCTGGGTGGGTACAGGTGAGAACAACCACCAGCGGGCCCTGGGTTATGGTAATGGCGTTTTTAAATCAGTGGATGGCGGCAAATCTTTCAAGAATATGGGACTGAAGGAATCAAGGCAGATCGGCGGGATAGTGATCGATCCAAGGTGTTCCGACATTGTGTTTGTGGCAGCGGAGGGATCGGCGTGGGGACCCGGAGGGGACCGTGGCCTTTATAAATCAGGCGATGGTGGGGAAAACTGGAAGAAGGTTATTGATATCAGTGAAAACACCGGTATAAACAATGTGGTCATTGACCCGGCCCGTCCGGATATCATGTATGCCACATCGGAACAACGCCGCAGGCATGTACATACGAAAATTGGAGGGGGACCCGAATCAGCGGTCTATAAATCCACCGACGGTGGCGAGACCTGGAGAAAGATCATGAAAGGCCTTCCCAAGGTGCACATTGGAGGAATGGGTATTGATGTTTCCCCGGCAGATCCGGACGTGGTATATCTCATTGCTGAAGCTGCCGAAGGCAAGGGCGGATTCTTCAGATCCACCAACCGCGGTGAATCCTGGGACAGGATGAGTGACCACCACAGCAGCGGACAATACTATAACGAGATTGTATGTGATCCGGTAAATGCCGACGTGGTATACTCGATGGAAACCGTCAGCCAAAAGACGCGTGACGGTGGAAAGACCTTTACTTCCCTGGGACTTGATGGCCGTCATGTGGATGACCATGCCCTGTGGATCAATCCTGCCGATACGGAGCACCTGCTGATAGGTGGCGACGGCGGTATCTATGAATCTTTTGATGGAGGGGATAAATGGGACTTCAAAGCCAATCTGCCGGTGACCCAGTTTTACCGGGTAATGGTGGATAATGATTACCCTTTTTATAATGTTTATGGGGGGACACAGGACAATAATACCCTTGGCGGACCGGCACAGAGTACCAGTACATTCGGGGTCACCAATGAGGACTGGAAAGCCATCAAGGGCGGCGATGGTTTCTGGGTGGCTGTGGACCCGGAAAACCCGGATATCATTTATTGTGAATCACAATATGGCAACGTGTCCCGCTATGACCGCAAAAGCGGGGAAAGTATCCCCATCAAACCGAGTCCAGGCAAAGGGGAAGATACCTACAAATGGAACTGGGACACACCCCTGATCATAAGTCCCCATTCAAGCAAAAGGTTATATCTGGCTGCCAACAAGATCTTCCGCAGTGATGACAGGGGGAACACCTGGCAGGTGATCAGCGATGATATAACTGCACAGATCGATCGCAACACCTGGCCGGTTATGGGACAATACTGGAGTATTGACGCAGTAGCCAAGGATGTTTCCACATCCCTGTTCGGCATGGCTGTCTCCCTTGTGGAGTCACCGGTAAAAGAAGATCTGCTTTATGTGGGCACTGATGACGGTGTTTTTTCTGTTACAGAGGACGCGGGGAAAACCTGGTCACAGGTCAAATCCTTCCCGGGTGTCCCTGCCAATACCTATGTAAGTGACATCCTGGCTGACAAATTTGATGAAAATGTGGTTTATGCCACTTTCAACAATCACAAGCGAGATGATTTTAAACCTTATGTCCTGAAGAGTACCAATAAGGGAGAAACATGGACCCCCATCAGCGAAGGACTGCCGGAGAACGGGAGTGCCTGGACCATTGAACAGGATTTTGTGAACCCGGACCTGCTCTTCCTGGGAACGGAGTTTTCGGTCTTCTTTTCTATTGACGGGGGACAGGCATGGGTGGAGCTCAGCTCAGGACTGCCGGATATTGCGGTTCGGGACCTGGTCTTACAGGAGCGCGAAAACGACCTGGCAATGGCTACTTTTGGGCGCGGCTTTTACATTTTGGACGACTATACACCGCTTCGCGGATTCACCAGAGAGATCCTTGAGCAGGATGCACATCTTTTCCCGGTATCAGATGCCAGAATGTATGTTAAGACCGGAGGGAAATACGGACAAGGCTCAAATTTCTTTGCTTCCAAAAATCCGCCATATGGGGCAACCATTACCTACTATGTGAAAGACGTACCAAAAACCCTGAAGGAAATACGCCACAAAAAAGAAAAGGATTTATTTAAGGATAAGCAGCCCATCCCCCAACCCGGTATAGATGAGCTTAGGGCAGAAGGACAGGAAATAGCCCCCTACCTTGTTTTCAGTATAAGGGATGTTTCAGGGAAGGAAATCAGGAAGCTTACCAAAAAGGCCGGGAAGGGTATCAACCGCCTGACCTGGGATCTGACATATCCATCTCTCAGGCCGGTAAGTACCCGGACTGAGAAATTCACACCTGTGGCAAGTTCTGGCGGCTCTGGCCGCAGGGGAGGTGGTGGTTTGATCCCTGCCATGCCCGGGACCTATACCGTCTCAATGTCCATCGTTACTCGAGAGGGCGAAAGGAAACTGGCAGGATCGGCTGAATTTAAAGCAGAGACATTAGGGATCTCAACACTTCCGGCAGAAAATACGGCAGAACTGCATGAGTTTCAGTCCGCCGTCTCCGCCCTGGCAGGTACCATGAGTGCCGCAGAAAATTTTGCAGCTGACCTTCAGAAAAAAGTAGTGCTCATCAGGCAGACCCTGCATAACACTCCGGGTACACCTGAGGAATTAAAAGAAAAGGCAGGGTCTATCAATCAGCAACTCGAGGATGTGATGTTTATATTTGAAGGCCCGGAAGCCAGAGCCAGCCGTGAGGAGGTCCCACCCAACATCATGCCGCTGAACAGAAGATTGGGAGCCCTGGTCTATGCTCATTATTCCTCCACCTCAGGAGTAACACAGACCGAGAAGAACAACTATGAGATCCTGAAGGAAGAATTAGAACCTGTGCTCGAAAAGCTGAATGCTATCCACCAGGAAGTCAAAATAATGAATGAAGAGCTCGACGATATAGGGGCACCCTGGACACCGGGCAGGATCCCTGCATTGAAATAATGGCCGGGTAACTAAAAATATAGTCGAAAAAATGGGATTGGAAAGCTGTCCGGTATTTGTCAACCAAGGATCATGATATACGGATAGCTTCCTCTGAATGAAACTGTTAACAACTTACAGAAACTCAATTACAAAAAATTTGTATTTTTATCACCTTAGATTCTGAGATTGATTTCTCGGAAAATTGAAACATGCGAGGGATTTATTCGTTATACAGGTTATAATCAAATAAAACCTCCTGAAGGTTTGAGGATTTGAATTAACATTGAAACAGATGAAAAAGGCAAAAGTTGTATTGGTACTTGTCGTTATTGCACTGGCAATCGCTTCGTTCTCGTGTAACAGGAAACTCTGTCCTGCTTATGCCAAGGCCGATACAGAGCAGTCACAAAGAAGTTAAACTAACATTTTCTGCTCTTATCCGATCATTCTCCGGCGGGCAGGTGATGTAAACTGGTTGAATTTCCTTATATTTACTGCATGGGACATATAGTTAAAACTGATGTCCCTTTGTTATAAAATGTAGTCAGGTTTCAATTCCCCTAACAACAATTTCCATTTTACGGGCGTTATTCTATCCAGAATGGGAAAAATGAAGAAATGGATCCTCGTCATATGGCTTTTTCAAATGCTTGGAGGTTTTCTCTTTGCCCAGGGTGAGATCAAGGATCAAGCAAGGATCTTTTACAGGAATGAGAAATCAATCGGTTTCAATCTTAACTCGAACGGTTTTGGTATTAGCGGGCGTTATGCCAAACGGATCAATGCCAGGAAAAAGACCCTCTGGGAAATTGACGGGGCAAATATCAAGCATCCCAAAGAAGTTAAACTCAGCAATTCTTATTATAACAACCGGAGTTTTGTATACGGAAAGGAAAATTTATTCTTTAATCTTCGCGGAGGATGGGGAAAACAGCAGGAGATGTTTCGCAAAGTTGACCGGGGCGGGATATCCATCCGCAGATATTTTACTGTCGGTCCGGTTATCGGATTCCTCAAACCCATTTACTACGAAGTTTTCGTAGCCGGCGGAGGCATAAACGACTATTATATTTCGGAGGAAAAATTCAACACTTCCATCCACCAGGGGAATATTTACGGCAGGGCTTCATTTTTCAAAGGGATCAATGAAACCAAGGTCATGCCGGGGGTCTATGGAAGGTTTGGGGTCTCCTTTGAATATAGCAAAAGTGATATCACCATACATGCCATTGAAACCGGTGTCAGCCTTGATCTGTTCCCGAAGGAGATGGTGATCATGGCAACCGAACAAAATCAATTCTATTTTCTCACACTCTTCGTTTCTTACCGCTTTGGCAAGGTTGTAGATGCCACGGGGATCGTCGATGAAGGTAATCTGTACTAGATACCGGCCCTGTTAAAAGATTTCTTATTTTCCACTTTAATATGTACTTTTGCATCTCGAAAAAATAGAGTTAACTAATAAATAAAATTAATTATGGCAAAAATTAAAGTGGCAATCAACGGCTTCGGAAGAATTGGACGGATGGTTTACAGAATCGGAATGGACAACCCGAACCTGGAATTCGTTGGCATCAATGACCTGACTGACAACAAGACACTGGCTCATCTTCTAAAATATGACTCCACCCAGGGCAGGTTCCCCGGTGAGATCTCTTATGATGATGACTACCTCATAATAAACGGTAAAAAGATCAAGGCAAGTGCTGACAGGAACCCTGCTGAAATCAAATGGGGAGAAACTCCTGATGTAGTCATCGAATCGACCGGTGTTTTCAGGTCCAAAGAAAGCGCAAAAGGCGGTTATGGCGACCACCTTAAGAATGGCGCCAAGAAAGTTATCCTGACCGTCCCTTCTAAAGACGAGATTGACAATATGATCGTGCTGGGTGTCAATGATGATGACCTGAGGCCTGAAGACCAGTGCGTATCCAATGCATCCTGTACCACCAATTGCCTGGCACCTGTTGCCAAGGTATTGAATGACAGTTTTGGTATTGTGTCAGGATTAATGACTACGATCCACTCATACACCAATGACCAGGCGGTTCTCGATGCACCCCACTCAGACCTGAGAAGGGCCCGTTCCGCTGCCGTTTCACAGATCCCGACCACCACAGGTGCTGCCAAGGCAGTTGGGAAGGTCATCCCTGCATTGAAAGGTAAAATGGATGGACTTGCTGTAAGGGTTCCCACGCCTACCGGATCACTGGTTGACCTGGTTGCCGTTCTGGAAAAAGAAGTTTCCGTAGAAGAGGTAAATGCAGCCATCAAGGCAGCTGCTGAAGGCCCGATGAAAGGGATACTTGAGTATACTGAAGACCCGATTGTATCAGCTGATATTATCGGTCACCCTGCATCATCCATTTTCGATGCACTCAGTACGATGGTAACCGGAAACATGGTTAAGATACTGTCATGGTATGACAACGAATGGGGCTACTCCCACCGTGTCGTTGACCTGATCCCCAAGCTTTTCGCATAGAGAGAGCTCAAAAAATATCTGATAAGCCGTATCATATACATGTGATGCGGCTTTTTTTTTGGTAAATTGGAAACAAAATGAAAAACGCATCCATCTACTCTATTTCCTTTTCTCTATTTCTTACCATATTATTGACTGGACCCTCATTCAGTTTACACGCTGGGTTTTCTGATGATCCCTGGGAGAAGGTCGATGAAATACTGGCAAGGATCGTGGCGCCCGAATTTCCCGATAAGGATTTCATTGTCACCCAATTCGGGGCCATCCCGGATGGCCGGGCTGATTGCCGATCCAGCATCATGGATGCCATTACTGCCTGTCACAATGCAGGAGGTGGCCGGGTGATTGTTCCTGCAGGAGATTATTTGATAGAGGGGCCCCTGCTCCTTAAAAGCAATGTCAATTTCCATCTGCAGGAAGGGGCCTATCTTAAATTTGGTATCAATCCGGATGATTATTTGACAGGGAGTCCCGAATTTAATGGATGTGTACAGGTAAGATGGGAAGGATTATGGTGTTATAATTATTCCCCTGTTATATATGCCTGGAAAGAAAAAAATATTGCCATTACCGGTAAAGGCACCATAGACGGGCAAACGGATAAGTTCTGGGCGCAATGGTATATAAAGAATTTGCATCAGCCGGATCGGCTTCGCCTTAGAAAAATGGGGATGGACATGGTGCCTGTCGAAAAAAGGATCTTTGGAGACGGCCACCACCTGGCACCGGGAACCATAGAATTATATCATTGCCAGAATATATTGATCGAGGGGATAACTACAAAGATGCCCCTGGAGAGAACCATTCATCCCACTTTTTGTGATAATGTGACCATCCGGAATGTACACATTCAGGCTGGCGTACCTGAAGCGCAAAATGATGACGGCATCGATCCTGATTCCAGTTCTGATGTGCTTATCGAAGGGTGTACCTTCCATAATTATGATGATGGCATTGCGCTGAAATCCGGACGGGCCAGAGAAGGCTGGCCTGAAAACGGAGGACGCCCGACAGAAAATGTCATTATCCGCAATAATATTTTCCATGGAGAGCATAACGGTGTATCCGTTGGAAGCGATATGTCCGGGGGCGTGAGAAATATTTTTGTATATGATTGCCGGTTCGGCGTTGATTACCGGCAACAGTATGTTTTTAACGCCAAGTCAAACGCTGACCGGGGCGGCATCATTGAAAATATCTATTTCAAAGATATTACCGTAGGATCATGCAAACAGCTTATCAGAATGGAGATGGAATACAAAGGTGTGCCGTACGACTCCATTGAGCATCCCTTCCCTCCTGTCTACAGGAATATGCATTTTGAAAATATCCAATGCGGGAACGTAAGCCAATCCGCCATCAGCATTGTTGGACTGGAGCAGCAGTTTATTGAGGATATCTATTTGGATAATGTGAATATTAAAGATTCCAACATTGAATTTAAACTGGAATTTGTAAAAGGCATTTATTTAAATAACGTATCCATCCACTAAAACCCTGAGGGGTATGCATTAAACATCCGTCTGTCTTTTTGAGGATATTAAATTAGTCGCCTATATTTTGCGTTTAATGACGCAAAATTCAGCGACGTTTTAATATCCTCGGAAAGCTTTAAGGATTATTGTTTTAGTGAATAGAATACCCCTCAGGGTTTTAGTCGATCTCATCGACCTCACGGATCTCCATGGGGATATCGACCGTGAATTTATAATGTTCACCCAGGTCTTCAATGGATTCATCATCGGTCTCAAAGCACCAGATGATCTTGATCGCTTTGCCTGCCTTGACCATCTTTTGCAGACGGCGAAGGAGTTCGAGGAGGTATTTGGAAGATCCGCTGTTGACATATTCAAACCTGAATTCAAGGACTGATTCCTGTTCTGTCTCCTTGAAGTATTCTTCCAGCCAGGTCAGGATTGGATCATAGAAACTCTCCGGATCTTCAGGGATGGATCTCCCCTTCATCAATAAATAACCAGAGCCGGCATTGAAATTTATGGATGGCGTATTGAATTTAGGCTCTATTTCAAGATTTGTCATCAGAATGTTTTTCTCTCAACGTTATTCATAATGCAGGGCCAGGATGGGGTCAAGTTTGCTGGCCTTCTGTGCAGGATAATAGCCTGAAACTACACCTACCAGGAAACACAGCACCACCCCCATGATGATCCATGGCCATGGGATAAAAAAGGAAGTACCGACAATCATACTGACAATGTTCCCTACAAGGATACCGAGTATGATACCGATAGCGCCTCCCATTTGTCCTATCAATACGGATTCAAACAGAAATTGTTGCCTGATGGTGTCGGATTTAGCCCCAATGGCTTTGCGTATCCCGATCTCACGTGTCCTCTCGGTGACCGATACCAGCATGATATTCATCAAACCTATGACTGCCCCGAATAAGGTGATCACGCCAATAAGTGTGGCCGCAATGGTCACAAATTTCAGGTTTTCGATCATCATATTGGCAATGACTGTCACTTTTGTTGATATGAAAATCGGATTCATCTTTCACATCCAGGTTCCTTACCTGCCTGAAAATCCCTTCAGCCTCTCCCTGGGCAGCTTCCATCAGAGCTCCGTCTGCCGGTGTCACATTGATGGAATACCTCATATTGGGCCTCGAGAAATACTGCCTTACATTGGTATAGGGCAGAATACATAGACGGTCTCCTTCCCCCCCCATGGATGATCCCTTCTCTGCAAGTATCCCTATGATCTTATATTTTCCATTTCCTATGGTGACAACCTTGTCCAGGGCGGATTCATTTTTATCGAATACTTTATCGATAACAGCCTGTCCGACCAGGGCATAGTTCCTGTTCGATCCGACCTCCTGGGCAGTAAAATTCCTTCCTTCTCCAATCTCATACCCGGCCGTATTGAGATAATTCTCATCCGCTCCGAAAACGCTGACATTGGGATGGGTTTTTTCGGACTTGTATTTCACTGTTGCAATACCGGTGGCACGGGTCCAGATGGAAACTTCGGCCGGAAATTGAAAAGTTTCCTTGAATTCGCGGGCCTGCCTGTAGGAGATATAATCATAGTTCCGCCGGCGTTCCCTCTCCCCGCCAAAATGCACATTCATGGACCTGCTCTCAATGGAAAAAGTATTCGCCCCCATCCTGGAAAATTCCTCTGTAATGACATTCCTTATGGCATCGATAGCTGTCAGGATGCCGACCAGGGCCATGATGCCGAATCCAATGATCAACATGGTAAGGATCGCCCGGAGCATATTGGCCCGGATGGACCGCATACTAATGCGAAGGTTTTCTGAATACAAATGTAAGAGCCTCATAAAATCTTGAATGTTAATATCCCGGACTTCGTGCCAGCAGGCATATTTAATTCTTAAAAATACAAATTATTAAATTAGCTTGTTAAATTTGTTTATCTTTTGTAAAACTTAATTCACAATCAGCCATGATATTCGATTTAGACATGATCCGTGAGGCATACAAGCTCCTGCCGGAGAAAGTAGACCATGCCAAAAAAACATTGGGCAGACCCCTGACCCTGACCGAAAAGATCCTCTATTCTCACCTGGATGCTGACCAGGAAATCAGGGATTTTAAAAGGGGGGATGATTATGTCTATTTCAATCCTGACCGGGTTGCCATGCAGGATGCTACGGCACAGATGGCGCTTCTGCAATTCATGCAGGCAGGCAGAGGACAGGGTGGCTGTTCCCTCCACCGTTCACTGTGACCACCTGATCCTGGCAGAGAAAGGTGCCAAAGAGGACCTGGCCAGGTCAAAAGACATGAACAGTGAAGTATTTGATTTCCTTGCATCTGTTTCCAATAAATACGGGATTGGATTCTGGAAGCCGGGTGCCGGGATCATTCACCAGGTTGTACTTGAAAACTATGCCTTCCCGGGAGGCATGATGATAGGCACCGATTCACATACGGTGAATGCAGGCGGACTCGGGATGGTGGCCATCGGTGTAGGAGGTGCAGATGCCGTGGATGTCATGGCCGGCATGCCATGGGAACTGAAATTCCCCAAATTGATCGGGGTAAAGCTTACCGGTAAGCTCAGCGGATGGACCTCAGCCAAGGATGTCATCCTGAAGGTGGCCGGTATTCTGACCGTAAAAGGGGGAACCGGATATATACTGGAGTATTTCGGTGAAGGGGCCAACAGCATTTCATGTACCGGGAAAGGTACCATATGTAACATGGGAGCAGAGATCGGGGCCACCACCTCATTGTTTGGATTTGACACGAAAATGGACGAATACCTCAGCGGGACAGGCAGGAAGGAGATCGCGGGACTGGCAGCCGAGAGGTTGGCGTTTACCTGACCGGAGATCCGGAGGTCTACAAAGATCCGGACACCTATTTTGACCAGGTGATAGAGATAGACCTTTCGACCCTGGAGCCGCATATCAACGGGCCTTTTACTCCCGATAAGGCCTGGCCCCTGTCTGAATTTGCAAAGGCTGTTAAGGACAATGGCTATCCGGCAAAGCTGGATGTGGGACTCATCGGCAGCTGTACCAATTCATCCTATGAGGATATTACCAGGGCTGCATCGGTAGCCAGGCAGGCCCTCGAAAAGGGACTGAAAGCCAAATCGGAATTTACCGTTACCCCCGGGTCAGAAATGGTCAGGTATACCATGGAAAGGGATGGACTCCAGCAGGTATTTGAAGATATCGGCGGTGTGGTTCTTGCCAATGCCTGCGGTCCCTGTATAGGCCAATGGGTGAGGCACAATGCAGCCAATCTGGAGGAGAATTCCATCATCACCTCCTTCAACAGGAATTTTGCCAAAAGAAATGATGGCAACCCAAAAACCCATGCATTTGTAGCATCCCCTGAGATTGTAACAGCCCTGGCCATAGCAGGTGACCTGACCTTCCATCCGGGAAAAGATACCCTGACCAATGAGAAGGGCGAAGCAGTTTCACTGGCTGAACCAGTGGGACTTGAAATGCCGCCGGCCGGATTTGGGGTGGAGGACAATGGATACCAGGCACCTGCAGAGGATGGTTCAGACATAGAGATCAAAGTAGAACCGGATTCTGAGAGGCTGCAGCTGCTTTCACCATTCAAGCCCACAGGCGGGGAAGATCTGAGGGAGATGAAACTCCTGATCAAAGTCCATGGCAAATGCACTACAGACCACATCTCCATGGCCGGTCCCTGGCTCAGGTACAGGGGACATCTTGACAATATTTCCAACAACCTGATGATCGGGGCCGTCAATGCTTTTAACCAGCAGACAAATGCAGTAAAAAACCAGCTCTCCGGTGAAACTGCACCTGTTCCGGATACCGCCAGGTCCTACAAGAAGGCCGGCCTGAAATCTGTGATCATCGGTGATGAGAATTACGGGGAAGGTTCCTCCAGGGAACATGCTGCCATGGAACCCCGGCACCTGGGCGTAGGTGTGGTACTGGTCAGATCATTTGCCAGGATCCATGAAACCAACCTTAAAAAACAGGGTGTGCTGGCCCTGACTTTTGCCAACAGGAATGATTATGACCTGATCAGGGAAGATGATACTTTCGAGATAAAGGGCCTCGACCAGTTTTCCCCCGGGACCCCCCTCCATCTGGTTCTGCATCATGCAGACGGGAGCAGCGATGAATTTCCGGTGAATCACTCATACAATGAAAAACAGATCGAATGGTTCAAAGCAGGTTCAGCCCTTAACCTGATCAAGGAAGAAAACAAATTATAAAAGCATATCTATGCTGCTGAAGATCATCTCGTGGCTTGAATCCCACCATGGGTACCTGTTCATTCAGGGAACATGCAGGAATTGATTGTCCCGGTTGCGGACTGCAACGCAGTATCCTCGCACTGTTGAGGGGAGACCTGGTCGAGAGCATACTGCTATTCCCGGCCCTCCTGCCGCTGATGGCCATGTTTATTTTCCTGGGCCTCCACCTGGTTTTTAAGTTAAAACATGGAGCCCTTGTCCTGAAAGTGTTTTACATCACGAATATATCTATCATAGTACTGAACTACATTTATAAACTAATTATCCATTAATCCAAACCAAGCATGGAAACTATTGAACAGTCACCCAAAGAAGATACCCCTGTAGGACAGGTCATAAAAGTTCCCATTCCGAATTCACAGGGCATCCTGATCCTTGGTATATTTTCACTTGTCACCACCGTTTGTTGCGGAGGGATAGGTTTTGTGGGACTAGTCCTGGGGATCATTGCCGTGGTGATGTCCTCAAAAGCAGAGCAAATGTATGCGGAAAACCCGGCTCCATATACGGAAGCATCCTACAAGAATGTAAATGCAGGCAGGATATGCGGGATCATAGGGATCGTAATTAACGGAGTATTGATCCTTGCGGGCATCATCTACCTGCTCGTTGTGGGTGTGGGACTGACGGCTTTCTTCGAGTCCTTCCCCTGGGAGAATGTGATCAATTGAGGCTGGCCGAACGCATAGATGCTTTTGCCAGGCTGGGTGAAGCCCTGAAAGCCGGATTGCTTGACACCGATCTGAAAACACTTTCACCGGACAGTCCGGGTGAAAAACTTTTTCAGTCTGAGGAATTACTGGACCTGGTAAGTGTGGCCGGTGCTGAAAATCCATGGTTTACCCCATATGCCATCTACTATGCCCTTACCGATACCTGCCGGATGCTGGAGAGGGACCACCTGAGGGACTGGACCGGCAGGTATTATGAGGCCGTGCTTGGCGGACCTTCTCCTAAAAACATCGGGACGATCCTGGCCGGGAATATCCCGCTGGCCGGTTTTCACGATTTCCTTTCCATCCTTATCAGCGGTCATCACTTTACAGGGAAAACCTCGGGGAAAGATGGCAGGCTGCTGCCCTTCCTGGCAGATAAGCTGGTATCTCTACAGCCAGCCTTCCGCAAACGGTTTTCCTTTGTGGAAGAGAAACTCGGACAGATTGATGCCATCATTGCCACGGGCAGTAACAATACTTCAAGGTATTTTGATTATTATTTCGGGAAATATCCCCATATATTCCGGAAGAACAGGAATGGAGTGGCAGTGCTGAGTGGAAATGAGACTGAAGAAGAGCTCTCATCCCTGTCCGATGATATATTCCTGTATTTCGGACTCGGTTGCCGTAACGTGGCCAAGCTTTATATCCCGGAAGGCTTTGATTTCAACAGGTTTTTTCCCGGCCATGGAAAAATATGCGGCTTTCAGGGATCATCACAAATATGCCAATAACTACCTCTATCGCCGGTCCATATTCCTGATGAACCAGGTGAAGCACCTGGATAATGAATTCCTGCTGGTATGTCCGGATACCAGCATCCCTTCCCCGGTCAGTGTGCTGCACTATGAGACTTACCAGGACCTGTCAGCCGTAGCCGGTCACCTTGCCTTTTACCGGGAAGAGATACAGTGTGTGGTGAGCTCGGCGCCTGTCGCAGAACACCGCGATCTCTTTCGGACAATCCCAGCATCCAAAGTTATGGGAATATGCAGATAATGTGGATACCTTAGATTTTTTAAGTAACTTGTCATAAAACAAATATATGGTCCTCAAGTTCAGGTTGATATCAGATGAACAGGATGATTTCATCCGTGATATTGAGCTCCTCGATGACCAGACCTTTTTTCATTTCCACGATGCCATCCAGGATAACCTGCAGTTTGACAAGTCCCAGATAGCTTCTTTCTATATCTGCAACCAGAAATGGGAAAAGGAGCAGGAGATCACCCTTTTTGAGCTTTCAGAAGAAGAAGCTGCCAAGGTGCTTGTCATGGACAACACAAGAATTGGGGACCATATGCAGACAAGCCATGACAAGATGCTTTATGTTTATGATGTCTTCAATGAACGATTATTTTTCATTGAGCTGGTAGAGATCAAAAAACAGGACAGCTCAAAATCATACCCACATTACAGCTTTGAACAGGGCCAGCCCCCCCAGCAGGTTTTCATGGACGCTATCTTTAAACCAAAAGACGATACTTTCATGGATGATGAAATGTTCGACGAGGAAGACCTGGACAGATTAGGGTTCGACCAGCAAATTTTCGACGACTCTCTCCCGGATGAAGAATAAATATGCGATCTTTTTAGTCGGTCCGACCGGAGTAGGAAAAACAGCAATGGCTGTGAGGGTTGCTGAAGCACTGGCGACAGAGATCATCTCTGCAGATTCAAGGCAGGTCTATAAGGAACTCAGTATTGGAACGGCTGTTCCCGGTACAGAATATCTCAACCGGGTCAGGCATCACCTTTTGCACCACCATTCTGTTCAGGAATACTACAATGCCAGTATGTTCGAGGTGGAAGCCATGCAGGTCATGGAAAAGCTCTTCGAAGAACATGATACAGTTGTCATTGCTGGCGGATCCGGCCTCTATATACAGGCACTCATTGAGGGCATAGATGATGTCCCCGGAGCAGACCCCGGGATCCGCAGGAAGCTGTTGAGAAGACTGGATGATGAGGGACTGGAAAGCCTGAGGTTCGAGCTGAAAAAACTGGATCCGGTATCCTGGGCATCCATTGATCTCAGGAACCCGGCAAGAATTCTGAAAGCACTGGAGATCAGCCTGACAACCGGAAAACCTTATTCTTCCTTCCTGACCAGAAAAAGCAAGCAAAGGGATTTTATTACACTTAAGATAGGACTGAATATGGACCGCTCCGAGCTTTATGCCCGGATTGAGCAACGGGTGGAAGACATGATGGAAGCCGGACTCCTGGATGAGGCCCGGTCCTGCCTGGTGTGGAGGGACCTGAACGCGCTGAAAACCGTCGGGTATAAGGAATTATTTGATTATCTTGACGGCCGGATCAGCCTGGAAGAGGCCATCCGCCTCATCAAAAGGAACAGCAGGAGATATGCCCGCAGGCAGCTGACCTGGTTCAACCGTGATGAAAAGATAGCCTGGTTCAAGCCTGACCAGTTCGGGGAGATTTTGGAACATATCCAACAGCATGCTCAAACAGGAGATCAAATATAACATAAGGGTATATGCCATCATCATCAATGAGCAGAAGGAGATCCTGCTGAGTGATGAATACCAGCTGGACATGAAGATGGTGAAGTTCCCGGGAGGCGGCATGGAAAAGGGGGAAGGGACCATAGCCTGCCTGCAGCGCGAAGCCATGGAAGAATTTGGGCAGTCCCTCATCAATATCAGGCATTACTACACCACAGATTATTATCAGCCGGCCCTTTTCTTTAAAGACACCCAGCTACTCAGCATTTATTACCTGGCTGAATTCAGCGAGGAGATCCGATTCAGGGTATCCCGGAAACCCTTTGATATCCCGGAAATGAAGAATGGACAGCAATCCTTCCGCTGGATTCCGTTGTCAGGGGTAACAGAGGAGGATCTTACCTTCCCGATTGACAGGAAGGTGATCCTCATGTTGCAGAACCCACCAAATCCGGAGGTCTGATGAACACACGATGTACCAGCCACGCCCTATTCTGCCTGCTCGTTTTACTGACTTCTTCATGCAATGAACCGGACCTCCATTTTTCGGAAGAAGCCCTGATGTTTTACCCGGTGGATGGGGAAATTATCTATACCGGAACAACCTACACCATTGGTTGGACAGCCCCGTTATTCCAACAGGTGGATATAGAACTATACAAAGGGGGAGATCTTTATATGGAGGTGGCAAGGACGCTGGCAAACGATGGTCTCTATTAGTGGAAAATCCCGGATGGAATACAGGAGGGTAAGGACTATTCCATCTTATTTCTCATGCCGGGGATAAAACCCAATATATCCATTCAGGAGAATTTACCATCCGGGAGCAGGGTGAAGTTTCTTCGTTTTTTGACCCGCGGGATGGTCAGATCTATAACACAGTACAAATTGGTGATCAGTGGTGGATGGCTGAAAATTTTAATTTCCAATGCGAGGGAAGTTACTGTTACAATGACAGTGATTCAATTTGCGCGATATACGGAAGACTTTACACCCGGGAAGCTGCCCTGCAGAACGTGCCGGCAGGCTGGCGCCTGCCAAGCGACCAGGATTGGAAGCAACTGGAGGCCTTCCTGGGGATATCCCCGGAGGAACTGGATTATTTTGGCAAGCGCGGCAAATTTTCCGGAAACCTGTTGACCCATGGCGGAGGCAGCGGGTTCAATGCCCTGCCTGCGGGGTATTTCAGCTGGTGCAAAAATGCCTCCAACCACCTGAGATATGAGGCAGATTTCTGGACTTCCTCCTACACGAAAGAGGGCTTACCAATCCTTCGGATCATCATAATGCATTCCGGAAGGTCATAAGGTACTGGCCAGGCTGTCAATCTGCCTGTTCGGTGCGGTACATCAAGGATGCTGAATAGTTTTGTGGAAGGTTATTTCTTCCCGGGCAGGGCATTCTTTAAATTCCCGGAGCAATGTCTCAATGGTTTCCTTAACCGAAATGATCTTTGTAGCAATATATGCATTGGAACCGGCGAAGGCAAAACCATTATAAAAGTTTCCTTTCATGGCATTGACCAGGGCGGCTACAATACAATAGGGCGTAGATTCTATATTGCACGTTTTCAGACATTTATAAGGACATTTCACGGGACGTTTCTCTCCCTTGTTTATTTTATCAATAAACTCATTCCCAATGGCGCGTCCGGGCATTCCAACCGGACTGTTAATAATTTCCATGTCCTTTTCGTAGGAATCAATATAGGTCTGTTTGAATGCATTGGAAGCGTCGCACTCTTCTGTGGTTACAAAACGTGTTCCCAGCTGTACCCCCGATGCCCCCATGTCCATGATCTCCTTGATGTCGGCTCCGGTATAAATACCACCGGCTGCGATCACGGGGATGGTGGTGTTGTATTTTTCTTCAAAAAATCTTACCTCCTTAATTACTTCGGGCAGAAGTTTCTCAAGCCGGTATTCGGGATCATCGAGCTGGTTCCTTTTAAATCCCAGGTGCCCCCCGGCTTTTGGTCCCTCAAGAACGATGGCATCCGGCAGATAATCATACTGATCTTTCCATTTGGCACATAAGATCCTTGCAGCCCTTCCCGATGATACGATGGGGACCAGCTTGGTTTTTGATCCTTTCGTTAAAAACCCGGGCAGGTTCATGGGAAGGCCGGCACCCGAAAAAATGATATCGATCTTTTCCGAAATAGCTGTCTTTACCAGTTCCGGAAAATTGGTAAGGGCCACCATGATGTTCACACCCAGAACACCACTGGTTATCTCCCTGGCCTTTTGAATTTCATTCTTCAGGGCCCTGATATTGGCTTCGATAAAGTTCTTCCTGTAATCAGGTTCAAACATACCGATGCAGGCAGCCGCAATCACCCCTACTCCACCTTCATTGGCAACCGCCCCGGCCAGTCCGGACATGGAAATACCGATGCCCATTCCCCCCTGAATGATGGGAAGTTTAATCTTCAGATCTCCAATATTTAATTCCCTCATTGAACTAATATTTTAGTGCTGTGGACAAAGCTACGCTTTTATTTCTGATTCAGCCATAATTTGCCAATAATGATATACAGGAAACAATCAGGACCCGAAACTGCTCATATAGAACCTTCTCTATTAACCTCGCCAGCCAGTTCTATGATCTTTGTGGTCAGGGCCTCCCAGGTAAAACGCTTTCTTTCTTCCTGGATGTTGAGGCGGAAAGCCATGGCCCTATCCTTTTCAAAAAAGTCCGTTATCGCTGCCGCAATCGCGTGCTCATCAACAGGTGTAACATATCCAACCTTCATATGCGGAACGATCTCTGCCAGTCCCCCTACATCCGTCACCAGCATGGGAACACCAAAATGATAGGCAATCTGGCTTACACCACTCTGGGTGGCAGACCGGTAGGGCTGTGTTACCAGGTCTGCCAGGCTGAAATAATCCCTGACCTTGCCGGAAGGGATAAAATGATCCCTGATAATGATCCTGTCCCCTAGCCCCTGATTCATTGATGAGATCCATATATTCCTTTTCTCCGGAATAAAATTCCCCTGCTATGATCAGCCGGAGATCCGGCACCCTGTTTCTCATCTCTGCAAAAGGCCCTGATGAGCAGGTCAAGTCCCTTGTACTCACGGATCATCCCAAAAAACAGCAGGTACCTCAGCGAAGGATCCAGTCCGAGCCGGCCTGCAGCCTCATTGCGGTCCACCGTTTCCCCAAACTGGTCATATACGGGTGCGGTATGAAATCCTTATGCCTTGAATCTGTGAAGATCTTCAGATCATCCAGCAGTGATGCAGACAGAACTATATATGCATCGCAGGCTGACAGCAGGTATTTGCTCAGGGATTTCCATCCGGCCTGTTTTTCATGCGGGATCACATTATGGGCGATCACAATAACCGGACAGGCTGGTTTCCTTTTCAGCCTCCGGACAATGATATCCCAGGCTCAGGGCAATGAAAGGCATCCAGTGATGGATGACCACCAGATCAGGGGATTCAGTCCGGATAGCCCGGACAGCCTTCATCCAGCTAAAAGGGTTGACCGAATTTATCAGGGGACGGATGGGAATACCAGGAGGGGCACTCCCTTCTTCATATTGTGTTTTTCCGGGAAAAAGAAATCCGGGATACTGCAGAGAGAATGATATAATGGTAGCCCTGTGCCCGGACTCGATAAAATTTTTAGCCACTGCCGTGTTAAAATTGGCAATTCCCCCCCTCAGAGGAAAAGCAGGCCCGATACAGATGATGTTCAAAATTTACAGATTAATGGTTTCATCTATCAGGTATGTATTCCTGTCAGTGGAATTCCTTGTGATCAGTTCGCCCAGAAAGCCTGCCAGGAATAGCTGGGTACCGATGATCATGGCTGTCAGTGCCAGGTAGAAATAGGGACTCTGTGTTACCCTCGGCATGGGTATGGAATGGACGGTATAATAAATTTTTTGTCCCCCGAGCCATGCTGCTGCAAAAAAACCTATCATGAACATCAGGGTGCCGAATGTTCCGAATAAATGCATGGGCCGCCTGCCAAACCTGCCGATGAAACCGATTGATATCAGGTCAAGATACCCCACAATAAACCGCTTCATCCCGTATTTGGTCACTCCGTATTTTCGTTTCTGGTGCTGTACCACCTTTTCCCCGATCTTCGTAAATCCGGCCCTTTTGGCAAGAAAGGGAATATAGCGGTGCATATCCCCGTAGACCTCAATGCTTTTTACGACCTGGTTCCGGTATGCTTTGAGTCCGCAATTAAAATCATGCAGTTTGATACCGGATACCTGCCTGGCAAACCAGTTATAGAACCTGCTGGGGATCCTTTTGGTGATCGGATCATATCGCTTTCTTCTTCCAGCCGGAAACCAGATCATATCCATCCTCCCTGATCATCCTGACCAGTTCCGGCACTTCTTCAGGACTGTCCTGGAGGTCGGCATCCAGGGTAATGACTATCTCCCCGGAGGCAGACTGGAATCCTGTATGAAGGGCAGCCGCCTTACCATAGTTCCGCCGGAAACGGATACCCTTGACGGTTGTGTACTTTCCCGACAGCTCTTCGATCACCTTCCATGAGGCATCATTGCTTCCATCATCGATGATGATCACCTCGTATGTCAATGAATGCGCTGAAAGGATGCTTTTCAATCCACTCTCTCAACTCCCCCAAAGATTCCTCTTCATTATAGACAGGTACAACGATTGAAATATCCATGCAGGACTATTAGTTAAAATTACTCAGCAACTACCTGTTCTGTCGGGTTCGTTCTTTTTAAATATGGCTGCCACGATCAGGGCCATATGGTGCCCATAAGTACGCCGGAGAACAATCCCATGATGGTCATCATCAGGGTTGTCATCAATTTTGAGGAAATGTCCATGGCCTGGTCCAGTGCCTCTTCAGGGACACCCTTCTCAAGCATCTTTTCCATCTGCATCTCCTTCATCTTGCCGATGATGTCCGGATCAATTACAGTCCACAAAAGATAAGCATAGATAATGCCTATCACACTGGATACCAGGATCACCACAAATCCAAACCTGAAAGCCGGACCGAAAGGCAGGATGCCCTCCATGACATTATCCCTGTAACTGCGGACACAATAACAAGCAAAACAACGGTAATGATAATGCCCAGGTAACCCAGATTCTGGTTCAGGTTCTGGTCAAGCATGTAGAGGATTACATTATAAATGATGCCGACAAAACCCAGAATGACTCCCCAGACCAGGCCATTGTAAAAAATAGAGGTATTTTTATTTTCCATAATTATGAAATGATTAGGTTTAGTATAAGCAAAGATATTGTTTTTTTTGAGTAATTTTGCGGACTGGGCAAGTCTTATACGACCAGCTCCTGTTGAACTCCCCCAGGTCCGGAAGGAAGCAAGGGTAGACGGTTGTAGCGGTGCGATATAAGTAGCTTGCCCTTTTTTTATTGAGGTCTGTTCATGCCGGCCTCTTCGGTGCCCTGAATAAGCCTGGAAAGGATATCTTTTCTGGAGTGTTCATAACCCTGCCGGTATCCCCGCCTGTATTCCTTCATCCGGCTTTCCTTCCTGCCGCGTCCGACTCCCAGGCGAAATCCCAGCGTATACACCAGGGCGCAAACAATCAATATGACCAGGATATAGTCCATCGTGTTTACACTGCCTCCTCTTCACTGGCGTCTACATAAATCAATAATATGTAATAAAATACTGTGGGTTCCATACCCTGTATGGTGCATAATTGATGCCAAAGTCCTATTCGGCTATATATCAATGTGTTAATAATTAGTTAATAAGTATTTTTTCGGTTTTCCTGCCCGCCTTCGAGCCCTGGTGTGTACGATATCGTACATAGCTATTTATTCATCTATCAAAATATTTTGAATTCAGATATTAATAAATATCTTTGTCTCATCATTCAGTATATGAAAAACGTCCATATCATAATTGCTATTCTTCTTGTGAGCCTCGTGGTGCTCGACAGGTAAGAATGGTATAGATTAATATCACAATATTATGAAGGCCATTCTCGAAAGATCAGAGTGGCCTTCTTTTTTTTTGCCAAGATGAATCATGAAACAAGCATTAAGAAGTTCAACAACAACAGAAGGCAGATTGATGGCTGGTGCCAGGAGTCTCTGGCGGGCCAATGGCATGACCGAAGAACAGTTTGGCAAGCCGGTCATCGGCATTGTTAATTCCTTCACACAATTTGTTCCCGGACATGTACATCTGCATGATATCGGCCAGACCGTTAAAAAAGAAATTGCAAAGCAGGGCTGTTTTGCTGCCGAATTCAATACCATTGCCATTGATGATGGTATTGCCATGGGACATGATGGGATGCTGTACTCCCTGCCCTCACGGGACCTTATCGCCGACAGCGTGGAATACATGATCAATGGCCACAAGGTGGACGCCATGGTTTGTATCAGCAATTGTGACAAGATCACACCGGGCATGCTGATGGCAGCCATGCGCCTGAACATACCGGCTGATCTTTGTTTCCGGCGGACCCATGGAAGCGGGAAGAGCAGGGGACCGGAAATATGACCTGGTGGATGCCATGATACTGGGGGCCGATGAGTCCGTTTCGGACAAAGAACTGAAAATGATTGAAGAGGCTGCCTGTCCCACCTGCGGATCATGCTCCGGCATGTTTACCGCCAATTCCATGAACTGCCTGAACGAAGCCATTGGATTGGCCCTTCCGGGCAATGGAACCATCCTGGCAACCCATGCTTTCCGATTGGATCTTTTCAGTCAGGCTGCCAGGAAAATTGTAGAGAATGACAGAACGGTTTTATTTTGAAGGAGATGACTCCGTGTTACCCCGCAGCATTGCCAGCAAAAATGCCTTTCTGAATGCCATGCGGCTTGATATCGCCATGGGCGGATCCACCAATACGGTACTTCATCTGCTGGCCATAGCCCACGAAGCGGGTGTGGATTTTACCATGAAGGATATTGACGAATTATCGCGGAATACACCTGTGCTTTGCAAGGTTGCCCCCAGTTCCGACTACCATGTGGAAGATGTGAACCGGGCAGGAGGTATCCTGGCCATTATGGGAGAGCTGGAAAAAGGCGGATTGGTCGATGCGAGCGTAGTGAGGGCAGACGGACTAAACACTTGGGGAGGCTGTCGGGCGCTTTGATATTGGCAGGGTGGCTGATGACCGGGAGGAAGTACAGATCTACAGGGCGGCACCCGGACTGGTAAGGAACCTGGTGATGGGATCGCAGAAGAACCTGCACAGGGAACTGGATACAGGACAGGAAAAATGGCTGCATCAGGGATGTGGAGCATGCTTACAGCAGGGACGGGGGACTCGCAGTTCTGTATGGCAATATTGCCAGGGACGGATGTATCGTAAAAACGGCCGGAGTAGATCCTTCTGTATATAATTTTACCGGCACGGCAAAGGTATTTGCCTCCCAGGATGACGCCTGTAAGGCCATCCTGGATGACAGAATAGCCGCCGGGGATGTGGTGGTGATACGCTACGAGGGACCCAAAGGAGGGCCGGGGATGCAGGAAATGCTTTATCCTACCTCCTACATCAAGTCAAAAAAACTGGGAGAGAAATGCGCCCTGATAACAGATGGACGGTTTTCCGGTGGTACATCAGGACTTTCCATCGGCCATATTTCCCCCGAAGCGGCTGCCGGAGGAGAGATTGCACTGATTGAGGACGGAGACCAGATCGAGATCAGCATCCCGGAGCGCAGGATAAACCTGATCATCACCGAGGATGAACTGGAAGCAAGAAGAAAAAAAGAACTGGACCGAGGGGAGGAGGCATTCCGTCCCGGGACCAGGGAAAGAAAGATAACAACAGCCCTGAAAGCCTATGCCAGCATGGTCACATCTGCTGATAAGGGAGCTGTCAGAAAGGTCGAATAAATATTGATAATTACAAGCATATGAAAACAAAAAAGGTAAGCGGATCAGAAGCCGTTATTCTTTCCCTTCTCGAAGAAGGGGTTGATACCATATTCGGATATCCAGGAGGTGCCATCATGCCCATTTATGACCTGTTGTATGATTACCAGGATAAGATGAACCATATCCTTACAAGGCATGAGCAGGGTGCGGCACACGCAGCACAGGGCTATTCCAGGGTGACCGGCAAGGTGGGTGTGTGTATGGTGACATCCGGACCGGGGGCAACCAATCTTACAACGGGACTGGCAGATGCCATGCTGGATTCAACACCCATTATCTGCATCAGCGGACAGGTGGTATCCGGACTCCTGGGTACGGATGCCTTCCAGGAAACGGATGTCATGGGATTCTCCATGCCCATCACCAAATGGAACATTCAGATCACCAGGGCAGAAGACATCCCCGAAATGATGGCCAGGGCCTTCTTTATTGCCACCACCGGCAGGCCCGGACCTGTAATGGTGGATATTACGAAGGATGCCCAGTTCGCCGAGCTGGATTTCAGCTATGAGAAATGCAAGGATGTCCGGAGTTATGTGCCCCGTCCCACCGCTCCGTATGGAGTATGTGGAACAGGCAGCCGAACTGATCAATAATGCCAAAAAGCCCATGGCCCTGGTGGGCCAGGGAGTGATCCTTTCCGGAGCTGAAAAAGAATTGCTGAAGTTCCTTGAGAAGGCGCAGATCCCGGCGGCCTGGACCCTTCTTGGAAATTCCGCCATGCCCACGTGACCATCCCCTGAATGTGGGCATGCTCGGCATGCACGGGAATTACGGTCCCAATATAAAAACCAATGAATGCGACCTCCTGATCGGCATGGGTATGCGCTTTGATGACCGGGTAACCGGCGATGCAAAGACCTATGGAAAAATGGCCAAAGTGGTGCATTTCGAGATCGATCCTGCCGAGGTAAACAAGAATGTCATGGCAGATGTTGCCGTGATCGCAGACATCAAGGAAACTTTCGAGGCCATCCTCCCCCTGATCAAAAAGAATGCAAGGGAAGAATGGCTGAACCAGTTCAAAATTGCCTACCAGTATGAGTATGACAAGGTGATTGAAAAAGACATCCATCCTACCAAAGAAGGCCTGACCATGGGAGAAGTGATGAGGATGATCACCGAGAAGACCAAAGGTGAGGCCATCCTGGTAACAGATGTGGGACAGCACCAGATGATCGCCAACCGCTATTTCAAGTTCAAGAACAGCAGGAGTGTTGTGACGAGCGGGGGACTAGGGACGATGGGATTCGGACTCCCCGCGGCCTTTGGAGCACAGCGTGGACAACCTGACAAGACGGTGGTTGCCGTGATCGGTGACGGGGGATTCCAGATGACCATACAGGAACTGGGCACCATATGGCAGAACAAGGCACCCATCAAGATTGTCCTGCTGAATAATAATTTCCTGGGCATGGTCAGGCAGTGGCAGCAATTGTTCTTTGACAAAAGATATTCCTCCACAGAGCTAAAAAACCCGGATTTCATAACCATAGCCAGGGGATTTGGCATTGACGGCAAAAAGATATCGGAGCGGAAAGACCTGGATCGGACCATCGATGAGATGCTGAGCAATGATGGCCCCTTCCTGTTGGAAGTGGCCGTGGAGAAAGAAGACAATGTTTTCCCCATGGTGCCGGCAGGAGCCTCGGTATCAGATATACGCCTCGAATAAAGAAACAAATAAAAATTAAAATAATGGAAGAGAAGGAATTCACCATAACAGCGTTCTCTGAAAACAGCATAGGTTTGCTGAACAGGATAACGATCATTTTTACCCGGCGGCACATCAACATTGAAAGCCTGGCAGTATCAGAATCTGCCCTCCAGGGGATATTTAAGTTCACCATTGTGATCAGGACCACCCAGGAAAGGATTGAAAAAGTTGTGAAACAGATCGAAAAGGTCGTGGATGTATTGCGCGCATATTACCTCTGCCAGGAAGAGATCATTCACCAGGAGATCGCCCTGTATAAGGTTCCCACCGATGCCCTTACCCAGAGTTCGGAAATTGAAGGGCTGGTCAGGAAATACAATGCCAGGATCCTGGAGGTCACCAATGAGTATACAGTCATAGAGAAAACCGGGCATAAGGAGGAGACCCAGCAGTTATTCGACGACATGAAGAAGTTCGGTGTGCTGCAATTTACCCGTTCCGGCCGGATTGCCATCACCAAGGCAAAGACGGAAAGAATGTCTGAATACCTGGTAAAACTGGATACCAAAAAACCGAAAGTAATAGTTTAACAGAAAAACAGAATCAAAATCAGATAATTAAAAAATGGCAAAATTAAATTTTGGAGGCGTTGAAGAGAACGTCGTTACCCGGGAGGAATTCCCGCTTTCAAAGGCACAGGAAGTGCTTAAAGATGAAATCATCGCTATCATAGGCTATGGTGTACAGGGCCCTGCCCAGGCACTGAACCTTAAAGACAACGGGATCTCCGTGATCATAGGTCAGGAACCCGATTTTAAGGAAGACTGGGATAAAGCCATCAGGGATGGCTGGGTACCCGGAGAAACCCTTTTCCCCATTACTGAAGCAGCTGAAAAGGCCACGGTCATCCAGTACCTGGTATCAGATGCAGCCCAGCGTACTGTTTGGCCCAAACTGAAGCCCTGCCTGAAGGAAGGAGATGCCCTTTACTTCTCGCATGGATTCTCCATTACCTACAAGGAGCAAACAGATGTGATCCCACCTGATAATGTGGATGTTATCCTGGTTGCTCCCAAAGGCTCCGGCACCAGTGTCAGGCGGAACTTCCTGGCCGGTACGGGGATCAACTCAAGCTACGCGATTTTCCAGGATTATACCGGGAATGCAGAAGAGCGGACCCTTGCCTTGGGCATAGGGATAGGCTCAGGCTACCTCTTCCCTACCACCTTCCAGGGTGAGGTCTACAGTGACCTGACCGGGGAACGCGGTGTTTTGATGGGAGCACTGGCCGGGATCATGGAAGCCCAGTACGAGGTCCTCAGGGAAAATGGCCACAGTCCCTCAGAAGCCTTCAACGAAACCGTTGAGGAACTCACACAAAGCCTCATCAGGCTGGTGGATGAGAACGGGATGGACTGGATGTATGCCAATTGCAGTGCCACCGCCCAGCGGGGTGCATTGGACTGGCTGCCGAAATTCAAGGAGGCCACGCTGCCGGTATTTAAGGAGTTGTACGAGCGGGTTAAAACCGGGGAAGAAACCAAAGTAGTGCTGGATAAGACCGGACGCCCTGACTACAAGGAACTGCTCTCCGCAGAGCTGAAAGAGCTCAGGGAATCAGAGATGTGGCAGGCAGGTGCCCAGGTTCGCGGCCTGCGCCCGGACGAGGGAAAATGATATACCAGGCAGAGAGCAGGTCCCCTCTGCTTCTCTCCTCCGCGGCAATTTGTATCTTTGAGACAGTAAAAGCTTATGGAGGAGAAGAAAAAATTCATACACAGCCTGGTATTCCCGACCTTTTTCCTGGTACTGATCTGGATGATCAAAATATCGGAAGCAGCCCTGGATATGAGTTTTGCTCATCTGGGGCTGTTCCCTTTAGAGGCCAGCGGTTTGAAGGGGATACTTTTTGCCCCCATGATCCACTCCGATTTCAAACACCTGTTTGATAATTCGGTACCACTCTATTTTCTGAGCATCGCCATTTTCTATTTTTACCGCCCGGTCTCCTACAAAGTATTTTTCCTGACCTGGTTCATCTCCGGGCTCATCGTCTGGCTGACAGCCAGGCCTGCCTATCATATCGGGGCCTCCGGACTGGTTTACGGATTTGCTTCATTCGTGTTTTTCAGCGGGGTGATCCGTAATAATATCCATTTGCTGGCCATCTCCCTGATCGTTGTATTCATGTATGGCAGCCTGATATGGGGCGTCCTCCCATATGACCTGAGGATCTCCTGGGAATCCCACCTGGTTGGTGGCTTAGCAGGACTGGGCATAGCCCTGTTCTACAGGAGTTACGGTCCCCCGTCCACCAAAAAAGAATGGCCGAAGATGATGAGGACGAGGAAGAGGATGAGGATTTCGAGCTTATGATAAATAAGAAATTGAATACACCTGACACCCTCTTGTATTATGAGGATATTACTATTCAGGCATTTCCAACCACAAAGCAAACATCAGGTGAAAATTCAATTTTGGAATGGGGTTTAAAATCCTTTAATGAGAGCATAGGGGCAAAAGGGATCTACCCATTGGAAAAGTACAGGGACATGGGACCTGAAACCCCTCAGGAAAATGTGATCCCTAAAAATGAAATCATCAGCCTTGATCTGCACTTCAAGGATGGTGTACTGGAATGGGATGTGCCGGAAGGAGATTGGACGGTGGTCAGGTATGGAATGACCTGCACCGGTGTACACCCCCGCCGACCATCAGAAAATGCGGATGGGTTCTGCCTCGACCACTTAAGCAGAGAGGCACTGGATGCCTATTACAAACAGGTGATGTTACCCATTATTCTGGCGGCCCGGGAGGCCGGAAACAGCCTGAAATTCCTTCATACCGACAGCTGGGAAATGAAGGTAGTGAACTGGACGAAAAACTTCAGGCAGGAATTTGTAGACCGAAGAGGGTATGACCCGTTTGAGTATTTGCCGGTAATGACCAATAAGATAGTAGGAACCAGGGAAGTAAGCAATCGGTTTCTTATATGACTTACGCCTGACTGTAGGCGATCTGGTGGCTGAAAATCATTACCAGTATTTTGCTGAAATCGGCCATAAACATGGTTTGTTAATGCATCCGGAATCTGGTGGCCCCCACGCAGCACCCATTGATGGATTAAACACCATGAGTTTCAATGATGAGCTGATGGGTGAATTCTGGGCAAGGTCGAATACACATCGTATATCCGAAGCTGAACGACTGACCGTGAAACAAAGTGCGAGTGTGGCGCATACCAATGGTAAGCGGTTTGTTACAGCCGAAGGACCTACCTCTACTGGGTCCCGAGTGGGAGCGCTCTCCCGAAGGATGTGAAAGGCGTGATTGACCGCATTTTTTGTGCCGGAGTGAATAAAATTATCTGGCATACCTTTTCAGCCTCACCTGAGGAGTTTGGCAAGCCGGGGAATAGCTATTTTGCAGGTACACACCTGAATCTAAAATACTACCTGGTGGGAACAGTCCGGGACCTTCATCGAATACCTGAATCGTTGTTCCTACCTGCTGAGCCTGGGCCATTTTAATGCAGATGTATTGTATTACTACGGCAGCAATGTGCCCAACTTTGTATTTCATGAAAAACGAGCTTAAGGATCTCAACTTCGGATATGACTGGGATAAATGCAGCAAAGAAGTAATGCTGGATCGTGTTTCGTTTGATGGAGAAAAAATTGTTTTGCCTGATGGAATGAGCTACAGGATACTGATGCTTGCAGGATGAAGGCTCGATTGATCTGGATGTGTTAAAGAAGGTAGAAAGTCTTGTAAAGTCCGGGCTCACCCTTATTGCTCCCCGCCCCGGGAAGGCTGCAGGACTGGCTCGTTACCCTGATTTTGACGGGCAGGTTGAAGCTATTGCGAAGAGGATGTGGGGGAAAATTGACGGAACTGTCATTACAGAGAATAGCTACGGGAAAGGAAGGGTGATCTGGGGACAGGATATTAATGATGTGCTTTCCAGGATGAATGTCAAACCGGACCTGGTTTTTACCAGCAATGATGAGACAACCGGGTTGGATTATATTCACCGGACAACCAAAACGCAGGAGATATACTTCGTCGTAAACCGGCATGCCAGGAAAGGGATTCAACGATTTTGAGTACCGCTACCGGAGTGATCTGGCGGATCGCTATGAACAGGTGGATTGTAAATTCAAGCTTACCGGAAAAATCCCGGAATTATGGGATCCGATGACAGGGGAAATCCGAAAAATAAACATCTATCGGGAAGAGGATGGTTATACCATCATTCCACTCCATTTCAAACCAGAGGGTTCTCAATTTATCATCTTCAGAGAAGTCGGGGAAAATGAACCTTTTATCACTCAGATAAAAAAGATGGTGAACCTCTTTTTCCCGGGAATATTTTCGAAGTCAGGTTTTTTCCTTACATCGATATTGAAGAGGATGACGAGGATCTTGAAAATATCCCGAGCCCCTGATAAATATTACGAAATGAGGACAAATGCAGGTATCTATATTGCCATTGTATTGCTGGATCGTGTTTCGTTTGATGGAGAAAAGATTGTCTTACCTGATGGAATGAGCTACAGGATCCTGATGTTTCCTGATGAGGGCTCTATTGACGAAAACCAACGTGCACAAATTTGAAGCCGGGGATTCGGAGAAATATCTTCGGGAGTCCGGTTTGATCGGGCCAGTCAGGATAGTGCTGGTGACGTTAAAGGATATTTAATTTTATTTAACATATATTCGTAGCCAACAAGCGGGAAAGAACATGTTGCTTAAGGTACATCCTGAGAATCCGAGCGAGCGGCTTATATTGAAAGCCTGTGAAGTTATTCAGAAGGGCGGGGTCCTGGTCTATCCAACAGATACAGTCTATGCCCTGGGATGCGATATCAACAACCATAAAGCAGTAGAGAGGATAGCCAGGCTGAAGGGGGTCAAGCTAAACAAAGCTGATTTCTCCTTCATTTTTTCCGACCTCAGCCAGGTTTCTGATTATGCCCGCCTGGTAAGCAATTCCGTATTCAAGATGATGAAAGCCTCCCTGCCCGGTCCGTACACCTTTATCCTCCCGGCCCGGAACAATGTACCTCGCATTTTCCACAGCCGTAAGAAAACGATCGGGATACGGATACCTGACAACAAAATACCCCTGGAGATCGTGAGGGAACTAAGACATCCCATCATGACCACCTCAATACATGACGAGGACAAGTTGATAGAGTATACTACTGATCCGGAATTGATCTGGGAGAATTTCAAGAACAAAGTGGATGCAGTGATCCATGGGGGTTATGGGAACAATGAAGCTTCCACTGTGATCGACTGCACCAATGAAGAACCGGTAGTGATCAGGATGGGGATAGGGCCGGTCGATTAATCTTTCACCCTGGTGTATTTCCGGTATACTGTCTCACCGGGCCATTTGATCATCAGCTCACCATTCTCTATTTTGAATAAATATTTTTCATAATCCACCACAATGGCATTGTCCTCCAGGGAATAACCGACCCATTCTCCGTCATACTCAAGCTGGCTGTCAGAATGGAAGGTAACCTTATGCATTCCGAATTCATCCTTGTTTTCCCAGCTACCCTTCAAGGCCGCGGCCGCGGAGGCTTTCTTTTTCGCTTCCCCTGTTCTTATGAATTTGTGTTCGTAACCCTCGGCTGTAATAAAAAGCTCTTCCCCCTTGAATGTATACGGGTAATTCTGGTAATCGACCACGATATTGCTGTCCGACAATATATAGCTGTATTTCTCCCCGTTTAGGCTTATTTCTGTTTCCGAGATAAACTCAAGAGTGTAGGTTTCATAATCAATCGTAGTTTTCCATGCACCCAGCAGTTTTTTATCGGTCTGGGCATCTACCAGGGAAAGGGTCAAAAACAGGACAAGGGACAGGTTAATGGCTCTTTTTGCAATCATTGCTTGTCGGGATTTTGTTAATAAGATCTAAGATAATCAATTTATCTTCATCTATCACTTCTTCCAGAATCCCGGGGAGAAAAGGATAAGAACAGTGAATAGTTCCAGCCTCCCGATCAACATAAGAAAGCTCAGGAACCATTTGCCAAAGCCCGGGATATGGGCATAGTTCTCAATGGGGCCTACGAGGCCTATTCCGGGACCGATATTCCCCAGAGTGGCCGCTACAGAACCAAAGGAGGTCCCGAGATCATATCCCAGGGCAGCCATGACAATGACCCCCACAACCAGGACCATGATATAAAAGGAAATAAAGGCAAATACGTTGTTCAGGACATCCGGTGAAACAGCATGTTTATTGAACCGTACCGGGATAACACCCTGTGGATGGATGAGTCGTTTCAGCTCCGAAGCAGAATTCTTCAGCAGAAGAACGATCCTGAGTATCTTGATCCCACCTCCTGTAGATCCGGCTGAACCGCCGAAGAACATCATCATAAAAATAATGATCCCTACAAGCGGCAGCCAGGTGAGGTAATCATAGGTCACAAATCCCGTGGTCGTTACGATGGATACCACCTGAAAAATAGCCAGACGGAAGGATTCTTCCACCGGATGTTTCGAGGTAAAGAAGAGGATCACGCTCAGAAGGACAGTAAATCCAATCAGTATTCCGACATAATACCTGAATTCCTCATTTCGCCATACCTTGTCAAAACGGCGGTGCATGGCAAAATATGAGAGCGTAAAATTGGTTCCTGCCAGGAACATGAACAGGGTGATCACATAATGGATAAAGGGGGAATCCCAGTGGGCAATGCTGGCTGTCTTGGTCGAATACCCTCCCGTGGCCATGGTGGCAAATGAGTGGCAGATGGCATCGAAGAGCTCCATATCACCTACCCACAGCAGCAGGATCTCGACCATGGTAAAAATGATATAGATGGCCCACAGCCTTTTGGCTGTCTCCTTGATCTTGGGATGCAGCTTATCGGGTACCGGTCCGGGTACCTCAGCCACAAACAATTGCATGCCGCCCACCCCGAGTAATGGCAGTATGGCCAGGGACATCACGATGATACCCATCCCCCCCAGCCACTGTGTAAGGCTCCGCCAGAAAAGGAGTCCATGCGGCAGGATCTCCACCTTGTCAAGGATGCTCGCCCCGGTGGTGGTAAAACCAGAAATGGTCTCGAAATAGGCGTCGGTAAAGGAGGGTATTTCACCGGAAAGGATAAAAGGCAGGCAACCGAACAATGAGAACATGATCCAGCCTATGGCAACGATCAAAAAACCATCCCTGGCACTCATTGATTTGGTGGCCTTTCTGTTTATGATAAGGGCAGTTCCGCCAATGCATACACTGATGATCCCACTGATCCCCAGCGGCACGAATTCATGGTCATGGAAGAACATGGATACCGGAATGCACAACCACATACAGATCCCTTCGATCAGCAAAAGCAGTCCCAGGAACTGAAATACAAGCCTGTAGTTGAACATAAGGTTCTGCTAGTTAAAGTACTTTGGTATCTTTGAGATGGCTGATGGAAGAGCAAAAACGACTACCTTATCGCCGGGTCTGATCTCGGTCGATCCCCTGGCAATTATGCTTGACTTCTCCCGTACCAGTCCCCCGACAATAGCATCTTTAGGAAACTTGATATCCTTTAAAGCACCTTTTGTAACTTTGGCATTCGGCTTCACTATGAATTCCATTACCTCCGCCTTGGTCCCCGTCAGGCATCGAATGGAAGAGACATCATAGGAGTTGGTAAAACGGAAGATCCGGCCGGCCGTGATCAGTTTCTTATTGATGATGGTTTCTATCCCCATGTTCTCGGCCAGCTTGATATAATCAATATTTTCCACTTCAGCTATGGTTTTTCTTACCCCCATCTGCCGGGCCAGGGTGCAGGAGAGGATGTTGGTCTCTGATTTTCCGGTAACGGCAATGAAGGCATCCATTTTGCTTATCCCTTCAGAAGCCAGGAGGTCCATATTGCTGCCGTCCCCATTGATAACCAGGGTATTGTCAAGCACATTGGAGAGGTTGTATGCTTTTTCACGGTTGATCTCTATCAGTTTAACATTGTGGTGCTTGCCCAGCAATCTGGCCGTACGGGCACCGATCCTGCTTCCCCCGAGGATCATGATGTTATGTATTTCATACTGTACCTTACCGGAATACTTGAGCAATTCCTCCAGGCCGGTCTGGCTGGTAATTACGTAGACATGGTCATTCACATGGAAACGGTCACTGCCCCGGGGAATGATGGTATCCAAATCCCTGGTTATGGCTACGGCCCTGAAGTCGAGCTGTCCGTTCGATGGTGTGGATTCCACCAGGGATTTCCCGATGATGGGGGCATTCTCCTCCAGCTTGATCACATACATGGAAAGCTTACCGCCCGAGAAATCAACCAGGTCTGCCATCCCCGTCTGGTGGAGCAATCCCACAATCTCATTGGCGGCGATCATCTCCGGGTAGATCATATAATCTATCCCCAGGCTGGTGATCATTTCCTTGTTGTGGAATTTCATGTACTCCTGGTTATCGATCCGGGCAATGGTCTTCCTGGCGCCCAGCTGCTTTCCCAGGATAGCAGAGGTTATATTGGTCTCTTCCGTTTCCGTAACGGCAATAAAAAGGTCAGCTTTCTGGATATTGGCGTCCCTGAGCAAACTGATGGAGGTTGCCGATCCATGGATGGTCAGCAGGTCATACAAGGACCCTATTCGTCTGAGCTTCTCCTCATCGATATCAATGAGAACTATATCATGGTTCTCATTGCTTAGCATCTTGGCCAGATGCGAGCCTACGCCCCCTGCACCGGCAATAATAATCCTCATCCTCCCGACAAATGAAAAATTTGACTAGGCAAAAATAATATATTAAATATCTCAATAGACATAAAAACCATCTTTTTCTGTGGAATGGAAAGGAATTCCATGATGATTGCAGGCTCTTTCTACCTTTTCATGGTACCATGGATGACTGCTCCCGTCCACAATGATCAGTCCGGGGTTAAATACGGATATCAGCTTATCCAGGTTACATGAAACATTATCCACCAGTACCAGTATGTCGGTTTCAAGTGGTGCAGCGCCTTCTTCATCGTATCCAGACAGTTGCCTGATTATCAATATTCTGCGACCCCTGAGCAGGGAGTAGATCATGGATACATTCCGGGTATCTATGCAGGCTTGCCGGAGGACTGACTGGTCGGGGAAAAAAACCGGTGATGACAGTTTATGGCGGATAGTGAAATTACGAATTGCATATGGGATCTGGAGGCTGTCTCCGCGTATCCTCCCTCCCCTGTATATGAAATGATAATTACCCCGTACAAAACTGATGGCAGACTCCCTAGGTATGGAAAAGACATAGAATCCCTCATGGGACCTAACCCGGTAGTCACGGATACCTGAAAAAAGCAAAAACATGGCAAAAGCAAGCATAATGCCATGAATCATAATGATTCTCCGGGAGCGGACAAAAACACCGGCCAGTATGATGGCCATGTACAACAGGAATACCTGGACCGGCACCAGGGTGATATCATCCATGAAGGCTCCCGGGATCCGGCCCATCAGATGGGTGATCCCCTCGAGTTGTGATGTCAGCCATTCCAGTATCCCGGACAGGGGGTATCCCCCTATTGACGATAAAAGAATAAAGGCCAGTCCCACATAAAGGATCACCGTAGCCAGGGGAATCACAACCAGGTTGGAGATTATAAATACATTGGAGAATTGATGGAAATAAAACAGGGACAGGGGTACAGTTGCCAGCTGGGCAGCGATGGAAACGGTGACGAGTTGCCACGCGCTCCTGGCCAGCCATCCCCTTGCCTGGATCAGGCCGGACAGGGGCTTTTGAAAACCGGCAATCCCTGCCACTGCCGAAAAAGACAGCTGAAAGCCCGCCTCAAATAAAATCGTCGGCCTGGACAATACCATGAGGAAAGCCGTCAGGGACAGCACATGAAAAATACCGGCCTTCCTGCCCGTCAATATGGCCATCCTGTGCACCGTACACATGGTTACGGCCCGCACGACAGATGGAGACAGTCCGGTCAGCATGGCATAGGACCACAGGAGCCCTATCAGGACCAGGGTAGCCAGCAGCCGGCCTGCCGGGCAACCCCTGATCTTCCGGATCAGAAAGGCCGGAAGGAGATACAGGATACCGACATGAAGTCCGCTTACAGCCAGTATATGCATGGATCCTGACCGGACAAATTGTTGTTTGACCTCCTGTCCAAGCTCGGCCCGGTATCCCAGCAGCAGGGAATAAAGGATGGCTTTCTCATCATCACCTTCTATACTCCGGTCTATCCGTTCCATCAGGGTATGGCGGATCAGCTTTGCCCTGATCTTCAATCCCATGGACACTTGGGCCGGCGTTGGGACCCACGAAGCGCTGTCCAGATACAGGTGGTAATACACCCCTTTCCCTCGCTGGTAGGCACCGTAATTGAATTCGAATGGGTTTACCGGTGGGGTATACCTCTCCAGTTTCCCCCATCCGCAGATATAATCACCCGGCAACAGATCATGGCACCTGTCCTCTGTCCCGAAATAAACCTGTACCCTGCCATCCAGGCGGATCCATTTCTCCCCGGACCGGTAATATACCCTGTCCAGCCTGGTTTTAAATGTACGTTCACCCGCCAGCATCTCCTCGCAGATCCTGGCCTGGAACATTGCCTCCGGGATCCCGGCAGGTTCTGCTTCCCTGCCCATCATCAGTCCCAAACAAAAAAACAAACCCTGGAAAATCCCTGCCAGCATACCATTCCGCAGACCCGTTAATGGGAATAATGGCATGGGAGTCCTGTCCGCCATGATCATGATCAGGATCAGTGACAGGATGAACATTCCAGCCAGTATCCATATGATGAAAGCGGGCATGGCATAGTGCCGGGCCATAATGATCCCACCTGCCAGGGGGATGAGGACCCGCATAAAGGGCGCCTTTCTGAATGTCTTGTCAAACATAGTCCTGTATTGGAATTCCTGTCATCTTTAATGAAAAAAAGGAAGGTTTATCGGCCAGAAATCTTAATAATTTATATATTTTTAGGGTCTCATAAAATAAGTATACAATGACCAATTTGAAAACCAATTACATGGGCCTGGAACTGAAAAATCCTATCGTTGTAGGCGCCAATAATCTCGTTACCAATGTCGATAGTTTAAAACAGATGGAGGAGGCCGGGGCAGCTGCAGTAGTCTTTAAATCATTGTTCGAAGAGCAGATCCAGCTGGAAGCTGCACAGATGGATGATGAAATGGATGAATATGCAGAGCGCCATGCAGAGATGACCAGTCTGTTTCCAACCCTGGAACATGCAGGGCCGCGTGAGCACCTTATGAATGTACAGAATGCCAGGGAGGCTCTGTCGATTCCGCTTATCGCCAGCCTGAATGCCATCTATGATGAGACCTGGCTGGAATATGCCAAATTGCTGGAAGATAAGGGTGTCGACGGACTGGAACTCAATTTTTATTCCGTTCCCAGGAATCCCGATGTAAGCGGTGACGATATCATCAAGCGCCAGATAGAGATACTGAAAAAGGTTAAAAGCAGCATTTCCATTCCCGTCAGTGTAAAACTCAGCCCTTTCTATGCCAATCCTCTGAACGTTATAGACAGGATGGACAAGGCCGGCGTGGATGCTTTTGTGCTGTTCAACCGTATCTTCCAGAATGAGATCGACCTGGATAATGAAAAATATGTGGTTGATTTCCCGCTGAGTGAAGCATATGAAAATAAACTGCCACTGAGGTATGCCGGCCTGCTTTACGGCCAGATCAATGCCAGCATTGTCAGCAATACCGGGATTCAGCAGGGCACTGATGTAGTTAAGATGATCCTGGCAGGTGCGGATGCCGTCCAGGTGGTAGGTACCCTCTACAAAAACAAGGTACAACATATCAGCAAGATGCTGAAGGACATCGAAGCCTGGATGGAAGGCAAGGCTTATAAATCCCTGAAGGATTTCCGCGGGAAACTTTCCAACCACGAGCTCAAGGATGCTTTCATCTACAAGCGCGCCCAGTATGTTGACCTCTTACTGAAATCAGAAGAGATTTTCAAAAATAAAGGCTTACTGTAGTCTCACCCGATCTATTATATTACTGTCAAAAGGCCGTCTCGATACAATGAGATGGCCTTTTTTTTGTAAAGGGATGTTATAAAAAGCGCCTGACTTGTTTCGCGTAGCGGAATAAGTAGCGATGTTATAACATCCCTTTACATAAATACGACCAGGCTGGCTTATTTGATATGAATACCGGCTCAACAGGGTGAATGCCATACTCCATTGCAATATTGATGGAATTTACAATATCATTCACCAGGGGAAAGTCTATTCCATAATCAAACAACATTTTAATTTCATCCGGCGAATCAGTTCCGTAATAATTTACGCGTATCCCCTTTTCTTTTAAGACATCAGCATACTGGGAAAATTCGGAAGTAAAAGCCCCGCGGAGCTGGATAAAATCGGCTTTCATATCAATTGTTCCCGCTATATAATCCCAATTTGAATCTTTCCTGTCCATATTGCAGATCATTATATCAGGCGTTGTTTTTCTGGCCAAAGTTGCTCCCCTGCTGCCACATGCAATAAAGGCCTGGTGCAAGCGGTTTTCTGTTTTCAACACTTCAGCGATTAATCCGGGAAGATCCACTTCTCCTTTGATATGAATGTTCAGCCAAATGTTATGTGGCATGACACTCAGGGTTTCGTAGAGGGTGGGGATCCGTTCCCCTTCAAATTCAGGTGATTTCCAGCTCCCCGCATCCAGTTGCTTTATTTCTTTAAGTGTTAGTTCAGATATTTTCCCGGTACCGTTTGTAGTCCGATCGACCGTGGCGTCGTGTAAAACCACCATCTTTTTGTCTTTTGTCAACTGGACGTCAAATTCAATCATGTGGGCTCCTGCCTTCACTGCCTCCCTAAAAGCAGTAAGGGTATTTTCAGGGTGGGATCCCATTGCACCCCGATGGGCGCAGAGTCCCCGCTCAGGGAGATCAAAGCCAGAAATAAGTTCCCCTTTTGCTTCCCTCTGACAAATACTGAAAACAATTAAACCACAAACACCAACGATCAAAATGCTGATTTTAAAGCTTTCAAATAACCGCTTTTCTCTCTTCATTTAAAGAATAGTGTTATTGCCCTTCTTATTTCTTCGGAAAACGGATCTTGTATTTGGCCTCGGTGTTGCCTTTGGAGATGGCTTTCAGCTTGGGCGCCAGCAAACGTTTCCGCAGGGGTGAAATGCGGTCGGTGAAAAGTATGCCGTTCACGTGGTCCATCTCATGCTGGAGTATCCTGGCTTTCGTACCGGTGAACTCCTCATCATGGAATTCAAATTTCTCATCCAGGTATTCCAGGCGAAGATTAGGTTTGCGCTTCACATCCTCCCGGATACTAGGGATGCTGAGACATCCTTCGTTGAATTCCCAGACCTCTCCTTCTTCGTGGATTATCTGCGGATTGATGATCACCTTCTTAAAGTCACGTAATTCAGACGGCTCCCCATCATCATCATCTTCCCCCCGGGTGCCATCGATCACGATCAGCCGTATGGGCAGGCCAATCTGGGGAGCCGCCAGCCCGATCCCATCGGCCTGGTACATCGTCGCATACATATCCTCGATCAGCTGTTCCAGTCCCTCGTAATCCTCTTCAATATCCACGGCCACTTTGCGGAGGACCGGCATACCGTATACATGTATAGGATAAATCATTTCTTCAAATTCATTTAATCGGATCTTTCCGGTTCT
Organism: uncultured Bacteroidaceae bacterium; assembly: GCA_963767555.1. Classification (GTDB taxonomy): domain Bacteria; phylum Bacteroidota; class Bacteroidia; order Bacteroidales; family SM23-62; genus SM23-62. The sequence goes on along the minus strand of CAVYEL010000002.1, from coordinate 122,218 downwards.
TTTCCGAATCCAGGAAAGACTGCAGGATCAATGCTGCACTTATCTGGTCCACCAGGGATTTGTCCCTGCGGGCCATCTTCGGTACCCCGGCCTCGATCAGCGACCGCTCCGCCATCTTTGAAGTGAAGCGTTCATCATATTTGACCAGGGGGGTGTCAGGGAATTCCTTTCGGAACCATTTCATGAACGGATCAATGTAGCGGACGGCTTCCGAGGGCTCATTTCTCATCGTCACCGGATAACCAATTACAACTCCATCGAGTTCGAGTCCCCCGATGATCTTCCTTAGATGTTCCCTGATGTCATGCGCCGCAACCGTTTCCACACCGCGGGCGATTATCTGGAGGGGGTCTGTCATCGCGATTCCCACTCGCTTTTTCCCATAATCCAGGCAAAGCAGCCTTCCCAAAATAAAAAATTTAATTGCTTTCTGACTCGCAAAAATAATAAAAATAAACCGCAAAGATCAGAGATCCCTGCGGTTTAAATATATGATTTAAGAGATGTGCCCTATTCCTCGGTGCTGTAGTCCAGCGCTGCCATTCTCTCATAACTCTTATACCTCCATTTGGCATTCATCTCGGATGAGGCAAAAAGCTTGGCTGCCTCTTCCGGGAAGGATTTCTTCAGAGAGGTAAACCTTACCTCTGAGTTCAGGAATCCCTGGAACAATGACCAATCCGGCTCCTTGGAGTCAAGCAAGAATGGATTCTTCCCTTCTTTTTCAAGCAGTGGATTATAACGGTACAGCTGCCAGAAACCAGCATTTACAGCATTCTTCATCTGTTCCTGCGCCTTGTTCATCCCCGCTCTGAGTCCATGGTTGATACAGGTCGAATAGGCAATGACCATTGACGGACCGGGATAAGCCTCTGCTTCTTTGATCGCCCTGAACAGCTGTGACTGGCTTGCACCCATAGCTACCTGTGCTACATAAACATAGCCATAACCAAGGGCCATCATTCCGAGGTCCTTCTTCCTTACTTTTTTACCGGAAGCGGCAAATTTGGCTACCGCGCCAACGGGTGTGGACTTGGATGATTGTCCCCCGGTATTTGAATAAACCTCCGTATCGAGTACCAGCACATTCACATCTTCACCGGTAGCCAGAACATGGTCCAGTCCACCATAACCTATATCATAAGCCCAGCCATCACCTCCGATGACCCACACTGATTTCTTGATCAGGTATTGCTCCAGTGCCAGGATCTCCTTGGCAACCGGATCTTTCTCCTTTTTAAGGGCTGCGACAACTTTGGCTGAAGCTGCCTTGGATCCTTCCGCATCATCCTTGTTCTGTAACCACTCGAGAGAATGCCTCTTTGGTGGCAGGTAATATTCCATTCTGGCTGGCAGCTTTCATGCGCAATGCAATACGATCACGGATCTTCCCTACACCCAGGGCCATGCCGAAGCCATATTCGGCATTGTCCTCGAAAAGTGAATTTGCCCAGGCCGGTCCCTTGCCCTCTGCATTCACCGTATAGGGTGTCGAGGGAGCGGATCCCCCATAGATGGATGAACAACCGGTGGCATTGGCTATCATCATGCGGTCACCGAACAATTGGGTGATCAGTTTCACGTAGGGCGTCTCACCACATCCTGCACAGGCTCCTGAGAACTCGAACAGGGGTTGGGAAAACTGGCTGTTCTTGACACTCTTGTTCTTTTCAACAACAGTATCCTTGTAAGTTACATTCTTACTCAGGTAATCCCAGTTATCAATTTCCACGGTCTGTGTTCCAAGTGGTTTCATGATCAGGGCCTTCTCCTTTGACGGGCAGATATCGGCACAGTTGCCGCAACCAGTACAGTCAAGAACAGAAACCTGTATCCTGTAATCATAACCCTGAAATACCTTACCCTTCATGGCCACGGTGGTCAGATCCTTGGGCTTGTTCTTCAGGTCCTTCTCATCGAAGAGGAAGGGACGGATGGCAGCATGTGGACATACATAGGCACACTGGTTGCACTGGGTGCAAGGCTCTGATTGCCATTCGGGTACATTGACCGCGATCCCCCGCTTTTCATATTCGGTTGTTCCCTGAGGGAAAGTTCCATCTTCCCTGCCAAGGAAAGCAGATACGGGAAGGTCATCACCCTTGAGGGAGTTGATCGGATGGGCCACGTTCCTTACGAAATCAGGCATGTCAGCGCTCATCTCTACTATTTCAGGCTTGAGTTTTGCCCAGGCGGGGTCAACCTTGATCTCATGTACCTCTCCACCCCGGTCAACGGCAGCAAAGTTCATGTTCACAATATCTTCACCTTTGCGCCCGTAACTCTTGATAATGAACTTGCGCATTTCCTCGACGGACTGCTCGTAAGGGATCACCTCGGAGATCTTGAAGAAGGCGGACTGCATAATGGTATTGGTCCGGCCGCCCAGTCCGATCTCTGCCGCAATCTTGGTGGCATTGATGGCAAAGAACCTGATTTTATTCTCGGCCAGGTATATTTTCATGCTGTTGGGCAGGCGCTTGATGGTCTCCTCGTTGTCCCATATGGTATTCAGCAGGAAGGTCCCGCCTTCCTTCAGTCCCTTTCAGCATATCATACTTGTCCAGGTAAGATGGCACATGGCAGGCAACAAAATCCGGCTTTCCTACCAGGTAAGGGGAACGGATGGGCATGATCCCCAAAACGCAGGTGGGAAGTAGTGATCCCTCCCGATTTCTTGGAATCATAGGCAAAATAAGCCTGGCAATATTTATCAGTGCTCTCACCGATGATCATGATGCTGTTCTTGTTCGCACCAACAGTCCCGTCGGCACCAATCCCGTAAAACTTCGCCTGGTAAGTCCCCTTGGGTACTGCACTGACTTCAGGGATAAGAGGCAGGGATAGATTGGTAACATCATCTACGATCCCGACCGTGAACCTTTTTTGGGTTCCTTGGCAGCCAGGTTCTCATATACGGAGATCATCATGGCTGGCGTAGTATCCTTCGAACTGAGGCCGTACCTGCCGCCGATGATCATCGGTGCATTGGCATCTCCATAAAACAGATCGCGTACATCCAGGTAGAGGGGCTCGCCATTGGCACCCGGTTCCTTGGTCCGGTCAAGTACAGCAATCCGCTTCACTGACTTGGGCAGTGCATTGAAGAAATACTTGGCACTGAAAGGACGGTAAAGGTGTACGGTCATCATCCCGACTTTCCTGCCCTGTGCATTCAGGTAATCAACGGTTTCCTTCAGGGTCTCGGTAATGGATCCCATGGCCATGACGATCTTTTCTGCATCCGGATCACCATAATAGGTGAAGGGATGGTACTCACGGCCTGTCATTTTGGTAATCTCCTGCATGTACTCCTCCACAATGTCTGCCACTACCTCATAGAATGGGTTGGCCACCTCCCTGGTCTGGAAATAGATATCCGGGTTCTGGGCCGTTCCCCTGGTCACCGGGTGCTCCGGGTTGAGGGCATTGTCGCGGAAGGCCTGAAGGGCTTTCCAGTCGATCAGTTTGGCCATGTCTTCATTGCTCGGGGCCTCCACTTTCTGTACTTCATGTGAGGTCCTGAAACCATCAAAGAAATGTAGGAAGGGGATGCGGGATTTGATGGCTGCCAGGTGGGCAATTCCCCCGATATCCATGATTTCCTGGACAGACCCTGTGGCCAGCATGGCAAAACCGGTATGGCGGGTGCTCATTACATCAGAGTGGTCACCGAAAATGGACAAGTGCCTGTGCCGCAAGGCTCCTTGCTGATACATGGAAAACACCCGGTAACAATTCACCGGAGATCTTGTACATATTGGGGATCATCAGAAGTAAGCCCTGGGAAGCAGTGTATGTAGATGTCAGTGCTCCTGCCTGGAGTGAACCGTGGACTGCACCGGATGCACCGCCTTCAGATTGCATTTCAACAACCTGGACAGTTTCACCGAAAATATTCTTCCTGCCAAATGCAGCCCACTCATCAATATTCTCCGCCATATTGGATGAAGGGGTGATCGGATAGATCGCCGCTACCTCACTGAACATATAGGCTACATGAGAAGCTGCATGGTTTCCATCGCAAGTGATAAAATTTTTCTTATTAGCCATTTCTATTGGATTAAGTATTTAATTAGCAATAAATTATAAGATTTTTAATAAAGATTACAAAATTAGCATTATTGATGAATAATATACATGAGATTTATTATGTTTTCTTTAATTCATACAGAATAAAAATAAAAAAAACCGGGACTGTCAATCCCGGTATATTTTATCTGCATATCTCATGCTTACCCCTGCTTACTCGGCGTTCATAGAGACCAGGAATTCTTCATTTGATTCAGTCTTGCCCATGCGGCTGATCAGAAATTCCATGGCTTCGATAGAAGTCATATCTGAAAGGTAATTCCTGAGTATCCATAGCTTGTTGAGCATCTCCTTGTCAAGCAGCAGGTCTTCACGACGTGTGCTTGATGGATTGAGGTCCACAGAAGGGAAGATCCGCTTGTTGGAAAGTTTGCGGTCAAGCTGTAATTCCATATTACCCGTGCCCTTGAACTCTTCGAATATTACATCATCCATCTTTGAACCGGTCTCCGTGAGTGCCGTGGCAAGGATGGTAAGGGAACCGCCATTCTCAATGTTCCTGGCAGCACCGAAAAATCTCTTGGGCTTCTGCAGGGCATTGGAGTCCACACCCCCTGAGAGCACCTTACCGGAAGCAGGAGCCACCGTATTATAGGCCCTTGCCAGGCGGGTGATGGAATCGAGCAGGATAACTACATCATGCCCGCATTCGACCATACGCTTGGCCTTCTCGATTACGATATTGGATACCCTCACGTGGCGTTCAGCAGGCTCATCGAATGTGGATGCGATCACCTCTCCGTTCACATTCCGCTGCATATCCGTTACTTCCTCCGGTCTTTCATCGACCAGCAGAATGATCAGGTAAACCTCGGGATGGTTGGTAGCAATGGCATTGGCAATCTCCTGAAGGAGGATGGTCTTACCAGTTTTGGGCTGTGCAACGATCAGTCCCCTTTGCCCTTTACCTATAGGCGTAAACATATCAATGACCCGGGCGGATATACTGCCCCTGGTACCGGGCTTGAGCAAGGTGAATTTTTCTTCGGGAAAGAGGGGGGTGAGAAAATCAAAAGGTACCCTGTCACGGATGTAATCCGGGCTACGGCCATTGATCTCTTCCACCTTGATCAGCGGAAAGTATTTCTCCCCTTCCTTCGGTGGACGAATGGCACCTGTAACACTGTCACCGGTCTTGAGTCCGAATAACTTGATCTGCGACTGGGATACATAGATATCATCGGGGGAGTTGAGATAATTATAATCCGAGGAACGCAGGAATCCATATCCGTCAGGCATGATCTCCAGTACCCCGGAGGCAGAAATGATCCCTTCAAATTCAAGGGCCTTCTCCTGCTGCCTTCTCTCCTGCCGCCTGGCTTCGCGTTCGGCCTGGGATTCCCTGGAATCCGTATCGGAATCGCGGTTATCCCGCTGCTGGTAATTGTTACTTCTCCTGTCCCTGAAGGAATTATCTTTTTCCCTTGAATATTCTTTATCCCTTGAAAATATCTTTGTCCTTGCGGTCCCGTGAATCCTTCTGATCCCGGGTATCTTTTTGGTCCCGTGATTCCTTCTGATCCCGGGTATCTTTTTGGCCCCGGGTATCTTTATGGTCCCGGCTGTCTTTAAAGTCCCGGGTATCTTTACGGCCCCCCTTCCTTTCTTCACCCCGCCTGTCAGGCTGCGGGCTTTTTACCTCCTGGTCAGTCGTTTTTTCCTGCTTGTTTTCTGCAGGCTTTCTTCCCCGGCGGTACGTGGTTTTATCCTTGGTTTTAGAACCTGTTTGTTCCTTTTGTTTGTCTTTTGGTGTGGATTGAACCTCCGAGGCAACGATGGCCTGCTGATCCAGGATCTTGTAAATAAGATCCTGTTTCTTAAAAGCTTCAACCCTTTTGATTTTTAATTCTTTGGCGATTTCTCGCAAATCGGAAACGAGCTTTTTATTAAGCTCAAGAATGTCATACATGTGATTTATGAATAATGAAAATTAATTATATGTAAATTATGGTAAGAAATAATTGATATCAAGTGAAAATATCGGGATACGAATTATTATTGAATTGGAGTCAGATAATCCGTTGAAAAACGGGTATCGTTGGAAATTCATTGCAAGTATACGCAAATCCTTAGAATTACCAAAAAAATGATTTGAAATTTTTTCACCAACTAAGGGTGTGTCTCTCACACGGATCGCTTATTTAGAATTAATCCAAAATAATTCGCAAATTCTGTTCTATCCTCCTGATATTCCATATTTTGCCGGGGATGAGGCCAAGCTCTTATTTAATCATTATTATGAATACATTGAAAAAAACGGAAAAAAAGCTAATTTTTAGGATTTTCCGGCTTTGAAAATGTAACTTGTGTAGATTTTTTTACGTATAACGGTTATTCCATAAATTTTCAACCGTATGAGACAGCTCAAAATCATCAAACAGGTAACAAACAGGGAAACTCCTTCCCTGGATAAATACCTGCATGAAATCGGCAAGGTAGACCTGATAACCGCCGAGGAGGAGGTTGAGCTGGCGAGAAGGATCCGCAAAGGAGACAAGGAAGCCCTGGAGAAACTGATTAAGGCCAACCTGCGTTTCGTGGTTTCTGTATCCAAACAATACCAGAATCAGGGATTAAGCCTGCCGGACCTGATCAATGAGGGGAACCTGGGACTGATCAAGGCTGCCCAGCGTTTTGATGAGACCAGGGGATTCAAGTTTATCTCCTACGCCGTATGGTGGATCCGGCAATCCATCCTGCAGGCCCTGGCCGAGCAGGCCCGCATTGTCAGACTGCCCCTGAACAAGATCGGGTCCATAAACAAGATCAACAAAACATTTGCCATACTTGAGCAACAGCATGAACGGGAGCCTTCCATCCTCGAACTGGCACAGGCCCTTGAACTGGCGCCTGAAGATGTAAAGGAAGCCATCCGGAGTTCCGGCCGGCATGTATCCATGGATGCTCCTCTTACTGAAGGGGAAGAAGGCAATATGTACGATGTCATGCTGAGCCAGGATACTCCCAGTCCCGATAGAGGCCTTTTAAACGAATCCCTCCGGAAGGAGATCGAAAGGGCCCTTTCAACCCTTACGCATCGCGAAGCAAGCATCATAAAACTTTATTTTGGATTGAACGGGAAACATCCCCATACCCTGGAGGAGATCGGAGAGCAGTTCAACCTGACCCGTGAAAGGGTAAGGCAGATCAAGGAAAAAGCCATCAAGAGGCTGAAACACACAACCCGGAGCAAGATCCTTAAAACCTACCTTGGATAATTATCTGAAGATGTCACATTTAATTGCCCCCTCTATCTTAACTGCAAATTTTCTGGAATTACGCACAGCCATTGAAATGATCAATGGCAGTGATGCCGACTGGCTACACCTGGATATCATGGACGGGGTCTTTGTGCCCAATATGACTTTCGGCTTCCCCGTCATCAAGCTGATCAAGGAGATCAGCACCAAACCACTGGACACCCATTTGATGATCGTGGAACCGGACAGGCACCTGGAAAGGTTCAGGGATGCGGGGGCAGACATGCTGACTGTGCATTATGAGACCTGCACGCACCTGGACCGCACCATTGATACCATCAAATCCCTCGGCATGAAGGCCGGCGTGGCCATTAACCCGCATACCTCTGTCCGGCTCCTGGAAAATATCCTTCCCAACCTGGACCTGGTGCTGAATATGACCGTCAACCCGGGGTATGGTGCACAGTCATTCATCGAATACAGCTACCAGAAGATCCGGCAGCTGCGTGAAATGATAACTGCCTCCGGATCCCATGCCCTGATACAGATTGATGGCGGGGTTGGATTCGGGAACCTGGCAAGCCTGAAAGAAGCCGGTGTGGATGTCTTTGTGGTCGGCAACACGGTCTTTTCTTCTGATGATCCTGTAAAAACAATCAGCCAGTTAAAAGAGATCTAAGCTTTTTCTTCAGACCGGGTGTTATATTCATAATGATTTTAAATAAAGTGAGTTAGGGCACCAGTTGCGCCCCCCGTATCATTCTTTTCATATCTTGTGGGATTAAAATAACCTGCATTTTTCAGATATGAAACTTCCCTCCGCCCTATATAACTGGACATCAGTAATTGGTGCCGTAATTGCGATCATTGCTCTTTTTATGATTGTCTTCCTGATTACAGTTTCATTTTTTATTGAGGTCACCAGTTCTTACATTGGGATTGTTATTTATATCATTCTGCCCATCTTCCTTATCCTGGGATTGATCCTGATCCCCATAGGAATGGTGAGAAGAAGGCGCAGGTTGAGGAGGCAGAATGAGACCGGTCTGCCCAGATGGCCCCAGGTCAACCTTAATCTCAAGCAGCACAGGAATGCTTTTATCATCTTTGTAGTCTCCTCAACCGCTTTCCTGTTTCTGTCGGCAATTGGAACTTACGAGGCGTTTCACTACTCTGAATCGGTTGAGTTCTGTGGCAATGTATGCCATAACGTAATGCATCCTGAACACATGACCTACCAAACCTCTGCCCACGCCCGGGTGGCCTGCGTTGACTGCCATGTAGGATCAGGAGCAGACTGGTATGTCCGGTCCAAGTTATCGGGACTCTACCAGGTCTATTCCGTACTTTTTAAAAAATATCCCCAGCCCATTCCCACCCCCATTGCACACCTCAGACCTGCCCAGGAAACCTGTGAGAAATGCCACTGGCCCGAACAGTTCTATGCCCATAAACTTCGCACGGAAAAGCATTACCTGGCGGATGAGCAGAATACTGAATGGGATATTATTCTAAAAATGAAGATCGGGTCTGAATATCATGCTCTGGGACAGGAAGAAGGGATACACTGGCATATCAATCCCAATGTAAAGATCGAATATATAGCCGATTCGGCTGACCAGCAAATCATTCCCTGGGTAAGATATACAAACCTCGAAACAGGGCAAGTTTTTACCTATACAGATAAGGAAAATACAATAGATGAAGCTCAAATGGCTGAGAAGGAACTCAGGCATATGGATTGCATTGACTGCCATAACCGGCCATCCCATGAATATTATTCTCCGCCATTCTTTACAGACAAATCACTGACCAGGGGGGATATCCCGAGGGAGCTGCCTGATATCAAGTATGTTGCCATGGGACTACACTATGCGGTTTATGAGGATACCGATTCTGCCCTGGCAACCATTGAAAAAGATGTAAAGGAGTATTATGAAATGATGTATCCCGAGATCTATGAGAACCAGATGCCACTGATCGAAAAAGCCATAGCCGGCATACAGGAAGATTTTACCCAGAATATTTTCCCGGAGATGAAGGCCCGCTGGGATGCTTACCCCAACAATATCGGTCATATCAATTCAGAAGGATGTTACCGATGCCACAATGACCGCCATACCTCCCAAACCGGCAGGGTGATCAGCAGGGATTGCAATCTATGCCACGACATCCTGGCGCAGGGCTATCCAGACCAGATGAATATGGGGGGCGTCAGGGATTCACTCGAATTCAAACATCCTATCGACATCGGGGACGCCTGGAAAGAGGTTCATTGTGTGGACTGCCACGACCCGCTGTATTAATGCTATCCTTTCAGTGATATGTCGTGAAGCTGCCGTTTATCCAGGACGGATAAATTGTTCCCGTCCAACGAAATGATCCCATCCCGTTCAAAATCTTTCAGTATCCTGATGGCACTGTCTTTTGACATGCCGGTCAGGTCAGCTATATCCTGACGAGACAGGTACAATTTAAAGGAATCGCTCTCAAAAAAGGCCTCAGAAAGGTAAATCAGTCCGTCCGCCATTCTTCCATGCATCTGCTTTTGTGTCAGGCTGACCATTTTATCAAACAGGATGACCGTATGTATGCTTATATGCTCGACAAGTTGATTGGCAAATTGGCAATTCCGGGTCATCACTGTGTTAAAATTGTCCAGATTAAGGAAACAGATGGACACATCGGTCAGGGCAGTAACAGAATAGTGTACCTTGCGATCTGTATGCAGTCCAGGCCCGCCCAGCAGGGACCATGGCTTCTGCAGGCTGAGCAACAGGTTCCTGTTGTCCAGGCCTTCGATGTATATCTTCACGATCCCATCGATCAGTGAAAGCACATGGGTGGCTGAGGTCCCCTGCTTTAAAATGGTTTCCCCTGCCTTATACCTGACTGAGTACCGGTCCCTGTTTATGAGCTCAAGCTCCTCCTTAGAAAGTATCTGAAAATAGGGAGCCCGGTTGAGGCAGTTCTGGCAATCTTCACATCCCGCTACGGGAGATTTCGATATCATATCTAACCCTTCAAATGTCGAACGCGATAAAAATATGAAAAAAAAATGATCTAGGTCGCTTTAATTGGTGATATAAATCAGTCCAGCATTTCTAAAATCTCGCTGATTTAATTCTTTTGAATCGGGCTATTCGATTAATTTTACCGCGTCCCCTGAATCTATTATAACTTTGTAATTTTAAATCAAAATATCACCTGTATGAAAAAATTGTTTTATTTATTATTTGCAGCGGTGTTGACCGGGATCATGCTATTCGGGTCCTGCGAGAAGGTCGTGTACCCTTTACCGGAACTTCCCGACACGGTGAGCTATTCCCTGGATATTCAGCCCATATGGGACAATAAATGTGTAAGCTGCCATGCCGGAAGCCGGGAGCCGGACCTCAGGCCGGAAAATTCCTACGATGCCCTTATTGATGGGGGATACATTAATGAGACTGAACCGGCAGAAAGTGATTTGATGAAAAAGCTTTATGGTACTCACGATTCCAGGGCAACTGAGAATGAAAAACAACTGATCCTCCTGTGGATAGAGGAGGGAGCTAAAAACAATTAACCAGTAAAATTATCATCCAAAATAACCATCATGAAAAAAAGATATTTAACCAGACTTTCAGCAGGATTGATCCTGCTCTTCGCATTTTCGATACCAGTAATACAGGCACAGGACGATGATGAACCGGACAACCGGCCTATTCGCGCTCCATTTGAAACCATATCATTAATAGATAATCAAACTACTGTAAATCTATTCAAGGGGAGTCTGCAATTTGAAATTGGACACCGCTTCTCCGAAATAAAGGACATGTCAGATCTATTAGGTATTTATGGTTCTGCGAATACCAGGCTTGCCCTTGATTATGGGATCACCGACAGGATCATGGCAGGTTTCGGAACGACGAGGGACTATAAACTGCAGGATTTTGAATGGAAGGTAGCCATACTCACCCAGACCAGATCCTGGAGCATGCCGCTCTCTCTCAGTTACTATGGGAATATGGTCATTGACGCGCGCAGCAAGGATAATTTCGGACCGGAAGACCAGTATAAATTCACCCACCGCATGTCTTACCTGACCCAGGCAATCGCATCCGTAAAAACGGGCCCGGTGAGTTTACAGGTCATACCCTCTTTTGCCTGGTTCAACGCCGTTGCTAACGGGTATAACAACGTAAATTTTGCCCTTTCATTTGGTGCCAGGGCCCAGGTGCTGAGAATGAGCTCCATCATTCTCGAGTACGACCAGCCTCTGACACAGCATGAAGCCCTCGAGGTATATCCCAACCTGTCATTTGGTGTTGAGATAGGGACCAGTACCCATTCATTCCGGATATTTGTGGCCAATTACCAGAACATCGTAAAGCAGTATAATCTTTTCTACAATACCAATAATCCATGGGAAGGCAATTTCCGCTTTGGATTCAACATCTCTGTGAAGCTGAGGTAATCCATCCGTGAGAATTAGAACCCTGACCATACTGATTTCGTCTGCAGCTGTCTTCTTACTGTTGTTGGCCATGGTTGAACCTACCACAGGTAAAAGCCAGGAACCTGTTGATCTGGAACCCTATCGGGAGGTTTCAGAGTTTGTGGACGATAATGAGGCCTGTTTCAAATGCCATGGTGAATCAAAATTCCAGCTTGAAGATGAGCTGACAGGCAGGATATTGACACGGAAGGTATATGGGGACCACAGGATACTTCGTGAAGAATATTATACATCAAACCATAAAAGTTTCCCCTGCTTCGATTGCCATTCAAAAGATTTTACCATCTTCCCCCACTCCCTGGAAGCCAGGCTGGAAGAGCCCTGGGCCTGCCTGGATTGTCACGGTTACGATGAAGATTATGCTCATTACCAGTTTGAGAAGATCGAGGAGGAATATCTGGCAAGTACCCATCACCTGGCCACAGAGGAGTTCAGCTGCTGGAAATGCCATGACAACCACAGCTATCACATCAGTATCAGGAATACAGAGAACCTGACTGAGACCATAGCTTATGACAATGCCATCTGTTTAACCTGTCATGCTGATTTCGACCAGTTCCAGCTGCTTACTGACCGGGATGGGATTAATATCATCCAGACCCATGACTGGCTGCCCAACCAGGCACTTCATTTTCAGCATGTCAGGTGTATAGAATGCCATACCCAGGTCAATGACAGCATCCTGGTCGCTCACCTGGTCCTGCCAAAGGAGGAGGCGGTACAAAATTGCACTGAATGCCATTCCAGTGATTCCAGGCTGATGCACACCCTGTATAAACATCAGTCCCTTGAGGCCAGGAAAAAATATGGTTTTCTCAATGCGGTTGTGATCAACGAAGCTTACGTGATCGGGGCGAACCGGAATTATATCCTGAACCTGGTAAGCATGGTCATATTCGGATTGGTTTTACTGGGATTGGCCATTCACATTAGTGCCCGGATCAGAAACAAAGTCTAAGAAAGCATGAACAAAATATACATCTATCCGCGATACATCAGGTTCTGGCATATGCTGAATGCCCTGCTTATGCTTATCTTGATACTGACCGGACTTTCTATGCAGTATTCCAGTTTCAATGGATCCCTCATACCCTTCTCCCTTTCTGTCCAGATGCATAACATCAGCGGTATTTTACTGGCAGCCAGTTACCTGCTCTTCCTTATTGGCAATACCTTAAGTGGGAACGGGAAACATTACAGACTCCAGTGGCAGGGACTGAGAAAGCGGATTTTCATCCAGGGGCGTTATTACCTCTATGGGTATTTTAAAAAGCAGTCCCCACCATTCCCTGTCAGCAGCAACAATAAGTTCAATCCACTGCAGGCCATTACCTATGTTATGGTCATGTACATCGGGACTGCCCATCGTTGTGATCACAGGATTTGGCTTACTTTTCCCGGAAACCATAGCTGCCGGGATCTTTGGTGTAAACGGACTGGTACTAACGGACCTTTTACATGTTATCATGGGATTTTTATTGTCTCTCTTCATGATCATCCACATATACCTGTGCACCCTGGGTGCCAGTCCCAAACATAATTTCCGGGCCATTCTTACCGGATGGCATATTACTCAAGAACATAAGGAATAAAGATCAACGAATAATAGATATATATATGTCAGAAAAAGAAAAAGGCAAGAGCCGGCGGAATTTCCTTAAAACGGGATTGACAGCAGGAATTACTGCTGCAGCCGGACTAACCGGGGGTACTGTCCTGGTCAACAAGGCCGTGGCCGGAACCGGCAAGAAAGTGACCGCCCTGACCACTGACGGGAAAGTGATCGAAGTGGATGAAGCCATGGTCGAAGGAGCGAAAATGCCTGACAAGAAAGTCCCCATGACGATCGGGAGAAAAGAATCCATGGAGGGACTGCCAAACCGGAAATTCGTAATGGTGGTCGACCTGGCCAAATGCAAAAATGCCAGGGCATGTGTGGATGCCTGCCAGGAGGGCCATTATCTTGCGAAGGACCATGAATGGATCAAGATCTATTATATGAAGGATTCCCCCAAAACTGCACCCTACTGGTTCCCCAGGCCATGTTTCCATTGCGATTCTCCCATGTGCGTGAGTGTATGCCCTGTCGGGGCCACTTATAAACGTGATGACGGGATCGTCCTGGTGGATACCGACAGGTGCATAGGCTGCAAATTCTGTATGACCGGCTGTCCCTATTCAGCCAGGGTATTTCACTGGAAAGAACCCGAGGTGGAACAGCCGGATGTTGAATACTCACCCGAGACCAATGTTCCTGCTGTGGAAGGTACGGTGGGCAAATGTGTCTGGTGTGCCGATAACCTGAGAAAAAATAAACTTCCCAGGTGCGTCAGCGCCTGTCCCATGGGAGTCATCTATTTTGGTGACATGGTAGAAGATTCCGTGACCAACGGTACCGAAACGGTCCGTCTTTCCCAACTGCTGGAGGACAGGGCCGGGTACCGATTCAAAGAGGAACTGGGGACCAATCCCGGGGTCTATTATCTCCCTCCCAGTAACAGGAGTTTCACGGTAGAGAGCGGATTTGAGGGACAGGATGAAGAGATCAAACAGCGGTATGAAAAGCATATTAATAAATACAATCCAAAGAAATGAATGATATAGCCAGTTCAGGATAAGCTCCTGGCGAAATTCAAACCCCACCTGGAATCGACTTCCCTGCGCTGGTATCTCGTACTGGTCATCCTGGTAGTCATCTTTGCATGGGGGATCAGCGGCCTGGTCACCCAGATAACGGGTGGACATATTGTTACCGGGATGCGTGACAATGTGGTATGGGGAGTATATATTGTAAATTTTATCTTTTTTATGGGACTGAGTTATGCCGGTGCACTGGTTTCAGGGGTACTGCACCTGTTTAACTCAGATTGGAGAAAACCCATCATCAGGATGGCGGAACTGGTAACCGTCATCTCCCTGATCATCGGTCCGTTCTTCATCTTCTTTTGTATCGGACGCCTTGACCGCCTGCATTACCTTTTTATCCACCCCCGGATACAGTCCCCCATCTCATGGGACGTCATCGGGATCACCACTGACCTCATCGGTTGCTTTATTTACCTGTACCTGTCTTTTATCGAGGATTTTGCCATCCTGCGTGACCAGAAGAGCATCAATCTGCCAAAGTGGAGACGGAAGATATATACCTGGCTTGCCCTTGGATACACAGGAACACCCAGGCAGAAGAAGATCATCCATAGGGCAAGGACCCTTATGTCCGCCATGATCATTGCCATTGCCATCATTGTTTACTCGGTACTGGCATGGATCTTTGGTGTGACCCTCCAGCCTGGATGGGACAGTACCATTTTTGGTCCCTATTTTGTGATCGCCGCCATATTCTCGGGTTCCGGACTGATGATCATCCTCATGTGGTTATTTCGCCGGATCTATAAGCTGGAGGAATTTATTACGAAAAAGCATTTCGTAAATATGGGCGTCCTGCTGATGGTAGTGGCCTCATTTTATGGATATTTTACGTTTTGTGATTACCTGACCAAATGGTATGGTTCAGTCAAGATCAATGCGGAATTGATCGACAAACTGTTCACGGAATTTAACTGGATGTTCATTTTTGCCAACTATTTCGGTATTATCATTCCCATAGTCATTATTGGCATACCTCGATTCAGGACCATCCGGAATATTACCATTGGGGCCGTGATCGCGGTTGTGGCCCTCTGGATAAACCGTTATATCATCGTGGTACCCACCCTGGAAACACCCTTCCTGCCTATACAGGACAGCCGGGCAGACTGGTTGAACTATTCCCCCACATGGGTTGAATGGTCACTGACAGCCGCAGGTGTCGCAATCTTTATCATCATGTTTAAGCTGGTCTCCAAATTCCTGCCCATCATTTCCATGTCGGAGATGAGCGAGGTGGATCACAGAGAATTAAAGATATTAGAATAAAAAAATGATCATGAAAATCAAAACATACTTACTGTTATTGGTCCTGGTGTTGCCGGGTAACATGATCGCTGCTCAGGACCCCCCTGCAGAAGAGGTCCCCGCTGAAGCGGAACCCATTGAACCGGTGATGGAAATGACTTACCTGAAAGACACGGACGGAAAAGTCAATCTTCGTTCAAGCATGGTCAATTATGTGAACCGCATGCCTGTTCCTTTACCCGGACTGGAAATAGATTTTTATGCCGGGGAAGACTCCCTGGTAATGCTTGGGTCGGTCATTACGGATGAGGAAGGCCTGGCTGTGCTGGTACTGGCAGAAGGTCTTGACCTGCCTGCAAGCGAGGATGGATCAGTCAGGTATTTCGCTGAATATACCGGTACCGACAATATCTATCCTGCTGACGGAGAGGTATATATAAATGATGTGAACCTGGAGATGAGCCTGGAACTGGTTGATTCCATTAAGACCGTATCGCTGAGAGCTTATACCATAGTTGACGGGGAGGAGGTCCCTGTGGCAGATGAGGATATCTATGTATACGTAAAAAGGATGTTCAATGACCTGCCTTTGGCGGAGGATTTTTTGGATGAGAACGGAGAATTTGTCGCGGAGCTCCCGGATGACCTTCCCGGCACTGCCGAAGGGGACATTGAAGTGATCGCCAGGTTTAATGAACATTATTTGTTCGGCACAGTAGAAAAGAGGCAGATGTACAATGGGGGGTACCAACCCAGTATGATTTCGCAGTTTCCCAGCGGACCCTCTGGACGCAGATCGCCCCCCTCTGGATGATCATCACTTTGAGTATTTTACTTGCCGGGGTATGGGGACATTATATCTATGTGGTTATCCAGCTTTTAAGACTCAAGCGGATAGCCCGAAAAGAAAAAGAAACAAGTTTGGTATGATATTGGTATATTAAATTTAAATATGAATATTTGTAAATAATTATCTAATTTTTAAATGGAGGACAAAAAAATGAACAAAATGTATAAAGTTTTAGGGTTGTTGAGCTTCTTATTTGTAGCAGCTCTGTTTGTTTCTATGACATTTACAGCACAGGATCCAGCCGAACCTTGGGAAGTTCCGGCCAAATTTAAGAACATGGAGAATCCTGAAGCAGCTGATGCTGAATCAGTTAAAGTAGGCAGAATGTTGTATACTAAGAATTGTGCATCCTGTCATGGAAAAACGGGACTGGGTGACGGTTCCAAGGCACGCGGCCTGGATACACATCCCGGTGACATGTCCGGCAGTGCATACCAGTCCCAGACCGATGGCGAACATTTCTATAAGAGCAAATTTGGCAGGAATGAAATGCCCAAATACGAGGGCAAGATCGCCGATGAGGACATCTGGCACATGGTCAATTTCATGCGTACCTTCAAGAAGTAAACAACCTCTATTAATATCCGTCAAACCGGGATTCCTGACGGAGTCCCGGTTTGACTTATTACCGCCAATAACACAGTCGGATACCGTTTGTTAATACGGTATCCGTCTGTTTCCTTCAAAAAGTATACAATCCGTGGTACAGGATTCCCCGGATTGCTTATTTTTTGTCCCTCTAAACCGCGGACTTGTTTGATGAAACAATATAAAAAAGTAGAAAGATGAAAAATTTTAAAGTATTGGCAATGGCCATTATTATTGCAGGATTGACCCTCCCGGCATCTGCACAGATCGATACTTCCGGCATTACGGGCTGGCCTCAAATGTATAATTCCATGGCTTCCTGGGAAGAAGGAGCTTTCGGAGCCAATGCCCTGGGACACCCGGATTACGGATGGGGAGTATACAATATGATCAGCCATGGGCTTACGGGTGATTCAATTTTTGTGATCAAACTTTCAGACGACAGTTACAAACGTTTATGGATCGTTGACAGGACTGCCACAGCAGTATATACCATTCGCATCGCTGACCTGGACGGAAGCAATGAAAAGGAAGTGGAGATTGATATGAGAATGTATTTTGCGAAACGTTTGGAGCCAAACAATTTGCCTATTACAACCTGCGTGGGGACTCCGTGGTCGATGAGCAGCCTCTGGCAGCGGACTGGGACCTGATGCTGACCAAGTTTTCACATACAGGATTAGGAGGCTATACGGTAACAGGTTTTCTCTCCAATGACGGGGTAAGCGTTTCCGTATTCAATGCCGCAGACAGTGCCACTGCCGCCGATGCCACCCTGGCCGATACCACCGAATGGACAGACTCAATATCCGCCATCGGAGATTCCTGGTACAGAACTCGTAGGAATGTCCATTGTCCCACTCGACACCATTGTCTACTTTGTAAAGAATGATTCAGGAGATGTATATAAAATGCAGGCTACCTTTTTTGAGAGCGGATATTCCGGACTCGGGAGAGTGGGTATCCGCAAAATGCATAGCGACAGCAGTAGCTGGGTCCATGACACCCTTGTCATGGGTGCATTCTATGCTGATGAAGAGTACTACAGCATGGAGAATGGCGCCATTGGACATGTGAACAGGGATTTATGGGACATGGGCTTCAAATCTGGCACCTTCACTTCTTCCATCATTGCCAATACCACCATGGGTGTGGAGCTGTATACCTATCCCAATGCTGACACGGCTGCCTGGTATGGTAACACTTCTGCAGGTACACCATTGGATGCTGGCGCAGGACTCAGCCTTTACCCGGTACCGGCAAAGGACGATCTCTTTGTCCGGTTTGAGTTGAAGACCTCCCAGCCTGTGAATATCAGTGTCATTGACATGACAGGCAAACAGGTCCTGCAGAGGGAAGCTGAATTGCTGGATGAAAGCGAACTGAGGCTTGACATCTCATCACTTTCCCAGGGGGTATATATCCTGCAGTTAAGGAACAAAGAAGTATCTGCCACAGGAAGGTTTACCAAACGCCGTTAGAGGCGAAGAATACCTGTGAATCAGTGCCATTGGAACGGGTCGGACCTGACCCGTTCACGGCGGCTGATAATTATTGAATCAAAGGGGTTTGAGGGATTTGACGGATGAGGGATCTATTAAAATTACTCCTGACAGGCATGCTTTTCTGCATGTACGGCTTACCGCTGCTGTCACAGACCACCATCAGGCTGGTCGACAAAGAGACAGAGCAAGCGGTACCATATGCCCATGTTTGTTTTGAAAGCCTGGATAAATCTGTAATACAGAACAAGGTCGCTGATGATAAGGGAGTGCTGACATTTGAATCGGGACTCCCCTTCCAGCTGGCTGTCACCTCGGTGGGCTACACCACACTGATCGATACCCTGCCCGCAGGAGGAACCTACATCCTCTACATGGAACCCAGTTTCCTGAAAATGGACGAGGTAGTTATAACAGCCCAGTATTCTCCCCGCAGGGTAGACCAGTCCATCTACAACGTTTCGGTCATCAATGACCGGGTGATCAGGGAAAGGGGGGCGACCAACCTTTCAGAAGCCCTGTACAATGAACTCGGGGTAAGGATCAGCAACGATGCAGCCCTGGGCTCCAGCATGAGCATACAGGGATTATCCGGGGAACATGTAAAGATCCTCATCGACGGCGTACCTGTCATTGGCCGGATGAACGGGAATATCGACCTGAGCCAGATCAACATGTACAATGTCGATCACATAGAAATGGTTGAAGGTCCCATGTCCGTCGTCTACGGATCTAACGCACTGGCCGGTGCGGTGAATATTATTACCAAGGAAAACACCAGGGGTTCTCTTTCGGCCTGGGTGAATTCTTATATTGAATCTGTGGGGGTATATAATTTTGATGTGGGAGGCGGTGGTAATTTTGGCCGGCATGCTGTCTCGCTTTCCGGTTCCCGCAACTTCTTTTCCGGTTTCTCCGAAGTTGATACCACCCGATCAAAACAATGGAAACCAAGGCTGCAATACAACCTTGACGGGTATTACAAGTACCAGGGGGACAGGCTGGGCATCAAGGTGGACCTTCGCTACTTCGATGAGACCATTCAGAATAAGGGCCCCCTGCTCCTACCCTACAGGGAAAAAGCATTCGACACCTACTATTACACCAATCGCCTCTCAGACCGTATACAGGCAGATTACATGTTTACTGAAGGCAGGGGGATGGAACTGGTCTTTGCCCATTCGCTCTATTCCAGGATAAAGCATACCTATTTTAAGGACCTTACTACCCTGGAAGAGATCATGTTATCGGGAGAATCGGCCAACGATACCACAAGGTTTACGTCATACCTGCTGCGTGGGACATTCACCGATGAAAGCCTTTTCGATAAGCTCAATTACCAGGTGGGAACTGATATCAATACTGAGGAAGGCAAGGGGAAACGGATCCAGGACGAGCATCAGGCCATCGGGGATTATGCCGTTTTCACAAGCGTCCAGTATGAACCTTCAGATAAGATTTCTTTCCAGCCGGGATTAAGGGCCAGTTACAACACCAGGTACAAATCCCCGCTGGTACCTTCGCTTAATATAAGGTGGGATCCGCGGGCCAACAGCAGGCATATCATCAGAGCATCATATGCCAGAGGGTTCAGGGCCCCTTCCCTGAAGGAACTCTACCTCTTCTTTGTTGACATCAATCACAACCTCCGGGGAAATCCCGACCTGATCGCAGAGTATTCCCATAATTTCAACCTGACATGGGATCTGTCAATGGCCAGGAAAAAGAACCGCTTCGGAGTGCAGACCGGTTTGTTCTATAACAGCATCCACAACCAGATCACCCTGTCCCTCGACAGTGCAACAGTTTATTCCTATATCAATGTGGACCAGTACCGCACGGCCGGCGGTAAGATCAATTTCAAATACAGCCTGCATCCGCGTTTTACTGCTGAATTGGGACTTTACCAGGTGGCCCGGCAAAGTATGATCACAGAGGGTGAGGGATTTAAAACACCCTTCCGGCACAGCACGGATGTCACTGCCAACCTGACCTACAGCCTCATCAGTCAAAAGCTCCGTTTCCTGGTCAACTATAAATATACTGGCCGGCAACCACAATTCTATTCTGATGCGGATGGTAATATCAGGGAAGGTTTCATCGAAAGCTATCACATGCTTGATGTAACGGCCAACAAGTCATTCTGGAATGACCGCATATTACTCGGGATTGGTGCCAAGAACCTGTTTGATTACACCAATATTGAATCCAGCGGGATCGCGACCGGAGGGCATACTTCAGGAGGGGGAACCTATCCGGTAGCATGGGGGAGAACATTTTTTGTAAATCTCCGTTTGTTCTTCAGTAAACAATAATCATATCAGCCAGAGTAAGATGCACAGGCATAAACATATCATATATATCATACTCACAATCAGCGTAATCACAGGAGGCTGTTTTGAAGGGGACGAAAAGGTGGCTCCTCATATCCCTGGAGATGAGCTGAGTTTTGAATTTGAAAAATCGATATATTTCAATCAGTCCTATTTTGATCTGGGCACCAACAGCATCATGGCGGAAAACCCAAATGGGGACTGGGTACTGCGGTTTGGGGCGCGGTCGGGGGACTGGCACATAGGGGTCAATTCGGCCAATTACTGGGGCGTTTATAATACTGGCAGTGAAAATCCGGACAGTATCCCGGAAAATAATCCACCACCGGAAAACTGGATATTCGACCACTCCAGCGGTGACCCGGATTCCTCCGCTTTTGCCGGATGGGTGGTCTTCACAGAAGAGGACACGGCCTATACCAACCATATCTACCTGATTGGGATCTATGATGGCATAGGCTACAAAGCATCATGGGCCGTACAATTTTACCATGTAGACGACAGCAATTATCAATTCAGGATACGGGCCATCAACGGGTCAGCATGGCAGGACCTTGAGATCCCCAAATCCCCCTTCAACAATTACCAGTATTTCACAACCTCAGGTGGTGGCAAACTGGTGGATATCGAGCCGGACCAGGATCTGTGGGACCTGCAGTTCACCCAGTACGGATCCATCATATTTACAGATGACGGCATACCTACTCCCTATTATGTACGCGGGGTCCTCCTGAACAGGTATGTAGTATCAGCAGCGATAGATACGGTAACCGCCTTTGCAGACATCACCTTCGAGGATGTCAGTGGATATTCTTTCAGCAGACAACAGGATTTCATCGGGTATGAATGGAAGGATGTGGAAGTGGATGTAAACAGCAATACAGCAGTGTATACCGTAATCCCCGGTGTCACATACATCATCATGGACACCGAAGGTTTCTTCTACAAATTCCGTTTTATCAGTTACTACAATGACCTTGGTGAGAAAGGCTTCCCTGTCATCGAACACCTCCGTTTATGAAACCCATCCTGATCCTTGGAACGACCATTGTAAATCTTGCCCTGATCTCTTATTCTATTGCCGTAATAACAGAACAAAGGAAGCATGCACTTTCCAAAAGGGTGTTGGTGTTTTTGAGCGTGGGACTGACACTTGACATTACAGCCACCATCCTGATGATCATCGGATCTGAAAATCCAGCCTTAACACTACATGGTCTGCTCGGTTATAGCAGCCTGACCGGCATGTTGATTGATGCTGTCTTATTGTGGCGATTAAGGATTAGGAACGGATTAGAAAGCAGGGTTCCCAAAAGCCTTCATTGGTATACCCGCCTGGCTTACATATGGTGGCTGATGGCCTATGTCACCGGAGCATTGATCGTTATCCTCAAATAATCAATTCCCGTAAACGTGCACTGAATTGGCAGCAGAGGGAAGGTAATTGATCCCGAACCAGCAGATCAGCAATACAATGAATGCCACACTGAGTGCCCATAGTGGTGCTTTTACCTTTTTGGGCTGGAAATGCCTGAAATGCATATAGCCAAGGTAACACAGCCAGGTAAGAAAGGCCCAGGTCTCCTTGGGGTCCCAGGTCCAGTAATGCCCCCATGCCTCCTTTGCCCATAGGGCCCCGAACAGGAGTCCCAATGTAAGAAATGAAAACCCTATATAAACCAGGTTATCAGCCAGTTTTAAAACTGCCAGATTGACCTCCCGGTAATAAAGCTGGTAGAGTCCCTTGACAGCCACCAGAGAGGAAGCTGCCAGCAGGGCGTAGGAAAAAATATACACGATCACATGCGGAACGAACCAGGGTGACTGCAGTGCCGGCATAAGGGTTTTGGAATAGGTTTCCGGATTCATGTAGTTGATCATCAGGAAAAGCGAGGCAAGGCCCAGTGCATAGACCAGGAACCATTTGTATCTCCACCTGTAATAGGTGATCACACCGACAAAGGGCAGGAAGAGGGAATACCAGAGGCGTGTTTCACCGAGTGTCCTGAGGGGTGGCCTCTCAAGGTTAATCCAGAGCATGACCACGAAGATGGTTAATACTGCTATCCCTGCGATCACAAAGACTATGCCTGCAGTTTCCAGGGATTTCTTCCTGGCAGAAAAATTAACCAGGGTTGCCCCCGTTATCCAGCTTAAAAAAGTAATGCCGGCAAAGGCCGGAAAATTTATCCAATCCATTTTTCTTATTCTTTAATGTCCCGGCCTATCCAGAACAGGTACAATGCTCCTGCAAGCAGCAGGAATATGCCAAAATAAACAAGCGGCAGCCAGGGATCCCTGACCGCTTCAATCACTGAAACCTGGGACCATTTACCCATGCGTTCATCATAGGATAACTGGTATAGTTTCCATCCCTTATATTTATAGGGCTTGTTGACCTCCAGGGTCAGCGGAAGCTCCTCTTCCCCATCCTCAATGACAATGTCTGAGGAATACTTTTCCGGCTCCGGATCGGTCATGACGAGGAAATAATGATCATCCAGTGTCATAGGCTGGTTCATCACCCTGAAACTTCCACTCGAGATCCAACCTTCTGTTTCCTGTCCCGATACACTATTCTTTGCTTTTACATATGCAGCAGGTGCATTTCCCATGCTGTCGCCATGGACATATTGATCTCCCACCCTGAACGCTTCTGGTTCATATTTCAGCACTTCAACATCCCAGTTCGTCAGGGTGGTTTTCAATCCCTGCTCGACAAAGGGCATGGTTTTTCCATCCTCCAATACAACGGATCCGGTCCGTCCATCATAGATGGCAAGTTTGGGATTGTAATGCTCTATATTAAAATCCTCCAACCTCACTGAAAATGGTAACAAGTATGTTTCCCCGTCCCGCTTGTTCACGACCTGGTTCGTTGCTCCATATTTCTCCATGACCGTCAGGTTCAGCCGCATCAGGTCCCCTGCCCCCAGATACCCTGCCGCAATGGTGATCCAGAGTCCCGCGTGGTTCAACAAAAATCCCAGGTTCTTCCGGCTGAATGGAGTGGCCCTGCGAAGTGCAACGAATCCCAGGGTGGTAAGGAAGTACAGACCCGAGATCATCATGAGCCAGCTGTTCTTCATATGGGTGAATCCCAATAAGGTCAGATAACGATTAACACCAGTATCACTCTGGGGGATGAAACCAAGTAAAAGCGTCACCAGGGCAAAAAAACTGATGGCTGAGATGGCTGCCGGTACACTGGAAAGCCATTTGACCATGGTGCTGCTCCTGAACCTGAAATATATAATAAGCAATAGCAGGAGTATTCCGGTACCCACGAACATATTCACAGGCCATCTTAATAAAGGAGCTCCTTTCCCGCCTGTCAGTACCTCAAATATCAGTCCCATGAAAATCAATTCCAGCACCACGAGGAAACTTTCCCTGTATCTCCATGGATGCTCCCATGTTTTCCGTCTCAATTTTTTCGTCTCTTGATTCACGTACGTATATATTTATTTTTTCAGGGATCAAATATAGAAAGATATTTTAATCCGGGAATTTGGTGGGAGCAAATATGCTAAAAAACAAAAAGGCTCCAGCTGGTGCTGAAGCCTTTATTGTTATCTTATTTATTCCTGCCTAATTGCTCAACGCCTGGATTGAGTTATTCAGGAGGGCCTTGATATATCTCGGGTTGTGTACACCGGTGCTTCCGTCTTCTTCAATATAGAGCAGGTTCATTACTGCCCCCGCTTGATCTGCGGTAAGTGTAATGGGTGCATTGATATCACCCTCAACCAGGATACTGTCTGCATGTAACATATTCGAGAGACTGTCCCATAGGGCCATAACGTCCGTCTGTGTATTCAGAAAATCGAAATCGGCATCACTGCCATGGCAGCCTTCACAGCTGGCAGTAAATTCACGCGCTGTTCCCCGGGATTCGTAATTCATGGACAGTGTATGCCCGCCTGCTGTGTTTCCACGGCCGGGTTCGTACCCATGGCATCCGACACAACCCGCTGAAGTTGCATGTGCAGTACTTCCTGGAGCAGGATAACTTGCGTCACCCACCGTCTCATAAGCAGCGGTTCCCCATACCATGGATGATTGTGGTCCATGATGCGGTCCCCAACTACTACTGGTGAATTCAACATCTGCACCGCCTACTGCAGGAGCTTCCGGGTTCATAACCCTGGGCTGGTGGCAGCTGACACATATATTGTTTACAGGTCCTAAATCAACCGATACATCGTTTTGCCACAAGGCTACTGCATCTATAAAACGGATATCAAAGTCGGTATCCTTATCATAGTCCTTGTGTACATTGTGACAGGTTCTGCAATTCGGAGGGGTTGCGTCTGCAAATTCTTGCGAAGCTTCCATTTCTCCTGATGCCATAATGTCCAAAAATCCTTCGTGCGTATGGCAGACAGAACACTCTGTACGATCTCCATATCTGTAATGCCCCCCAAGCATATGACCTGAACCATCTGCCTCGAGAGACTTGGCAAGTATGTAAGTATCCTGGCTATGGCATTCAGTACAGGAAGCACTGGCATCCTGACCATCGACACCGTCAATGCCGTCTTCTCCATCTTGTCCGTCTGCTCCATTTGCACCCGCAGGGCCGGCCGGACCTTCACAACCAATAAATCCAACTGCTGCAATTGCAAATGCAGCCAGTGTTAAGCTAAATAAATAGGTGAATCTTTTCATAGTTATTTTCTGTTTTTGCGATTGGGATAAAAATAGCTACCCTTGGCCCAACTGACAATATTTAACCGGTGATATAAATTACATTTCAAATAGATTTTTACAGTCCCAAATACAGCTTTAATCCGGGAGCAAAATCGACGTTTCTCAGGCAACAAACAGATAAATGTCGACTGTACTTAAAACGCCTTTCCGGAAGGATTATAAAAGTTAAAATTATTATAATAATAACTCCACCCCATGGCAGGTATATAAAAAATGATTATGTTTGTCCTACTAATGCGGTAGTACTGATAGTATAATTCATAAGGCTATGAAATTCAACACAAAAACGAGATACGGACTCCGGACCATGATGGAAATTGCCATGCATGGAAACGAAAAAGGGGTCTATCAGAAAGAAATAGCCGAAAGGCAGGAGATCTCGTTCAAGTACCTGGACCAGATCATTTCTTCCCTTAAGGCTTCGGGACTGATCACGAATTCTGAAGGCAGGATGAGCGGATATATACTTTCCAGGGATGCGGAAGAAATCAATGTATATGATATCTATAAAGCCTTTCAGCATGAATTGATGATCATTGACTGCCTCAGTGGTGAAGGAAACTGCCGACGCGATCAGGCTTGCGCGACAAGGGAATTCTGGAGTGGACTTAATGATCTTATTATTAAGTACATGGAATCGGCAAAACTGGATGATCTCGCCCGGAAGCAGGCAGCCCTCGACGAACAAAAATCAGCAAGTATGTTTTACATCTAAAAATGAATGTTATGAGTTTAGTATGTCCAATATCAGACCAATATATTGATGAGAATACAGCAAGGTTGAATGCGTTTTTTGCACTCACGGTTGTTCTGATCTTCTTTCTAACGCCGTTTAAGTGGGTCATTTTCCTGCTTGCTGCAGATTTTCTGTTAAGACGTATATTGCAGGGAAGGTATAGCGTTATCTCCCGTATCAGTGTCCTGACAACAGGGGCATTTGCCTTAAAGAAGATCAGGATCAATGCAGGACCCAAACTGTTTGCTGCCAATGTAGGTTTTATGCTCAGTATCCTGGCAGCGGTGTTCTATTATGCAGGACTTCCCTCTGTTTCATATGTATTGGCCGGCACCCTGGGATTTTTCACATTGCTTGAAAGTGTGTTCAACATCTGTGCCGCATGTATCCTGTATCCCTTTGTTTCTAGGTATTTGTCATGAAGATTTATTTTCATGCCAAATACAAGCCGTAAAACATTGAATGGACGGATCATGAACCAGTATATCGCAACAGAGATGATAAAACTCAACAGGGTAACTGACAGGACCTTCAGAAGAACCGGCACCTCCCACTGAATGACCAGGGATCCGGTTACTACAATGAGTGGCTGATGCAGCAGGTAAAAAGGGTAGATGGCCTCATTGGCCAGTTTCCTGATCCTTGAATTCCTGTTCAGGTGCTGCCTGGCAAACCCGATCGCAGTAACCCCACAGGACCACGCGACGAAAATTGACAGGATATCCCACACAGTATTGCCTGCCTGTTCTGATTCAAACATGTAAGGTATGGTAAACAGCATGACGGATACAACAATTGCCTCCCCTAAAAACAACCACCTTTGCCACCTGATTGAATTAGTGATCTCCTTACTGGATAACAATACAAAACCTGCCAGGAAAAACAATACGTAAAAAGCCACAGATGCCCAGTCATCTACCAGGGCATGGGTCTCCTCGGGAAAATAAGGGCGAAGCAATGCCTGGGACAGGATGAGGGGAATGATAAATACATTCAGGGCTAAAGGCTTCGATATAAACTTTTCCAATGATTTTCTGCAATTTGCAAACCTTTCTCCCCGGAGGAATCCCAGGAAAGGAGAAATAAACAGGGAGATAATAAACAGGTAAGCAATGAACCACAGGTGGTGCCAGCTGAAATTTCCACTGGGATAAATACCCTCAAACATATGCGGATAAAAATCCCATAGAGAATCAAACCGGGCAGATTTTTCGATGTAGACCTGTATCGGAACCAGCGTAAAGATCCCTACCGATAAGGGTAACACCAGTCTCTTGAGCCGTTCCCGCAGGTACTGGCCGGTGGTCCTTTTCCCCAGTGCAAAATAGGTTCCTGCACCTGAGATAAGGAAAAGCAGGGGCATGCGCCAGTAATGTAGATGTGTCATAACAGACCTGAGAACCCCACCGTAAGTTTGATCATTCTTTACGTGCCAGTCCCACGTATTAAAAATCATCCCTATATGAAATAAAAATATACTCAGGATAAGCAATATGCGCAGCCAGTCGATGAAATATTGCCGTTCAGAGATTGTGTTTACATATTTTTCCATGATATTAAGTTTTGATTTTGACACAAACCTAATACCTGGGAGATGTTTACAACGACCGAGCCTTTCGGAACGATGTTCAACCTTATAGGGAAATACGCCATGCCACGGGAGGAATTACCTGAATTTGATTAATTATCAGCCGTTTATCGAAATACGGTATTCAGAAGGTGTTTGTGAGGTTAATTTTTTGAAAGCAGTATTGAAGGAAGATTTTGAATTGTATCCGACCAGATCGGCCAGCTCCTCTACGGTTAATTTTCTGTCTTTATCTTCCTGTATAAGTTTCTTTGCATGGGCTACCCGGTATCCGGCCAATAGCTCGAAAAAATTCTTATCCATTTTCTCGTTAATGACCTGGGATACATGATGAACGGTCTCGCCAATCCGTTTGGAAAGGCCAGACAGGGAAGCCAGGTTCTCTGTAAAGTAATTATTCCCTTCCATCTCCTGTAGTATTTTGGAAAGGATGTCCTCTTTACGCTCATCTGACAGTGAGGATTTTTGATATTTCGGCATGGGGAAAGCCAGGAAAGACCCGGGCTGGTCAAAGAAATCCGACCGGTTCAGAACCTGGTAGCTCGTGGCATAGATCATAAAGGAGATATAGGATGCGATCCAATAGCCACCGATATCGGACCTCATCCCGAAATAAAGTTTGGTCGCAAAAAATACCGCAATGATGATGATAAAATGGATGGTGGTATGCCGAAGAATGATCAAAAGTTCATGATCCGTTTTAAACAGGCGCTGGTTAATAGCCCTGGACTTTCTCCGCAGAAAAACGACGACAGCGATGATATATGCAGTGAACTGAATTCCAAGAAATTCATTGACATATCTCCTGAGGCCCAGGGGATCATCAGATATTTTCAATACCACTTCAAGGTATTGCCAGTCCGGGTGCTTGGTATGCAAATACGAATTGTATTTGAGTTCATTGGGCTGGATCCAGTAAAACCATATGTAAAATAGCCAAAAGACCGGAATGATAAAATGCGGCCATATCTTTATGCTGTCCTGAGGATCAAGGCAGCGTCTTACATAAAGATAAACAAGTGGCGCATATGCCAGTCCCAGGGGCTCACTGAAATCGGATAAAGCCAGGACCCTGACAATATAGCCTGTGTTATTCAACAGCTCCTCAAATATCCCCAGAGACAGGAACAGCAGTAAGAGTCCCATGTAAAGATTTGCCTTCCTCTCCTTCTTTCCGTTCTTTATGAAGAACCAGGAAAGGAGGAGTCCCTGGAAAACCCCCAGAAAAATGAATGCATCAAATATCCCTATATGAGTATCAGTAACCACAGCAGATGCTAATTTAAAACTTCTGCCGTATCCGGCAAGCCGGTCAGTCCCCTTATTTTATTATGAGTAAGGTTTTGTTGAATGAAAGGAATCACCCTGTATAATTATGTAACAGAGTCAGGCTGGTATTTCTAGCAGCAGCTGCATTCGTCCATATCCTTCCCCTTCAGGGCGGCCATGAACATGGCGGTTGCACAACCCACCCCGCTGTTCACACTAATAGCTTGCGTGGGACAATTCAGCTGGCATGCACCGCATTCCATGCACCGGGATTTATTGACGATTTTTACCACTTTCCCATTGGGTTCAAATACTGCATGGGGACAAACATGTAGGCACATCCTGCATCCGTTGCAAAGGACAGGATCTAAGGCCAGTGTATTTTCGATGTAGGCATTCAACATTATCAGATAATTGTTAGGGAAATGATTATAGCCGTAATAAATAGTAAAATTCCCCCGCCGGCCATCCAAACCATTACCGGGAAATAAGTATTGATCTCCTTTCTCACACCCGTGCGGGATGTAAAAGTTGTGGCCCCGGTAAAATTAAGTGATAAGAATGCTGTGATGGGTGGCAGGGTTACTAAATAGGCCAGGGTGGATACCAGCAGGTAGATCCATGGCCGCCCATGATTACCGAGCATATGGATCAGTCCGAATACCAGTGCCACAAATCCACCGAGGAAAAATCCTTTGGTACTGAAATTCTTCGTGGGTAGCCAGGGTAGCAGGGCCGGGAAAAACACAGTCCCTGCAACAACAGCACCCACAAGCGCCAGTGCCGGAATCAAACCAACCGTAAAAAACAATACAATGCCCAGCACCAGCATCGGCAATGCGACCTGCCTGAGTTCAACCGGAACCAGTATCAGCCTGTCCCCCATTGTGAATTTCACTCTTCTTGCTTCTGTTGAAACCTTCTTTTCGCTCAGGTACCCGGGTATATCGTCAGCCCTCACAGGTCCATATTTAACATGAAAGCCTGATCTTTCTTTAACTATATGGGCAGAAACTCCGGGAGCTCCCAGTTGTGGCAGGATAAGGTTCCTGTGCTTAATTAATTGACCAAGATTGGTTTCTTCAATTTTCCGGATTAGTTCTTCCGTGCCAAAAGTACCTTTGCCTGCCGCACACCAGACGTTGATCCCGTATGTGTTAAGTACCAGGATATATCCATCGATATCTTTCAGGGAAGACCTCAGTGCATCAAAGCTGAGCGTATAATTGGCCGTCACAAAGACAGGGCTTTCAGGTCCGGGATTACCAAGTTTATAGAGTCCCGGTTCAACGGTATGCCCCATCCTGTTGATTCCCCACCTCGCCTGAATATGGTCAATTTTATCCTTCCCCCTGATCTTATGGTCAGTCCGGATAAAGGATTCCTGCATTTTTATGCCCTGGAACTGGCTATTTTTCGCCGGTTGCCAGGAATACGGAGACTGTTGCATGTTCTTCAGGTTTAGCAGTTGTATCACAACAATATTCTTCGATAGGGTGTACATCAATATTTCTGAATCCTGCCTCCCTTAGCCAGGATATAATTTCATCGTGCTCAAATCCCAGCCACCTGTCAAGATGTTCCGTTCTGAAATAGTCAAATGGATGGGTATCAAGATCCGTAATGATCATCCTGCCCCCGGGTTTCAGTATCCTGAATATTTCACGGATGGCTTTCGGCGGATCATCCACATGATGCAGGTACATGTTGGCCAGAGCAAAATCTATTATGTTATTCCTGACAGGCAAATGACTGGCATCACCGATCCGGTAATCTATATTTGTTGAATCCTTGAACTTCAGTTTCATATGCTTCAGCATCTCACCCGATTTATCAACGGCAATAATGGAAGCCGGCCCGTCTTTCAGTCCCTCACTGATAAACCCGGTACCGGCACCCAGGTCCACTATCATGTTACCCGGTTCAGGGCTGATCATGGACAGGATCTTTTCCCTCACAGACACAGAATAGAATTCCTTGCTCATAGAATCCCACTGGGAAGCTATTCTGTCGAAATACCTCTTGACTTCAAGGTTTTCGTTTTTGCGCAGAAGTTTCTCTAAAATCATAATTGTTGGTCTTAACAGGTTTTTGCGCTTTCCAGGTTACACTGTATCATCTTCATGACCATAATCTCAAATGATCTGAGGAATACCGGAAGATCCTCTTCTGGGATTGAATCAAGTATAGTTGTAAAAAATGCATCACTGTCATGGTTGATCTGCTCACAGATACCAGTCCCTTTTTCTGTTAATGAGATCATGACCTTCCTCCTGTTCTCTTTTGGAACGATCCTGTTTACAGTTCCATTATTCACCAGCCCGTCTACGGTCCGGCTGACAGTACTTTTATCCAGGTATAGCTTTTCTGATAATTTATTCAGGTTAATGGAGTCATGCGATTGCAGTTCCAATAAGGTATGGCACTGGGCAATCGTAACTCCCTCACAGCAGGTCGTGTTCACCTGTATGCTTAACTCCCTTTCAATATGACGGATGTTTTCCCTGAATTTGCGTACGGTTGAATTATCCACTGGGTAATGATTTAATTTGTATCAAACAACTATTGTATTTAAAAACTGTTGCAATATACAACTATTATTTCGTTCCCAAATATTATTTATCAATAAATCCATATATTTACTCATGGACTGGTACGCTGAAGATTTTTTCTGCCATGATCTGCCTACTAAACCCAGGCCTGATATCGGCACCATACTCGTCACAGGTGCAACGGGATACATCGGCGGGAGGCTGGTACCTGAACTGCAGGAAAGGGGATACAAGGTCAGGATCATGGTTCGCGGCTATTCCCCCGAACATGCAAACCGGTGGCCTGATGCCGAAATCTTCGTGGCGGATGCGCTGAATGTACAGGATCTGAAAAAGGCACTGGACGGCGTATCCGTAGCTTACTATCTTATCCATTCCATGTTGCTTGGCAAGAAGGAATTTGATTACACGGACATCCAGGCGGTGACAAATTTCAGGTTCGTAGCAGAGGAAATGGGCCTGAAGAGGGTCATCTACCTGGGGGGACTTGGAAAATATCATCCCAGGCTATCCAACCACCTGAAAAGCAGGCTGAATGTAGCCGAGATACTGATCCGGAGCAAGGTGCCCTGCACCGTTCTTAGGGCTGCTATTATCATAGGCTCAGGTTCTGCGTCGTACGAGATCCTCAATAACCTGGTCAGGAACTGGCCAGTATATATCATCCCGTCGTGGACAGAAACCCTTTGCCAGCCGATAAGCGTCCGTGATGTGGTCAAATACCTGGTTGGAGCACTTGAGCTGGACGAGACTGCCGGTAAATCCTATGAGATCTGCGGTGACGATATTATCAGCTACAAAGAGATGATACGGGTCTTTGCCAGGACCCTGAAAAGAAGAAGGGTCTTTCTTCCTTCACCTGTATCGAGCATCAGGCTATACAGCTACTTTACCAGTCTTTTAACCCCTGTACCGGCGAACATCATCCAATGCCTGATGGAAAGCGTTAAAACCGAGGTGATCTGCGGTGACTCACAGATCAAAAAGCTGATCCCATTCAAGACTATAAACTACAAGGTATCTATCCTCAGGGCCCTTTCCAGGGAAGATCACGATGCCATCCACACGCGCTGGTCTGATTCCTACCCGCCTGCCCATGATCTGGCCATGAAATTGACCGACCTGGATAATCCCCCCCGCTTTATCAGTTCCTACTCAATACTTACGGAAAAAGAGCCTCCCAACCTATTCCAATCCATTTGCAGGATAGGAGGCAGAGAAGGCTGGTTCCATAACAACTGGATGTGGAGGTTGAGGGGTTTCATTGACCGAATGCTGATGGGTGTTGGAACAATCCGCGGAAGAAGATCCGAGTCCGAGCTACGGATCGGTGATGTCATCGGCTTCTGGCGGGTCGAGGACCTGGTACCGGATAGGAAATTGCTGCTCAGGGCTGAGATGATATTGCCGGGAAAAGCCTGGCTTGAATTCAGCATACAGCCGGATAAAGACAAGATGAACCGTCTGTGGGTACATGCCTATTTCGATCCAAAAGGGATACCTGGCAGGCTGTACTGGTACAATTTCCTGCCCTTTCATTTCATCATCTTCAAGAACCTGCTAAAACAACTGGTAATCCGAAGTTAAAAAGAGAATTCCGACCTTTAAATGCTAAGACTCGTTTTTCTTTCTAAGACTCTTCGTATAATATACCGAAGCAGCTATGGATATCACCGCCAGGAATAGAAATGCGAGCACCCTGTATCCAACCTGCAGGCTTGCCAGGTCAACCGCAAACAGGTAAATGGCTGTGGCTATAAATGTGAATATGGCCATCCAGCGGTACTTGATATTGTTCAGTATGAAATTCATCACCAGGTAGAATGCTGCGGCAAGCGTCCATGAAAGCGTAATGTACTGTGCCGGGACAGCCTGCTGAAGGCTGTACAGTACCATAATGAATGCTGCTATCAGGTAAAGGTTCCGCAAAACCTCAGTTTGCAGGGTGAGCCTTTCCTTCTGCCAGTTGAGGACACGTGCCGAGACTAATGCAACCAGCGCAAATACAATGTTAATGCTGTCCACGGAAGGATAAGCAATCGTATAGATCAATAATATCAGAATAAACAGCAGGGTATTCACAACCACTATGATCTTCGAGCGGTACCACAATGCCATGGACATGACCAGGAGACTCTGGAGAGCAAGTAATAGATGTGCATTGGGAAGGCCGGTATATCCATACACTGAAACACTCAAAGCCATGAATCCAAAACAGGCAAAAAGTGCAGGAA
The DNA here is from genome assembly GCA_963767555.1 of uncultured Bacteroidaceae bacterium. Taxonomy (GTDB): domain Bacteria; phylum Bacteroidota; class Bacteroidia; order Bacteroidales; family SM23-62; genus SM23-62. The sequence goes on along the minus strand of CAVYEL010000002.1, from coordinate 88,166 downwards.
TGAACTCCCTTGTACCCCGCCGGTAAAGAACCACTGAGTACCCAAGGCAGATTATGGTAATGATGGCAAAAATCCCGGCATAATTCTCCTGGTAAAATGCCAGCACCACCATCAATATAAGCACCATAAATGGAACCGCATTCCAGATCACCAGGCTGAGATAAAACCTTTCCGGGATGGATTCCTTTCTGGGCGCCAATGATATGAAAGCGAAGATGGCTGCATAGGCAAAAAGGTAAACCAGGTTATACTGATGTGCTTCCACGACACCCAGTGGATTCCCGAGGATGGGGTTGCCCATCAGCCATATGAAGTGTGATAAGTAGACCAGGAAAAGGGAAACCATCAGCAGGTACCTCCATTCTCTCAGCAGGTAAAGCGCCGAGGAGGTGGCAGCTGCCACCACCAGCAAGGCCAGGGTAGCATGGGTGTAACCGGAGAACAATGCTGTGACAACCAGGAAGATGATGGCCAGGGCAGCCAGGAATTCAGATTGTTTCCTGAGGGCCATGCCCACGAGCCCCGCAATCAGGATAAGGGTCAGGGCCAGTCCCAGCCCAAACTGGCTGATCACCGGATCGGGTGTAAAGAAATGCAGCCGTAGTGTTACATAAAAGGCTAGTACATAGCCACTGACGTTTAACATGAAATCCAGGTGGGACAAACTCTTTCGGATCTTATGGGCCACAAAAAAAATGCTACCGACCAGCAGGTAACCAAGAACGGTGGGCAGAAGGGAATAGCCCAGATTCTGTGCATAGGTCATTAAAAACATGATCCCGAAAATCAGGACGATGTTCCCCAGCCATGCCAATCCGTGGCTGCCGATCCTGACCTCAATATCTGTCCCTGAGCCAAGATTAAAATCAAATTCCTGGTCCTCTTCCTGTGGCTTATGGACAGGTATATCCCCGGCACCAAGCCTGGCTTCGATCAGCGAGATCCTTTTTTCAAGTGAATCATACTGATTCAACAGTTCTTCAATACCTGGATCATTTTCACTTTTCGGTTGTTTCATCTTCTACCTCCTGCCGTAACTTTTTGATTTTTATCATTATATAGAATACATACAGGTAATGGAACCATACAACAGAAAGCAGGACGATCAGGGTATAGACCATCCATAGCGGAGCATCGGTGTCTCCGAGCCCCCGTCGTTTCTCAACGAGCACCTCAGGCATTGCCAGTCCCCAGTCCTTGACAGCAACCGCTTCCACATTGCCGAACAATTCATGATCCTCAATCCGGGCAATAATGGTTATATTGCCATCAGGATCTCCTGGCAGCGAGGCAGGGAAGGTCACCTGTGCCTGTCCCCCGACAAACCACTCCTCCCCTACCGGCAACAGGCTGAATGACCGCTGTGCATAAAAATAAACATCTACATCTTCCAGCGGGACCAGATTGCCTTCCGGGTCCGTTTCAGCAGCCTCAGCTACAATGGTCCTGACCGAATCGATCTCGATAAATTCGATACGCATTTGCAATGGTTCCACTGCTGTGAAATCCTCCGACATTTCATATTCAGAGCTTCCCTTGAACAATGATTTGAATGTGTAAATATCATCCATACCAAGCAGTTTGTCAGATCCCTTTTTTATCCGATATATTGCCACCCCATCCATATCTGTCCGGACCACCTCAAGCTGACTGGATTCCTCACCGACCATATTATAATAGGTAATGGCCGCTCCGCTTATGGGAAGATCACGTTCACCCGTCCAGAAGCTTAACCTTGTCTTGAGGATGAATTCCTTATCGTTCTGCACACAGCTGAATGAAAAATCAGGAGATTTTTTTGATTCTTCCTGAATGGTATAAGCTGATTGTCCCGTCCGGCCGGTGCCGAAGAGCAAGATCAAAATAACAGGCATCAGTATCCGTATTCTCATGTTGATAGATTTATATCCTGATCACTCGATTCGGCCAACTCACTAACCGGTATAATGGGAACGAATTTTGAGCAGAAATAAAAGAACAGGAAAAAGGCGGCGATTCCGCTGAAGGTCAAGGCCCATTCCACCCAGGTTATGGAATAATGAACGTATTCCATCCTGGATTCCTGCATGGGTAGCAGAGGTGTTTCAAGCGTGGGTATGATGATGATGTAGCGTTTTACCCACATGGCCGTGACCACGATAGCTGAGGCAATGGTGATCCCATTGATGGTTCGGGTCTGTGGGATGGCAATGATCAATATAGGTATTAATACCCCGATGAATGCCGCATAAAAGAACATCAATCCGAATTCCTCTCCGGAAAACAGCTTATAGATCAGGTGAAGCTCCCACTTCTCGGATCCATACCAGCCGGTAAGGTACTCACTGAAAGTAAAATAGCCATATAGTCCCCCGAGCACCAGCAATAATATGCCCAGGTACTGGAAATGCTTCTCCTGCAGGTATTCCTCCAGGTGATAGAATTTACGGAATGCCCACATGGCAATGATCAGCACACCGGTGCCGGAGTATACGGCAGCGACTACAAAGTACGGGGCAAAAATGGTGCTGTGCCAGCCCGGACGGAGGGTCATCCCGAATATCCAGGAGAGTACAGAGTGGACGATCACCGCCAGGGGTATGATAATGATGGAGACAATGGTGATCCCCTGCCGGAGAAAATGTTTTTGGTGCTTCTTGTCCTCGTAACCGATCGCAAAGAACCTGTAAAAGCGGCGGCGCCACTTACCAAACATGGGATTTCCGGAATCCCTTAATATAGCAAAATCAGGCACCGTGGCCAGGAACAGGAATATCATGCTGCCGATCAGGTAGGTGGTGATGGCGATGACATCCCAGGTGATGGGGGACTGGATCCTGCCGAACAGGGCCAGGTGATGCAGCCTGTCAAGGCGTCCTATGCATAATAATATATATAGAGGACCCAATATGGTTGAGATGACCGTTATGATCTCGGCGATCCGGATGATGGGCTTCCTCCACTCCACCTTCAACAGATACAATATCCCGGAGATCAAAGCCCCTGCATATGAGATCCCGATGAAAAAAATGAAGTTCACGATATAAACCCCCCAGACCACATTGTCACGCATCCCGGTCACGGCATGCCCTCTTTTTATCTGAACAAACAATGCATACAACCCCCACAGGACTGTCAGTCCGCATACAAGCACAAGCACCTTCTCAAGCCTGGTGGTCCGGGTCATTTGCGGGGCAAATCTTGCCAGCAGTGCTGATGCTGAGCTGTTGTTTTCCATGGACTATCTTTTAAAGTTCTTTCTTGATCTTTGTCCGGGCAACCTCATACCTCTTTTCCACCTCTTCACTGAGGTTCTTGAAACCCGTTTCCGGATGGAAGAGCCGGTTGACCGGTGGCAGGTAATATACACTCGGATTGGTACCCAGTTCCTCCATATACCTGTAGCCGGCCCTTTCATAAATGAGCTCGCTGAAACGTACGGTCTCAACCCCGTTGGTGACAGCATCCTCTTTTTTGTCCCCGTAATAAAGTACCCCATTCGGACAGGCGGTTACACATATGGGCAATTTGCCCATCCTGGCCATATCGGGACAAAAATCACATTTACCTACAGTTCCCATCTGGTGTGGCACAGAAGTTTCGGCTGAGAATTCTACGTCATCCGAGGGATTGCTTACCGGTTCATTCCATTGAAATACCCTCGAGGAGTACGGGCATGCTGTCATACAGAACTTGCAGCCAATGCATCTCTCATTGTCTATCAGCACCAGCCCGTCCAGCCGTTTGAAGGTGGCCCCTACCGGGCAGACATTGACACATGAGGGACTGTTACAATGGAAACAGGGCTTGGGAAACCAGTAGGATGCAGTATCCTCGCTGTCTTTCATAAGGTAGACCTTGATCCATTCATCCTCGGGAGGCAAAAAATGCATGCGCTGGCATTCCTCCACACACTTTCGTGCATTCCTGCATTTAGCCAGGTCAATAACCATAACGTATTCCTTGTTAGGATCGCCCAGCCTGGCCTCTTCCGGGGTAACCTTGTTATGCGCAAGATGGTGCATATGTGCCGGATCAATTTCCATCAGTTTGCCTTCTGTGGTCATTACCTTCACCTTCTCCCCGGAACTTTTGGCCTCTGGTGTGGAGCACCCTCCTGCACAGGCGGAGCCAACCAGTGCTGTTGTCCCAAGCGCCAGGCCATTCCTGAGAAATGCCCTGCGGTCCGATTTCTTGCTTTTATCTGATGACTTCATAATAATTGCCTGTATTTCAGAATAATCCCTGGATTTATTTTTATCAATGTAACTATTACACTATAATCTGTCAAGCGACTATTGACAATGGAATTAGTCTAAATAGAATTGTGAAACAGGTTTTGCCTGCTCTACCGGATATGTGGCAGACCAATTTCGGAAATACTGTCTTTTTTGTTTTGATATTATTTAGAATGGCCAAAGCAATACTCGACAGATGAATCTTTTGAAATATATACCAACTCAGTGTTACCGACAGACCTTTCCAGTCCTGGCAGGCGGCATTTTATTTAGAACAGGAGCCTGAATCCGGCATACTATAGCCTAATAGAAATCCCGGTTCCGGTTTGATCCGGAAGCCGGGATTTTGCAGAAAATAGATGCCGGTGGGCAAATGATCTGTCCTGATGCCCCACTGAGCAGTCCCCGCGGCATCAAAAGACATCAGGAGTATATCCCTCTTTGGAGGTGAAACATTTGCATTCTGAAGGCTTATCCCGCCGATGAGAACTGAACCGGATTCGAATTCGTCTGTTGCATATACATTAGTGCCACTGGCATCGACTGCGATCTTATTAAAAATTCATTCTGACTTCCACCGCCCGTCACTGCCCACTGCGGAGACCCGGAAACATCGTACTTAACAATGAAAATATCCCCTTCACCGGCACTTACCAGAGGTACATCACCGAATGTAATGGTGTCTGTAAAATTCCCGGTAATAAAAATATTTCCGTATGTGTCCGTCGCAATTCCATTGCCAATGTTTTCAACACCGTCTCCAACTCCGGCCATTCCTTTCAATACTATGCCGCTTGAATCCACAATGGCTGTAAAGACATACCTGGAATATGCCAATATTATTTAGAAAAGACTCGTCTTGGCCGTTTATTTGCTACAATGAATAGTAGATCCCTGCTCCTGGTCCCAATGGAAGCCCGAGCAGCAGCCAGATCACCAGCAGTATGGTCCACACGATGAAGAAAGCAAAGGTATAGGGCAGCATGGTAGCGATCACCGTGCCTATCCCGGCCTTCTTCTCGTATTTCTGTATAAATGCAATGATCAGGGCAAAGAAACTCATCATGGGAGATATGATGTTCGTTACACTGTCCCCGATCCGGTAAACAACCTGCGAAAGTTCCGGGGAATACCCCAGCAGCATGAACATGGGAATGAACACAGGTGCCATTATGGCCCACTTAGCCGATGCCGATCCCATGGCCAGGTTGATCAGTCCCGATAAAACAATAAACAGTATCATCAGTGGTATGAGCCCGAGTCCCGATGCCATCACCAGATTGGCCCCCTTGATCGGCAAAAATGATCCCCAGGTTGCTCCATTTAAAATAGGCCACGAACTGGGCGGCAAAAAATACCAGTACATAATACATCGCCAGGGTTTTCATGGCATCCGCCATTCCGTTCATGACGTCCGCATCTGACTTGTATTTTTTGATGGTGATGCCGTAAGCTATACCCATCAGTGACGCGGTAATAAACAACATGGCAACGATCCCCCTGATCAAGGGAGACGATAGCACTTCCCCGTCAGTCCCGCGAAAGAACCCATCTGACGGGATGATCGTAGCAAGCGTGATGGCAAATATTACCAGCGCCACAAAGCCTGCATTCCGGAGCGCTTTCTTTTCGAGCGGACTCAGTTTATCCAGCTTTTCATCTGCCCCGTCTCCCTCGTATTTCCCAAACCGCGGGGCAACAAAACGCTCTGTCACCCAGGTCCCGGTAAAAGCAATAACAAAGGTGGATGCCACCATAAAATAATAGTTAGCCGTGGGATTCACCAGGTATTCAGGATCAAGGATCTGGGCGGCTTCCTCGGATAGTCCCGCAAGCAAGGGATCTATGGTCCCCAATATCAGGTTGGCCGAGAACCCGCCGGATACCCCGGCAAAGGCAGCAGCCATACCAATTACCGGATGGCGCCCAATGGCAATGAAGATGATCCCGCCCAGTGGGATCAACAATACATATCCCACATCAGAGGCAGCATTTGAAAGTATCCCTGCAAGTACAAGTACAAATGTCAGAAGTTTCCGGGGAGATGACAGTACAATCGCCCGGATCACTGCCCCGATCAGTCCACTGCTCTCTGCAATCCCTATCCCCAGCATGGCCACCATGACGATCCCCAGAGGAGCAAAACTGGTAAAGTTGACCACCATATCCGTAAGGATGCGATGGATACCATTCCTGGACAAAAGGTTAACAGGTTCGATAAGCTCACCGGTGCCAGGATGCATGGCGGTCCAGTCCACCGCTGCCGCCAGGGCAGAAAAGATCAGGATAAGCACCGCGAAAAGTCCGAATAACGTCGCCGGGTGAGGGAGTGCATTCCCCACCTTTTCCACGCCATTCAGAAAATTATCAAAGAGCTTTCCCCGGAAGGCTTTGAAGGTTCTTACTGCCATAGAAATTGGAATAAACCCCTAAAATAACGGTTTTTTCCAGTCTCACTTCAATCTGAGATTATTTGCCTAAAACCTGCCCAACCGAAGCACTTGGTCAAAAAAGCGATTTTACTTGCCATTCAGGTAGTTACGAAGATATCTGAAATCTGTAGTCAGCTGGCCGTCTTTCAAAATAGTGGCCCGCCTGATGATTCCCTCACGATCAAGATCCAACAGGGAAGGCACTACTTTGTTCAGGAGCATATGTCCGAAATCCTCCGATGCATCCCTGGGCAGTTCACCAGGCAGGTTGTCCACTGCCATCACTGTGATACTTCGCAGATCAAATGGCGGCGTCTCAGATTCCGTCATCGGATCATATCCGTAGAATGGTTCCGCAATGGTTGATGCCCTTATGGTGGATGGGATGGGATCCTTAATATCGCAGCTTACATCAGCGATTACCCGGATATGAAAATCAGGTTCCCGCATATCCGTGGTAGTCATGAATACCGGTGATTTTGGGTCCCAGAAATGACAGGGGATAAACAGGTCTGTAACCTTGGTATAGGGTTTAAAAATGGAATCATACACTTCGGGATGCCGGAAAAAATGTTCCAGTGTGACTGCTTCCCCATCCTTTCTTTTGACATAATCCCATGGATCGATCCGGCAGATCACCGGTTCCTCATAAGACTGTTCAAGAAATTCATCCGGGAACACCTCCTTCAGTCCAAGGCACCTTAAAGTCTCAATGGCACCGCCTGCCACCCGTCCGCCACCCGTGACCAGGATCTTCATTGGCTGGAGGATTAATTTCCCCAGTTCAGCCTTCATTTCCTCAAAATCCCTGCATTCGTGGGCAGGCTTCAACAGGTATTGCCGGTAGCGCTCCCCATAGGCCCGGAGTCCATTGTAAGCTCCGACAATCCCGGCCCAGCGGCCAAAAGCCACCAGTCTGATATTCAAATGGTCCGTCAGGTACTCATAATCCACCAGTGTAATCTCCCGTCCAGAAATTTCCTGCAATAATGGCTGGTTATAGGGTTGCTCCTTGGCTGTATGAGAGAAAAAGAAATAAGTCTTACCGGGAATCAGCTGATCGATCTCCACCTCCTTCACCCCGAACAGCACATCACAGTCCGATACCTCTGCCCTAACCTCAATCCCTGCATCTTCATATTCCTTGTCTGTAAAACATCTGATTTTACTGGATTGCACCACAAATTCATGGTCCGTGTATACAGACTTGAGCTCCTCTACTTGCTTTGGAGTAAAGGGTACCCGCCTGTCAGGAGGGATCTTTGTTTCCGCAATAATGCCTATCCTCATATCATTTAGCTAATGTTAGTGGTCCGTCAAACTACACACCGGGACAGCTCTTATTTAAATCCCACCTGAGGTGAATTATAGTATCCCATCGTTGCATCTGCCACAGACATCCTGTACAAATGGTTCTGCATGAGGCATACCTTCTTGTTCGTGGCCGGGATATTGGTGGAATAGATACGGAGTTCACCGGGCAAACTGGTAACGATCTCCTCCCTCCAGTCCCCAATGATATCGGCCACGATCAGCAGCTTACCCTCGATCTCCAGCTTTTGCTCACCATCGAATTCTATCACGCGGCGACCATAGCAGATCTCCTTCTGCTCATCGGCATCCCACCATATGGCCCTGGGTGAAAGTCCCCAGAGATTCTGGTCGGAAAGCCTTTCCCCATTCGCTGTATATAAAAAGTACTTATCACCCCCCTTTGCTTCGCCGGCATAACATTCTATGCCCGGGTATTCAGTGGTCAGGTCCCCTATCATGCCCTGTCCGTGTACATGGACGGTGCTTCCCTCATATCCCCAGATGATCTCTCCTGTTTTAGCATCCACCACACAAACCCCGTTCTTTGGTGACCGGGATTCTATGGCGTAAAAGATCTCATAACCCGGGCGTTCCGGCAAGATATCTGCGATGTAACCTCCGTCATTATGTCCGAGTCCGGTATACCACATTGGCTTTCCGTATTCATCAAGAGCTGAGGTACCAATCACCAGTTCATCATTTCCATCAAGGTCAATATCCCCTGTCATCAGAGCATGCCCCCCTTGTCCCCTGTACTTTTCATCTTCCCCTATGCTCTCCCATTTCCATATTGGTTTGAGTTCCTTATCCAGGGCCTGGGTTTTAATGACCGTGTAGGTACCCCTTTGCATGATCAGGGAAGGATTTGTCCCGTCAAGGTAGGCTATGCTCAGGAAATTCCGGCTCCATCGATTATAGGAATCATAATCTTTCCTGGAGATCCAGTCCTGTTTCTTGAGTAGCTCACCAGTCTTGGGATCCAGCTTAATAAGGTATTCGGGTCCCCTGAGCACATGCCCGTCCAGTTCCCGCGGATCCCCCTCCCCTGCCTTGGCATAAACCTCTGCTTTTCCGTCCTGGTCCACATCAAAAACCATATAAGGGGAGTACCAGGTACCTGCTTCTATGGCCCAACCCATGTCGTGTCGCCAGAGGAATTCCCCTTTGGAAGAGTATGCATCCAGTTTATAGGAATCTGGACTGCGCGACCAGTATCCCGGGCGGAAATATGGATCAACGTTATAGTCAGGATGTTGCAGTACGAAATCATAGGCTCCATCCCCATCGAGATCTCCTATCCCGACCCTTTTCAGGGTCACCTCATCTTTCAACTTGATGGAATACCAGGGCTGGTTTCCGGTCAGGGCGAAAACATAAGCTTCCCCTTTTGCTTCTACTTCATAACCCTTTATGATGGCGGTAACACTGTAATTATATGCGTGGCCTGCCGTAATGGTTTTATCAATATAATTGGTTGAATGTACCACCGGCTCAGGGTTCACCCTTTCGTAACCACCATAGCCTATATCCCTTCGGTAAACATTGAATGACACATCCTCGGGGTCCTCGAGGAGCAATCGCCAGCCAACATAGATGGTATTTTCATCAACAGTGAGTGCCACCACACCGCGGTCGATCTCCTCGGCCTGTTGGGCCATGGCCAGGATAGAAAACAATACACAAAGGAAAAAAATGAGGATGCTTTTCATGAGTATTTCAGGTTTGATGATTCAAACCCTTAATTTACTCAAAATTCCTGGCACGGATAACTTCTCCGATAAATTACATAATCTGACATGGAAATAACTTCACCTTTTGAGGGTTATTAAACTAAATAGAGAAGTCAGGTAATAAAAGAATACGGCGGGCTGACTGGAAATCCCGACCGTGGTCTTATTTATTCAGGATCAGTGAATATAACCTCTAAATAACTGTCGGTATTTGTTGAGACCATCGAAACCCAAGAGGAATTGCTGCCAAGGGACCCATCAAGATTATAGTACCTGATTGCCCAGTCTTCTATTTTATATGCATTGGATAATTCATTCCCTTTGACCATAGCATAAAGCCGCTTTGAAGTCGTTTGTACTTCCAATGGAATATCGGTACCTGTCATATGTCTGGTGTTCTCAAAATCATAAGTATATATCTTCTTGTACTCAAAACTCTTTAACATTAATCCCGTTCCATCATCCACCACAACAGCCTCCACAAATCCTGAATCTGATGCGTTCCCATCGGGGACTTCCCAACCCGCAGAGAAGCTATTTCCTGTGAAACTACCATATTCATTAAAAGGCATATAGAGTTCCAATGTCACATTCTCATGATTTGTGGTTGACCCATCCATATAGGTTTTCTGAATATTTACCTTCCCCAACCGTACTGTAAACCTTCTATAGTTCAGCGGGGTGGTTTCTTTTAGCTCAACTTTTAATGATATGGTTGATTTATTCAGGGCATTTTTCGTGTCCTTGTAAGTATTCACAACCACAGCCAGCAAATCTTTGTTTTGTTCCTGCAGACTTTTAATGTTACCAACTATTTTAACCCCTGGAGAATAATCCGAAATAAATTCAATTTCATTGTTATCCCAGTCGAATGAAAAGATCATCACTTCCAAATGACCCTTATCAACATCCTGACTCTCAACATCGAAGGCAACGTTTGCATTTTCATTCAAGACGAGATTATCTGTGTTGAATCGAATTATCTTTGCTGAGAGGTCATTGTACTCACCTGCATATTCCCGTTGTACCCCTTGCATTGGTAAATCATCCTGAGCATCAATTCCATTCATAAATATATCTCCTGTTATACCATAAATTTTGCCCTCCATATAATTCTGGAAAAAGAGTGGAATCCATGTATTCGCCGGAGCATTAGCTGCCAAATTCAGGGCCTCAACGACAGGATAATTACGATGAATCAGGTCGTGGTAATGGCCAACCACCCTTACCCCACCTTTATCTGTAAGGTATTTAACTATAGGAACTAATACATCAGATTGCTCCAATCCCCATCCGCTAAAACAATCCAGTTCATTGCCCAATAGCACATCTGGAAAATAATCCCCGAGCGTTCCCAGAGGATCATAAAACAATTCCTCAACCCGGGCCTCCGTGGCACGGGAGAACCAATCAGGCCCAGGACTAACACCGTATATATATCTTTGAAATAAGTCAAAAAAAGTTTTACCGATTTGTATATCTAATTCTGTCTCATGAAGCGGATCCTTGAATATTCTGTAGATGAACAATGATCCAAATGGAATCCCGGGGTACTCCTGATTGCCTATGGAAGCATAAAGAAATGAATGAAATCCATGGGGACTCATATGGCTGTTATCAACTACCAATACCTTCCGGGGAAGGTCGAATTTAGGAAAGTTGGCTTTAATATAAAGGGATTCAAAAATCACTTTATTCAACTCAAGGTTATCGGGTAGATTTAATATACGGGGATCCGAAATAAGATATCTTGGGAAATCGATGCGAAATGAATAATCCGGATAATCCTCAAATATTGCCCATTTAGTGGTTCCGATTATCCATGTCTCCTGGATATTTGACTGTTGGCTTTTCAGTTTGATATGCTCCGATTTTGCCTCATCGCCCTGATCAGGGGGCAGAAGTTTTCCCACCAGATATTCACTGGAGTCTTTGCATTCCAATAAATCAAAAACAATGCTGGTATCTGATCCTTCTATTGGAGGCTCGATGCTGTGAGCAATATAGGTTTCGCCCTCAAGGGTTCCGCTATATTTTAAGGCTATGCTGATCGATTTTGAAAAGTCTTCAGGGATACCTTTAATTTGATACAAGCTCGTCAACTCTTGATTATCGAAGGGATGTTCCTTGTCAGAGATAGAAAGTTCCAACTTATGGTCGCCGCTGAAGGCCCCGGGAGGTATCGTTATCGTCAAATTGTCGAATGTAATCTCACCACCGCTGCTACCAATTGTTTTGGATGGTTGAGTACCTCCATTCCCATTGGAGGGTACAATATCTTCATCTTTTGAGCAACCAGCAATGAGCAGTGCTAATGCAAGGAATATTAGTAGAGCTGACAATGTTTGAGAAGATCTAAAGGTTTCCATTTTAGGAGATTTATAATTTTCATTTTGCAGATCAACACATGATAGTGTATTCATTCGGTAAAAAATGGTTGAAATAAAACTGTTGATGTGAATTGGGAAGGAAATGAAATCTTAGGTTGATAACTCAACTGTGCGATTTGTCTTAAAATACGAAATTCTAAATACAAAATCAAATACATTGTAGGCCTGCCTCACTTGCAAAACCCAACACGTTTGGGATAAAATTATGAGGCCGGAATTAAGTGGAGAATGGAGCCAAAATTGTGGTTTGTGAAATTATATATAACCATAGGAGATTATGACCTCTGGATCAAAACAGCCCCCAGCACTGCACCGGGGGCATGATATCTATTCTCGTAATTTTGAACTACTGTTTAATAATCTTTTCGGCCTGCACATAATCCTTTGATCTTACCTTAATGAGTCAAAATCACTTTCCTCCGCAACAACTCAAAGCCAGGCCTCCCACCGTCAAACTGTCGGTCAGCAGGTCGATGATGCTCCACTCCAGGCTACTTACTCAATTAAAACCTTTTTTATGATGGTGCGCTTAGATTGAATCCGGAGAAAATATAGCCCCGCAGGTAGTCCATTGCGCTCTATGGTCGTGGCTTCCCCTTCGGTGTAGTCGATGTGGCTGACCACCTGTCCCATCATATTGACTAGCTGGATACTTTTGATCTTTTCAAGGTTGCTGATCTCAAGACTTGCGTAGGTGCTGAATGGATTGGGATATAGGCGCACGACGGGAGTGAACTCTGCACCTGGTATGACTGTTCCCGGATCGGTGGGATCCACCCTAAATTCAATTTCATAGGTTATGGAGGGTGTTCCCAATTCACCGGTAACAGTAATTTTTGTGGTTCTTTGGTCCTTAATAAAAAATGTCACATCCGTGGCAGGTATCACTTCAACACTGGCATTCTCATCTGAGGTCGTAGGTGTGACTCCGGGTGTTTCGGTGGTTCCGTAAGGAAGGGTGTCCACATAGCTCAATTGCAGGGGATCAAAAGAAGGAACCAGTTCTCCGATGCTTACCTCCAGGTTACTCAGGCTTGCATCGATGGAAAGTAATTGAAACAGTACCGAATAGCTTTTTTGTGTTGACTGGTCCGAGGAATGCACCGTTATGGTGGCAGTTCTCTCCGCGTCGGATTCCGATAAAAGATCATCGGGTTCCTCAATCAGGACCTCGGCAAGTTTATCCACTGGTATAGCCATCAGGGAAGAAACTACCGAAGTACAGGTGTCGGGGATGTCCATTTCATAGTTCAAAACCTCTCTTTGAAAAGCGGGTTCCACGATACTGGTACCGAAATAGATGGTTGCGAGGTCAGCCTCCGGGAAAAGTTGAAGCGGCCAGTTTGATTCAAGTGCTCCAATATCAACCAATCCATCAGAAATGTGTGGTCTGGGATTACCCGAAAGGTCCAGTGCAGGGGCAACATACAACGTATCCCCAATCATTACCGAATCTTCGCCACGTCCAATGCCAGAACTGGATTCGGCCTGGGAATAGGATCCTTCCTCAAAAACCGGTTCCATGTAAGTATTATCGAAAGCTGTAACCGGATTTTCCGGCAAAAGGGGGTTATCGAGTATATTGTGGCAGAGAACCAGTCCTGAAAAAGAATTTGTTGGACCCTCGGAGTGGATATTTTGCTTATCATCTTCAGCACCCGACCACAGGATGTTATTTACCAGGATCATATCACTGGAAGGCTCGTAAAAGCCAAGGCAGTGACCATTCATCTCCGCTCTATTCTCCATAAAGGTATTGTTGATCATATCGATTCTTTTGCCCCAGAGAAGTATTCCTCCGTCATAACCCTTTACATAATTATCTGCAATTACGTTATTCAGCAACTGTGCTCTGGAGCTGTCAAATTCGCAGTTAAGATTTATTCCGCCTCCATACCCACTATTTATGTTACTCAGCGCTTGATTACCAGTAATGATATTGTTGCGGAATATTCCAATCTGGGTGGAATATGGCAGCAATGAGATCAACATTCCTGCTCCATAACCGTCCGTCACCGCGTCCAGGGAGTTTTCCTGTATGGTATTATTATCCACCAGGAAGCCTCCTCCTATCAGCGCCACTCCTCCCCCATATGCGGCACCCCAGCTGGAGACTATAAAATTGTTTCTGATTATGTTATGCCTTAATACAATAACCTGACCGTCCTCTCCGCGGGCCATCACCCCGCAACCAATGGCTCTATTATATTTGGAGCCGGTATTTAAATCATTGCCTTCAATGATATTGAATGTGGCTTTTCCACCGGAACGATAGAAACAGATGCCCCCTCCCGCCTTGCAAACCCGATCGGGATCAGCTTCCAAAATACTATCCGTCGCGATTCCTTTCCCTCCGGTGATGGTAAATCCGGTGATGACAGAAGTGGTGTCCTCACCTGATTTGAAGCTGACTACCGATGCAGTATCGGGATCCGTTGCCTGGCTCCCGTCAATGATGGTTTTGGAGATATGGGAGGTATCTCCATCAAGAATGAATCTGCTGGCAACAACAATGGCTTTGCCCATGAAATCAATATTCTCGAGGTAGGTTCCTTCTTCCACAAGAACAGTATCACCAGTTGAAGCTGAGTCGATACCGGCCTGGATGGTAAGCTTGTCAGACGGAACGTTGATGATCTGGGCATTTGTAACAGCCACTAATAAAACAATAACGAATGAAAAACATGCTGTTTTTTTCATGGTTTAGAGGTTTTAATAATTTGTTGAGAAAATGAAAAATGGGATTGGAACAGCTAAGTGCAATGCAGTGGAACTCTGCGATGGATTAAAATTACAATGAAAATTACGACTTAATATTTAGAATGTCAAGCATTTATCTTCTTGGACATACCCCAATAAAACTCCTTGACTTCTTCGGATTGTAGGCTGGATCAGTGATCCAGGGGGTCAATATGTGATAAGGTTAAAAAATGGGGATAGTTTTATCCTGTTTTCATCACTCCTTTCGAGGTGATTTTTTAAAGTAAAGATAATCTGCTTCATATGTCATCGATTTGAATATTTACCGATGCCCCGGTTTTTTGAGGGGTGTTGTCAGAATACTCATGGTAAAGGGACATATATTATCCGTTTACTATACTTTTTAGGTGTTTTTCGGATAAAAAATATCCCTAAACAGATATTTTTTATCCGAAACAGCATCAATATAGTTAATAACTCGATAATTTATATCTATCTACTCCCCGTAAAATACCCCAATGGACCGTTGCGACGGATATGTACAACAAAGATTGAAAAGCACCAGTATCATCGGGATTCTGGAAGTTGAAGTGTTTATAAACTCCAAAAACCAAAAATGCCCGGGATAAGAGCAAAAACCCAGCCAACATCCTGTGAAAAACCGGCTGAGTGTTGGTTTTCCCTTAAATTTTGGGGTATGTCCAGTTTATCTTCTATTTGACAATGATTTGATAATGTTGAGACTATCTATGGAGGATTTGGTCAGAAGTAATCTGAATCGCAAAATAATTCTGCTACGTAAAGACTGAGTAGAGATGTATTAACCCAAATAATCGGGGTGTGGTTAAACTGAATATAACGTTAGGAGGTTCTGACCGTCGGATAAAATTAAACCCCGGTTATCTGCTCGGCTTTAATTAGGTCTAATCTTTAACTTCATCCTCTTCTTCAGACTCTTTTTCAGACTCATCCTTCGCTACAAAAGCATTAAATGAGATCTTCCATTTACCTTCAATCTTTTCCAGGAAAGTAATTTGAATATTAACGCTGCTATCTGGTTCACCTTCATAATTCCATTCCCAGATATTATCGCAAATAAGCCAGGCACAATCATCAATTACTTTTAAAATTACATTCTCTTTCAAATTTTCAGGGTCTTCAAATCCTGTTCTGTCCATTTCATTCCAACTCTCAAAGAGTAATTCAATTTCATCCCATCCTGAGTAAACTTTAGTTCCTGCTAACCTTGTATCGGATTCATCCTGTACATGAACAGCAAATAGCCTTTCCATATCCATTGCTGCAGCAGCATCTCCTTCCTCTTGGATTAAAACCATTATGGCTTCTTTTTCTTTTTCAATGTCAATATTTTTCTGGCCTGAGATAGTGCCAGCAATCAACGATAAGGCTAAAATTGAAAAAATGATCTTTTTCATGATTAATGAGTTTTAGGTTTACAATCGTAGATAATATTTGGAGATAATGCCACCGCATCACAATAAAAAACCCCTGGCATAATCACCAGGGGCTTGAAATTTTCATTTTCTTTTACTTAAGAATTACCCAATCTTTCGCAGTATATGTGAATTCTCCATATTTAGATAATTCCTCTAAAAGAGGTACAAACTTTTCTACTACAACTCCACCATCTTCTGTTGGGCTTCCATCTTCTTTCCAGTATTTTCTCATGTCCTCTAACGAGTTGTAATAATACAGACCAGCAAATTCATATTTATTATTTTTGCGAACCCCTTTTAAAAGAAAGGCCTTCCCTTCTGGAATTAATTTTTCAAATTCTGGAATAACAGTTTCCTCCCAATAATCCAAAAATTGATTCATTGTAACATCAGGTTTAAGTTTAAGAGTCCATTCGTGAATCCCAACAACTCCACCTTTTTGAATGGTTTGTCCAAAAGCTACTCCTGTAAGCAGGAAAAGGGCTGAAATGATTAATAGTTTTTTCATAGTTCAATTTTTATGAATTATGTATTATCATGTTGTGAAATGTCTGAAATACTAGAAAGTTCAGTATGTGCCTATGGAGTAGGGATGGCTCCCATCTGCTGCATGAACCCTAACTGATCATAATTTTGCCATAGATCTGTAATTTTTCCATCTTTGATTAGGAACAGATCCATACCATAGATGCCACTGATACGCTTACCCGTTGCTGGAATACCCATTAAATCTACCGTGTTGTCGAATGCAGCATCCCACCGGATAAGCACATAATTACCTTCAGCAATTATCTCATGATTTGTGATCTTAAAATTTGGCATATTTTTCCACATCTCATCAAGTTTTTTCGTTTCCTCTATGCCCTTGGTATCTTCCCCACCTGGATTATGCATCACAAAGTCAGCAGCAAGTATCTCATCAACCACTTCCCAGTTTCTCTCTATGGTCAGGTCCTGGTGCCAGCGTTCAGCCAGTGTTTTATTTTGCTCTTCAAGTTGCGTCTGAGCTTTTAGTTTTTCAAGTTCAGCCATGGCCGTTTTATCCTGGCAGGCATTTCCAATAAAGAATGTTAAAGTCACAATTAGTAAAACAGTTTTTTTCATGATTATAAGGTTTAAGTGGAATGTATAAATCGTCTTTAACTGATTTAGAATCATTAAACCTGAACAATGAAAGATGTTATTGGAACGCCTAGTGCTAAACAGTGGAACTCTGCGAAGGGTGGAAATCTTAAATAAAATTACGAATAAATACTAGAACATAAGGTTATAGTCATCAATTTTCTCACAATCCATGAATTGGATTATATTGGGTTATCTGAGTATAACCTGCTTAACATAGGTATCATCAGCATGGATTCTGAGAAAGTAAATGCTACCAGGTAGATTATCCATATGAATCGTAACAGAATTGCTATTGACATTATCAAAAATTCTTACAGTTCTGCCATTGGTGTCAACCAATTCTATCTTTCGGATCTGGGCACCATTGGAAAGCTTGATAGTGCAAAAATCAGTTATAGGATTTGGATAGACTATGAGGGTTCGGTCAATAGTGTTGCCAGAAACAGAAGCAGTAAGCTCAGACCAATATGACTTTGTTTTCGAATCATTCAGCCAGTCTTTGCTATCGGAATCCCACTCAAAACTAATTTCTTCCGTTCGATTCCCATCGCTATCATAAGTATAAGTAGTGCGACTTTTACTTGCCCAGTCATTGGTTGTTGAATCCCAACTGAAAAAGGTAATGTATTCAGTTTGATTTCCATAAACATCATAAACGAAAAGGATACCACCATCCTCTACCCAGTCATTGCTATCCTGATCCCAAATATAGTAGATATCCTCGGTGTGATTCCCACTGGCATCATAACCTGAAAGTGAACGCCCGGTTCCCACCCAGTTTTCGGTATCTGAATCCCATTCATACCCTAAATATTCCGTTTGATTCCCGTTGCCATCAAATGTATAAACCCTTCGCCAGGAACCTACCCAATCATCTGCTTCTGAATCCCATTCATAACTTACTTCTTCCGTTCGATTCCCGCTCGCATCATATGAGTTTACAATACGCTGGGTTATCTCCCAGTCATTGGTTTCTGAATCCCAATCATAAGTATTGATCTCAGTAATATTATCATTGGCATCATATGTATTAACATAACGCCATAGCTTATGCCAATCATCTTCGGGATAACCATGATATTCAACCGACTCAAGTATGTTCCCCTTGGCATCATATACCTTAACAATACGAATATACCCAACCCATATACTGGTTTCCGCATCCCAGATATCTTTTATACTCTCAATACGATACCCGTTGGCATCAAAAATATAAATCCAACGAAAACTCCCTGTCCAATTTTTGGTTTCCGTATTCCATTGATACCAGGCCAATTCAGACTCATTTCCCTGGAAATCATAAATAGCAACATAACGTGAACGATTAACCCAGCTGTTGGCTGCTAATTCCCATTTAGATGTAATTCTTTCAGTTTGTCTCCCATTGGCATCATATGTATAGATATTACGTCCATCCAAAAACCATTCACTGGTTTGTGAATACCAACGATATGAATAAGTTGAATCGAGTACAATTACACTATCCTGCTGGCCGAACAGGTTCAATGAGAAAGTGATAAGGGTTACTATCAGGTGGATTTTATTTATACCCATAAAATTTCACTCCATGATTGGAACAGCTAAATGCTATATGGTCGAACATTACGGAGGCTTCAGCCGAAAGCAATTTACGACAATTTTTTTTTTGTTATGATCGAGTATTTCCCCTTTCCATGCAAGAAACCCCTTTGGAAGCATACTCCAAGATATACCTTCAACTGTCTTTCTGGTCAGCTGAACAGATTAACACATTGTCCTGCGATCAGGACAGCTTAGAATCAGTATGAATAAGTCTAAGACCATCATTTTTTTTGAGAGTTTCGGGTAAATCATATAAATTCGTATTACGATTTTAAATAACGTGTTACTCATGGAAAAGCATTTCCTTATCACCCTTTTGATGGCGCTTTCTGTTACCTCCCTGCATGCCCAGTCCATCAACATTGATACCATCGAGATCAAGGAGGTGGTGGTGACCGGCACGAAAGTAGAAGTGGCCCGACGGAATATACCCCTTACCGTGTCGCAGGTTCCCCGCCAAACCCTGGAACAAACTACTGAATCCGCTCTGCTGCCGGTGCTGAGCGAGGAGATTCCCGGGCTTTTCGTGACCGAGCGAGGCATTACCGGTTTCGGTGTGGCCGGGGGGGCGGCAGGACAGTTGAATATGCGTGGACTCGGGGGCAATCCCACTACGCAGGTGCTGATCCTGCTGGACGGGCATCCGCAGTTCATGGGACTCATGGGGCATCACCTGCCTGATGCCTATGTAAGCTCCGATGCCGAGCGGGTGGAGGTGATTCGCGGACCCGCCTCCTTCCTGTATGGTTCAAATGCCTTTGGGGGTGTGATCAACATCATCACCAGAAAGCAGCAACAGGATGGACTGGAGGCCAATGCCCGCCTGCAGTATGGTTCTTTCAACACCCAGAAGTACATGGGAAACGTTGGTTTCAAAAAGAAAAAATTCAATGTATTCGCTTCGTTCAACCACGACCGCACCGACGGGCACCGTGACACCTCGGACTTCGAGATCACCAACGGCTACGTGAAGGCCGGATACCGGTTCAACAGCCACCTCAACCTTTTTGTGGATTTCAACATGGCCGGCTATGAGACGGCCGATCCAGGTATGACCGGAGGGCCCATAGGCGACCGAATCGATATATTGCGGGGTAAAACTTCCCTTTCGCTGGAAAATAAATCGGATAAGCTGGAAGGTGCCATCAAACTATATTACAATTTCGGGGATCATGACATTTCCGACGGATGGCACTCGGTGGACCGGATGATGGGGACCATGATTTACCAGGGGGTGAAACTCCTTCCGGGTAATACGCTGACCCTGGGACTCGATCACATGCGTTACGGCGGGCAGGGAAGTCCCATTACCACCGTGCTGCGCGACGAGGAAGGCAACGTCATCATGCCCCCTACCTTCGAGCTCTCCCTGGTGAATGATACATGGATAGACATGAACAGCACCGGTCTGTATGCCACCATTCAGCAGAATCTCTGGCAGCAGCTGACACTGAACGGGGGACTCCGCTACGAGATGAACACGACCTACGGGAACGAGTGGATACCCCACCTGGGTCTGTCCTGGAACCCGGGCATGAAAACCAACCTGAAAGCATCCGTTTCCAAGGGTTACCGGGCCCCATCCATCCGGGAGCTTTACCTTTTTCCCCCGGCCAACGACGACCTGGAACCTGAACGGATGATCAATTACGAGATTGGCTGGACACAATACTGGATGAAGGGCAAAATAAAAACAGAACTGACTACCTTCATGAGTGATGGCCAGAACCTGATCGTGATGGTCCCACCGGCGGCCCCGCCTCCTCCGCAATACAAAAACAGCGGGAAATTCAAAAACCGGGGTATAGAATTCCTTTTAAATTACCAGCCACTGGAGCAGTTGCGCCTGCATACCAACTATACTTTCATCCACATGGAGCATCCGCTGCCCGCCACCCCTGCCCACAACCTGTTCCTCTCTGCTTCCTACCATCTCAAAAAATGGCAATTCCGTCTTAAACTTCAGGGTATCTTTGACCTGTACAACGAAACAGGGCAGGGCACAGAAGTGGTTGAAAAAGATTACCAGTTGCTGGGAGCCAGGATCGCTTACCAGGCCACTCGATTCATGAACGTTTACCTGGCGGGAAACAACCTGTTTGACCAGGCATACCAGATCAATTTTGGTTATCCGATGCCGGGCATTAACTTCATGGGCGGAGTCAGCCTGAAATTTTCAACCCATAAATAATTACACAGCCATGAAAAGCATCCTGGTTATCCTTTTCACGCTGCTACTCCTGCAGCCAGTTCAATCCCATTACAAGGCACGCTACCATGTGATTGTCGATACCGACGGTGGCATCGATGACTTCCGTGCCATCTGCATGATGCTTGCCTCTCCCGAGATAGAGATCATAGCCATCACGGCCGTCGCTGGCATCCTGTCCCCCGAACAAACCGCAAGCAGGGTCAGCTCACTGTTGAAGCATTTTGGCCATGAAGGTATCCCGGTGGGACTGGGAAAGTCCATCCGTGGCAAATCCAGCATACCGAAAAAGGCAGCTGTCATGGCTTCCTCGGTCCAATGGGTAGAAGAGGGACACAGTATCCTGTCCGGAACCCTGCCGGGTGCCACCGGGCTGATCCTGGAAGAGATTGAACTGGAAGAGATGCCGGTGGATATCATCGCCCTGGGACCGCTGACCAGCCTTGCAGCAGTCCTGGCGGAAAATCCCGAAATTCCGGACCAGGTGAGGAAGGTCTACTGGTATAACGATGCGAAAAGCACAAAGGATTTCAATTATGCTTTTGATAAGTCTTCCGCCATGATGGTGCTGGGATCGGGATTCTCTGTGGACCGGGTCCAGGAGGGCGGTAACCGGCTAGAAGAACCCGACATTTTCGGGGCAAGCATGGATACCATCACCAACCGTTATGCCGGGGCCGTGAGGGACCTTTACACGAATGCTCCGCCTGGTTTCGTGGATCATGCCATGGCCACTCTCCTGGCCGGCGACTGCATCCCCATCTACCTGCTTTACCCGGAGGAATTCACCGTTATCACCACGGGTAAACAACCCCTCCGCCGTATCGCAAATGCCCATGCGGATACTGACCTGGCAGCCCTGCTCCGGGGGGTGCTGGACAGTGAACGTGAAGACAAAAGCATCATATTCAGCAGTTTCCCTGTGGATCCCGGGCTATTCGAGGAGGATGTAGCAAGTATCGCCCCCGAGATAATCAAAAGGCATGGATTAAAAGAATGGAAGATCGTGGTGCTGACCAATGAATTCCACGAGCACCTGGGCATCTATTCCATCCTCGGGGCCAAGATGGGATTGCGGGCCCGGGAATACTTCCACGTTGGCATCGACGAACTGGAAATCGTAACCTATGCCGGCAGCACCCCCCCTGTAAGTTGTTTGAACGATGGTCTGCAGGCCAGCACCGGCGGCACCCTGGGGCATGGAACCATCACCCTTGGTGAGGGACAGGTGATCCCGAAAGCCCGTTTTACCTTTAAAAACCGGGTCATCGAGCTGAATATCAGGGAAGATATCCGGCAGCAGATTAAAACAGATGTCGGATACGGAGTGCAGACCTACGGGCTGGAATCACCGGATTACTGGGATTACATCCGAAAACTGGCCCTGGGATACTGGCTCGAACTCAGCCGCTTTGATATTTTTGAGATCCGGGAGAACTCGCTACCATGATCCTCACTCTTCTTTATTCATGTAAAAATCCCCGTTGAATTAATTTTCCCGGTAATACTTCTCCCTGTCTTCTGGTTTGAAAGTTTTAACTTTATTGCCTGGCGAGCAAAAATGAATGTAACCCTAAAACCACAGATATGAAAGCTAAATTCTTCATTGCTTCAGCCATTCTAATACTTGCAGTAAATTCATGCAACTTGGTGGATTCTAAAAAACACATCCCGCTAATAAATCCCCAAGCCACAGAGAAAACTGTAAAACTCTTTAATTTCATTCAGGACATCCAGGGACAATACACCCTTTCAGGACAACACAATTTTATGGGAAAGGGATCAGACTATTCTGAACAACTGGAAGAGATCACAGGAAAAAAGGCCATCATATGGGGGTCCGATTTCAGTTTTTGTGTGGAAGGTGAAGATGCATTGCGTTACCAGCATTGTGGGCCGGCTAATTTGCCTGCCATCCCATGGGAGCGATTCAAAGCAAGGAGGGATTCAATAGCCAGAGGTGATTCCGTAGCACCACGTCAGAGATCTGACCGGGAACCAGAGTTCCTTAATATCACCCTTGATGAGGCCCGGAGCATGACCATTCAGGAGATCAAGGCCCGCCATGCTGAAGGTCATATCATAACCCTGATGTGGCATGGCTGTTTTCCGACGGATGGCGATTGCTGCGAGGGATCTTCCATCTGGGCCATGGAAGACCGTCCTTCGCCTGAACAGTGGGAAAAACTGGTGACCGGGGGCACTGAACTAAATGATGCCTGGAAAGTAGGTGCGGATAAAATTGCCGGCTATCTGAAACAGCTCCAGAATGCCGATATCCCGGTGCTATGGAGGCCTTACCATGAAATGAACGGAGTCTGGTTCTGGTGGTGCAACCATAAGGGAGAGCAGGGATTCAAACGATTATGGATCATGATGTATGACTATTTTACAGACCACCATCAGTTAAATAACCTCATCTGGGTTTGGAATACAAACGCTCCCAGGGATATCCCCGGGGATGAAGCCTGGCCATACGAAGATTTCTTTCCCGGGATTGACTACGTTGATATCCTGGCTGCGGATGTTTACCGTAATGACTACAAACAGTCACATCACGATGATCTGATAGCTTTAGCTGAAGGCAAACCAATTTCACTTGGAGAAACGGGGGAAATACCTGACATGAAGGTTTTGGAGCAGCAACCTCAGTGGACCTGGTTTATGCCCTGGGGATGGATACTCTTTTTGTCCAACGAGACTGATCTTATAAAAGAAGTCTACCATTCTGACCAAGTCCTCACCCTGGATGAGGTTACGGTTGACAAGCATGGGCGATATTCAGTGAACAAGTGACCTCTATATCAATTTATCCCACAAAATTGTGGCCAGTTTTCGATTCAACAATTTGACAATTTATACATATTGACCTAACTTTATTTGAGTTATCTCATTTTTCGCACAATGTAACCGCATAGCACCTGGCAATTTTTCACTTTCAGTTTTCAGTTTCCAATCTGTTTTTCATATTGGTATTCTCAGTTTTATCTAGTGATTTAACACAACTGAATTAATGCGTGGTGAACCAGGCAATCTAAGCCATTTCTGGCAGGAATTGAAACGAAGGAAAGTAGTCCGTGTAATCATTGTATATGGTGCCACTGCCTTTGTAATTCTTGAGTTGGTTGATATTGTCTCCCCACCTTTAGGTTTACCAACCTGGACTTTAAATTTTACAATAGTTCTGTTGTGTGTAGTCTTTTTCATTACGGTTATACTTTCCTGGGTATATGATATCACTCCTAAAGGAATCATAAAAACCAAACCAGTTAAACCTGTTCAGAGACAAGGTGAGGATTATTCTCAGCTAACTAAAATTTCGCGGTTCAAAAATTCCATTGCAGTCTTACCGTTTCAGGATATGAGTCCACAAAAGGACCAGGAATATTTTTGTGATGGTATGACAGAAGAAATTATAAATGCCCTTACGCATATAGAAAGTTTAAAAGTTATTGCACGTACTTCTTCTTTTGCTTTTAAGGATAAACATAAAGATATACGCGAAATAGGTAAAAAACTTGATGTAGAGACAGTGCTTGAAGGAAGTATCCGGAAGGACGGTCACCGGCTACGAATAACGGCACAGCTGATCAAAGTTGCTGATGGTTCACATATCTGGTCAGATGCCTATAATCGTGAGATGGAAGACGTATTTGCCATTCAGGAAGAAATATCGCTGGCAATCGCAGACAATATGAAGGTGAAGCTTTTGGGAAAAGAGAAGGCAGAGCTTGTGAAGCGGTATACAGAAAACCTGGAAATTTATAATTTATTATTAACGGGTCGTTTCTTTTATAATAAGGGATCCGAGGAGGGAGGAAAAAAAGCAATCGAATACTTTGAAAAGGTGATTGAAAAAGTTCCGGATAGCGCACAAGCCTACGCGGGATTAGCATCCTGCCATATTGGTTTGGGATTCAGAGATTTTCTTCCTCCGAAGATTGCATTCCCAAAAGCCAGGGAGGCAGCCCTGAAAGCCATTGAATTAGACGAAACCCTCTCAGAAGCTCATGTTTCTCTCGGATTGATAAAAACAATGTTCGATTGGGACTGGGAGGGTGCTGAGAGGGAATTCAATCAGGCTATCGAGCTTAATTCAAACTATGCACCGGCATATAGTGGATATTCCTATTATTTAACGGCCACTAGGAAGGCTGGATGAAGCCATAACGGAATGTAAGAAGGCAATTGAGCTTGATCCACTCTCAGCTGTTTTAAATGATCCTCTGAATATAGCTCTGCTGCGGGCAGGCCGATTAGAAGAGGCAAGAGAACAGCTAAAGAAATTAATAGATATGGAGCCGAATTATTCTCATGCATGGTGGGTGCTCGGACAGACTTATATACTTGAGTCAAGATATGAAGAAGGAATTTCAAAGATTGAGAAAGCTCTTGATCTCTCCAAAAACAATGCCCTGATACTCTCAGGGTTGGGATGGGCATACGCAATATCCAATCGCAAGAGTGATGCACAGCAGGTAGTCGATGAGTTAAAAATAAGGTCAAAAAATGAATACATCAGACCTTATCTATTGGCGAAAATTTATGCTTCTCTCGGAGAGATAGATCAGTCCTTCGAATGGCTGGAGAAGGCATATGAGGAACATGACGTATCACTTGCTTTCATGCTCAATGATGAAACACTCGCTATGCTGCACTCAGACAAAAGATTTAACAGAATGTTGAAGAAAATTAATCTTGAAAAGTAGAAAGGGTCAATAAAATGGCAATGAAAAAGGTACTATATATCAGTGGGTCATTGGGTTTGGGGCATATCGTCAGGGACCTTGCAATAGCCAGAGAAATGCGCAGGCAAATACCTGAAGTGAAAATATCCTGGCTGGCTGCCCACCCGGCAAGTTTGTTACTTAAGGAGGCTGGAGAGGAAATTCTTCCAGAAGCTGATCTGTATGCGGATGATAATATTCCTGCTGAAAATGCTGCCAAAGGCTTCCATCTGAACTTAATGCAATATTTATCTAATTCAAATAAAGAATGGAAGAAAAACGTCAATATCTTCAAACAAGTAACCGACAGGGAACAATTTGATGTCATTATCGGTGACGAAACCTATGAAATAACCATTGCCCTGAATAAAAAAGACGTAATAATACAATCTCCCTTTGTAATGATCTACGATTTTCTTGGATGCGATGCAATGACCTGGAATCCCATTGAGAGGCTATACGCTTATATGTGGAACTGGATATGGTCTGGAAATAAGATTTTCGCGGATGACAAGAACCTGGCTCTTTTCGTGGGCGAACTAGAAAATATTCCCGATAAAGGTTTTGGTTTTCTTCTGCCTAATCGCCGTGAATATGCCAGAACATACTATGAATTCATAGGATACATTTTGCCATTTGATGCAGCAGAATACTCAGATAATGCAAGGATCCGAGAGAAATTGGGTTACGATGACAGGCCTCTGGTCGTATGCTCCATTGGCGGCACTTCGATTGGCACAGATCTGCTGGAACTTTGTGGACAGGCCTATCCAATTATCAAAGAGAGCGTGCCGGATCTGCGAATGATACTGGTATGTGGACCTCGCCTTTCACCAGAGTCTCTGGAAGTTCCGGAGGAAGTTGAAGTCAGGGGGTACATTCCTTCTCTTTACGAGCACTTTGCTGCCAGTGATCTGGCCATTGTCCAGGGAGGTGGCACTTCCACGATCGAATTGACGGCACTCAGGCGACCATTCCTTTACTTCCCCCTGGAGGGCCATTCTGAACAGCAACTCCATGTGGAAAGTCGATTAAACAGACATCAGGCCGGAATTAAGATGGTCTATTCAAGAACAACCCCAAGCTCTTTAGCCAAACAAGTTATTGCTAATCTTGACAAAGAGGTCAATTATGCGCCTATACCAACGAACGGCGCGCAAAATGCAGTTCAACTTATCAAGAAATTGCTTGTTACAGGTTAATCTACATTCACGGCCATTGGAACTTGGATTAGAAAATCAAATAGAGTAGATTAGAAAAGAAAGTGCTGGGCCAAAATCATTTTTCCAGCATCCGGTGGTCCGACCATTAGGAGATAATGCCAGCCGGAACACATACCCCCCCCAGCACGATCACCGGGGGCTAATTTCTATCCTCGTTTTTCAAAGCTAATTTTCAATAAATTCTGAGATGGTTAAAAAGCCCGAATAGGACGCACCGCATGCCCATAGTTTTTACTTGGGCCATGGGTTTTGGAATCCTCCTGAGTGCCATCGAGGAAGTTTTGAAACCATGCGTCGGCGGCACCTGCCTCGGTAGAACTCCAATATTCATGATATGCTCCGTCAGAAAATGCAATTCCACCATTTGCCGTTGCTGTAGCATCAATAATAGCTCTAGTCTGGTACATAAGGTTTAATTCTTCTTTTGATGGCAGGTACCAATCGCCATAAGTTTTTCCGCCTTCAGTAATTTGCAATTCGTTACATATACGGGCAGCATAAACATAATCATTAAAACCAAGTGCTGATCGAACAGCAATAATTATTGTAGTGTTGGTTTCTCCTGAAAAAGGTCCATCGCCTAAAGCTCTCGTATGTACATGATAACCGTTATCCATCCAATCCCAAGCTACACGACCTTGGTCTTCTTTTGCACATACCAAACCATGCTGCCCGGTTTCATCTAACCAATATATAATACCGCCTTGGGCAAAGTCTCCAACGGAATAAATTGTGGCACCTCCTACTATCCCAGTGAGGCCAGAGCCATCTCCGATGAATGCTGTAGCCTTTACTGAACCATCTACTTCCAACTTTTCTGATGGACTCGTCGTCCCGATGCCGACACTATTATTATCATTATCAATAAAGAGGGTCCCTTCGTCTATGTCAAGGTCCTCATCGGAAGAGAGAGTAATCGACCCATCATTATATTCTGTGGTCGATCCGGCAATAAAGCCTCCACTTACGTGGACGTTTCCCTGTACATCTAATGCCTCTTGAGGATCTGATACCCCAATACCTACATTATCTCCAGGTAATACATCCATATTAGCAGCGGTTTTGGCATGAAGGGCATAAGGAACAGACAGGAGCTGAGTGGTTCCCTGATCCACCCAATCACCTTTCCTATTAGTTACTTTAACATTTAAGAAATATCTGTTATTAGCCCAGTCAATGTCTGAAAAAATGTAACCACCTGTTCCTTCACCTATATTAAGTGTGAACATGCCATACTTATCAGTGATGATTTCATGAGTTCCTTCCCATACGATGGTCCCAGTAGGAGAATCCTCCAGAATGGTAATCTTAACTTCAATATCTGCATTTCTGATAACCGTTCCTTGATTATCTCTTGCTTCGGCCTGGAATGTAAATTTTTCAGGGGCCTGTGCAAATACAGCAGATGTGTAGAGGAAACTAAATAGAATAAAAGTTATGAGGGAAATCAAATGTTTTTTCATGATGTGTTTTTATTTTTGTGGTTATATCTTTTGGATACGATATACATTGCGAGTCTTTTGATCAGGTGCTGTGATATGCAGCAGATAAAGTGCTGAAGAGAATTTGGACAGGTTGAGTTCAATTATCTCACCAGGTACAATTTTCCTGGCTTCCTGAATCCATAATGTCCTGCCAGTAATGTCGGTAAGTTTAACGACAAAATCCTTAGCTTCCGGGAGTTCAAACTCAACATTCAGGTACTCCTTCACAGGGTTGGGATACAAGGAGACCATCCAATCAAGCTTCGAATCATCAAGAGCCAAACCTTTGTCTTCTAAAGAAAAATCTTCAGGGAGGGTAATAACGTGGACCATTGAAAGCCTCCACCGGGATAAATTGGTAGTACTTCCATTTGAGCTTCCTCCAGCAGCTAGCACTGCAGGTGGACGATGAACTTCTTCCTGTGCCAGGATGGGAAGTCCAACAATAACAATTAGAATCGTAAATACTAATTTTTTCATAGTGGAATATTTAGTGAATTAATAAAAATGAGAAATAGAATTGGAACAGCCCAGTGCTACTCGTGAGACTCCGAGAGATCTGGGAAATATATAAGTTACGAAGAAAATGCTAATAATCAAAGATTTAATCTTCTAATTAGCAATGATTTGGATCATATTGAGACTATCCTTGGAGGATTTCGTCTGAGTTAATATGAATCGCAAAGTCAATTCTACTGAGTAAAGACCGAACAGAGTTATAACAAACCATTAATTGGACTGGGTGTATACCATATATAATATGAGGAGATTATGACCCCGGGGTCATCATAATAAGCCCCCACCACGATCACCGGGGGCATAAAATCTATGCTCGGAATTCTTTGCTACAGTTTTATAATTTTCTCCGTCCTCACATAATCCCGGGACCTTACCGTGATGAAGTATAAACTTTTCTCAAATGATGAAAGGTCGATTTGGTGGGTTGGTCCTTCCATTCTAGAGTTGTATAATAATTGTCCATTTAAGGAGGTAATTTCAACTATATGAGTCCCTTGTGAATTAAACTCGAGAGTGATTAAATCACTGGTAGGATTTGGATATAACTTAAAACCTGTGGCTTCAGTATTATTTATCCCAACATTAGAAGTAACAGAAACGAGGCACGAATCTGTAAAATTACCATCCGCAGTGTTTACATATACATATGTCTCTCCACCCGCCACTCCTGCGACAGTCCCATCAATAACAGTTGCAACATTAGAGTTACCTGAAGTCCATATTACTGATTGATCAGATGCATCAGCTGGAGAAACTGTAGCAACAAGTACCCCGGTATCGCCAACGCCTAAGCCAAGCGAATTCGTATCAAGGCTAACTCCGGTCGCAATTGTGAATGGCTTTAGGGATCTAAGGTCTAATCTCCAGACTTCGGGCACAAATGAAGATGGATCCCGTTGATCAATAGATCCACCCATCAGGTAAACGTAGTTACCCACTTTACCTCCGGACATTGCCGTGCGCTGAAAGGGCATGGGCTCCATCAGTCTCCATGAATCGGTGGCCGGATCATATTCCTGGATTAAGTTGGTTGAATAGCTTTTATCTATGGTCCAGACGCTGTCTCCTCCAAATACCAGGATCTTATTATTATGAACAATACTTTTATGTAAAGTCACAGGCACAGGCATTTCTGCTATGGGTTCCCATTTTTCCCCGTCAAATTTTTCGGATTGTTGAGGGGTGTAATCAGGAGGAAGACCGGCTCCACCGAGTACATATATGTTCCCGTCCAGAACCTCTGCTGTTCCATGCATCAGGTGAGGATATTGCATATCTGGTATTGATGTCGTATCCCAGAGCTCGTTTACTGGATCGTAGGTCAATGCATCATAAGCATAATTAACATCGGGATAAGGATCTCCTAAGCCGCCAAATAGATAGATTTTATTATTCATCACGCAGGAAGCACTAGAACCAATTTTTAACGGCCCTTTTTTCTTAAAAGTAAAAGTGTCGGTTGCAATATCGTACTCAAGGATAGAATCTGTAGGTACCCAATCATCCTTCCATCCTCCAACAAGGTAGATCTTGTCTCCGATCAGTCCTATACCGCCTTCTGTCATCGGTATGGGCATGGGAGTTAATTCGCTCCATTCATTTGTGGTTGTATTATAAGAATTCACAGCATCTCCTATGATCGAACCCTCCCATCCACCAGCAAATGAATAGATCAGGCTGTCAACAATGCATGTCAATCCGCCTGGGTCCAGGCTATTCATCTGTTTCCAGGCGGGAATCTGGGATTCTGCATATCCGATGCATTCTTTTTCTTCGCCATTGTTCCCGCTATACCACATCCTATAAATTTGACTTGTACTGTCAAACAGCACGGATCCCGGAGTAACAAATTTATCATCCCAGTCCCCTGTGGGACCAACATTAAGAACTGGACTATCTGTTTGTTTGGTCCAATGGCTCCCATCTTCTGATGTGGCATAACCAATCCTCCAGGCAGCTAATGCACCCCCACCATACCACATATGAAAGGTTGAACCATCGAAAAACACCGACCCAGGGAAGCATCTCGGTGAATCCCAGCTTCCGGCAGTCAGGACAGGATTGAGTGAATCCTTTGTCCAGGAAACCCCATCCTGGGAAGTAGCATGGCCGGTTATCAGATTGTCATCTGTTCCATCCCATCCGCCGTACCAAATATGGAATGTAGTATCTTTAAATGTTACCTGTCCGACAATAACCCATATATCATCCCAGTCTCCATCCGATCCCTTATCCAGAACCGGATTATTAAGCGTATCCTTAGTCCAGTTGATACCATCAGGCGAAGTAGCGTGACCGATCTTATAGTTTTGGTTAAAAACAGTACCGCTTTGGCCTGTATACCACATGTGATATACAGAATCATGGATCAATACAGAGGGGGTAAACACATAATTCTCATCCCAGCTACCAGCAGATCCCGGTGACAGTACCGGATTTCCTGCATACTTTGTCCATTCGATACCATCCGAGGAAGTGGCGTATCCGATAAATGTATTGCCGGGTTCAAATCCCCCATTGCTATACCACATATGGTATGTACTGTCTTGATAAAGTATGGATGTGACTGTAATTTCCCCCTCATCCCATTCGCCCGTAGTCCCTGGAAGCATGACTGGGTTGTCAGGGTATCTCGTCCAATTAATCTGGCAAAACAGATTCAATGAAAAGATTGAAAGCAATGAAAGTAGGTAAATCTTTTTCATGGCAAGTTAGGTTTAGTAAAATATTGACTAGCTTCTTATTAAGCTTACTTAATTTATCATCGAATGAATGAAAGATGGGATTGGAAAGCCAAGTGCTATGCAATGACTCTGCGAGATGTGGGAAATCTTAATTAAATCTACGAAAAAATATTATAAGTCAAGGATTTAATATTCAAATTGGAAATGAATTGGATCATAGTGAGGCTATCCGTGTAGAATTTCGTCAGAGGTAATGTGAATCGCAAAATAAATTCTGCCAGGTAAATACCGAGCAGAGATGTAATTAACCCTTGATTAGACTGGTGTTAAACCATCTATAATATGAGCATGTTAGGCTCCCAGGATCACAGAAAACTCCCAGCCAAAGCAACGGGGGCTAATTATCTATATTCGTTATGATTACCTATATGTTTAGATCATATGACTATAGGTTTTCAGAGCTTGATAATTTTCTCCATCCTTACATAATCCCTGGATCGTATCGTTATCAAATATAAGCCTTTCTGGAAGGATGAGAGGTCTATTTGATGTATTGTTGGTCCTTTTATTATATCACTATATATCAGCTGTCCGTTCAGTAAGGTGATCTCTATTGAATTATGTCCTGGAAACTTTGTTTCAACGGTTAAAAAATCAGTTATTGGATTGGGATAAATACTAAATTTCTCCGTGTTGTATTTATTCCATCCGGTGGCACATTCTTTCAAGAAATGGACATTTGTGCCCCATTTAAATTCCTCGAATTCATTAGGTGGGAAGGGCATTGTCCACACGCATACCTTAATTAGGGTGCAATTATTTTGTAAAAACAATCTTCTCAAGGATGTATTATTAGAGATATCCAGACTGCAAATTCTATTCTTACTGCAGTTCAAATAGCGAAGTTTTCTAACACCAGATACATTCAGACTGGTTAATCGGTTATAAGAACAATTTAATTTATCAAGATTAACAAATGCTTCAATCCCGGTCAAATTTGTAATATGCATACCACTGACATCCAGAGAGCTTACTGCTTCAGCTTCAGTACAACTAATCAATCTGTCTCCATAGGTATCTACTCCCTCTACAATCAGGGCGCGCAGGAAGGCAGGATCGGGAATGGCAACCAAATAAGAGATTGTTAGTACTACTGTATCCGGAGCACTTTCTAACTGGCATAACGTTTGGGTAACATAATAGGTATAAGTACCAGTGTCCGCCTTTTCTGTTTCATAAGATTCTCCGGTATGCAACAGGGTAGTTAATAATGGATCCGCATACCATCTAAACACTGCCCCCTGTCCTCCTTCAACTATAAGAACCGCTGGTTCCCTTGCATATCCTACCGTATCATGTCCTAAAGGACGAGGTATCTCAAGCCAAATAGATTGAGTTACAGCATTGGCTGAACTTTCACAACCAGATAATGTTTGGGTTACGTAATAGGTATAATCCCCTATTTCTGTATGTCCTGTGCTAAACCCATTTTCAGTGTGAACAAGATTTAGCAGCTTTTTATCACTGTACCATCGGACATTAGTTCCCGTAGCAAATATATCAGGAACCGTCTGACCATATAAGACGATTGTATCTTTTGCATCAGGTGTTGGAGTAAAGTGTGTGAAGATACCATATTCATCCATAGGGCCGATACATGGATCTGAATCATCACCATCCGGCTCATCAGGACAATCCGGGCAAAGTGATGGTTTTGGTCCTATACCCCAGTAGTAGTAACCATCACCATCATTATCAGTGCATAATATATCAGTCTCATTTAATTTTACAGAACCAACGGGCCCATACAATGAATAGATATTAATCACCTTCCAGTTTCCAGTAAGATATACATAACCTTGGTTTCCCCAATTCTCACCCCAACTGTTTTTGCACTGCCAGGCGGTCTGGCCTATGAGCGGATCGTTGTGTTCCAGGGTAATCCAGAATGTACTATCTATATCAGATACTTCATCTTTCGCATCCGCAAGAAAAAAATTATCACCCTCTTCAAGCACCTTGTAACCAACAGCTTGCATAAAATGCTTCCAGGGTGTTATCCTAACCGCAGTGGCTCCATTAATGATTTTTCTTTTTTGGTCATCCACTGAATATAAGTAGTCTATGGTCCAAGAATCAATCTTAATTCTTTCCAGGGGATTGCTGCACATCTCAGAACAATCCTGGTCAGAGGATGTATACGGAAAACAATCCTCCATAACAATTCCTATATCCCTTGCATAATCAAGAGCCGAACCAGGCTTCCCCCCATCATTGCAGGATCCTACAGTGCATGATATTATATTTTGCTCGGATAAATCATAATCCAGATGCCGGTTATAGTAAAGATTTACCAGAAGCTCAGCTGCAGCAGTTGTTCCGAATGCCCAGCATGCGTTACACCCTCCCTGGTTTTTAACCGGCGTATCCCAGTCTTCTCCGTGTCTGTTCTTCCAGCTGAATTCACCCGCATATTGAGGTTCTTGCAGTGAGAGGTATGCTGATTGTGAGTCCTCTGAAACTAAATCATCTTTTGCTCCGGGCAAGACAAAAACACCCCCTGTATAATATTCGAAACCTTGAAAATTGGGCACGCTACCACCAAAGAATCTCTTCTTTTCCTGGTAAGATAATTTTGAAATTGAAGTTTCACCGGCCACCCATTTTTGACCAAGATTTTCAATGTTCTGGTTGATCCTGTCAATCTTATTTAAGGTTTGTTGATGCAACCAATCATTTCGCGATTCTGCCTTATATCTATCCCCTCCACTAATGGTAATCTCTTTTAAATAAATGGAAGCATTGATAAGTTCAAATGTGACCCGATATGGGGTGATATTGTTTAAAACAAATGTTTCCTCCCCGGCTTTATCAACTGAAAATTGTTTTGAGCCTGCCAGCATGGGATATGTCTCAGAAATGAGGTATTCATTGTAATTATTATCCATTAAGATAATGCGGACCAGGCTTGTATCAGCGTGTAAAGTAATTTCTCCTGAGAGAGTCAATCCGCTAATGGTATTAACATTATGAAATGGAAACAGGTTAGTATTATTTACAATTGTAGTATCTACAGAGATCCTCGAAGAAAAGTGGTTTTGCAGAGCAAAGAGATTATCCTGCTGCCAGAACAGGTTTAATGAGAAAGTGGCAATGAGAAGTATATAGTAGATTTTTTTCATGATCCTACGGTTTCAATCTGTAAATGAACTCTGAAAGATGAGATTGGAACTGCATGTTACCATGCAGTGAGACTTCGCAAAAGATGAGAAATCTATATGAGTTATCCAAAAATACTCAATGTCTCAGATATAATCTTCTAAATTACTGTGAGTTAAATGATGAAAAAGAATCTGGGTATAAACTGCACATAACCTTAGGAGATTATGACCCCAAGATTACATAATAAGCCCCCAGCCGCAGCACCAAGGGCTTAATATCTATCCTCGTAATTCTTATTACTGTTTGATAATTTTCTCAGTCCTCACATAATCCCTAGACCTTTTCGTAATGAAATATAAACCTTTCTGGAAGGATGAAAGGTCGATTTGGTGCGTAGGTCCTTCCATTCTATCAGTGTATAGTAATTGTCCGTTGAGTGAAGTGATTTCGAATAAATGTTGGCCTGGTTGGCTTAATTCAATGGTTAATAGGTCATTGGTTGGGTTGAGTTGGGATAAAAATAAAATTCATCCTTATTGTATTCCGTCAAACCAGTGGCAGCACATTCTATAAATTCCACATTTGGGCTACCTGTTGTATCAACCGTGACACCAGCAGGGAACGGTGGAGTTAAGCTGCATTATCTTCTCGCTTCTTGATATTCCTAATAGCCTGCTCATTAGCAGCAAGTTCTTCTTCAAGATCGAAGTCATCTTGAAGCCCTAACCAAAACTTAGCACTATTTCCAAAGTATTTGCTCAACCTGAGAGCGGTATCTGCAGTAATACGTCTCCTACACTTAAGAATTGCACTGATTCTTGTTTGAGGTATACCAATATCTTTAGATAATCTGTAAGCACTTATGGACAAGGGCTTCAAGAATTCTTCGGATAGAACTTCACCAGGATGTATATTATCTAATCGTGCCATAATATTTTCATTTATGATAATCAATTATTTGTACTTCAGATGAATGACCTTGTGACCATTTAAACATTATCCTCCATTGATCATTAATTCGAATACTGTAAAATCCCTCAAAATTGCCTGATAGTTTTTCCAATCTAATTGAAGGTGGAATTCTTAAGTCATTGATATCAATAGAATTATTCAACATTCTTAACTTTCTCCTCCCAACTTTTTGAACCGCCAATGGCAACTTACTAGACCTTTCACCATTCCAGACTTTTTCAGTTTCCTTTGATTTGAAAGACGTGATCATAATGCCGCCTTACGTTACTAACGCCAAAGATAAGTAAATGATGCAACTTAAGCAAAATAAGAAATTTGTTAACTACTTGTAGAACATTTATTCTACTGCCAATTGTTGTAATACAGTAATTATGTAGCATATTATCCAGATATGAAATAAAATAAACCAATGATAATATAATGTATCAGTATGCTATTGCATTCCATTGTGTGGAAATGAAGGCTAAAAATTACCACTTTGGAGACAACACTATAACCTAGATCAGGAAATCACCGTATACATGGGTACAGACCATTTCCATTATCAAATCAACCAATAATTAGTATCAACCATGACCACAACAATTGACGGTATTAAAGTAACCACAGACAGCAGAGGCTGCGTTGTTTTACATTTGCCTCCAACATACCATAAGGAAATCTTTGTCCAATGGAAGCAGGATCACAATGCAGAAATTGCTGAAATCCGTAATACTGCTAAAAAGACAACTCGCTAGGAAGGCTTCTGCCACTGGATACTGGAACCCGTATGGGTATTATTTACGAAATGTTATCCCCAGACTTTAATAGGGACCGGAGCCCTAATATCCATCCTCGCAATTCTTGGCTACTGTTTTATAATTTTCTTAGTCCTCACATCATTCCTTGACCTTATGGTGATTAAATATACACCCTTCTGGAAAGATGAGAGGTCAATTTGATGAGTAGGCCCATCAACTATTTTGTTGTATAACAACTGGCCGTTCAGTGAAGTGATCTCAATAAAATGTTGGCCAGATTGGCTTGTTTCTATGGTTAATTGATTTTTGGCTGGATTGGGGTATATGGACAATCCGGTCAGACTGTTTAAATTAATACCAGTTGTACCACACACACCGTTGCAATCTGTTTCAAAACAGACATTTGGACTATCTGTCGTATCAATTTCAACACCTGTAGGTGGAAAAGGCAGTTCCCATACACAAACTTCAGTTAACGTTGGCATTTCATCAATAGCTATTCTTGTTAAAGAAATATTATTGGACAAATCCAGTTGGGTTAACAGGTTACCTCTACACCTCAGAAAAGTCAATTCAGTATTATTCGAAAGATCCAGCGTATCTATTTGATTATGTTGGATATATAAAGCTATTAAAGCAGTGTCATTTGAAACGTCCAGACTGGTTAATTCGTTCGACCAACAGTGCAACCATTCTAACAGAGTATTATTCAAAACATTCAGACTGGTAAGGTTGTTTTGTGTGCAATTTACCACTGTAAGCATTTCATTCATTGATAAATCCAGGCTTGTGATAGCATTTTTGCGGCAATCCAGTGAATCAAGCATTATGAACGCCTCAATTCCGGTCATATCAACAATCCCCCGTTCAGAGACATCTAAAGAAATTACCAGCTCCGCTTCAGCATTGCTAATCAGACTATCTCCACTGGTGTCCACTCCCACATCAATTAGGGCATACAGGAAGGCAGTGTCGGGAATTTCAACATTCTGGGCATTTGACAAACCAATTGCAGTTGTAAAAAGTAATAACAAAATAATTGATTTTCTCATGATCTTATTATTTTAAGTTACTGATATATAGAAAATTGTGATTGAAACGCCAAGTGCTATGCAGTGAGACTACGCGAATGTGGGATATCTATTAGCAAGGTACAAAAACCTACAAAAACCTACAACTTATAAATTTCCGCGGTCCTTACATAATCGCTTGACCTCATCGATACAAAAAGTGTAGTCTTTTCTGGAAGGAGGAGAGGTCTATCTGGCGGATGGATCCTACTGTTTGTGCGCTGCTGACAGCTGTCCGGCTACATGGATTATTATTCATATCGCAATGTATCCGCCGGGTTTCTTATTGCTGCTCGCCAGCTTTGCCAGCTAACGGTTAACAGAGCTATGATCATAGCTGTTAATCCGGCAAGGGCAAATATCCACCAGCTTAATTCTGTTTTGTATGCAAAATTCCGGAGCCATTCATTCATGGCAAACCAGGCCACAGGACAGGCAATGATAAAGGCTACAGCCACCCAGATGATAAAGTTCTTATTCAGTAAAACCATCACCTGGGAGATCCCGGCTCCATTTGCCTTTCGAATACCAATTTCCCTGGTACGCTGAGTAATTGAGTAAACCGATAAGCCTGATAAACCAAGACAGGCAATGATGATGGCCAACAGAGAACTGGCCAGGAATAATCCGCTGAAACGTGTCTCCGCCTGGTATTGTTCATTATAAAAGTCGTCAAGGAAAAAGTAATGGAAAGGATTTCCCGGGTAATGTGTGTTCCATATCTTTTCCAGGTCAGTAATAAGCTGACGGATATCTGCCATTTCGGCTTTAATGGTATAGAACTGATTGGCCGGTTGATTGAAAAATGCGATGGGACGTGGCAATTCTTTCAGCGATTGCTGATTGAAATCATTCACAATTCCTTTCACCGTGACCATGTGACTGCCTGATCTCAGAATATCTCCGACAGTACTCAGAGCATCCTCAAATCCAAAATAGGGAAGTGCTGATTCATTTATGATTATGTTACTTGAGTCTTCCCTTATGGTCGCACCGAAATTATTTCCACCAATAAGCATCAGACCATATGTTTTAAAAAATTGATTATCAACATAATACACATCAATCCTTTTTTCTGTATTACGTCCCTCCACAGGGATCCCGTATACTCGTGAGAACTTAATTTCTGTGCCTGGAACACTTGATGAGGATGTGACTTTGCTTACCCTGGACAGAGATCTGATATCATTTTTAAATGATTCAAGGTTATTCATATATGATTCATATGAATCTGCCCTGAGAATCCGGGGCCCATCCAGTACTATTAACCCTTCAGGATTAAATCCCAGTTCATGGTGGCGCATAAAATTAACCTGGCGATAAATGAGGATTGTTCCAATAATCAGAATGATAGAAACAGTGAACTGGAATACTACGAGATAATTCTTTAGCTGGATTATCCATCGTGATCCGGTTGGGATTTTCCCTTTCAGAACAAGGCTGGGCGCAAACTGTGAAATGTATAATGCAGAAAGGAATCCGGTAAATAATATTCCTGACACAAGCAGGATAAAAAAGAGAAGTACAATGGTTATATAATCCATCTGCAGCGGACTCTGCATGACCTGCTTAAATAGGGGAAATAAAAGAAAGACGCCTGAAAAGCTTATTATCAGTGCCATCAGGTTCAGCAATACTGACTCCGTTAAAAACTGGAGGATCAGGTCTTTCCTTAATGCTCCTGATGCTTTCCGGATACCCACTTCAAAAGCCCTTTCAACGGCACGAGATGTCGCAAGATTGAGGTAATTGATAAAGGCAATCAGCAGTACAAGTAAAGCAATGATCCCCAGGGAATAAACATTCCGGTAGCTGCCGTTAACCTCCAATTCGTTGCTTACAGATGAATGCAAATGAATATCAGCTAGCTTAACCAGCTTATATTCAAGGAGGTAAAATGCCTTCTTAAAAGATTCTCCCAAAAAGGATTCCACTAACTGTGGTAGCTTGGCCTCCAAGGCTTCCACATCTGCACCGGGGGCAAGCAGGATGTATGAATAGACCCTTTCACTCACCCACGAATTATCCCAACGTCTGGAGGTCTGTATCAGGTTTTCATATGAAAGCAGGATATCAAACCTGAAATGAGAATTCTCTGGAATGGATCTGGCAACTCCTGTAATCACATAATCAGTGCCTCCATCAATGGTAATTAATTTTCCCATTGGATCTTCTTCACCGAAATATTTCCGGGCGGTTTCCTCCGTGATGACAGCATGATTTAAAGTCAGCAGGGTGGAGTCGGCTTTCCCCGCCACCAGAGGAAAGGAAAAGAGATTAAAAAAAGATGATTGCGCATATAAGATGTCTCTTTCTTTAAAAGTCTCCTCCCCATACTTAACAAGACTTTCCGTACGATAAAACCGTGTATAATCCAGCACCTCAGGAAAAGCGTTTTTTATTTCTCTTCCTATGCCGTGTGATCCTGATGCAGAATGTTGTTCAAGAACACCTTCTTCATACAATAAATAATCAACCCTGTAAATGTCATTGGCATTCTTGTGAAACGTATCGTAAGAAGTTTCAGTTTTTATCCATAATACAATAAGTGTAAACGCGGTAATCCCAATTATTAATCCCAGGAGATTAATGATGAAATATCCTTTGTTTAACAATAGATACCGGATGGTTACTTTAAGATAGTTTCTGAACATCACGCTTCCCTGTTGGATAATATATTGATAATTCTACCTATATGAGCTATTGGGCATATGAATGATGGGAATGCAACAGCCGGTACAAAACAGTCGAACTCCACGATGGGTTGTAATCTTATATAGCACTCGCTGAATTATCTATATGGATTAGGATATACCAGGAAATTGTGGTCAATATTATAGCTGGATATGGAAGCTGTTAATTCTGACAGATGTAGGCAATCACTAAACAATTTACGAAAATATACTAATAATCAGAGATTTAACAATAGATTAGTCCATTATGGCAATCCCCTTTTTCGTTCCAAACCACATGGTACCATCATCCATTTCCAGCATGTCATAGACCCGATTATGAGGTAAGCCATTATTCTTGTTGTATTCTTTCCAGTCCTTTCCATCAAACATAAAGACTCCTTTGGGTTGAGCTGCAAGCCAGGCATTATCATTTCCGTCAATATATACTTTTGTTGCGTGTAACGGGGAGGGTGCCAGGCCCCAAGCCGTGAATATCACAAACATGGCAACGCCAACGCCCGGTCCAAGTGCCAATGTCCAGACAATTCCGTTTGCGATCCCACCAACCAGCCCGGTGAAATCATAATAACCAGATCCCTTTTTTAGACTTTCCCAATCTTTTCCATCGAATTTGTTGAACGATCCGGTATGTGTTCCAATCCAAATGGTCCCTTTACTGTCCTCCGCCAGAGACCAGACAAAATTCCTGGTCAGACCATCCTTGGTATTTATCGTGGTCCAGTTCTCTCCATCGAAAATCGAAATGCCTTTCTTAGTAGAAAACCACATATGTCCACTACCATCTTCCATAATATCTGTGACAACATTGTTAACCAAGCCCTGCTCAACGGTGAAATTTTTCCAGTTTTCCCCATCATACATACTGACACCCTTTTTTGTACCCAACCATACATTTCCCTTTGAGTCCGTTTCCATGGCAAAGACTTTCTTATGGGCAATACCATCGTCCTTATCTATGTAGGACCAATCCTGTCCATTATATATACCAATGCCCTTTATGGTTGCCACCCAGATATTGCCTTTGCTGTCTTCGCCTATATCCCAGACGAACTGGTGGGGCAGGCCATTTGATTTGGTATAGGTATCCCAATTTTCGCCATCGATCATGTTTAATCCTCCAGCAGTACCGACCCATATTTTGCCCTGGCTGTCCTGATAGAAATTTCTTACAATATTATTGACCAGTCCGCTGTTGGATGAGGATTTCACCGTCCAATCCGGTTGGCTTAGAGCGTGGGGAGAGACAACCAGAGTAATTAAAATGGCTATCATCATTCTGAAATGAAATTGATTTTTCATAAAGCTCAGGATTTAGTGATTATTAAAATGCAAAACGATATCCGACATTTATTTTAAACCTAACGTAATCTCCAGGGTAAATATCATATAACTCGGAGTTAATGATGTACATGAGGTCCAGATCAAAACCATGCTGTTGCCATAAAAACAGCTGTCCCACCCCAACAGTAAAACCAGTATAACTAGCATTGTCCGGGTGTCCAAAATCTTCTGCATATATGCCATTAACCCCATAGAACGCTGAGATTCTTGGTCGCCAGACTGGTCCTGGTTTCCTGAAATATGCACGCGCTCCAACATTCCATCCCACCCCCGCAAAAATAGTGGTACCCAATCCACCATTCAGGGACAGGACCGGCAGGGCATTGATTTCCACGCCAACGCCCAAAATTCCGTATGGAACACCAAACCCAACTCCAACAGTTCCGG
The DNA here is from genome assembly GCA_963767555.1 of uncultured Bacteroidaceae bacterium. GTDB lineage: Bacteria > Bacteroidota > Bacteroidia > Bacteroidales > SM23-62 > SM23-62. The sequence continues at coordinate 46,006 of CAVYEL010000002.1, read as the reverse complement.
TCGTCCCAAACGGAATCTCCGAGATGTTCGTTATGGAATTCCGATGGACTGTTTGAATGCTTCCGTTTCGTGATTTTATTGTCAGCATGTCGCCGTCAAGGGAAAGTATTTTACCCTTAACAGGTTCCTGATGCATAAAGCTAATTAGGAATGTACGCTTTGAACCAGCAATAATTCCACCTGAATAAGGTTTGGCTGCTTCTTGTGCAAAAATGCCAAAGCTTATCAGTAGAATTGGAATAATGATACACCGGCGTAGTACTATTGATATCATATTGGTTAAGGGGATTTTATCGATACTAAAGTTTATGCAAATGGCCAGGAGATAATTTATCCTGGTATTAATAAATAGATCGATTGCTATCATAAGTTAAATATTATCAATCAATATACCATGGAATTTGCTTATTTTCTATGATTGGAAAAGAACTGAAAACAGTCATTTTCAAACTTATTGTATGGCAATCCAGTGTTAATCAACAGCATGACTTCACCTTTCCATGAAAATTTCCCCCTCCATATAAAAACCTTTGCTGAAATCATGCCGTTTGACAAAAAATTGCGATTTTTGCCGATTCAATGTTAATATGACAATTAGCATCGGCTACAAATCAGCGGCAACAATACATTTAGCAACAACATAACATTCAGCATCACAAAACAATTGAACATGATCACAGTTGAAAAGATCGGCGGGACATCCATGACTAAATTCCCCGAAGTGCTCCAGAATATCATTATCGGAAATCGAAAGGGGCAGGATTATTATAACAGGATATTTGTGGTATCCGCGTACAGCGGGGTGACCAACTGGTTGCTCGAGCATAAAAAAACGGGCGAACCTGGAGTGTACGACTTGTTTGTCCGTGGTGAGGATTACAATGCAGCCCTCGATACATTGCTGGATAGATTACTGGCTATCAATAATACGTTTGCAGATATCAAACTGGACCTGAACATTGCTGAAAAGTTTATTACCAAGCGGATCAAACAATGCAAAAACTACCTGAACAGCCTGGCAGAAGTGCTGGCTTCAGGTTATGTGGATAAACATAATATCCTGCTGGCAGCCCGGGAGATCCTGGCATCCATAGGGGAAGCGCATTCTGCTTTTAATTCCGTGAATATCCTGCAGAATAACGGGATCAAATCCACCTTTGTAGACCTTTGCGGATTCCATGATGCCGAGTTTATTACCATTGATGAGCGAATCATGAAGGCTTTCGCGGATATTGATCCTTCCTCAACAATACCCGTTGTGACCGGGTACACCAAGGGGACTGAAGGGATCATGCGGGAATTTGACCGTGGTTATTCGGAAGTGACATTTTGTAAAATTGCCGTGGAAGTCGGAGCTGCTGAGGCTGTGATCCATAAAGAGTACCATCTGTCAACAGCTGATCCCATGATTGTGGGTGTGGAGAATTCCAAACCTGTTGGATTTACCAACTATATAGTTGCCGATCAGCTGGCGGATATTGGAATGGAAGCCATCCACCCTAAGGCATCCAAGCCGCTGGAGATGGCCGGGATCAGTATCAGGATCATGAATACTTTTGAACCTGATCATCCCGGGACATTGATCACCAGGGATTACCGAGGAGAAAAATCCAAAGTGGAGATCATCTCAGGAACAGACAAGGTAGTGGCCATTGAAATACATGATCCTTATATGGTGGGCCAGGTAGGCTTTGACCTGAACATGATGAAGATTATTGGGCGGTACAATATCAGTTATATACTGAAAGCAACCAATGCCAACTGCATCACCATGGTCATCTGGGAAAAGGACCTGGATAAGGAACTGGTCAAAGAACTGGAGGGTACCTACTATAAAATCACCATTAAGAAAGTGGCCCTGGTCTGCGCCCTGGGTACGAATATTGCCATGCCCGGCGCACATTCCTCTGCAACCAATGCCCTGTTTGAGAATGGGATCAATATCGAGGCTGTGTCACAGTCCCTCATGCAGGTCAACATGCAGTTTGTCATCGACCGGAAAAGTTACAAGGATGCCATCATCGCGCTGAACAAGGCACTCTGCCAGTAAGATCATCCCACCGCGGAAAAACCAGGCAATCCACCAGCAAGATGGTAGGCTAATCGTGTGATTCAACGTGCCAGGCCTGCTCCACAGTGTATAAGCCGGCTTTGATATCAGTCGTCCATTCTTTCACCTGAGCTGCTAATCCGGATTTCATAATTTTTTCGGCATGTTCACTTCTCATGAATGCTGTAAATTTTTCCCGGCTTTCCCATAGGGATATTCCGGTAATCGGACCATCTTTCTTTTCTGGTTTTAAGGACATACTCATTAAGGCCCCATCCTGGTCTTTGATCATTGCGGATGTTTCAATCAGCATGTTCATTAAGTCTTCAACATGTTCATTTTTAGGATAATAATATTCAACTACTAAATGCGGTTTTGTTTTCATTTTATTCATTTTTGATGTTAATGATATTTTTTACTGTGTTTTCGAAACAAATATACTAATTTTAATTCGTATACATACTATTATTTATGATTTTACTATTTATCTGAAGTATTTTTAATAATTTTACTGCATGGAAAAATCACTAAATATTATAAGTGAGGTAATTACCTGGCTTGAAAAGTATATCATAGAAAATCCTCATAATGAACCGGATCTGAAATCATTCATTCTTTGGCTGAACTCCAGACTTTTTACACCTGAGCATGGCGGTCATTCCTCACACCAGGAAGGCATGCTGGATATGGAGTTATCTTTCCTGCTTGTCCAACAGCATCGTTATTACAAAACATATGCGAAAAAGGCATTGGGTGAATCGGAATTATCCTCCCCTGAAGGCTTTAGCTTTCTTTATCATCTGGCACATGCTGACAGTTACCGGAAGATGGAGCTTATCAAGATGCACCACCTGGAACCGCCATCAGGAATTGAAGTCTTGAAGCGGCTTCTTAAGAAATCCATGATTGAAGAATTTGATGATCCAGATGATAAAAGAGCGACCCGGATCCGAATTACAAGTTCAGGGAAAAAGGAAATTGAAAGGGTCTTGCCGAAGATGAAAGATGTTTTTACTTCCATGACGGCTGAAATGTCATTAGATGAAAAAATGCATGTTTTGTCATTTTTGAAAATCATGAATGACTATCACACACAGAATTTATCTAACTCAAAATAAAAATCACAGAAAGAATTGACTTCCTTATCTAATAAATGTAACTTATATCAATATGCTGAGAAATTTGTCCAACCAGTTTATAAAAATCTTTATGGAAAGTATTTGAGGAGAATGATTTCTTCCAATTAAAAGATGAATTCATAAGCGGCTAGATTATTCAAGATGGCTATTCCTACACTATTGTTATTGGAACCCATACCACCAAAAAGCAGGTCATGGTTGAATATTTTGATCTGCAAAAAACAGCCAATATTATCAATGAAATAAATCTATTACTGCCTGTGACATTAAAATTCGAGTATTAACCCCCAAAAACCCAAGGATCATGATACGAAATCCACTACCTAAAAGAATCATTTTGCTCTTCTTCAGTATCCTACTAGCTTATCTATCAGGTGCCCAAACGCCAGGTAATTTGGAAATTATTGCCACCTCCGGTGGATTGGTACCGGGTTCCGAGGCCAGTGTTGTACATATCCAGAGTGACGGATCAGGTACGTATACCAGGTACCTGCCGGACGATCCTGTTGCCGATCCTCTTGAAAATAAAACTTTCACATTAACCTCTCCACAATTGCTTGACATATACAATGCCATCCAGAATAACAATTTCTTTTCCCTCGATAATGAATACACTGATAGCACCGTTACAGACCGTACCTATGCCAATCTTCAGGTAATCGCAGATGCGAATAACCACAGCGTCTGGACGCAGAATATCGCGGTTACGGAATTTGACAATATCATGACTGCGATAAATGCCGCAACAGCTACTGAATATAACATTGAATACGATATTTCGGTACCAGATGAATTTGATCCCGTGGATATCTGTGGACCTGCTTACAAATCCGCAGGTTATTTGACCAAACCGAACAGACAGAATCTGTTTCCAGAGCTGGTCTACGGTTTGAAATCAGCAAAGAATGGGGAAACCACTGCACATCCCGGCACTCTGGTAGCCTATGAACTTTCACTCCAGGAAGCAGTGAATAAGGGCATTGCGAACCTGTCGGGCAAAGATGAATATTTTGGCGATGCCATTGCGATCACCGGTAATAATACAACTCCTTATTCGTCAAATCAGGTTAAAGTTAAACTTCATATTGAGTTTTGGGGACCTGGTGCAACGGCTGCAAACATTGCAAAGGTCAAGAATGCCATCACAAGTCACTGGAGCAATAAAACCACGAGTGACGGTAAAGAATTCATCGTAGAAGTCATTACCCGGGGATCAACCCAGGCATGGCCTCATGGCACAGCAGGTTATCACCAGATCAAGCTCGATCCTACTGTAAAAACCAGTAATGTTTGGTGGAGGGGAAGAAGATTTGATCTGAATTGGGGTGTGGGGAGTGGTAAATGGAGAACAAGTGGTACTCTTGTAGATAAAACCTGGGCACACGAAGCAGGCCATCTGATGGGTTTGCCTGATACCTATGATGACTATCGGAAGAAGGCAGATGGAACATGGAGGCGAGAAAGCGATGGTCAAACCTTTACCTCTGAACAATTGGCAAACATGTATTATCAGAGATTCGGAACAACTGAGGAAATAATGAAACAAGCGTTCGAAGATCCTGACTTTAAGAGGCATGCTCCTCCGCATGATGGACATGAGAATGACATTATGACAAAATTGACCGGAAATCCCACGGCTTCGACTATTGATAAGATCGCCTCCGAGGCAGGATTGGTAATTGATGTGAAACCGGGTGATATACTGATCAATAAGAATGAGGGCAATCAGAATATAATGATAACCCGTTCTGAACGATTTTTTGTCAAAAAAGGAGAGTCGAAGACCCTGGCAGGTTTATTTGGAGCCTGTATTGATGCTCATGATGGGATCCCAAGCTCTTACGATGGATTTGATGTAGCACCAAACCTCATCCACTGGTCCAACTTTGAATCAGCCCAATATCTTCTAAATCTGGTTAATTACATAGACAGCAATGATCTCTTTTGCCCCGAATTATATGACTCGCAGGGCGCCATCTGGAGGATCACTGACAACAACATATATTACGGTTACGAACCTGTTGAAACACTCCTGTCAAATGCCGGTGTTGATGTGGGCACCCGGATACTCGATTTTCCCAGAATGGATAATCCCTACAGTGATTCGGCCGGTTCATATTCAATAATACCCTGGGAATTGTATCGCGTTAAAATAAGTTCCCCTGAAGGAAAAGTGCTTAACCAACCACAAAATCTCAATTTGCAGGTAGCATTAAGTGCCCCTGTCGAGGAATTACCCGATGTTACGTATTCATGGTCTTTGCTGCCCCCGCCAGGAAGCAATGCCAGTTTATCTACAGTTACCGGTGAGACGACTTCATTCTTGCCCGATAACAGGGGGTATTACAAAGTAAATGTAGAAGCTGTTGTCCAGGGAATTGCCAATCAATTGAAACATACAGATGTTGTAGTTCTTGCCGATGACCGTACCGAGACATTTGAACTGGGAACCATAAGTACAACTGGCCCATTCAACTGGTCAATGCCGGATACCCTGGGTTGGGAAATAACGGATGATGTGTCCTATACAGGTAACTATTCCATATGTCCAGCCTTCACTTATGCTTCGTCTTCGAGTTTAATCGAGATCCAAGCAGAAGTTAATGAGGATGATTCAATCTCGTTTGTTTGTAAAGTATCTTCGGAAGAAGATTATGATTTCCTGAGATTCTATATAAATGATGTTCAAATGGGGGAATGGACTGGTGAAACAGGCTGGAGCATAATCACTTATCCGGTCACAAAAGGCACCCATAATTTCAAATGGGCATACGAAAAGGATGATGATTCCTATTCCGGGGCTGACAAAGCCTGGATCGATGATATATTCTTGCCGGAAAGCATGCAATTGGTAGGAATTCACAATGCGAAAGAAATAGATGATTTTTCAAAGATTTATCCAAATCCGGCGAATGATTTAATAACCATAGAAACGAAGATTTCGGGACCCTATTCAATCGAGTTAAATTCTGTAAAAGGTCAATTGATATACAGCACCAGGACCCAGGAACCTGTCAACCATATCGACATCTCATCCTTCCAGAAAGGTATATATTTCATTACCATAAGGTCCAAGGATTATATCAGGATTGAGAAAATCATAAAGCTATAATAAGATCATATGACCTAAACGTGTAAACATACCTTCACATAGATAAATGCAATTTTCAAAGTATTTTGCCCAAAACCTGTTTATACCTGTCTGACTCGATTTAATCCCTTCTCAGTAGAACTATCGATCGGGAGAAGGACATATTTTCAATGTTTATAGACAGGTGGTATATCCCATTATCCAACATTTTACCATGATTGCCGTTCGAACCAGAACTAGTTTTCGTCGATCCATCATTCCAGGGATCCCAGGATGGGGAATGTGCCCGTTCATCCACTCATGCCTCAGCGTGAAATAACAAGCTTACTGGTGGCTTTTATTTTTCCATTGTTCGTCAGCTGACATGTGTAAATACCATTCTGAAGACCGGAAAGATCCAGATTAAACAATGGTGGGGACTATTTCAAAGAATTGGAATACTAAACTAAATTCAATTGCTTTAGAAAAATCTTTTTAACTAAATTTATGTGTTACCTAACATCTGTTGATATGAAGAACATATTGAGATCAAGCCTGTTAGCTATTTTTATCGTAACCACCATAGTTCCTGAGTACCTTACTGCTCAGTCTGCCACGGTGGAGACCGAACTCGATAAAAAAGTCAAACAATTCCTTTCTGGACAAGCGGGCCAATGGTATGATATGAATGTACCAGCCATTGACGGGGAGAAACTATTCGACCTCGTGCTGGAAGGGGATTATAAATCAGCTTTGGAAATTGGCACTTCAACCGGTTTTTCAGGCATCTATATTGCCTGGGCTTTAAGCAAAACAGGAGGTAAACTTATTACCATCGATATTGATGAGGGCAGGCATAAAACAGCGCTGAAGAATTTCGAAAAAGCCGGACTGACTGATTACGTTGATGCTCGCCTGGCGGATGCCCATATCCTGGTAAAAGAGCTCGAGGGGCCATTTGATTTTATCTTCAGTGATGCAGATAAATACTGGTACCAGAACTACTTCGATGACATCCATCCAAAGCTCAAAATTGGGGGTTGCTACACAACCCATAATATCATAGATGGAGGTCGGGGTGGTCGCAGTGGCTGGAACCAGGAATACCTGGACTATATCAGAAGCCTGGATAATTATGAAACAACCCTGTATACAGACGGAGGTGGCCTGCTAATCAGTTACAAAAGGGGCAGATAAACTATACCTCCACCTGATTCAGGCACAATTCGAAAATGTCGACTCGTGATAGCAGATATTTTACTACATTTTCCATAAAGTCATGCAATTAGAAAATAATAATTTCCACCAAATGTTTCCTTATATGGAAACTTATTATTATTTTTGCCATGACAACTTATCAAAAGATTAGAAGGCTTTTCCAAGTTGATTTTCTGGATGATGCTGTTGATTTTTTAACAGAACTGGAACCCAAGGCTGCGAGAAAAATCATCTATAATATTGACAAGGCTAGCTTCACTCAGGATCCAACTTTGCTTAAGAAGCTATCAGGTGAAATCTGGGAATTCAGGACCAGATTTAGCAGTAAACATTATAGAATGCTGGCTTTCTGGGACAGACGTAATTCAAATAATACGATAATTGTTTGTTCCCATGGGTTCATTAAAAAGACAAAGAAAGCTCCTGAGAAAGAAATAATGAAAGCAGAAAAGGCTAGGAAAAAATACTTTAAGTAAAACACTATGGCACAAACAAAGATTCATACAATCGACAAAATAAAGGATGATTTCATAGGCAAACCAGGATCTCCAGCAAGAGAACAATATGAAGTTGAACTCAAACTTGATGTACTGGGCGACCTGATTCGGAAAACACGCAAAGATCGAAACCTAACCCAAGAAGAACTTGGAAATCTAATCGGGGTTCAGAAAGCACAGATCTCAAAATTGGAAAGAAATGCCAGCAATATGCGCATTGACACAATTATCCGGATTTTCGATGCTCTTAAAGCTCAAGTGAAGTTCCAGGTTGAATTAGACAACCGAGAATGGAATCTAACTACTTAGCTTCACCTGATCATGCATAAGGAATCGGGGATTCAATTACTAAAACTTCATAGTCTCCGCAAAAAATATCCATTATTAACTCCAAACAAATCTGCGAAGATCAATGTCTAAAACATACCCAGTTGTTTGTTGAGAGGTTTTTTCGTTGCTTTCAACATAAATTCACTACATTTATACAGTTCATTGGTTTCACATCCCCGGACATACCGGGGAGAATTAAAAGGGAATGCCGTGAAAATCGGCAACAGTTCCCGCTGCTGTAAGTCCCGGCCACTATTTTGGCCTGTGGCTTCTGAAAATTACACCACTGTCCCTCGAACCCCATAAACCGGGGGGAGGATGGGAAGGTTCAGGAGCCGGGATAAGTCAGAAGACCTGCCATTGAGACACAGATTTTGTAGCCTTCGGAGAAAAGGTAGTTTGTCATGTCTCATCTCATTGACTTTCCTTCCACATCCCCCGCTGCAAAATCCTGAAATAATATTGTTCGGTGTAAAGCAGTTACGATGACGAAAACTTGTCCCCATTGCCAGTGCGAATTTGAATGCAGGAACGACAATGTTCTGGAATGTGATTGTGTCCATGTTTTCCTGAGCAAGGAAGCTTTAAGTTACATCAGCAACCATTATGATGATTGCCTGTGTGTGGACTGCCTTCGTAGGATCAGCCTGATGCCGAAAATTGCCCGGGCAGTATGAAAATTAATTATGACATGAACACTAATCTCAGAATCTAATCCTAATGAAAAGAATTTATTTACTACTTCCCGGCCTTTTGCTAATGTTTATCTCTGCCATTGGACAGGGGGGCTACCTCACTCCTGCCATTGGATACCAGGCCAGGGATATATTCCCGGGCTACACCAATTTCCAGGCCATCGATGTTTATGATACTCTTATTTATGGGACGGATGGGGATACCATCCACTGCCTGGATCTCAAGACCGGAGCACCTGTCAGCAAGTATGGCAAACCTGCCGGCTACTCGGCTTTTCCAAGCTTCCTGGCCGTATCTCCTGACGGGAAGGAATTATGGGCCGGTTATACGGTGATAGGGAATGCTGATGACCGGATATACAGGATTGACCTCGAGACGGGGGACTGGTCCCTGGAGGCGAGCCTGGGCAGTAATATTGACCTGGTATGGTGGAATGACAGCATACTGGTGTCGGGAATGAACAGTACGAACTGGGCTGACCCGGGATCCATCTTTCTGCTGGATACCAGCGGACAGAATACCCACCGGAAGATCATTGAGACAGGAGGATACGCTGCAGGATTGGCCCTGGATAACCTTGGGAACCTTTATTATGGGACGAGTTATTCCATGGACCCCAACGTGCTGCTGCGCTGGGACAGTCTTACAATGGCCGGCATCCTGGCTGACCAGGGAACGGATACGCTCCGGCCAGGGGATGCCACAAAGCTTTCCGACCTATATGCCAGCTCATATGACACACATATTGATGCCGGAGGGAACCTCCTGTTTAATATGAACCTCTCCGGTTCCAACAAAGTGATCGCTAAATGGAATGGTACCGAGGGAGACGGTTACAACTACGAGACTCTTGCCGTTGCCACAGGTGAATATGACTGGCTGGGGTATATCAAGTCGGAAGGGAATATCGACAGTTTGCCCGGACTTGAGGGCGCCATAGGTCTTGATGGAGAGGGCGAGATTTTGGGATCCGGAAACCGGAACCGCTTGATCGTAACAGGCGCCGGCAGGCCCCTGGCCGAAATCCAGAAAGCCAATCCCCTGCAGCACTTCCCATACATTAGCAGGATTTGGGAATACAGGCCGGCCCCCGGACAATTCATCAATGCTGCTCCGTTGGGTCTCCCCTCCTCTGCCGAATCCCTTGTTGGGGGTATAAATGGCGCCCTGAGCCTGGGAGCATTCGGAGGATATGTAGTTTTTGATTTCGGCCAGGCTGTGGAAAACGATCCGGACAATCCTTATGGGGTGGACTTCACGATATTTGGCAACCCTACCCTGCAATGGGCCGAACCTGGCGTGGTTTCGGTGATGAAGGATGAGAATGGGAACGGCCTGCCAGATGATACCTGGTATGAACTGGCCGGAAGTGATTATAGATTCTCTTCGACCATTCAGGATTATTCGGTGGATTATAAAAACCCCGGCGAAACGGCGGATGTCCCCTGGATGGATAACCAGGGAGATAGCGGATTTGTGTTTGTGAACCCCATCCATCAGCAGCCATACTATCCATCGGCTGAATTCTTTCCGGATCTTGATGCCGAGTCTTATAGTCTTTCGGGCACGCAGATAAAAAACGAAGTGGATGACTCAAACCCTGGAGTGCTGATCTCACGCAGGCGAGCCTTCGGTTATGCTGATAATCAGGTCAGAGGTTTGGAACCTTATAGTTTGGAACCTTCAGGGTTGGCATCATCTTTGAGTCCCCCCGACAACCCCTATACCAGGGAAATGGAAAACTCAGGTGGAGATGCATTTGATATTGGATGGGCAGTGGATTCGAGCGGCGAGTATGTAGACCTGGAGAGGATCCATTTTGTGAAGGTGCATACCGGGGTAATGGCTGACGGGAAGTGGCTTGGGGAGATATCCACCGAGATCACGGGGGCAGTTGTTGTGGCTCCGGACACCTCTATATCCGGTGTGAAGGAGATGGTGGTCATAAAGGATGTCCCGTCATTGATTGATACAAATGTGTTTCAACTGGAGGCTTTTGCCTTTGATATGGGCAGGTGGCAACCGAACCAGACTATAAGCTGGACGAGCAGTGAGCCGTGGGCGACTGTCAGCAACGATCAAATGTTGACAGTAACGCAGTCTGGAGATTTGACACTGACCGCCTTCCTGGCTGATAAGCCCGGGATCTGGAGCAGTGTATCTACCACAGTGGATCTAACCCACATAAGTGGTATTAAAAATTTCACACAAGCGGACATCCGGATCTATCCCAACCCGGCCAGTGATATGATGACGATAGAGGGATTTGAGCGGGCCAGGGTAGCCATTTACGCGGTTTCGGGTGCGCTTGTGCTGGTAAGGGAAAACTATACCGGGGGTGAAAACATTCGCCTGGCTGACCTGCCCGGAGGTCTTTATATCGTAAGGATTACAAGTGGCAGGGATACTGCCACCGCCCCGCTGATCAAACAGTAGATGACAAAGAGAATACCCATATGGATACTGGCCTTCAGTACATTATGTCTGCCTGCCCTGGCTATTGAGGTGCGGTAGGGGCTATCGACGGAGGCGATCCAGGCAGGGGCGAACCAGATGTGGGCGTTCCTGACGGGGGTGGGATCAAGGATTCAGTTTTCCGGATCAAGGAGGTGGCGGTGGTGTCTGAACGTATTCTTTCTCAAGGAGGAAGCGGGGATGAAAAATCAGCCGGGTGGATACCGTGGTATTGCGCGACAAGGCCAACCTTTCCCTTTCGCAGCTGCTTTCGGAAAACACCCCGGTCTTTATCAAGGAACATGGGCGGGGTGCCCTGGCTACTGCATCCTTCCGGGGGACGGCCGCATCCCATACGAAGGTGAACTGGAACGGGATCAATATCAATAATCCCATGGCAGGGATGGTGGACTTTTCACTGATCCCGGTGTATATCATCGATGACCTGAACCTGAAGCATGGATCGGCTTCGATGGCTGACCGGAGCGGGGGACTCGGGGGATCCATCAATATCAAGAACACAGCGGACTGGCAAAACCGGTTCGGAATCAAATACATGCAGGGAATTGGCAGTTACAGCACCTTTGATGAATTCCTTTCTGTGGGTTTTGGTGGACCGCGGTTCCAGTCATCTACGCGCTTGTATCATAATTATTCACGGAACGATTTTACTTTTATTAACCGGGGGATCGCAAATGTTGATCCTGAGACGGGCCATATTACCCATCCTGTTGACACCAATGACAATGCTGATTATGCACGCTACGGGATCCTGCAGGAGTTTTATTTCCGACCGAATATGAAGAACAGGTTGTCGCTGAAGTGGTGGGGGCAGGCGGCAGACCGGTCGATTCCGAGGGCGACGAGTTATGAGGGACCTGACAATTCAAACCTGAACAGGCAAGAGGATATTGACCATAAGATAGTGGCGGACTGGAAGCACTACGCTGAGTCCGGTCGTTTACTACTTCGGAGCGGGTATTCGGGTAAGCAGCTGGATTATTCACTGCGGAACCATGTGCCTGGAGTGGGATTGATCCCCGCGATTTACTCAGAGAGCAGGCAGCACAGTTTCCTGAACACCCTCTCCTACTCCCATGATTTTTCTGAGAAGTTTTCTTTCGAGGGAAAAGTGGATGCGGATTACCATGATGTGATATCCCGTGATACGGTTACCGGTTCGGGATATGACCAGTCGCGAGCTGAGGTTTCCGCGTTTATTTCATTACGGCGGAGTTTTGCCGAACGTGTGAATGTAAATTTCATGCTGCGGCAGGACTGGATAGCCTGGGAGCGAGCTCCATTCGTGCCTTACCTGGGATTTGATTTCAGGGTTATTAAGGACGCTGATTTGATCCTTAAGGGCAATATTGCCCGGAATTATAAAGTCCCTTCATTGAATTCACTTTACTGGCAGCCTGGTGGCAACCCGGATCTCCAGCCTGAAGAGGGCTTAAGTTATGAACTGGGGGTGGAATACCAGGTGGTGCTTGGTAGCGGTGGTAGTGGTTTCGCTAGTGGCGGGCACCTGCTGATAACCGAGTTGACAGCATACAGGTCGGACATCAATAACTGGATCATCTGGATTCCCAGTTTCAAGGGATACTGGGAGCCGCAGAACATCCGGCAGGTGCTGGCCCGGGGACTGGAACTTACAGCCCAACTTCACGGAAATTTAGGCCCAGTTTCTTATAAAACAGCCGGGACCTATGCTTATACCCGGTCTACCAATTATGGAGATCCGCTTGTCTGGAGTGATGAGTCTTACGGGAAGCAGCTGCCTTATATTCCTGTCCACTCGGGGAATGTGATGCTCAATTTTTCCTGGCGGGGATTTTTCCTGACCTGGCAGCATAATTCCTACAGCGAGAGATACACCACCTCAAGCAATGACCTGACACGGAGGGACCGGCTGTATCCATATTTTATGAATGACCTTATCCTGGGAAAGGATTTCCGGTGGAACAAGATATCCTTCTCCGCTGAGTTCAAGGTATATAATTTGTTCGACGAAACCTATCATTCGGTGCTGTACCGTCCCATGCCGGGAAGGAATTACCTGTTGATGCTAATGATAAAACTCTGATGGAACTGAAAAGAACCACCATAATACTGCTTTCGCTCCTTGTGATGAACTCATGCATGAGGGATGAAGAATTATGGAATTTCAGGAAGCCCGAAGTGGATAGCCCTTTCAGGGGTTTGTTTATCATCAATGAGGGGAATTTCATGTATAACAATGCCTCCCTCTCCTACTATGATATCACAACCGGGGAGGTCATCAATGATGTTTTCTTTGAGACCAATGGTCTCCCCCTGGGAGATGTAGCTCTATCCATGGCCATCCGGGATAGCCTGGGCTATATTGTTGTCAATAACAGTGGCAAAATCCAGGTCATCAATACAAATAGCTTTCAGTATGCGGGAAAGATCACAGGGCTCACCTCACCCCGGTATATTCATTTTTTGAGCGATACCAGGGCATATGTTAGTGATCTGTATGCCAAGGCCATCTCCATTATCAATCCTCAGACAAATGAAGTCTCTGGTGTCGTCAGTGCGAATAATCACAATACCCATTATTACCAGCATCCGACCGGTCAGATGGTGCAGTATGGGAAGTATGTCTTTACGAATTGCTGGAGCTACGACAACAAAATCCTTGTAATTGACACTGAATTCGATGTAGTTGTTGATTCCATCGAGGTATTTATCCAGCCTAATTCCCTGGTAATTGATCAGTACAACAAGATCTGGACCCTGACAGATGGTGGATTTGAGGGAAATCCATTTGGATATGAAGTCCCCGGATTGATAAAGATCGATGCTGAAACCAGGCAGATTGAGAAGACCTTCAGGTTTGAGCTGGGAGACCAGCCTCGAGAAATAAAGCTCAACGGTACAGGTGATACCCTGTATTTCATCAACCGGCATATTTTCCGGCATCCAGTCACATCCAAGGCTGAACCGGAGTTATTTATTGAAAGTCCATACACAGGAATCTCACAAGGTGGATATAATGGATTGGGAATTGACCCCACCACATCCGAGATCTACGTCGGAGACGCCATTGACTTCGTCCAGAGGGGTGTGGTCTACCGTTATCTACCAAACGCGACCCCGGTTGATACTTTCAAAGTTGGAATAATCCCACGCTCCTTCTGTTTTAAGCCTGAAACTTACTAAGACCGGTGGTTTTTGGACATATATGGTACAAATTTTTATCGCTATCTCTGTGCGCACACTCACCATAGAACACTAACACATAGATCAGCCTGTTGAAACCAAGCTCGCTGTCTTCATTTGCGACTTCCCGCTTTTATTTATAATTTGTTTCCATCGGAACAAAAGTGATACCCCATGGCAATGTCCCTTGTCCCCCATTTGCTACCTGAACAGAGGATGCATACGGTAACCATTGAAGAGATTCTTACGCTTGGTGAACAGATAGAGGGCATTCAGCCGCCACTGGAGCATTATTTTTCACCCACCAGGAGGGAGATGTTTATCAAAGATTATCTGCACTACCTGAACACATCTCTGCTGGGAGCAAAGCATGGGCATTTGGACTTAGACCTTTACCTGGTATTTGTCCTTTCCTTTCAGTTTACTTCACCCCTGCTTGAGATCCCGGTGAAAAAGGAGCTGGATCAATTTTATCATATACTTGAGCACCACTATGATGTGAAGGAACTGGACATCAACCTTCATTTTACCACTGATGAACCTGAAGAGGGAATGATTGCGGAGGAAGATGCACTCTTATCTTTTCGCCAGGAACTGGAAAATTCCTATGAAGGAAAACGGGAAGTGAGGGAGAGTATTCAAAAAAGGCTGAAACAGGATGCCATAGGGGCCATCATGAAATGGCAGCAAATAAAAGGTATCCCCGAGCTTGCCGAAGCGTTTGGACGAAGCATCGTCATTCCATCTTTCTTCTCATTTGTCGATAAGAAGCTTGTAGAATTCTATCGAAGAACAACCGGAAATATTCGTTATGAAGTAGCGGTACCGGAGTTTGAGTGACAGGATATAGTTAATGGCTGGCGCCATCTTTCAATTCCTCTTTCCCTCTCTGCTAAAATTCCCCTGCAGCTGCGAATTTCCCTCATGCTGTTTCTCGAAAATTCCCCTCCTGCTGCGAAAATTCCCCTCATGACGGATGGTAAAAACCGTACCATCTTTTTGGGTCTCCAGCAATACCTCGAAATTGATTTTCATGGTTCATTTTTTTTATATGGGACGCTGATTTTTTGCCCTCCCATCACATTAAGCAATAATTACTATTCAAATTATTAACCATTAAATCTCTTAACTATGAAAACCCTTTATCCTTTTATGGTTTGTTTAATGATGATCATTTCAGTTTCCTGTAAGAAAAATGAGATTAATCCCAACCGGGAAACCGGTTACTTACAGGTTAGCATTGGAATGTCAATTTCTATTTATGAAGTGAGCAGCAAATTGAAATCAATGCCACAGACAGAAGATTTTAAAGTCACTATTTACTTTGCAGATGGTACGGAGGCAATAAGCTTTGATAAGCGCTTCGGATATGCCTGATTCCATTGAGCTTGAGACCGGCAATTATTATGTTGAAGCACATTCAGACAACAATCTTCCGGCTGCCTTTGAGAATCCCTATTATCTGGGGGTATCGAATGTATTTACCATCAGCAACAATATCCAACACTCTGTGCTGGTGAATTGCGAGCTGGCCAACACCATTGTAACCGTGATCTATTCCGATAATGTCGTAAACGGTTTTTCTGATTATTCCACAACAGTTTCCTCGGAACTGGATTCACTGGTCTTTGCAAGATATGAAACAAGAATGGGCTATTTCCAGACCCTGCCGCTTGATATCAGGGCAGAACTTACATATTCGAACCCCGATGGATCAGATGCCAGTAAAAGCTTATCCGGCTCCATACCTGACCCGCTTCCAAATAAACACTATGAGATCCTGGTTGATGCATCCATCGATGGAGGATTGGCTACCTTTCAGATACAATTGGATTCATCGGAGGTGGTAAGGGAGCTTGTCGAAATAACAGATATTTCAAACACTCCGCAAATCGGTGCCATTGGACCTGGAGAACTATTGATCACCGAAATCATGCCCAATCCCTCAGCCCTTTCTGATACAGAGGGTGAATGGTTAGAGATCTACAACAATTCAGACCGGGTAATTAACCTTCAAAATCTTATCCTGGGAAGGGATGATGTCAACCGCCATACCATAACTGAATCCATTGATTTGTCCCCGGGATCATATATGGTTTTTGAGCGTACAGACCAGGCAACGAGTGCCAGCGGTTACACCTATAGCTCAGGTATCCTGCTGCCGAATACCGGGGCTGTGCTGAGCATTTTCAATGAAGGTACGGAAACCGAGCCCGGTGCACTGATCTTTTCTGTTGATTATGGCGGGACTGATTTTCCAAACGTAGCCGGTGCATCAACCAGTCTGAATCCGGATTTGCTCAATGCCGCTGATGCTGTAATGGGAACTTCCTGGTGCTCATCCATATCGGTTTACAGTACAGGTGACCTTGGTACACCCGGAGCGGTCAATGATCCCTGTCAGTAAGATTGGGATATGCTATTTCGGGATTAATCGGAAAGAACCGGCTATGTTTCCCCGGCAAAATTGCCCGGACGCAGCCCGTATACCCACAGATCACCACCAACTTAATAATAAGTTATATTATTTATAAATAAATTTTATCAACTTAAATAATAAGTTGTAAGTTTGTACAACTATAATTGATGTTGATATGAGTGTTTTCCCATTAAAGCTTGCCACTAGAAAATTGCTGCGGCAGAAGTCCTTTACCCTCATTAATCTTGGGGGATTGTCCATCTCACTTGCAGCATGCATCGTGATCCTTGTGTATGCTTCCTATGAACAGGGTTTTGATAAAAAAATACCGGACTATGAAAGGACCTACCGGATCATTTCCCGCCTGACGGATGGAAAATACTGGTCGCGTTCATTTGCCTGCTACCCTGATGCACTTTCCAGCAGGCCGGAAATTGAAAACATGACCTCATTTATCCTGACGAACAACAATGAGATCCGTGTCGGCGAGTCTGATTATAATGTTTCAGAATCAATAATTGCAGATACGGCATTCATGGACTTTTTTGACGTACAATGTATTTCCGGCAGAAAAGAGGACCTGGGATTGCCAAACACTGTTTTCCTGGATCATGAACTCGCGAAAAGGCTATTCCCCGAAGAGAATGCATACGGACAGGAAATCTTTTTACGGCAGTTTGAGGGCAATGCCAATGACAGCTTGGGATTATTTACAGTTGCAGGGATCATAAAATCCTTTCCTGAGAATACCCATTTTGGTTTTCAGATGATATTCAGCCAGAAGGGAAATTTAAATGGAATGATCAATCATTTGAAAGAAGGAAAATTCTTTGGGGCAAATGTATACCTGCGCCTTTTTGATGAAGCACAGGTTGCGAATCTAGAAGCAGATCTGACAGATGTCCTGGTCCCCTTCCTTGCTAAAAGTCACGGACCTCCCGTGGAGGCTTTTAATTCAAGGTTACAACCGGTTCGGGAAATTCATTTCACAACAGATCTGAACCGTGAACCAAGGCCGGTGATACGCAAATCAGTCCTTTATTTACTTTTCAGCGTTGGTGGACTAATCCTGATTCTTATGTGCATGAATTTTCTGAGTACGGCCATTGTGCAGTCTCTCAGGCAAAGGAAAGAAACCGGGATTATGAGGACCCTGGGTGCGAGCAATATTGAGCTGTTCAACGTCTCTCTGGCAAAGATTCTCATTTTTGTAAGCGCCGGATTGGTCCTTTCCTGGTTTTTTATTTTTATTGCCGGCCCATGGCTTAAGGTTATTTTCGGATCCGGTTGGGATCCATGGAAGTTGATGTATAAGATCTTGTTGTATTCACTGGCTGCAGGATTTTTTGTCGTTTTAGTTGCGGCATCCGGTATGCATTTCTCAGCTGCTCAAAGATCCGTGGTTGACTTGCTGAAGGGGAAATTGCCTTCAGGCAGAAAGCTATTCGGGATCTTTGGGGTGCTGACTGTTATTCAATTCGGGATCGTCGTTCTCCTGATCGGATTTTCCCTTATGATCGGGAAGCAACTCCGGTTCCTTAACAATAGGGATCTGGGCTACACCTCAGAAAACATTTATATTGTACGCATACCGTCTCAGCAGCCAAGGGGCAGCTTACTGGTTGAGGAGATTAGAAAGGAAGCAACTGTGTTATCAGCCTCAACAGTTCACCACCATCCCGGAGATGTATTCCAGCATATGGATTTTTCTGTGGGACAGGAACAGTACCCGTTTGAATTCAGGATGGTTGACCAGGATATTTTTAATACGCTTGATATTGAACTTATTAGGAAATACGGTCCTGAAGGAACAAAGATGGACGGTTGGGTAATCAATGAAACCTTTTACAAGCTCTTGCTTCAGGATTTCTCCGAGGAGGATATTGCAGGCAGTAATTTTAACGTAATGGAAGAAAATGCAGCGGAAGACGGCAAATCGAGGTTTATAATCGCCGGTGTAATGAGTGATTTCCATTATAGCTCGCTTCATGACCAGATAGGCAATTTTGCTTTCGTAATCAGAGATCCTGAATCCCTGTACAATCGCTGGCTTATGCTACGATTTCATGACGGACAATATAAAGAATGTACCAATGCAGTCAATGAAATGATGGGGACTCATTTTCCAGGCCGCCCATCTAATGGATTCTTGCTCTCAGAAAACCTGAAAAACAAATATACATCCTCCAGGAAATTAGCACTGATCATAAGGGTGTTCACCCTGCTTTCCCTCCTGATAGCCGGATTCGGATTGTATGGACTGTCCCTGTATATCACACAACAGCGGACAAAAGAGATAGGGATAAGAAAGGTATTCGGTGCCTCCCAATGGGAGGTAAATTTTATGCTGAATCTGGGATTTCTCAAGTGGGTGGCCATTTCCTTTGTGGTTGCTTGCCCAATTACGCTTTGGGCCCTGAATAAATGGTTGATAAACTTTGCCTATAAAGCCACCCCGTCTGTATGGATCTTTCTGCTGACCGGTATCATGGTCACAGCCATTGCAGTTGTATCCGTTACATGGCAGACTGCAAGTGCCGCCAGGCGTAATCCGGTTGATGCCATACGTTATGAATAACACCTCATATGAACTGCGGCAACTTCAGTATTATTCGGTAAAATGCACTTGACTTTTTCTTTCTCAGCACAGCCTTACCTATAATTGCAGACCAACTCAATTTTACATTTTGCTTATGATATTTCGCTCAGTATTTTATCATACTCTTCCTTGCTAATATCCCCCTGTGCATATCTTTTATTCAGGATATCTTTCGCATCTGATCTATCGAAATAACGATAGCCAAACCACCCTGGCCAACCGCAGGAATAATAACGTCTGCGTCTTTTACGAAACATTATCCACAATAATAATATCATCATAAAGAAGAAGAATGGGAGATGCCAGTACCACTCATGTTCGGTTCCCCAATGGTTCCAATGCATGAATATTAAACCAAACGTTTTCATGATCTTAAATTTTTAGTTCTGAGCGTATAGACGACAAACTAAAAAAAGAGATACACTAAAAACTAAAAAAGGCAATGAGAAAAACAAGTGCCGAATCACCGTTTTTATCACAGGTCTTAACCAGGTGTATCCTTTAGGAACCTTTTTCGTCTATACATACCAAAGGATTCATATTTGTGAAACCAAAGGAATTTAATTAACTAATAACCAATCAAATGAAAAGATCTACATTAACATTAAAAGAGATTCAGCTTGTAAATCTAAGCGGGTCAATTGCCGCAGGATGCCAACCTTGCACAAGGTATCATATAAACAGATGTAAGGATGCCGGAATGTCAGATAAAGAAATTCATAATGTAGTTATAAAGGCTGAAAAGATTTGTAACAGAGCATTTGAAGAAATGAAATCAAGGGCATTAAAAAGAGTGCTTAACATTAAAGACGGAAAAGTAGGATTACGCCCTGAAAGTGACAACAGACATGATGTCCTTATTGGTATTATGGTTTCTTATACAGTCAACAGCACAACTTTATTTGAAGAATATTTACAATCTGCTGAAAAAGTTGAAATCGGTAGAAAGGAAATATCTAAGATAATTGAAATCTCGAAATTCATTTATGATAAAGCAAAGGCGCATGTTGATATTTTAAGCGAAGAAACCGGAATTGAAAAACAAATCATTGAGGGCAACAATTGTTCGCCAAGATGCGGATGTTGATTTTAATTGACATTTTCATAATTTTATAAATGACAATTTTATAAAACCGTGGATTTCCAAACAATTTACAGAGAATATTATCCCAGGATATTAAGGTACCTTACCCGAATCCTTAATGATGAGGATTTAGCAGAAGATTTTACACAGGATGTTTTTATTAGAGTTCATGAAGGCCTGGGGAAATTTGAAGGTCGGTCTAAATTATCCACCTGGATATACAAAATTGCAACAAACATTACCAATGATTACTTCAAAAGCGCCTCGTTCCAGAAAGGAAAAAACCAAACTTTAACAGGGGGATTTTTGGAAGAAAATAAGGAAGACAAAAATGTCTGGACTGGAGATAAAATTGAAAAATCTGATCAGGTTCTTGAGAAAAAAGAAATGAATAGTTGTATCAGAAGATATGTTCAGGATATATCAGAAAATTACAGAACCGTATTTGTTTTAAGCGAATACGAAGGATTGAAAAATAAAGAGATAGCAGAAGTTCTCGGATTATCTCTGGATACTGTAAAAATAAGAATCTACCGGGCAAGAACTCAATTAAAGAAAAAAATGGAAAAAGGTTGCAATATTTCGTATGAAGAAAATGGTATTTCCTGTGATGAAAAATAACAACTAATCAGAACAACTGCTATCTTCAGAAGTTCACTTTCCACTTAGTACTTCGCTAAATTGTTCTCTTACCATACCAGTTGATACAGCCAATCGTGATCAAAAATGGATGGCTCTGGTGTTTGGAATAATGACCAAAATCCAGTTTAGTCAAAGCTTATTGGATCATCCACATGGAGATCGTATTCTCGTCCCTGATATAAATCCTGTTCCCGGCAATCACTGGAGTTGCATAGGTAGGTAAATTAGCAACTTTGATTTTTGCCAGCTCCGAATATGCCTCTTTTACCGGTTTAATGAAAATCAATTCAGAACTGCTTGGCAGTGCCATGATATAAGGGCCTACATCTAGAAGTGCCGCAAACCCACCGCGGTCATGCTTGATGGTATCGGTCCAGGCAGTATTCCCTGTCAGGGCATCTATGCAAAACAGACTGCCCGTGTTAGAGTAACCGTAGAGCAGGTCCTGCTTCAACACGGGAGTACTGAACTGTACAGCTAAATCTGTGTTCGTCCATAGCTCACTGGGAACAAAACCCTCCCCCTTTTTTTCAATCTTCACAGCTTTTGTACCTCGCCCTGCCCCCGTGAATATCACATTATTTCCATCTACAATCGGTGTGGCTGCATTGTATGCCCTTCTCTGAGGGGGAAAAGGAAGTTTCCAAAGCAGTTCACCATTTGAAAGATCCACTCCAACAATGCTTTTTTCCGTGAGGGTTACGATCTGTTTTGTATCTGCCACTTCCAGCAATACAGGGGAACTATAATCTGGTCCCTCCTCAGCCCAGCGCCATTTTTCATCACCGGTTTTCATGTCATAGGCAATGATGGCCCCGTTTTCCACCCCACCCAAATGTGCTATTCCCAGACCATCAATTATCATAGGTGACATGGCGGTGAAGAACATGGGAACAACACCGGGAAAGGGATCCTTGCGCCATAGGAGTTTGCCACCATTCATATCCACGCAGGAAAGGATCCCGCTTGCACCGAGTGTAAGAATCTTATTTTTTGACACAACCGGAGTACTTCTTGGTCCGGGATGCCTTGCGCCGGCTCCTGTTACGGCCGGGGCTGCATATTCCATCCTCCACTTTTCCTCTCCACGATCTGCATCCAGGCATAGAAGGATTTCCGCATCACCTTGCCGGGTAAAAACATAGAGTTGATCACCCATAAGCACGGGGGTTGCATCACCAGTGCCAATAGAGTCTCGCCATTGCAGTGATAGCTCAGGAGGCCAACTCTCCGGTGCTGTGAAATTTTTGACCACACCATCCCTGCTTGCACCACGCCATTGTGGCCAATTCTGTGCAGAAATAGATACAATACTGGGTAGAGCCAGTAAAATCACAATAATTACTGAAAACCACTTTCTGTTTTTCATGATGTATTTATTAAATGTTCAGATGTGATTAATTGAAATTATTAGTCAAAGCAAATTATGACACTTTCTCCATATCCGCAATTATTTAATGAACAAACACTTCCAGACAACATCACCGAAGTTAAAATAGTCCCTGTACTGGTCCAGATATCTAGGCAATATTCGTCCCATTATACTGAAAGGAGGTGGTAATTAAAAGGTTCTACCCTGGTTGAGAGGATATATGAAAAGTTAAATTATTGGTATAATTTAAGGCCAAAATATATGAAGATGAAAAATATATTAATGGTCGTAATTTGCTGCATTTTTCTTATCAATTGTAATCCTAGAACCAACCTTATTACAAACCCAATTATTGATGGCTATTATGCAGATCCATCGATTGTAAGGTACAAAAACACCTACTATATCTATGCAACCATTGATCCCTGGGGAGGAGAAGAATTGGGTGTGCTTGAATCAAAGGATTTCATTAACTGGGAGCAAAAACACATTAATTGGCCAACAAAAAAAGCTTGCACAAGTGAAACTTCTGGTGATGCCATGGTCTGGGCACCTTCAGTTATTAGAGCTGGAAACGGCAAGTTTTATATGTACGTTTCAGTGGGAAGTGAAATTTGGGCTGGTGTAAGCGACCATCCCCTCGGTCCCTGGAAAAATGCCAAAAATGATAATGGCCCATTAATCCACAGAAATTACATTCCCGGTTATCATATGATTGATGCTCAGTGTTTTATTGACGAAGACGGCAAAATTTATTTGTACTGGGGTTCTGGGCTTAACTGGGTTAACGGTGCTTGTTTTGTTGTTGAACTAGAAGATGATATGGTAACCTTTAAATCAGAACCCAGAAATATTACCCCTCCAAATTATTTTGAGGGGCCGTTCATGTTAACAAAAAATGGGACTTACTATCTGATGTACTCAGACGGTAAAGCCATTGATGCAACATATAAGATTCGATATTCAACCGGAAAAACGCCATATGGGCCATGGCAGGAAGGAAAGAACAGTCCTATTTTATCAACCTTGCCGGACAGTATTACCCAGGGCCCCGGGCATCATTGTGTGTTTCTGGAAAACAACCAGGCTTATCTGCTTTATCATCGAATATATCCCCAGGAGAAAGAATTTGTACTAAGACAATTATGCATTGATAGCCTGAACTTTGACAATTATGGAAATATCCTGAAAGTAAATCCAAAAGGTGTATCGCCTTTTGTAAAAAAATAAAGTGAATATCCTGATTGATCAATCTGACTGACTCTGCCCATAAAGCTTTGTCTTAGTTCCTTAGTTCATCTGAAAATATCTCATTAACTTGAAAGACAGTATTTCTTTGTATCGAAGAAGATGAAATAGCATTCCAATGCTTGTCCTGTTTTCGTCATTAGGACACCCTGTATTATCTTGATATCAACCGCCATTATTTCCATCTAGCAGTGTGCAGTAATCGGGCAGGTAAACTGGACAAGAAGAACCTCAGAACGGATGGCAAATGGCTATTTACCGGATAGATACTTCCAGACTGCATGACCTCCTTGCTCTTTTCAACCTTCAGTAGTAGCTGGTAATGGGTCCAGGATAATTCGGAACGCACTGCGTTCCATTTTGAGAACTCCCTGTAAAACTGTCGCATGTAACGAAGATTACGGCTACTAAAGCTTGTACCATAGATATCAGTTAGCCCAATAGCCAATTCTTCCAGTTAGGGACACCCACAAATATAATATTCCAAGAACTATTGTTCCGGATAACAATCCATTCTTAAATCAGGCGGAAAGGTGTGACGTAAACAGGAGGATATAGAAGTACTCCCCACCTTCAGACAACTTTCTTTCAAAGATACGTTTGATTTAAGCTGCCCGGGCATATACCCTCCCAGGCTTTATAAAGCCTAAAGAGACACTTTAATTGATTCAAATTTGATATTGAATTTCATATTTTAATCTTCTTCATAGCATGGTTTGACAACCACGTTGACGAATTTGCTGGCCTTATTTTTCATGGTTTTACTCGGCAAGTAAAACTGAAAGCTGAAAATCCGAATTCAGACGCAGATTTTAGCTCTCTGCGTTAAAATCGATAAAAATCCATAAAATAATATGTGGTGCAGGTGTACCACGTACAAAAAGCGTAAATCACTATAGACTAATGCTCTACTGGGATTTTCTTGTGGCTGTCGATGATTTAGTGAGAATCTAAAATCAGTTAGATGCCTGGGAATTAGATTGCTACATCAAAGAGGAGTATTGTTTAAGATATTAGAATCCTGCTATGTTGATCCATCGGATATTTTGATTTCAATCTCAAATCCGGCGTGAGTGGATATAAGGTTTTCAAGATCAGTCATGCTCATTTTTTTCCCGTCTACGACAAGACATGCTTCACCTTCTTTGTCACTTGCAATATTCCCCTTAAAATAATCAAAATTCATTCGCCGAAATGCATCATATTCTGTATCTGAAAAGTATCTTGTATTAAGTTCGCGTATTATGATCTTCCTGATTTTATAGAGGTTATTTGCAGCATTTAATTGATCATATACACAGAATTCTCTTGATACTTCTGCCTTATTTTCTTCAACAGCTCTTAATGTAAAAACATTTCCTGCGTCATGATATACATATCTGAACCGGACCTGTTTTCCATTATAATCTTGAAATTCTTCATATTCGGGATATCTTTCCATTATCATGTTAACAGGGTTTATCATTGTTATCAGAACCGAATATATCTTTAACCAAATTCTTGTTTTAGTAATCTTCAATCAATTGATCAGCCTCCCTAACAAATTGCTTACGCTTTTCAGTTGAATTTTCATCCTTAAGAGCTTTCTGAATCTCAAGGAATCTGTATACTTTACTTTTGAATCTCTCAGTATTTTCCAACTGTTCAAACCATTCTGAGAAATCCTGCAGATTCATATCATTGCAGCTATATTGAAATTCTTCTGCAATTTCAGAACCTTCCCAATTGGACCATTCCCATTTGTCAATCTTGATTATCTGTCGCTTAAAGAATTTATCAAATAAGTAGGTGTTTGCAAAATAGGTCTTGAGTGCCATCTTTTCAGCATCCTCCAATTTTCCGAGTTTTAATAGTATGATAGTCCACTCGAAAAGAAATTCTGGAAATCCAATATCATCCGGGAAATTTTTCTGAAACCATCTTGTATAGTTTAAGCCTCCTTTATAATCCTGGATTTTAATGTAATACCCAAGCGGCAGATATCTTAAACCACGACTGTCATCAAAAGCTCCAAATTCCCTTTTCTCTGCTGCAAGAGCTAATCTTATTTGCTTAATTTTGGATTGTATTCTTTCAATTTGCTTTGGTGTCATAGAACACTATTCATGGAATGCAATCAATTTTTCAACTATTTTACTAACCTCAATTGCAATTTCAGTATACTCATTTGATTCATCAGGTGAGGGTATGAAAAAGTCGTCAGGATACCTTACAGATACTCCAAATTCCGTTAGACTTTTTAGATCCAGAATAAAGGATTCGCTGTCAATTTTCTGACATTCCATAACGAGATAATCCACGTCATGTGTTCTTGGGAAGTCAACATCATGGAAGGCAAGAAATGCCTTAAGGTACTTTTCAACGGCTTGCTGAGCATGAAAACATATTGTACTTGTGTATCCTGATGGATTTGAATTGTGAAGATTTTTCATGACTGCTATATCTTCCTTTGCCCGATATACCAGTTTTTGATATAGTCAGATTTTTCCTGGTTCATAGGAGAATTGCTTCTCTCATTATATTTCTGATAAAATGACCCGGAAGTTTCTTCTTTTTTTCTACTTCTGTCCGGCTCTGGATAAGAATGTCCGATCTAATACCATGTTTTAGGAGATCTTTTCTTATTTGAGTTCTGAAAGGGGTCTTACTTTGTGGAGTTAAAAACTGATCCGTTATGATTAGGACATCATAATCACTTTTGTCATTTGCAGTCTCCTTTGCTCTTGAGCCAAATAGAAGTACATCAGCATCAGAAAAATAGTTTCTAGCTATTTCTTTGATTTTTTTTGTGATATGGTCATCAGACTGCATAGTTTCAAAGATACGAAAAATTGGACCATGGATTTGAAAGATGGAACCTGTCTAGTTGAGCAAGCTTCAATTTTTTGTAATTTTGTGTTATCATTAAAGATTGAATTATGGGATTGGCGGCAAAAAAATTAGATATTATCGGTTGGATAACGAAGCTTAATGACGAGGATATCCTGGATAAAATAGAATCTTTGAGAAAACAAGAAGATGATTGGTGGGATACGATAGGGGAAGATGAAAAAACCGAGATATTAGAAGGTTTATCTCAACTGGATAGAGGCGAGTCAGTTGCTCATGAACAGGTAATGGCTAAATATAAAAAATGGCTTTAAAAATTATCTGGTCTAGAAGGGCAGAACATGGCTATGATAGCATTATTAACTATCTGATTGAGAATTGGACTGAAAGAGAGGTAAAAATGTTTCTTCAGGAAACCTCAAAGTTTCTGGAATTATTGAGCGAGAATCCCAGAATGCTTCAAAGGAGTAAGGGAAGAAAGAATTTGTATAGAGGACCGATGAACCGATTAACAATTATAACATATCGTCTTTATCCGCGGAAAAAGGTAATTGAATTAGTGAATATTCGAAGTGTTAGACAAAAACCACTTTATCAATAGCTTTGACAGAAAAGTATGGTTTACAGAAGATATGACATCCTCCACTCCGTGAACAAAGGGGATTCCTCTGGCTTCTATGAAGCAACGAACAATACTCCCTCGCTGTTTGCTTGCGCGATCCCTAAAGGGATTCCTGCAGGTTCCTGCTGCCGACCAACACTGCGGTTTGCTCGACAGGCCCCGTCTGCTGACGGTTAATATGTTCCTGGCTGTACATTAAACACTGCATGTGACTGCCTGTTCTGTTTTACCGTGTATCCACAACAGGAGCACCTCTGGGATGTATACCGGTATTCCACCTCCACCAGCTGACCTTCTTTTCAGTCAAGTTTGTACTCAAGCAATTGTGGAAGGAAGGATGTCATCCTGATTGATCAATCTGACTGACTCTGCCCATAAAGCTTTGTCTTTCCTTAGTTCTTTCGAAAATATCTCATTAACTTATACGGCAGTATTTCTTCGTGTTGAAGAAGATGAATTAGGATCTAAATACTGTTTGTACCACCAATAACCAATAAATAAAATTACTATGAAATCAAAGAGCTCTATGAACCGGAGAAAATTCATTGGGTCAGCTGTCACAAGTGCTGCGGCCATTACTGTGGTTCCCAGACATGTACTGGGTGGAAGTGGATTTATCGCCCCTTCTGATAAAATAACAGTGGCCAATATTGGTTGCGGTACCCAGGGAATACGGGAGATGCCAGGATTGCTGCAAAATCCGGATCTACAGGTTGTGGCCGTCTGTGACGTGAATAAATTTACTACTGATTACCTGGACTGGTCTCCTGATGGTATCAGAAACTCGGTCCGCGAAACACTTGAAGATCCTGATTGGGGCTCAAAATATAAGGGGATCCCTGGTGGAAGGGATATGGGAAAGCAGTACGTAGAAACATATTATGGGAAAAACACGGCTTCAGGCACATACAAGGGATGCAAATCATATGAGGATTACCGTGAACTGCTTGAAAAAGAACCGGATGTCGATGTCGTTAAGATCATGACCCCGGATCATCATCATGCATATCTTGCGATTTCTGCCATGAAAAAAGGCAAACATGTGATCACGCATAAACCCATTGCCAACCGGATGTCAGAGGGAAGGATCACCATTGAGACAGCCAAAAAGTCAAATGTAAAGACACATTTGCTGGCCTGGAGTGAAAGACCGGGACATGGACTTATTCTGAAGTGGATCAATGATGGCGTAATCGGCAATTTAAAAGAGATACACAACTGGTCTTACCGTCCGGTTTGGGAACAATGGCCATCAAGGCCCAAAGAATCCAAGCCCATACCCGATGGATTCAATTGGGAATTATGGTTGGGACCCGTACCCGATTTACCCTATCATCCTTTTTACACTCATAATCGATTCCGCGGATGGTATGATTTTGGAGGCGGGAGCATCGCGGATATGGGACATTACAGCCTCTTCCCACTATTCCTGACCCTTGGGATCGATACCCCGCCTGTCGCTGCGAAAGCATATGGAACCACACACCGGTATGTTGACGGCAATACCTATAAATGGACTGAAAATGATGTAGCCTTTCCTTTGTCAAGCCTGATCCAGATAGAATTCCCGGAACAAAAAAACCTGCCTGCTTTTGATATTCTCTGGTACGATGGAGGAATGAAGCCCTTTATCCCTGAAGAACTCAAGGAGGATAAACGTGATATGCCAGACGAAGGGATGATGTTTGTGGGTGATAAGGGAAAAATACTGGCAGGATTTCGCGGTGAAGATCCCGAGATCATTCCTTCCAGGCTCATGGAAAAATACCAGGGAGAAAAAGAGCTTCCTGAGAGAGAGCGGGGACCTCGATCAAATACCTGGGCGGCAGCCATCAAAGAGGATAAAGAGTCACCCGGCATCCTTTAAATATGCCGGTGTGGTTACTGAGGCCATCAACCTGGCAGCTGTAGCCCTGAGAGCAGGTAAAAAGGTAGAATATGATTCAAAGACGATGACGATCACCAATGATGAGGCAGCCAACAAATACCTGACACGGGAATACAGAAAAGGCTGGGAAATATAAGCACAGGATTCATTGAAAAGAGTTTTTTATCAGGTGCAGCCAGACTGGTTGCATACGCATCAATCCGTAAAATCCTAGAACCGTTGGCTGAGATTTAGAAAAATGCGGTTATAGGAGACCTGGTCTTCAAATGTGCCTTCGTAGTACACGGACAGGGATAATCTTCTATATACCTGCCAGTACAGATTAGCTTCGAAGACATTTTGTGCGAGTCCAGCTTCGGAGTTGCGATAAAGGTAATCCACATACCGGTATTTCAATCCGCCATTTACCTTGCCGGGAATTATTTCCCTGGACAATCCCAGGCTATAGATATTGCCATTCAGATAACTTGATTCAAGCCATGTTGCTGAAAGAGTAAGGGAAACATTTATCCCCGGGACATGACTGTAGGTTGCATAACCATATACATTTTTAGAGGGATGAGGATCTTCTTTGCGATAGCGATACCCCGCATTTACACCCAATGACAGGTATTTGGCCGGACGGGCAGTTATACGGAACCGCCAACCCTGCAGGGCTTCATTTTCAAGTAACCTTTCAACGAAATCCTTATAGGTCTCATAGTAAATCACATTCTGACGGGAACTGTATGAAAGTCCCACACTAAGCTGACGGATTATCCTGTACCGAAACGAGAGATAAACATTTGAAAGATTAAAGGTGTTTTGTATGGTATCATTGATTTTCTGATATAGATCCATCTCTGCAGATGCGAAAAAAGAAAGGTTTTTCAAGAGCCAGCTGGAATGCTGGAAATATACAAATCTGCGATCCGTTACAGATTGGTTGGTCTGCTCGATAAAAGCAAGGGTGTTTTGCATGCTGACATTATCCTTCTGCAGCTCATGTCCCAAATAAATCCCATACTGCAGCAAGTCAGGGTTTATACTATAGTCCGTATAATCGGGACGAGATCCGGCCAAAGCTCCAAGGGTCAGGTGGTTGAATTTCTTCTCAAACTGTATACCGTCGATGGCACCTACTGAGGATAACCTGGGATTTATCTTTCTCCCCACAGATAAATACATGGTTTCATTGAAATCATATTTCAGGGAGAGGTTATAGATTTTCAGTCCCGTGAAAATATTGCCTTTTATATCATCCCAATTGGTATTGGTGTGCGCAAATGAGAGATAACTTTCCGCTGAAAATCCTGAATTTCCCAGGTTATTGGCATCTATTGAAAAGGTATATCGCATTCTCTGCCTTCTGGCTGCCTCTGTACTGGAAAAATTCGAATAAGAAGATACCGAAATCCTGCCATGGATCTCCTGCTTCACTTTGACCGGGTCAGCAGCTTCAACTGAAACAGAACCGCTGTCCGCCGTTTCAGGGAGTTGGACCGGAGCTACAATTATTTCCTCCGAGACCGGTTCCTGAGCTTTCACCGGATCCAATTTTGCAAACACAACATCCGATACTTTAAATGTCCTTGAAACCAGTGGATCACAAACACAGGAAATCGACGAAAGGTTCCTGATCTGTAGTGCAGGCACATAGGTTTCTCCCTGTTTGAAATAGAGTGTATCTCCTTCAGAAACCGACTCCATGGAGCTGAACTTCACATATATACTCTGGGTTGTGATGAAGGATATCTTTCCCTCCCTGATCACATCTGAATCCTGCCCCATTGTGTTCAGAGCCGCTAAAAGAATTATCAGGGAAGTCAACAGATATCTCATATTGAATCCTTAATCTTCGTGATCCCCTCTGGGGTGGCAATCCAGGCAGGCGGGACTGTTATATTGATAATCTTGTTCATCCGAATGTTTGTCATCCATCTCAGTCCTGTTATGCTCATGACAATCGATACAGGTAAAAACAGAGTAGTTACCGAGGTTGGTATGGCAATCAGTACATTCGTTCCATTCACCCTGGTGTTTTCCTGAGTATATCGGGAAAAACTGGGCATCATGCACCGGGAAATCGGCTGGTTTCCAATCCGGCAGGGTGGTATGGCATTCCAAACAATCTGTCGAAAGTTCGGCCGCAAGATGATTGGGATTGCCTGAATTGTTGTAATCTGCCTGGTGGCAGGAGTAGCAATCTGATGAAATATTATAATTACCGTCTATATGACAGGCGTTACAGTCATTGATGGCATGTCCCTGGGTGAGGGCAAAGATCGCATCATGCATAGGGAATCCGGCTGGTTTCCAACCCGGAAGTGTTGTGTGGCACTGCAAACAATCAGTAGAGATGTCAGCTGCTGAATGATTGGGATTGGATGTGGCATTAAAATCGGCCTGGTGGCAGGAGATAGCATTCGGATGAAATATCAGCATAATCACTACCGGTATGGCATCTACTACAATCAAAAATCGCGTGCCCATCTGTAAGGGGAAAGAAGAAATGATTAAAACCTGCTCCTGTCCATGAAAAAGCATTCATCGAATGGCATTCAACACAATTGGTGGAAATGTTCCCCTGGACGTGGTTTGGATTGCTTGCAGCAGCATAATCTTCCTGGTGGCAATCAATACATTCAATCCTCAGCGGTTCAAACCGGAGGAGTGATGCAGATGGATGACAATCCTCACATTCAGCCAGCAGGTGTGGCCCCAGAAGCGGAAACCGGCCCTGCCGGTGAATATCTGTTATATCATTAACGATCCATGATTCGGGTGTATGGCACCTGGCACAATCATGGCCAACAGTCTGGTAATGCATGTCGGTATGACACTCAAAGCATTCTGTTCCAGCTTCAGAAAAAACAAGGGATGGATGACATAATTTACAATTGATGGATGTATGCTGTCCAACCAGGGGAAGCTTTGTTGTGTTGTGATCAAAAGAATATATTTCCCGGTCCAGTTCCCAACCTTTCGGACTGTGGCAAACGCTGCAGCTTATTTCAAAATCGCTCCCATGTGGCGAATCATCGATCCGGCCAGCCATGATCAGGACAGCGATCAGCAGAAGGAGTGTTAATGGCAGGATTCGCATGCGTAATTTTTTAGTTTGTATGCTGTGTATGTAATTCCTGCCCTGGCTACCGGTTTATGACATTGTATACAGGCAAGATCCTTGTGTTGTCCATCCAGCTTGAATGCGGTCTGGTCATGATCAAATTTGCTTGCCGTCCAGTCAGCATACCCATGGCAATTCAGACAATTTGCGCCACCCATTTCCTCAAACTGACCATTGTGTATATCCTGGTGACAGCTTACACAGCTTGATGATAACTGAGAGAATTGCTGGTGTTGGATCCCGTCACCATCTGTACTGAAATGACAGGATCTGCATGATTGGCTGAGATGGGCACCTTCCAGTTCAAAACTTGTTTTTGAATGATCAAAATCAATCTCACTCCATCTATTGCTGCTGTGGCAGCCCGCACAGCTTGATTCCTCATAATATGCTTTATCCAGGTACGGTTCATGGATGTCACTGTGACAATCAATACAGTCCATCCCTATCTCCCTGAAACTCCACCTGTCACTTTTTTTATGACAGGCAAAACAGGGTGTTGCCAGGTGGGCCCCTGTCAGCTTAAATGCAGCCTGGTTATGCCTTTCAATGGTAAAATCAGACCGTTCAAAGCCCAGGGTGCTATGACAATCTGAACAATCGGGTGAACGGCCCTGGACGGCAAATTGCCTGTTATGGTAATCTGCATGGCAATCAACGCATTGATTATATTTGACAGCCGATGTATACCCGGTTTTATGACAGCTGGCACAGCTAACAAACTGATGTTTTCCCATCAGTGGGAAATTGGTCTGGGAATGGTTAAAGTTATTCAATTGCTTGATCTTCAGAAAGCTCACTTCGGAATGGCATTGACTGCAATTTTGCCCGAATTTATTATCATGAACATCTTTGTGGCAACTTGTACAATTCTTAAAGGGTACACCGGCAAATTCCTGCATTTCTGTCCCATTATGGAGAGATACCTTATGACATTTTACACATTCAGCATCGGCATGTTTCCCGCGTAATTTGAACCTGGTATTCTGATGTTCAAATTTTGAAGCTGGCCTGAATACCTTGAAATCATGACAGGAAAAACAATCAGAAGAAAGTGTGCCCTGGTGGTAATCACCATGGCATGAGAGGCATTTCTGGTCAAGTCCCAGATAGGTTGAAGACTTTGACTTAAGCTGCGGATCTGTTATAAACTCAGGTTTATGGCAATTTCTGCAGCTCAATTCAGCATGCGCATCGTGCAGGTTGTAACCGGTCAGGGTATGGTCAAATTTATCGGCATCGAAGTGGATCATCTGAAATTTTCTGCCATGGTGGTCACTATGGCATTCAATACAATCCTTTGTCCGGGCCTCATCTGAAGCGTGATATCCCCTTCCTGCCTTGATCCTTATGGCAATTTCTTTATGGCAATCCAGACACTTTTCATTGGTCACTTTTTCACCCAGAACATGGCATTTAGTGCAATTGGACAATCCCTTCAAGATGAGCATGGGATTCAGCAAGTTTGCCCGGTGAGATCTGTGCCGATACGAGCAGCAAAAGGATCAATAAACTCAGGCTGATCAGGGTTATATATTCAATCCCTTTCTTCATTTATTCCAGTCTACATTTCGGGTAGAAAATCATTTGTGTTTTAATACGGTTTCCCCAAATTTCTTGGTGATCTTAACACCCATTTTTTCCAAAAACTGAGTGGGCAGCTCACCGCCTGCCATGATGTAAACAAGGTCATTTTTCAAGTTGGACTTTGCCCACTCCCACCCTCAGAAATAACAACCTCACTTTCATCGATAAGCTCAAGGTTGGAATTAAACCTGACATCTATCCTGCCCTTACTGATGGCTTCCATTAATACGTTCATTATTTTTAGGCTTGATCCGCTGAAATACATCCTTGCGATACGAAAGGGTAACATTGTTATTATCAGCCAGCAATAAGGCGGATTCAATGGCAGAGTCACCGCCCCCTACAACCACAATGTTTTTATCCTGAATGTGTTCCGACTCAATGAGCCTGTATGCCACTTTCTCCATCGATTCACCCGGGATATTAAGTTTCCTGGGACTGCCCCTGCGGCCAATCGCCAACAGTACGTACTTTGATGTGAATTCCTCTCCGTTCAGGGTTTCTATCCTGAAATGCCCGTTCACCCTGGACACGGACTCAACCTTGGCGTTTTCCCTGATGGATATCTCATTTTTACCCAGCACCTTTCCCCAGAGATCAAGCAATTCGGATTTACGGGTTTCAAACAGCTTAACCTTTCCGAAAAGAGGGAGGTCCATGGGCGAGGTCATCACAATTTTAGCACGCGGAAAGGTAAAAACAGTCCCTCCCAGGGTATCCTGTTCAAGCGTGGAAAATCTCAGCCCGTGTTTTTTGGCTGTAAGGGAAGCTGAGATCCCGGCAGGCCCCCCTCCCACAACGATAAGATCATGTGTTGCTTCATGGTTAGATTCAGCGGATTGGACTATATTTTCAACTGCCTGCTTTCCCTGCTCAACGGCATTTTTTATCAATCCCATACCACCCAATTCCCCTGCAATAAAAATACCTGGTACATTGGTTTCAAAAGTCTGGTTTACGTGAGGCAATTCTATTCCCCGCTTTTCAGTGCCAATACAAAGTGAAATGGCCTGGGTAGGACAAGCATGAAAACAGGCACCATGTCCAATACAACGGGATGCATTGATGGTGGTTGCCTTCCCATTTAAAATTCCCAGGATATCCTTTTCAGGGCATGCCATGATACAGGCACCGGTCTTGATGCAGCTGTTCACATCGACCACAGGATGCAGGGATACGGGTTCATGTAAACCCTCCTTTTTGGCCTTTGCAATTTTTGTCTCTACCTCCCTTGATTCCCGCTTCATTTTGCGCAGATAAATGGCTACAACCGCAACGAAAAGGATCAGTACAGATCCATAAATAAGGATTTTTTCGATCAATAACTCCATTTGTCTGATTACTCCTGCCCGTTATAAATTATACGCATCTCTTAAATTCCCTAATAAAACTTAATTACCGGGAATTATATTTTACACTGCTGGATTAAAAAATCCACCTATAGCCAAAAACAATGGTTACCGCTACATGAATTACCATGATAATCAGCATTAAAAGGGCAAATGGTAAATGAACCACATGCCAGTATTTAAAAAGATTTTGCATGGTTTGCAACCTGTCAATTCTGCGGTTAATTGAAATTTCATTTTTCACCAATTTTATTACCCTGGATCGCTGGACCCGTGATAGTTTGCTTTTTTTCAAGGCCACCCTTATGCGGCGGACTTTCAAACGGTCTTCCCGGTTTTTCCGGAAATACAAAACGCCTGGCTTAAAATGGTTGGGGGTTCCCGTTATACGGGTAGTTTCAAGAATAGTTTCAATACTTTCCTGATCCAGGGAAAATTTGGTTTTCAGAATGATGCCGATATCAGATTTCATGTCCCTGATCTCATTCAGGCTCAGCTCCCGCCCTTCAATTGACCTGGGGATCTGCAAATAAATAAACCGGCCGATGATGCCACTGAGGAAAACGGCCACCATACTCCAGAAACTTATGGATACCAGTCCCCCGAACTTAAAGGATGTATGAAAAAGGACAAGAACAGGTCCCAATACGCAAAGGAAAATATGGAACTCCAGCCAGTGCTTTATTTTGCCCAGCCGCATCATTGGTCGCATCCGTTTCCTCATCATATAAACCAATACCCCAATCACCATAAACAGGGTTCCAAATATGCCCATTCCATGGCCCCAGATCCCACTGGGCTTAAGGGAATCGTAATCAGGATGATAAAACCTTTCCTCCAGGCTGGTATTGTAAAACGTAAATCCGTTGCGGACCAAATAAACCAGGACCGCTATTACGATCACAACCATTGTTGCAATGTATACTTTGTGTGCTTTGGGTTTCATGTAAAACAAATATAATCTTATTTCCGGGTATTGCTGGTGCGGCTCCGGGCCGAGGTAATTCATTTATACGGGCAGTGGTTTTTCTTTTCTAAATAGGAATAAAATGTTCAAGCGCCCCCTGTATTACTGGCTTATGAGCATCTAATTGGTACAAAATTTGTACTTTTGTATTCGCTTTATGCGCGTCACACACTCTCTTGCCCAATCACACCCACACCACACACCCACACTCATGCCTTCCCGGGGCTGATTGGTTTTGACAGCAGGTAAAATGGGTATGTAAGCATGCCGAGCTTTGAGATGTAGCTCGTTAATCCAGATCTCGAACAACAATAGGCAATAATAACTTTGCTCTCGCTGCTTAATCCATTAGATGGATGAAAGCTTTATCCCTTACCCTAGGTGGTTAGGGGCGAGATATCCCGCAGTAATTTGCTCCAGATTGGTTACTGTATATGGGGTACCGTTCAAACCAGGATAGCCGGACGCCCTTTCCCGGGGCCAAAGCGAACTCTCAAGGGAATAAGGTTCAGGTCGGCTGCCGCTTGCCAGCCTGATCCCGACAACTAATAAACGGATAAGCATGTAGAAACCATATTTGTTTCTTGTTTGGACGAGGGTTCGACTCCCTCCAGCTCCACCAGAGTGACCTTACTATATCGAAAGACCTGACCCGTATAGACAGCACAGGGAGCTGCTTCATATTCTCCGTATCTTTCGCTGTACCATCCCTGGGGATGGGGTTTATCCTGTCCTTTGACAAGTTCAACTTCCCAATCAATCGAACCAAGCGGGGTTACATTAAGGTTGCCCATATCGTTCAGGGTGGATACCCTCAATCCGGCAGTGCGAACTTCACATTCCGGATGGAAGTGCCATAGAGGATTCAGTTTTCTTGATCGGTCGGTCTCAATGCGGTCTGCGATGATCCATCCTCTGTTGCGGAGATAGAGCATGGACCGGTAATGGGTCAACTTTCCCTCTACATTGTCATAATCCTCCCAACTGCCCCGGATAAAATCATACGCCTCCTCTACTTTCCAGTGCAGATCTTCCTGCAAGGGCTCTTTAACAATCCTGGGTTCTATACCCTGACCCTGGCCGTCGACCAGGATGGTATTGTGGCCATGGGTATGCTTTGCCAATGAGCGGTGGAAACGTTCGGCAATTCTCCCCTGGTATGCAAAGCTTCCGGAATCGACAAGCAAATGGCGGCCAAAGGCATTGATCGAAATATGGCCGAAATCAAAATGCTGGTGTCCGCTTCCCGACGGACCCACATCAAAGAAACTCCAGTGTGCATTGGCATCCCAGCCATTGCGGCTGATTAGGTGTCCTGCCCAGGGGAAGCAACGGGAAGGAGATCCTTCAGGTTGCCGTCCATTTTTGCCATTGGTGGCTATGTACAACCAGTCCAGATGATCATGGAGTGAAGCAGCTTCTGTCAATCTTTCTATCTGCGGATTGAGATCTGAGTCATTGTTCAACAGTGGAGTGCCGTCGGGACGCAATATATATGCGAAATAGCTCCACATCCCTTCCACTGTCCCCGCAAAGCGCCGGGGTATCTCCTGTCCTGCATTCTTCATCAATCCTCATGGTGCTTTTAATGGTAAAACTCCCTTTGAGGCACTGAGGTGTCTATTAAAATAGTACTGGTTTGTCCATGAGGGTGCGAAATATTACACTTTCTAAATTCATTGTCTATCTTTCAAAAATGAACGATAATGAAAGAAAGATTCGAGCGAGAGAAAACTGGCTCAAAACCTATCAGGATCTAGGATCCATTACAAAAGCGTCAATAAAACTAGGTGTTTCACGATCAACCCTATATCGATGGGTTAATCGATATGATCAAGAAGGAAAATCAGGTGTAAATGGTAAATAACAAGTTAAATATTTCAAAAGCAATGTATCAATAGATAGGATATTAGATAAAATCAGAAGATTCTTTTTAGCAATAGCTTTTTATGAAGGGATGTTCACAAATAGGAAAAACTTCTGATTGATAAATTTAGACAGATCCTTGCACTCCGATCCACAAGCGACCAATTGACTGCTATGGTAATTGTTTCGTATCTTCGCGGTATTCATACCTCCGATTATGAAACGTTTAATTGCCCTACTGACCTGCTTAGTATTTGTGATTGGGGCTTTTGCCCAGAATCGTGTGATCCATGGAAAACTGACCGCCTTCAATAACATGCCAGTGGCAAACGTTGAAGTGGTGGCAAAAAAAGCAAAAACTTCCGTGTTGTCCGATTCACTCGGACAATTTGACCTGGTCTGCATGAACGATGATGTGGTTATCGTGAAAGCAAAGCCATTCAACTCTACGAAGCAAAAAGTGGACGAGAGCATGGACGAAGTAGCATTCGACCTTGAATTCATTGATACGCCAAGAAACCGTAAAATTGCCGTTGGTTACGGGTACATGAGTGAGCATGATCTGACCATTGCCATTACACAATATGAGCAGTTTATGAATAACTTCTGCAATTACTCGACCATCGCAGATGCGATCTCCAGCCGTTTTGCGGGTGTGAATGTGCAAGGCGGAGCAGTTTATATCCGCGGGGTGAATTCAATCAACGGATCCAACGAAGCATTGTATGTGGTCGATGGCATTCCCACGGATTACATCGGTCACCTTGATCCCTGCCAGGTCAAGCACATCAGCATCATCAAGGATGGAAGTTCTGCCATATATGGTTCCCGAGGGTCCAACGGAGTGGTGCTCATCACTCTGAAGGGTGGTAAAGATTAATAGGCCCAGTTCTCCCCTCCAGGTAACCTCCATCTACCTTTAAGTTCAAATCTTTCAATCATTGGATGTATATTGCTGAAAGGAAGCAAGTTACTAAAGGTTCAAGGATATTCAACAAACAAATCCTCTGTTTGGATAATCATGAGACAATCTATCATTTCTATTTTCGTCTTCACAACTTTAATATTTTGTTTGACAAGCTACCTCACAGCTCAAAACTGGAATTATGTACGCTATTCAGATGCTCAAAAGCATCTTAAAATGCTGGAACAATTTGTCGGTAAATGGCAAGAGGAACTGAGGAAGTGTTCGCAGCTCCGCTAGAGTGACCTTAGTACCATCGAAAGACCTGACCCGGTATTACAGATTGATGCTGCCTTCCTTTAACGGGATGCGAATGGTCTTCGGCATCCCGTCTGCTTCTGTCAGGGTGATGGTAACTCCGGACTCATTGGCCTCTTCGAGGAGGCCCCGGGGAGTCTGGACTTCATTTT
This sequence comes from uncultured Bacteroidaceae bacterium, assembly GCA_963767555.1. Lineage (GTDB taxonomy): Bacteria > Bacteroidota > Bacteroidia > Bacteroidales > SM23-62 > SM23-62. The sequence goes on along the minus strand of CAVYEL010000002.1, from coordinate 6,411 downwards.
TACCGGGCCACAGGAGCCAGGCAAATGTAGCAGAACCGCTGACCTGACCCGTATAGACAGCACAGGGAGATGGTTCATATTCTCCGTATCTTTCGCTGTACCATCCCTGGGGATGGGGTTTATCCTGTCCTTTGACAAGTTCAACTTCCCAATCAATCGAACCAAGCGGGGTTACATTAAGGTTGCCCATATCGTTCAGGGTGGATACCCTCAATCCGGCAGTGCGAACTTCACATTCCGGATGGAAGTGCCATAGAGGATTCAGTTTTCTTGATCGGTCGGTCTCAATGCGGTCTACGATGATCCATCCTCTGTTGCGGAGATAGAGCATGGACCGGTAATGGGTCAACTTTCCCTCTACATTGTCATAATCCTCCCAACTGCCCCGGATAAAATCATACGCCTCCTCTACTTTCCAGTGCAGATCTTCCTGCAAGGGCTCTTTAACAATCCTGGGTTCTATACCCTGACCCTGGCCGTCGACCAGGATGGTATTGTGGCCACGGGTATGCTTTGCCAATGAGCGGTGGAAACGTTCGGCAATTCTCCCCTGGTATGCAAAGCGTCCGGAATCGACAAGCAAATGGCGGCCAAAGGCATTGATCGAAATATGGCCGAAATCAAAATGCTGGTGTCCGCTTCCCGACGGACCCACATCAAAGAAACTCCAGTGTGCATTGGCATCCCAGCCATTGCGGCTGATAAGATGTCCTGCCCAGGGGAAGCAACGGGAAGGAGATCCTTCAGGTTGCCGTCCTTTTTTGCCATTGGTGGCAATGTACAACCAGTCCGGACGATCATGGAGTGAAGCAGCTTCTGTCAATCTTTCTATCTGCGGATTGAGATCTGAGTCATTGTTCAACAGTGGAGTTCCGTCGGGACGCAATACATATGCGAAATAGGTCCACATCCCTTCCACTGTCCCCGCAAAGCGCTGGGGTATCTCCTGTCCTGCATTCTTCATCAATTCGAATGCCTGTACATAATTGCGCAGCGATACCATGTGATAGGTCGCCGTTAATTCTTTCTGTGCTCCGTCGGGATAGACCGAGTTATCGGCATTCTCCTGCAAACGTTCAAGGGATTGGGTACGCCAGGTATTGGAACGCGTAAACTCCGGCCAACAAATTCCGCATGTTAATGCGCCGTTCTGTGTCATCGCCACCCAATTATTACGTCCCGTATTTTTTAACAGGTACTCAGCATGCCCGGCAACCGTTGTCAACATCAGCAGGCGGGTGGCAGGATGAAATTCATCCTCCTCCTGTAATCCATAAAAAAGCCTGGCCCAAATGGGGATCCGGAGTGCGGGCTCAAGGTGTGAAGTACCGAACCTTTCCTTTGAGGGTTCTCCACCGGAGGCAATAAACCAGTCCCTCAGATCAAGGTCAATCCGCTGCAAATACGCCTTGTTTCCTGATGTCCAATAAGCATGCATCAATGCATCCAGGTGGGCATGCCGGTTGATCCGGTTTGCAAACTGACGGTCGTTGTTCGGCCCCCTGTGCGTCCAATCCACGTGACCATCGGGTAGTCGTGGCACTATTCCCTTGTCCCCGTAACCATGGTATATGTCACCGAGGATCTCATCAGCCAGCTTCAGGGTTTCTTCGTTTTTGTTGATCGTGGGATTTCTCAACCAATCAACCTGACCGGTATCTCTGTAGTGTGCTAGCAGGGCTTTACATGCCGCTACGGTATCACCTTTATTCCATGCCCTCCGCACTCCGGAAAGCTCCGGCCTCCCAGGATCAAGATCGTTCATGAGTCCCTCAATACGCTGAGGATATGCCTTAAGCACATCCTCAATGCTCGTAAGGTCCTGCCAGTATTTATCTCCGGCATTGAAACGGCGAATAGAATCCGTTGGTGATTTGAGATTTTGTGTGGCACTTCCAAGGATCCCCGTAACAGACAACAGGGTAAATGTGCCTCCTCTGGTGGTCTTTAGTATAAACTTTCTCCGTTTCATTTTCTAAAATTAATACCAACTTTTAGAAAACGAACCAAAAAGGCTGTGTTATTATCATTGTCTGCACGCTGAACTATTTTACGATGTAATGATGCTTGCCTTCAATCCCCACGGCGGATACAACAAACCCAATGTGAGGGATTATTCGTGGGACCAGGAATCCCTGATCTCAGAGCTGAAAAAAGCCAGTGCTGCTGGAACCGGGATCGTTGCGATGAAAACCTGTTTCGGGGGACCGTATTGCTATGAGGGTAATGACAATCCCGCTCGACCTCGCCGGGACAAGGTTCTTCAGCTTCCTGTGAATTGATTCCGGGTCCATATTGCGAAGCAGTATCACAATCGAACAAATGCTTCCCGCTACAAGGATGAAGTGTAGACAATTGAAAGGTTACCGCTGGTAAAATGATCTTTTCCCTGCAAGTTCGGCTGTCGGGCAAAGGGTATTTTCGTACTTTTATTCAAGTTGTCCGTAAAACCCGCTCTCTTCTGATGCGGGATATCAGGGCAAATATTCATAAAATTTAAGCAAATGAAACAAAATTCTATTTCATTCAAAGCTGTTTGCCTGCAATCACTTTTGATGTGCGTTTTCCTGGCTATGACTCTACCAGGTAAGGCACAACCAGAGGTCGGGGAAGTTCTGCCAGGATGGACAAAAGGGACACTTGATATACATCACATCAATACCGGCAAGGGGGAATCAGCATTGTTTTTCCTTCCCGACGGTACTACGATGCTGGTCGATGCAGGTGCGACCAGGCGGCCCAAACCGCGTGTGACAGATGCAAAACCCAACGACAGCCGTACGCCCGGTGAATGGATTTCGAGGTATATCCTGCATTTCATAGGAGATCAGTCAGAAAAGAAACTCGACTATGTTTTGCTGACCCATTTTCATGGTGACCATATGGGCGAGACTTTTCCCGGAGCCAAAACTTCAAAAAAAGGGCCTTTCAAACTGACAGGGATCACCGAAGTGGCCGAATATATTTCTTTCGGGAAATTGGTTGACCGGGGCTGGCCCATGTATAACTGGCCAAGGGAATCGGGTGCTGATGGGATCCGGAATTATATAGAATTCGCAAAGTGGGGTGTTGAAAAAGATGGGATGATTGTGGAACAGTTCAATGTCGGAGTGAATGATCAGTTTGTGTTACTTAACCAGCCGGATCTATACCCTGATTTTGAAGTTCGCAACATCGCTGCCAATGGACATGTATGGACGGGTACAGGCAATAATGAACGTAACCATTTTCCCCTGTTGAAAAACCTGGAAACTTCAGCGTATCCCGGCGAAAACAAGCTTTGCTGTGCTTTCCGGCTGTCATACGGGAAATTTGATTATTTCAACGGAGGCGATATTACGACCGGTGCACCTGGCTCCTGGGAAGACATAGAAACGCCTGTAGGCCTGGTTACCGGTCCTGTTGATGTTTGTGAAACAAATCACCACGCTTATTATGATGCCATGGGTACCATTTTTCTCCAGGCGGTCAGGCCACGGGTGCATATCATCCAGAGCTGGGCACCCAGTCATCCTTCCCCTTCGGTCCTAACCAGGATGGCTTCATCCCGGACTTATCCGGGTCCACGTGATGTTTTTTCCACCAACGTAATGGAAGAAACACATACCGTTATCGGATCGCGCATCGACCAGATGAAAAGCAGGCAGGGGCATATTGTCATTCGTGTAGCACCCGGCGGAAACAGCTACATGATCTATATTCTCGATGATTCGGAAGAAAATTTCAAGGTAACCTCCGTTCACGGGCCGTATACCTGTAATTAAATCATTAATGCCATCATTCCTTATTGAGGATCACGTCAATATTACAGGATTGTCCGATTATTCACAAAACCGGTTGCTAATCCTTTAGCTTCGAGATGAGAAAGGCCTCCAGGCTTTCATATCTGGCAACCGGGTGGCCGGGATAATCCACTTCACATTCCAAACCCAGTTTTCTCATTGCTACCTGCAATCGGAGACCCAATTCGGGGTGATGCACCCAGACTCCCTGAGCAGTATTTTTGTCAACCGGAACATGGCCTCGCCTGTAAGTCATGTAAACAGGAACATCGTCTTTTGTCAGATGGGTGATTGGAGATGCATCTTTCATCAGTTTTCTCACCCGTTTGGAGTCCCATTCTGAATCAGCTGTTACATCATACATCGGGTAGAGCGCTTCGTGATTTATTAGATCGGGAACGCCAAACCATTCGCGGAAAGTATGAATGTCATATGTAGGCTGGCCATTGATCGTCGCCGCGGCGGTTATGCGGGTGGATTGCCTTGCCACCGTATCCTCACTATCCGGATCAGCCAGGTCATCGTGAAATCCCAACCAGAGAGAGATACCCGCGCCGGCGGATCCTCCGTAGCAGGCAACTTGTTCCGGATTCAAATCCCATTCCCCGGCACAACTTCTGATCGTCTGCAAACAACGTGCTGCATCTTCCATCATGATGGGATATGGCCCCACATCGGATAGCCGGTAGTTGATCGCAGCGACTGATAGACCCGCCTCCACAAATTGTTCGATTGACGAAGCCTGAATGGTGCTCTTGTCTCCGCCTCGAAATCCTCCCCCGTGAATGTATATGACAACTGGCGAAGGCTCGCCGTTTTTCGAAGCAGTCAGCCAGATATCGAATACCTGCCGTTCGTGGGGACCGTAGGGATAGTTGGCGTAGGTCGGAGCCGGTTTATCGTCCTGGCTCCCCCGCAAATCTTCTCTGCCCGAATAGGCAAACAGGGAAGGCCTGGCGAGGGTGAGCAGACCGAGAGAGGATAAAAGGGTCCTGGAAAATGTTCTTCTTTTCATGGCTTAAGAGGTTTATGGGGCAGATGATGAAGTTATCCCATAAATTATGAAAAAGAAAGGAATAAACACAAAGGAGCAAATATTGTAGCTATCTTGAGACTTGAAAATGGTATTGGATCCAGCAACCTGCACCCGGAAACATTTCTTACTTATTTCGTAGATTTATACTAGAAAACGCTATAACCAGGCGTAGCTGATTTAGGGAATCATACAAAGTCAATATAAACAACCATGAAAAGTCATACGAAACATTTACTCTATTCGATTGTTTTCGTTACCGTACTCATTTCCTGCAAAAGTCCTTCTGATGTAAAAGGCCAAACCACCGGTGAGGATGAAGTCAGTTATGCAGAGGAGCAGCAACAATCCCTTTCATATTTTAACATCTACCGGGGAAACAACCATTCACATACCATCTATACCTGGACGCATGGTGCACACCGTGTAAAAGGGATTTCGGACCTTTCTGATCCCACTGAATTTCATCCGGACTGGATTGTTCCGCCAGGAATGGACTTCAAGGATTATAATACGATTAGCCTGGATCCGGAAGATTATACCAATCGGCAAGGGCTCCCTGACAACCATTTTGAAAGGGCTATGAATATCGGATACGACTTCTATGTTATTTCGGACCACTCTCAGGAACCCACTTTACAACCGGTTTCCATAGACAATCCGGTTTGCAGATCATGCAGAAGACGGCGGATAAATACAATGATTATCCTGACTTTGTAGCATTGAACGGTTTCGAATACAGTCGCAATACACCGGATGATGGAGGAAGGGGGCATATCAATGTGATTCATTCATCCGAATATGTAAACGCCGATCATGGCCAACGTGGACCGGCACCTCCCTGGCCTGAAGCCAATTGGAGTATTCCTGAATTCTATAACTGGCTGAAATCAGCAGAGACTCATGGCGATAAAGGATTTGTGGTAGCCGGCTTTAATCATCCCGGCCCCGGTGAATATAATGACTGGGACCATATTGATTCTGTAATCGTCAAGTTAGTCAGCACATTTGAATACATACAAGGGTATGGTCCCATCAGATGGGATGCCTATATCAGGGCATTAAATAAGGGCTGGAGGTATCACCCATTGGAGTGTCGGATAATCACAACTTCTTGAATGAGTCTTAGTATCAACCCCCTCCCCCAACCTTGTACTGGCTCCGGAATTGACAGGAAGCAATCACTCGAGCGATGCGACAACGCCGCACTTTTGCATCCTGGGTTGAAGGTGTGGAGCTTCGATATTCGGTTAATGGCTTTATCATGGGGTAATATTAGAGAGTCCTGACATGTTCAATTTTTATATCAAAGTCAACACCAGGAACTCCCGTCAGGAAATGACAAGATGCATCCAGATTCTGCGTGACCACTCCGGTGGAGAAGATGATGTTGAAGTTGCAGCAGAAATCCTGCTTGAAGGTAATAAGACAGAAATCGTTTGGAATTTCTGTGATTCAAGATTCAAGCGCCAGGTATTTTCTCCTGCGCATTTATCACAACAGGGATATGACGGATGATGGAAATTTAAAATCCCACGGTTCTACCGTATCAGCTCCCGTCTGGACGGGAAGATGATTTGACTTCGAATGAGGTGC
>CAVYEL010000001.1:0-322794 GCA_963767555.1 uncultured Bacteroidaceae bacterium | reverse complement strand
GAGGAGGTAGAAATTTTAGCATTATCTTTATATTGATTTAGTCTAAATAAATACTTTTAAACTTTAACAATTAATTAAATTTGTAATCCTTCTTACATGCTTACTTTTATGAAGTAATAAATACCATAAAGACCATGGCAACATTCAATCGAAGAAATTTTCTGAAGTCATCACTGTTCGGTGCATCCGGAATGATCGTATCAGGCAGTGTTAAAGCTGGTTCGGCTAGGACGGGCACTGAAATGATCACACGCACGCTTGGAAACACTGGCATTGAGGTTCCTGTCCTGAGTATGGGGGTCATGCGGGCCGATACTCCTAATATTGTAAAAGCCGCCTATGATTCAGGTATCAAACTGTTCGATACGGCCCATGGCTACCAGCGTGGTAAAAATGAAGAAATGCTGGGTGAATTTTTCAAAGACATACCCAGGGATTCGTTTATCATAGGCACCAAGGTCATCCCTCCCGGGATTGACAGAAAAACGGGTAAACTGGGACCCGAATTTACCAAAGAGGAATTCAGGGAAATGGCAGACACAAGCCTGGAACGTCTTCAGATGGATCAGGTGGATATTTTCTATCATCATCTGGCTTCCTCCCGGGAAACCCTTCTAAATGAGGACATACTAACTGTGCTCAAACAATTAAAGCAGGAAGGGAAGGCAAAACATTTAGGCGTATCCACCCATAAAAACCAGGCTGAGGTGATCCGTGCTGCCATCGAGGGAGGCGTTCATGAAGTAGTACTGGTGGCCATTAATTTTACCATGAAAGATGACAAGGACCTGATGGATGCCATAGAAGAGGGAGCCGCTGCAGGATTGGGATTCATTGCCATGAAGACCATGGCCGGTGGGTTTCATGATGAGGAAAAAAAGATACCGGTAGATGGTTTGGCAGCCCTGAAGTGGGTCTATCAGAATCCTCACATTGCTACCTCCATACCGGGTTTCACAAAGTTCAGCGAGTTGCAGACCGATCTCGAGATCATGAATGGACTGGAGATGTCGGATGAAGAAGCAGAAAGCCTGCTGGCTGGCGCCGAACATACTGGCTTTTACTGTAACGGCTGCACTGGTTGCCAGACCCAGTGCCGAAGGGACCTGCCTGTGACAGACCTAATGCGTGCCTACATGTACACCTATGCCTACGGTAACCTAGAAAAAGGCAGGGAGATCCTGGATGAATACGGGGTCGATGCAGATCCATGTAAGGGTTGCCCGGGCTGTACTGTCACTTGCAGCAGCGGGTTCAATGTTGCCGAACGGATAGGCAAGGTATCCCGGTTGAAAGATGTCCCGGAGGACTTTATAACCTAAGGCCTGATCTACCTCTTTCTCTTTAATTCACTGAGGATTTTTCGGGGTTTAGTAACACCCGATATCTTTTCCTTTTTTCGTCACTATCTTCCGGCTGATTTTTTAAGTTCTTGTTAAAACATAAGAAGTCTTTGAAAATTCTTACATAATTGGCTGATATATCAACCTGCATGCAATTAAGACATGTTAGAATCGGATTAATTGCAAGAATTATATCCAATGATATGAACAAGGACTTAACCCTGAACACTGGCAGACTTCTGAAAAAAATCCAAAAGATACTTAAGGAATCTCGAAACAAGGTCTATCGTACAGCTAATACTGAAATGTTACGGGCCTATTGGAATATAGGGAAGGAAATCGTGGAAGAAGAACAAAAAGGAAAAGACCGGGCAGCATATGGTAGCGTATTAATTAAAGAGCTTTCTGTCAAGCTCACGAAGGAATTGGAAAAGGATTTACAGAAACCAATTTGAAGTACATGAGACAGTTTTACCGGGCCTTTGAAAAACGTCACGCACTGCGTGACGAATTGTCCTGGACCCACTACCGGATCTTACTGAAGGTTGAAAAAGAAAATGCCAGAGAGTTCTATTTAAAGGAGGCAATAACCGGTAATTGGAGCACCAGGCAATTGGAAAGACAAATCAACTCGTTATACTTCGAGCGCTTACTCATGAGCAATGACAGGAAAAGGCTCATGCAGGATACCGTAAAGGATAATGAAACCATGCAAGCTGGCAGTATTATTAAGGACCCTTTAGTGCTGGAGTTTCTTAAAGTAAAAGAACAGAATAACCTGTCGGAATCCGGATTAGAATCCATATTAATCGAGAGGCTGCAACAGTTTATACTTGAGTTGGGAAATGGTTTCTCATTCGTAGGCCGACAATATCGGATCTCAGTAGACAACGATCATTTCTTTATTGATCTGGTTTTCTACAATTTTATTCTCAAATGTTTTTTACTTATTGAATTGAAAACAGAAAAGCTCTCACACCAGGACATAGGACAGATGGATTTTTATGTGCGGCTCTTTGAGGATAAGTTGAAACAACCTGGGGATAACCCAACCATAGGGCTTATTTTGTGCACTGAAAAGAACAGAACCATCGTGAAATACAGCCTGCTTAAGGACAGTAAGCAGATCTTTGCCTCTAAATACTTGATGTATCTACCAACTACAACACAGCTAGAACAGGAGATACAGAGGGAGAGGGAGCAGATAGAGCAAGAGATGAAACTATCCGGGAAATAATCTCCTCCTAGCTTCTATAAATTGTCATCATTGACGTATGCTAGCTTACGATGCTATATGGAAATACAAGATATCCAGGCTCAAAGATATACCGGAGGATTTTATTACCTAGTGCCTGATCTACCTTTTTTTCTTCAATTCACTCAGGATTTTCTTGTCCCTGCCGTAGTGGTCCCTGAAAAAGTAAATGCTGCCGTCAAGTTGGTTCTCATAGCAGGTCCAGTACATCAGCATTACCGGCATCGGCTTTGAAAGATTTACATTCTGGAAGCTTCTTTGACTTGATGACCGATGCAATCTTTTCGCTGTTGTAGCCCTTGTCCTCAAGCAGTATTTCTGCCAGAACAAGCGGATCCTTCACCCTTACGCATCCGTGGCTGAATGCCCTTTCAGATCTTTCAAAATAGGATTTTGAGGGGGTATCATGAAGGTAAACTGCATATTTATTGGGAAACATGAATTTTACCAGTCCCAATGCATTGTTTGGACCTGGCTCTTGCCTGATGGTATACGGGAAATTCTTTTGTGAATAATTGCTGAAATCGACAGTAGAAGGATTGATTACCTCACTTCCCCTGAGCAGGGTCATGTTCCGGTTCTGCAGGTAGTTGGGGTCTTTTTTTAATTTGGGAAGTATTTCCTTGGATGAAATGGAGTAGGGGACGGTCCAGGTGGGATTGAAGACAATATACTTAATATCGGAAGTGAAAACGGGTGTTTCATGGAACTCCTTGCCAACTACAACCCTGCATTCATAATCGATCTGTCTGTCCCTGAAAATATACAGGCGATAGTCCGCAATATTGACCAGCACAAATTCCTGCGGTAAGTCATTGTTGATCCAGCGGCATCTTTCCATATTTACCCGTATGATATCCAAACGCTCATCGATTGAAATGTTCAATGCCTTGTAGGTCTGCTTGCCGCAGATCCCGTCCGCTCCCAGGCCGTTGAAAGTCTGAAAATCAATGATGGCCTCCTCCAGTTCTTTATCAAATTTTTCATTGTCCGGGTTGCTGAAAATATATCCGTACGGGGTCAAATGGTGCTTCAGGATGGCCACTGCCCGGGAAGAATCTCCCAGTCTCAGCGGTGCACCCGGATATTCAATGGGTTCTATATCGCCTCCGGCTTTCTGAAGTGAATCACCATATGCAAACCATTTTCGCAACTCATGGTAAAGCGGCATCTCGGACCGGATATTATCTAACCCCTCTTTTAGGGTTTTTGTCTGGAGTAGTTCCATCAGCTTGAATTCCACATCGTCGGGCATGGGTCTCGTGCTGTAATTCCAGTTCGGGTCCAGTGCGGTCGGGTGGACCTTCCCCTGTATCATGTGAAATGCATAGGTCAGTACGGCATTTGTCATCACAATATCGGCGATGGCATAATCCTCCATTGAAACGCGCACTCCGTTCTCCAGCTTCAGGTCATGTTCCTTTAAGAAATCTATGTGATAATCCTTGGGGTTAAGATCCTCGAAATAAGAATCCTCCAGAACCTTGATGAGATCCTTCCTGTTGCCTGCATTTCCCCAGACAGGCTGGTAATTTTCATTCTTGTACAGGTTGGTAATGACTTCATTCCGGATGATCTTTTGTTTTCCCAGTTTAAGGGTTCCCGATCCTTCCAGGTCAGTGATATATCCTTGTATGTTTTCCTGCACGGAACCCTCCGCTGTCGTCTGGGCAGGGCATACGGTCAATGGGAAAACGAGGATGGCAATAACGAAAAGTAGGGCAGTCGCTTTCATTTCCTACTGCATTAAATTAAGGCGGCAAGTAAAAAAAACTAGTTTAAAACGCTTGAATTTTCAAGGTAACGGGATTCCGGAAAGTATATAAACAGCAGGGTGCCCCCTTTGATCAGCTTTATGATTTCCTCATAATTTCCGGAGGGTAGTGCAGGGCAGCCGAAGCTCCTGCCCAGCCTGCCATATTTTTTAATGAATGATTCTTCTGCGTATTTCGCGGAATGGATCACAATGGCCCTCTGCCTTGCTCTATCATTAATGCCTTTCTCTAAACCATCAAGCCTCAGGGAGAGGCCATGTTTCCCGAAATAAGTTTCTCCTGTCTTATAGAACCCCAGACTGCTCTGGTTGCTGTGCGGGGTATTGGAGAATTTTTCTGCCATCAGGTTCCCGGTATTCTTTCCATGTGCCACATAATCCTGGAAGATCACCTGCCTTGTATCCAGGTCAATCAGGTAGAATCTCTTGCTGGTAGACGGTTGGCTGAAATCTAAAACAGAGATAACATTATCTGTCAGTCCGATGGAATCCTTCACTTCCTTCCAGCCCCGGAATTCAAGATCGAAGGCCTCAAAGGACATGGTCTCATTTCCAAGCTCTTCAAAGATGTACCTCGCGTCAGCAATGGTTTCACCTGGGTTATCTGAGGAACTGCCGGCAAATCCCGCTACAGCAAAAACCAGAAACACAAATATTGACAAGATCACTCTCATAATTCTCTTCTCAAAAAGTGCAATTTAAACGCAATTTATAATAATTAAGTATCAGGATATTCTAAAATCCTGATACATTTGTTGAAAATCCATAAGAAATGAAAAGATATATATTCACAATGATATGCCTGGCATTACTTGCTTCCCTTACCTGCCAGGCTACTGAGAATGACGCTGTAAGTTTCCCTGAAGTGAAGGACTGGAACCTGACTGTCATTCCAGATGTATATACTCCCACGAACCTTTGGGACCTAATCAACGGGGCAGCAGAATCCTATTTAAGCTATGATTTTATAGACCTCCACCTGGGAGATTACAAGCATTCTTCAGGAACGGTGATCCATGCAGAAGTTTACCGGCACAGTTCAGCCATAAATGCATACGGGATATACTCTGCTGAACGCAGTCCCGAATACCAGTTCGTTGAGATAGGTTCACAGGGATACCTGGAAGAAGGTGTGCTCAATTTCCTGGACGGACAGTTCTATGTCAAGCTATACTCTACCGATTCAGGTACAGAGATCCAGGATGCCCTGCAAAAGATCGGACAGAAGATCAGCGGGAATCTGGATCAGGAAGTTGGATTACCTCAGCTCCTGTCGGTCTTTCCTGAAACCGGACAGTTACCATATTCAGATCAATACATCCGTGAGAATTTCATCGGTTTTGATTTCCTGCATTCTGCTTTCACTGTTGGTTATGAAGGCGGATTTAAATTATTTGTAATCCAGGGAAAAAGTGCAGAAGAAATCCAGGAAATGGCCAAACAATACCTGGCCTTCACCAAGCAAGATATTGATCCTGCCAGTGAATCAGGATTGGTCTTTAAGGATCCCTATAACGGAGACATCCCGGCCATAGTCAAGGGCTCATTTCTGGCTGGGATCATTGATGGCAGTGAAAATGAAAAAGCCAGGTCATTGCTTGAGGTACTGGCATCAGCACTGTCATCAACAGATAAATGAATTTCATCCAATAGAATATCACGCCGTCATCATGAATATGTTGAAATAGAATGATGATTCTCGGTTATTTTCGAGAGTGATCCACGAGCCATTGGCGCAAGACATCCCAAACAAGTACATCCGCATCATAACCAAACCATAGATCAGCATGGCCGTAATCGGTTTCAGGAACCGTCCCAGGGATGCTTATCGTGTAATTGGTGATGTCTGTACTGGCCGTAAGGCTGCTGCTGTAATGTCCTACGGTTCCCGAACCACCACCACCACCAAGATAAAGGATGGGAACTGAGATCTCTTCAAGGTGGTCATCAAAACTTACATCAAACTCCTCCTTATCGCAACCGCAAGCGGATAACTCATAGAACATTTGAAATGGCATGTAAGGTGATACTTCCACAGCCATGCGGGTAAACCTTAGCGGATCTGAATAATAGAACTCAAAAGGGGTGCCTCCGAAGAAATGCCAACCTCCTGAATGGTCTGTCGCTGCAGCCATTAGAGCCTGGCTGTTTGTAAGTCCAAAACCATCAAAAGGGGGAATTGGCGAAGGCTTATCCGGTGCAGCAAGGGCCAGGTTACCCATATAGATAAATCCAACACCCCAATCACTATGGTATAAACCACCATCAAGCATCGTTTTTTGGTCTAATGCAGCAATACAGTCAAGATCACGCAGATCATCATCCTCAGGAGCGTATTTGAATGGGCTGTCCACCGGGATAAGGCCTTTTACATTGCGACGACACCTGCAATGCATCTGGGTTTCCTTGCTGGCTGTACCATAAGCAACATGAACCCCATAGCTGAATCCGAGCAGGTTCATGGGGCAATACCCCTGCCTGGTCTTTCCACGAATCAGACGGGCGATGGACATAGCCTTCCGTGTATGACACACATCACGCTCGACACCCCAATCCTTCATAAAACTGAAATCGCTGGTTTCCATTGGAACCCTGGTCCAGCCCATATCTATTCCCCATACATCAATATCATTTGCCGCTAAGTAATATGGTGATGAAGTTTCTGCATTTATCTCCTCAGCTCCAACGTTTAGGAAAATGTCTTCGAAATTTTGTATCGCACCATGTATCATGAAGAGATCTCCTTGCGTTCGAACAGGACGGTAAGGACGGCACTCACGAACAACGCGGTGGATGCGAACCAGATCGAACTCACCCTTGCCCATGGGTACATCAATCTCATAGTGTGCGATGCCATTGCCGAGATCGTATCTTTCTACATTAAAACGTCTTCCGCATTTTAATTGACTTGTTGATTTCAAAGAAGAGATTTCCAAATCATTTTGAATGAAATTCCGCAGTTGAATGTTGAAAATTTCAATAGGAGTTCCCGTTTGGTTAATACTTCTTACATTTCCTGTCGGATTTTCCAGTATCACTGATCCGTCAGCCTTACTCTCTAGTCCAATTATTCTGATATCTGGCTTATCAATGCTAATGGCTTCCAGATATAAGCCAGGCTCAATACAGATCGCATCTCCAGGTGCTGCTGCGTCTATAGCATCCTGAATAGAAGCATCACTCTCAACAATGATAATGTCTGATTCCAAGTTTAATTGTTGTAATAAATCCATCCATTCAACTGTTTCTATGTTAGCATCAGGGAGTGTTGTTTCATCCTGGAAAGAACGTTCACAGCATGTAATGGTCAATAATATGAAAACTGTAAAAAGTTTGACCAGGAAATTTTGACTTAATGGTTTTAATTTTTTCATAATTTTTCCTTTCTAGGTTTATTTAATTATGAGAACTTAACTTTTCTGATCATTATGTGAATGTTCTTTTATGGGAGATGTAATGTATTGATATCAAAAGAATGAGATGTGAGATCCTTTGAGGAAACCTAAAGTTGTAACTGAGACATGAAAATGTGATGTTGCAATGTGGAATTGCGAGTTGTAGAAAATCTGGAATTAACGTTAAATCCAGAATAAATTTAAGTCAATTTTTTCAGGTAAGGAATTTTTTTCCAGAATTATTTCACCAAGGTATAATTTGCTCTATGGACAGCGAATATTCAAACAATATGCCCTGAACTAAAGAATAATACCATTTGATTAAATCCTCCTCTCAGCTATGGGTTCCAGATCGGGAATTTCGGATATTCTTTCCGGCTCACCAGTTTTGATATTATTTCGTGATGTGACACATGTCAGAATTGATATGTCGCCATCGTTGATGCCTATAGTTCGGTCAAAAGGATACCTGCAAAGGGGCTATTCCGGCCATCCTGTCGAGAAGTTACCTGGTTGGTATCTTTGATGGCAGTGAAAATGAAAAAGCCAGGTCATTGCTTTAGCAAATGTCCCTGGCCCTTCCATCAACTCTCAACCGGCAATTAAACTTTACTATCAGAATTAGAGATACAAGTTACAAACCTGTGAAGGTGAAGTCTATAAGTAAATACGCAATCTCTAACAGAAATTCCGCATCTGTGAAGATAAGCCTGCGCGCCATCGCATCAGCTGGAATATCAGGTTTGGGTGGATGCTATTTTTCGCTTGAAATTAAAACCTGAACTTCGCGTTAATACCATAGGTTCTTGAACTTGGTAGACTAAAGCCCTCCAGGCCCTGAACATTACCTGTACCCACATTCATGTTGGGATCAATAATCTCTGAAGCATTATATAAAAAGCCCAGATTCCTTCCGTAAAGTGCAAGATCTATGCGTTGTACCACAGAAGAATTAAAACGAAAGGTATAACCCAATAGAACCTCTCGAACGCGTACGTATGAAGCATCATAGCGGTAAGCTTCTCCAGTGGGCCCATTTCTGCCACCCAATGCATGCCAGTATGCTTCTGCGGTCGTTTCGATCGTGTTTTCACTACCGTCTGACTCCATCACACCATCTACGACAAAACCTTCTCTTCCTTCGAGTGTAGCTTCAGATAAACCGTCGAATGTGAGATTCGCTTCTGTGTAAGAGAATACATCACCACCCATTCGCGTATCTAAAAGTACACTCAGGTTGATTCTCTTATAGCTAAATATGTTGGAAAGTCCGCCTATCCAGTCCGGGTTGGCATTACCCATTGGTATGATCTGTCCGTTGCTGATGCGGGGCAGGCCAAGATTATCGATCAATATTCGGCCCTCCTCATTCCTTAGGATACCTTCTGTGTAAATCTGACCATAAAGTTCTCCTTCAACCACTTTGATGGTTGTCATGAAGCTGCGGTCACGGACAATATATTCTGTAATTTCATCCGACACCTTTATAACAAGATTCTCATTCTGTGCATAATTAATTGAGATATCCCAGGAGAAAGCCCCGGCGCGAACCGGGCTTGCATTCAAGGTTATCTCCATTCCTTTGTTTTGAACATTCCCGGCATTGATAAATTTGGAGGTATATCCGGATGACTGGGGCACTGGAATTGTCAGCAACTGATTGAATGTATTGGATTTGTACCAGGTAAAGTCAAATCCTAAGCGGTTGTGGAGGAACCTAACATCAAATCCAAGTTCAATTGATGTGGTGTTTTCAGGTTTCAGGTCTTCAGCGGGTAAAGTGCCACCTTTCCAGGCATAACCAAGCTGGCCACCGCCAGCGAAACCATATGTTTTGTGAAGCCTGTATGGAGACGTATCATTACCTACTTCGGCATAACTTGCCCTTAGTTTTGCAAAGGTCAAGAAGGAGGGAACAGTTTTCAACATATCTGTAATTATCCAAGTCAGGCCAACGGATGGATAGAAGTATGACCAGTTGTCTTTTGGCAGGGTTGAAGACCAGTCATTTCTTCCCGTCATTTCCAGGAACAAGAAGTTTTTCAAGCCCAGCGTTGCGTATCCGTATAAAGAATTAATCTGGTAATCCTGACCGCCCTGTGTACTACGAATATTGCTCGTATTGGTGATCACAAACAAATTTGGTTTGAGCAGCTTGTCTGTACGAGTATTAAGGGTCGTACCTGACTGCTTTAATATATTTCCACCAAATGATACATCCAGCGATAGGAGGTCACCGCCAAACACCTTGTTATAATTCAAAAGAAAATCGTAGTTTAAAATATTGGCACTCCTGTTATCAAGATTGAGGTCTCCAAAATCGGCAATGGTATAGGTATTATGATGTTGTTTATAAGACCATTCGTCAATTATTTTGTCGATTGACGAACGTACCATTAAACTCAGATTATCTGTAAATGCGTACCTGAGTGATCCCATTCCCAGGATGCGGTCCCGGTTATCTTCCCGTATCGTTCTGTTCATCATCCAATAAATGTTTTCACCTCCGTTTGTGCCCGGGTTCCAGTAATGCTGAAGCCGTATTCCTGCATCGTCGAAGTATTCAAAATTCTTAACTTGCTCAAGGGAAATATTGCTTGGCTGTCTGTAGATCGCCCGCATGGGGTTATTGAAATCATCACCGGTTGCCATTCTGTTGTCAATAACCTGGCGCATATATGTCAACTTTGCATCGAAAGA
The DNA here is from genome assembly GCA_963767555.1 of uncultured Bacteroidaceae bacterium. Classification (GTDB taxonomy): domain Bacteria; phylum Bacteroidota; class Bacteroidia; order Bacteroidales; family SM23-62; genus SM23-62. The sequence goes on along the minus strand of CAVYEL010000001.1, from coordinate 312,327 downwards.
TAGCTTCGGGGTCAGGTTTCCATCGAAACGCAGGTTAAAATTGTTCCTTCTGAGTTTGTTATATTCTACAATACCCTGTGAAATGGTGTTGGTATAGGAAAACAAACTTCTGACCTTATCCTGACCACTCGTTATTGTTAGTGTGTTGGCAATATTATATCCGGTCTGAAAGAAATCTTCAAAATTGTTATGTGGACTATAAGCGTATTGGGCCGGGCCTTCGAAATTTGGATTTGGAGACCAGTGATCTACCATCTGTCCCTCCATTTTAGCGCCCCATCCTTCTTCACTGTTTGCTAAATATACTCCGCCGTTCCCCTGTCCGTATACATGCTGATACTTGGTTAAGATCATCGCCTTATCCATTGACCAGTTGGTATTGAATTCAACGCCGATACCTTTTCTGTCAACACCTTTTCTGGTGGATATGATAATGGCGCCATTGCTTGCCCGTGATCCGTATAATGCAGTGGCATTAGGCCCTTTTAATATCGTAATAGAAGCAATGTCATCCGGGTTTATATCACTAATGCCATCCTGTCTTTGAACGCCACCAAATTCATTGTTGATTGGCCCCCCCCAGTTAAAATTCTGGATGGGCACGCCGTCAACAATATACAGCGGTTGGTTATTTCCGACAATGGATCTGTTTCCTCTTAGTACAATCCTGGCGGCTGAACCTACACCAGAACTTGATTTTATTACATCCATACCAGCCACTTTACCCTGTAAAGAGTTCGCTACATTCAATTCCCTCGCCTGGGTAAGATTATCCGTTTCAACATTCTGGGCAGAATACGTGATCCTCTTTTTCTCCTTTGTAATACCAAGAGAGGTTATTACCACCTCATCTAACGTTACTAAACTTGCCACCAGGATTACATCAATAACATTGTTACTACCTGCACTAACAAGTTCAGTATTATAACCAACAAATGAGAACTGAATTACGACATCGCCATCCGGTATCTCAATAGTATATTTCCCTTCAAGGTCTGTAATTGATCCGATTGTTGAACCCTGAACCAAAACATTGACCCCGGGTAGAGACAAATTGTCTTCACTGCTGGTAACAGTGCCTGTAACTGTTCGCTGCTGGGCAAATGAGACAACATTCAGAAAGAGCATAAAAAAGGCTCCGAACAGTAAAAACTTCCCGAACCTTTTAAACAGATTACCTGGTCTTTTAAGTCCCATAGGTTAATTGTGTTAAGTTGTGTTTAGTTCAGTCAAGTCAGGTATTATATTGTAATGGATGTCCTGATAATGTCAATTCATGAGACGAATAATTTATCTGATACTTATTCCAAAACAACTTTCAGTCCTAGTTGGTAACAACTATTCAAAAACTCCATTACCCATCCGGTATAGGCAAATTCATTTTCTTCAGCAGTTCAATATACCTTGGGTTGTCCTTTAATTGATCCCAGTTTATGCCGATATAAGGCATACTCTGATGGTGAATTTCATATCCTTGTTCAAGGCAATCCATTGCTTTTTCGTATTGATTTAGTTCCAGATATCGGTTTGCATGTCCAATGCTTATTAGGTTTTCATTGGCAGCCTGTTCATCATTCTTTATTATCATTTCATTGGCAGCAAGATAGCCTTGCTCATGAAAGACTTTGTCGATTTCTGCAATGACTTCGTCATCATACCGGGCTATTGTTTCCTTCCAGTATTCAAACCATTTTTCGTAATCCCCAATACGTTTATATGCCTCAGTTAGTTTAATTTTGGTAAGCCGGTGAGTTGGCTCAATTGATAGTGTTTTTTCAAGATATTGGATGACAGAATGTGGGTCTTTTCCCACCGTCCATCCACATAGTGAACGTACACGAGGTTTGTATGGATCCAGTTTCAATGCCAGATCGGCCTGAACCAAGGCTTCGTCACGCCTGAGCAGGATATTCAATAAATGCCCGTAAAATACCCGGCCCATTGCATTGCTTGGATTCAGTTCAAGGGATTTTTTGAATGCTTCTTCACCTTTCTTCCAGTTCCATTCCGTCCATACAGCGATTATGGCTTTTGCATGATGAGCTTCGGCAGAATTGGGATCCAATTCAAGAGCTTTGTTAAGGTTTTTATACATCTTTGGCAAGGCATCCGATCGTGAAATAATTCTCATTTGATACCGGTAAGCCTCAACCTCTGCCAGCCCTGCATATGGATCTGCCCAATCGGGATCTAATTTGGTTGCGAGATTGAAATACTCTGAAGCCTTCTGAATGGCATTCCTATCAAACGCATCCAGATATAATAAGCCATTAATGTAAGCATCCCATGCTGCAGGATCAATTTCCTCTGATTCAGCCAATATAAGATCTTCAAAGGCTGTTAATTCTGTATTCACCTCATCCGCAATTTGTTTAGTGATCCTGTTATAGAGATTTGGTATCTGGTTTCTTGCCTCCATGTAATCACCGATCCAGATTGTTTTTTCCTTAGGTCCTATTTTGATCACCTCTATCAGGAAACAAAAGTCATCACCCAGACACGTTACACTTGGTTTAATCACCACATCACGATCTAACTCTGAGGCGATTTCTTGGTATGTCATATCAGTATTTTGCAAGTAAACTGAAGAGGTACGATTTAAGACATCGAAACTACTGATTCTACCCATATTCTGGATCATTGAGGCGTGCATTCCAGCAACGTACTGATCAAGCTTTTCATCACCCGTTAAATTTTCAAATGGAAGTATCACGAGGGATTGAATGTCTCCAGCGCGCAATTGCTTACCTACACCTGCAATTTCCACAGTGGCTAATCCGATAATGGCAGCAAAACTCACATAGGTAGCAATCTTCCATGCATTGGGAACGGCCCGTTTTTCCCCTTCCTGGATTTGGCTGAGTGGTTTGGTTCTTTCAATGCCTTCCGAGGTCAGATCATAGAGCCATGATAAAATCACAACCAGTGGGAATCCGATAGCCAGTATAACGATTACGATGGTTGACAACCTTTCTGGAAGGTTCAGTGGCTCTGAAAGATTACCAGCAAGTTCTATAAGTACAAAGGTGGAAGTGGCATACACCGTGATCACATGTATGACACGGCGTCTTTTTAATTCCGACCAGAATTGTCCAAGATTGCTGAGTTTACCAGGCATTTGATTTAGCGGTTTTAAATTGTATTATCCCATTACGACGTAGAATAGATCCTCATCCTATCAGGATAGTTGAGATTATATTTTTAATTGTATTAAAGTTATGAAACTCTGAAGGTGCAGTCTATAAGAAAAACCGCAAAGTTTAACAGATTTTCCGCATTTGGGAGAGATGTTTATTTTTTGCAGTCAGCAATAAACTGGGAAGGGGTCATTTCGAAGAGTTCTCTAAAGGATTTGGTGAAATAGGACTGGTTGTTAAAGCCAACCCGATGCATGACCTGGGCTACATGGAGGTGCCCGCTGCGGAATAATGCGGCTGCACTTTTTAACCGGTGTTTACGAAATAATTCGTTGGGAGTATAGCCTGTAATGGCCATCACTTTCCTTTGGACCTGTGACTGGCTCAGGTTTAATTCACCAGAAAGTTGGCTTGTTTTAAAATCTTGATCTGAAATGTGCTGATCCAAGATATTAATTAATCTCTCAATAAATGGATCCTTTGGTGGTATTCTCATAGCTGTTGCCTCTGACAGGAAGTCCAACCTGAATTTTTTCCTCAGTTTCCTCCTTTGTTCGAGCAGGTTTTTTACGCGAATATTCAATTCCTCCGTATCAAATGGCTTAACCAGGTAATCATCCGCTCCGGTTTCTAATCCTTCCAGTTTGCTGCTTCTGTCTGCCCTGGCTGTCAACAAGATAACCGGGATGTGGTCAGTTCGCTCATCTTTCTTCAAATGTTCGCACATCGCCATGCCATCCATTACGGGCATCATCACATCGCTTACAACCAGGTCAGGTATGTTTTCATTGGCTTTGTCCAAACCGATCTTACCATTTTCTGCAAATATTATGCGATAGCTTTTTTCAAGGTTTCGGGAAATATATTTCCTTAAGTCATCATTATCTTCAACAACCAGTATTACAGGTTTTTCTTTGACTATATTCAGGATTTGACTTTGGATGGGCTCTGCATCCTCATAATCCTCATGAATATGGACGGGTGCATCAGGTCCTGTTTTGATCTTTTCATCGGATGAAGGTGAAACAATTTCATCAGGCCTGAATTGTGCCGGTGAAACTGGAAGATTTACGGTGAAGGTGCTTCCCATTCCTACTTCACTTTCAACACTGATATTTCCCCGGTAAAGTTCTACCAGCTCTTTTGTCAGCGCAAGTCCCAGTCCAGTCCCTTCAACCTCCCCGGTATCAGGATCACCAACCCGGTAGAATCGGTCAAAGATTTTATCCAGCATTTCTTCAGGAATCCCTCTTCCTGTGTCAGACACCTTTATTTTAACAGAATCCTGGGTATTATTCGTGGAGACTTCAAGGAATCGGATATCTACACGTATTTTTCCACTCTCATTGGTGAATTTGAATGCATTGGAAATCAGGTTTGTGAGTATCTTTTCAATTTTATCAGGTTCAAAATAAACCATATCACCTTCTTCGGGCAGGTCATATTCATACTTGATCTTCTTATACTCAGCAAGGGAAAGGAAAGAAAGTACAATGGCTTTTACAAATTCGACAAGATTTCCTTTGGAGACCTGCAGGTTGACATTTCCTGTTTCCAGTTTTGAAATATCAAGAAGCTGATTGATCAAATCCTGTAATCTCTGTGTATTCCTTTTAATGGTTTGAAACAATTGCATGGATCCTTCCGGTTTACTCTGGAACTGTTTTCTCAATTCCTCTACAGGTCCCTGTATCAGTGTCAGCGGTGTCCTGAACTCATGTGAAATATTGGCGAAGAAGCGGGATTTCATTTGATCAAGCTCCTGCATCTTACTTACTTCCACCTCTTTGATCTTGAGTTCACCATTGATCTTTTCCCTTTTGATAAGATATCCCCTGTACCAGCGAACCAGGAGCAATAAAAAGAATCCATAAATCATATATGCCCACCATGTGAACCATATGGGGGGTAAAATTCTAAATGTGTATTCAAAAGGTTCACTCCACTTTTGTGCGGCTCCAATGGCACGCACTTTAAAAGTATAGCTACCATATGGCATGTTACGGTACTCTACACTGGCTTCTGCTGTTGGAGCATTCCATTTGTCATCCAAACCCTCCATCAAATAACTGTATTTGAGTTTTTGTGATGCATACCAATCCAGGGCTGAAAAATAGAAAGTAAGGTTATTTCGGCTGTGGGGCAGTTCCAGGTTTATAGGGTAGTTAAAAAATTTGGCCACGCTATCGAATTCCATATTCATTCCATTACCATCGTCCAAATGGCGGTAATCTGCAAACTGCCCGTTAATGTCTATCTGATTAAGTTGCATAACCGGAGGCTCAGTCGGAGTGTTTAAGTCATTTATATACAGCATTGTAAGGCCTTTGTAGGTGGTCCAGAAAATGCGCTTTTTATCTAAAAAAACAGTTTCTCAAGGAAGCCTATACCTTTTAGTCCATCCTGCAGGTCATAGGTATGAATTTTCATTGTGACCTGAATCACTTTCCGGTTCAAACGCCAGGCGATTTAATCCATGATGAGTGCCGATCCATATATTATTGTTGCTGTCCTCCAGGATCGATTTCACAAAATTATCACTCAAACCCTCTTTTTCGGTAAAATACGTAAAGATTTCGCCATTAAATTTGCAGAGACCTGCACCTTCTGTACCAAACCAGAGGTTGCCATGGCTGTCCTCAAGCATGGCCACTACACTGTTATTGCATAAACCTTCTTTCTGAGTAAAATGTGTAAAGGTTTTACCATCATACCTGCTCACACCTCCTCCCCGGGTACCGACCCAGATATTGCCACGGCTGTCCTCCATGCATGAATCTGATACGATTCTCACTTAACCCCTCATTTTGGGTAAAATGCGTAAAGGTTTCACCATTGTACATGTTCAAACCACCGTGGTTGGTGCCGATCCAGATATTACCATGGCTGTCCTCCAGGATCGGACTGATATAATTATCACTAAGACCCTCATTTCTGGTAAAATTAGTAAAGGTTTCACCATCATATTTGCCTAATCCCTCAATGGTGCCGAACCAGAGATTACCATGGCTATCTTCCTGGATGGAGGTGACAATATTACTAATCAGTCCCGTTTCCTGGCCGTAATGCATCAACGTTTCACCGTTAAACATGCTCACTCCACCACCCCAGGAACCAAGCCAGAGATTGCCATGGTTGTCCATCACGATACCCCCTATTCCACTATCATGTAAATCTTCCGTCAGGGTAGAATGGGTAAAGGTTTTGCCATAATAAATACTCACTCCCCCTACTTCAGTGCCAAACCAAAGATTGCCCTGGCTGTCTTCCATGATGGACCTGACCCGATTAGCACTTAAACCCTCATTTGGGGTAAAATCCGTAAAGGCTTCGCCATCATACTTACTCACTCCACCATGTGTGCCAAACCAGAGATTTCCATGGCTGTCCTCCAGCATGGATTTTATATGGTTATTACTTAAGCCTTCTTTTACGGTAAAATTGTAAATGTTTCTCCGTCATATTTGCTAACCCCTCCGTCAGCGGTTCCGACCCAGATATTGCCATGGTTGTCCTCCAGAATGGAATTGACCCAATCACTACTTAATCCCTCTTTTTGAGTAAGATGCGTAAAAGATATTCCATTATATTACTCACTCCCCCGCCCCATGTGCCAAACCAGAAACTGCCATGGCTGTCCTCCAGGATGGAATGGACAGCATTATTTCATAAGCCTTCTTTTTGGTAAAATGCGTAAAGGTTTCACCATCATACATGCTCACCCCGCCACCGGTTCCGACCCAGATATTACCATGGCTGTCCTCCATGATGCAATGACATCATTTCTGCTTAAGCCCTCTTTTTGAGTAAAATGCGTAAATGTTTCACCATTATACATGATCAAACCGCCACCTAGTGTACCTGCCCAGATATTGCCATGGATGTCTTCAAGGATGCACGATGATCAAATTATTTCCTAACCCCTCTTTTTGAGTAAAATGTATAAACGTTTCACCATTATACATGCTCATCCCCGTCCCTGTGTACCGAACCATATATTGCCACGGCTGTCCTCAAGAATGGACATGACACGGTCGAGTTCATCCCCTGGGCTACATCCAGGTATTTTATATTCATGAGGCATTATCTTTCATGAGTGGAGGTAAGGCCTTGACCGTTTGAGGTTGTATGCCGGGCACTACTTTTCCATTAACTGGTATGGGCACCCCTGTAGGTACAGTATCTCCATTAGATTTAACCAGTACAAAAGAAGATGTATCTACACCGGGGGTAAAGGTTTTGAGAGAGCTTTTGTTTACAGGAATCACAGTGAGGTTTTCCGGTATTTTATGTACATTCTGCGGGATGTGACGACATCAGGTTTGCCTGCAGGAATTACTCTGGGTTTTGCTACACTTTTGGGATCTATGACTTTGCCTGTAGCGGGAATTGGTACCCCTGTTATTACAGTATCACCGAACGAATTGATAATGGGCTGAATACTGTCTCCTGTTATGAGGATTGATACTGTAGCCCTCATCGGTATTTAATGCAACAATTCGGGGAGTCGGATGAGATTCTATCGTTTCTTCGAATGAACTTTGCTTATCATTGTTGCAGGAAGTAATTGATAAAATAATGAGAGAGGTATGTGAGAACGTCTTTCAGGTTTTTATATGAAACAATACAGAGCATATTCCCTCCTGTAATTGAAATTGTGAACCGTTGAAAGTGGATTGAGAGAGATTGAGAATGTATAGTCAAGTTATGAAATATTTACTTCATAATAATGATCTACTGCGATTTAACATAAATACTCAGGAAAGCACGTACTTAAGAAATCTTAAGTATAGACAGTGGGGCATAATTTGACAGTTAGCAATTGAAAGGCAACGGGAATTGAAGCTAAGGATGATAATATGTTGTTTTCGTAGAAGCGGTGGATTGAGAATGTCAGGGGACATAATACTTCCCAATGGATAATGAATTATCCACCAAAACATATAAATCCAGTGAAAATTGTCTGTTGTTTAAATAATCCTCTTTGCCCTCGGTTCCAGGTCAGTCAGTTCATTGATTTTTACCGGCTTGCCGCTTTCGATGCTTTTTCTGGCAGCAATTCCGATGAGTATGGACATAGCCCCGTCACGGATACCTGCAGGCCGGTCAAAAGGATCTTTCTTTTCCGGATTCACGAAGATCTGGTCATGCAGCCTTTTGTCACCACCTCCGTGGCCTCCTCTTTCAGATTCTACCACAACGGTATCAAAATCATTCCAGAGTTTATGTACAATGACAGGTTCACGACCCATCTCATCATTACCGGTCTGGTCCATTTCTGCTAGCATGCAATTCGGACTGGTCAACCTGCATACTTTTGATATACGGAATGTCAAGCCAGGCTTCTATACGGCCATTCATCCCGTTGAATGCCATTCTCCATCCCTCGATGGGTGAATAGGTGGTCAGAGAATAATTAGACAACCACGTTGTTCTTGTATTTGATCTGGGCCGACATTTTATCATAGATGTTTATTTCCCTTCTGAAGAGGCAGTTGTCACGGATATATCCATCATATTTCTCATTGGCGACGTAAAGTTCCATGGCAGTGCTTGTCTTTGGTAATATCCCAGTGAAATGCACATTTCTCTTTATGCTCACAGACCCTGCAATTTTTTCCCCTGAATGGCCCCTTCTCGCCATAGTGTTCCAGAGCATCCATAGGCAAATACTTCTTCGGGATCAGAATCTATCAGCCAGTTGAGCAGATCAAAATGGTGGGTGGCCTTATGTACCCAGAGGGTGCCTCCGGCCTGCCTGAGCCCGTGCCATCTCCTGAAATAGGAAGCACCGTGGTAGGTGTTCAGGTACCAGTGAAAATCTACAGACGTGATCTTTCCGATCGACTCTTTCATTAATAATTCCTTAATCTTGGTCGTGTACGGGCTCCAACGGTAATTGAATCCCACAATCAGGTTTTTACCGGAGCGCCTTTCTGCATCGAGGATTTGCTGGCATTTGACCTCATCCGTAGTCAGTGGTTTTTCAGTGAGTACATCGCATCCCATATCCAGGCCCTTGACGATAAATTCATGATGGGTTGAATCCTTGGTGGTCACAATCACCAGGTCCGGTTTGGTTTCAGTGATCATCTGCTCAAAATCAATATAGGTAGGACAACTGACTCCCATATATTTCAATGCAAATTCAAGCCTCCCGGGATTTATGTCAGAGAGTCCCACAAACTCAAGAATATCACCATATTGTTCTACCAGCCGTTTGCCCCAGAATGAGGTTCCCCTGACCCCGGTGCCAACGAGTACAACTTTCAACTTCTTGTCTTTTAGTCCCCAGTTAATAGTAGGAACGGCAAATGTACTTCCTGCAGCCAGGAGACTGATCTGGGTTAAAAATGCTCTTCTTGTTGAATTCATAACGATTATTTTTGGTTAGTTTCTGTTTCGGGTTTATCGACCTGATTCTGTTCCGGGTGCTTTTTCTGCTGGTCCCCATTCCGAATTGGCCAGTTCCCATATATTCAGATAGCCGACTTTGATGATGTTTACCATCTTATCCCAGTTGACGAGGCTTGTATGATCATCAGGCTGGTGGTATTCAGGCGGGAAACCGGCCATGAAATAAAATACAGGAACATCCTTATTGGCGAAGGATGTATGGTCACTTCCTCCACGGGGTTGTGTCAGCTGGCCGATAGCTGATATCTAGTCCGAGCCCATAGGCATCATTATGCTTTTCCGCCATTTCCTCCAGTATCGGATACGACTTTGTATATACCATGCTGCATTTGACACCCAGGCTGTCATCCTTGTTATCGCGGGATATCATATCATAATTCAGGTTGAGGAGCATTTTGGCGTCATTGTACGGATGATCGGCAAAGTATTCTGATCCCAACAGGCCTTTTTCTTCCCCTGTCCAGGCAGCAAAAACAATGGTTTTTTCCGGTTGCTGGCCGGTTGCCATGCATGCTTTTGCAATGGTCATCACGCCGACTGTTCCTGAGGCATTATCATCAGCCCCGTTCCAGATCCAGCCGTCATGTTTGCCAAGATGGTCATAATGCCCGCCGATCACGATGATCTCACTGGTATCTTTTCCCGGGAGTCACACCTACTACATTCCTTACCTTTATCATTCGTGATTCCACGGAGGTCTTGATTCTTACCTTTTTTCCTGCAAGCTCTATGGAGGCAGGTTTCAAGGAATTCTTTACTTCCTCGGCAAAGGCTTCCAGATCAATACCGGAGCCTTTTAACAGCTCATTTAATACCCGGTCTGAAATGGCCACGCTTGTAGGAGTGCTGGACAATTCATCTCCTGGCATTTTCATTCTTTTTTCATAGAAGGAAGCCCTGGGGACATCGCCTTCATAGTCACGTGAATTATACCGGAAGGGCAGATTGTCTGCCCAGGCCTCGGTCACGTTTCTGCCAGGATCTACTTCGATGACGGCAGCAACGCCTAATTTGGCATATTTTTCATTTCTTGCACGGTAACGCATCCATCGGCTACGCCTGTCGGCCGGTTTGAAGGCCTTGTAAGCTTTTGAGGTGGTATCGTTCTGGCCCGGATATCCTGACAGGATCAGGATTATTTTCCCTTTTACATCCACTCCTTTGAAGTCATCATAGCCGCTTTTTTCATCACTGAATCCATAACCGGCAAAAACGACCGGCATTTGAATATCCACCGCAACATCCGAGCTGTAGACTGAAAAATCCGTCTTGTAAGCAAAATCAATGGTACTTGTTCCTGCTGCTGAACTATTGATGAGTGAAAATTTATGATCTTCGCCGGTTTTGTATTCGATCAGGTCGAAGTTTTGAAAATAAGACCGGTATTCAGTAGGTCTCTTGCCCTCCATCCTCTCGGCCCGGCTGACTGAGTTCCATTCCATATCACCCCCCGGCTGCAGTCCGTATACCTGGAAAAGGCTGGCTATGTAATCTGCTGCCATATAGGCGCCCGGCCTTCCGGTGTGCCTCCCTTCGGTCCAGTCCGAAGCCAGAAATTCAAGCTGTCCCTGAACTGCCTGTTTGGTTATGGCTTCCAGTCCCCTGTCCTTTGCATCCTGGGCAAATGAGAGTGTGAAATGATAAAAGGGTAGTGGTTATTAGAAACAGAAATTTGATCTTTTTCATGAAGATTTAGATTGTGATCGATAGTTATTCTGATATTGATATTGAGTGGGTTAAAAATATATCAAATCAGGATTAATTATTCCTGGACAGGAGTGAAATAAATCACATACCCCTTATTTAGACAGATTCTTTGTTCAGTAATTTTTTGTATTTAGTTTTGTTTTTATAACCCTCCTTCTCAATAAGTCCAAATTCTACAGCTTTTTTTAAATCTCTGCTTGCTTCATGATACTATCATATGATACTATCAAATATATGAAATTATCATTTTTTTATGGGTTTCGATCCTCGTTTTACTATTGGGCACGACGGTCTAGTATGCACCATGTATTAAACATTGATTCTTTACTCCAGGTATTCCCTGCCGAGGAGAAATCACAAAATTTGATGATCTGCCCATTTCCGAGATCCAGTTCAAATGCTTGCCGTATGTATGGCGGGGCCTGGATCCTGTTGACCTTGATGGTGTTGGGATCAGGGGGCAATCTGAGAGGCATGAAGACATTCGGATCCGTGATCCGTACATCGCGGGATAGCACCATTGGCCCATAGAGAAGTGTAACTGCTTCCTTGTGAGGCAAAGCGTCTGATTTTGACAAACTTACGACATGGTTGAATCTTTGGTTGTTTTGCGGATTCGATCCTCCGGCAAATTTCAGTTTAGCCCACTCTTCATTGTAGAAATCAATATCATTATAGCATGTTCTTACTTTGCTTGTATCAAAAAACTCATACATGATCTTCAGGTCAAATCGAATGCTGATCTTATCTCCAGTGGACCATTTCCTGTGAATCCTGATCCAGCCTTCAGATTCGGTAACCTCATCTGTGCGGTTAGCATCATATGGTGTGCCATTGATTTCGATGTTCGCCTGATCACTCCACCCCGGATTTCTGATGGCCAGCACAAATGCCTCCGATCGGTCAACTGATATATGGGCGATAAGAGGTTCCGTAGCCAGAAAATCACCTTCAAGGTTCAACTGTACCTTGTTACCTGAGGGAAGGTTGATTTGTCCCGTCCCTGCTTCAAAAAGGTTTAGCAATACCTCTCCATTTCTTTCCATTAGGGCCATTTCTGCTGCCTGAAATAATCCCCGGGGCAGGTTATCTGTGCAGCACTGGTGGTTTTGAAGGAAATGATTCTGGGCCGGTATATGGATGTGGGACATTCTCAGGCGGCGCAGGCACCAATCCCCCTCAGGATTGAATGCACAGAGAAGGGAGTTATACAGTGTTCTTTCAATCTCATCAATATACTTCACCTCACCCGTAATTTTGAACAGTTTATATGAGAGGCGATTCCAGTATACTGCATCGCAAATTTCTGCTACGGTATTTATCAATCCAGTTGAGCCAACATATTTATCATTAAAACTCACACTTCCTACAGGTGTCCTTTCCCATTCTGCAAGGGATGCATGAATTTTCTCTGCCGCCAACAGGTATCTGTTGTCACCCGTAGCCTTATATAGTTCCACCAAACCTTCCACGCAGGAGGTAAATTCATAGCCCTTGGCCCATTGATATGGATCATTTTGTTCAAACCAGTTATGGACAGGTCCACTGGCTGTTCCTTTATTCAGAATATCAGGCAATCCGTCGGGATTTTGTGACCATTGATCCACAATGTACCTGGCGTAATCCAGGTATTTCTCATCCCGGGTGGCATTGTACAGCAATATTATTGGTTCTAAGATTGAACTGCTGGGCATTCCATAGAAGTTGCCTGTTTCAACAATATTGATTGCACCCGGACCGACTTCAGACATTAAGTGGTCTGTAAATTTTTTTGCCGCATCCAGGATATGATCATGTCCAAGAAGTTCCCATGCTTCCAGTAATCCCCAGAAGGTATATTTACGGCTCCAGACATTCCAGTTATTGCCGATGAGGAAACCGGAATTTTGATAGGTGCCGATATAGCCGTTGGAGTCCTGGCATGAGATAAGACCATTTACAGCTGACTCGATTCGCACTTCTAACTCGTCAGACTGGTAATAGCGGCAGGCTTCAATGGCAGACAAGATGTATTTTCCCCAGAACTCCCCGCGCCATTGCCCCCAATCCGGATAGAGATCATCATCCTTGCGAAGCCTGAAAGCTTCTTCTGTTTCGGGATAGATGGCCAGCCAGCTTTCTTCATCCAGTATACGTTGTTCGGCAATATTATCCAGATAATGGCCAATTTGACCTTTGAATTGCCATGCAGACCGGGCAGGTTCCTCCTGTACAGTCTCTTTACATGATAATTGTACTAATAAGAGAGCTACTATGATATAGTGCTTATGGATCAGGAATATGCGCATGCATTAAAGATTTTTGATCTGATCAATCAAACAGACTGGAATCCCGGATCAGAAGGAGGATGGCAGAATGAGGGACAATCACATATCTTTCCTTCTTGAACTCAATCTCATAACCACTTTTTTGAAGATATACAGCCAGATCACCTTCTTTTGGTTGAAGTGGTACATATTTAACTTCATCTGCCCGGTCTTTCCAGGGTTCATCAGCTTCCTGAATGGCCGGAATGGGATAACCCGGACCAACTTTCATTACATAGCCTGAATGGATTTTTTCATTTTCCTGCACACCGGGAGGCAAATAGAGGCCAGATCTTGTTTTCTCCTGGGGAGATTTCGGTTTAATCAAAACCCGGTCACCCACTACGATTAGCTTCTCAAGATTGGATTCTTCAATAACCAGCGACATATCCGTATTTTGCTGGAAAGATACAAAAGATTTAACTCAAAGCTTTTCGGCAAGGACCATGATCTCATATTCGTCCAGGTCTAATTGCTTCTTATGCCAGGCTCCCGCAGTACCGCCCCAGAGGTGGATGATGTTAAATCCGGCCCGGTTCAATAGATGATGAAGTTCACCCGGGGTGAATCCTTTTTCCCTGAAAGTCATCTCCGTTGTTTTCCCTGATTCCTCAACATTCATCTTTTCATAGGTGATCAAATGTACCGGATCGAATATTCCATTTTTTATATCTTCAGCAGTGTGTTCCCTGGCTTTTTTAAATCCATTGAGGACAGTTAATAAAAACCGGGCGCCGGGTTTGAGGCAATTATAGATGTTTTTCAGTATCGACAGATCCCTTTTGCAAGGATCATCAGCTCGCCCAGTAATCCAATGGATCCTTCGCATAAGCAAATGGCATGGTCGAACTGCTGGGGAAGCTGAAAATTCGTAGCATCTGCCTGTATCAGTTCAACTTTGATATTTTCCTTATCAGCATATGCCCTTGCCTGGGCCAGCATACCTTCTGACAGGTCCAGACCGGTCATCTTGATCCCATACCTGGCAAGGGGGATGGTATGTCTGCCTGTGCCACAGCCGATATCCAGCACCCAGGTTCCAGGTGTCAATCCCAGTTCATCGATTATAAATTTAACCTCGAAATCAGTGTTTTTGGTGAAAACATTATCGAGGTAATCAGGTGCATGACCATCAAAAAAACTTTCCCACATACTTTTATTCATTGGATTACCCGTTTCAGATAACCTAAAATACAAACAATTCAGGATGGAATGATTCTAAAATGCAGGTTAGGTCGGAGACGACAGGATCATTTACCAAACTTGAAAACAAAATCCACCATGGGTATCCCGATGAAAATAACCTTTGCTATTTCAGGGTGGTTCAGGAATGTCAGGTCAAAGGAAATTCGTTCTCCCATGAACCGCATACCATATATGAAGATAGCTTCGATGCCATTATCCACGGGAATAATATAATTTTCTGTCAACAACCCGAATCTCCGGCCCGTCCTGGTCTGTCCGCTGATCACAAATACCGGCCTGTCTGCAGCTTCTCCAGCTGCCATTCCGTAGCCAATCCCTCCGGTTATATTATGGTCATTGGTCCCATAGGTATACTGTGCGGTTCCCAGTAATACTCCACCGGCCAGGTTTGTTTCAATATCTTCGTTTCCACTTAGATTTGCGATATTCAGATACCTGATGGTGGCGCCTGCACTGGACCTATTACCCAAGTGGAAACCTGCTTTTGCTGAGAGGAAGAAGATAGGGGTCTGTGCAGCAAAAGTGGATAAGAATTCAAAACCACCCCCAATCGCAATATTCTTGGTAATACCGTAATGTCCTGCATTGAAAAAGACCCAAACATTCTGGTAATAACCTTCCCCCTTCCGGAGAGGTTTCGCTGATTGTCCCAGGAAATAGCGGTTATAACTGGGGTTTTCGAACCAGTATTTACCCTTTCGCATTTTTTCGTCACTGAGATCCTCAAGTCGTTCGATATTAATTGTCGGGACCTGAAGGGTTCCAAGGTTCGTTGTTTTTAAGCGGATAATACCCTGGTCCTGGGAAATGATCTCACCCAGGTAGACAGAGCCATCTGTCATGGTTATGCGTACCATGGTTCCCACCTCAGGTACAGAATTCGGATCAATTTGTGCCTGGACGGACTGGTGAGATAAGCATCCGATTGCCAGGAGCAACAATGCAAGGCAGCAGGTCCTCATAGTAAAATAGGTTGATCTATAAACTGTTAAACGTTTCTTTAGAACAGAATGTTACAGACAGAACTATGAAAATGCCTGCTTTATATCACGCAAAAGATCATCTGCATCCTCAATGCCCACAGAGAGCCGCAACAGGTTGTCACCAATCCCTTCAATTTTCTTCTCCTGTGGACTTAAATGGCGGTGGGATGTAAGGGCAGGGGAACAAATGATGGTATCCACACCACCCAGGCTGACGGATGGTTTGATAAGTTTCAGGTTTCGTTGAAACTGCACCGGGTCAAGATCCCGGATCTCAAAGGAAAGCATGCCCCCGAATCCGGACATTTGCTGCCGGGCTATTTCGTGCTCCGGGTGATTTTCCAATCCTGGGTAATATACCTTTTCGATAGATGGATGCAAGGATAACTTTTCAGCCAGGTAGTGAGCGTTTCGGTTTTGCTGCTCTATTCTCAAGGCCAGGGTTTTGATACTCCGTTCGAGCAGGTATACCGTCTGGGCATTGAGACTTCCTCCCAATCCGCGTGCCATATCCCTGATCCTTAGCATATGCTCTTTCCCTGAGGCAGCTGCTCCGGCACAGATATCAGCATGACCACCAAGGTATTTTGTCGCACTGTGGATCACCACATCAATGCCAAGCTGATGTGGATTCTGGTTAATAGGACTCGCAAAGGTATTGTCAATTACCGTGATCAGGTTGTTTGACCTGGCCAGGTTTACCGCAGCCCTGATATCTGTTATCCTGAGCAGTGGATTGGAGGGTGTTTCAATGTAGATCAGACGGGTATTCTCCTTAATGAGAGTTTCAAATGTGGCAGGTTCATTATCAGATGATATATCATGTTCTATGCCGAACCTTTCCAGTTCAGTCGTTACAAAGTGAAAAGTCCCCCCATACAAACCTGTCTGGAAAATGGCATGATCACCCTGGCCGAGGAAAGCGAAGAGGACCGAAGTGATGGCGGCCATACCTGAACTGAACACCATTCCCGATTCAGCCTGTTCCAGGGCCGCTATTTTTTTTCCGAGGGCTTCTGTATTCGGGATATTAAAATACCTGGGATAAACGGCTTCATCCAGATCAAGGTATTCAAATGAGGACGAGGTGTAAATAGGGGAATTTACTCCCCTGGTCTTCTCGTCAAAGAGCGTACCTGCATGTACACATGTAGTTTTAGGTGAATTCATCACGTGAAGATTTAGTGGAAGGTGAAGATAATTAAATTGGTTTATTTGCGATCAGCCTGACCACACTTGATTTACCGGAATGGTACTTTCCTGCGACAATATCCAGTACCTCTTCCTCACAGAGATCAACGTCCAATTCCATGAAGTCAGAAAGAATATCATCCTCATGGTATAACAACTCTTTAGTGGGCGGACCCCCTGTCCCGTATCTGAGCTGCTTCTTGTGAAAACATTCCATGATGATCTTCCCACCCGGTTTAAGGCAGGCTGAAAGTTGATTGTGCACCTGCTGCCTTGTTTCGGGAAGCAAATGGATATAAATAATGGCAATTAGATCAAAGATTGGTCCCGGACAGGAAAATTCTTCCAGGCTGGTCAGCTTGTAATCAAATCGAAGGTCCAGTGAATCAGCCCATTCAAGGGCCTTATCACGGGCCACAATGCTCTGGTCAAAAGCACTGACTTCCCATCCATTACCTGCCGCATAGATGGCATTCCTCCCTTCACCCTCACCGGGCAGGAGTAACTTGCCCGGGGGAAGGGAATCCAGAACCTCTACGAAAAATGCATTGGGTTCCATGCCGTAGGCAAAGCCAGGCTCACTGTATCTTTGATCCCAGAAATCCTTCATTGGAGAACATTAATTCGTTAAAAAAGATCATACATCCACCTTGGAGCAATTTTCAGCATCAGGGCCAAAAGTCCCCATCTTTTCGAAATATACGCGATTTTTCTCTTACGCTTGATTGCCCGGTAGATTTGTATGGAAGCTTTCTCGGCTGATGCTGCCCAGAACAATTTTTCGCCCTTGGCCATGTCAGTGGCCACGAACCCGGGACGGATATCGGTTATTTTGATTTTAAGTTTTTGGTTCTTTGACTTTTGCCTCAGTCCCTCGAGATAATTCGACTGGTATGCTTTGGAAGCATTATAGGCAGGGGCTGATTTATTTCCCCGGAGGGCTGCGATAGAGGTTATACCTACCAGGTGTCCGGGTGGATGCTTCTGAAAATACCTGAAGGTGAAGGTCATGATGTCAGTAAAGGCAGTAATATTGGTATCGATGGTTTGGAACTCCGGTTCCGTGTCCAGCTCTTCGTTTAAGAAACCAACTCCTGAACTTAGCACCATCAGGTCCAGTCCATCCAGGCTTCTGATCAGTTCCCTGATAGATTTAGTGGTCTTTGAAAGATCCCGGATATCGAACGCCTTATAGAATACCCTGCCTGGGAATGCCTCCTTCAATTCCTTCAGCAGGTGTTCACGGCGGCCGGTAATTCCCACGTTGTATCCTTTGTTTATCAGGATTTTTACGAGCTCCTTGCCCATCCCTGATGAGGCGCCTACAACAATCGCCTTTTTGTATTCTTTCTGGGGTTCCTGGTGAAATAGATCTGGTTCCATAAATTGAAAATATTAAAGGTTTGGAGCTGAAGGTTTGGACCTATTAGTTCCAAACCTTAACCGTAAAAATTACAAAAAAAATAGCATATTGCAGGCAATTAATTTTTGTTATAAATAAAGTACATGACTATACCCACGAAAATTGATGGATTCTTGATCAGGCATGCAGAAGAATCTGACGTTCCGCTGATTCTTGGTTTTATTAAGGACCTGGCAGCATATGAAAAACTATCCCATGAAGTCACTGCCACAGAAGAGGATTTCAGGCAGAACCTTTTTGGCGAAAAACGGTTTGCCGAAGTAGTCATCGGGGAATTCCATTCAGAACCGGTAGGATATGCACTTTACTTTTATAATTTTTCCACTTTCATCGGCAAGCCGGGTATATATCTTGAGGATCTTTATGTCAAACCGGAAGAAAGGGGTAAAGGTTTTGGAAAGGTCCTGCTTGCCTACCTGGCCAAATTGGCTGTGGAACAGCATTGCGGAAGGTATGAATGGGCCGTCCTGGACTGGAACGAGCCGTCCATCAACTTTTATGAATCTCTGGGCGCCTCTCTGATGAAGGAATGGCTCCATACCCGTGTAGCAGGTGGCAACCTTGTAAAATTAGCCGCAGAATTCTGATCAGGGCAGATGAAAATTATTGGTTATCTTTATTTGATTCAATCCCTGCTGAGATGATCAATTTTAAAAAAACCTTCCGGCAGCGTCCCTGGTTGTATATCATCATTCTTATTTATACGGCCGGGATGATCGCGGTTTCTATTCCCAAGTCGCAGGAGATCACCGAGGATTCGGATCATTGGGTCATCTGGCAGGCAGGAAAGGATTTTTTCAACAAGAAGGAATTATATTACAGGGATGAGTTCCGTCCCTTATATTACCCTCCTTTTGGTTCCTTTCTCTGGCAACCCCTTCATGCAGTTCCCCTTAAAGTGTCTGCACTGATCTTTTATCTGCTGAATGCCCTTGTTCTTCTGCCATTATCGATTTACCTGATTTATAAAACACTGCTGAATATTGGGGTAAGCCCCAGAAAGGCTGAGATGGCCCTGATCCTGGCAACGGTATTTACGCTCAAATATTTCTGGAACAACCTGGTCATGGTCCAGATCAACTATCTCATCCTGGTATTTATCCTGGGTGGGATATATTATCTTTCGAAAAAGAAGCCACATATTGCAGGGATCCTCTTCATGTTTGTAACATTTATTAAGATTATCCCGGTATTCTTGGCTGCATATGTATTTTTCTTTCATTTTTCAAGGAAGGTGGTACTAACAATGATCCTGACCGCTGTACTTTGCCTAACACTGCCTGTAAGCACCCGGGGATGGGATATGTGGGTGCAGGATCATGTGGATAATTATGAAATTCTGGTAAAACAGTATATAATTGAGGGAAGGATAGTGGCTGACCAGGCGAATCATAGTCTTAAGGCTGGAGTAATCAAAACATTTTACCCGGAAACCAGGACCAATGAAAATGTGTCCACAAAGGAGTATGCAGGAATCCTCAAAGTATTGTCTATGCTTCAGTTCCTGCTGCTTCTGACGCTGATCTTTAATGCCTTTCTGCTCAAAAGGAGGAAGAGATATTTCAGCCTCGCCTATCTGTCTTCTATCCTCTTATTTACACACCTGTTTTCGGGGATCACCTGGACTGCCCACCTGGTTACCCTGATCTTCTGCCTGCTCCCTGTGTTATTAATTGATTGGAAGTCATTAAATATACCAGGGAAGATCACCTACTGGTCCTTCATCGGACTGATGATTTTTCTTGGAATAGAAGGAAGTGACACAGTGGGTGAGAAGATCTACCTGGCCATCAGGTTTTATGATATTTACACCTATCTTTTGCTGGGACTCTTCATTTTCTATTCATGGCTGGTTATTGACAAACGTTCAGCCAACATGTATGAGAAAAGGATATTGATCTGACATCCCGCTCACCTGCGATCCTTGTCGACGTCAAAACGGAATATATCTGGCCGGTTATAATGACCTGTCACATCCAGGTTCATCCCTTCACGAACAGTCTTCTCCAGGTCAGGGATTTCCACTATGATAGTCTCATCCATGTCAAATTGTGGATGAAGCAGGGTGCTTCCATCGGGACCGAAAATACAACTGCCTCCCTTTAATAGATTTAGATTAGGATCCCCTGCCAGATCCGGCTTCAATTTGCATTCTGCCGGGAGGCTGCCAGCCTTCAATATTTGTCCCACAGCGATCACGTAACATCGTCCTTCGAAAGCATAGTGGCGGCTTGCCAGTTGATGGACATCATGCACCCAGGGCCAGACAGCCACATGGATATGCTCACCTGATTCATGCATGGCCTGCCTGGATTGTGGCATCCAGTGCTCCCAGCAGATAAGTCCACCGACCCGCCCAAAATCAGTTCCCACTGATTTCAGGCCATGCCCGTCACCCGGTGCCCATACCATTTTTTCTGTATAGGTCGGAACCAGTTTTCTGTGGTGGTTAGCGATTTCCCCCTCGCGGGTAATGGTCAGGAGGGTATTATACAGACTGCCATTTCCTTTGCCAGTGGAGATCTTTTCGTTGACACCGATGACCATGGTGAGCTTAAGATCTTTTGCCAGTTTGCACAATTGTGCTGTTTCTTTACCGGGGACTTCAATACTATTCTGAACAGTTCGGGCAAAGATCTCCTTGACCGGTTCATGATCCCAGTAATTTACCTCGTCACAGGAATCCAACCAGGCGGGGTAACCCGATAACCAGGTCTCCCCAAACACGATAAGATCAGCCTTCTCATCCGCCGCCTGGCTTACCAGGTCCTGTGCCTTCTCCATACATTTGTCCAGGTCCAGATACACCGGACTATCCTGGATAATACCGACAACAACAGATTTTTTCATGTTTCTATTATTTTTTGTCAGGGCTGAAGTTTATCATCCACTAATTAAATGTACTATTTCCTTCTGAAACCAAAGAAATGGAGGATTATATTATTTAAAAACGAAATAAATAGTTGAGAAACTGCAAAAATAGTTTTAAAACTAAAAAAATAGTTTTATGTTTGTACACGGTAAGCCTGATACTTTTCGTTCTTAATATATAATGCATATGAACAGATTGACCAGAGCCGAAGAACAGGTAATGCAAATCCTCTGGGAAATGGAAGAAGGGATGACCAAGGATGTCATATCCAGATTCCCTGATCCCAAACCTGCATACAATACGGTTTCTACAGTTATCCGTGTACTGGAAAAGAAGGGATTCGTGGACCATAAAGCATATGGAAAAACCCATGTGTATTACCCGGCAGTAGACAAAGAGTCCTATGCAAGGATACAGTTCATGGGCTTTATGAAGGATTATTTCAACAATTCCTTTCCACGCATGGCAGCTTTTTTTGCGAAAGAGAAGAATCTGGATATCAGTGAAATGGAAGAGATACTGAAAATGACAGAGGAGGAGATCAATAAATTAAAACCAGCAGATGATGAATAGCATATTGCTTTATTTCCTTAAATCCGGATTAGCCATGGCCCTGTTTTATGGGATTTACAGGATATTCCTGGAAAAGGAAACCAATTACAGTCTGAACCGGTATTACCTGGTCGGAACACTTTTGCTCTCGCTGATACTTCCTGTTCTGCCCCTTGAAAAGATATTTTTTGTTGAAAGGACCATAAATATGCCCGTAATTATCAGTATTGATGAGCAGGGCTTTGCTGATGCGGGTATTGGGATTGGCAATGCCTCGGATCCGGGATTTCATCTGACCGGATATGCCCTGGCCAGGATCATATACATCGCAGGCATAGTGATGTTGCTTGCCACCCTGATATTCCAGTTATTCAATCTCATATTTATCAGGAAGGTAGGGAAAGAGAAGTACGGTTCAATGAGTATCATTTATGTGGTTAAGAGAATTCTCCCTTTTTCCATTCTCAACAGAGTATACCTGAACCAGGATGTCCGGAAGGATCCAAAGATCAAGACCATTCTTGACCATGAATATGCACATTACAGATCCCTTCACTATATAGATCTCTTATTATTAGAGTTCATTACCATATTCCAGTGGTTCAATCCTTTCACCTGGTTGTACGTCAGGTCATTGAAGGAGATCCATGAATACCAGGCCGATGCTGCTGTCCTGCGAAAAGGAGAAAGGACAGGCAGTTATCAGGCCCTTTTGGTTAACCAGCTTACAGGAACGGAGGTATTCAGGCTTGCCAACGGATTCAGTAAGTCTTTAACCAAAAAACGTATGATCATGATGACAAAAATGAAGTCGAAGAAGGGTGCATGGCTCAAAACATTGCTGGCCATGCCTGTACTGGCAATCCTTCTGATTGCTTTTGCAGCAAATTCTAAAACCATGCCGGATGATGATCCGGTAATATTTAAGGGAAAGGTGGTAGAAGCAGAATCGGGCTCCCCCCTGCCTGGTGTATCTATTGTCTGGAAAGGGCACACCTCCGGGACAGTCACCGATATGAATGGTAATTTCAAATTGGAATTACCTGATAAGGATGCGGTGCTGGTATATTCCTTTGTAGGACTTGAGACAGTCACTACCAAAGGAGCCGGGAGTTTTACGGTCAAAATGGGGAGGAAAACGTATCAGATCACCGAACCCGTCACTTCTGAATAAATCTGAAACCATAGAAACGGCAGGGGATGAGTATATTGTTCAAGGCAAAGTCATAGAGGCCTTATCAGGTGATCCCGTCCCTAGTGCAAACGTTATCTGGAAAGGGCATACTACGGGGACCATCACAGATATGAATGGGAATTTCATCCTGAAAGTAAAGGATAAGGATGCTGAGGTGATCTATGCCATGGTTGGATTCGAGACTGCCTCCACAAAAGGAGAGGGGAGTTTCACTGTCAAGCTGAAAAAGATATCAGACCAGAAATCCGGAACCTCTGGAAAGGTATCTATCCAGTCAGCTGGTGATGGATCTGGAGAACCGCTATATGTGGTTGACGGTGAACACGGAGCCAGTCTGCCCGAGCCCGATGACATAGAATCCATAAGTGTATTGAAAGGTGAATCGGCTACTGAACAGTATGGATCACTCGGGGCAAACGGAGTGATCATTGTGACCACCAAAAAAGGCACATTAAAAGATAAGGCCGTTATCAAAGATCCTGCAGGCAAGGAGGAAGTATTCTATATCGTTGAGGACATGCCAAAGTTTCATGGGGAAAAACCATTTAATTCATGCCTCAAATACGTGCAGGAACACCTGGAGTATCCCACGTGAAGCAAAAGAAAAGGGAATAGAGGGAACAGTGGATGTCGTTTTTGTGGTTGACCATAAGGGTAAGGTTACAAAGGCGAAGGTGAAACAGGCTGTGGATCCGCTGCTTGATAAGGCTGCCCTGAAAGCTGTAAATCAATGCCGGACTGGACACCGGGGAAACAGCGCGGAAAACCCGTTGCGGTCCAGTTCGAAATCCCGGTAGAGTTCAAACTCTGATCAATCTCTGCACAAAGACCATGCTGGTCCATAATATCTCCGCTGCTTTTAGAAATCTATTTCGTTTTAAAAATCAATCTGCCATAAGCCTGGTGGGATTGGTTCTTGGGTTGGCATGTGTATATGTAATATCCGCATGGACCATTCAGGAATTGCGGTATGATAGATTTCATAAGCAGCCGGAGAATATTTATATGGTAACGACTGACATTAAAGATGCTAACGGGAATGATAATACTGTTCCGGAAACACCACCACCCTTAGCTGAAGCATTAAAAGCAAGTATTCCTGAAATAGAGCATAGCTTTCATTTTATTTATTTGTACGGGGGGAGATTAATTTATGTTGAGGATCAACGTTTTAAGGAAACTGGAATTGCCGCTGGTCCAGAACTGTTCGATGTCCTTAATTTTCAACTGATCGCCGGAAGCTTGACAGCATTGGCCGAGCCAAACAGTATATTGCTCACAGAGAAACTTGCGGAAAAATTATTCCCCCTGCAGGAACCTGTGGGTCAGTCCCTGGTATTTGGAAAAGACAAGGCATTGATCGTAGGGGGTATTATTAAAGATATTCCGGAAAATTCAAGCTTGCAATTTGATTATATCATACCCTATGAACTTCCATATGGTATTTCAGAGGAATGGTGGCAGCTTTCCGATGCAACTTTCATTAAAACAAGGCCAGGCACGGATATCGAAAAGACAAAACGATTGGCTCAGGAAGTCTTTCGCAAACATATAACGGATGATCAGTACAATTTAAATTTGATACCCATTGCGAAATTGAGATTTGGCGCAAAGTTTGATTTTTTCAATGCCGAGCATGGAAGTTATCCAATGCTGTTAGTATTCATTGGTATTGCCGGACTGATCCTGATACTTGCCTGTTTGAACTATATCAATCTTGTATCTGCCAATTACATTAAACGCAGGGATGAAGTAATCATTAAAAAAATAAACGGTGCAAGCATAAGATCTCTCATCGGATATTTTATTTCAGAGTCAATCGTGCTATCAATCCTTGCCTGGCTATTTTCTTTTCCGGTCTCCAGGATATTCATTCATTTTTTTGAGTCAATACTTGAGGTAAAAATTTCATTATCCTATTTATATATAAGTCTGGCAGCAGGGTTCTTTGTTTCCCTGCTTGTTGTTGGGATCATTTCAGGCATTTATCCTGCGATCATGACAAGTTCAATTGCTCCCTCAATAACAAGGCGGTAAAACCAATATTTCTCATCGCTCTCAGGGCAGATGGAAGAATGTATTTGTATTATACCAGTTTGTTTTATCCATTTCACTTACCATTGCCTGCCTGGCAATTATCAAACAGACAAATTATTTGAAAAGTTTTGAGGTTGGCTATGAGAAGGATAATATTATTCAAATTATGTTGCCCCGGGAAAAAGTCCAGGAATTTCAATCCTTGAGAAATAACCTGATGGCAAATCCCGATATTGTAGATATTTGCTTTGCCGGGGCATCACCTGTTAATTTAACCCCTATTAACAGTACTGAAAATTGGACATGGAAAGGTTTGAGTGAGGGTACCCATACTTCAATATATCCAATTTATGCTGACCATAATTATTTGAAGATTTTTCAAATACCACTGATAGAGGGAAGGTTCTTTTTTTCTTCAGGAACCGACCAGGATAAAGTAGTCATCAATGAAAGGCTGGCAGGATTAATGGGATTCTCTGATCCGATTGGACAGATCCTGATACGAGGAGAAAACCAGTATGAAATTATTGGCATGGTTAAGGATTTCCACTTTCAGCATCTCTCGAATAATATTCATCCTTTAATGTTCATGTACAGCGATTCAAGACCGAAAATGTTCATTAAGACAAGCAATCAGTCAAAACAGGTACTGGCACAGATTCAAAACATATTTCTCAATTTCTCGGACGAACCCTATAATTATGATTTTGTTACGGACCAATATGATGAATTGTACAAAGATGAAATTAAACTTAGCATAGCCATACTGGTCTTTACAATTTTGGCCATCGTTCTTTCCTGTATCGGTCTGATAGGATTAATAACCTTTACTACAGAAACCAGGACCAAAGAGATCGGCATAAGAAAAGTCTGCGGTGCCAGTACCTGGGAAATGCTGAAATTGCTTAATATGGCTGTTGTCAGGTGGTTATTATTGGGCTTTGCCTTAAGTTGTGTTTTATCCTGGATAGGATTGAACAGATGGCTTGAAAGTTTTGCCAATAGCATTGCCCTGGATTGGTGGATCTTTATCCTGGGAGCCTTCATTGTGTTGGCCCTTACAACGCTAACAGTGAGCTTGCAGACATGGAGAGCTGCAACAAGAAATCCTGCAGAGGCTTTAAGGAGTGAATAACAATTCCTCTGCTGGATATAATCCTATTCAGGATATCCGGAAATTTTTCCGGTCATTTCCTCGATATCGATCCGTATCAACATGGTCTGGGCGACACGCGGGGGACTGAATTCAAAAGGGCCTTTGGTGGTGTACTGGTCCATAATGATCTGCATAGCGGGGATCTTCACTGCATCATCCTCAATCAGGGTGGCTTTGCCGAACCCGGTTACAGATCTGTATTTCATGGTCCAGTCACCACAGGCATCGGAACCGGTAGTCAACCTGTTCCCGGTGTGGACCATGAAGCAAACATCCGGGTTTTTGCGCAGGATGTCGATCTTTCTGCCCTCCAGTGCAGCATGCAGGTAAATAGTGTTTTCCCTGAACCCGTAATTCATTGCTACCATATAAGGTTTCCCGTCATCAACCATGGCCAGATGGCAGACAAGTCCTTTTTTGAGTATCTCCCTTATCCCTTCAGGATCTTTTATCTCTTTATCGTCTCTTCTTACTTTGTTGCCCATATTTTGTAATATTTCAAGTACGTTTTTCCTGTCCGGCCAGGAATACGATGATGCCGATCACAAATATTGATACAGATACCAGGGTTATCGATGGCATCCCACCAGGCCACTCCCGTGGTGTCAGCCAGCCCTCAAATCCCATGATGGCAACATGCAAAGCGGAAAGTGTAAGGGCCGTAATGCCAAAGGCGGGAGACATGACCATCTTCTGGAAACCATTCCCTTCTTCCGGTTTTGAAAAGCTATTATGCATGATCAGATAAGCAGCAATACCCAGCGCACCGAACAGCATACTCCATTCACCAGTGGCATTTAATGTCCCGTCTGCCCTGAAGAACTTATCATAGACCTCAGGCCTGAATAGCAGGAAGCTCACAAGGATATGAATAATGATCAGCACCATGCCTGTCCGGCCGAGAAATTTCCGGGTAACAAACCAGGCCGCTCCCTGCTTCCGGTAAACAGGTTCCAGGGCAAGGCTGGCCACGAGGAGAATGAAACCGGAACAGGCAAGGATCTTATTCATGATGAATAGTGGGAAATGGGACCATTCTACTCCTTTGAAAATATGGTAGCGCAATGAGGCATAAATAGCCGTAAAAACAATCGCAATGATGATTATCCGCCGGGCTGTTCGTGTCATGATTTCAAGAATTGTTGGAACCGGACCATAAAATTATAAACTTCTTCCGGTATTCCAGCCTTAATTTGTATTATCTGATTTTGTGCTTAGATTTGAACAAATTTACATTAAAAACCCTGTTATGAAGAATATCACCCTGGCGCTTATTGCCCTTTTGCTCGTAGTGTCATCCTGCAGTGGACTGAAAGTTGCTCAGCATTTCGATGAAGAGATCGATTTTACCCAGCATAAGACATTCTTTATCATGCCTCCGGATCCCTTCATTGACCTTCATGTGAACAAATATGATAAGGAGTTGCTGATCCATTACATAGCTGAGGAGATGAAAGCAAGGGGATATAAACAGAATGAAGCAACAGGTGATCTCGTTGTGAACATGTCCCTGATCATGAATGATAAGACCGGATTCACCAATTACAATCAATATTACCATATGAGCGGATACCGCTTTGTTTACACCTGGGGTTATGGATATTCCGGTGGTTATTATCAGTATACCATAAAAAAGGGTACTTTGATCATCGATGTTTTTGATAACCGTTTAAAAAAGCTGGCCTGGCAAGCAATCGGGAATGGCTCAGTTGAAGAGGACGAGATAAAAAGGTCAAAGAACATCCCCCATGTAATCCAGAAGATGTTCTATAAATATCCGGTAAAAAAGATTTAATCCCTAAATCAGGATTACCGCTCCTGGTATGATCCCCGAATGCCATGATCAGGATATTGCTGTGGATAATATTAATTATATTGATCGGCGGGCAGGAACTATTATCCCAGCCTGTGGATTTTCTGCTGACAGACACCACAAACCAGGATAAGATATATCCCCGGTATTTTATCCTGGATCTGAAAGGACAACTTGGGCGGCATGTAACGACTGGTGTGCCCGTTCTGGAAGAAACCATTGAAAAAAATCCCTATTCCGCCTTTGAGTTCAGGTTCGGGGTCAAAGGGTATGGACAGAAAGCCTGGCACCAGATATACAGGTATCCCACTTATGGTCTGGGGATATACCAGGCACTTTTTATCCCTCACAAAAACAAGCTGGGAAATCCGGGTGCTTTTTATATGTTCTTCAACCAAAAACTTCTGGGGAATGAAAAGATATCCCTTGGTTATGACCTTTCTGCCGGGTTAGCTTATAATTTTTCGAATTATCATCCGGAACGTAATCCCGAACAGCTCGCGATAGGTACAGCCCGGAATATCATTTTCCAGTTAGAGGCAGAAACTGCATTCCGCATCCTGAAGAGACTTGATGGATCGGTTGGGATAGGCTTTACCCATTTCAGCAATGGCAGGATAAGGACCCCGCAACGGGGCGTGAACCTGTACCATCTGACCGCAAAATTGCGCTACCATTTGGGGGTCCTGTACAGGAAGGACGGCCTCAGGGAGGGGTGGCCCAAGGTTAGGCCTGAGCCAATCCATCATATCCTGCCGAAATTTAATCCCCGCTGGGAATTCTATTTATGTGCCAGTGGAGGGGTGGCTACCCCTGAGGGTGAACATCTCTGGGTGAACCGGGATCTGCAATATTTTGTTGCATCAACCGATCTGAGCGCTTTCTTTCATTATACATATTTTGGGAAATTGGGACTGGGTGTTGATTTTTTCTGGGATGAGTCATTGAATGAGTATCATGTAATACCCGGGGGTTCCCTGCCATTTGCAGAGGAATTTTACTGGGGGACCCATATCGGGCATGAATTTATGATCCATCGATTCCGGGTGGTTACCCACCTGGGCATTAACCTGGCACAAAGGGAATATAAGGGCAAATGGTATGGCCGTATCGGACTGAGATTATGATGTCTCCAAACATTTCTTTTTCCGCTCCACATTGAAATTCCCGGCTGGATTCAAGGCTGATTATATTGAATGGGGAGTTGGCTATTCTTTGTATACACGTGGGACTGACCGGTCAGGTCCGTGAATCTTTTTGAAATATATTCGGTGATCTCTTTGAGTGACTGGATCTCCTGGGAAGAATTGCCGGAACGAACATAGAACCGTTCCGTCTTGTTCCCATTTTTATCCGTCGTAGTGATATATACCGGTTCACTGCCTTCCACTATCTGGATGGTACAAATTTCTTTCCCGTCAATAACAGGAAATTCCATGATCAGATTTTGTGTAATAAACGGGATCCCGAATTGCTGTTTCATTAGGTTTCTTAAATGGATCTCGAAATAATCCGAATCATTTTTCTTAAGTGAATTAAAATCACCTTTTAGTCCCGCGATCTCCCCATTATCCCTGACACCTATCAGCAATGTGCCTCCTTTTCCGTTGCTGAATGCCGCTATGCTCTTAATGATCACATCCTCGAGCTTGGGATTGACCTTTTGCTGATGCTGGTCCCATCGCAGGGCAGATTTGAATTCCACATGCTGATTCTCTCCACGGCTTATCAGATCCGGCCAGTTTTCCGGTCCTGTAACGCCAGCATCATTGTTTATCTTCTTCTTCCTTCTCCGCACTGCCGCCATGTACATCAGGATGCTGGTCAGGGCCAGGATAGAAACGATGATAAGCTGGTAGTTCCTGGCCAAAAGCCCTATTTTCAACGATTCTTCAGATACTGCCAGTCCCACAGCCCCAATTCTTTCGAATGAATGAAAGGGGCGAATATGAAGCCACCAGTCACCCTCAGGTAGCCTGTGATGATAGGTCATATTCATGTTCCCCCCGATCTGATTCCAGTTGTTCAGATAGACAAGCAATATGCTGTCCTGCGGAGAGTCTATGCTTCCTGTCAAATATCTTTCCGACAGGGTTTGTAAGGTTTTGGGCGGTTTTGCCGGAATTTCTATCATCTGTCCGGATCCCGTAACGAAGAATATGATCCTGTCACTGTATTTATTGAAGGACTTAAGGTGGCTGATGATGATGCTCAATGGCATTTCAACACTACAGATAAAGACGGAAGAATCAGCGGATGAGACCCAGTCCACCGCTGCCGTTATGACCGGTTCTTTTAACAGGTTTGATTGATAAAGTCCCGGCCACCATACTTCCTCATCATTATGGGTGATCTGCTCCAGGATGTCCAGCATGGCCCTTCTGCGTTTTTCCTGTCCACCGACCACCTCGCTCCATCTACTGCTGATACTATTGTCCCGCAACCTGCGGTTCCAAATGATCCCACTGGTATCATATCCCGGATTTTGCAGGCTGCTGACAAATGTGGTTTTTTCCTTATATAGTGTAAAGCTCTGTCCGTCACTATTGTATAGCATGAATGAGCCCATCGCTGGCACCCTTGAGAATACGGGAATTAAAGCCTTTGCCAGGGAATCTTCATCCTGGGAGAAGGCGGATGATTCAGGGTATGCCTCTATGATTTGAAGTATCTCACTTCTCACAGGATCCATTAGAACAGTCAGCTCCCCCTCGAGTTTTTTTGACAGGGAATTGATCAGATTCTCTGAAAATGCATCATTTGATTTCAAACCCGAATAAGTGACCAGTATGATGACCGGGGTAACAATAAGAGCTATTATGATGATGTAGATCTTCCTCATGGGAGTAGCATAATCAAATCTAAAAATAACACTTAATTACAATAAATTGTATATTAGTATTATTGCATAACTACCCCATGAGATCGGTATTCCTTATCATTTGTACCACCTTATTAAGCTTGTCCGCATACACACAGGAGTTGCAGGACAGTATTTCCATAGAGGACCTGGAGTCCGATTCGCTGATGACGGATACTACCAAGCTGGTAAAGAGTGTTCATCCTCAGGACCTGGAGGAAGCCAAACTACAAATACGCTGGAGGGGTTATGTGAAATTTAATGCGTACTATGATTATAACGGATTAAAGAGTACAGAGGGATTTCTCACCTATGAGATACCTGTAGATCCACACCTGAATAAGAATTATACGGGACTGTATGCCGGTGCCAGGCAGTCCAGGTTGGGTATGGAAACCAGAGTAAGTACCAGAATCGGATTAATCAAGACCTATATTGAAGGGGATTTTGCCGGATCCGATCATCCCTATGCTTTCCGGCTGCGGCATGCTTACGGGCAGATTGGATACTGGACACTGGGGCATACCTGGTCTACTTTTACAGACCTGGCAGCCATTCCCCGGACGGTGGACCTGGAGGGTCCCAATTCCGGTGTATTTGTGAGACATGGATTGGTCCGGTATGAAAGAAGGGATGGTGAAGAGTTAGAGTGGGGACTTTCCCTGGAGAATCCCCGGAAAGATTTTGTTAATCAATATGATAGCCTGGGTATTGACCTGCAGCAGAGTTTTGATATTGCCGGGCGGCTGCGTTTTGAGCCAGGGGACCTGGGGCATATTCAATTCGCAGTTGTATTCAGGGAAATTTTTTATTCACATCCGACAGGCCCACAATATATACCCGGATTTGGTTTCCAGTTAAGTGGCAGTATCAATACCTCTGAAAAGACACGCCTCAGGTTCCAGGGAGTTTACGGCTCTGCCATTTCCAGGTATATAACCACTCTGGAAGGCAGGGGACTGGATGTCTATCCACGTGCTGACGGCATTATGGATCCCTTAAGATCCAGCGGCAGTTACCTGGCTTTTGAATATTTCTGGAGAAGCAAGTGGTCATTTTCAGCCATTACCGGTATGGTCTATTTATGGTATCCCAGACAACAGCCAGATGATTCATTCAGATCCAGCTATTATGGAAGTGTGAATGCCTTCTGGCAACCGATCGAGATCCTGAGGGTGGGTACGGAAGTAAGTTTGGGTAAACGGACAAATTATGACCGGCAATCGGGCACTGCCACCCGTTTCCAGTTTGCCGCCGTCTTCTTCTTCTAAAGGTTGGCACTGGTATTAATCAGATCAAGGGCATACTCGATCAAGGTATCCCTCCATCGTGTTGAATCCCGTTTTGTGATCGTTACGTAATGATCCGGTGGTATCCCCTCATCCAGGTTCAACCCATCCGGCCTGTAGGATTTTGTTGCCGAGTAACGGTAGATCCATCCATTGGGCAATTCACTGAAATGGGGAGTTCCTCCTCCGCCACCGGTGGTATCACCCACTATGGAAACATGGGGCAGGGAAGACATCCAGCTTACAAAAGAGTTACATGCACTGAAACAGGTCCTGTTTGTCAGGAGCACGGTTGGATCAGATATGCCCAATCCATCTTCCGGTTCAAAATAATTATCAATGGTACCGAAATCATCATGCCCGGGACCGGTTTTTAAATGGTTTATTTCCACCATTCTTTTCTTGTCAAAGAAATGATTTGCTATGATCTCGCAGTAACGGTCATTTCCGCCTGTATTATTCCGGACATCTATTATAATACCCTTCGTATCTGAAAAATAATCCAGGACTTCCCGGATCCCATTTTCCGTGATTTCGGTTGAGAAGCTTTCGATGTAAAGATAACCCACCATATCAATGATATTATACCGCATACCATCCCGTTCCTTGTTACCCGGACCGAGATATGTGACTTTGACAATATGGGGTACGAAGTTGGTATTAGATCCAGCGGTATAATCATAATCTGTTTGGCCGTAGGGACTTCTAATGTCGGTGTGTCCATCTTTCAGTTCCAGTATCATCCTTCCAATTGTGCTGAAAAGGAGGGTGTCATGCATGCCCTCATGAATTTCCGGTCGATAGGCCTGGTAAATGGAATCCCAATCCAATCCCTTTGTGGTAAAAAGTGAATATTTCCTGTCCAGGTTATGCCATAACAGATCAAAATTACTGGCCGGGTTATCCACAGGATCTTCAGCCGTCAAAAATCTTTCGCAGGAAATGTTCCCTGCACCCAGGATCAGAAAGAGTATGGCATATATGTAACCGGATCTCATCATTTTTTAAAACAGTAGTACATGCTCAGGTAGATCAGGTGATTTGCTGACTGGTAATGATTATTGACAGTATAATTCTGAAAATCCCACTGGTATCCTGCCCTTGCCACCATCCTTGTTGATATCCTGTAGGATACAAAAAGGTTTGAATAAAAACGCTGATACTCATGCAGGCTGGTTACGCTTCCGCCTGAAGCGATCCCCCAGAAATCCTGCCGGGACCTTACAATTGATCCCTCCGGAAGAATGGATCCCAGGCCTGGCCTGATGATGTAGTTCAGTACCGGGACTGATAATTCCCACATGAAATGAAGATCTCTCTGCCATGGACTATAATCAATGACCAGTGAAGGGCCAAGGTTAAAGGCCAGGCAATGGGAGTAGGTATTATTGGGCCAGGTGGTATGTGAGGTGGCATTGTAACTGGTGAGAAAGTGAAAACCAAGGAATATCTTCCATTTTTCAGCCCCTCCTCTCAGGTGATATGCCCTGATCCAGTCTATATTTCCCCGGTAGAGATCAGCGGCTGATTGGTTGTCTACATCCGGACTGATCCTGCTTTTCTGATAGATAATGGACAGCTGGTCATAGAATCGGTCATTCTGTTCATTCAAGCCTACCTGGAACATATAACCATTGCCACGGTATGGCATGGGCGAATGAAATTCATCGATGATCATGCTTGCATTCCAGCCGGTGCCGATACCTACCATCATAGAATCCTGCTGGGCCCATGCATGCAGGGAAAGTATTGAAAAACAGATGGTCAGGAATACCCTCATCATACGCAATCATTATTCCTTTTTCAGGGGAAGAATTATGGCACCAAGTGGTTCATCAGTGCCCAAATGCCAGGATTGCCCCTTCTGTATTCCCGGATCTTCCAGGCTGTATTGTTCCGGTAGGTCCAGCGCTATTGAATAGGTCAGTTTTTCGATACCAGGATTTACAGGATACCATAGCCTGTCCGGTGTGAGCATGGTTTCCCTCCCTGGGCCAAATCCGATCATGCCTTTGTATGTCAGAGAGATATGCAATTGATCCCCGGGCATAACAGCCTCTTCTATATACAGGACAAGCCTGCCCCTCTCAAACTCATAATACTTCAACTCCTGGGCTGTCAGGGACTGGATCTCTACAAACTCATTCAGGCGGAAGCTTATGCTGTCATAGTATTCCTGTTTTGGGACAAACACCATCTGTACATTCGCTGACAGCTGAGTACTTGCAGGGTCATAACTGGCGGTGATGTGATAGTGGGTGAAAATATACGGCTGGTACGGATTACATGAGAAACCGCATAACATCAGAATTATGATCCATATTTTTTTCATTCTATGCTCTTCCTCTCATCCTACCGCCAGCAATATCTCCACAGGTTCCGGCGCTCCCAGCTCCAGGCTTCGGGATCCCGGGGATGAACCTCCAATAGTGATCTTGAACTCGCCGGGCTCAAGGATGAACAATCCTTCATCATTGACCATTTGTAGCATTTTCTCATCTACCGTGAAACTTACCTGTTTGCTTTCACCGGGTTCCAGGTATATCCGCTGGAATCCCTTCAGGGCACTGATGGGTACATCTACGGAGGCTTCCAGGTCGGTTACATAGAGCTGGACTACTTCCTCTCCGGCCATTTTGCCATTATTGCTTACGGTGACCTCTATGTTTATTTCCTCTCCTGTAATCATGGAAAGGATGTCAACATCGCTTGCCTCATAGCTGAAAGGGGAAAAGCTCAAACCGAATCCGAAGGGGAACATGGGATCCTTGGTCATATACCTGTAAGTCCTCCCGGCCATGGCATAATCATCATAAGGGGGCAGGTCATCCAATGATTTCGGGAAAGTGATAGGCAGGCGGCCTGATGGATTTACATCCCCGAAAATAATATCCCCCACGGCATTTCCCCCTTCTTCACCCGGGTACCAGACAAAAAGTATGGCATCCACAAGATCAACCACTTCACTGATGTCTATGGGACTTCCACCGTTCAGGACAAGTATAATTGGATTCTCATTGCCATCGCTCAATTTTTTGATCATATTGACCTGGGAATCAGGCAGGCCAATATCAAACCGGTCCCCCTTCGAAGGAGAAAGAATAGCCTCGCCTTCTTCCCCTTCCAATAAAGGAGAAATTCCGTAACATGCTATGGTAACTGTTCCTGGTTCCTTGGCGCCTCCGGTCGTCCAGTCTATTGGATTTATATTATCCCTGTCCAGTTCAGCCCCCTTCCTGTATTCTATAAAAGTCCCGGCCTTTCTTTTTGCAGCGATACCTTCCAGTATCGTCGATATATCCCCGCTCACACCAAAGTAATTTCCCAGCATCACATCCAGGTTGGCGGCATTGGGCCCGGTTACATATATTTTTTCAGTATCATCTGACAGCGGAAGTACCCCGTTATTCTTCAGCATAACCACGCATTTTTGTGCAGCTTCATGGGCGAGTTCTTTGTGTTCCGGGCAATTGACCACATCGGTGGAGATCTTGGTGAAAGGCACCATGTCATATGGATCGAAAAGTCCCAGTCTAAAACGGGTTCGAAGCAGGTAAGCCAGGGAAACATCAATCTCATCCTCTGTTACCAATCCTCTTTCAACTGCTTCAAGCAGGGAAGGGTAGGTGTTTCCGCAGTTCAGGTTAACACCACTCTTTAATGCCAGGGCTGAGGCTTCAGCAGGGTCAGCTACCAGCCCGTGTCCCTCATAAAGATCTATCAGGGCACCACAGTCAGATAAGATATGTCCCTCGAATCCCCATTCATCACGGAGGATATCCAGCAGCAGTGTATTACTTCCACAACATGCCTCATCATTGGTCCGGTTATAGGCACACATGATGGACTCGACACCTGCGTCAACCAGGGCCTTGAAGGCATACAGGTAGGTTTCATGCAGATCTTTCTGGCTGGTGACAGCATTGAACTCATGGCGGAGTCCTTCAGGACCGCTATGCACTACATAGTGTTTTCCACAGGCACCTGCTTTCAGGTATTTCGGGTGGTCGCCCTGTACTGCTTTTACCAGGGAAACACCTATCCGGGCTGTAAGAAATGGATCTTCACCATAAGTCTCCTGGCCGCGCCCCCATCTCGGGTCACGGAAAATATTCACGTTCGGTGTCCAGTATGTCAGTCCCCCGTACCGCCTTGAAAATCCATATTCCTCCATGGCATGGAACATGGCCCTTCCCTCATCCGAGATGGCGGTCCCGATCCGGCCTATCAGGTCGGTATCCCAGGTAGCCGCCAATCCGATGGCCTGGGGAAAGACAGTTGCCCTGCCGAACCTGGCCACCCCGTGCAGGCATTCCCCCCACCATTGATAAGCCGGTATCCCCAGCCGGTCAATGGGAGCACTGCTATTTACCATCTGGGAGACCTTTTCTTCCAGGGTCATTTTGGAAATAAGATCCACTACGCGATTTTCAATGGCCTGTCCGGGATCTTTCCATATCTCATCATATTCAACTTTTTCGGCAGTTCCGGGGCGGTCTCCTCCACAAGCACAAAGAAGCAGTGTGAAAATG
Source organism: uncultured Bacteroidaceae bacterium (assembly GCA_963767555.1). Lineage (GTDB taxonomy): Bacteria > Bacteroidota > Bacteroidia > Bacteroidales > SM23-62 > SM23-62. Next base: position 275,651 of record CAVYEL010000001.1, on the reverse strand, counting down.
ACCATGAAAACAAACAGGGATGGTAAACGTTTCATTGTATATGCAGCATTGGTTAGGAATCCTAAAGTAAACAAAAATCCCTGGCGGGCGCAACCAGAATTTAATCCCTTAAAACGGCTTAATCTGGTTTGTTGTGACGGTATTTGATCACCCTGACCTCTTCGAGGGTGATCAGTCCCTCTTTAACATGTGCATCCAGGAAGGGTAGAAGGAGGTTTATCCTTTCCTGCTTGTCAATGATCTCGATAACCATGGGGAGATCTTCTGATAACCTGAGGACCTTGGTTGTATGGATCCTGCTGCTGGCACCAAATCCCATTACGCCTTTCAATACAGTGGCACCGGCCATATTCAGCCTGCGTGCTTCAATCAGGATGGCTTCATATAAGGGATGACCTTCGCAACGGTCTGATTCTCCGACGAATATCCTGAGCAGGAGGCCTTTTTCCGGAAGTTTCATAGCATAGAATATTAGTCAATGGAATTGATAAGCAATCTGGTAAGAAAAAATCCCCCGAACACCAAAAGTATCCCCAGGATATTATTGGCCAGGATATTGAGCAGGGCCATTCTCATTTCATTCTCCCGGATCAGGTTCATGGTTTCCAGTGAAAAGCTTGAAAAGGTCGTAAAACCACCAAAGAAACCAACCAGGACGAAAAGCCTTATATAGCTGGGGACCGACGATTGTTCCCAGAGTGCCCAGGCAATGCCGATAAGCAGGGAACCAACAGAATTAACAAGCAGGGTACCTACCGGGAAGAGGCTGCCTGTCATCCTGTGTGCCAGTCCGGATGCAAGATAGCGCGCCAGGGTCCCAAGGGCGCCGCCAGTCATTAAGAACAGAAGCTTGACCATGCGTTCTGAAAAAGATTGATTGTCAAATTTAAGGAGTTTCATGGGAATTATTGAACAATGTATCAACAATGCTGGCTTAAGGAAGGTGCTATGCATATATTTATCAAAAAAATATCCAGGATGAAGAATATACCCGTTCTCAATGTCACAGAGAACTCACTCGCCGAGGCCTATGAAGCGGCTCTGGTTAGGTCTATATAAGCAGGGAACCCGGTTCAAAACCCAGTATGATAAACCGGTGATCCCCTGAGTCTTGATTGTACCATGAACATCACCATCCTTGATCCGGAAAGGATCCGATGATCCACCAGGCTTTTCCCGGGGGAATTGACGACCTGAAGGAATATGTGTTTGAGCTGAAAGGCTTCAAGGACCACTGGGTGAAAAATATGAATGATCCCGGAGATACCCGCTGGGAGTATACCTATCATGGGAGGCTGAAGCAGTACGGTTCATGGAAGGAACTGGTCGGGGAAGCGGATAAGAAGGCGCAGACAGGATGTGGGTTACCAGGTTGACCAGATAGAATATGTTATTCAGAAACTGGTAGATCAGCCATTTACCAGGCAGGCGCAGATGATCACATGGATGCCCAACCATGATCTGCAGGTATATGACCCTCCCTGCCTGCAATCCCTCTGGTACAGGATACTGGAGGATGAGGATGGTATCCAGTGGCTGAACTGCAATATCCGGTTTCAGGAGCAATGATGCCTGGGGTGCCAATTTTATGAATATGTTCGGTTTTATCCAGTTCAACCGGGAGGTGATTGCCGATGAAATAGCCCGGCAGAGCGGGAAAAGGTCAGCTTGGGAAGGATGAACTGGCAGGCCGATTCATATCATATCTATGGCAGGGATATTCAACAGGCCAAAGAAATGCTGTTTGACCGGCTGGATTCCATGAGCCTTGAAGAAAGAACCTTCAATTTCCATGATGATTTTATCCAGGAAATGTATAACGGGGCTGATGACATGATCAGGATGAAGATCAGGCAATATGATGAAGAGCATGCCTGAAAAAGCCCGTTCAGACTGCCGGGCCAGGTGATATATTTTCGGCTCTGCCTCATGCATGGAATAAAAGCAGCAAAAACCCTTCTGACCAACAATGCAATTCATATCAGCTCTTGGACATTTTTGAGCTGCATCAGAACACATACGGTGTCACTTTTAGTCCTACTATCTATCCTGTTTTCGAATTTCTTGTAAGTCACGCATATGTGACTTCTTCCCAGGGTGGTGACTTATGAATAATGATTACATATTTTCCTCACAATAGTATAGCGCTGTTATACAGTCTATTAGTAGACATAGCTAAGCGATTTTGAATGAAGATGGAAGTCACATGTAGTGGAAAACTCACAGGTGTGTGACTTCCGGTTTTCCGAAATAGACAACCCGGTTTCCTGATAATGCTAAGTTGAACAAAATCTTGATAAAGTATCCCCATAATCTGTAGCTTATCACTTTTGAAAGTCTGGATCTCTTGACTATACTGCGATACAGGGAAAGCAAAAGGAAATATTGAGGGATGATCAGTTATCAGCTCCTGTTGACTATTATTGAAATAATCCTTAATATTATTATTTGAAACCCCTTAAAAACCTGAGAAATGCAATCAAAAGACCGCAGACAATTTATCAAGCAGGGATTGCTGGGCCTGACAGGCACCGGATTGGCGGCCCATTCCCTGAGGCCAGTGAAAACCTACGATAGCGGATCGGCGAATACAGAGATCAAGTCCGGAAAGATCATTTACCGCACGCTTGGTAAAACCGGGATCAAGGTACCGGTCATCAGCATGGGAACCGGGGACACGGATAACCCGAATCTTGTCAAAGCAGGTTTGGACAAAGGGATCAAGCTGTATGCAACATCCAGGTATTATGGTAACGGGCGGAATGAAGAAATGATGGGAAAGGTGCTCAAGGAGAGGGACCGGGATTCCTACCTCATAGCCACCAGTGTGATGCCCGCCGGGATAGATCATCAGCAGGGACTTTTTACAGCGGAATCCGACCCGGTGAGATTCAGGAACGAAATGGATGAAAGCCTGAAATTCCTTGGGCTTGATCATGTGGATATCTTTTTACTGCCCTTTGCCGCCAAAAGGGAATCTGTTTTTTATGAGCCTCTGCTGAGGGTCATGGAGGATGTTAAAAAGGAAGGCAAGGCAAGGTTTATCGGGATAGCCACTCACAGTTTTGAACCTGATGCCATCAAGGCAGCAGCAGATACAGGAATTTATGACCTTGTCATGACCGCCTACAATTTTAAGCACCCCAAGCTTGAAGACCAGGAAAAAGCACTGGAATATGCGGTTGAAAAAGGACTGGGCACCATTGCCATGAAAACCATGGCAGGGGTTTACTGGGATAAGGCCCGGACCAAACCCATCGATACAAAGGCTGCCCTTAAGTGGGTAATCCGGAATGAGAATATCCATACGACAGTGCCGGGCTTTACTACTTTTGACCAGCTTGAAGCGAATGTTTCCATCATGGCAGACCCAATCCTGACCGAGGAGGAAGAAAATAATCTGCACCCACCAGAAGAAAGTCCGGTATCCCAGTTGTATTGCCGACAATGCCGCTCCTGTACGGGACAATGCCCCGAATCAGTTGATATACCGACGCTGATGAGGAGCTATATGTATGCCTATGCTTACCGCAACCTGGCCCACGCCAAACAGACCCTGCTTCAGGCCTGCGATGGTATGTTGCCATGCCTGGATTGTGGAAAATGCCGGGTTGAATGTGAATTGGGACTGGATATCAGGGATCGGTTGCTGGATATCAGGCGTCTGGGAGAGGTGCCTGAAGATTTCCTGGCCTGATCAGGGTTTTTTCCGCAATACCTCAATGATCCCGACATCGATAAATTGATGTTTCAACCCGCTGTTCTGGTCCACCGGAGGCTCCTTGCTATAGCTGTGGACAGCAATGTCATTCAGACCGGTTCTCAGAAGCTGCTGCAGGTCTGTATTGAAATCAATCATCTCATAGCTGTTCTCCGTAGGCCTGAAAACACCCAGTTTCCTTCCATTTACATAGACCGTTGAGACAGTGTTGTAGGACAGGATATTCAGGAAAAGCTTTCCCAGGGGGGGGCGTTCTATTTCAAAATCCCGCCTGAGCCAGATGCCTGTGGTATCCCATGGACTCCTATCCCTGAGATTCCTGTGCCTTCCTCTGTGGCCGAAACCGGCAATACCGGCCTGCCATGATGTGTCGGCATAATTCTCTGCATTCCAACCGGGTCCGGGCGGATCCAGGGTGTATTTCCACGGGATACTGTCATGCTGTTCACCTGAGGGAAGTAAAAAACGGAATACTTCCGTCCGGTTATAAAGAATATCTGCCAGCTTTGCAGTCCGAATGGTATCCAGTTTTATGATCTTCCGGTCATAGGTCATCAGTCCGTTCACCTCTACTTCCACATCCGAGGTCTGGGTATATATTGCTGCTGCAAGTCCCTTGGATACCAGCGGGACAAGCCTCTGGATGAGCTCCTCATAGGTATTGTTAAGATCAGCCAGGGATTCGGTGCTCTGGTAACCCCAGTTGAGGGTATCCTGCCATAAATGCCCTGAATCCGCATATTTGAGTCCCCCGAACTCCCCCAGCACCACCGCCCGGTTTTCTTCAAGAGGAAGGATAGCCCGGTCCCGGATAATCATGGATATCAAGCATCTCACCACTGCCGAAATCAGTCCATCCACTGGGACCGTCAACCAGGCGTGTGGAGTCGAGTTTTTTTGTCCAGTCCATGATCTCGCCGGTTTTGAATTGTCCCCAGCCCTCATTGAAAGGTACCCAGGCAATGATGGACGGGAAGTGGCGGTAGGCATTGATAATGGCCTCCCATTCCCGGCGGAATATTTCCTCCTGCAGTGGTGGACGGGCTACATCCTCCAGGGCATATGGGCTGAGTCTCCCCGCACATCTCGGCATGTCCTGCCATACCAGGAGTCCCAATTTATCACACCAGTAATACCAGCGGGCCGGTTCCACCTTGGTATGTTTGCGGGCGGTATTGAATCCAAGTGACCTGGTCACCTGGATATCATATTTCAGGGCATCATCAGCAGGAGCCGTATACAGCCCGTCCGGCCACCAGCCCTGGTCAAGCGGGCCAAAATTAAAAACTACTTCATTATTCAGAAAGATCCGGTTTATCCCGATCGAATCTTTTCGGATCTCCACCTTTCTCATGCCAAAATAGCTGGACACTTCATCTATTGTGTCCTCCTTCTGCATGAGATGGACTTTCAGATCATACAGGTGGGGATGGGCAGGGGACCATAAATCGGGATCAGGTATGTCCAATCTGAAAATTGAATCTTCCTCACTTTCCTGCACCATCAGGCATGAATCCCCATCCCATACAGAGATCCTGAGCCGCTGATGTTTATCCCGGTTGGCAAGTCCGACATCTACCCGGACAGACTCGCTGTCAAGATCCGGAGCTACCGTTACGTGGCCGATATGGGATGCCGGTACCTTTTCCAGCCAGACAGTCTGCCATATCCCTGATACAGGTGTATACCAGATACCCCTGGGATCCAGGACCTGTTTGCCACGCGGCTGCGGACCTTCATTGGTCGGGTCCCAGACCCGCAGCGTAATGTCCTGCCTGCCATTCTTATTCAATGCGGCAGTCACATCGAAGTAAAACGGATCATAACCACCTGCATGCTCTCCTATCTTCTGGCCATTGATCCAAAGACTTGTATGCCAGTCAACGCCTCCAAAATGCAGGAGGATCCTTTGCCCGCCTGAGAGTTTTTCAAGCTTCAGGTTCTTTCGGTACCACATGGCATTCCTGCGGGTAACCTTTCTGGTGATCCCGCTGAGCGTTGATTCCACACAAAATGGTACCAATATCTTTTCATCAAATTGTCCGGGTACCCCGGCAGCTGAATCTGTCAGGGCAAAATCCCAGTATCCGTTCAGGTTCATCCAGTTTTTTCGGACCATCTGGGGACGGGGATACTCGGGGAGTACACTGTTTGTGTCCAGATCCTCACCCCAGGAGGTAAGTATGGGACTCACTTTTGGTTCCCATTGTGCATGTGACCCGGGGACTGAAAACAGGGCTATCAGAAGCAGGATTAGGGTTCTGGTCATTTCATATAATTTTGCAGCCGGATGGAAGGTCAAATATACTTGTAAAAAACAAAACAACTGGCATTTTTAGTATATTGAAGTCCCGGAATGGCGGCCCGCAGACTCACATACAAATACATACTGGCATATGCAGCAGGAATGGTCGGATGGTCTATCCTGATCAATATTGTATCGGTCATGCTGATCTATATTTACCTGCCTCCGAGTAATGCGGGACTGAACACACTGATCCCGCCGGTTGTCTACCTGGGGATCTTTTCTGTACTTGCCCTGGTAGCGGCAGGCGGAAGGTTGTTTGATGCCGTTTCGGATCCGCTGATTGCCTGGTTGAGTGACCGTTCTGACAACAAGAAGGGCAGGAGGGTACCCTTTATGAGGGTGGGCTGGATCCCGGCAGTTGTTTTTTGTATGGCTGTTTTTCTGCCTTTGAGATTATCCGAGAGTCATCAGAACATTGTATGGTTACTGGTTACACTGACCCTTTTCTATCTTTTCCTGACCATTTATTTCATCCCCTACAATGCGCTCATGCCCGAACTTGCTCCCTCAGGCAGGGAAAAGGTGACACTTTCAACCTGGCTTTCCCTGGCTTACGTGATCGGGATGATCATTGCAGCACAGACGCCCATGATGGCTTACTGGCTGGAAAACATGTTCCCTCTCCATGAGCGCCTCCGGTCTTTCCAGATAGCCATCGGGATCTTATGTGTGGTGGCAGCTGTATTTCTTTATTTGCCCGTTATCAGCATCAATGAACAGTCCTGTTGTCCGGGAAAACCAGCCCAGGTATCTTTTCGGAAGTCACTGGGTCAGACACTCAGCAACTATAATTTCAGGCTTTTCCTGTTCGCGGATTTCTCATACTTCCTTGCGATTGCCATCATCGCCAGTGGTATGCTGTATTACCTGAAGGTTCTGCTGGACCTGGAGGAGGCAATGGGGAGTAAGGTGCTTGGATTGATGATCATTGTTTCGCTGGTTTTCTATCCCCTCGTGCTGCATGTTTCAAAATTTGTCCAGAAGAAGATCCTGGTATCATCGGCTTTGATATTCCTTGGGATTGTATTCCTGGCCATTTTTTTTCTCGGCAAGCTGCCCCTACCGCCAAAATCCCAGATCTACCTTTTCGCCATGCTGGCTTCGCTCCCTGTGGCTATTCTCGGCATTTTGCCATATGCCATCATTGCCGAAGTAGCACAGCTTGACAGCCTGAAAACAGGATTGCGCAAAGAAGCGATGTATTTTGCAGTCAGGAATTTTTTCTACAAGCTTGGCATGACCGTAGGGATCATGTTATTTACTATGCTTACTGTACTGGGAAAGGATCCGGGTGATGATTTCGGGATCAGGCTGAATGGCCTTGTTGGTTTTGCTTTTTGTGTCCTGGCGGGACTTACATTCTTACTCTTCAAGGAGAAAAAAATACAACAGGAGATCAAAGAATTGATGGGGGAGGTGGAGCCGGAAGACGAAAATTCAATACAGTAATGGAACCTTAGATAAACTATGCGGCGGGTTAAATTAATCTTCCTGGTTCATTTCCACCAGTCGGCTTATCCTTTTCAGGGCTTCATCCATTGATTCATCAGGTGTGATGATATTAAAGGGTCCCCAGAATTCAGCATCGTAACCACCGAGCAGGTCCGCAAAAATATCCCCTGAATCAGTGGTCTCCCTGGCACTGAAACGACTGGTTTGATCCGTCTTCAAATTTGTGATTGCCATTTCAGAGATGGTCCTGAACTCATTACTGAATATTTTTTTCCGTTTTCTGACCCGGAAAACTACATCTGCCTTGATCATAGACAGGTAAAACCTTTCACCGTCGGATTTATAGCTTACCTGGTATGAAGCTGACAATGGCCTGACTTTAAGGCTTCTGGGCTTTCTTATTACCATGGAATTTGTAGCCCCGGAGATGGTCTGTGGGTCCACTTCCATGTCTGTCCCCCTGAATGCCATCGTCTCCATATCAATATAAATACGGCCCTGGAAATGTGGCGGATCAGTATTGGATTTCTGTTTGAATTCAATGGCATAGGTACTCCTGTCCTGAACAGTGATAATGTCTGCCATTTTAAAGTCAAAAAAATGAAATAGCTCCGGATCAAGAAATTCAGGACGGTGCCGGATGAAATCCAACAAGAAACTTGTTTGCAATCCCCCTTTCAGCTTGATCATCACTGTGTCAATCTTGTTGATGTCCAGGTTCTTACGTCCTTTTATCATCCTGACTTGTTCCCTGGCCAGTGAAGCCCTGCCTGGCTTATAGATCTCCATAACGGCTTCTGATACCATAATATACCTGTTATTTTTCTGTATCGATTCCCTGTAGAATGCTGTTTGGATGACAGGATCTCTGGCATAATTATCTTCGATCTTATCCAGCGCCTGCCTGATCAAATGTAATGGTTCTGATCTACGGATGACCACTTCCTGTATGGGGATAATGGCAGGACTCATGAATATATGGTTCAGGGAATCATTCAGTTCACTTACGGCTATCTTCCTGCTGCTATAGCCCATACAGCTTACAGCAATGGTATCCGGTGGGGCTGGTCCGGGAAGGTTGATCAGGAATAAACCATTAGCATTGGAGATGGTCCCTTCCCAGGTGGCAGGGATCCATATGGTGGCAAATTCCAGGGGGGTCTGGTCTATTCCGGAAAGTATCTGTCCGGCTATTTTCCTGATTTGCTCGGGATCTCTTTCCTCAACAGGGATTATCAGTCCGGGTTCCTCCCCGGGCAAATAAAAAACTACCTGGTTTCCGATAAAAGTATAATCTACATCCTGTCTTTCCCTGATGACCTGCAGAATATCATCAAAAGCATATACTCCCTGTTGCCATAAAAATTCATCCTCAAGATCCAGTATTTGCGGATTGTATGAAAAATAAAGATCTGTATTCTCCTCCAGCAGGAGCAATGATCGTTCGAGGTTCAGGTTTGTATCAGGGAGGAAAACCTGCAGATTTTTATGACTTTTCTGGGCTTGGCAGAAAATGCCAGATGAGAGTATTAATATCAGGAGAAACCGCCTTGAAAAATAGGGGAGGTGTATGATCAAATGAATATTATCTCGGTCAGCTATAGCCAAGGCCAGTTTTATTTATTGCCCCGGGACCTGTATCAGTTGCATCCGTTCCCCGAAAAGATGAAGGTATTTTTATCCTGTTCCATATCCAGGTTAAATGCAATCTGAAGTGCTTTCATAACAGAGTCAACGGGTTGCTGGTCGAAAGTGCCGGTAAAAAGACATTCTTCCAGCTTTTCATTATCAAAACGGATATTTTTGCCATATGTTCTGTTCAGGACGCCGGCCACTTCTCCCAGGCTTGTTTGCCGGAAGGTCAACTTCCTGGTCTTCCAGGAAAGATAGTTCTTATCAATGGATTTTTCCTCCTCCAGCTGATTTTGTTCGAGCACACCCATGGTGCCTGGTTCCAGGCTCAGGACCTTATTGTCTTTACTGGCCTGATGAAACCGGACACTGCCGGATGTTACATAGACCTCGATCCGGTCCCTGCCCGGATCAGTCCGAACACTGAATGAAGTGCCGGTCACTTTGACCATACCGTTACCGGCCTCAACTACAAAGGGATGTTTAGGATCTTTATTTACATTGAACCAAGCCTCTCCGGTTAGTTTGACAGATCGAATACCTGATGCTGTATGATTGTATTCAAATTTTGAATGTGTATTCAGATCTACCTCCGAACCATCGGGCAGAATAATACCGAATTCCTGATTGTCAGTAGTGCTGGCGGCAAGCCTGACACTGCCGGAATCCGGTTTTAGGACCAGATAAGATATGATGGAGAGTCCCACCAGCAAGATCACTGCCGCCGCTACCCTGATCATTTGTGGCAGTATAATTTTTCGGCTTGCTCCACCGACCGGATCTGACAACAAGCCATCATTTTCCAATCTGCTACGGAGATTCATCCAGGCCTGGTCGGTATCTACTGTTATCTTTCCCTCTTCAGGCTCTATTGATTCCCAGTTCTTTTCTAACATATCAATCAATTGTTTATTATTCTTGTTTTGATGGGACCACTCATTCAGCTTTTTAATTTCTGCCTGGTCTGCTTCTCCTGAAAGTACCTTTGCCATCAATGTCCAATCTGTCCTCATTTTTTTTCTTAAATATATTCCTGCAGGTTTTTCCTGAAAATTCTAAGTGCCTTTCCCATATTTGCTTCGACTGTTTTAATCGATATGGACAGCTTTTCTGCAATCTCCCTGTATTTCATTCCCTCGTAACGGCTCATACGGAAGATCTGAGCAGGTTTTTCGGGTAATTCCTCCAGGGTCTTATGAACGACTTCCCTTATTTCTTTTACTTCAAGCAATTCCCCCGGCTCTGTATTGGAGCCCGGGTACCGCGCTGCCAGGTCGGCTTCAATGGCAGACCGCCTGCCTGTCTTCCTGATCAGCATCTTGCAATTGTTGGATACTGCCTTATACAAATAGGACTTTACCGAAACATGAAATTCCAATGAGGCCCTGTTGCGCCAGAGATTGTAATACAGATCCTGCACAATTTCTTCTGATGAATCCAGGTCATGAAGGTAATGATATGCCCACTGGCATAGCTTTTCATAATATTGCCTGAAAAGCCATTCGAAGGCCTGTTCATCTCCGTTCCGTATCCTGCTTATGACCTGTTTTTCTTTCAATATTAGGATAAAAAAGAAACATTAAAAGAACCAGTCCCGGCAGGTTAGGTTTACTGCACTTTACCGGGACCGGTCACCATTCGCAAAATTACCACTAACCCTGAGAAAAACAATTACAATCGTCTTCTCATCTTTCTACTCAATTTTGCGATGGCATCTTCTATTGACTCATCCGGTTTAATAATATTGTCGACTCCCCAGAAATCAGGATCTTCAAATTGTGAAACCTGTTCTGAAAGGATATCAGACATTCTGGAGGTCTGCCTGTATTTGTATTTCGTAACATTTTCAATGTCAAGGTCTGTAATAGCCATTTCTGTCATAAGCCCAAAATTTGAACTGAACAACTTTTTCTTCCATTTGCATTTGAAGTTCAATTCTGATCTCACATAGGACAGGTACCAGGTGTCTTCAAATACCCTGTATTTGACCATGTAATTTGCCGATTCAATATCCACCTTCATGGAGGCTGGTTTTTTACGGATGAATAATGCCGCAGCCTCGGCAATATTATCATCATCCAGCATGAAGTCCATACCTATAAATGCCAGGTTCTCAACATCCAGGAAGATGTTCCCCCGGTAGAGCGGCATATCAACATATGGCTTTGGTTCAAACTTAATAATAATGGCCTGCCTGTCCTGTACTGATGTAATTCCACCATAGGTATAGGTATATTGATCCATCATGTCTGAAGACAAAATCTCACCGGGATGTTTGGCTATGTCAAGCATGAGGCTGATGTAGGGTCCTCCTTGCAGTTTGACGATGACGGTATCCATCTTTTTATAATCCTGGCTTTTCCGTCCTTTGTAGATCAATGGGCGGTCATATTCTGTGGTTCCCAGGTATTCAGCTTTGTAAATATCCAGTACAGCTTCGGCCACACCAACATAATTCCGGTTTTGTTTGATGGTTTCCCGGTAAAAAGCTTTCAGCATTACGGGATCTTCGGAATAATTTTGTGGTATGTTATCAATTGCTTTTAGCAATAGATCCACAGGATTTCCATAAGAAACCGTTACACCTTCAATCGGCACGGTTACAGAGGCTAGCATTATACTGGCGTTATCACCCTCCAGTTCAGGCAGTTTTATGAGCTTCGTTTCATAGCCTAAATGAGTGATCTCTAATACCTGGATATCCGAATTAGCAGGAGCCTTGATCAGAAATTCCCCGTCGGCATTGGTAACCGTTCCTATGCTGGTCCCCTGCAGGACAACATTAGCAAAGACCACCGGTTTACTGGTCTCTTTGTCCAATATTTTACCTGTATAGGATTTATAGGCAAGAGAGTCTTCCATTAACTGTTCATCCGGCAAGGGGGCCGCAAAAGTTACGGAGGCAAATGCCAGGGAGAGTAAAAGGATGAATAATAAGGCTATAATTAGCGGATTTCCAAAACGTTTGTGGGAGGATACAGTTTTCATTGCTTAATAAGATTTATTGTTTTCTGTATCTATGATGCATGAAAACAACTATACCCTATTAAGACATTCTATCTGTCCCTTCTTTGAAGTTTACGTCCTATTCTCTGGATGGCAGATTGAATAGATTCGTCTGGCTGGATTATGTTGTATTCACCCCAAAAATCGGGATCTTCAAAATTACTCACATGCTCAGCGAAGATATCACCCCTCTTGGTGGTCTCACGATATTTGTACTTGGTTAAATTCTGGGAATCAATATCAGTAACGGCCATTTCCGTCACGGTGGTGAATCGTGACCGGAACAGTTTCTTTTTCCAGCGGACTGTAAACATCAATTCCGTCCTGACGTAATTCAGCTGCCAGGTGCCATCGATCAGCCTGTAGTTAACAAGATAATTGGCATTGTTTACATCAATCCTCATGCTTACCGGTTTTTTCCGGATGAGATACTGATTTGCTTTCTCAAGGTTCTCCTCCATGATCTGGAATTCGGCCCCGACAATTGCATAATCATTAACACCTATGTATACCTTTCCAGCATAAAGTGGGAAATCAATACTTTCCATTTGCTTAAAAGTAATAACATAGGCCTGCCTGTCATCGATATTGATGATGCCGCCCATGTGGTATATATAATAGTCCATGATTTCACTATCGAACAATTCCCCGGGATTCTTTACAACATCTAGCATGAACATGGTCTGGGGTCCTCCCTGCAGCTTGAACAGTACGGTATCCATCTTCTTTACATCCTGGCTTTTCCGGCCTTTGAAGATCTTCACCCTGTCCATTTCGCTGATATTGGTATAGGAGGACTTATAGCCATCCAGAACAGCTTCGGAAACAGAAACATAATTCCTGTTCTGTCTGATGGTTTCGCGGTAGAAAGAGGTCATCATCAGCGGTTCATTACTGTAGTTTTCCGGAATGCTCTCCATGGCCATGTTCAGGAGATCCCTTGCTTCCTGGTTGATGATGGTTACCTCTTCAATCAGAATAGGATTGGATTTGAGTTCTACCAGATTGCCTTCAGGTTCTAGCTGGCTTACCGGTATCTCCATATTCTTATATCCAATACTGGAGAAACCAATGACTTTGTTTTCGAGGAACATTGGGATCTTAATGAGGAATTCCCCATCGGAATTGGAAACAGTTCCGATGTTTGTCCCCAAAAGGAAGATACTGCCGAAAATGATTGGTTTCCCGGTCTGGACATCAACAACCTTTCCCTGAAAGGACTGGTAGGCTGTAGAATCCTGATATTCAGATGTTGCATTCCTACTATCCGCATGCAGGTCCGGTAAGATAAAGCCGGCGAACAGGAAAAAAAGGCAAAAACACAGGCAAGTATTTAATGTCTTCATATTTCTGATGTTTTGGCTATTTACAAATGTACGGAAAAGAAATAATTAATATATTGAAAGGAAAATACAATTATTGATGAAAACAGTCAAATGGGGTATGATAGGTTGCGGGGACGTGACCGAGAAGAAGAGCGCTCCTTCTTTTAATAAGATCGGTGGTTCATCCCTTCATGGGGTAAGCAGCCGGAGCAAAACCAGGGCTTTAGCCTATGCAGAACGGCACCAGGTACCAAAGGTATATGATTCAGCAGATGAGCTGGTTAAGGACTCGGAGATCTCTGCTGTATATATTGCAACTCCCCCTTCTTCTCATGCTAGCTATGCCATCATGGCCATGAGGGCAGGAAAGCCAGTCTATGTTGAAAAACCGATGGCACCTGATTATCAGGGATGCCTGGAGATGAACCGGGTGTCTGCAGAAACGGGCCTGCCCCTATTTGTAGCCTATTACCGGCGTAGTATGGATTATTTTCTAAAAGTTAAGGAATTGCTTCAAAACCAGGCCATCGGGAAAGTCCTGCTGGTACAGTCCAGCCTGATATTACCTCCCAGGGCGGAAGACCTGGACCCACAAAATCTGCCCTGGCGAGTGATGCCGGAAATCAGCGGGGGAGGTTATTTTTACGATATGGGCTGTCATGAGCTGGATATTCTGAGTTATTATTTTGGTCCCGTTATCAAGGCTGAAGGATGGCATGCCAATATGGGGGGACTGTACAGCGCGGAGGATACGGTAACAGCAAACCTGGTCTTTGAAAGCGGTCTGCTGTATGCCGGAGCATGGTGCTTTGCGGCCAGCCAGGATGTGGCAGCTGATACCATTGAAATAATCGGAGACAAGGGGAAGATCCGTTTTTCCTGTTTTCAATTCACACCCATCGAATGGATTACTGAGAGTGGTCAGCAGGAATTTCCCATGGCACCCCCTGAACATGTCCAGATGCCTATGATAAGATCTGTTGTTGAAGAATTGCAGGGGCAGGGTGGGAGTCCCTCAAAAGGTGATTCAGGGGCCCATGTAAACTGGATCATGGATAAGATCCTTGGAAAAATTAAATAGGGATCCTGCCAATACGGGGTTCGGTATGGATGGTAGCTTCGATCCCCAGTTCGGACCGGATATCATCTTCGATCATGGAGGTAATGTTATGGGCTCCTTCCAGCGATAGGCTTTTGTCGAGTTTAATATGAAGTGTCATCTCTGTATGTGCACCATAATGATGAACATGTATGTGGTGAGGATACACGGCTGAATCATAATGTCTTGTACAGATATCATTGATCTTTTCCAATATCTGCTTGTCGGGTTTTTCACCCAGGAAGGCATTGAAGACTTCTTTCAGAATACCATAAGCTGCATGGAGGATGAGGAGGGTTACCACTATGCCCATAGCCCCGTCTATCCACCAGATGTATTTGTTGAGAAAAATCCCGGCCAGGATCACAACTGAGGATATGGCATCACTGCGGTGGTGCCAGGCATCGGCTTTCAGGGATCTCGAACCTGATTTTTTACCGACCACTATGGCATATCTGGCGAGTCCTTCCTTGGCCAGAACAGATATTGCCGTTACTATTATGGCCAGGGTGCCATAATTGGCTGTTTCCCGGTGGTGCAGTCGCTGAACGGACTCTATGAAGAACTCTACAGCGATCACCGAGAGCAATACCCCAATGATGGTAGTAGCCAGGATCTCAGCCCGGCCATGCCCGAAAGGGTGTTCCTTATCCGCAGGCCGGCTGGCGATCCATACGCTGATAACAACGATGATGGAAGTGATAGAATCGGAAAGTGTATGCCAGGCATCTGCAATAATGGCCACCGAGCCGGATGCAATACCAGCCCAGTATTTCAGTCCGAATAACAGGATATTGACCCCGATAGAGATCCAGCCGGCCCGGGCTGCTATTCTGGATTGGTCCGGCCGCATGCTTATCGGAAAAGATAACGGAATGACAAGGCAAGGTCATCAAAGAAAAATCCAAAATCAGATATAACATGCATACCTGGTTTCCAGTCCAGTCCAATGGATAGAGGTATACCGTCAAACGCATATTCCAGTCCGATGATCCCGTCAATACCCAGAAAGACTTTGGTACCCTCGTTTGAGGTCCCATAATAATCCCTTCCAGTATCCCATGCACCCAGATGAGCTCCCCCGCCATAAAAGAAGTAGAATCCATCCGTATCGAATACCTGCAAATGCCATTCGGCCAGTCCGGTGACATTAAAACCACCCCACCTGACAGCGAGTATCCCCTCACCGGCCATGTTGGTTGAGAAAAAATGCTTCACCGAGATACCCGGATAAGAACTTGCTCTGAGTCCGAGACCAGTGTGATAATCCTGTGCCTTGACTGCGGCAGCAATGAGGATGAGGAAAAAGATGGTGAGGACTTTCCGTTTCATAGCTTACAGGTTTTGTATAAGCTACAAAATTAAAAAAATATCAATCATCCCGGATCGATAAGTTCGCACCCGGGATGAAAGGTTCATCTTACTACTGTAACAAAAATTGTATGGGCATGGTCCATTGCGTCTTGACCGGCTTCCCGTCCTTCTTGGCCGGTGTCCATTCATAGGGCAATTGTATTACCCGGATGGCCTCATCGATGAGTAACTGTTTGTGTTCCTCAGTATAGTTCTCGATTGACTCATCACCATCTACAGGTCGATATGCGACACAGACTATCCCCTCTGCCCTGGTAATTTCTGGTGCCGGGGCATCCTTTTCACTCTTTGCAGGAGGTGGAGGTATTTTTCCGTTATTTTCAACATTGGCGATCACCTTCCCATTTTCATCAATTACGAACTGGATGATATACTTTCCCCTGGACGCCATTTTTCTTGGCTTCATCGGGGTAGATCACATTTGTTGCAATGAATTTCCTGAATTCCATCACACCGCCAGCAGGTTCTGCTGCGACATCAGGTTTCAGGTATACCAGAGATTCTTCCTCCGTGTCAGGGATATCCTGGGCAGCCAGATCAGATTCAGTGGATGAGCATGCAAATACGTAGAACAGAGCCGCTGCTGCTGGAATTACCAGCAGTAACTTCAGCTTACTTATTGTGGGTGATTTAGATCTTTTCATCATTTTTAATCGTTTTTGAATAATTGATTGGTTAAAATTATGTGTTGCCGGCATTGATCGGATGCCAAACAACTGAGCAATGATCCTGAGCTGATAAGACTCAGGACTAAAACCGCGGTGTAAAACTGCCTCATCGGCAAGAAATTCATGATTTTCTGTAACAATTTTCTTATATATCCAGACCAGGGGATTGAACCACTGGAAAATAATCAGCAATTCGGCCAGCAGTATATCAAGGGAATGAAGCTGGCGAACATGGGCCTTCTCGTGCTCAATGATCTCCTCCATTGGGGACCCCGAATAATGCTTACGGCTGATGAAAATATTCCGGAAAAATGAGAAGGGGGGATAATTCAGCGGATGCAGGACCAGTCGAAAGGGTTTTTCATTCAGTACATTTCCCATCCTGTATATTTTCAATATCCTGGACAGGTTGAATAGAAGCCTGATGGATAATATGGCTACCACCAACCAGTAAACCAGGGTGATATACTTCCAGGTGCCCCATCCGGTTAAAACCGGATTTCCCCGGTCAGGGAGTTTACAATCACAGGTTCGATCCGGTAAGCCATGAGCTGTGTGGATGTTCCTGCAGCAATACTGATTTTCAGCAATGGGACAAGCAACGAAAAGGAAAGAGCAAACAAAAGGTATGCCCTGTTGAGCCTGTAATATGTTTCCTTCTTTAAAAATACCTGGTATAGCAGGAAGAAAACCATCAGGCAGATGCCTGATTCAAGTATATAAAATAGTAAACTATTCATCTTTCTTCTTCTCCTTAATATCATTCATTAGCTCAATGATCCCGTTGGCTTCGCCGATGTCTACCTTGTTCTGCTTGGAAAAAAAGGAGACAAGCTGCTCAATTGAATTGCCGAAATAATTATCGACGAAATTATTCAGATATTGCCTGGTATAGACGTCCCTGGCTATCAGGGGGTAGTACTGGTGAGAGTTTCCATAAGCTTTATAGTCGAGGAATCCTTTTTTTTCCAGGATCCTGCAGATGGTTGAGACCGTATTGTAGGCGGGTTTTGGTTCCGGGAACCGTTCGAGTACATCTTTCACAAACCCCCTTTCAAGGTCCCAAAGGATCTGCATGATCTGTTCTTCAGCTTTGGTGAGTTCTTTCATTTTCATATTACTATAACGCAAATATAAACTATATATTTCGTTTAATCAACTAAAATATTAGTTAAGCAACATGAAATTTTTTAAGGACCAGTAAATCAGTCATTAATGCAGGAATGTGACATCGCCGATTATTACTTCTGACCGGCCATTAACGTAGGTTACCCAGACTTTCCATACGTAGGCATCCTGTACGGCCGGCTTTTTTCCATCTATATATCCATCCCATCCCTTGTACAATTCTTCAGATTCATAAACAAGTTCACCCCAGCGGCTGTAAATAATGAGGCGATATTTATCTACATTGATGAAATGAGGATGGAATACTGTATTGTCGATCTCACCATCATTCCACCATCCTCCTGTGGGACCGGTACGGTTCCAGCGGAATACATTGGGGAACATAATATATCCTTCACCTGCTGAGATTTTTAACAGGTTATCCAGAGAGGTGGTATCCGGACAATTATCTTTGCTCCATACATATAAGGTGACATTAAATGCTCCTTCTTTTCCATATACATGATACGGTTCTTCCTCCATGGAGGTAGTGCCATCACCAAAATCCCAGATATACTTTGTTGCATTAAGAGAAGAATTTGAGAACTTGAAGACCTGGTTCACATCCGCTGCTTCTGACGGAAAAACATTGAACAGGGCCTGGGGTGTTTCGTAGACCGTAACCGGTTGAGAAAACTCAGATTCGCCTGAGAGTCCATAAGCTGTTAATTTAACCATATAGGTCCCACTCACATAGAAGGTATGGGTTGGATTTTCCTCTGCAGAGAATGATCCATCATCAAAATCCCAGAGATAATTTTCCGCGTAAATACTATTATTCCGGAAGGTAACCGTAATCGGGGGACAGGCGGAAGTGTCGGGTGCGAAATCAGCAACCGGTGGAGGAGGCAGGATGACTATGGATTTTACTGCAGTGTCTGTACAATACTCACTGAAGACAATGAGTTCTATGCCATATTCACCAAAATCAGCATAGGTGTGGTTGTCCGGATCCTTCTCGGTTGAGGTGGTTTCATCACCAAAATCCCAGTGATAGGACCAGGATCCCGGAACGGACATATTTTCCAGGCTTATGGTTGTGTTGGGCCAGTATTGTTTCCCCGGAATGGGAATGAAATTGGCAATGGGTTGAGGATAGACTGTGATGCTTTTATTCACGCTGTCTGTACAGCCATTCAGCGTCTCGATGACCAGTTTTAAAGGATATGTGGCTACCTCGACAGATGAATTTTCATAGTGGTGCACTACATGCCCGTAATCAGTGGTATCGACAGTTCCATCACCAAAATCCCATGTATATCTCAGGTATCCGTAGGCTGCCTGGATCTCGGATTCAACGGGACTGCAAACACCGTCGTTGGTTATGGTTAAGATGGTATCGGGCCGGGGGAATACCGTTACCCGGACAAGGTCATTCAGAATAGTCTCGCAGGAGCCATTATCAAAGCGCTGGATCAATTTAAGTAAACGGTATTCATTGAACCCTGGCTCATTCTCAACCGGGACAATGTAAATACCTGTATCGGGAAAGGTCAGGGTGTCAATGACACCTTTATTTTCCCATACAAGATCGAACATGCTCCGCTGTCCCTCGATCCAGATCTCGATTTCCGTCTGGTTGATCTCATCCACGGCACAGAATGAAGTGTCGGGTGTATTGGTTCCTGCTGCCGGGCTTGGATGCACGTCAATATTGCTGGATACACTGCCTATACAACCATTTCCGGTCTCTATGACAAGGTTCATCTGATAACTGGTATCATGGGGTGTCGAATTAAGGTATGTATAGATCACATCACCATTATTGGTGCTTTGTATCCTTCCATCTCCATAATCCCAGCTATAGACTGCATACCCTTCTACCGCCTGGAAATGGGTTATAACGGGACTGCAAACGCCGTCTGTTTCCACGATGAGTGTTGTATCTGGCAAGGGCCAGACCCGGACCCTTACTGTATCATTCAGTAAACTTTCACAGGCTGATCCCGTACTCGTCTCAATGATCTTTATTAAGCGGTATTCATTGAGTCCGGCATAATTTTCTACTGATACCTGGTACGCCCCGGTATCTGCTATGCTCATTGTATCGATGGTTCCCTTGTTCTCCCAGATCAGGTCGAATGTGCTGCCATTCTGGATCAGGATCTCAATGGAAGTCTGGTTATTGTCATTCCTTTCACAGAACGCTGTATCCGGCGTATTAAATCTGGCGGCTGGTACATCAAATACCTGGATGTTAATACTATCCATACCCACACAACCGTAAACATCCGGCCGGGTTTCATAGACTATCCAGTGCATACCGACCCCGGCTTCCTGGGGTGAAAATATGCCGTTATTGCTGTCGGTGATTCCGGGACCCGACCAGGTGCCGCCCTGGTATGTGGAGACCAGTTGAAAGGGTGGATCATTGATGCAGGCTGGTGGAACCGGGGTGATGGTCACCGGTGGAGGGGGCCGGACAACTACAACGGCAGTATCCCAACCGTTACAGCCATTTCCATCAACATAGTCATACCTGACGATATGATTTCCAGCCCCGGCCGTAGCCGGCGAGAAGGTGCCCGATTGGGCATCCACTATGCCCGTACCGCTCCAGATACCACCTGCAGGATTGGCTGTCATGTTGAAATTATCACTGGTAGTGCATAATGGAGGAACCTGCTGGATCAAAACATTCGGATAGGCAACGATCAGGATGATGGCCGTGTTGGTAACCGGGTCGTGGTCACCATTCACAGGATCAGCGGGTGGACCCGGGATATTGGGGTCATCATAGGGATTGCAAAAGTTCCAGTACCGCAATGTAACCTCAAAATATTGGCCAACCAGTTTATCATTGGCCACGTTCATGACCTCGCTTACTTCCCCGGAGCCGGTAACCGGACCAGGAAGGGTTATCACGTTACCATAATAGGGATATGCCTGCGGGTTTCCA
Organism: uncultured Bacteroidaceae bacterium; assembly: GCA_963767555.1. Taxonomy (GTDB): domain Bacteria; phylum Bacteroidota; class Bacteroidia; order Bacteroidales; family SM23-62; genus SM23-62. The sequence continues at coordinate 255,000 of CAVYEL010000001.1, read as the reverse complement.
TTGATGGTGACCGGGACGCCTGTCATGGTGATGTCTGTTCCATAAACCCATTGTATCCATCTGGTATCCGTATTAGGTACATCATTTTCCTGTGGGGGCACACAATTGAAAATGGTCTCATCCGTGAACTGTGCATTGTCCCCATTGCCAAAACATATGGGCCAGACAGCCGGAGCAATATAGACTTCACCGCCATTGTGATTATCATCATCCCAGACGGTTACTATCTGTTCCTGTTCAGAAGAGGTACATTCGACACCATTGACCACCAGGGTTGCCAGGGGGTGGTAATTACACTGATCATCTGCAATATAGGTGTGGGTGGCAGTTGCCCTCCATTCCCTGACACTCGAATCAGGATCTAAATTGGTGGCCGTTACCAGTTCAGTGTCACCATCATCCCATTCAAACAGGATCTCCACAGATGCACCGGCCATCATTAACTCCCCTGTAAATAATTTCCCATACAACACCCACAGGAGAGCATAGCCTGTCCGGGAGGATATCATTCGCTTTGGATACAATGCTACAATCCTGGGAATAGGTGTTGAGGGAAACAACTACAGGTAATATTAATATAAGATATGTTCTGATCCTGCTCATTTGACCACATATCATATAATAAACCTGTGTCACATTTTTGAGAAACAGGATGGTCATTGGACATTTATACGAACCATGAAGCTGTATGGTTCACTATTTTTCCCTGATCTGATGTGGATTTTAAGCTTTTTTAGACTGATTCTAAATAAAAATATCTCATTATGAGGAATATCAGTCAATTGGCCGTTCGTAGACAATTTTACCGTCCACGATGGTCATATTCGATATTCATCTTCAAAATGTCTTCCGGCAGGGATCTCCATCAGGTTACGATCACAGACAGTAATATCTGCCAGTTTTCCGGGCTTGAGTGAGCCCCGGATATCTGCTTCAAAGGCAGCATAGGCATTGTTGATGGTATAGGCTTTCAGCGCTTCTTCCATGCTTATTTTTTCTTCAGGGAACCAGCCTCCAGCTGGCTCTCCTTTGAGGGTAGTCCGGTTAACGGCAGCATGGAGCAGGTATTTGGGGTGGGCAAAATATTCAGCTGCTGATGTGCCTGGCATATCTGACCCGAAGGAGAGGGTAGCCCCGTTGTCCAGCAGGGACCGGAATGCATAGGCGCCCTTGCACCTTTCATGGCCTATCCTTTCTTCCATCCAGCGCATATCATCTGAGATATGGTAGGGATTGACCTCGGCAATTACATTCAGCTGTTTAAACCTGGGAAAATCTCCCGGCCGGATCACCTGGGCATGGATGACCCTGAAACCATCCAGGTCCCTGCCAAGATCCGTCATGAGCCTTTCATAGGTATCGAGCATCAGAGAGACTCCTTTTGTACCTATGGCATGCACATTGGAAACAAAACCAGCATCATAGCCGGTTTGGATCAGGGTATACATTTTATCCATGTTGCCGGTTCTGAAATCCCGGTCATCACTGGTATGTCGCCTGTAATGCCCGTAATTATCTGGCTGGTCATCATAGGGTTCAAAGAAAAGGGCGCCATGGGTACCCATAATGCCGTCGATGTAACCCTTCAATGCACCGTAACGCAGGAAGTGGCTTGGTTCTCCAGTACCCGGATGGGATCCCGTGGTCATTCCCATTTCCTTCATTTCAGCACCCCGTGAAAGGTCAGGCCGCATCCAGATACGGCAGGTGAGTTCACCGTTCTTTTCCAGTTCCAGGTATCTTTCTGTCTGCTCCGGACCGGTAATATCATGGATCTCAACAATGCCACATTCCCGCAGGTATTTCAGGGCAGCACGGTTCTCATCCAAAAGCCTTTCATGTGATTTTGGCTGCATCACTTTGCGGATATCGTTCAACCTGGGAGATCCCCTGTGGATCAGTCCCGTGAGCCTGCCCTGTTCATCCCTCACCATATCTTCCGGGATACATATGATCCACTCCTGATAGTTCCATCGCAAGTGAATTGGCCAGGAACCATTTGCCGTCAAAGCTTCTCAGCAGGCATGGATTATCGGGTGTAAGGTCATCTATCATACGGCGGTCAGGCATCCACCTCTCTGCCGAACCTGCATCTGCACCACTTGCACCCAGAGCCCATTGTTCGTAAGCTCCCCAGAGTCCCCTGGTAATCCATTCCCCATCTTCCAGGATCTCAACAACCCTTGAGATCTCCTTGCGGAGTCCGGCTTCATCCGCCACTGCCAGCAAATTGGCATCATTGAGCTGGGCACCGGTCCCGTCAAAATGGGTATGGCCATCTATAAATCCCGGCAAGGCAAATTTGCCTTCGAGATCAACAATGCGTGTATCCGGACCGGCATATTTCCTGGCTGACCTGTCATTATCCAGGACTGCAACTATTTTATTGTCCTTTATTACGACGGCTGAAGCCCATGGCTGATCCTCTTCCATGGTATATACTTCCCCATTCAGCAGGATGAGATCTGCCTTTTCAACATTCGTACAGGAAGTGATTATCATCAACAATGTCAAAGTGGGAAGGATGACCTTTTTCATTTCAGTATCTGTTATTCGGTGAATGCATTTTATTAATCATGCCTCAGCGCCCTGACCGGATCAATCCGCGCGGCACGAATGGCCGGGTAGAGTCCGGCTGCAAGGCTTACAACTATGGAAAACCCAACGGCACCCAATATCAGCCATCCCGGAAAATAGAACAGGTCGATGGGGCCCTGGTTATCTGGCAGGACCATGGTATTCATGACCTGGTTGGCGATCCGGGTTACCAGCCAGCCCAAAATCAAACCGAAAATGGCGCCGACCAATCCTATACAGGCTGCCTCTATGAAGAAAATGAACTTGATCTCATTCTCGCTTCCTCCGACCGCTTTCATGACTCCAATTTCCCGGGTCCTTTCCAGGATGGACATCAGCATGGTGTTGATGATCCCCAGGGCAGCAATGATCAGGGCAATGGTCCCTATGGCCCCCAGCAAGCTGTCCATGATCAGGAATGCCCGTTTGATCTCATCCAGTTCATCTGCCAGGGCAAAAACACCTAACCCCATGGCTTCGATCTTTTTCCGGACAGGGGTGAGGTCCTCCATTTCGGCTACCCTGACATATATGGAACTGTAAGTGCCCTCTTCCTTTCCATCGCCGAGTATATCCCAGACACTTGAAAAACCCAGGCGGGGGATACTCCTTGCTGTGACAGGAGGAATGACCAGGGCACTGCGGGAGTGGTCAAAGCTAAATTCACCGCGGGGGTTTGTAATGCCACAAATCGTATACTCCCTGCTGCTCTCCTCGAAAGGATCAAATTCATTGCCCATCAGGATGCCCAGTGGATTGGACGGGATGTTCAATTGAGCCGTTACAAGGGTAATTTTCCTGCCAATTATTGAATCGGGAGAGATGATCCGGGTACCTTTTATACTATCCTGCTTTGAAAGTGTGTAGTCCAGGTCCGGATACTCCACGATCAGGCCGAGATCCCTTAATGTCTCCCACTTGATCACGACTGTCTGGCTGCTGTCATGCGGATATAATTCACCTGCCAGCATGTCGTTGTATGGAAAGAACCCGCTGGCCGCAGCCGGGATGGGCTGCATATTTTTACTGACCTCTTTTTCATTGAATTTCAACTTTCCGGCAAATGATTCATCCGGAAAGGCAAGGATCACCCCCTCCATTTGCCGGATAGCTTCCAGGATCGAATCGGTAAGCGGTTTGGGCTTTTCATCCATCATCTGCTCTATTCCTGAAAAATCCCCGCTCAGCATTTCGTCCACATTGAGATCTTTGGGGGTAACGTTCATGCTGGTAAACAGATCATTCTTGGTAAATGCATCCGTAATGTTCTTTTGCATGCCTGTACCAAAGGAAACCATGGAGGTAAGGGCACCAATTCCAATGACAACCCCCAGGATGGTCAGGGTGGACCTGAGCCGGGTGCGCCAGAGATTCGAAAATCCCATTATGGTCATGTCCTGCAGGTTCATATGATGCTGCCGTCTTTTAAAGTTATCATGCTGTCGGAAACCAATTCTGCTGTTTCCTTATCATGTGTGACCATCAAAATGCTTAGCCCCTTATCTTTGTTTAAAGATACCAGCAGATCAATGATCTCCCCGGCTGTGCTGCTGTCAAGTTCCCGGTTGGTTCATCTGCCAGGATCATTCTGGGTTCATTTGCCAGGGCCCTGGCAATGGCTACGCGCTGAGCCTCCCCGCCCGATAGTTCTGAAGGAAAATGGCTGATCCTTTCTCCCAAGCCTACCTGCTCGAGCAGTTCTTTTGCCCTTTGCTTTCTTTTCCGCCTGGGAACACCGGCGAATGTAAGTGGTAGAATGATATTTTCAAGAGCCGTACGCCTGGGAATCAGGTTGAAGGATTGAAAGATCATGCCGACATTCAACCTGCGGTGCAATGCCAGCTGGTACCTGCTCATTTTTCCCAATTCATTCCCGTCAAATTGTATCGATCCGGAAGTCGGCCTGTCAAGTCCGCCCACAAGGTTGAGCAGGGTGGATTTCCCTGAGCCTGACTTCCCAACAATGGATAAGTATGATCCACGGGGGACTTCAAAACTGACATCTCTTACGGCGGGTATCTCCACCTCACCCTTCTGGTAGATCCTGGATAATTTATTGATGGAAAGGATATGGGCCATAATTTTAGTAAAACTACATCATATAGCCTGAATATTGCCCAGACTGGCCAATTTTTTCAGATGAAATTTCAGATAGAGCATAAGTAACCATCTATCAAAAATCCAGGTGCCTTAAAATATATTGAAAATGGGGAATACAATCAATTTGTCCCTGGTTCGATTCCAGGTGGTATCACATCCTAAGTTCATGAAGTCTTGAAAATCAATGATCTGCGAAGTTTTTTTAGTATGCGTTTACGGGGGAGTTGACGGATTTGAAAATCAGTAGATGCTTGGAGACTAACCATCTACATTAAGAACCAGGAGTGCTTTTGATCTTTTAATCTTGCAATATTAGTGTGACCGATTCTGATTGACCAGGCAAATGCTTTGGTGTTCTGAGATTTACATAGAATATTTTATTCCGGCGAAGAATGGTCAATGCTTCCGGTTAATCCACCATACATGAATAGAGAATTATAATTGTACCTGAGTGTGCATACATCCGATTCATCTATATTTAAAGATTCAGCACCAGAGGAGTAGGGGGTATATCAATGTGTCAGGAGAACTTTGAACTGTGCACTGTCCACTGTGAACTAAGCATGCTCTCAGCTCTCCTTCCTCAATACGTAACTGAAATAGATATACTTTTTGGATTCAAATCGGTTATATGTTTTAGATCCGATTGTTCCGCCAAAATTCAGGGCAATTTTATGTAGATATTTTGGGGTCAGTTTTTTTACGAGTTGCCGCTTGCGTTCATCATCCAATTCCAGGGCTTTAAGTACTTCCCGGTTAATAAATCTTTCTTCTAGAAGTGTCAAACCACTCGATTGCAGATCATTTTTCATCGCTTCGAAGTCATTATCAAACCGGAAATCAGTAAATAAGAAATATCCGCCGGGTCGAAGGATACGGTTGACTTCTCCGATAAAAGCTTTCATATCCAGATACCTGTGCGATGACTCAACATTTAATAACTATATCGCATGAATTTTCCTCCAGGCTTAAATTCTGTGCATTTCCTTGTAAAAAGGTTAGGTTATCTAAACCGTAATGACGGTTGCTAAATGCGACAGCCAGTTTATCGAGGTCTACGCCGATTGCAGATGCAGGTAGAAAATTCTTTTTGATATAAGACAATCCACCGCCCCTACCGCAACCGATTTCCACAATATTCTTGTTTTCAATTTCTGCTTTTATTGCCAAGTGATGATATAACTGGATGGAATACCGGTTGGGCTCATTTTCTTTATCCAATGGTATATCATGATCAGGATCACTAAATCCAAAATTCATGAAAAGAATTTCAGCATTTTTATCAACCCTGTTCACATACCAATACCATATTCTGAACATGTTTTCGCGAAAATTGGACTTCATCGTAGTATTAATTTAATAGATTTTCTGATTTATTGGTTCCCAGAACATATAAATGAGAACGAACCTTTTGGGCCCATTCCATATTCGAGATTGATTTGTCAAACATTTTAAAGGAAATGGGTTTGCCAATCGTTACTCTGATAGTTTTATTTCTTTTTTTAAACATCACATGCGGCAGCAGCATTAGTTCAATAACCGTCTTTATTCCAAACAACTTCCTGAAGAGAAATATCGCGTAAAAGAGGTTGGAATTCCTTCCATGAAAATGGAATGGAATTATATCTCTTTTGCTGGAAACTGCTTTCGCAATAAAACTTTTTTTCCAGGGCAGATCCCTTACTTTGCCGTTCACTAACCTGGATACTATTCCGGCAGGGAAGTGTGTAATAGGTTCATTGCTATTATAGGTTTCATCAATTGCGTTCAGATACTCTTTGGATGATTTTCCAAAGACATTTACGGCCGCAATAAACGGTCTTAACTGTGGGATGAACATAAAGGAGTCGTTGGCTATTGCTTTAAGTGTACCGTATTTTTGCGATACAGTAAGTGTCAGAATCAATCCGTCAATGATTCCGAAAGGATGGTTAGCCACAAATAAACACTTTCCATTTTCAGGAAGATTCTCCTTTCCTTCAATTTCAAGTTTCAGGTTGAACTCATCGATAATTTTAGGAAGAAATTCAGCCCCCGTATACTCCGAATACTTGTTAAGAATGTAGTTTATTTCGTCCTGCTTGATAATTTTTGCAACAAGCCATACAGCAAAGTGGGGCAGTTTCTTTAATATTTTCGAATTTCCCTCTTGAATAATTGTTGCAAGGTCTATATATTTAATATCGTTGCCGGTTGCTGTAATTTGTTCCGAAATGGATTGATTAGTCATTATATATTACTATTTTTTACTCATAAATGAGGCCTTGTACTTAGAACAGGCATGCGAAAATTACAGATATGCAAAAATATCAAAACTACAGATAAAGATCGGTTCTGTTGTAGATTTCACTTTAAAAGTACCCAGGTATTTCAGCTGGGGGAAGCCGGCTTGTCTGATCTGAAGTTTCGTTCGACGTTCTTTTCGCTCATGATATTCCAGCTCCAACAATTTACTCAGATACTCATTGTAATCAACCTTATCGTCAGGCATCTCAGTTTGAAGGGTCTGATAGTATTGACTCAGATCCAGGATCCATTGCTTCCGGCCATAGGAACGCTCATGAGTGCAAATCCTCTTGTTTAATGAGTAACACTCCAGGCGAGAAGAAAATACTTTTACATCCACTCCTTTGCCCACCAGGTGATCCGGAACGGAGTAATGATTGTTCTATGCTGAGATTGATTGTGATCCTATTTGCTTTTCTCTAAGTACATTTTTTGCTTTAAAACCTTAATCTTTTCATCTCCAATATAATCATCATATTCCATTAGCTTATCAATAATACCGTAAGGAGTGAGCTCAATAATCCTGTTACAAATGGATTGAATAAACCCATGGTCGTGAGAGGAAAGAAAAATATTCCCCGGGTACTTAACCAGGTTATTATTGAATGCCTGTATAGACTCCAGATCGAGATGATTTGTAGGTGTATCCAACACAAGAACGTTGTTATGGGTAATCATCATTTTAGATATCATACAACGCATTTTCTCTCCACCAGACAATACATCGACACGTTTGTAGATTTCATCCCCGTTAAATAACATTTTCCCTAAATAGCTTCGAATATAAATTTCTGTTGTGTCGCTTGTAAACTGGCAGAGCCAGTCGAAAAGATTCAATTTATTTTTGAAGAATTCAGAGTTATCCAATGGCAGATACCCGGATGTAATAGTCTGACCCCACTGAAACTTACCTGAATCTGGAGCTTGGTGACCGTTAATAATCTCAAAAAAAGTAGTCATTGCTCTGGGATCATTCGATAAGAATACAATTTTATCCCCCTTATTAGCAGAAAAGTCAACATTCTTAAATAAAACCTCTCCATCAATACTTGCACTTAATCCGCTAACATCTAAAATTTTATCACCAGCTTCCCGCTCGGATTTAAAAATAATGCCAGGATATTTTCTTGTTGAAGGCTTAATATCCTCAATATTAAGTTTTTCAATCATTTTTTTACGGCTGGTAGCCTGTTTCGATTTAGCAACATTTGCACTGAACCGTAAAATAAATTCCTGTAATTCCTTTTTCTTTTCTTCGGCTTTTTTGTTTTGCATTTGCTGTTGCCTTAATGCCAACTGGCTGCTTTCATACCAATAACTGTAATTTCCGGCGAACATATTTATCTCCCCGAAATCAATATCAACGGTATGGGTACTTATTGCATCCAGAAAATGCCTGTCATGTGAGACAACCAGAACGGTATTTTCGTAATTAGAAAGATAATTCTCAAGCCACATTACAGTATCAAGATCGAGATCATTTGTAGGCTCATCGAGCAACAGGTTATCAGGGTTGCCAAAAAGAGCCTGGGCGAGCAAAACTCTTACTTTTTGCTTCCCGCTCATATCTTTCATCAGTGTATTATGAAATTCCACTTTTATTCCCAGATCGCTCAACAGCGTTGCAGCATTGCTTTCAGCATTCCATCCATCCATATCTGCAAATTTCTCTTCGAGTTCAGCTGATTTTACTCCATCTTTCTCAGAAAAATCGGGCTTGGAATATATCTTATCTTTTTCCTGCATTATTTCCCACAATTGTGAGTGCCCTATCATAACGGTATTAAGAACAGTAACTTCATCAAAAGCAAAGTGATCCTGGCTTAAAACAGATAATCTTTCGTCGGGCCCCAGGGTAATATGCCCGGAAGAAGTATCAATATCTTTCGATATTGCTTGTAAAAATGTTGATTTTCCGGCACCGTTTGCTCCTATAACTCCGTAACAATTTCCTGCTGTAAATTTCATATTTACATCCTGGAACAATACTCTCTTCCCAAATTGAATTTTTAATCCTGCAACAGTAATCATCAGTATGCCCTTTTTATATGAAAAAGTTCGCGAATGTAGGTAAAAATATCTTCTTATTCGGAGAATGATTATCAGAAGACCTTATAATACTAATATCAAGTACAGGAGATCCAAAATTGAAATTTCCTGATGCAATTATGCCTTAATTCATTTGATAGCTCAGGTGGCTTGATGTAAGGTACCACAGGTGTTTGATCACTTCAAATAAGAATCAATATAAATAACGTACATATACGTAGATAAACGTATAAATTAGTTTTATTACTTAAAAATAAGTTGTAAACTTGTTTTATGGAAACTCTTACAGTAAAAGAAGAGGAGATAATGCAAGTCCTCTGGGATTTGAAAAAAGCTCTTGTCCGGGATATTATGGATAAGCTTCCCAACTCAGAACAACCCTATACTACGATATCTTCGATCGTCAGAATATTGGAGAGGAAAGGCTTTGTAAGTCATAAGCCATACGGGAAAACACATGAATACTTCCCCCTAATTTCAAAATCAGAATACAGGAGGGGTAAGTTCAAAAGATTTATGAATGAGTATTTTGATAATTCTATTGAAAGCGTAGTATCATTCCTGGTAAAAGAGGAAAAAATCAGCCCAGAGGAAATTGAGGAACTTACAAGGATGATCGTAAAGGAATCAGAAAATACTAAACAAAATGAAGATAATTGATTTTATGCAATACGCCTTTGAGTCCGGGACATGCATGGCTGTTATGTTTAGTATTTATTGGTTGTGTATGCGGAAGGAGACGTATTTCCGATTTAACAGAATTTACTTATTAAGCACCGTAGCGTTATCCTGTCTTATTCCAATGGGAAACTTCGATTTAAATAGTTTCCTTAATGAGACATCCGTAGTATCTATTCTCACTAGTATGGGAAAAGCTATAAGTATTCCCGAAGTGACAATTTCAGAAGCATCAGGAAATGGATCCAGTATTTATAGTAATTGGCCACAGCTTATTATTTTGATATACCTGATTGGAGCTTCATTCCTGCTTTTTCGAATTATAATTGGGATTGTCAAAATTGATAGGATGAAGAAGACAGGAACAACAATTTATCATGATAATTATTCTATCGTATATATCACACAGCATTTCGCACCATTTTCATATTTCAGGACGATTTTCATTAACGAGAATTTAATTGATCATACTGAAAAGAGCCAGATCATCGATCATGAGTATATACATATTCGACAACTCCATACTTATGATAATCTGATAATTGGAATCTTTTTAGTCATATTCTGGTTCAATCCTTTCATGTGGCTAATAAAAAGATCACTGAGAAACACCCATGAGTATCTGGCAGATAATGGCATAAAGAAGTCCAGTTTGAATGTCGAAAACTACCAGGCTTTGCTAATAAGACAAATTCAGGGATTATCACCGTTAATTGTGACAAATAATTTTAACTCCATTATTAAAAACAGAATAAAAATGATGTACCAAAGAAAATCCACCGGTGTAGCAAAAATTAAACCTTTGCTGATAGTACCTTCTATACTCTGTTTAAGCCTCCTATTTGCATTTAATGAAAGACCCGCTGTTATCGTTGCTGAGAATCAAGAGCAAAATTCAGATTCTACAAAACGTCACTTTGTAGTGGATGAGTATTCTCGTCCAATTTCATATATGGGTGAAAAAGTTTATTTTAATGTTGATGAGTTCCCAACATTTCAAAGTAAAGCATATGGTACTTTCAGGGAATATATTAAGGAAAATTTGAGATACCCTGAGCAAGCCAAGGAAAACAACATTACAGGTAAGGTCTACGTACAGTTTATTGTTGATTACAATGGGGAAGTGTCACATGCCAGAGTTATTAGGGGTGTTGATCCTGTATTAAATAAAGAAGCAATCAGAGTGACGAAATCCAGCCCCACTTGGGAACCTGGCAAACATGAAGGTGAAAATGTCAATATACAATTTACTTTTCCCATTAACTTCGTTCAGGATTAATAATTATTATCTAAAGTGAAATTTTAACTTTTTTTAATCTGTCATTCACTATTTTTGGTGTTAATGACATTTAGACTTATTCGCAGAAATCTTAAGAAAAGGCCTTTTCTTAATTTCATAAAAGTTATTGGACTGAGTCTGGCTCTGAGCAGCATCGTGCTTATTATGTTGTTCCTGAAGAATGAATTATCTTATGATAAATTTCATTCCGGATCAGACCGGATCTATCGATTCACCACAACCAGTCCGGCATTTTTTTCCGACAAGCATTTTGCCAGGGTATACGGACCTGCCTACATTCCAGAACTTGCCGAATCTTTTCCGGGGATAGAAAGCTATGTAAGATTGGCACCCGTCAGGGGAGGAGTGATGAAGAGAGGGGAACAGTATGTTCATATTAACCAGGCTTTTCAGTGTGACAGCACTTTTTTCAGGGTGTTTGATACTGATCTTATTGCGGGCAACCCGGAGCATATTCTTGACGGACCGGGCTCAATGGTGATTACTGAAAGTTTGGCCAAAAAAGCCTTCGGCAGCATTAATCCTGTCGGACAAATACTGACTCTGCCTGCTGGTCAGTATTATGGTGAAGAGAGTGATTTCGTTATCAAGGGCATTATGAGGGATTTCCCGCAAAACAGCCATTTCCATCCGGAGTTTGTTACTACTCCGATTGACAGATCTGCATTGGAATTCTGGGCATGGACCTATTTTTTGCTGAAAGATAAGGCTGATCCTGGTACGATAATCTCAGGATCCAGAGACTTCTTTGTTTCTCATTACCAGGCTGATCCGGAAGAATTTGACCTCTCCGCCCACCTTCAGAAGATTGGGGATATTCATTTGCATTCCAAAAAAACCAGGGAGATTGAAGCCAATAGCAATATTATGGTATTATATTCTCTATCCATTGCTGCGCTATTGCTTTTATTAATAGCACTTGTCAATTATACCAATCTTAATATTGGAATGGCCGGTTATAGTGACCGGTACCTGTATATAGGAAAGATCTTCGGGGCTTCAAACCGGATGAATCTGAAGTTTTTTCTTACTGAAGGGATTGTCATTGCCCTGATATCTCTTGTGGTTAGCTGTATGATTATCGCCCTATCCCTAAATTATATTCATAATCGATTCTCTCTTAACCTGTTCACTGGTAATGTACCCTATATCCTGTTAATATCAGCACTATTCAGTCTGCTCGCGGTTTTAGCCGGAGCATTGCCTTTACTCGGGCAGTTCTCCGCTGCCATCAGATCGTCGTTCGGTCTGACCGGAAATGGAAGTTTCAAGCGAAAAGGTATTAACAAAGGCCTGATCGTACTGCAAAACACCATATCCATCGTATTGATCATTGCCGTGTTCGTTATCCATCGCCAGACCTCATATGCCATGAAATCCAGCCTGGGAGCTGGGGTTACGGATCTGGTATGCATGGATGTGCATACGGTTGTACAGCAGCGATTTCCTGTTTTTAAGGAGGAATTGCTGAAACATGGCTCCATTAAATTTGTCTCAGCCATGCTGGAACCTCCCGGAGGGGAAGCGAAACGATATGTTCCGGTTTACAATGGAGGGATTTGCAGTTGATGAAACAAATCAACGTGATGACATGATCGGGATCTTTCCCTGCGACTATTCATTTGCAAGCCTTTTTAACCTTGAGTTCATCGGAGGGAGTAATTTTTCGGAAAGTTTTTCAGATAATGAAGGCGCCGGGGAGTATATCATAAATGAAACTGCCATGCGCAGGTTGAATTATACGGATCCGAATGAAATTGTGGGTAAAGGATTTGGCCTGATCTCCAACCAGGAAGGAATCCCTATTCCTTATGGGAAAATTATTGGCGTAGTAAAGGATTTTCACCTGTCAAGCTTACGCAGGGAAATTGAGCCTATGGTACTTTTTAAACGCAAGGAGCTCTGGCTGATCAACCTGGTAATATCCTTTCAGCCTGGAATGCAGGCCACTGCAATATCAGATCTCGAGAGTGTATGGACAGAGATCTTCCCGGAATATCCTCTTCAGTATGAGTATGTGGATTCAATGTACGAAGATGTCTATTCAACAGAAATCCTGCAGTCTAATCTGTTGACCGGATTTACCTTAATTGCATTGTTTATCTGCTCCATGGGTTTGCTCGGGATGTCGCTTCTGACTCTGCAGCGACGAATAAAAGAGATCGGTATCCGTATCGTGAATGGTGCGGGGACAATGCAGATTATGATCATGCTGGGCTGGGGCTTCATCAAATGGATAATATTATCATTTGTAATAGCTGTGCCAATCGCTTACCTGTCCATGATGAAATGGCTGGAGAGTTTTGTTTATAAAACGGATCTCAGCTGGTGGCTGTTCACCCTGGCCGGGGTAATCGCTGTTTCTATTGCGCTTCTAACGGTCTCTGTGCAGTCCTGGAAAGCATCCCGAAGGAACCCTGTAGAGGCTTTGAGGTATGAATAGTTTTCTTCATGTTCAGGATTTAACCTCCTTCCTAAGAACTGAACTGAGTCATTTTAGATTAGGATTTCACCTTTATTTTTGAGATCTGCTCGGTTGTTTATTATCAGGTAGCTAAATCAAGTCTAAGAGTATTTCCAATCTGATAGATGTACAGATCTTCGTATATTAGAGACATGCATGGCGATACACTGATACCGTTATATACCCTTATCATTTTCTCAATCCTTATCATGGGGATGATATTAAAGACAATTCGAATACCCTATGTGGTGAGTTACCTTTTTGTAGGTATATTATTGGGCCCTCATGGAATCGGATTTGTCCAGGATACATTGTTACTAAGGCAATTTGAAATGGTGGGACTGGTATTCCTTCTTTTTTTTGTAGGTATGGAAATATCCCTGAAAGAATTGCTGAATAACTGGAAAATTCCAATTGTTGGTACCATTATCCAGATCGCTGTAACAGTCGGTATTATATTTCTTCTGGGGACCTTTCTGGATTGGAAATTCATCCGGGTATTGCTCATTGGATTTGTTATCAGTATAAGCAGTACCGCGGTAGTGATTAAACTTCTTAATGAATGGAATCAGAATAATACGCATGTAGGGAGGAATGTCATTGGTGTATTACTGGTCCAGGATATTGCCCTGATCCCCATGATCATTGTCCTGGACCTGATGCAAGGGCAGTCCATGCCTATCAAAGACTTGGTATTGCAGTTAGTAGGAGGGATATTGCTGGTATTACTAATCATGTATTTGTTGCGGAAGAAAGAAATCCATCTACCATTTATGACTTATTTCCGTGGCCATAAGGAGCTCCAGATCTTTGGTGCTCTGGCCATTTGTTTTGGAATGGTGATGTGTACAGAATTTTTCAGGCTTTCGCCATTCCTGGGTGCCTTCCTTGCAGGTATTTATGTACGAACAGCCCGTGAAACCGATTGGATACATATCACATTGGAACCTTTTTATATTTTCTTTGTGGCCATATTCTTTGTTTCAGTGGGTATGATGCTAGATATTAATTTCGTCTTCGAAAACTGGGGTATCATACTATTGTTGGTCAGCCTGGTTTTTATCCTCAATACCGCCGTCAATACCAGTGTGATGCGTATGCTTGGGGAATCCTGGCGTGAAAGTTTATTAGGCGGTGCAATGCTGGCCCAGGTGGGAGAGTTCAGTTTTGTGATCCTTTCTGTGGGTGAGCAAAGCGGTATTGTCTCGGATTTCACTTACCAGACGATCTTGGCCTTGATCACCCTGACCCTGATGTTGAGTCCTGCCTGGATTGCCTTCTTTAAGAAACTGACTGGGAAAACCAACGGATAATCCGTTCAGTATATTCAATATAGAGAAAATCTATTTTTAAATGTAGGATACACTTGCAACCTCAGTCGTTTGAGACCACCTATAGTTTAATTATTTTGTTTTTCTGCACGCTTGGCTGCCTTTGCGGCTCTTTTCTCTTTCAGATTTTTAGCAGGTGCTTTTTTATTTTGTTTTTGTTTTGCATCCTTCTCTTTTACCATGATTTTTATTTTTAAGATTATTTAATCCCTTACATTAAATTGTGTTTCCCACATATTGTTTGACTTCAGTATCCGGATTATCATTAAGTATAAGAATAGTAGCCGACTGCGGGCTTCATTCTTGTCAAGTTACAAAAAGGCTAAAGCGTGCTACAACCCTAGAATTTACTAATGAAATGGCTATTATTTTTATACATTGTTAGGTGGCGTTTTTTCTTCGTCTTGTTTATTTAATTTGTCGATTATATTATATTTCGCCTGTCTTTCCTTCCACCTATCCCTTGCATATTTTTGCATGTCAACTATGGTATCCGTTTCATCAATTATTTCAAGACCAAGCAAAGTTTCAATAATATCTTCCATTGTTACAATTCCGTCTAAACCACCATATTCATCTACAATTAATGCAATATGCTCTTTTTTTTCCAATAGTTTTTCCCACAATGTAAATAGTACAATGCTATTTGGAACTACAACTATCTCTCGTTTAACATCTTTCAGTTTTAAATCATGTTGGTCTTCTGCCAGTTTTTCAAAAACTTCCTGCCTGAAAACATACCCTGTTATGTTTTCATCATTTTCTGAATATATTGGGATGCGAGAAAACTTTAGATAATCTTTATTCTTAAAAAAATCCTTTAGATATAATTTCTCATCGGCGACAGCAACAACAACTCTTGGTGTCATTATTTCTGTTACTTTCACATTCTTGAGCCGAAGTAAATTTTGAATTATTTTATGTTCTTTATTTGAAAAAACGCCTTCATCTGCTCCTATATTTGCTAATGCTGCAATTTCCTCTCTGCTAGTAGTTTGCTCTTGCCTGTTTTTTGAAATAAGTTTCGTAATGACCGCTGACATAACAACTAATGGATAGGTAATAATTATCATGACTTGTATAATTCGAGAAGAAATCATTGCCAGATTTCTCCAATATCTGGCTCCAATTGTTTTTGGGATTATTTCTGTGATTACCAAAATTAAAATTGTTAAAATAGCTGATACAATTCCAAAAGATGCTTCACCAAATATTTTAACTGCTTGTGCTCCAACTCCAGCTGCACCAACTGTATGCGCTACTGTATTTAATGATAAAATTGCAGATAATGGCTTATCAATATTGGTTTTTAAATCAACAAATGATTTTGCCCAAGCATTTCCATTTTCATGCTTAACAATCAAGAAGGATTGAGGTGTTGAAAGAAGCACTGCTTCCATTATAGAACAGAGGAATGAAACAAATAGAGCAAGAAATAAATAGAATAAAAGTAATATCATATATTTTCTTTCAAATTTCCAACATTATGAATTCATTTAGGATGATGTCTTCGTTAAAATGCCACCTAACTCTGGAATAAAGTTAAGTGACATTTGTGTCAATTCAAAGGTATTAACGCATACAGTTGGCTATTAAGAAAGTGCCATCCTTTCAGTTTCCTCCAATTGTCCGAGTTTAAATAGTATGATAGTCCACACGAAAAGACATTCTGGAAATCCAATATCATCCAGGAAATTTTTCTGAAACCATCAAGCGTAATTATGTCCACCTTTATAATCCTGAATTAGTAGTGATGCGTTAACTTTTTAAAATATTTTGTAAGTAACAGTAATACAATATAATATAAGCGTTCTTTGATTTTTTGATTTGATTTGATCTGTAGTTTTGCGCTTTCAAGTGCAATACTATGAATTCAGGCAAATATGTTTTTTCTCAGCTACTCCAATTTATTAATAGATACGAGTTTGAGAAGTGTGTCGCCAGGTATGATGGTGACTATCGAACCAGAGGACTTAACTGTTGGAACCAGTATATCCAACTATTCTTCGGTCAATTAACATCCCGCAATTCATTGCGAGATATTTGTACCTGCCTGAAGGCACACAAAAACAAATTGTATCATCTGGGGATCAAGCAATATGTTAATCAATCGACTTTGTCTCGTGCAAATGAGAACAGAGACTGGAGGATATTTGCTGACTTTGGCACTTACCTCATACGGTTGGTAAAACCTTTGTATGAGAACCAGCCAATCCCAAATGTTGACGTTGAAAATGACGTGTTTGCACTGGATTCTACTACAATCTCGCTGAGCTTAAAACTTTTCACCTGGGCAAAAGGCAAGTATTCTAGGGGTGCGGCAAAAATTCACACTGCACTGGATCTAAGATGTAACATTCCAACCTACATTCTGATAACCGATGGAAGGTATCATGACAGTAACGTGTTGGATGTAATGCCGATCCAGCCAGATGCGATCTATGTTATGGACAAAGCATATGTTGATTTTGCTGCGCTCGATAATATCCATAATGCCGGAGCTTTCTTTATTACCAGGGCAAAGGTGTCATTGGATTGCTCAGTTGTTGGTCAGAATTTTAATATTGATGAGACCACAGGACTGAGAAGTGATAAAACAATTTCCCTTAATGGTGTTAAGTCAAAGAAGCTCTATCCGGAAAACCTCAGACTTATTGAATACTATGATGATGAGAAGGACGTTGATCTCACATTCTTATCCAACAACTTCGAGGCATCTGCCCTTGAAATCGCACGGTTATACAGAAATCGCTGGCAGATAGAGGTTTTCTTCAAATGGATAAAGCAGAATCTGACCATTAAAAAGCTCTGGGGGCACTCCGAAAATGCTGTGAACATCCACATTTGGGTTGCAATCTGCACATACCTAATCGTGGCATATGTAAAATACAGTTTGAAGAGTCCTCTGTCTATCTACGAGATTATTGCAAATATTAGGCATATCAGCCTTTGACAAAACCCCAGTGAAAGAGCTGCTAACAGATTTTCAAGACAATCAAAATTTCAAAGAACAAAGAGATTTATTTAGTTTTTAAATTTTAACGCATCAGTACTAATCCTGAATATCTAATTCCGATCAATTTGCTGATGTATTATATTTTTAAAACATATTGTCTATTTTACGATCATGAAACATGGTTATTTAATTATACAAATTTTACTTGTACTATCTCAGCACGTAGTAGCACAATCAATATCGCAATGGCGAGGTCCTGATAGAAACGGAGTATTTCCGGAATCAGGCCTGTTGAAATCCTGGCCGGAAAATGGTCCGGAATTACTTTGGATAAATGATAATTTAGATAGAGGCCTTTCGTCCGTCTGTGTGACGGATAAGGAGATATTTGTAACAGGACTGAAAGATTCTGTTGAATATCTTACCGCACTGGATTTTGATGGCAATCAACTTTGGAGGCTCAGGTATGGACTTGGAGGGAAAACCTCCTACCCTGATTCCCGATGCACTCCAACGGTAGCAGGGGACCATATATATCTCATTAGCGGACGTGGTAATGTAGTTTGTGTTAATAGTAGTGAAAGGAAGGTTCAATGGGATGTTCCGGCTTTTGAAAAATTTGAAGGTAAACACTGGATTTGGGGAATTGCTGAATCACCTCTGTTAGTAGATGATAAAGTGATCTATACACCTGGTGGTCCTCAAACTACTATGGTAGCTCTGAACAAAATTACAGGCGAAACTGTTTGGGAAACTAAAAGCCTGAATGATACCTCATCTTTTGTTTCGCCCATTCTTATACAAATAGGCGAAAAAAAAATCATTGTTAACATAACGATAAATTATCTTCTTGGCGTTGATGCCCATGATGGACGAATCTTATGGAATGTCAAGTATTCTGATATTGAAACACCAACATTTCATCTCTGGGCACCAAGAAATAATACTATTACACCCTTATACCACGATGGGAATCTTTTTATAACAAGCGGGTATGATCATGTTGGAGTGATGTTTAAACTCACAAATAATGGAAATGATATACAACAGGTGTGGGTGAACTCAATTTTGGATTGTCATCATGGTCAGGTTGTTCGTGTTGGTCAATTCATCTATGGTGCCAACTGGAATGACAATCAAAGAGGTAATTGGTGCTGTGTTGATTGGACAACTGGAGAAACAATGTATGAGAAAGAATGGTTTACCAAAGGTTCAATTATTGCAGCAGATAACATGCTTTATTGCTACGAAGAGAGACGGGGGAATTTTGCACTGGTGGAACCATCACCTGATGATTTTAATATCATTAGTTCTTTTCGAATAACAGAAGGTAGCGGTCCTCACTGGGCTCCACCTGTAATCCACGATGGAGTATTATATGTCCGTCATGGCAATGCATTGATGGCCTATGATATTAAAGAATAAGTAATGTATCCAGTAGGGAAAGCCGTCCTGACCTTCGGCCTGTTATAATTGAAGGAAGATATCAATATTAAACTGGATCTGGTTTACCATAATTAGTTGTTGGTTGATATACAGAAAGTTACATTAATGCCATTCCATATATCCCCTTCTGGTAGAACATCCTCATGAAAACTTATGTCTGTAAAATCATGTGGTGAAAGGATTCCAATTAAGTCATTATGAGAAAAGAAATGTGTCCAAAATCTGTATACTTCAGTCTTCCTTTCTTCAGCAATGATATGTTGAGTGAGCATAATCTTTTCTGCTTTATATAAAAACGATTCAGATAACGCCAGGTATGGACTGTCTCTCCAAAAACCCTTTTCGGTTATTTCCCAGCTTTTTGGACTAACCTTGCTTTCAAGGTTCACATCATTCAAAACATCGAATATCAGAATTCCCCCGGGTTTTAGCGCTCTTTTGATATTAGCCAGTAGTTGATCACGTTCAGATGGCAAAAGCGGCCCAAGATCACAATAAATAAGAGTAGCCAGATCAAAGTGGTTTTCCTGCACATCAAGTTCCAGGTAATTCTGATTTAGGTATGTAATATTCAATCCCTTATTTTCAGATCCCTGTTTTGCATATTCAATTGAGTTTTTGGAAAAATCAACTCCAGTAACTATATGACCTTCATTAGCAAAGATTTCGGAATAAAGTCCTGGCCCACAACCCAGGTCAAGAATATTCATCTCTTCCTTTGAGGCTTTTGATAAAACCCACTTTGCAGTGCTTTCTATTGTTGAGTACTTTCTGCTGGCCAGATCCAGTTCAGGATTCAGGTGGATTTGAAGCAATTGTTGTGAAATGTAGGGATCTGTCCACATGACAGCTGTCCCTTTTTCATATAAATCTGGCCTCATCGTATATTTCAATAAATCTTTCATCATTATTATTCTAAGAAGATCTCAGAGACTGTAGGTAGTTTTTCATTTTCAACGGCAATGAGTCATATCAAAGCTGACCTTAATTTTGCTGGTTATTTTTCTGAAAAACATGGTTGAAATAAACATATTTACGGGAAGCAAATTTGTTATAGGTTTCAGAACCGATGGATCCTGCAAAATCCAGTGCTGTTTTATGTAAGAACCTGGGAGTTAGATCCTCCACTAACTTTCGTCTTCTCCCATCATCTAATTCTAAAGCAGTTACGATTTGTTTGGTAATGAATTCTTCCCTTATCATTGACATTCCAAATGATTGCAATTCTTTTTGTAAAAGAGGGATCTCAAAATCGTAGCGAAAGTCTGTTAACAAAAAATATCCACCAGGCCGTACTATGCGGTAAACCTCCTTCAAAAATAAATTCATATCAAGATATCGGTGAGAAGATTCTACATTTATTACTACATCACAAGAATTATTTTCCAGGGGTATTTCTTGAGCATTTCCATGAAAGAATGATAATCCTTCTAATGCATAATGCCTGTTACAGAAATCAATGGCTCTCTTATCGAGATCCAGTCCCATGGCAGAATTCGGTGAGAAGATCCTGGTAATGTATTCTAATCCTCCTCCTCTTCCACAACCAATCTCAAAGATATCTTTGTTTCTCAATTCGATAGCACTCGCTACATTGTGATATAACTGTATTGAGTAACGGTCACGTTCGTCTTGTGGTTCTAAAATGATTTCAGAGTTTGTATCGGCATATCCATAATTCATAAATAAAATTTCAGCATTCTTATCTGATCTATTTATGTACCAATACCAAACTCTAAAAATCCATTCACGAATTATATACTTCACTTTCATTTTAATCAGAAATAAAAATTATTTGTAGAACTATTTTCCAGATCATATACATGTCTTCGTACTTTTTCAGCCCAATCCCAATTTGAGAAAGTCCTGTCGAATTTATCATGCGGTATGGTTTTACCTATTTTGACCTTTATTGTTTTGTTTTTCTTCCTGAACATTTCCCGTGGCAACATGAAAAACTCAATATCAGTTTTGATTCCCAATAATCGTCTCACTGAACTTATTAAATAAAAAAAACATGAATTACGGCCATAAATATAGAACGGTACAATGTCCCGATTGTATGAAATTGCTTTTGTAATAAAACTTTTGTGCCATTGGCAATCCTGGATTTTACCACCATAAATTCTTGATACCTCTCCCGAAGGAAAATGGGTTATGGGAACATCAGAATTATAAGTATTTTCTAAAGCAGTTATATATTCTTTTGAATTTTTTCCGAATACGTTTACTGCAGCAATAAATGGTCTTAAATGAGGCACGTACATAAAGGCCTCATTACCAATAGATTTTAACACATGGAACTTGTCTCCAACGATCTTTGTCAATACTAATCCATCAACTAATCCAAACGGATGATTTGAAAGAAAAAAACACCTGCCGTTTTCAGGTAAATTTTCTTTTCCATCTATCTCAATCGTCAGGTTAAGCTCCTCTATTATTTTAGTGATAATTTCTAATCCTTTATAATCTGAATATTTTGTAAGGATCTGATTCATCTTCTCTTGCAGAATAATTTTTTCGATCCACTTAACAACAAAACGGGGCATTCGTTTTAATTGTCTTGAATTACTATCCTCAATGAAGGTGGCTATATTAATATAGTTCATTATATAGTATCGATCTCTTGATATATCTACTATGAGATTTCTTGTAAATGAAACTGATCAAAATGAGTTCTGCAACTCTCTGATTATAAATATTTAAATGTTAATGTATGGTTTTAGTCCCGCGAAGATATATTATATTATTCCAAACACACTAAATGATATAGACTTTGTGTGTCAGGTATGGCAGGAAGTGTGAAGATATTTAATTGACGTTTTGGAACTACCCATTTTAGCCATAAATTAGTGTTATCCTTCAAATTCATAATGATAAACATAAATGGAGATTAATAGAAGAAAATTTTTAAATATGCTTGGAATCACTCCTTTAGCCATATACGGCAGAGATTTCCAAGGATTTTTTTCGGAAGATAAACCAGATCTGCATTTTGGTTGGACCACTTGCCTGACGTATCAGACAGATGATCGAAAACTAGGCTTTGAATACTTCAGTAATTTGCTCGATGATAATGCATGAGCATGGCATGACCCGTCTGAAAGTAATGATGGCAAGTCATGGAAACTTTTCACCTGAAAACCATGGGTTGTCATGGCCTGTCAAAAACGAAAAACTCAGACCACAATTGGACAAGGAGGCTGTAAATGCATATGAAGAAACTGAGTTTTTCTCCAGGATCATCAACAAAGCTCATATGTTAAAAATTAAAATATATATTGAAATCAAATATTTGGGAATGAGAGGCATTAATGAGGGATATCCGGGGATTGAGGTGCTCAGAAAGAAGGATGGACAAATTATTCACACAATTCGTCCGGAAGCAAGTACAGATGAACGCGAAAAAATTGAATCCTTGCATATTTGCTGCGACAATGAGCATTCCCATCAATATATGCGCGATAAGATTTTCGATGTGTTAACGCGTTACCAGAATCTTGATGGTATTGTATTAGAACATCCTTCTTATTCTGGAAATACTTGTTATTGCATGGGGACCCAGCACAAATTGACACATGACCTTGGAAAAACCATTGACGAACTTTCGGTCGACGAATACCAAAACTGGAAATCAAAGCGAATAAGGGATACCTTGATTGATCTTAAAAAACTGATAAAATCAATTAATCCAAATTTCGAATTTGGATTTTACACGGGCTTCTCACCATCTGACGGAAACGTTGAAAAGTATCAACTTACCCGTGGCCATGATCCCAAAACGCTTAAGGAGGTGGGATTCGATTTTTTAATGCCTTATTGTGAAGGTCGGCATAAAGAAATGGAAACCAGGGAAATTGAAAAAGTAATTGATTACTTAGATTTTCCTAATATTATGTTGCACACCACCATACGAAGGGAACCACCGGTGAATTATCCGCTTCCCCCTAAAGGACCTGAATATGTTAAATCCATTATTCTATGGGGAAAAGAATATGCTAAAACTAATAAGCAATTTAAAGGAATGACTTTTTTTAATGAAGTTAAAATCCCGGACGAGAACAGGCAGGCAGTATATGATTCAATTATCTAGATATAATCGTCGAGAAAAGCATTCTAAATATCTTATAAATAAACAAGGTATAAGGCTATATCCATGCTATTGTCTAATTACAAGTAAAAAAACTTTCTCTATACCGTAATAAATTCATATTTATTAAACTAAAGAATACATACGGTCAAGAATTAATTCAGAATACAGCGGATTACATCTGATAATATGGATAACAAACAGGATATCTACCTTACCATTATTAATGATTATAGGTATAAAATAATCAGATTATGCTTTGCCTATCTGGACAATCGCAGTTTTATTGATGACATTTTTCAGGATGTCCTGCTGGCTGTCTGGACCGGATTGGATAGATTCAGAAATGAAGCCAGTTATGGGACATGGATATACCGGATCACTGTAAATACAATTTTCCTTTTCAACAGGAGCGAACGCAAGCGTAAACCGGAGTTTTCAACCGGAAATCTGATATCTTCCACAATAAATGAATTTGAGATCAAAATCCAGGAGGAGAAAAATCTGAACATACTGTATGAAGCCATTTCAAATCTGGAAGAGTTTGACAGGATGCTGATTGCTCTTTACCTGGAGAAATTAAGCTATGAAGAAATAGGGTCAATACTCGGGATCAGCTCTAATCTTGTTGGTGTAAGATTAAGTCGGGTCAAGGAAAAAATAAAAAAACAAATAATAAAGGAATAATGGATCAGCTGATAGAAATATGGCAGACTGTACATACTGACCAGCGAAATATGGATAAACAATACAAACCTGAGGATTTAATTCCACAGGTCATTCGACTGGAAAAGAATCAGGTAAAAGTGCTCCGATTCAAAACGTATGGTGCAACTTCAATCTTATTCTTGGTGCTGATCATTTTTGTAAGCCAGTTCAACCTGGTATTAAATAGTATTCTTGGCATAAGTATGATCACAGTAAGCATTTTGGGAAGTGTTATTCTGCTCAACCGCTTGCGGTTTAAAATCACTGATGAGGAGAGGTCTCTATCCACACATACGCTGGTCGATGTAATGGAAAACAAAATAAAATCTGAGCGAAAACTATTTACTCTTTATCTACCGATCATTCTTGTATTTATCATTCTGGGAATAAATCTGATGTATCTTGACTTTTTATCGGAGCTGGAAACCAGGACGAGGATCTTTTATCATATGATTCTGTCAATCAGTATGGTTGTTGCATTCTTCCTGGGATTATCTATCCGGATAAAAAGATACAAGAAACGTTTTCTGCCTCTGTTGAACCGGATCCAGAAATTTAAAAATACAGTCAGGCAGTAGATTATTTGTAATAATCTTTTCCCTTATTTGAATGCATGACCTGGCTCAGGGAGTCTGCCAGGCTTTGATATTCTGGCAATCCGGCCAGGTTGAAATTCTCATCCCGATCATCATTATGGTCGTAAAGCATCTTACCCATCAGGCTATCCTTTTTTGTAAACCATTCTGTATAGGCATACCGGTTAGTCTGTATGGTCAGTCCGGCATACCATTTGCTGATGATGAAATCCTTAAAATCAGCATTCGGATCTTCCACCAGGGGCAGCATACTTTTGCCTTCCAGGTGGCCGGGCGGTGGCAAGTTGCACAATTCGGCAAGGGTAGGATAGATGTCAACGAATTCAACCAGGGCATCGGTCTGTCTGCCCCTGGTCTTCCCGGGCACCTTCAGCATCAGCGTAGTTCGTAAAGACGTATTGAAATTACAATGCTTGCACCAGAGTCCGTGTTCATTCAGGTTCCAGCCATGATCGCCCCAGAGGATCACAATGGTGCTTCGGTCCAGGTCCAGTGCTTCCAATTCGTTGAGAAGCATCCCGATCTGTGCATCTGTAGAGCTTACACAGGCATAATAGCCGTGAATGAGTTTTCGCGCTGCAGAATCTGAAACGGGTCCCTCAGCTGGTATGGCATCATACGACCTGAGTTCTCCTGAGTTGCTGATCAGGTGGTAAGGCAGTCCCAGTGGCAGCGTATCATTCTTTGGCACGGAGATCTCCGATGGATCATACATGTCCCAGTACTTTTTTGTGGCATTGAACGGCAGGTGGGGCTTCAGGAATCCCGTAGCCAGGAAAAAAGGTTTGTCCATTGATTTCAGCTTTTGAAGATCACGTATGGATTTCAATGCAATCCTGCCATCAAAATATATACTGTCGGGTCCGTCCACACA
Source organism: uncultured Bacteroidaceae bacterium (assembly GCA_963767555.1). Lineage (GTDB taxonomy): Bacteria > Bacteroidota > Bacteroidia > Bacteroidales > SM23-62 > SM23-62. The sequence goes on along the minus strand of CAVYEL010000001.1, from coordinate 229,545 downwards.
TTCCCATGCCGGTCCCCTGCGGCTTCGGCCTGAAAGGGTATCCAGGGTAATGTTTCCTGGAATCTGGTAATCCCTCCAGGTGGTCGACACCTCGGGATACCATATTTCATTCCAGCTTTCCTCGCTGTCAGTCCGGTGATGAAAGATCTTACCATTTGAGATGGTATGGTATCCATGCTCCCTGAAAAGCGTCGGCAGTGTTTTAATGCCCGGGGCATCCTTATCTGCCCAGGTAAAATAAGTTATGAAACGATTAACCGTGGGTCTGAGTCCGGTCATAAGGCTTGCTCTCGACGCCCCGCAAACTGGTATATTACAATAAGCCTGTTGGAAAAGCAACCCTTCTGCAGCCAGCGCATCAATATTGGGTGAATGGATCATGGATTTACCATAACAATTCAACTCGGGCCTCAGGTCATCAATGGCTATGAAGAGCACATTGGGATTTTCAGGAAGGTCATCGGATTGACAGGCTGTAAGAAGGAGGAATATAAATCCCCCTAGTTTGATCAGGTTCAGCGTTTTCATGGGGTTTATTAAAATGACAGATTATTTTACAATACCCCAAAGATCAGAAATTAATCTGTAATCCAGCTGACAATCTCTGGGGAAAGAGGCTTGGTATTCGATGATAACATTCCTACCAGTTTTCCTTCTTCATCAACCATGTATTTCTGAAAGTTCCATTTTACACTGGAATCTTTAAAACCATTCTGCTCTTTTTGAGTAAGCCATTGGTAGACCGGATGCATATCCTTGCCTTTAACAGATATTTTAGCCATCATGGGGAATGTCACACCGTAATTGATGGTACAAAACTCACGGATCTGGTCATTGGTGCCTGGCTCCTGTCTCATAAAATTATTCGCCGGAAAACCAATGATCACAAAATCATCGCCGCCGTATTGTTTATACAATTCTTGCAGACCTTCGTATTGGGGAGTGAAACCGCATTTGGAAGCGGTATTAACGACAAGGACCTTCTTTCCTTTCAATTCTGATAGCTTAAATTCATTTCCTTCCAGTGTGGTAACTGTGAAATCGTGGAGGGTTCTAGATGTCTCCTGAGATGATGTCATGGCCATAATATTTATTGTGGATAATAGTATGATTAAGTATTTCATTCGATTTGATGTTTGCAAATTAAAACAAAGAAATGATGGGATTGTTCAGAATAATTCGATGCGGTTTAACAATTAATTGTGTGTGGTAAGGAAACAAATATTTAAATTTACCGGTCAAAAGTATAGTTTTCCATCCATTCACAATAATTCCATGTCAGTAAGATCTGTAAAACTAATAGCATTTCTTGTCCTTCTCGTCCACGGAATAGGACACTTTCAGGGGGTAGTCAGTGGTTCCGGTATTAAATACCGGGCTTCATCAACGAATCTTTCTTGGCTGCTGAAGGGATTGGGAGAGAAATGGAACATGTGGATATGTATGGTCCTTTACCTATCTGCTGCAATGCTGGGCATAGCTGCCGCCCTGGGTTTGCGGGGTGTGCTAGGGCCTGAATCAGCCTGGGCATCCTTTGCGTTAACTGCTGCTATTTTTTCTACCCTGGGTCTGGTTTTATTCCCCAAGGCACTGGCTATGTTCTTTAATAAGGTAGGAGCCATAGCCATTAACCTGATCATTTTTTACTCTATCCTTTTTAATGGCAACTGGCCTGCGCTGATTTTCGAAGACTGATTGCATATCAAACGCTGGATTCTCCACCGGTACCACCGGTGGACAATCCCTGGCTGAAGCTGGAAAAAAGAAGACCGCCCCTTTCGGAGCGGCCTTCGGACTGCATATGTTTATGCAATCTACCCTGTTTCTTTCAAAAACTATCTATTGCTATTTGAATTCTATAGTAAGGTTTCCAACTTCCTTGGGATTGTAAGGGCTCATATCCGGGAGCCTTACATCCAGTCTGTCATATTCATCACCCGGTGATACACCGGCAGACACAAATCCATGGCTGTCAAAGTACCCGGGGGCAGCGGTATTGGCCAGGTAGGCATCGATGACATCCTGCGGTACCTGGTTGCCCCATACAGCTTTGATCTCCCTTTCAAAAACTTCACCGATGGCATAGTATCCCAGTAATTTACTGCGGCTGGGCTCATCCAGGTTGCTGGGTGGAAGTCCGACTTCGGCTACACCAATGTCCTTAACCTCATTTCCTGCGGCTACAAAGGCCCAGTTGAATCCTGGCGTACCTGAGATCAGGATGGCATTGGGATGGTCTGAGTTCCCATACACATCAATAATATCACCCTTTTTTCCGGCAAACATTTTCAATGATTTCAAAGCGAAGGGATTCTCCAGCGGTGAGGGCATGGGCAGACCGGCTGCGTAAACCATCATGGTTGCATCATAGAAGAAATCTTCTTTGCTATAATCTATCCTGAACATGGCATCGCCCATGTCGGCGCTGTTAAGCCTGTCAATATTGTATGGCTTGAGTATGGAGATGCCCTTCATTGGACGCCTGTTCCAGAATACCTGGAGGGCTTTGCCTCCGTCATCATTTCCTTCAGATTCCAGATCTGTTATGGTCAGCTGGAATTCCCACATCTGGCCGTCAAATTCGGAGTCCTTAACCACAACGAGGTGCTTGATCCGGCCGTCATCATCACTTTCAAATCTCAATTCCATGGGCTGGTTGATCTCATAAAGCCGGATGGAATGGATGATATCACGTACTATTTCAGCTCCCTTGTCACCCACGTGGATAAAACTGCGCAGGTGCGCATAGATATGATTGCCCTTAATGGTGTCGATCAGGGCTGCACTCTTTAAATTACCTTCATAACTCAGGGCACTCGGGATATCCACGCCAAAATACTCAGGGAGAATACTGTTGTCCGGTTTTTCAAGATCACTGTCCTTGGTACATCCAACAAAGAACATGGTTCCTGCTGTGATGGCTGTTATTAAAAAAAAACTTATCTTTTTCATGATTATTGATTTTAAATTTCGAATTATAGATCGATTTCAACAGTATCACACGGGCATGGCTTTTTACCCTGACGGGAAATTGAAAAAAACTGCAAAATTGTTGATTTACAAAGGCTTAATTCAGGGGCAGGATGATGCTGGAGTCTGCCACAACCTGTGAGACTGAGAAGTATCCCACAGCCCCCTCACTCAGATTGGTCCGCACATTACCGGGTTGTACATCAAAGAGCCCGCCCCTCCATTCTGTCTCTGCCATGAGGGTCCGGACAAAATCTTCCTGCCAAGGGTTCATGGAGTATTGCCTGCGGTATACCCTGGTTCCCACAGGAAAAGGAACCCGCTCTTTGGCTGGGTTGAAGATCTTGTTTACATCGATGGAATTTACTGTATAATAAATGATACTGGCCCGTGTCTCATCCCTGGGAAGATTGCGGAATCCGGGCAGGTGGCCCCAGTTAAGGTTGATCTCCATCATAGACGGCTTATTCGATTCCTGCAGGATCAATTCATACCAGAATTCTCTCTCCGGTATCTGCTGATACTTTAATGGTTTCAGCTGGTCGACCCGCAACCATATAAGATTCTCCACGGTATTCCTGGCCCTGGTAAAGAATATAGAGTTGGTATAGCTTAAAAAATTCAGCTCTCAGGGTCGTATCCGTCATGTACCGTCCAGGTTGGATCTGCCGTACCCGATGTGCTGTGAAATCTCCGTTGGGGTTAATCTCATAGATGGCGACAAGGGCTCCGCTGACCGGTTGGGGTATTACCATTGGGATCCGTCATGGGCCTGGATATTCTTATTTCATGTGCCTTTCTTTCATTGGTCAGCACACCCTCAACCACGATGACTTTCGGTTCATTTGTGTCCAGTTCCCACTCTGTCTGTTCCTCGCAGGAAAGAAACAATAGGGGGAGGAGTGACAGCAGTTTAAGGGCCGGTCTTCTGTATAATATGGATGCTATGTGGCTGATTATTGTCATTTGAAGGTAAATACATAGTTGATGGCAGGGACCATGCCGAATAGATATTTCTGGGTCGCGAAGAGTTCGGGTTGGGGGTAGACCTTACCCGGGACAACAGGATCCCCGTTAGGGTAGAGTGTTTTATTGAAATTGATGGCAATGGGGTTGGTCCGGTTATAGAGGTTAAAAATCGTGAACCTGATCTTATGGCTGTACCGGCGGGGCTTCTTATTGATCTGGAATTCTGTATTGATGTCCAGCCTGTGGTAATCAGGCAGCCGGTCATTGTTCTTCTTTTCATAAATGGGTACCGAGTATCCATTATATTTGTAGAAACTGGTAGGGGAACTGAAGGCAAAGCCGGTCATGTAGATCCAGTTCATTGAAGCAGTCCACCTGTCGGATATATTATAGGAAAGATAGATACTCAGATCATGGGGGCGATCCCACGCGGCCCTGTATCTTTCATTGTTGTTAATGTCTTCGATTTGTCTCCAGGAGCGTGACCAGGAGTATCCGATCCAACCATTCAGTCGGCCCTGGTATTTTTTCAGCAGTACCTCGAATCCGTATGCTTCCCCGGTCCCGAACCTTAGCTCTTGCTCAATATGTGGGTTCATCAGCATGTAAGCATGGTCTTTATAATCTATCTGGTTTTGCATTTTCTTGGTAAAGGCCTCAATGCTCAGGTCCAGATATGCCTTGCGAAACTTCTGGAAAAACCCAAGCGAATACTGATCTGCCATCTGGGGCTGGATATTGGGAGCAGCAGGCAGGTATACTTCCAGGGTGGTGAAGGGAGATATGGAATTGGTCACCAGTTGAAGGTATTGGGAAGTCCGGCTATAAGAAGCCTTGAAAGATGTGTTCCTTCCGGCCAGGTAAGTGATACCGAACCGGGGCTCCAGGCGGGCATAGGTATTGTATACCTCTCCTGCGCCATAAGTCAGTGTATCGATTGGCCTGTACAGGCGGTCGTACACATATTCAGTCGCTTCACCCATGTTTTGCCAGATACCGAGCCGTAATCCATAGCGCAATGAAAGCCTTGGAGTTATGGTATGATTATTACTGATATATAGCGTCCATTCCCTGGCTATCCTGGGATGGACAACCGGCAGGTTATTGATTGCCGGGATCCGAATTCAGAACAATGTTCCCCGGATTGAAATTATGCCGGGTGACTTTTGCACCAAACCTCAGGGTGATATCCGGGTTGGCATACCAGGAAAAATCGGTCTTCAGGCTGAGATTGGCAATATGTGAATTCCAGAAATCATTATCCGTGACATTGATAAGAAAATTATAATCGTATTTGCTGCTGTACAGGGTGGTATTCGAGAATAATTTGTCTGAAAAGAGATGGTTCCAGCGAATGGTTCCAGCGAGGTTTTGCCAGCTGATCCCTGAACCGTTGCCCGTTGATGTTCCCTGGACGAAATAATCCCTTCCGGCATAACCTGACAGATAGAGGCGGTCCTTAGGACTGAGACGGAAATTGAATTTCACATTCAGGTCTGTAAAATAGAACCTTTCCATGCTCGGGATATACTGCTGGACATACCATTTGATATAGGAGGTCCGGCCAGAAACAAAAAAAGAACTTTTTCCTTTCCGCATGGGCCCCTCCACGGCAATCTTGGCTGTGGCCAGTCCCAGTCCCCCGTTCACAATGGTCTTGTTCAGATCCCCGTCCTTTGTCCTGACATCAATGAGCGAGGAAAGCCTTCCACCGTATTCTGCTGGTATATCACCCTTATAAATATTGATGTCCTTTACGGCTTCGGGTATGAAAGTGGAAAAAATGCCAAGGAAATGCGCAGGATTATAAATCGGGGCATCATCGATCAGTATCAGGTTCTGGTCCTTATTCCCCCCGCGGACAAAAAACAGGGTTGATCCATCCCCCTGCAGGGTGATCCCGGGGATGGCATCCAGTGATTTGATCACATCCTGTTCTCCCAGGAAGGCAGGCATTTGCTCCACTGCTTTGGGTTCGAGATTTACATTCCCGGTACGGATCTGTGCCAGATCCACCTCGTCATCTATTTTTATGATCTTCACCTCCTCCAACCTTGCAGGTTCCAGTCCCAATTTCATATCAATTACCTGGTTTGTCAGCAGATCTGTCTGCCAGCGCAAGGTCTGATATCCGATATAGGAGAACCTTATAGAATATGATCCTGAAGGCAGGGTCAGAGAATAAAATCCAAATTCGTTTGAAATGGTCCCCTTCTCCAGTTCAGCGACATAAACGGTAGCACCGATCAATGCCTCGTCCGATTCAGAATCGCGAATATAACCACTGAGCGTGTAATGGAAGGGCCCTTCAGGCTGGATCTGCCTTTTGCGTTTTCCAGGCTTGATGACAATATGATCCTCGACGATCATATAATCGAGATTGGTCTGCCTTACCAGTTCCTTCAGTATATCTGCCAGGGTGGCATTTGTTTTCTGTATTGAAACCTTCTGGGATAAGTCAATCTTTTTTGAACTGTAGGATAGTTCTACATCAGCTGTTTTTCCAATTTCCTGGAGTACGTATTCCAGCCGGCCATCAATTACGTTTACAGACAGCCTTTTGGACAGGTCAGGCTGGGCAAAAGTAGTGGCCACGCCATGGCAGATGAATAGCAAGCATAGTATGATATGTCTTGCTGTCAGCATAGGCAGTAAGATCTAGTTTGTTTCTGACAGTATTATTTGTCCGTTGCTTTTACGTACATCCAGGTCAAGGGTTGCTGACAGTACGTTGAGAATGGCATCGAGGGACTGATCACTAAACGTTGTAGTGATCCTGGCATCTTTCAGTGAATCGGATGTTATGATTATTTCTGCCTGGTAGACCCTGTTCAATTGTTCGCTTACATCCAGCAGCGTCTGGTCCTCGAAAACAAAACTCCTTGTTTTCCAAGCCAGGTAATTTTTGTCAATCTCCTGGGTGATCTCCAGTGTTTCTTCAGTCTTTTTATAAATTCCCCGATTGCCAGGCTTCAGGATTATGGTCTTTGGGGTATCTCCATGCCTGGTGACGGCCACTTCACCAGTCTGCCACGATCACTTCTACGGCCTCATTCTCACTGTATGCGTTCACATTGAAGGATGTGCCCAGTACCTTGATGTCAACATCACGCGTGCTGATCACAAAAGGATGGTCCGGGTCACTTTCCACCTCGAAAAATCCTTCCCCTTCCATTTCAATATTGCGGATCTCTCCGGAAAATTTCCTGGGATATTTCAGGCTGGAAAAATGATTCAGGGTTACCGATGATCCGTCAGGGAGGACAATCTCTTCCGGTTGATCCATGGTGGCCATTGTCCTGTATCCGAATCTGTTCACGATATAAATTCCGCTGAAGGTCAGGATCACTGCCAGCATGGCTGCCATGGCGATCCGTCCGATATAAAAGCTGGCAGACCTTTTTCGGCCAGCTTCCAGGTTTATCACTTTTTCACCCTCTGCCAGCCTGGATTCAAGGACATTCCACTCTGCATCCAGGTCCATTCCGGAAACGGATTTTATCCTGCCAAGCTTTTCCCATACCGATAAGTACTGGTCCAACAGCTTGCTGTTTTCAGGATCTGCTGCCAGCCAACGCTTCAATTCCTCCTCTTCCGAAGCGCTGGATTCGCCGGACAGATGTCTGGTAATCAGCTCAATGTCTATATTTTCATCCCTCTTCTCCATTTTTTCCTCCACTCATTACACACACGAAAACAGTTCTACCCTTACCCGGATGATAAATGTTTTCTTGTTTTTTCTGGGCACAGCCATCAAAGGATCAGTTTAAGTGAGTCAAAATAAACAGAATTATCATTCCTAAATAATCTATCAGTTTCTCCCTGAGTATTTTCAGGGCCTTGGACATCTGTGTTTCCACGGTTTTTACAGAGATGCTTCAGCTTCTCCGCGATCTCCGCATATTTCAGTCCCTCGAAACGGTTCAGCATAAAGATCTCCCTGCACTTTTCCGGCAGTGCCTGCAGGGCATCATAGATCCGTTGTTCAAGTTCCTGTTCTTCCAACCGGTCAACTCCATCACTGAATTGGGTACTATCCAGTCTTTCAAAACGTGTTTCGTCCTTGTCAAACTTTTTCTGGTCCCGGATATAATTCAGACAGCGGTTATGTACCGATGTGAATAAATATGACTTCAAGGGGGAACCGGTATCTACCTGCTGACGTTTTTCCCAGAGGTTAATAAATACATTATGTACAATTTCCTTGGCAGTGTCCTGGTCGGGAACATATTTTTGAGCAAATAACACAAGGGAGGGGAAAAAGGACCTGAACAGTTCCTCAAAGGCCCGTTTATCCAGCTTGATCTCTATATTTCTTTCCCTGGCTGACATGGTAGTATGACAGCCATAAATATAATAAGAAAGGAATTAGTGGGACAAGGAAGTTTTCCACCCCGCCTGCATAGATTTTAGCGGAATCGTCATTAAGAAATGATTTAATACAAATCTGGGTGATTCCGGCAACCCTCGATAGCCGGTCATTTAAAATATTCTGTTATGGATACCAATGAATTTTTGAAGTCGAATACCGGTTTCGGGAGACTCAGCCAGGAAGAGCTGTTTGGCACCTGTGGTGGCCGTTTCCTTAGCTGGGGTGCCACAAGTGGTTATATGTTTATTACGTCATTAGTGAAAGATCTGCTTAAAAAGGACGAAGAAAAGTAGATTTCCTCTGCAGGGTTTTGGTATATTTCTGGTATGAAGTCCCGGCAGATCAGTACCATAAGTATTATCCTTGCCATACTTACCGGAATTTGGATCATCTGTATGATCCTGCTTATGCAGCGGCAGGGGACAGTCATTGCCAGTTTTAAGGATGCCTATGATTTTGTCAAAGATCCAGGTGGGTTGTTTTATCTGACCTATCTGAATGTTGTTGTGCTGACCATTTTCGATGTTGTCCTGTTCGGAATGCTCTATCTGTATTTTAAACCTGCATACCCTGTCCTGTCTCTCTCTGGACTCCTGTTCGTTCCGGTTTATGCAGCTTATAACATGTTTGTTTATATCTCACAGATCTCAGTTGTCCAGAAAATCATTTCCTATTATGAAGGGCACATCAGTGAAGAAGTCATGCAGGTACTGCTCGGGCAATTTATCCAGTTATGGGAACATTCGACCATCGCTTTTCTCAATAATTATGCCTACGCCATTTTGGGCATTCCTTCGGTCCTTTTCGGAATTGCCATCTTCAGAATGAAACCAGGTTTGAGCAGGGCCACTGGCTTGCTGCTGATATTAAGTGCCTTTGCCTGTTTGCTGGGGATTATCGGGATCATCACCGGGAATCAGGTTCTTGCCAACGGTTCAGCCATTGGTGGCGGACTGTTCTTTCTCTCTCTTATCGGGATGAGCATTATCTTCTGGAAGGATTGAATTCAGTGATCGTGGCATTTGGTTTTCAATCAATTATAATTATTTTCGCCTTCTGAAAATTTGAAACCAAATCAAAATCGATTAGTCATGAGAATTATCAAGTTAGTGCTGGTCATGCTGGCTATGAGCCAATTTGTAACTGCACAGGAGAATCCCGATACCAGTTATTGGGCACATTCGGGCAAAATCGCACTGAATTTCTCCCAGGTGGGACTCTCAAACTGGTCCGGGGGTGGAGACCCTTCCATGGCATTTAATGGCATTCTCAATTATACCTTCAAATTTGAGAAAGAACCGCATCTATGGCAGAACTTGCTGGATGCCGGTTATGGTGCCCAGAGGATAGGCGGTAAGGAAGAACCATTTAAGAAATCAGATGATAAACTTGTGTTCACCTCCAGGTATGGATACAAGATCAAGGGTAAGTGGTATGCTTCAGCCCTGTCCGATTTCCGCACACAGTTTTACAGGGGATATTCCTATGACAATGACACGAGCATATTTATCTCCAGTTTCATGGCACCTGCCTATTGGAAACTCGGTCTCGGGATTACATTCAGTCATAAATTCTCCGATGAGGAATCATTTTCTTTTACCTTTTCCCCACTGAACGGCAAGACCACAATTGTGCTCGATGATGAGTTATCGGAGAGGGGAGAATTGGTGTTGATCCTGGAAAGAAAACCAAATTCCATGCAGGGATGGACCTGACCATGGCTTTCAACAAAGAACTGGTCAAGAATGTAACACTGACAACAACGCTGTCACTGTTTTCCAGGTATGAGGACCTGGCAGTAGTGGATGTCAACTGGGATATGGCGATCTGGTTCAAGATCAATGAGTTCTTATCAGCAAATATTTCTACCCAGCTCATATACAACCAGGATATAGAGTTTATTAATCCGGATGGTTCAACTTACGGGTCAGCCGTTCAATTCAAAGAGGTTCTTGGAATCGGATTGGCCTATTCATTTTGATCTCCGCAGGTTTGCTACCAGATGAATGGTAGCAACCTGTAACTGACCTTTTTTCGATATTCCTGGTATCCATCCAGTTCGGCTGCCAGTGTCCGGTCCTCCAGCCAGGTCCGGATACAAAGCACGATCAGTGTGGCAAAAGCTGTAATAAAACCATATACAGAGCCCAATATCATGGTGGATCCAAAATTGATGATGATGAGTCCGGCATAGCCCGGATGCCTGACGATCCGGTAAGGCCCTGTAGTGATCACCCGGTGGTTCCGGTCATGTTGTATCCTGACCGTGGTCTCGAAATGGGTGTTCTCTGCCATGGCCCAGTATACCAGGTTGAAGCCACCGGTAAGAAGTATCATGCCAGGCAGAATGAACCAGGGACTGAGAAGGGACCATTCAAACCTTCCCACATCCAGGGCCATTAATACGGTATGGAAATACAGGCCGATCGTGCCGAAGATTTGCAGCAGGACCTTGTCCCATAATTTGGTATCCTTCTTTCTATTCCAGCTCCCGCGTTCATTTAACAGCTGGGGATTGACTTTGAGTATCACCATCCCACCTCCAGCATAATACAGGAAATTTACAATGGCCCAGAGCCAGGCCCGGTTCATGTCTGTCCTTCCTGCCGCCAGGAAGAACACAGCTGCGATAAAGACCGGTCCCACGATATGACCGATCAACTCTTTCCGGCCATATTTATCGAGTTTCACTTTTGCTTCAGCCATGTCATCGGTTTTTTTATTTCAATGGTTATGCCCATCTTTTTCATCAATTCTGTGGCATTCATTGTCTGGCACACGCCATTTCGGAGTTTATAATCATAAATAAATTCCTGCTTATTGATTTGTACCTCAAAGCAATAATTCCTGATATGATCCGGAAACTCGGTTTCCAGTTTACTGAGTTCCAGGTCATGTGTGGCTATGAGTCCCGCGCTGTTCAGTTCAATCAATTGCCGTGATGAACATTTCAGAACCGAAATGTTTATCCCGCGAATTTGTTCCTTTAAGGATCTCGTCGAGCAGGATGAGGGACTGCTGTCCCTTGTTGTGTATTTCTATGATCCTGCGGAGCCGTTTTAATTCTGCATAAAATGTGGATTCCCGGCTGCTCAGTGAATCCCTGACCCTCATGCTGGTGAAAACATCAATGGGTCTGAACTGCATATTCTCCGCCATCACTGGAGCTCCGGCAGCCGCGAGGACCAGGTTCACCCCTACGGTTCGCAGGAAGGTACTTTTTCCGGCCATATTGGATCCGGTGATCAGCATGAACTGTCCGAATTTGTCAATACTGATATCATTGGGAATATTCTCGCCGGGAGGTATCAGTGGATGGCTAAGTGATGCTGCATGGATGATCGCCCCGCCGGGATCGGGTTTGGGGAAAACCGACTCCGGGGCATTGAAGCGGAAGCCGGCCAGGCTGTTCAGTGCTTCGAATTCTCCAAGTACAGCAAACCAGCCTGGCAATTCCCGGGCACTTTTTATCTTCCATTTCTCCAGGCGCAGGATACATTGAAGATCCCATAACAGCAAGCCATTCAAAACGCCCCCCATGATCATGTTCAACCTCCTGTCGAAATCAACCACAATGCGGGCAAGGGATCGCAATTTCTGCCCAGCACTATTTCCGTCAGACCGGAGTTCTTCCTGGAGAGTATGTAAACGGGCAGGATTCAAATTTTTCCCCTTCGGCAAGTCGTATGAGATCAGCATATTTGACAAGTAATTCGTACTTGCGGCTTACCTGGTTGTGATGATGGTTGATCCGCCTGAGATTCCATCCAACCAATCCCAGCTGGATAAGGATGAAGGTGACCGGAATATTCCATGGGATCAGCCAGGAAACCAATGCCAGGCTGCTCAATGTAAGTACAGGAAGCAGGACGAGTAGGATTCTGTAGGATCTGTTACCCAGCATCATGAGACGGGAGGAAAGCCAGGTAATGAGAGCATCATAATCCTGTTCTGTCTCCCTGGAGAGCCTGCCACAGGCATAAAATTCCTGTCGCCAGTCAAGCTTATCAGAAAGTTCTGCTACAGCACTGCTGCCTTTCAAGTATGATGTCTGGTTCAGCGGGATGAGACAGCCAGTCTGCCAGGCATTCCCTCCCCTTGGCTATGCTGGTACGGTTCAGATATTGAAACAGGGATCTGTCACCAAAAATATCAAGATCGGAAGTATAGGGATGTTCCGGATCAATATTTGGCTGCCCCCCGTCAAAATCGCTAAAATCCTGGTTGAGTGCGTTAATTTCAGAAACATTGATTTCGAGCAGTTCTTCCAGGAGTTTTTTTCTGGACGAAAGTTTCGAACTGCGGTTTACGAAAAGAAGGAGTATGCTGAAGGCAGCCAGGGCAGTACCAATGGCCAGGTAAAGATTGACAGGCAGCAGTTTTACCAGCAGGAATATCGCAGCTGAAAAAGAAAGCAAGCGGATCAGTGAATACCAGTTGTTGCGTTTTTTTATGCCCGCAATTTCAGTCTTATAAGTTTCTATCCTGGACTGATAGATTTTCGCTGTATGGCTGACCCATTATTTCAGGATTTCATCGAGGATCTTTTCGGCATCTCCGACAAACTTTGCACACCTTGATTGAAAGTATCCTTCCCTTTCTGCCTCAGCTATGCCTTCGCTGGATTGAAGGTCGACACCCAGTATTTCTCTGCAATTCAGGCTTCCATGCAGCGCTATAAAACGCCGGTTAAATTCCTCAATGAGGCCATAGGTTTTATCTCTGGCAGCTTCATCATCCGGGTTAACCCGCCCATAAAGGGCCCCGATCACCATATAGGCTCCTGTTGCAGCTCCGCATGTCTCTTGCATTTTTGCCATTCCGGCACCGAAACCGCTGGCTATTTTCAGTGAGTCCGTAACCGAGAAACCGGTAAGATCTGATTTGGCAGCAAGGACTGATTGCGCACAATTCAGTCCCTTGTCAAAAAGTTTATGAGCAGCATCTTTTGTCATTATTCGTTGAAAAGTTTAGGTTATTTTCCCGGAAAATTAGGTATTTTTATTCCACCGTTCAACAGAGCTACAAAAAAATGGTTGGTATCATAGACATTGTAATGATCCTGGTGATGGTCTGCCTTGCATGGGCCATTACTTCCATGGTGTTGATTATAAGCAAGGTGGAAAAGAGCGGCACCCGGATCAATTTTTTCCTGATCAAGCTTTTTATTTTTAAGTATATCTCACAATACAATGAATTGACAAAAAAGGAAAAGGGTAAAGTTGGCCCCCTCTTCTATCATTTCATCGTACCCATGTGGCTTGCCTTTGCCGGGGTGCTTATATGGATCATATTCTCTCTTTAAGCAGATCCTATTCCCGTTTTTTACCATAGATAAAATCACCTATTCCACGGATCCTTGCCATTTCATCCAGGGTTAAGGGCCCCATTTCAAGGGTTGTGAGGTTCTCCCGCAGCATTTCATGATTTCTTGCTCCGGTCATGACCAGATCAACAGAAGGATGGCTGAGTACAAAGCGATAACAGTCAGGTGCTGTTAGCGGTTTTTCACCCGCTGGCATTTTTTTCTCCTTCAGTAGTTGTCCCCAGCGGGTAGCGGTATAGGCTACCATGCCAGGTTTATTTTCCGCTGGCAGCTGGGGGAAGACATCTTTTTCCGCTCCACTGTTCACCGCATTATATCTGACATGGTATACATCAATAAGGCCCTCCCTGGTGAGCTCCGCAAACACCTTCCGGTTATGACTTGATACACCGAGATACCGTACCAGTCCCTTCTCTTTTAGTCGATTTGCCCAATTCATGACTGACTTCCGTGGCTGGCTGGAGTAATACCCCAGCATAAGTTCATCCACATACTCGAGACCCATTTTCTTCAATCCCTTCATGAAATGTTTCTGCCCGATGAGGGGACTATGGGTATAATCGTACATGGCGACTACCAGTTCGTCCCTTTTTCCCTTTGCAGTGATGTTCTTAATGGCTTTTATCATCTCATTCGACCGGCCCTTAATAAAACTGCCCATGTTGAAATAATTGCAACCTCTTTCGAAAGCTTCCTCATAAGCCTCTGCCGGGGCGCCATAACTGGATGATATCCCCAGCCTGCCAACCTGAAGGCCCGTTCTGCCCAATGTGATCTTTTCTTTGAAATCCATATTAATTATTCTATCATGTTAAATTCAACCTCCTGTCCAAGTGAAAGTAATGAAACTACCAGTAGCCAATAGGTACCTTGACCCTGCCGGAACAGGATTCTGTAAATGTATAAAAAATGGTTCCAAGTACCAGGTCATCCAATCGGCTGTCATTGCCAGTCTCTACACTTATTTCCCGAAGTACAGTAAAACCTGATACAGGGTTTCTCAGACATGCCGGGTCTACCATCATTCCTATCATGGCCATTTGCAGGACGCTGGCGGCATTTCCCTGGAGGTCCGTAAAGCTTGACACATCCTGTTCGCCCTCCGGTAATCATATATTTATCATCACTGAAATCGGTCCAGGTATTTTCCGTCTCAATCTCGATGACCCAGGCATCCTGTTTTACTGCCACCGAGACATCATCCGGATTGGGGACCTTGAGCTTTTCTATGGCCATATCAATCTCCCCCTGGCTTATTTTCAATTCCAGGTTCAATTCATCCTCGACGGAAACATGGTTCCTGACAAATATGGCCCGTACATGTTGGTCATCCAGCATTACGGGTAAGGGACCCATAATGTAGACCTTCTGCTGGCCTGTGAGCTGATCCTTTGAGACAAAAAATGAATTGACCATACACATATCTTCATCCATACCTAACCTGAGTATGTAAATATCATCGCAGGGAACCGGCAGGAGGATCATGGGATACTGTTGATTGTTTTCCATATGGATCAATGAAAGTCCATTCAACCTGCCAGCATCTGCATTCGGGATAACATGGCCCAACTGGTCAGACATGGCCACCGCGGCACAGAAACCAGCAGGTACTGATGTTTGAATTACCTCAAGTACGGGTAAAACCGGTGCAGGACGGAAAAAGCCCTTAACCGTATCGGCTTTTTGCTCCAACTGTTCACATCCTGATAAGAACAGGAATAAGAACAACCAGGCCACGTATTTGTTAATGGTTTTCATCAGTCTGGCAGAAAACATTATACGGTTTCTACCTTCATTAGTTATTTGAGATATTTTTCAAAAATCATTGCATCAAATGGTTTGCCGTGGGAGGGATATATTTTCCTGGCACCTTCATCCAGCAATAACTGCCAGCTCCGTTTCATAGTCTCAAGGTCATCCCCCAGTACGAAGGGTCCTGGTCCGGATACCCTGGGAAACCCACTCATCGCCAGGTCTCCCACAAATGCCTCACCGCTTTCCAGGACCAGGGAAATGGATCCGGCCGTATGGCCCGGGGTATGAATGATCTTTCCATTGATCTGGAACTCCTCCAGGGAATGGGGACCGTCATCCAGGCTCTGATCTACAGGAACGGGACCAATGGCTTTGTTTACCATGGGTTTGATGGTCCAGAGAAATGCTGTTAAAAACTTCCCCCATGTACCTATTCCTCCGGGCATGATGATTGTGCCTTTCTCAACCAGTTCCTTATCAAGATGATGCATTGCCGATTTCGCTCCGGTCAGCTCGCTGATCCCGGGCAGAGAACCCATATGATCAAAATGCATATGTGTGATAAAGATCATCTTGATCTGATCCGGGGCAATCCTGAGCTGATCCATTTTTTGCCGGAATTTTTCAAGGGTATTCGGGGGACCCGCATCTACCATGACATAACTTTCTCCTCCCCTGATCAGGTAGCAATTGGTCATGCCAAGTTTTAATGGAATAATATTATGATCCTGCTTGTTCATATATCAATAATAATTTGTTAATCAGGTTTATACTTTTTGTTTAACTTTAAATCCAATCAATTGTCAAATAAATTTACAGATAATGGACCAACAATCCTCAGACCGACGCACTTTTATAAAACACTTTACAATGGCCGGTGCAGGCGCCATTCTTCTTCCCGGATTGCTTCCCAAATCCGCCCTGGGAATGGATACCAATGATGCCCTTAAGGGTAAAAAGGTATTGCTTCGTTTATGGTGGCTGGAAGGGCCATGAACCTGAACAATGCAAGGATGTATTCCTGCCCTGGATGGAGTCAGAAGGTGCAGATGTCACCCTCTCAGACAGCCTGGATATATACACAGATAAGAAACTGATGGAGGGTCTTGATCTGGTTGTACAGGTATGGACCATGGGAGAGATTGCCAAAGAACAGGAATCTGGATTGCTGGAGGCTGTCAGGGGTGGCGTCGGGATTGCCGGGTGGCACGGCGGACTGGGAGATTCATTCAGGAACAATGTGGCCTACCAGTTCATGGTTGGCGGACAATGGGTTGCCCACCCTGGTGGAGTGATAGATTATGAAGTGAATATCACTGACGAAAAAGACAATGTAACCAAGGGATTGAAAGATTTTAAAATGCATTCTGAGCAATATTTCATGCATGTGGATCCCAATATCAAAGTGTTGGCTACTACGACCTTTACAGATGAGCATGCGGATTGGATCGGCGGTAACATTGTACCGGTAGTGTGGAAAAAGGTATATGGAAAAGGGCGCGTCTTCTATTCATCCCTGGGACATGTGGCCGCTGATTTTGATGTACCTGAAGCCCTTGAGATACAGAAACGTGGGATACGCTGGGCAAGCAAAAGCAAATATAAGCCTCTTCCCAAATGGGTCCAGCCGGTATATCCCGGTAAATAGATCCAAATTCACATCACAGAATATACTGAGCTTAATCCGCAGTTGATATTCTTTGCGGGCCAAGCGTTAAAAAAATGTTATCCTTCCGGTATTGTATACTGCTGCCGGTTCATTTTCATATATTTAGGGGATGAATGTGAGAAATAAGCTACTTGTATTGTTTGCCCATCCTGCCCTGCATAAATCCAGGGTAAACCGGCAGCTGATTGATGCCATTGAGGATGTTGAGGATATTACATTCCATAACCTGTATGAAGAATATCCGGATTTTCACATTGATGTAAACAGGGAACAGGACCTGCTGCTGGAACATGACATTTATATCTGGCAGCATCCTTTTTACTGGTACAGTTCTCCCTCCATTATCAAGGAATGGATAGACCTGGTACTGAAGCATGGATTCGCGTATGGCCGGACAGGTACGGCCCTGAAGGGTAAAAAGATCTTCTCGGCCATCACTACCGGAGGGCGGAGGGAGGTTTACCAGGAAGGCAACCTGAATAATTTCACCATACCCCAGTTCCTGGCCCCTTTCAGGCAAACTGCCCACATGTGTAATATGATCTATATGCCTCCCTTTGTAGTGCATGGCACCCATCTGTTTTCAGATGCAGATATCAATAAAGCCGCTTTGGATTACCGGAAGATCCTGATATCACTACGGGATCAGATCTTCAGTGATGAAGAAATCTGGAGATGTACCTACATGAATGATCTCCTCGAATTAACTCAAAAATAACATCATGCATAGTCAGGATTTCTTTTTCCAGGCAATGATATTCCTGACAGCAGCGGTTGTTTCCGTCCCCATAGCAAAACGGCTGGGACTTGGATCAGCACTCGGTTATCTTCTGGCGGGTGTGCTGATAGGTCCCTATTTCCTTAAACTTGTAGGAGCAGAAGGTACGGATATCATGCATTTTGCCGAATTCGGTGTGGTCATGATGCTCTTTCTTATCGGACTGGAAGTGAAACCTTCCCTGCTCTGGAATATGCGCAGGTCCATCTTTGGATTAGGAGGTCTGCAGATGTTGATCACTACCCTGATTATTGGCGGGATCAGTATGCTGTTCGGGATGAATATTCCGCAGGCTATTGCCATTGGTTTGATCTTTTCCATGTCATCGACTGCCATTGTTTTGCAGACCCTGGCCGAGAAAGGCCTGATGAAGACACAGGCAGGACAGGGAAGTTTCTCTGTGCTGCTCTTCCAGGATATCGCCGTCATTCCGATACTGGCCATCCTTCCTTTGATGGCCAACCAGGTGCAGACAAGAACAGTAGACCTGCATGAAGCAGTGATCAATGAAACGGCAGTATCATCACTTCCGGGATGGCAACAGGTTCTGTTGATTGTGGGCCTGGTCGCATTGATCATCATAGGAGGTCGTTTTTTTGCACGGTATATTTTTCGTTTCATTGCTCAAACCGGACTGCGTGAAATATTCACCGCGACCGCTCTTTTACTGGTTATCGGTATTGCCGTTGCGATGGACCGTGTGGGTTTATCTCCTGCCCTCGGTACTTTTCTTGCGGGAGTGGTCCTGGCCGATAATGAATACCGGCATGAGCTGGAAGCCAACATTGAACCTTTCAAAGGATTATTACTTGGATTGTTTTTCATTGCGGTCGGATCCAGTATCAACTTCGAAATACTGACCAGTCAGCCGGGCACGGTGCTTGGGATACTGGGGATACTGATCGGGGTAAAGTTTGTTGTACTCCTTTTCCTGGGAAGATTTTTCAGGATGCGAACAGGGCAGGAAATATTATTCTCTTTTGCCCTGGCTCAAACGGGTGAATTTGCCTTTGTACTGATTTCATTCTCCAGCCAGAATGCCATACTGCCTGAACATATTTCAGGTATAATGTTGATCGTCGTTGCGCTTTCCATGCTGGTTACGCCCCTGCTGCTGATCATCAATGACAGGCTGGTCCAGCCCTTGTTCATCAAGGCGCAGAAGGAGCATGAGCCGGATGAGATCGCCGAACAGGACAACCCGGTTTTGATTGCCGGTTTTGGCCGGTTTGGTGTGGTGATCGGGCGTTTTCTTCGGGCCAATGGGATAGGCGCAACCATCCTGGATACCAATCCCGGCAATATCCAATTCCTGCGTAAATTCGGATTCAAGGTTTACTATGGTGATGCCAACCGTCCTGACCTGCTCGAGGCAGCCGGGGCTGAAAAAGCCAGGGTAATCATCATAGCGGTGGATGACCGCGAGCAGATCAATCACATCGTGGAACAGGTGCAGAGACATTATCCGCACCTGAAAATATATGCCAGGGCCAGCGATGTCAGGCATTCCTTTGAACTGAATGACTATGAATATTGCAGGCTATCGCAGGGAGACCTATGATTCATCAGTCGACCTTGCGGTCAGGGTGCTGGGTGAACTGGGATTCAATCGGTACCAGGCCAGCCGGGCTGCACGCTCATTCCGGTATCATGATGAACAAATGATGAAAGAACTGCATCATCTCTGGCATAATGACAAGCGAAAGTATATCAATGAGGTCAGGCGTTTCAGCATGAAGCTTGAGAATATCCTGATTTCAGAAAAGGACCATGCATTGCATGAGAGCGACCATGCCTGGGATATTGAAAGCAGGCGGGAGGAGATCCGGGAGATGTACGAATTGCTTACCAAAGAAAGCGAAGGAGAAGAAGACAGTAATCAGGGCAAAAACACTGGCCAGGACAATGACACCTGACAGGGTATTAGCAACTAACAACGGGCCGATTTCCGTTTCTTACCTATGTATCCTTTATCTTCTATTTTCTTGATGTAAGCTGTGGCTAAGGGCACCTTGCAGGAGGTGCCACCAACATCCACATTGACTTTACCGATGCTTGTTGCAACCTCATTTGCCTTGTCAGTAAGTGATTCCACATAGCTGCCAACGGCTATCACAAAGCCGTTCATGGTATACCTGACCCTGTTCTGGGATTGATGGATATTTCTGCGACATGGTCCAGCAGCTGAATTAGTTTGTCCCGATCCAGTTCCTTATCGGGCTTGAGAGAAACCAGGTTTGACAGGGTTGACCAGCCAGCAGAGGCAATCATTTCTTCCTGAGAGTCAATCCATTCAAGGGCCAGTTCCCATCCATACCGGCTTTCGGCAGCCAACCAGGGCACGGTATATTCAGAAAGCATATACCAGTAGGCATTTTTCGCCCAATCATCTAACTCATCCCTGGTTACCAGGTTTTCATCAGCAATTAATCCGGCCAGGTACATGGCATCCGAATTCCCTGTTTTATATAATTCCAGTGCCAGTTTATGGTCTGTTTTGATTTTTTTTACCAGGGTTTTGAGATCACCAACTTTTACTCCGTAAAAGGGCTCCCTGGCGCCATGCCTGGTAAGGACTTTTTTGGTTTGCTCATTGCCGAACTTTGAGAGTTCGAACATTACCTCATCTTTTGTCATAATATCGATCTGTTTATGAATAGTATCAGGCTTGGATTATCACAAATGGTTTTATCAAACTTATAAAATTGGCTTATCCGAAGAGTATAATTTTCTCCTTTTAACGGGTTTTTAATAGGTTCCGGAATGCAGGATAAGATCAGGTAGGAATACGCACATTATTTATTAAATTATGTAAAGTTTACTTGACATAAAGTAAAAAATATATTACATTTGTTATTGTAAACTTTACATTGTCCTTTAAGAAATATTGAGATGAAACTAGGAAATCATATCAGGCGATTACGGTTTGAAAAGGGAGATATATCCCAGGAGGCCCTGGCAAATGGGGTAGGAGTGACCCGGCAGACCATCCATTCCATTGAAAAAGGCAAGTTTGTGCCCTCCACTCTGCTGGCCTTTAAAATTGCCCTGTTCTTTGATTCCCCTGTTGACCAGGTTTTTTACATCATTGAAAATTAAAAATCCCCGGATATGTTCAAATTGAATAAAAAAATCGTCCGCTTATTCACCCTGGCCACAATGGTTCTGGGTATGATCTCTCTATGCTGGCTGGTCTACGATTATTTTCTCTACAAACAGTTAAAACCTGTCATGCTGAGTTTCGGTGAACTGGGAAGGCTGGAGCAACTGGCAGAATTTGTCTGGTTGAGTTATCTTTTTATGTTCATGGTACATATTATTGCCGGAGTTACCCTGCTGCTCCATTTCAGGTTTTTCAGGGTCATCCGCCCCATCAATATTATTCTAGTACTGCTGGGGATCACCTCCTTCCTGGGTGTTTTCAGCGATTGGGCCATTCTGGGCGACATCTCAAAGGAGTATGAGATGGGATGGGATACTTCCGGTGAATGGCCCATACTTTATATATTGTTGGGAATCCATGCAGTCTTCCTGCTGCTTTTGACAGGCATATCTGCTGTAGTCTTCCGGAAATTGAAAGACAGGCAAACTCATGAAATAGAAGTCCAGAAAGATGAGATGGTATTCACTTCAGCTCAGTATGTGGGACTGATCTGTGGGATGATCGGGCTGGTGTGGACAGTGTTTGCACTGGTAATAAGCCAGCGCTTGCCTGTCAGTTATTATCATATACTTGCCAGCAGTATACTCATCCTGATCCCGTATGGACTGGTGGTCCTGTACTGGTTCATCCTGAAATTCAATGAAAAGATAGGGAACTGGTACGATGAGAAGCAACGCAGTGATGTATACCGTTCAGGTTTTATTACCATGGTGGTTACCATCCCTGTCATGTTACTGCTTTACCTGGTTTTACATAATGAGCATATACTTGAACGGGGAGAATACTTCTGGTTCCCTTTTTTGATCTTTATTTCCCTGACCCTGTTCTCTTTGCTTACCCTGATCCGTTACCAGAAAAACTGATGCCGGACGGCAAATTAAATTTCTTAGCATGCAGGCTTTTTTATAACCTGTCCTGGAGCCGGGAGATCTTCTGCATCCGTTCCATGGAGAAGGCATTGTCAGTATCCTGCAGATGGGTGTAAATGATCAGGGCTTTTTTCCAGAGTCCAATGGCAATCTCAAAATCCCCGCCCTCTTCATACTGGTTTCCGGTCTCGCTCAGGACATCAGCCATTTTCTCCAGGTGCCTGTCCATATACTTAACCTTTTCGGTCAGCAGCTGGATGATCTTATCATCCGGGGTTTCCAGTATCAGGTCCAGGGGGAGATTCAGCTTGTCATCATATTGCTGCCTGATCTCTTCCAGGCTCAGGCTTGCCGAACCGGTTCCTTTCAACCCCAGCAGGTAAGCGAGCAGATGGGCCAGCACCTGGCCCATCTGCTCGATCTGCTGCATTAAATAATCCCGTTTCTCAGTTCTCATCTTTTCTGGAATGCCGGGCGTTTCATGGTTTCCGGCGGATTCTGTTTTAATTCATCCAATATAAGCTCAATAGCCTTATCAATCTGGGGGTCAGTTCCCCTGGCAAGTTTCGTAGGATCGGCAACCACCCTGTGCGTAGGTTCCACGCCATGTCCTTCATCAAACCATCTGCCATCATTGTAAAAAAGCCTCCCGTGAGGCACGGTATGTCCCCCTCCATCAATGACGGAATGTCCGGTAGCCGGACCAATCAGGGCTCCCATGGTGCGTGTGCCGACCAGGGGACCGGCCTTCAGTTCTTTGAAGGCCCAGGGCAGGGCATCCCCGCCCGATCCGGCAGCTCCATTGATAAGCATGGCTTTTGGACCATAATTTGCTTTATCAGGCCAACTTTGCAGGTCCCCATTACGTGAATAGATATAGCCTATTCTGGGGCGTGTGATCAGTTCGAGGAATCGGTCAGACAATTGTCCACCGCCGTTAAACCGCTCATCGATGATGATCCCTCCTTTATCGAGCTGGGCGTAATATTGCCTGACAAGCTGCAGTTGTCCCAGCATCGAAGTGTTCGGCATATATACATAACCGATTTTTCCACCGGATTTCTCGTCCACATATTTCCGGTTTGTTTCCATCCACTCGAGGTTCCGCAGCCGTGTCTCACTCGACATGGTCTTCAGGATCACCTTCCTGGAACCTTCCATGGCAGGTTTATCGTTTACGGTCAGTTCCACCGTCCTGTTCTCCAGTCCCTGGAAAGCCGCCCATGGTTCCTTTTCCGGATCCAGCGGGATCCCGTTTACGGCAAGCACATAATCACCTTTCGCTACTTTAACGCCTGTGACAGCCAGAGGAGACCGCTGCTCATTGTCCCAGTCACCTCCATCCACGATATGATCGATCTTAAATAATCCGTTTTCCAGTTTCCAGTTCACACCCAGCATGCCAAAACGCTGGCTGGGGGGACTTTCATGGGGAGGTCCGAAAATATAGGTGTGTGAAGCGTTGAGTTCCCCGACCATTTCATTCAGGACCACGTTCAGATCCCAACGGGTAAGGCACTGGTCCACCAGTGGGTCATATTTTTCCCTGTACTGCCTGCCAGTCCACCTGGTGCATATTCTCGTCATAAAAATAATCCCGGTATTTTCGCCAGATCTCTGTCAGGATCTGGTGCCATTCAGCCCTGGGATCTATCACTGCCTCCAGTTCACCGGTACGCAATTTTGTTTCAATTTTCTGGCTGGGTTTTGGGTCAATGATTCCATAGCTCCCCTTCTGTGCAACCAAGAGTTTCTTCCTGTCAGCAGAAAGCCTGTAGGTACTCACATCTTCAATGATGGTTTTTTCTTCCCGGTCCTTCAGGATATAGGCAACGACGGAGGACTTGCCATCGGCCGTCCCGCTCCTGGGGTATCTTGTGAACAGGATCTGTCCCTTAATGGCATTCAGGTTATTATAATTACCGGCTTTCATTGGCAGGACAACCACCCTGGATTCAAACCCTTCCAGGTCAATTTTCATGGGTTCCTTCTCTTTCTCTTTCTCGCTATCGCCATTTACATCTTTGTCTTCATTCTGATCCTCGTCTTTTTTCTCATCATCTTTCTTTTCCTCTTTTACTGCTACTTCATCATTCCTGGCAGCCAGCGGGGAAGGGATACTGTCCTGCAGCGAGGCTGCTACGATCTGTGTGGCATTGGGATATATCCAGGTCGCGTCAAGGTCACTATACAGGGGCATGAAGGACCGGTTGGTAAGGAAATAGAGGTATTTGCCCTCCGGGTCAAAAGCCGGCTGTATGTCATCATAATAACCCGAAGTGACCTGATGAATGGTCTGGTCACTCATTTTATAAAGAAAGATGGCGGAGTTCCGGTTGGATACCTGCTTGCTGTAGGCCAGCCATTCTGAGTCATCCGACCAGTCCACCCGGAAGGCTCCCATATTAAAATGGGCCATGGAAGAAAGGCGGTCC
The DNA here is from genome assembly GCA_963767555.1 of uncultured Bacteroidaceae bacterium. Taxonomy (GTDB): domain Bacteria; phylum Bacteroidota; class Bacteroidia; order Bacteroidales; family SM23-62; genus SM23-62. The sequence continues at coordinate 205,239 of CAVYEL010000001.1, read as the reverse complement.
ACATCGGTCACTTTATCCTTTTCCACATCATAGATCCGGAATGTCTGCGTATTATCCATAAAGACCAGTTTTTTACTATCGGGAGACCAGTAGAGCTGGTATCTGTACCCGGCACCCAGTGAGGTCAGTTTCTTTTCCTCTCCGCTGCCGTCACCGGCAACAAGGCATAATTCATATTCCCCTGTTCGGTCGCTCCAGTAGGCCACATTTTTACCATCGGGTGACCAGGCTGGGTAGCGCTCAGCAATCCCGGATGTCCGGGTCAGGTTCCTGATATAACCATGCTCTGCCGGAACGGTGAAGATCTCACCCCTGGCTTCGAAAAGTGCTCTTTTCCCATCCGGTGAGATATTCCAGGATTGTATATTATCCGAAACATTCTTAAGTCTGGGCTGAATGGATGCGAGATCTGTTGACAGGCTCACATCAACTTCTGTGCTCTCCTCTGTTTCAAGGTTCAGCAGATAGAGTTTTCCATCCGATTGAAATACTATGTCATCCGGACCGATGGAAGGATAATAAATATCTGATTTCTTGAATTCGGTGAGTTGCCTGAGTGAAGCATCACCGGTATTATAAACCCATATATTCTGCCTGTTCTCCTTACCCCTGTCTGAGAGGAAATAGATCTTGTCTCCATGCCACATGGGATCCGCATCTGTGCGTGCATGATCTGTGATATTCTCTGATTCCAGGCTGGTAAGATCGAAGATCCATATGTCCGGGGCATTACCACCCTCATAACGTTTCCAGTTCATACTGGCCCCTCCTCCGGGATTGTATGCAATTTTCTTCATGTCTGTGGAAATGCTCCCGTTTCCACCGTAAGGTATTGGTAATTTTTCCGCCAGTCCGCCAGTGCTGGGGATCTTATAAAACTGAGCAAATCTCTGTGTACCGCTTTCCCTGGAAGAACCGATCAGCAGGTTCTGACTGTCCGGGTACCAGTCCACCAGCCCATCCCACATTGGATGGTAGGTGATCCTTTGCGGCACACCCCCCATGGCTGGGATGACATATACTTCCGGGTTACCATCATAATATGCTGTGTAGGCGATCTTTGATCCGTCGGGTGAGAACCTTGGTCTGGATTCCTCTCCCAGGGGTGAGCTCAGCCGCTGTGCCATTCCGCCTTCCTTGGCGACCACCCATACATCACCTGCGTAAACAAAGGTGATCTGGGTATCAGATACATCAGGATGGCGGAGCATGCGTGCATCTACCTGTGCATGTGCCAGTGAAACAGAACATAACAATGCAAGAGCAAACAAGAATCTTGTGCTGGGTTTTTTCATACTGTTTGGATTTTAGGATGTTGATTCATTAAATGTAATAAAAATAACCCTTTGGTGAAGCTATTTCTGAGCATCCAATCTCACTGAACTGCTAGAAATTATTATTTATCAGCCTGGTGGCTTAATGGATAGGTAATCATAAGTATTATTAATATATTGCTTACAATTTGTTACGATTTTTCACCTTTCGAGCATAATTTGTTATAAATTGTTAAAAGAAGAAAGGGTTTGCTTTTGATTTAAAATATATATTAAATATATTTGTCGGCGATGAGATTAATGACATTTATTAAGAAAGAGCTTACAGGTCTTACAGAACATCTAAAGAAAGCATTTCAAAGTGGATGAGAATGGTATATCAATAAACAGATAAGATAGAAGGAAGCCGTTCTCAGGAGAAACTGGGAGCGGCTTTTTTTTGGAACACTGCCAGGAAGCGAATGGAAGGAAAAAATATGAATAACAGACCCAGACAACAGGGTTTATACCGTCCCGAATTCGAACATGATAATTGCGGGATAGGATTTGTAACCCATATCCGCGGACGGAAATCCCATGAGATCATAAAAATGGGATTGGAAGTACTGGAGAACATGACCCACCGCGGAGCTGAGGGAGCTGATAGCAAGACAGGGGATGGTGCCGGTATACTCATCCAGGTGCCAAGGGATTTCTACCTGATACAGGGTTACAGTGTTCCTCCGGAGGGACAATTCGGTACCGGGATATTATTTCTGCCCAGGGATGAAGAACAGGCCGGGCAATGCCTGGAGATCTTTGAAAGGATACTGATGGAGGAAGGTATCAATATCATTGCTTACAGGGAGGTCCCCAGAAATCCCGAGGTAATTGGTGATTTGTCAAAGGCTGTCGAGCCGGAGATGAAGCAGGTGCTTTGCGAGGCTGACCTTGATCAGCTTGACCTGGAACGGAGGCTTTATGTGGTAAGGAAAAGGACGGAAAATGCCATTCTCAAATCAGACATTCCCCAGAAAAAACATTTTTATATACCCAGCCTTTCTACACGTGTCCTTATATACAAGGGGATGCTTACCTCTGAACAACTGGGAGAATATTATCTTGATCTCAAAGATAAGCGTTTGTCAAGTGCCATTGCCCTGGTGCATTCCAGGTTCTCTACCAACACTTTTCCTTCCTGGGACCTGGCACAGCCTTTCCGCTTGCTGGCGCATAATGGAGAGATCAATACCATCAAGGGAAACAGGTACTGGATGGAAGCACGGGAATCATTGCTTGAATCACATTACCTGGGTGATGATCTGAACAAGATCTATCCATTGATCGAACCTGATAAATCTGATTCTGCCAGTCTGGACAATGTCCTTGAATTCATGTACCTGACGGGTAAGTCCCTGGCACATGCGGTTTCCGTCCTGGTGCCTGAATCATTTAATACCAAAAATCCCATATCAGAAGATCTCAGGGCATTTTATGAATATCATTCCACCTTTCTTGAGCCCTGGGACGGACCTGCCTCCTTGATATTTTCTGATGGCCGTTACATTGGCGGAACCCTTGACAGGAATGGGCTGAGGCCTTCCAGGTATATCATTACCGATACGATGTAATCGTGATGGGATCAGAGGTTGGGGTCAAATATTTCCCGCCCCAGGAGATCGTTGAGAAAGGAAGGCTAAGGCCGGGAAAAATGTTGCTTATTGACACAAAAGAAGGCAAGATTCATTATGACCCGGAGTTAAAAGAATCCCTGGCCACTCATAATCCCTACAAAGAATGGCTGACACGGAATATGGTCAACCTGGAGGATATTGAGGTTGGAGAAAGATCTCACCCGATCTGGGGGATCTGCATAATTCTTATCTGCAGTCTTTCGGGTATAACAAGGAAGATATTGAATTCATTATCTCCGGAATGGCCGAGAAAGGCAAGGAACCTGTAGGCAGCATGGGGAATGATACACCCCTGGCTGTGCTTTCTGATAAACCACAGCGCTTATTCAACTATTTCCGGCAATTATTTGCCCAGGTGACAAATCCGGCCATTGATCCCATCCGGGAGGAAATGGTCATGAGCCTTGCCGGTTATGTGGGATCTTTCCAGGATAACCTGCTTCATGAGGGACCTGAACATAGCAAGATGGTCAAATTGAACACCCCAATCGTAAACAATACCTATTTTCAGGTAATTAAAAACCTGAGATACAAAGGTTTCAGTGCAAGGAATATTCCACTTCATTTTCGGGCCAGCCAGGGAAAGAAAGGTCTTGCCAGGGGCGGTGAAAAATATATGTGATCTTGCTGAAAAAGCAGTGGATGATGGCAAGAACTATATTATCCTTTCAGACCGAGGGATTACCTCTGAACTGGCTCCCATCCCATCTTTACTGGCTGTTTCTGCCGTGCATCATCACCTGATTAACAAGCGTAAAAGGATGCAGATTGATATTGTCCTTGAAACCGCTGAAGCAAGGGAAGTTCATCATTTTGCCCTGTTGTTTGGGTACGGGGCCTCCGTGATTAATCCCTATCTGGCTTTTGCCGTAATTGAGAAACTGGTTAAGGACAAAACCATCCAGGTTGATTATCGAAGGGCAGAAGAGAACTATGTCAAGGCCATTAATAAGGGCCTGCTGAAGATCCTTTCCAAGATGGGGATTTCCACCCTGCGCTCTTACCGTTCTGCCCAGATATTTGAAACGGTAGGAATGGACAATGATATGGTGGAAAAGTATTTTGAAGGAACCATCAGTGCGATAGGTGGGATCGGGATAGAGGAACTGGCCATGGAGGCATTGATCCAGCACAAGGAAGCATTCAATAGATCCGGTGAAGATTTCATTATTCCATCTGCGGGCAATTATCAACTACCGGATCAATGGTGAGCATCATGCCTGGAATCCGGAAACCATAACACATCTGCAATGGGCAGTAAAAACCAATGACTATGAGAAGTTCAAGGTTTTTTCAAACCTGGTCAATGAGCAAAATCAGAAACCTGCTTTTTTACGGGGATTATTCCGCCTGAAAAAGAATCCCATTGATATTGACAAAGTCGAACCTGTTGAAGCAATTTTTAAGCGATTTGTAACAGGGGCCATGTCTTATGGATCAATTTCCCGGGAGGCACATGAGGCCCTGGCTGAAGCCATGAACGGATCGGTGGACGCAGCAATACCGGTGAAGGAGGAGAAGACCCGGAGCGGTTCAGTCCACGTGCAGATGGCAGCAGTGTCCGAAGTTCCATCAAACAGATCGCCTCCGGGCGGTTCGGGGTTACCAATTTTTACCTGGTCAATGCAGATGAGATTCAGATCAAGGTTGCACAGGGGGCCAAGCCCGGGGAGGGAGGGCAGCTGCCCGGACACAAAGTGGATAAGATCATAGCCAAGACACGCTATGCCATGCCAGGGATCACACTGATCTCCCCGCCACCCCATCATGATATATATTCAATTGAGGACCTGGCCCAGTTGATCTTTGACCTGAAGAATGTCAATCCCAGGGCCAAAGTAAGTGTTAAGCTTGTGTCAGCCTCCGGGGTTGGTACCATTGCTGCCGGCGTAGCAAAAGCAGGTGCGGATATCATTACCATCAGCGGATCCGAAGGAGGAACAGGTGCCAGTCCCTCGAGTTCCATCAAACATGCAGGCCTGCCCCTAGAGATTGGTCTGGCTGAAACCCAGCAAACCCTGATCATGAATAACCTGCGGCGCAATGTGATCCTGCAGACTGATGGTCAGATGAAAACGGGTATGGATATCATTCAGGCTGCCATGCTGGGAGCCGAGGAATATGGATTCGCCACCGGTGCCTTGATCACGCTGGGATGTGTCATGATGCGGAAATGCCATCTGAATACCTGTCCGGTAGGTATTGCCACCCAGAATGAGGAACTCCGGAAACGATATGCAGGAAAGACAGAATACCTGGTGAATTATTTCACCTTCCTGGCACAGGAGGTCAGAGAACTGCTTGCGGAAGTAGGATTAACAAAATTGGATGATGTGATCGGAAGGGCAGATCTCCTGGAGATCAAGATGCCAAAAAAACACTGGAAGGCTTCAAAACTAGATGTCAAGCCATTGTTATATGTTCCTGAAGAGGCAGAACACTTTGAAAGGCGATATATACTGCCCAAACGGGATCTGCCGGGTAAGGTTCTGGATCTTCAGCTAATCGAAAAAAGCCTTCCTGCGCTGGAGCAGAAGAAGAAAGTGAAGATTAGTATGGGGATCAAGAATACTGATCGTGCGGTGGGGGCCATGTTATCAGGCAGAATATCCGAATTACATGGTTTAAAAGGTCTGCCGGAGGATACCATACATATTGATTTTAAGGGGTCTGCCGGTCAGAGTTTCGGCGCCTTTCTTGAAAGAGGGTGTTACCCTGAAGCTGGAAGGTGATGCGAATGATTACCTGGGAAAGGGATTATCCGGAGGGAAAATCATTGTTGTTGCTCCTCAAGGTTCAAAATTTGCTCCCGAAGATAATGTCATCATCGGGAATACCGTGCTCTATGGTGCCACCAGTGGAGAAGTCTATGTCAACGGAATCGCCGGAGAAAGATTCTGTGTGCGCAATTCCGGGGTTCAGGCGGTTGTGGAAGGGACAGGAGATCATTGTTGTGAATATATGACCGGTGGCAGGACCATTGTCCTGGGTAAAACCGGACGAAATTTTGCAGCCGGTATGAGTGGGGGGATAGCCTATGTACTCGATGAAGAGGGCAGTTTTGATTATTACTGCAACATGGGAATGGTTGAGATTTCCCTTGTTGAGGAATTGCAGGATATCCGTGAGTTGAAAGGAATCATCACAAAGCACGAGAAATATACAGGAAGCCAGAAAGCAAGATCAATTCTTGACAACTGGGAAAAGTATCCTTCCCCAGTTCATAAAGATCATACCCTATGAATATAAGCGAGTACTCGAGGAAGAAAAGCTTGAGGCACTGCGCAAGAAAATAGCAGCAGTGGAGACGGATGTTGAAAACCAGATGAACGGGTACTAAAGTGAAAAAAAAAGAATATTAGCGAGATGGGAGACCCTAAGGGATTTTTAAAGATAGCCAGAAAAGAAGCCGGGAACAGGCCTTTGCGGGACCGCATATATGATTTCGGGGAGGTGGAACAGACCCTGAATTCAGCTGACAGGAAATTACAGGCTTCCCGTTGCATGGATTGTGGCATTCCGTTTTGCCACTGGGCCTGCCCGGTGATCAATGTAATTCCTGAGTTTCAGGATGAATTGCATAAGGGAGACTGGAAGAAAGCCATTGAAGTACTGCATTCTACCAACAATTTCCCCGAGTTTACCGGAAGGATCTGTCCTGCACCCTGTGAATCTGCCTGTGTATTGACAATTGATGCCTCACCGGTCACCATCAGGGAAAATGAGGCAGCCATTGCAGAAATGGGCTTTCCGTGAGGGTTATATCGTGCCCCGGCCCCCGGAAAAACGAACAGGAAAAAAAGTGGCTGTGATTGGGTCTGGTCCTGCGGGACTCGCATGTGCCGATCAGCTTAATAAGGAGGGTCATAATGTTACGTGTTTATGAAAAAGAAGATGCCGTCGGGGGACTCCTCCGCTATGGGATCCCTGACTTTAAGTTGAATAAGCAGGTTGTGGACAGGCGTATTCAGTTATTGCTGGAAGAAGGCATTGAATTTCAAGTGGGTATGGAGGTGGGTGTCAATCTTGATGTCAAGGAGATTGTAGATCATTATGATGCAGTCTGTATCGCCATTGGTGCAGAAGATCCACGTGATCTGTCGATTGAAGGAAGAGACCTTGAGGGTATTCATTTTGCCATGGATTTTTTGAGGCAGCAAAACAAGATCAACCAGGGCCAGGACATTCCCTATGATTACCTGATCAATGCTAAAGACAAGAATGTAGTAGTGCTGGGTGGTGGAGATACAGGTTCTGACTGTGTCGGGACTTCAGTCAGGCAGGGAGCAAAATCTATTACGCAGATTGAGATCCTCCCTAAACCCAGGGAAGTTGATGGCAAAGAAAACCCTGAGTGGCCCTACATGGGGAAGGTACTGAAAACCTCATCCTCGCATGAAGAGGGCTGTGAGCGCCTATGGAGCCTTTCTACCCGGAAATTCCTGGGTGAGATGAGGGCTGTATCCGGACTGGAACTGGTTGAAGTTGAATGGGTAAAGGATGATTCCGGAAGAATGGCCATGAAGGAAATCCCGGGTTCCGAAAAAAACCTGGAAGCAGAACTGGTATTATTATCCATGGGTTTTTTGAATCCCGTTCAGGAGGGTGTTATTGAGAAATTGGAACTAAAGGTCAGTAACCGAAAAATATCATGACGGACAGTCGTTTCCAGACCAGCCATCCCAAGGTCTTTGCTGCCGGGGATGCCCGCAATGGAGCCAGCCTTGTGGTAACAGCCATCTATTCCGGGCGGCAGGCTGCAGAGAACATACATGCCTTCCTTTGCCCATGAGATTAATGAAATTTCTATGAACTCTATGGCAATTAATAATATAATTACTATTTTAGGAACCGAATTGTAAGTAAATGAGTCGTTTTACAAATACTTTAACATGGATTTGGCGGTGGCGCTGGCAAAGCTTCCCGACGGTGTTGTAAGCAATATGTAAAACAAAAAAATATGGGGCATGTTGGTTACAACGTGCCCTTTTTGTTGGGCGATAACTATAGGGTGCAAGTCCCGAACGCGCCTTGACAGTAGGAAGCGTTAGCTTAAGGCAAGGGTGTCCATCGCAAGGTGGAATCTGAAGGAAGCCGACGGCAAATTCCTGACCCGACGAACAGAAACTGTATATAAGGCCTAAGGTTGGATGGATGAGTTTGCTAACACAAAACGAAGTCCGATACTATCCGGATCCACCAAGGTAAATGCAGCAGGTATATGGGATGATAGTTATCGCTCTTAACCCGGGAGGTCTCATAGACGTGCAGAAACAGAGTATGAAGCACGGTTGAAACAAGATTTACTGTGAGAAGTCAGCCGAGGTCGTAGTACCGTATCCCGTCGACAAGGGACGGAAAGGACCGAACCTTAATGAAGTGAGAGTAAATGAATGTTACCGGATGAAGGGAGGAAAGCAGAAAATATCGAAAGATACCTGCCTGCAAAATAGTAGGGCGGAGCCTGAGGGCTATGCAGGAGGGCAGACCTTTATTTGGATGACTGAAAACAACCTCACCAATACCGACAGACCTGAATATGGGCTGTTAGTGCAGATTCTGTTCCCTTCGAACTTGAACCGTGCCTTTAAACGGGTAAGGAGCAACAAGGGTAGTGGTGGGATAGACAAGATGGAAGTTGAATCCTTACGGGATTATCTTGTCAACAACAAGGAGAAGCTCATACAATCCATATTGGACGGTAAGTACCGTCCTAATCCGGTTCGGAGGGTAGAAATATCCAAAGAGAAAAGGGAAAGAGAATCTCGGTATCCCTACGGTGGTGGATCGAGTCATCCAGCAGGCCATCTGCTCAGTCTTATCCCCCATTTACGAGAAACAGTTCTCACTGAACAGTTACGGGTTCAGACCCAAGCGTAATGCACATCAGGCATTGAACAAATGCAGGAACTATGTCACAGACTGTTACAAATATGCCGTAGATATGGACCTGGAGAAGTTCTTTGATACGGTCCATCAGAGTAAGCTGATAGAAGTGTTATCAAGGACGGTAAAGGATGGGCGGGTAGTCTCGCTTATCCACAAATACCTCAATGCTGGAGTAGTAATACGCAACAAGTTTGAAGAGACGAGAATCGGGTTCCTCAGGGGAGTCCACTTAGTCCACTGTTGAGTAACATCATGCTCAATGAATTGGACAAGGAACTCGAAAAACGAGGACACCGATTTGTACGTTATGCTGACGATCTGATAATCCTTATGCAAGAGCAAACGGAGTGCCGAGAGAACGCTGGCGAACATCGTTCCGTACATCGAGAAAAACTGTTTTTGAGAGTAAACAGGGAAAAGACCACGGTAGCCTATATCTCAAGGATTAAATTTTTGGGATATTCCTTTTATGTATATAAAGGAGAAGGACGATTGCGGGTACATCCGAATAGCATTGCAAAGATGAAAGAGCAGATTAAAATGCTCACTTCTCGAAGCAATGGCTGGGGTTATGCAAGACGGAAGGAAGCACTCAGGCAGTACATTACTGGATGGGTCAATTACTTTAAGCTAGCCGATATGCGTAAGCTATTATGAAAGAGTAGATACATGGTATCGCAGACGTTTACGTATGGTGATATGGAAACAATGGAAACGGATACGTACTCGTTTTCGTAATCTCATAAAGCTTGGTATAGATAGTCACAAAGCATGGGAATTTGCGAACACTAGAAAGGCTATTGGCATATTGCCAATAGTCTTTATCTTGAGTCGTACTATTACCAACGAGCGTCTTAGACATGCTGGCTTTATTTTCTTTTCGGATTATTACGGTCTAGTCAAAGCTATTATTTAAGGAACCGCCGTGTACCGAACCGTATGCACGGTGGTGTGAGAGGACAGATAGGGAAATAATCCCTATCTTCCTACTCAATCCGCTTGTCAACAACGAAAAGCTAATAGTTCATAAACCATTAAACTGAAAAGTCATGAGTAGAAGTACCAAAGTTTTTTTATCAGAAAAGGAGATGCCGAAGCAATGGTATAACCTTGCGGCAGACCTGCCTACACCTTTGCAGCCACCACTTGGACCGGACGGTAATCCCATCGGACCTGAAATGCTGGCACCTGTATTCCCTATGAACCTGATTGAGCAGGAAGTAAGCCAGGAAAGGTGGATCGATATCCCGGAAGGGATAATGGAATTGCTGTACCGCTGGCGGCCGACCCCGCTTCACAGGGCCTATGCACTGGAAAAAGCACTGGGAACCCCTGCCAAGATCTATTATAAAAATGAAAGCGTTTCGCCTGCCGGAAGCCATAAGCCCAATACTGCAGTGGCCCAGGCCTGGTATAATAAAGAGTTCGGAATTAAAAAGCTAACCACGGAAACCGGAGCCGGCCAGTGGGGAAGTGCCCTGGCTTTTGCCTGCTCTCTTATTGGGACTCGAATGTAAGGTTTTCATGGTACGGGTAAGTTTTGATCAGAAACCTTTCCGGAAACTGATGATGGAGACCTGGGGCGCCAATTGTATTGCCAGTCCAAGTCACGGAAACCAGGGCAGGCCGGGCCATTCTGGACAAAATTCCGGATACTCCGGGAAGCCTGGGAATTGCTATTTCAGTGAAGCCATCGAAGCGGCAGTTACGGATGAATCAGGGGAAACCCGATATTCAGTCTGGGTAGTGTGTTGAACCATGTCATGCTGCACCAGACCATTATTGGCCAGGAAGCTAAAAAAGCAGCTGGAGATATTTGGGGAAAAGACACCGGATGTAGTGATTGGTTGTGCAGGAGGCGGAAGTAATTTCGCCGGCATTGCCTTTCCCTTTGTGCGGATAAGATCAACGGGGCAGATATTGATATCATCCCTGTGGAGCCGGCATCCTGTCCTACCCTGACCCGGGCCCTTTTTTATGATCATGGTGACGTGGCGAAGATGACACCGCTGTTGCCCATGTATTCACTGGGACATGAGTTTATTCCTCCGCCAATCCATGCCGGCGGACTCCGGTATCACGGAATGTCACCGCTTGTGTGTGCAGCGACCCTGGAAGGATTGCTGAATCCCAGTCCATTCACCAGCTGGAATGTTATGAAGCAGCGATATTATTTGCCAAAACAGAAGGCATCATTGTCGCCCCTGAAACCAGCCATGCTGTAGCCGCCACCATACAGGAAGCCAATAAAGCCAAAGAGGAAGGAAAAGAAAAAGTTATCCTTTTTAATCTCAGCGGTCATGGTCTGATGGACCTGGTTGGATATGACAAATTCCTGAAAGGGGAATTAACGGACTATGCATTGCCCGAGGAAGATATCCTGAAGTATACCGCTCCTCTTGCAGATCTGCCAAAACCGAGTACTGCCAAGACCGGTAAATGGTAGGGGGTTCTTTCAAGGATGTTTGGTCGTCGTTGCATTTTATGCAAGCATAATATATAGGCACCTTTAAACCACTCCCTTGAAAGAATTAATGATCACAGATGAAGTCTTCGTTGCATTTTATGCAAGCATAAAATCATATAGTGCATTAGATAAAAAAGGCTGCCGTATTCAACTACGGCAGCTTTTTTTGTCCATCCTGATGAAATTTTTAAATTTGGGACAGAAACTATCTAACACAAACTAACCTTCAAAGGTTAGGGTGTCCTGTTCGCTGATTTTTCAGCATCATATACGCACATGATAAGAATTCGGGACACCCTTCTTTTTATTTACATATTGTAGGCACTCTCGCCATGTTCATAGATATCCAGTCCTTCTTCCTCAATGGTCTTTGATACCCTGATACCAATGGTTTTCTTCAGTATAAAGAACAGGATGAAACCAAGTCCCCCTGCCCATGCAGCAATACTCAGTACGCCCAGTACCTGTGAACCGAGAAGGGCAGCACCTCCACCGTAGAACAATCCCCCTTCTGATGCGAACAGGCCCACCAGGATGGTCCCGGTTGCACCTGAGAGTCCATGTACCGAAATGGCACCAACCGGGTCGTCAATCCTCAGCTTCTGATCAATGAATTCTACACCAAATACCAGTACAAATCCTGCCACAATACCAATGATAACCGCTCCACCCGGTGTCACAATATCACATCCTGCTGTGATGGCTACCAGTCCCGCGAGTGCACCGTTCAGCGTAATACTAAGTCCGGGCCTCTTGTGCCTTCTCCAGGTGATGAACATGGATGTCACAGCACCTGCAGCGGCTGCGAGGTTGGTTGTGATGAAAATATGTGAAACGGCAAGGGCATTATCCGTGCCTGATATGGCCAGTTGAGATCCCGGATTGAAACCAAACCATCCAAACCAGAGAATGAAGACTCCCAGTGCTCCAAGAGCAATATTATGACCGGGAATAGCATTGGCCTTGCCATTGTATTTTCCTATCCTGGCACCCAGCATGGTTGCTCCTGCCAGACCAACCCAGGCTCCTACAGAATGCACCACAGTCGAACCCGCAAAATCGTGGAAGGGAGTTTCAAGGCTGGACAGCCATCCACCTCCCCAGACCCAGTGGCCGGAGATCGGGTAAATGACAGCAGTGATCACCAGTGTAAATATGAGATAGGTATTGAATTTGGTCCTTTCTGCCATGGCACCGGATACAATGGTTGCCGCAGTGGCAGCAAAAACTGTCTGGAACATGAGACTGGACTTGTTTGTGATCCCATCCACACCGTCACTGTTAAAAAACAGGGATACCTTTCCGATAAATCCTCCGATATCTTCACCGAACATAATGGTGTATCCCAGGAGCCAGAAAACCAGGGATCCGATGGAAAAATCCATCAGGTTTTTCATGAGTATATTCGCTGTATTTTTGCCCCGGGTAAAACCGGCCTCAACCATCGCAAAACCCGGCTGCATGAACATGACCAGAACAGCGGCGATCAGGACCCATAGTGTATCGGCAGAAATATTAAGTTCGCCAACTGCGCTGGTTACTTCTTCTATTACTTTAGTTTCTTCCATGATTATATTGTATTTTTTTATTCAATAACTGGATTTATTAATCTTTGACGAAAAGAGACTCGTCCCCCTTCTCGCCATTCCTGATCCGGTAACTTTCATCAATGTTTGAAATGAATATTTTCCCGTCGCCAACCTCTCCGGTTTTAGCAGCGGTCAGAATAGCATTGACAGTCTTGTCGAGATTAATGTCCCTGACCACAATGGTAAGCAACAATCTTCCTATGCTGCTTGTATCATAGGAAATTCCCCGATAAACCCGGCTCTGTGTTGCTTTTCCCACTCCGGTAACCGGGAAAAATGAAAAGAAATCAATGCCTTGATCATGGAGTGTGTCTTTCACTTCCTGAAATTTTGTTTTTCTAATTATGGCTTCTATTTTTTTCATGACAGATCTGTTTTAGACGTGGTTAAATCATAGTGAGATGCCAAATACAAAATGTACCTTCTCAGCCTGGGGATTGGTAATAAATGACGCGGAGATGGGTAGACTGAATCGCTCGGTGATCTTGATATCCTTACTTACACCAATGCCCAGGTTTACTATATTGAATTTACCATCTGTTGTATAGAAACCGTTGCCAGCACCCAGGAAAATGTCAAGTATTGAAAAACTGTAACCAAGCTCAAAGTAGGTTGAGTTCTGTGAATCATAGGCAAAATTATACCCGACCATGAATGTAAGGGGAAGGTTTTCCAGTCCATTGAAACTGGCCATACCTTCGAGAATGTGTGTGGATGAATCTCCTCGGTATTCATAATAATCATAGCCGAATATTTCATCCGGGAAAAAATAATCGGTAATCCCTATGGTTACAACGTCACTGAATGTATAGGTCGCATACAGGTCCAGCTCCTGCACACCGGGGAGGTTTGTCGTATAGGCTCCCCAGATCCCCAGGGCAAAACCACCCAGCCCCAGCTCCATGGAAGGTTGTATACTCGGTGAAGAACCATAATCCGTCCCCCTCCATACATACCGGCTCATAATGTCTGCTCCAATACTGATAGGGGAACTTTTCTCTTCTTCCTGTGCTTTCACCTGTACCGTGATGGTCAAAAGCAAAGCAGCCGCAAACAGGAATACCATTAAAGATGTAAATCTTTTCATAAGGCACATGATTTTAGAATTGATTAAATTATTATTATTCGCTACAAAACTATATAAATATATTTAACACCCCCTATGCAAAAGTATAAAAAAGAAAAAAAGTATATAAAATATTTAAACAAGGTATCAATAAAGGGGGGGTGGTGATAAAATAATATATATAGTATAGCACGATATGTGCCAGTCAGGGTAATGGATTCAGAAAAAGGAAGGACGAATTCAGGTACTACAGGATTTCTGCAGCCTGTATTAAGATCTGGTCGGGCTTAGCCAACCAGTGACAAGAGGCAGAAAGGATTATGATATGGAAATTCCGTTCTTAGCTGCCACAGAACGGATGTGATCTGCGGCCAGCTTGTATTCCTCTGCAGTTTTCAGATGTTCTATCATCAGTGGTATATTATCCAGTTTGCTGAGCTCAGTCAGAAAGGCGGTATAATCCATGCTTCCAAGGCCTGCCCTGGTTTCATCCAGTTGGGGTGTGTAAATATCCTCCCGTATGGTCATATCCTTGGCATGGCAGCTTCTGATATGGGGACCCAGTTTCCTGAAACAATCCCTGATCATTTCACCGTTGTTGAAAAATATTTCGGGACTGGTGATCATGTTCATGGGATCGAGGTGGACCCCAAAACGGTCCCGGTCCATGGCCTTCAGCAGTTTAAGGTAGGAATCAGCAGAATAGGGAAATGACCAGGGCATGGCCTCCAGTGCGAAGTAGGTTTGCCGTGGTTTCACCTCATCAATTATCTTACGGGTAACTTCCACGACCATTTCGAAAGTCTCAGGGGACAGGTTATCCTTATGCGGACCGGCCCAGTGTTCCTTGTTCCTGGACCCGCTTACATTCACGCAGCACATCGCACCCAGCTGGTCGGCCAGATGCAATGATTTAATACATTTCTCGAAAGCCTCTTTTCGCTGGGTTGCATCCGGACTGATAGGATTGCTCCAGGCGCCTACTTCGGCAATTATGATGCCGGCTTCTTTGGCAGCAGTTGCATAAGCTTTGACGGTAGTTTCGTCATCATTTATGCTCACAGGGGTGTAGGCAGCCCGGTAACCAAGTTTTTGCAGGGCATTGATCCATCCTTGAGGATCTGAATATTTTTCGAATACCGGAGCTCCGAGGGGTATGGATCCCTGTATCCGTCTTTCCTGGCTTAGTCCGACAACAGGAGAAGCCGCCACAAAGGCTGCAGCACCGGCAGTGATTTTCGTAAAGTCGCGGCGATTCATTTTATTGTTTTTTAAAATTTTACAAAGATACCAGCCTGTTCTTTGGCGGTCAGAGAGACCAGTCCTGTAAGGCTTTGCATGCTGCCTGTCCCGGGCTCTCCTATGTGTACTGTATAACTACCTTCCGTAAATACTCCCGGCTGGTAAGTGAAGTCCCTGATCCGGAGCGTATATATGGTCTCGCCGGTAATCTCATTCACTACCTGGATCACCGGTGGATGATCCAACCCGGTGACCTGCAGCGGAGGCAGCCAGCCACTTGCTTCCCTGGCATAGTTATCTTCCATATCCAGTGTAAGCGGCCATCCTGGGTATTGTCCACCACCGGCAGATTCCGGATCAGCATACCGTGGCCAGCATTCCAAGCGTGATCAGTCTGGTTTTTTTGTTCAGTTTAACAATGCCATATCCAGGGGCCCGGTCGTGCAGGACAGATGGTTCTTTACCGGAAATATAGGGATTGGAAACAGCGTGGACCGTAACCCGGTTGCCAAATCCATCAAAATACCTTCCGGTATACAGGGGCATTCCTTCCTTGTGATCCTCACCGGGTGATTGGGGGAACCATCGGCGGGGCCAGAGGTTCGCAATGGAAGGTACACAGAATGAGTACCCGGCATCTTCCCATGCATCGATACCATGATGGATAACACTGCCCAGGTGCTGGTCTCCACCAATCATCAGGGCGAAGCCCTTTGCGCAATTCACGCAGGATCCGGTTCCTGCCAGTCTGGGGCCATCCATTTGAATCCATATCTTTTGCCTTACTGTAATCTTTTGGAATTACGCCCCATGGCAGTGGATTCAGTCTGGGTGTATTGGCATCGGTCAGAAAGGTATCCGGATAGGTTGAGAGATTGGCGAAAATGGACTGGCTGATAGCCACCTTCATATCCACCCCTCTCCAGTCAGCAGCCCAATCCTGTACGAATGATATCTGCCTTTTCCCCATCAAGATGGCTTCAGGGGAATCCAGCCATTTCCCATTGATCCCTTTGACCTGGCTGAATCCATTCACTATTCTGTACTGGGGATGGATCCTGGAGGGTGCAGATTTAAATTTCCTGTCCTCCAGCACTGCCCAGCTGATCCTGCCATAGTTCAAATTGCAAAAATAAACGCCTATGCCCTGTGCTATGGGATCAGGATCATAGGGGTCCGGCAGATGGCTTGTCTGGGTCCGTTCCACCATTTTGACCAGATCAGCGGATAATTTATATCCTCCCTGGTCCTGTTGCCAGTTATTATTACGCCCCCCGTAGTAAGCTGGATATTTCCCGTCAGCAGGCTTTGCAGGTGCCTTTACCCCGCCGGCCCCCCAGATATTTCCGTGATATACATCGTGATCGTCGGGGATGGTCACAGCAGGGATATTTCGTGTTAGCCCGCCATGTGCCCATAGGAAAAGGTACCATTTATATAAATAATCCAGTTCTGTATTTCTTTCCGAGCTGAAATCCGGAGGTGTAGGCCGCCCTTCATAGACATTATCACCGGTATATACCAGCAGGTCCGGCTCATGTTTGGTTACATATCCCGTAAGGTCCTCATGGGGGAACCACATCCTGTCTGCAAAGTCAAAATCTTCCTGGTTGATATTGCCATGGCTGTTGCTGTTGCCGGTAAAAGCTGCCACGACAATCTCATCCTTGTCTACAGGGTCTTTGACAATCACCCCGTAGTAATAATGAGGTATGCGGGATTCCTTTCCGTCAGTGATATGATACAAAACGCGGTAATCATGTGAGACTCCCGTATCCCATTCGGGTACCCTGAAAGTGGCAGTGTACCCGGGAACAATCACCTGGCTGCCGGAAACCTCTTTCCATTTTCCGGTTTTTTTGTCCAGTACCTGTAAACTGGCGATCTGTTCATCTGATTCACTGATGGGGGCCAATTGTGCTGTAAGTTTAAGTTTCCTGTCGCTGATGGTATATTGCGTTCCGATCACAGGGCCGAGCTGCTGGTCCGCATTATACAGCACCTTTGATCCATGGATCTGCCAGTCATTGAACCAGAATGTACCTCCATTGCATATCAATGCCAGGTTTCCATCCAGTGTATGGATATTTTGAAGGGTAGTTTCCAGGCGGTTGATCTCGTAATCATTTTCTGTATCCAAAGCAGATATGGTGCATATGTAAACATCATCCAGGGGTTCAATTTCAATGGATAGACTTACCGTTCTTCGCATATCATGTACCCGTTTATCCACCGGTTCGATCTGCTCAAGTTTCTCCCCTGTTTCATTATCAATCAGCAGGATATCACCACGGACATTAAGGGCCAGGATAAGGCCGCCCTCATTTCCCGGAACGCCATGGATAAGGGCCCTCCTCCGGTAGTCCATTTCCAGATTTCCCGCGCCCACCAGGAAACCCGACCAGGTCTCTTCCACCTCGGCCTCGGCTTTTCTGATCATTCCGGTTACCACCTTCATATGGAGTGAACCCGTCTGGCCGGAAAGGTACCTGTCCAGTATATGCAGGGTTCGGCGGGGCCACAGATCGTTTATACACTCCACCCGGCCATCATTGATTTGCCAGTCCTGCAGCCGGTTGGCCCAGAATTCAGGACCTGTCCAATTCCGGTCCGGCAGGCTGTTCCAGTAAGAGTTGAAAGGTTTTGATTCATTGGACCGCTTGCATGTCGTCAAAATAAACGCCAAAGAGATGATCAGGAGCGACTGGGATATATATCTCATAATAAGCCGGGTATGGTGTATTGCTATGTTTTAAACTCAATGAGGGCCTTCATAACCCCGTCCCTGTAATCATTCACCAGGTCGAAGGCCTCATTTGTCCGGGGGAATGGTAACCGGTGTGTAATCAGCTGGTTAGTATCTACAGCTCCTTCTGCAATGAGGTCAATGGCTTTCTGCAACCTGTCATTTTGCCGCCTGACGTTTTGAATACAGGTTTCTTTCCTGCGTGTCTTATCCGTTGCGAATGTCCAGTTATCAAACTCCGGAATACCCACGATCATAATCTTCCCACCGGGTTTTAACATTTCTACAGCCTGGTCCATGGCTTCCTGCTTACCGCAGCAGTCAAAGATGCAATCGAGCCCCAGGGGTTCTACCCTGGTGATAATATCTACAATATCATCTTTGTCCGGATTACCGGTCCAGCCTGCACCTGCTTTTTTTGCCCTGTCCAGCCGATTGTCAATCTTATCCGTCACATAAATGTTCTTTATCCCCTTCTGGCGGGCATACAATAATATGCACATACCAATGGGACCGCTGCCAAGTATCCCGATGTTTGAATCTGGTTTAATACCTGCCAGGTCAACTGCCCAGATGCTGATAGAAAGTGGTTCGGCCAGACAGGCCTGCTCATTGGACAGATTATCCGGCAGGGGAAAGCAACAATGGCCGGGGATGACAATTTTTTCGGAGAGGATACCGGAGGTCTGGCCAGGACTTCCAAGAAATATCATATTCCGGCATGTATGTGGTCTGCCAGCCAGGCACTGGTCGCATTTACCACAGGGTTGGGCAGGCTCGATCGCGATCCTGTCCCCGGGCTTCAGGTGCCTCACCCCGGCCCCCACCTGTTCAACGACCCCTGTACCCTCATGACCGACTACAAAGGGATATTCCACCCAGGAGTCTCCAACATGCCCTTCATCATAAAGATGCATATCCGATCCGCATACCCCGACATGGGTAACTTTAACAATAACATCCGATTCATTCAGGATGAGGGGATCTGGTTCCTGGATCATGCCCATTTTTCCTATCCCTGTAAGTGCCATTGATTTCATTCGCTCAGGAGTTTAAAGAAATATAAAAATAGAAAATTTTAAAACCCTTTATAATTATCTTTACGTCTTTATCAATTATACTTCACCATTCATTTTAAATATGCTCCAAGAAATTAAAGAATTGCTCAGAAGGGAATCAGAGGCCATCCTGAACATACCAGCCTCGGAATCTTTTACGGAAGCCACAGACCTTATCCGGAAGAAGGTTCATGAAAATCGAGGGAAACTGGTATGCAGCGGCATGGGGAAGGCCGGGCAAATTGCCATCAATATTGCTACCACATTCAGTTCCACCGGCACCCCGGCAGTTTTCCTGCATCCCAGTGATGCCCAGCATGGAGACCTGGGAGTGATCCAGGAAAATGATATACTCCTGCTGATCAGCAATTCAGGCAAAACACGTGAGATCATTGAACTGGTTGGCCTGGCAAAAAGGCTGCATAATGGTCTTCCACTCATTGTAATAACAGGGAACCCGGAAGGTGATCTTGCCCAACAGGCTGATGTGATCCTCCATACCGGCCACCCCGAGGAGGTTTGTCCCTTGGGACTTACACCTACAACATCTACCACTACAATGACGGTCATTGGAGATATACTGGTGGTCCTGATGATGAAAAAGATAGGATTTAAACCGGCTGATTATGCCAAGAGGCATCATGGTGGCTACCTAGGTATAAAATCCAGAAATTCAGATTGATATGAGGATTTTAAAAGAAAATACGGCAGGATTGGTCATCGATATCCAGGAAAGGCTTTACCCGCATATTCACGATCATGAAGCGGTAGCAAAGAATACCGGGATCCTTGTTGAGGGATTGAAAGTACTGGGGGTGCCGGTTCTTGTGACCCAGCAGTATACCCGGGGACTCGGACCTACCATCCAGGGATTGGAGGATGTGATCAGGAATTTTCCAGTGATTGAAAAAACCGCCTTCAGTTGTTGCGATGAGCCGGAATTTATCAGGGTTCTTGCAGAAACGCACAAGCAGTTCATTCTGATTGCAGGTATCGAAAGCCATGTATGTGTACTCCAGACTGTCATTGATCTGCTTGAAAGGGGATACCAGCCTGTCGTGGTGGAAGATTGCGTTTCATCACGAAACCCAAATGATAAAAGTGTATCTGTCCGCAGGATGCAAAGGGAAGGCGCCATCATAACCAGTTATGAATCCTTACTCTTTGAGCTTTGCCGGTTCTCCGGAACAGATGAGTTCAGATCCATTTCAAAACTTGTAAAATAGAAGCGATGAGAAAGGTTTTCGGATTTGGTGAAACTGTCTTCGACATCATTTTTAAAGATGGACAACCCAGGGCTGCCAAACCTGGAGGATCTGTTCTGAATGCCTTTGTTTCACTGGGGAGATTGGGTTGGAAACCATGTTTTGTAAGCGAATACGGACAGGATAATGTTGGCATGCTCATTGAAGATTATCTTGTTGAGAACGGGGTCAATACACGGTATGTCAACCGGTTCAATAATGGGCAATCAGCCCTGGCCATGGCTTTCCTGGATGATGACAACAATGCGAATTATACTTTCTACAAGAATTTTCCGGCCGAGCGCCTTCAGGAGTTGCCGGAAGATATTGCTGCAGATGATATAATTCTTTTTGGATCTATCTATGCAAGTTCGAGGGAGGTCAGGACATCTGTGGTAAGATTCCTGGAAATAGGACTGGAGCGGGGAGCCATCATTATCTATGATCCCAATTTCCGCAGGGCCCACCTGGCTGAACTAGAGGAATTAAAACCGCGCATCATTGAAAATCTCAATTATGCTGACATTATCCGCGGATCCGATGAAGATTTTCAATTGATCTTCGCAGCAGACCGGTCCGAAAAAGTACGTGAAATCATTGGCAATGGCACAAAGCTGCTGTTCTATACACAGAATTCGAGCCATGTCAAAGTACTGCTGAATTCTCTGAAAACCAGAATCCCTGCAGAAAAAATTGAACCGATAAGTACGATCGGAGCCGGGGATAATTTCAATGCCGGGATCATTCACTGGTTGTTGAAAAATGATGTTACCAGAGCGGGACTTCAACTACTGCAGGAAGGGGACCTTGGGGATATGGCGGCTACCGGAATAAAATTTGCCACCAATGTTTGCCTGGGATTTGACAACTGTATCAGCCACGATTTTGCCAGGGAAATTCTGAGCAGGGAGTGAGAGGGCCGGCTTTTTATATTACTACCTTGGGAGTGGCCGGCAGACCTCAATGATCTCTCGGTTGGCCAGCCGGGGGGTTTCTATGATCGTATAAAACTCCTCCAGGTAGGATAGCATTTCTTCTCGGGTACTTTTATCCAGTAATTCAAAATCTTCAACAAGGGAAAACATGTCCTGTTTATTATTCAGGAACACCTTAAATATCCTGGTGTAATGATCTTCTGAGGGAAGACAGTACCCACGATAAACCCTTGTCCGGACCGATTCAATCCCCAGGTTCTCATCCGGAACGGAATATATTGTATTGACCATGCCACTATAATCAAAATCGTATGGGATGGCAATGATGTTTGAGTGCAATTCTGATGGCTTTACCAGCCTGTAATTATGTGAAACCGGGATGGCCCAGTCTGTGTTTCCGATCATGAATTGGAATACAGCGGTCAAGCTCGTATGGTAAGAATCTGTATCCCAGGTGTTAACACCTGCTCGTTCAATCCTGACTCCCTGGAGACGATTTGCCAGGTGGTCGTTGCTTTCAATGACAAAGCCATATTTGGTCAAGGGTTTCATTTTGTCTTCAGAATCGATATAGTCTATATGTAAAAGCTTTACCCTGAAACTGCTGTCGGTCAAAAGATTATACATCCTGTAGACAAGGAACTCCTTAAAGAGATATTGATCATACATCTTGGAGTTCTTGCAATGGGTGACCAGTTTCAGGGAGCTGATATCAGCAAGGGTATCATTATCAAATTCTGTTTCTTTGAAATTCAGTTTGATAGGAGGGAGGTAACAGTGGCTCCTCCGGGCTACACCTCTGGCCCGGAGCCTGATCTCTTCGTCCACTATAATGGAATCCAGATGATAGAGGGTAAACTGTGCTTTATGGTATTCTCCCTTCATCTTGGTCCTGATAAAATATTTCATGTTAAATTTCAATGAAATTTTATTGATATTGTCCATTTGGACAGGATCCGCACTGGGGAAGAGGGTAAAATTAATTAGGTTGGTAGAATCATGGACGGTGTTTGAATCCGCCTGGCCCCGGATCATGCCAGTTGTCAGCACCAGTAGCAGGATAAAAATCCCCGAATTTGGATAAAAATTTTTCATATATCGTCAGGCTTCCCGTGAGATGAATTTATGGATAACTGCCTTCCCCAGGGTAATGAACTCTTTCATTTTATCTTTCCGGGGATTCGCGTCAATATCAAGATACCCCTGTTCTCCCCTGGAACGTAAATACTGGTGGGCTGCTATGATGCTGGCCCCCTCATAGGAGGCAGCCGCCAGCTCCGCATCAAGTGTTTCACCGTCCCTGGTGGTAACGCGCAGGGGCCTGTTATCAGGTGTACTATGGGCTGTTCCGAAAGTGATGATAAATCCGTTCTTATGAAAAAAGTCTACATAATCACGCAATATCTCAATATCATTCCGGTAGGGTAAAAATTCGATACAATGGATCCGGTGGGCAATAAGCTCATTGTGCAGGATCTGTTTGTTGGCTTCGTACTCCGTACAACGGCCGGACTCATCATCCAGAAGTACACTATAGCAGGGGATACCCCCTGCATTTACAATGATCTGGATCACCTCCGGCACCGGGAGGAAGGCGCTGCGATCCTCAGGCACGTAAGCCCTGCCACCTGATTTCAGTAATTTAGCCCGGATCTCATTTTCCACGGCTGCCAGGTCATTCAGTTCAGCGTTAAAACCCATATCCCCGCACAGCCGGTTCAGGAAATCCTTTCTCTCAGGTGTTTTCGGGCACCTGGCGTAGACCAGCGTACGAATGGCCCGTGACACATGTCTCTCTGAGACGAAGTCTTTGGCAAACAGCCTTTTGATCTCTGAATATTTCAAGGCAAGGTGCAGGTCAATTTCCTGTATGATCTGGTTGGCCTTTTCGATGATTTCCTTGGTGTGGATCTGGTTCTCGTAACGGATATTATGCAGCATACTTTCCATGGCGGGATCCAGTTCAAACGGAAAATCGAGCCCTTTGCCCGAAATATATATACGCCCGGGATTGTTGGGATCGTTGATCCTGAAATTTTTATACTGCTCCTCCATCAGTAATCCCACTATTTCAATATTGAACATGGGGAAGATCATATTATCATGTGCCAGCTCATAGAAATCATTGTAGCCGTCCGCCATAAAAAAGTCGTTGATGCCGAGGACCCTTATATTTTCTTCAAGAGCCTGTTCAATGATCTGGGACATGCTGAAAAAAGAGCTGAAGGAATAGGGGGTATGCACATGGCCATTTACCTGGGGGATCTCTGGTTCAGGCATGCTTTCATACTCAAAGATCAATTCATCTTTGCCTGGGAAATCTTTAAGCAGGTAGCTGGTCATGTGACTGTAAATTTAAGGCACGTCCATCAGTAATTCAAGCTTATCGAGATGTTTATTTATGGTATCCATTTCTTCCTGACTTAATTCAAACTCCATGGCTGCTGCATTTTCCTGGAGTTGTATTTCATCACGGATACCGGCCAGTACAGTACTGACGCCAGGCATCTGGAGTGTCCAGCGGAGCACCAGTTGGGCCAGGTTGACTCCTTTATCATCCGCCAAGGGCCTTATCTTTTCCAGGAAATCATTGATCCTTTCTACATTTTCTGTTTTATAGTATGGCGTATCCGGACGAGTATCGCCTGGTTTGAAGGGGTGCCCGGGTTTTATCTTGCCGGAAAGGATCCCTCTTTGCATGGGACTGTATACCACGATGCCTATATTGTTAGTGATGCAGTAGGGTGCAATTTCATCCTCTATGTCGCGTCTGACCATGCTGTACGGAACCTGGTTGGAGGCCTGTGGGACAACCCTCTGTGCCCTTGACATGTCTTCCACAGAATAGTTGGATCCTCCGGCCGCTCTGACCTTGCCCTGCTTTATCAATTGTTCAAGGGCCTCCATGCTCTCTTCCACCGGTGTGGTCTTATCCGGCCAGTGTTGCTGGTAAAGATCGATATAGTCGGTTTTCAGCCTCCGGAGACTGTTCTCACATTCCTCAATGATACTCTCCTTACCGGCGAAACTATGGATGTTCGCAGGTGTACCATCGTTAAATTTGGTAGCGAAAAAGAACTCGCCGCTGGTATCATCCCACCTGAGCCCATATTTGGTCATGATCTGTACCTTATCCCGTTTTCCCTGTATGGCTTTCCCGACGATCTCCTCGCTCAAACCGAAACCATAAACGGCTGCTGTATCAATGGAAGTAACCCCGCTGTCAATGGCAGCATCCAGGGCCCTTAATGCAGCTGCCTCATCTGTTCCACCCCACATCCATCCCCCGATGGCCCAGGCGCCAAAACAGATCTCAGAAACTTCCAGGTCTGAATTTCCTAGTTTTGTAAATGCCATAATTACTGTTTATTGTGATTTTTCAAATATATAAAAACTAGACTGGTCTCAATGCCTGCTCTCAACAATATCACCTACACCATCCAGAACGAATTTTGGCTGGTAGGCGAATTCAGCCATTATCTTTCGGCTGGTAATGCCACTCAGGACCAGGCAGGTATCAATCTCAGATTCGATACCCGCCACCATATCTGTATCCATGCGGTCGCCAATGATTATGGATTCCTCCCTTGTGCATTTGATCTTCTTCAAGGCATTCCGCATCATCAGCGGATTGGGTTTCCCGACAAAATAGGCATTCCGGCCGGTTGATAGTTCAATGGGGGCAATGAGTGCTTTGGTGGCCGGGGCTATCCCGTTCTCAATATTGCCCGTAAGGTCAGGATTGGCACCCACCAATTTTGCCCCTTTCAGCACCAGGTTAACGGCATGTTCGATCTTCTCATAACTATAGGTGCGTGTCTCACCCATTACCACGAAGTCAGGGTCCACATTATTCATCGTATAACCCACGTTGTAAAGTGCATTGATCAGCCCTGCCTCCCCGATGATGAAAGCGGAGCCTTTGGGTTTTTGGCTTGCCAGGAACATGGCTGTTGCCAGTGCTGAGGTATAGAATACTGTAATGTCTACATCGATCCCGAGCCTCTGCAGCTTTTCCTTTAATTCCTTCGGGGTGCGTTCACTTGAGTTGGTCAGGAATACGAATTTTTTTTGTTCATCCTTTAGCCAGTTCACAAAATCCCTGACACCGGGCAGCAGTTTGTTTCCATGGTATAAGACCCCGTCCATGTCAATGATGAACCCTTTTTTTGACCTGATATATTGAATGTTTTTTTTCAGCATTGTGGTATATCAATTAAAGGTAAATACAGGAGATTCGGTCCGGGCACCTTCCATGAGAAGCAGTAGTTCTTTTGTGATATCCGGTTCTTCTTCAGCCATATTCCTGGATTCAGATGGATCCTTAGCAATATTGTAGAGCTCTGTTGTGGTTTTTTCCGGGGAAAAAACATCATACCTCACCAGTTTCCAGTCCCCTTTCCTGATAG
The DNA here is from genome assembly GCA_963767555.1 of uncultured Bacteroidaceae bacterium. Taxonomy (GTDB): domain Bacteria; phylum Bacteroidota; class Bacteroidia; order Bacteroidales; family SM23-62; genus SM23-62. The sequence continues at coordinate 179,647 of CAVYEL010000001.1, read as the reverse complement.
CCTGCCGGCCATTTTTCTCATGGAATTCCCAGTAGAGGTACTCATGTTCCCGCTGGCCTTTTTCTCCAAGCAGGGTTGGAAGGAATGAAATCCCATCCACACTGTCATGGATCTCCTGTCCGGTTAACTCTGCAAGCGTGGGGTAAACATCCCAGAAGGCTGAAAGATGATCTGTCCTGGAATGGGCTGCTATCCTGCCGGGCCACCAGGCAATCGTGGGTACCCGGATGCCCCCTTCATAAAGATCCCTCTTGTAGCCTGTGTAAATTCCATTGCTGTTGAAATAATCAGGATCGGCGCCGCCTTCTAAATGGGGACCGTTATCCGAGGTGAAGATCACCAGCGTATTTTCAGATAATCCAAGCTCTGTGATCTTATCGATGACTTCCCCTACCTGTTCATCCAGCAGGGTCACCATGGCAGCAAAGGCGGCGTGGGATTCAGGCTGGGATCCGTAGGGACCGTCCCTGAATTTCGGTCCCTCATCATATCCCTCATATACTTTCTCCGGCAGGAATTTACCCCGGAATTTTTCCATATACTCCTCAGGAGCGAAGAGCTCAGCATGCGGGATTACATTCGGGTAAAAAAGGAAAAATGGCTTGTCTTGATATGTTTCTATGAATTCCAGCGCCTTTTCATGGATGAGGGCGGGTCCATAAATGCCCTCATTAAACCCTGCATTCTCATGCAGGACCACTTTTTCCAGGTTGTCCCATAAATGCCTGGGATAATAATTATGGGCTTTCCCCTGGCAATTGTATCCAAAGAAGACATCGAATCCCTGGTATACCGGATCGCCCTCCGTACCCGGGCCTCCGAGTCCCCATTTACCAAATCCACCGGTAACATATCCTTTCTCCTTTAATAATTCAGCAAGGGTATGGGTCTCATCTTGTATGGGCCATTGTCCCTCAGGTTTAACCGAGCGGTTACCCCTGATGGGTGTATGCCCTGTATGCTGGCCTGTCATCAGTGATGACCGGGATGGTGCGCATACGGTAGAACCCGAATAATGCTGGCTGAACAGCATTCCCTCTGCAGCAAGCCTGTCAATATTTGGGGTACTGAATTTCTCCTGTCCCAGGCAGCTCAGGTCACCATAGCCCAGGTCATCGGCGATGAAATAGATGATGTTGGGAAGGGTATCCTCCATGTCTTTTTGCTGGCACCCTAAGAGGCTGGTAAGCATGAAAATGGATAATAAGGCCGGTCTCATATTTTTTGTGGTGAAAATACCTAAATTTGTTTAATACATCTGATATGAAATTAATCAAACCAGTAATCTTTTTCTTCGTCGCCGGACTGGCAATTTCGGTTTTTAACGGCTGTACTCCAGACCGGGAATCAGAATCAGTCCCAAATATCATATACATCCTGGCTGATGACCTGGGCTATGCCGAACTCGGTTGTTATGGCCAGGAAAAAATTGAAACGCCGAACCTGGATAAACTGGCAGCGGGCGGAATGCGTTTTACCCAGCATTACGCCGGGGCGCCCGTATGTGCACCCTCACGTTGTGTATTGCTAACGGGATTGCACACAGGACATGCCCAGATCAGGGGCAATGACGAGTGGCGTTCCCGCGGCGATGTTTGGGATTTTGAAGCCATGGCGAATGACCCGAACCTGGAAGGGCAACGCCCGATAAAACCCGGAACCACTACCATTGGTACGCTTTTGCAGGGAGCCGGGTACAAGACTGGGATCGTGGGAAAATGGGGACTGGGCGGGCCCTTGACAGTGGGTATTCCGAACAAACAGGGCTTTGATTTTTTTTATGGCTACAACTGCCAGCGACAGGCGCACACCTTTTTTCCGGTTCACCTATGGAAGGATACGACGAAAGTAAAACTGAATAATAAAATGGTGCCACCCCGCACCCTGTTGCCAGAAGGCGCCGACCCCTATGATCCGGACGTTTATGCTGACTTCTGGTTGGAGGAGTATGCTTCTGCATTGATGCAAGATGAAGTGATTAATTTTATCAGAAAGAATCGGGATGAGCCATTTTTTATGTATTATGCCAATCCCATCCCTCATAATCCATTACAGGCACCCGAACGCTGGGTGGATTATTATGTGGAAAAATTTGGTGATGAGGAGCCATATAGCGGCGAGAGGGGTTATTTTCCGCACAGGTATCCTCATGCTGCCTATGCTGCCATGGTTTCATATCTCGATGAACAGGTCGGAGAGATCGTTGAAACGCTAAAGGAATTAGACCTTTTTGATAATACGATAATCATTTTCAGCAGCGATAATGGTCCCACCTGGAGCGGGGGCGCAGATTCCCCATGGTTCGAAAGTGCCAGGCCCTTCAAAAGTGATCCGGGATGGGGTAAGGGGAATGTTACCGAAGCTGGCATACGAGTACCGATGATTGCCCACTGGCCAGGAAAAATAGAAGCCGGTTCAGAAACTGATCATCTGTCCGCTTTCTACGATGTCCTTCCCACCTTATGCGATCTGGCAGACATTGAAAGTCCCACGAATATCGATGGCATCAGTTTCCTTCCCACCCTGACAGGTGATGGATCACAACCCGAGCATGCATTCCTTTACTGGGAATTTCCCGCTTCGGGCGGGCAGCAGGCGGTACGTATGGGAAAGTGGAAAGGGATCCGGAAAAACATTTTTAAAGACAGCCTCAGGGTTCAGCTCTATAACCTGGAGGAAGATATTCAGGAATTGAATGATGTTTCCGCCCGGCATCCTGAAGTTGTCCTTAAAATTGAGGATATTTTTATGCAGGAACATACCACTGCTGAGATAGAACGGTTTAAGATCAAGCAACTGGGAGATTGATTGAACGTCCATTCCGGCTTACAGGCCATCCTGAGGATAACTGATCCCGCACGCCTTTCTGACTGCGTCAAGGGTACCCATAAGATCAAGACTGAAATCCAGGGGCAGGGAAAGACTCTCTGTCCGTCCATCGTCCAGGCATTGCATGACTTCTGCAGCTTCATACTGGTAGCCGTTGCCAGTTTCCCGGAAGCTAACCCGTTTGGATTTTCTGCCTTTCCGGTGGATGGTTATAGGTCCCGGGCTAAGCCACCAGGATTCCATGCGGATCCAGCCCTGTTCAAACAAGAGGTTGGCTTCTGTGGGGGCATCGGAGATCAGTGTGCAGTTCAGTGATGATACCATTTTTTCAGCATGTTCGAAGATCATGTTGCAACTGTGGTCAACGCCGGTAGGGGCAAACCGGGCGGAGGCTTGTATTTTTTCAGGTGGACCCGCCATCAGCTGGGATATAAAGACCGGGTAAATGCCAAGATCGAGCAGCGCACCTCCCCCTTTTGCAGGATCGAACAACCTGTGTCCAGGATCAAATTCAAACCTGAGACCAAAATCTGCGTAAATTTCTGTGAGTTTGCCGAGTTCACCACTTTCCGCGATTTCCAGAACCCTCCTGATAGAAGGTAAAAAACGTGTCCAGATGGCTTCCATCAGGAATACCTTTTTTTCCCTGGCTATCTGAACAAGGGTTTCCAGCTCCCGCCGGTTCATCGTAAAAGGCTTTTCACACAGAACGGCTTTGCCAGCCTCCAGGCAGGAGCGTGTATTTTCGAAATGGAATGGATGATGCGTGGCCACGTAGACGATGTCAACTTCAGGATCAGCGACAATGGCATCCCAGGAGTCGTGCCATTCGGGGATATTGTATTTTTTTGCAAAAGCTGATGCCCGGTCAGCCGATCGGGATGAAACAGCTTTCAGTCTCGCCTGCGGGAGTAGTTTCAGTCCCTCAGCAAAACTGCCTGCGATATTCCCGGCCCCGATAATTCCCCAGTTGTATTTCTTCATGAATGGCCCAGAATTTCATTGATCTTATTCAGCTCATCTGCATCAAATCCGGTGTTTTTCACGGCTCCCAGGTTATCTCCCAGTTGCCTTACAGAACTGGCCCCTATAAGTACGGATGTCACCCTGGGATCTTTCATGAGCCAGGCCAGGGCCATCTGTGCGAGGCTCTGTTTTCGGCTCGTAGCCAGACTGTTAAGTTTGTTGATCTTTTTCATAAGCTCCGGGGTGATGGACTTCTTCTGTAAAAAACCGTGGCTTTTAGCAGCCCTGGAATCTCCGGGGACACCATCCAGGTATTTGGATGTTAGCAATCCCTGGGCGAGTGGTGAGAATGCTATACAGCCAATGCCTTCATCTTCAAGGGTGTCAAGCAGATCTTCTTCCGGTTCCCTGACCAGCATGGAATATTTGGGCTGGTGTATGAGGCATGGAGTACCCAGTGTCCTTCAGGATAGTGGCCGCAGCTTTAGTCTGGCTGGCTGTGTAATTCGATAAGCCGGCGTAAAGGGCTTTTCCGGACCGAACCGCCTGATCCAGGGCCCTCATGGTTTCCTCCAGGGGCGTATCCGGATCCGGGCGATGATGGTAAAATATATCCACATATTCCAGTCCCATTCGTTTCAGGCTCTGGTCCAGGCTGCTCAGTAAGTATTTCCGGCTTCCGAGATCACCATATGGCCCGGGCCACATCAGATAGCCTGCCTTGGTGGAAATGATCATTTCATCCCGGTAAGATTGAAAATCCTGTTTCAGGATCCTGCCGAAATTTTCCTCAGCGGAGCCTGGTGGGGGACCGTAATTATTGGCCAGGTCAAAATGCGTTATCCCCGCATCAAAAGCGGTATGCAAAATGGATCGGTAGGTTTCAGGCTGGTCTACATGACCAAAATTATGCCACAATCCGAGTGAAAGGGCAGGTAACATGAGGCCACTCTTTCCGCAGCGATTGAATGGCATTGCGGAATATCTGTTTGATGTAGGAATATATTTCATATTGTAAATATTGTAAAAACTTTAATAAGTTATAAATACGGGATTGGCCTTTTATCCGTTTTCTTTTATAATTTTGTGGTTTCTATGCAACGGGTGCGCTCATAACCAGCGAGAAACCCGATGTATTTTGGCGTCATCTTAATCCATTACAGTCATGTCCGTTCGAAGAATTTTTTTTATTTCTCTCATCCCCGTTGTAATTGTTGCCACTGGCTATATCGCCTTCCGGAAACTGGCACTTTTTGCACCTCCAGGCATTAACCTGTCTCAATACCGGACTGCCGAGGTGGATGTTGGTACCGTGTTCATGACCGTTGAAGCTGAAGGCATTGTCGTACCCCAGTCCGAGGTATTGTTATTAAGCCCTGCCTCAAGCATTATCAAGCAGATAGCTCAGGTGCCGGGGAGCCATGTTAATGCTTTTCAGACCATCCTGCGCCTGGATCCAAAGCCCATACAGGATGAAATTGCCAGTATTGAGGACCAGCTCGAGGTAAAAAGGAACAATCTGCACAGAAACCGCCTGAACGCAAGAAGTACGAAGCTGGACCTGGATTATAATGTAGAGATGAAGAAACTGAAGATCACCTCGCTTAAATCAGAGGTGGCCGACCAGGAAGAGTTATTGGAGGTAGGAGGGATCTCTCCTGCCAGATTTGATAAAACCAAACAGGAACTTACCCTGGCTGAAAAGGAACTCGAAATGATCCTTTCCAAAAACTCCATCAGGCTACAGCAACTGGAGGCCGAGGAACAGGGATTAAGATTGCAGATCGAGATACAGGAAAAAGAACTGGAAACAAAAAAAGAAAACCTTAGCAGGACAACCGTACGTGCTCCTTCGGCGGGGATTATCATGTCCATTAACGGGAAGGAGGGTGAGAAGGTGAACAGGGACCAGTTGCTGGTCAGGATGTCTGACCTCTCCTCTTTCAAGATCACTGGGACAATAGCAGAGGAGCATGCTGCCATTATGAAGACCGGTAATACTGTTTTTGCCCTTTTAGACAGGGAGAAACTTGTCGGGCAGATAGCCAATATCAGTCCGGAAGTACAGGGAAACAAAATAAGCTTTGATGTCTACCTGGAACAAAGTAATCACTCCAAGCTTCTGTCTAACATGCAGGTGCCACTGCTGATCGTCAGGAGAATGAAAGAAGGGGTGCCGAGGGTCCAGAACGGGGACGGACTGGGTAAGGGAAGAAGGTCTGAGGTCTATGTGGTTGAGGGTAGCAGGGCTGTAAAAAAAGAGGTTAATTTTGGTATGAGGGGACTTGACCATAGTGAGATTTCTTCAGGTATCCAGGTCGGCGAGAAGGTGATTGTCTCAGATGTTGCTGCATTCCGGGGCCGCCCGGAGATCGATATTATAAATCAATAAGCTAATCAAGATGGGAAAGCGAATTACATCCATTTTCCTGCTGGGAATGGGATTGCAATTGATATGCAATCAGGATTTGTCGGCTCAGAGTATGGATATAAAGCTCAGCCTGGGACTGAAAGACGTAGTGAACCTTGCCATAGCGCAGTCCACGTCCATGAAATACGTGCAGAACAGGAATGTTAATTATTATTGGAGATACCAGAATTTCAGGACAGGGTTCAGGCCCCAATTGATACTGAACGGTGACCTGCCAAATTATAATCATACCACGGAACCCATCACCCAGCCTGACGGTAGTGTTGAATTCAAACAGGTCTCCAACCTGCAGATGTTTGCCAATGTTTCCCTCAGCCAGTCCATTCCGCTGACAGGTACTTACATTTACGCTGCTTCGTCTGTTTACCGCATCGAGGATTTCTTTCAAAATAATGTAGAGTTTTCAGGTACACCTATTTCTATCGGATTTGTTCAACCGGTATTCGCCTACAACCACATGAAATGGTCGAAACGTACGGAACCGCTTTTATATGAAGAATCTACGAAAGATTTCATTGAGTCCATTGAGGAAATATCCCTCAGGGCTACGCGTTATTTTTTCAATTACCTGAGAATCCAGACCAATTTCAACCTGGCCCAGAGCAATCTGAAAAACAGCAATGTTAACCTTAAAATTGCCGAAACAAGAAGGGAGCTGGGTACCATATCGGAGAATGATTTTTCCAGGATACGGCTCTCTGTGATCAATGCAACAAAAGCACTGAACAAGGCGAGAATGGACCTGAAAAATGCTGATTTCGAATTGAAATCCTACGTTCAACTGGAGCCGGAACAGGAAATAGAACTGTCTATGCCACTCGATATTTTCCTGTTCAATATAGATATGGACAAGGCCCTGGCGGAAGCCCTGGAGAACAGGAAAGAAACACCTCAGTATGCACGCCGCCTGATCGAAGCAGACAGGCAGCTTACCTGGGCCAAGCGCAATAGTGGATTGAATGCCACCCTGAGAGGGAACTACGGGATGTCCAATGTCTCTTCATACGTAGGGGGTATCTACAAGCAACCTGAGCAACAAAAGCAGGTAAGACTTGCCCTGTCCATTCCCATCCTCGACTGGGGAAGATCCACTTCCCGGATCAAAATGGCAGAGTCCCAGCGAGAACTGGTGCTGTACGATGTGGCCAATGACAAACGCGACTTTGAAAGGGGGATCGTCGTGCAGGTGGAGCAGTTCGGATTGCTGAAAGACCAGATGATCACTTCGGAGGAGGCGGATAAGGTGTCAGAGAACGGCTATGAGATTTCCCTCAAAAAATTCCAGAACGGAGAGATCAGCATTACTGATCTGAATATTTCATTGCAGGAGAGGGAAGCTGCCAAGCGGGATTACATCAGCTCGCTGGAAGACTACTGGGTGGCTTACTACCGGCTTCGTATCCTGACCCTGTATGACTTTGAGATGCAGGAGAAGATCTGGTACCCCAATCCCATGCTGGATATACCGGGTAAAAATAAAGAATCCGTCAATCTGGATCCTTAATAGGTCCGGACCGCATTAATACTCCTCGTAGTGATCTTCCAGGACAGGCCTCCACTTCTCCATGAGTTCCTTGTTCAGGTCCAATGGTGGTACGGCATCTTCCGGCAGGAAGGGTTTGTATGGGTGTTCCTTTGAATATTCCTCGAATTCTGCTTTTATGGCTGCCAGTTCATCGGGAAGCGTCAGCAGATCAATGGCGGAGGCAGCCATGGCCCTTGCCCCGGCATTCAGCCCTTTCCATGCCAGTGATCCGTAATTCCCGGCTACGGCGGACCAATGATGGCCGATGGATCCCGGTACGCCTCCCGGAAATACGATGGTTGCTGTAGGGGCAATCAAGGAGACTTCACCGACATCGGTGGATCCACCGCCTGTAAATTTACCGGATGGGGCCTTCAGGGAATCTACTTTTTCGGGCATGCCCTTTTCCTCCTTGCCCATTTCCTTCTGCATGGCCCTGGCATACGCCTGTTCCTCATCAGTCCACTCAGGCATGCCTGCGAGTTCAATATTTTTCTGTAAGAGCTCGGCCAGGGCTTTATTCGAATGTTTCTGATGTATGGCCGTCAGTATCCGGATATCGCTCAGCTCGGTCCCGGTAGCCAGGGCTGCTCCTTTGGCACAATTGACAACCCGCTCATACATTGCTTCCAGTCTTTCGTCGGTGTTCCTGACATAATACCAGACCGATGCTTTATCAGGAACTACATTGGGAGCTTCCCCTCCCTCCAGAATGATATAATGCAGGCGCTGGGTATAGAATAAATGTTCCCTGAAGGTAATTGGTGGCAATATTTGTGAGCTCTACAGCATCCAGTGCACTCCTGCCGCTCCAGGGTGCCCCGGCACCGTGTGCCGTTTTTCCGGAAAAAGTAAAAATGACCGAAAAAATAGCATTGCCACCCACACCATATGAAGTGCCAAATTTACTGCTGTGGTGGTTGTCGATGACTGCATCTATCCCTTCAAACAAACCTGCACGGATCATATAGGGCCGGCTGATCAGGGTTTCTTCTGCAGGCGAACCGAAGAATTTTATGGTTCCTTTGATATTATACTTTTCCATGGCATTTTTTACGGCGATGGCTGCGGCAATGCCGGCTGTACCCATGGTATTATGTCCGCAACCATGTCCGGGAGCCCCTTCTACCAGCGGGTCCCGGGCCGGGACCAGGGCTTTTTGTGATATCATCGGCAGGGCATCATATTCTCCCAGTATCCCGATAACAGGTTCCCCGGATCCATAGGAGGCAACAAAACAGGTCGGCATGCCTGCCAGTCCCATTTCAACACTGAATCCTTCTTCCTCAAGTGTCTTTGCCAGCAGGGCCGAAGACTTATATTCCTGGAGTCCGAGTTCAGCATAGGACCAGATCGCATCGGATATCCGTCCAAATCTTTCAAACGATTCAGTTTTACCAATATAATCCAATACAAATTGTTTTTCCTGTGAGATAGTTTGATTATCAGCCGATTGGGCAAAAACAGAGACCGGGAAGAGGATCATGAAAGCGATGCGAAGAATTTTCTGGGGATTTATCATGGGAGTTTAGTTTTGTCCAAATATAAGAAAGCCTGTTGAGTTCATGCTCAAGTTATTTTCTTCTTCTTTTTCTGCGGCCGGTTATTTTCTCCGGTTTAACCGGGGAAATGGTAAAACTGAATGCTGTCTTTTCTGCCGGGACCAAGTATGCCGGACGGCATCCGGGACCACAGGTGGCCGTTCCAAGTCCGCTTTGCCGGTAATCAAAATTAAAGGTAATGTTTTCCTGCGTTTCAAGCTGCCAGGAGTGTTTTGAACCTGCAATACCGGCATCACTGTACCGGTAGGCACTGAAGTTCATGGGATAGGGAGCGGAGAAAGACAATCCATATCCCTGGTCATCGCTAATGCTTACCCATCGGATCTGGGACCGGTTGCCATTTTCCTGCGGTACGATATAATTTTCCCAGAGTCCGTCGACCGTATTCCTGAAAACATCGATCCGTCCGCTCGACTGACGGTCAGGATACGTCTCATGTGGCCCCATGCCATACCACTCAACATTTTGCTGGCCTGCCCGGCAGTTTAAACTGCAGCCCGTTTTGGCCAGGTATTCAGGGATATCTGATGGATCTGCCGAGAGGTCGACCTGCATGCTTCCATCCCCGTTCATACGATAGCTGTACCCTACCTGAAAGACGAGTTTTTCCTGCTTATTGTACAGATCGAATGAGGATGTCAGGAGGAGGTGGTCCATCTTCGTCCCTCGAAGTTGTAAAACCGGTCAGGCGAAAATCAAGGCTGTCAAGGCCGGCTTCTTTCCATTTCCGGTAAGCATTGGGGTCCTTCAGGTCATTCTCGGTCGGAGGACGCCAGAAATTGAGGACCGGTCCATTCACGATCAATTCCTTTTCGTCCACTAACCAGGATTCCAGCATCCCCTGTTTGCTGAACCTGATGCTATATCCTTCTCCGTTGATGATCACCGATGCCTGATCTTCGGATACCGTATAGTCTGGTGAAGAAAGGGCAGCAGGCTCGGCGTGTTGAAGTTGCGGAGGGCAGGAGGAATTGATCCCATGCCACCAGATGACCTGCCTTCGCCCATTTCCTGTCTTCCGGCAGGAAAACCTGGATATCCAGGAAGTATTCCTTCCCTGTTTGTTGGCCTGCCGGATCTGCTTCCAACTGCCGTATGGGTAGACGGATGTTCCCTGCCTGCTTTGGCTGTATCGCCGGCAATGATATTTCACCCTCCTGAATGATTTTACCTTCACTCTTTATTTGCCATCGGGCATCAAAATAATCAAGGCTTGTAAAATTGTACCGGTTGGTCACCTTAACCTCACCATGGTTAAGGTCGGCGGGTTCAAAATGGATGTACTGGTAGACTTTTTGTATTTCCCTTAGCGCGGGACTCGCACTGCGGTCGGGGTATACCAATCCGTTCAGGCAGAAGCTGCCATCATTGGGATGGTCCCCGAAATCACCTCCGTAGGCCCAGTATTTCTCTCCGCTTTTCGTATATTTTGCCAGTCCCTGGTCCACCCAGTCCCATACAAAGGCCCCCTGCATCCGGGGATGGGCATGGATCACATCCCAGTAATCCTGCAGTCCCCCTACACTGTTCCCCATGGCATGGACATATTCACAAATGATCACCGGCCTGCTGGTATCTTCATCATGGAATTTCTTCATGGTTTCGGGAGAGGCATACATATCCGAAATGATGTCAAAACGGGCTGGTTTGGGATCCGGACCGCTCCTGTCGAGATGGTCCTCATAGTGAATGGGGCGGGAGGGATCCCTTTCCCTGATCATGGCTTCCATGGCGTAATGGTTTTCACCGAGTCCTGTTTCATTGCCGAGGGACCAGACGATGACAGATGGATGGTTCTTATCCCTTTCCACCATACGCCTTCCCCTGTCCAGGAATGCTTCCCTCCATTCAGGATCCTTTGCCAGGGTGCTCTCGGGTCGTAGCTCATGGCTTTCGATATTGGCCTCGTCCCAGAGGTATATACCATAAATATCACAGAGCTCATACCAGAGAGGCGTGTTCGGATAGTGGGATGTCCGGACCGCATTGATATTATGCTGCTTCATCAGGGTGATGTCCTGCACCATCCCTTCCCGGCTCATAACCCTGCCGTTTTCGGGATGGATCTCATGCCGGTTGGTACCCTTGAGATCCACGGCAACCCCGTTTATAAGTAATTGTCCGCCATTAATTTCTACCTCCCGGAATCCCACCTTGGAGGAAATGACCTCATCTGTTCTTCCGTTCTCATCCTGCATCTCAAGGATAAGGGTATACAGGTACGGGTGTTCTGCACTCCAGAGCCTGGGCCTGACCACCTCCCGCTGGAATTGTATGGTCAATTCCTGCTGGTAGTTCAGTGACTGCCTGATATCCAGCTGATGATGGAATATTTCCCTTTCTTTGTCCATCAGGGTAACCAGTATTTTTTTAGGATCACTGCGGTCCATTCCGGCATTCCTGACACTCACTTTCAGGTCGAAGACCGCATTCGAATACGCCTGGTCCAGGTCAGTGGTCACAAAGAAATCGCGCATGTGCATCGTTGGCCTTGCCATCAGGTAAACATCCCTGTAAATACCACTCAGCCGCCAGAAGTCCTGGTCCTCAAGGTAAGAACCATCCGACCAGCGGTAGACCTCCACGGCAAGTGTATTATGGCCTTCCTGCAGAAAAGGCGTCAGGTCAAATTCAGCAGCCGTCATACTTCCCTGGCTGTATCCCACCTTCATTCCGTTCAACCATAAATAAAAGGCTGACTGTACTCCTTCAAAATGGATGTATACCTGCTTCCCGTCCCAATTTTCAGGGATCTCGAACCCGGTACGGTAGGATCCTGTTGGATTGTCCCGGTTAATGTTCGGCGGTTCAGCCGGAAAGGGATGTTTGATATTGGTATAGATAGGAATGCCGTATCCTTTCATCTGCCAGTTGGAAGGGACATCCATATCATCCCAGCCGCTGTCATTATAATCAGGCAGGTAGAAATCCAAAGGACGTTCTTTCGTGTCTGCCGACCAGTGAAATTTCCATGTACCATTTATCATCATGATGTTCTCCGAGCCTGCTTTGTCAAATTGCTGGGCTGATTCAACATCCGGACAGGGGACAAGGGTGGCATGTGCATCCTGTTTATTGTAGGATATCATCCCGGGATCTTCCCAGTCCTGCTTCAACGGGGCATCCTGGGCACCTGTTATTCCCGGGATCATCAGGACTGCCAGGGCCGGGCATACCAGCTTGAAAATATTCGAGGTTAAAGCATTCATTTCATCTATTCTTTCTACCGTAATCTTCTATGGTTTCCCACAGGTCTTTTTTCATCCTGTCGGCATCTATACGTGTATAGACCTGGATTTTGCGCTGGACATTTTCCGGCGGGGTGATCACCTGCTTCTGTGATGACATCTCCGGATGAAGGATGGCTTCTATCAGGGCGAGGCTCCCCATGGGGATGGAATCATTTTTCAGGTCCAGGGCCTTCCAGCTCTCTATCATATTGTCAAACAGGCTGTCCCTGAGGGGGAATTTGCTGAGGGACTGGCTGCGGTCGATGACCAGGTCCTGTCCGATGGTGGCAGGCATGACATGCAGATCAAGGCCTTTAGTGTCGAGCAGGATATCCATGGCATCCAGATCATTTTTTGTATTCCATTCATTTTTATTCCAGACCCTGCGTGATGGTTCATACCAGGGGCCCATGACATAGCAGGTAATTTTTGATGCGATATCAGGCACCGCTATAAGGGCGGCTGCTAGATTGGTGACCGGTCCCAGGCATACAAGGTTCAGTTTCTCCCCGGCAGGTGTTTCAGAAGCTCTTTTAATGATATAGGAGGAAGCCATGTTGGAAGTCCGGTTCCTGTTCTTTATGCTACTTACCGGCCCGGCCGCCCCTGGCAGGTTTTGTACATTGGTCCGCTTAAAATGATTGAGAATATACCGGTTCACTGCCAGGTTCATTCCGACTGTAGAGTCATTATCCAGGTCAGCCAGCCTCCACTGGGATGAGAGGAGTCCCTCCACGACAACCTCTTCCTCGAGTAGGACCCGGACAATGGCCATTATGTCGTCCTGTCCGTGGGCAGAGTCAGTATCTATGATCAGGCTTAGCTTATCCCGCCTTGTCAAATCCCGGAAGAAACTTATATTGCTTACCACCAGGTATACCAGGAAGGCAATCAGGATAAAGATAAATATCCTTTTCAGGATCCTTTTCAAAGCAGTTTTCATGTTACCTGGTATTTCTGATTTTAGCTCGCTTCTTTTCGAAGCTTCAGGGAATTAATATAATTTATGAATTTTCTGAACAAATCGAGAAGAAGTGCTATGTAGACGAGGAAGGAGAAGCCCCAGAGGACCAATAAATTAAACCATTTCGTGTCCGCAAGCTGGCCATTGAATCGCTTATAGGGAGCATAAAAATGTGCCCTTCCAAAGTTGGATTCCGGTATCAGGTATATGGGGTCTCCTTTCTGTACCAATTGTCCATTGATCTCAATAATTTTGGTGACTTCCTGGTAGTTCCTAACCTGTTCATCCAGGCTTTTATTCTGGTAATCCTGCAGGAGTTTGAAGACCGCATCAGAACCCAGGGAATCCGACAGTTCTGTGACAATCCTGTCTATCCGTTGGGTGGCTTCCCTGGCTGCATCCTTGAAAACCACGCTGCTGGCATAGGTGAGCCAGTCCTCCAGGTCCGTGGCATATGACTCATCAAAATCATTCATGTTCAGCCTTTCCTCATATTCGAACTCAAAGAGATCTGGATGATCATCTCCCAGTTTGTCAACCTCATTATACAATAAGGCAAGGTTGGCTTCCAGGATCTGCTGGTCACCGCCGACCCCCAGGTTCCTTCTGCACTCATCCAGTTTTCTTAACAGCTGGGGAATCAGAAAGTTTACCCTGAACTGGGCTTCGCTCTTCTGCTGTTCATAAAAATAAAAATTCCTGTCATAGCGGTTATTCTTGGCCTGTTCCACCGCAAGCGCCTCATAGGCCCATCTCGATGCCATCATGTCTCCAATCGCGGGTACAAAAACCTGGGATGTAATGCTTTTATGCAGATCGTCGAATTTTACGGTGACCCCGCTGAGCAACAATTGCGGGATAAGGATCAGGGGGATGAGTATATATATATTTACAATCGAGTTCATTCCGGCTGAAATATTCAGTCCCAACATATTGGCGGCAAAGGCTGTGCTGAAAAGGATCAGCCAGTAGCTGAAGGTCATGCCCCTGATCTCGAGGATCCAGTTTCCCACGAGCACATAGAGCAGCATCTGGACGGCCGACAGGGCAATCAGATAAAGGACCTTGGAATTAATGTAACTGAACCAGCTAAGGTTGAGAAATGCTTCCCTTTGCAGGATCTTCCTGTCACGTATGATCTCTTCGGCACTGACAATGAGCCCCATAAAAATGGCGACAATGACTGACATAAAAAGATAAGCAGGCAGATTCTTGTTTTGGCTGAAGACATACTCATCCCCAGGCGAAAACTTGGTGAAATAGGCCAGAATAAATGCCAGCAGTGGTGCTTCAATCAGATTGAGCAGGACATATTGACGGTTGGTCAGCTTGGAGAACAGGTTACGCAGGAAAAATACCTTGAATTGTACATTGATGTCCGGTATCCTGAAGGAGGTAGCCGGCAATATTTTTTTTGGTTCCTTAAAAACAATTTCTCTGGCGATATTTTCCTGGTAATGCTCATACCATGTTTCGGGTGGTATTTTCCTTTCCTGTGAGTATTTTCCCTTTTCATCAACCAGCTTGGCCTCTACGATCTGCAGGATCTGTTCAGGATTGACATTTCCGCAGTTGCCGCATTCCGCCTCAGTAACTTCTGCAAAGCTGCTCAACTTTTTAAAATATACGATCGCATCTACAGGGTTTCCTGAGTAGATAGGGAATCCCCCCTTATCAAGTACCCAGAGTTTATCAAACATCTTGAAAATATTTGAACTGGGCTGGTGTATGTTGACAATTACAAGTTTACCCTTGATGGTTTGTTCCTTGAGCAGTCGAATGACATTCTCCGCATCCATGGAAGACAGTCCGGATGTTGGTTCATCAATGAACAGGACCGATGGTTCCCGCATCAGTTCCAGGCCGATATTCAAACGTTTCCGCTGTCCGCCACTGATAAACTTGTTCAGGGGAGACCCCACTTTTAGATCCTTTATTTCAGTGAGATCCAGTTCTGTAAGTATTTTGCTCACGGTTTCCAACAATTGCCTTTCGGAGTAATTTCCGAAACATAAATGAGCATTGTAGTACAGGTTCTGGTACACTGTCAGCTCTTCGAACAACAGGTCATCCTGAGGGACGAAACCAATGATCCCCTTGATCTTGAAACGGTCCCTGTGCAGGTCATAATCATTGATGCTGATCTTTCCATTGGTCAGGGGGAGCTGACCACTTAAAAGATAAATCAGGGTTGATTTTCCGACACCTGATCCACCCATGATCCCGATCATCTGTCCGGAATCTTCTGAAAAAGAAAACCTGCGGATGCCATTTTCACTATTCTTGAAGCGGAACTCCATGTCCACTGCATTCATGGTGATACGGATCTCCTGCGAGGATTGGAGCAGTCTGCTGGCAATTTCTGAATAATAAATAGAACCGAATCCGCTTCCCCGGATAATGGAGCCGTTGTCAAACAGATGCACCTTTCCTGTATCCAGCAGGTTGCCGTCTACCGTCAGTGTATCCGGACCTTCATATTTCAATACGAAAATATTCAGGCTTTTAAAATTCAGGAAGATGATCTTTCCTTCGATGCCAGGTTTGATGATCTTATTGTCGGATATTTCATTGTCTGGCCTGTTCCTCTCTATCCAGTCCCCTTCCAGCTCATCCACTGTTCCTGGAGCCTCCGCCTGAACGTAAATGGTATATTCATCCGGGATCTGCTCATCTTTTTCTTCTTCCAGGAAAAGGATGGCATTGTTGAGTTCCACCCCTGTTATCGAAAAGGTTTCTGCAACCAGGCTTACAAATTCCCTTTCCTGATCAGAGACAAACTTATCTTCAAGGATAAATTCAATCAGACGGAGCAGTACGATAATCCGTTCATTCCGGTTCAATTCTTTACGGATCTGTGTGCAGATCCTGGTCAGGTTTTCCGTATCCAGGGCAGCTGTCTGAAATCCAATATCTTCCTGTGGAATGGCAAGGTCACGCTGATAGAAATCCTGATAGTTCTCGAACAGCTGAATGTATTCTTCGATGAGTTCCTTTTTATTCAGGTACCTGAGTAGGTATGATTGAACGATACTCCTGCCCGTATCAGATATGCCTTCTATTCTCACTGTGGCAAATACAGCGAAAAGATGCATCAGGGCATTGAGAATTGATTCGCTCATAATTTTACCTCTTAGGCAAAGTAAATGTAATGATTTTCAAAAAAAAAGCCCATCAGGTTCTCAACAAGAGAAAATCTGACAGGCAGAAATGCTTTACAAGCTTCTCTTTATCAGGAAATAATCATTTTTCGGAGTACTTCTGTCCGGGTGTATAAGTTCATCAAGCTGTTCAGGAGAAAGAACAGTACCTGCCTGCTTGTAGATCTCCTGCAGGCCTTTTAGTCCCTCGTATATATCTGCACCCGTATCGATGACACTTATGGGTGCCATCACCTCCAGCAGTTTGTCAAGTGAGGCATTTTGATCTGCAATGATATCAATGATCTCTGAATTATCCCTGCTGATCATGCTTATCTGTGTAGTAATGTAAAGAGCCTCCACCCAGCTCCCTGCCATCACCAGTATGGACATATCATCCTGTTCATTGGAGGCCAGATACTCATAGGTTTTAATAAATGATTCCGAAATGATCTGGATCAGCGAATCCACATTTTCTATGTTGTGTTCAATCCTTGAAACCATCTCATCATTGAATCCCGCTTCAATTTCCAGGTCTGCCAATAGCTCGCGGGAAACATCCAGGTACTGCATGGTCTCCTGGGCCTGGTTATAGGTTGTGGCATAACTGAGATCCGCACCATATACACCAAGGTTGAGCGCCTTGCTTTTCAAACTGATATACCGGTTCACATTGTCAACCGGGTTACATAGATTGAGTATATAGCTTGCACCTGCCTCAACCAGGAGCTTGGTAACCTCAAAAGAGCTTGGAAGGGGGTACTCTGAAATCTCCCTGATAACTTCCTCCCTGCTATTGTAGCTTGGCTCTGATTCCCGCATTGTTGTGGTTCCTTCATTACTTTGCCGGTTCTTACAGGCTGTAATAGACAGGAGGAAGAAAACTGCCAGGAGGAAGGAAAGGGTTGTGTTGACTTGGGTTTTTGTATTTTTCATTTTACACAAATTATCAATTTGTATTGAGAAATTATTGGGACCAAAAATATAAATTTTATCAAGATATTACGCGAAATGTCTGATTACTTATTCAATTTACTATTTTTGTCAAAATTCATACCCAACAAGCAAATCCATGAAAGTCATACGGGAAGTATTCGGTCAAATTCCAGGTAAGGGTGATGCAATCCTTTATACCATAACCAATTCAAATGGCATAAGCCTTAAAATTACGGATTACGGTTGTACCATTCAATCTATTTTAGTACCGGATAAAAACGGTAAACCGGGCGATGTTGTCCTCGGATTTGACAGCCTGGAAGGTTATTTGCGGAATCACCCATATATCGGTACCATAGTCGGGAGATATGCCAACAGGATCTCAAATGCCAGTTTCATACTGGGGGGTGTTCAATACAAGCTGGCGCAAAACCATGGCAGGAACCATCTTCACGGGGGGAAAGTGGGTTATGATAAGGTATTGTGGGAGGCCACGGAGTTTGCTGATAAGAACGGCGTCGGCATCACCATGAAGTATGTAAGTCATGACAAGGAGGAAGGCTATCCTGGTTATCTCAGGTTAAGTGTTACCTACACGCTGAATGAAGACAACGAGGTCTGCCTGGATTATGAGGCCACCACTGATAAAACTACTCACCTCAACCTGACAAATCATTCCTATTTTAACCTGAATGGTGCTGTGGCAAAGATCTATGACCATGAATTGTGGATCCCTGCCACCAGGTATGTGGTTACGGACCAGGACCTGATACCCACCGGTGAGATCGGTTCTGTAGAAGGAAGCCCGCTTGATTTCAGATCCCCCAAACTCATAGGGAAGGATATCGGTGATCTTGAGGATGGCTATGACCTTTGCTATGTGCTGGAAAGAGATGAAGGGGAAGCAGTACTGGCTGCCAGGGTTGTGCACCCCGAAAGCGGCCGTTGTTTGGAGACTTTTACTACCGAACCAGGCATTCAGTTGTATACTTCCAATTTCCTGGCAGACATTAAGGGGAAAAGTGGGATCCCTTACCGGAAGCACCTTGCTCTTTGCCTTGAGGCGCAGCATTTCCCCGATACGCCCAATCAACCGGACTTCCCATCGACCCTTTTACGCCCGGGTGAGACATACAAACAGCGTACGATATATAAGTTTACCAGCTGCTAGGATCTTCCACCTTGATTTTCCATTGTGTACAACAGAAGAAAATTCCTGCTATCCTCACTGGCCGCATCACTGGGCATTACCCTGCCGATGGCAGGAAAATCCCCAGATGCCAGTCCCACAAGAACCGCAGGTTCCGGTCCCGCTATTATTTCCACCTGGGATCATGGCCTTGCAGCCAATACTGCAGCCTGGGAAAAGCTGAAGGCAGGAGGTACTGTTCTTGATGCTGTGGAAGCAGGCGTCAGGGTGAGTGAAGCTGACCCGGAGGTGACCAGTGTGGGTTTCGGGGGACTCCCGGACAGTAGCGGGGAAGTTACCCTCGATGCCTGTATTATGAACCCTGCAGGTGATGCCGGCGCCGTAGCATGCCTGAAACATATACTGCATCCCATTTCTGTGGCCCGGCTTGTCATGGAGGAAACACCGCATGTTATGCTGGTTGGAGAGGGGGCACTGGAATTTGCGATGGAGAAAGGGTTTCAGAAAACCCCCCTGCTTACTCCTGAAGCCAGGAAGGCATGGGAAAAATGGAAGAAAGAAAATGATCCAGAAGATCCATTGAATACCCGGATGTTTGATAAAGGACATGATACCATTGGCATGGTCGCATTGGGGGCCAATGAAGACCTGGCAGGGGCCTGTACCACTAGCGGACTGGGATATAAAATACCGGGAAGGGTAGGAGACTCGCCCATCATAGGCGCAGGGCTATTTGTGGATAATGAAGTTGGCGGAGCCGCCGCCACCGGCAATGGTGAATTGGTCATGAAAACCCTGGGATCTTTCCTGGTCGTTGAGTTGATGAGAAACGGAGCCAGTCCTGAGGAGGCATGCAGGACCGCTGTTCAGAGGATCGCCGAGAAGATCCCCCTGAAATCCTACTACCAGGTGGGTTTTATTGCCATAAACAAGGCAGGAGATACATCCGGCTATGCATTACGCCAGACATTTCAGTACGCAGTCCTTAAAGGAGAAAAAAACCTGCTGGTCACTGCAGGTGCATTAATCTAGTATTCAGTGAGCCTTATTCTTTGTTGAAACGATTGTAAAGCCAGGCAATGGCTGCTCCCACGATAAAGCCATCGATGAACCCATAGATCATGCCAAGCAGGCTGCCCAGGGGCGAGATAGTGAAATATGGAAATACTTTCCCTACCAGGGTAGGAGCCCCTACACTGATATTCCGGACATAAAGCCACCAGGTGAAAAGGAAGATCATTACTCCCCAGATGATCCCCAGACTCAGGGCCAGTGCTCGTACGTTTAGTTTCATGGTAAAAATGGTTAAGATTGCTACTTACTATTGGGGAAGATACAAAATTCCCCCAGGATAATGGGTAAAACAATCTCTCACATGAAACGTTTTATTATTTTTGGACCATTGATATGAGGTTACAGATGAAGAGATTTTTCCTTACTGTATTTTTTGTACTTATTTTAATTTATGCCTTTGCCAGCGAAAAGGAACATCCTTGTTCAGGGCATCATGTATTTGGCCTGTCCGGAGTGCCGACTCATGTCCGTGATTCTGCACTGCTGGATTATGATGTTATTTTTTATGAAATAGACCTGGAGGTAAACGATAGAAGCACCTATATACAGGGAAGCACACAAATTCTGATCACAGCCCTGGAAGATTTGGATGAGTTGGTATTTGAATTGTCCGTAAGCATGACAGTTGATTCTGTTTTCCTCGATGGGAAAAAAGTACCTGCCTATTCCCATGGGAATGAGCTGGTCAGGATCACTCCTGAAGAACCACTGGGTTCAGGAAAACAGTTCAGCACCCGGATATTCTACCATGGTACGGGGGGACAATATGGCTTTTTCTCAGGTATATCTAATCGCTATGACAGTTTCTGGGGGAAGCATGTAACTTATACTCTCTCTGAACCCTTTCATGCCATGGACTGGTTTGTTTGCAAGCAGGTATTGACGGACAAGGCGGATTCTGCCAATGTTTATGTGACCGTTGCAGATCATTTGAAAGCTGGATCAAACGGACTCCTTACCGCCGTCGACAGTCTTCCTGGAAACAGGCTCAGGTATAAATGGGAAACCCGCTATCCCATAGCCTTTTACCTGCTTTCTATGTCCGTCTCAGAGTATATGGACTACAGTTATTATTTGTACCCGGAGGAATCCCAGGATTCCTTCCTTTTCCAGAATTATATTTACGATACAGCAACTTACCTGCCTGCGAACAAAGAGGATATTGATGCCACCGGGGATATGCTGTCATCGTTCTCCTGGATGTTTGGTAATTATCCTTTCTGGAAGGAAAAATACGGACATTGCCTTGCTCCCATGGGAGGAGGGATGGAACATCAGACCATGACTACCCTGGTTAATTTTGGTTTTAACCTGGTGGCCCATGAATTGGCGCATCAATGGTTTGGAGATAATGTCACATGTGCCAGCTGGCAGGATATCTGGATCAATGAAGGATTTGCATCCTATGCAGAATACCTGGCCCTGGAGCATCTGGTTTCCAGAACAGAAGCGGATTACTGGATGGAGGGTGCACACGACAGGGTCTATACAGAGCCGGAAGGCAGTGTATATATACCAGAAGAGGACGCCACTGATGAATTTCGCATTTTCAGCTATGCCTTATCCTATAAGAAAGGTGCGGCCCTGCTGCATATGATTCGCTATGAACTGAATGATGATTCTGTTTTCTACGAGACCCTGGAAAAATTCCAGGAACGTTTTGCCGATTCTGTGGCAACAGGCGATGATTTTTTAATGGTGCTGAACGAAACTTCGGGCCGCAACTTTGACTGGTTTTTTGACCAGTGGTATTATGGACAGGGCTATCCTTTATTTAACCTGGCCTGGTGGCAAACAACTGACAGCCTGTTTATCGTTATGGATCAGGAGGGGAGTTCACCGGCCACTCCGTTTTTCAGGACCACCCTGGATATTGGACTGACACTTGAAGATGGACAGCAAAGCAGCCTGAAGATAGCCTATGACAATCCCACAAAAACCATACAGATACCAATGAATCAGAGAGTGCTGGATGTTATCCCCGACCCAGCCAACTGGATTATTGATATCTCGCAGGTGGCCCATCGATACGCAACAAATGCCTATCTCAGTGTCCATCCAAATCCATTTGACGATCAGTTAAAGATCGTTTTTAACACCGGGGCTGCGGAGCGTGACATCATCCTGACCGATATCAACGGGCGTCTTGTTGATAGGGTTAACAGTCATTCGTGGACCGTCAGTATACCGACACATGATCTGGCACCGGGTGTGTACCTCCTGAGGGTTGTAGCCGGGAAAGATGAATATTCTGCCAAGGTGGTCAGGCAATAAAAAGTTTCAGTAAATTTCAGGGACGAAGGTCTGGTCGGTGATGGGAGGCCTGACATATCCCTCATTATTGATAGGGGGCAGTTTGATCTTCTTGTATTTTACCTCCTCATACGGGATCATACTCAGCAGGTGATGAATACAATTCAGGCGGGCCTTTCTTTTATCATCAGCTTCTACAACCCACCAGGGTGATACCTTGGAATCAGTATAGGCGAACATCTCATCCTTGGCCTTCGAATATTCAATCCAGTGGCTCCTGGAGCTCATGTCCATTGGGCTCAATTTCCAGTTTTTCGTACGGTCAGTGATCCGTTCCTTGAACCTTTTTTCCTGCTCTTCATCGCTGACAGAGAACCAGTATTTGATCATGATGATGCCGGAATGGATCAGGATTTCCTCAAAGCGTGGACAGGACCTGAGGAATTCCCAGTATTCCTCATCGGAACAGAAACCCATCACCCTCTCTACGCCCGCCCTGTTGTACCAGCTTCGGTCAAAAAGGACAATTTCTCCGGCGGCAGGCAGATGGGAAACATATCTCTGGAAGTACCATTGACTCCTTTCTTTTTCTGTTGGAACACCCAGTGCCACTACCTTGCAGATACGGGGATTCAGGCGCTGGATGGTCCGCTTGATCACCCCTCCTTTGCCGGCTGCATCCCTCCCTTCAAAGATCACAACAACCTTGAGGCCTTTTTCTTTGACCCATTCATGCATTTTTACCAGCTCCTCCTGTAGTTTCTCAAGCTCCTTAAAATAAAAACGTTTCTCAAGCCTTTTATCTTCTGCTGGCTTTTGATGATTGTTGTGCTTATCCTTGTGGCCCATGGATGATGGTTTATACAGTAAATTTAGGGAATAAGTATACTAAAAGCAATCATCTCCTGCTTCATATTTTCCTGGCTCCGTCTCCTACTTCTCCCACGTAAAAATCTGGTTTGAGTCCGGTTTTTGCATGATATGCTGAACCTACTTCAGTAATGAACCGGTCGATGGCATCTTTGTGTACCAGGCTGACGGTACAGCCCCCAAACCCGGCGCCTGTCATTCTGGAACCCAGCACCCCTTCAACTTTGCGGGCTTCTGCTGCCAGGGTGTCGAGTTCTATGCCCGTTACTTCATAATCATCCCTCAATGAATCATGGGAGGCATTCATCAATTCCCCGAACAAGACCAGGTCAGATTGCTTGAGTGCCTTGACAGCATCCAGCACCCTCTGATTTTCCGACACAACATGATGTGCCCGCCTCCTGATCCTTTCATCAGGGATGAGATGTTGCAGGTCAAGAAACCTGGCATAGCTCAATTCTCCCAGCAGGGAGACAGGTTCTGTTTTTGCAATGGACTCGACAGCGCTTTCACATTCGGCCCGGCGTTCATTGTATTTGGAATCCGTTAGTCCCCTTCGTTTATTGGTATTGGAGATCATCAATTTGTAATTACCCAGTACCAGAGGTACCTGCTCAAAATCCAGGGTGGCACAGTCAAGATAAACGGCATGCTCGGTTTTGCCCATCCCTGAGGCAAACTGATCCATAATGCCGCAGTTCACCCCCACAAATTCATTTTCAGCTTTCTGGCTTATTTTGATCAGGTCAATCATATCAAAATGCATGTCATAGAGTTCATTCATGGCCACAGCGGTAACCATTTCTATACTGGCTGAGGATGAGAGTCCGGCTGCATTGGGCACATCCCCGGAAAATAGCATGTCCATACCCTTCATCTCGAATCCCCTCTTTACCAGTTGGTCCATCACACCCAGGGGATAGTTCACCCATTTTGTGTCCTGCTGGCTGAATCCCTTTTCTGGTACCGTACAGGGCTGGTCAAAATTAATAGTGGAGAAATTCATCCTGTCCGAACCATTTAGCCTGACCACCAGATATGTACCAAATTGTAAGGCACAGGGAAAAACATAGCCACCATTGTAGTCGGTATGTTCACCAATGAGGTTTACCCTGCCGGGTGCAAAAAATGTATGGTAGGACTGTTCTTCATTGCCATACAGCTCATAAAATTTTTGATGTAAAAAGGCGAGGTCCATTTATACGTCCTTGTTATGGTTAAAGAAAACAAATGTAGCAAAAAAACAGCCAAACATTTGTGGCCGGGTTACGGGCATATTGGACGTGGAATTCAGCTGCAGAATCAAGAAGAAAAATCTATCTTTGCTGTTTGTCGGAGTAAGCTATGATCAGGATAATCAGGGATTACGGTCTGGGTTTTTCAGGGTATGCAATACTGCTTTTAAGCGGCGTGTTGCTTGTTGCAATAATACCCAGGCTGGAACTGCATGTTTTGATGAACAGTGGCCATACCCCATCGCTTGACATCCTTTTCCGTATGCTTACATTTCTGGGAAATGGTTGGTTTGCCGTCATTTTTTCAATACTTTTTCTATTTGTACGGTTCAGGTATTTTTTCATGTTGATAGGGTCGTTTTGTGTATCTGGACTTTTGGCCCAGTTCCTGAAAAGGGTTGTATTCCCGGATTTCATGAGGCCGGCGGCATTTCTGGAGCAGATGCCCGGACTCGAACTGGTACCTGGTATTGATCTGCATTATACCCTGGCATTTCCTTCCGGACACACAACAACTGCATTCGCTGTGTTGATCCTGGCAGGATTCATTATCAATAGGAAATATGCCGTGTCCGGCCTGATGCTCTTAGCATGCCTGGCCGGTATATCAAGGGTTTACCTGTCGCAGCATTTCCTTATAGATGTGCTGGGCGGATCCCTGCTCGGAGTTTTTTCAGCTTTGTTTTTTTATTGGTATTTTCGCAAATTCAAAGTTGCCTGGATGGACCGGTCATTGATTGGTATACTCAGACAGAATACTTACAAATAAAAAGTGCTCAAAGATAGGCCCATCACTACCGAAATACTGATCGCCCTCGGCGCATTGTTGCTTTTTATTCCTTTCCTGGGCGGTGTCCATCTATTTGATTGGGACGAGATAAATTTTGCTGAGTCTGCCAGGGAAATGATCCTTACGGGTGATTATCTGACGGTACGAGTGGATTTTGAAGCATTTTATCAGAAACCACCACTTTTTATCTGGATGCAGGTACTGTCCATGAAGATATTCGGGATCAATGAATTTGCAGCCAGGTTCCCGAATGTAATATGCGCTATGTTCACACTTGTTATCCTGTTCAGGACCGGCAGAAGGATTTATGATACTGGTTTTGCCTGGTTCTGGGTGCTTAGTTATACGGGCTCCATATTACCCTTCCTGTATTTCAAATCTGGCATAATAGATCCCTGGTTCAACCTTTTTATTTTCACGGCCCTGCTGAACCTGATCCGGTTTCTGGATGCTGAGAGGGGAGAAAAGCGCTGGCAGAACCTGGTCCTTTCAGCTGTGCTCCTTGGTATGGCAAACCTGACCAAGGGACCGGTTTCCATTTTGTTATTCGGACTGACAGTGGCGGCCTTCTGGGCCCTTAATAAGTTCAGGTTAAAGATACTGTGGAGTGAGATCCTTATTTTTTTAGTGGTACTCATTGGAGTTGGTGGTTTATGGTTCATCATGCAGATAGCCATTGGGAATTTCGGCGTGATCCTGGATTTTATCCAATATCAAATAATGCTTCTCCGAACCGAAGATTCAGGTCACGGAGGATTTCTGTTCTATCATTTTTTTATTTTATTCATAGGCGTATTCCCGGTATCTGTGTTTGCGCTCAAGGCCTTTCGCCGGAGTTATTATGATGATAATTCCCAGAAGCGCTTCAAGCGGTGGATGATCATTCTTTTCTGGGTGGTCCTGGTTGTTTTTTCCCTTGTAAAAACAAAGATCGTGCACTATTCATCCCTCTGCTATCTGCCATTGACTTTCCTGGGAGCCTATGTGATATATAAGATCATCCATGAGCGGATAAAAAATTACCGCTGGCTGAATATCAGTTATGCAGTCCTGGGTATGATCATCGGGCTTGCCTTCTCTGTCACCCCCATTCTCGCATCAAGAATGGATGATATCCTGGAGATGGGATTTTTTAGTGATCCTTTTACCCAGGCGAATATGAGGACTGATGTGTACTGGAGTGGTTTCGAGGGACTGATAGGCGGGTTGTTTATAGCGGGGATTATTGTAACACTGATACTCCTCAGGAAAAACAAGAAAACCGCATACATTGCCATGCTGATCAATGTTACCGTGTTCCTGAATCTGATGTTGTTTTTTACAGCCGGTAAGATTGAGACTTATTCCCAGCGTGCATTGATTGAATTCTGTAAGGAAAGGAAGGGGGAGGACTGCTATGTAAATACCCTGGGCATGAAAAGTTATGCACACCTGTTCTATGCGGCCAAGCCCATCCCTGAAAATGAGCGATCCCAGGATGGTGGATGGCTCCTGACCGGAGATATCGACAAACCTGCGTACTTTTTATTGCGCAGCAAAACCCTGGCAGGATTCCAGGAATCCTTTCCCGATCTGGAACTGCTATATGAGAAGAATGGTTTTTCATTCTGTATCAGGCACCCGGGGAGTTTAAACCAAAAGAATAGCAATGATCAGAGATAGAAACATTGCTGTGGTTATGCCAGCCTACAACGCCGAGAAAACCCTTGAAAGTACTTTCAGGGATATCCCCATGGATATTGTAGATCATATTATCCTGGTTGATGACAAGAGTAATGACCGGACGGTAAGGGTAGCCAGGGAACTGGGCATTAAGCATATCATCGAACATGAGGAGAATAAGGGCTATGGAGGAAACCAGAAATCATGCTACCTGAAAGCACTCGGTCTCGAAGCTGATATAGTCGTAATGCTTCATCCCGATTACCAGTATGATCCGAGATTGATCCATTCCATGTGTTTTCTGATTGCCAACGGTGTCTATGAAGTGGTCCTTGGTTCAAGGATCCTGGGCAGGGGAGCACTGAAAGGCGGGATGCCCCTGTATAAATACATAGCAAACCGTTTTCTGACCCTGTTTCAGAATCTTATGATGAGGCAGAAATTATCTGAATACCATACGGGTTACCGGGCATTTTCAGGGAATGTGCTGCGTAAAATTAATTTCGAGATAAATTCTGATGATTTTGTATTTGATAACCAGATGCTTGCGCAGATATTTTACGCAGGATTCGAGATTGCTGAAATCACCTGCCCGACCAAATATTTTGAAGAAGCCTCATCCATTAACATCAGAAGAAGTTTTAAATATGGCCTGGGAGTGCTGGGAGTATCCCTACGTTATTTCCTTGCCAGGAAGAGAATCCTGAAGAGCAGGATTTTCAGGGAAAACCCATGATAAAAGATAATTTTCATTCAAAATTTTAGCACTGTGATCATACGTACAAAATCCTATCCAAGGGCAGCTTTACTGGGAAATCCCTCGGATGGTTACTTTGGCAAGACCATCGCCTTCCTTTTTAAGAATTTTTCAGCCAGTGTGATTCTCTATGAGACCCCGGAGATTGAGATCCTGCCGGCTGATTATGATTCCAATGTCTTTGACAGCATATCTGAGCTGAGTGAGGATGTGGAATTATATGGATATTATGGTGGCATAAGGCTGTTAAAGGCTGCGGTAAAACGCTTTCATGATTATTGCAAGACAGAAAAGATCGAGTTGCATGATCGGAACTTTACCCTGAGATATTCTTCCAATATACCTTACAGACTCGGACTGGCAGGATCAAGTGCGATCATTACGGCATGCTTCAGGGCCCTGATGGAATTTTACCAGGTCAAGATCCTTCCTCAATTTATGGCCAACATTGTCCTCTCAGTGGAGACGGAGGAACTGGGTATAGGAGCGGGTCTCCAGGACAGGGTGGCACAGGCATATGAGGTGCCCGTATTCATGGACTTCGACCGGGAGATCATGGAATCACAGAATTATGGAATTTATGAACCCGTTGAGAGAAAATATCTGCAAAATCTGTATATCGCATACCAGAACGATCTTTCGGAGGGATCTGAGGTGGTTCACAATGATTTTAGGGAGAAGTATAACTTTGGCGTCAAAGAAGTCGTAGAAGCCATTGATAGCTGGGCAGAGATCACCGTTCAGGGCAGGAAAGCCCTGGAAACAGGTGACAGGGACAGGCTGAATCAGTTGATCAACCGGAATTTTGACCTGAGAAGATCCGTTATGAATATCAGCAGTAAGAATATTGAGATGGTAGAACTTGCCAGATCAGCTGGAGCTTCTGCCAAATTCACAGGATCAGGAGGGGCCATTATCGGTACTTATAAGAATGATCCCATGTACAAAGACCTGAAAGAGATCCTGGCAGAGAAGAAAATAACAATTATCAAACCGGAAATATTATAAGCAGTTCACAACATGTCTGGAATTAAGAAAGCAGTAATACCGGCAGCCGGATTCGGCACACGATTTCTGCCGGCGACCAAATCACAGCCCAAAGAGATGCTTCCAATTGTTGATAAGCCTACGATCCAATATGTTGTAGAAGAGGCAGTTGAGGCCGGCATTACAGATATACTGATGATCATCGGGAAAGGGAAAAGAGCCATTGAGGAACATTTTGACAGGAATATGGAACTTGAATACCAGCTCGAAGAAAAGAAGCAGTTCGAAATACTCGAGGAGATCCGCTCCATTACCAACCTGGCTGATATTCATTTTATCTGGCAAAGGGAATTGAATGGACTGGGGGATGCGATCCGGTATGCCCACCATCATGTCAATAATGAACCTTTTGCCATCCTGCTCGGTGATACATTGATTGAGAGCAAAGATGGATCGGTAACAAGGCAATTGATAGAGGTATTCAATAAGTATAATGGTTCTGTTGTGGCACTGGAAGAGGTTGAGCGGGAAGTCGTGAGCAGGTATGGAATAATCGGCGGATCAGAAGTCGAAGATAATGTTTTCAAGGTATCGGATTTTATCGAGAAACCAGCTGTTGAGGAAGCACCTTCAAACCTGGCCATTGCTTCAAGATACGTATTTACACCCATGATCTTTGAATATCTCAAACGTGTAAAACCTGGCAAGAATAATGAGATCCAGCTGACTGACGCCATGCACATGATGCTTCGGGATCACTTTATGTATGGTTTAAGATTTGACGGGGTAAGGTATGATATCGGGAACAAACTTGATTTCCTGAAAACGAATGTGATATACGGATCAAAGAGGGAGGACCTGGGAGCCGAATTCCTGGTCTGGCTTAAAAAATTTGTTGACAACCAGTAATTTATGGTTTTCTAAAATGTTATACTTTTATTATTAATTCATTCCACCAGAACATGAATACAATACTAAAGATCCAGACAAGGTTTTTAAACCTAGCATTTTTGTTTGCAACCATCATTCTCCTGGGGAGTTGTGGCACAAAACAAAAACAGGAAGTCAGCGAATTGGAATCATCCCTTAAAAAGGGCGTGGTACTTGTTGATTACCGTGAAAAGCAAAAGGTGGATATATACATTGATGGAGATCTGTTTACATCTTACATGTATCCGACTGAACTTGAAAAACCGGTACTGTTCCCGGTCCGGACCGCTAATGGAACCCTGATCACCAGGGGATATCCGCTTGATCCGAGAGAGAGGGAGAATGTCAGGCCATCCCCACCACACTGGTATGTGGTTTAATTTTGGTGATGTGAACGGGTATGATTTCTGGGGTAATTCATCCGCCATTCCGGAAGACAGAAAGGGACATTATGGACGGGTACTGCACAGGGGCGTAAAACGTGCCGAGAGCCGTGATGACGGGGGATTACTTGAAATAGCAGCGGACTGGCAGGTGCCTGCTGAAGATGGAGAATGGCATACTATACTGCAGGAGCAGACCATATTCGAGTTCAGCGGTGATGAAGATACCCGCTCGATTGACCGGATCACCCAGCTGACTGCCCAGGAATACCCCGTCGTTTTCGGCGATACCAAAGAAGGGATGTTTGCTGTGCGGCTGGACAGGGCATTTATGTTTCCCTACGATGAGCCACAACTTTTTACAGATGAAGATGGAAATCCCCGTACCAAGAAGATCATGGATAATGAGGGAATGAACGGGCAATACAGGAACAGTGAAGGGGTGGAAGGGGAGGAGGTATGGGGTAAGAGGGCCGTTTGGACAGCCCTGTCATCCAATATAGGGGATGAAGATATTACCATTGCCATATTCGACCATCCTGATAATATAAACCATCCTACTTACTGGCATGCGCGGGGATATGGATTATTTTCTGTTAACAACCTGGGTGCTGCTGCATTTGATAAAAAAGCTGAACCCTCAAGGGTTGAACTGGCCCCGGGTGAATCTATCGTCTTCAAGCACAGGGTCTACATTACATCATGGTATCATGCCTCTGCAGTGCAGCTGGATGCTCAGTTTGAGGATTTCAGCCAGAAATAGATCCCACCCTGCTGAAAACAAACTTTTATTCTGGTTGGCGGTGATCTTTAATACGTTATTGAAGTGATCAAGTAGAATATTTGATCAACATATGGTTATTTTTTTGTAACTTTTATGAAAAATATAGCTATGAAAGATCAATTTAGTCTGTTTGTCGAGAGCTCCCAACAATTTCTAAACGAAATTGCATCGGCCCTCCCCAAAATTATTGGAGCAATTCTTATCCTGATCATAGGATGGATTATTGCAAAGCTTCTTAAACGATTATTTGTGAGGCTTCTGAATCTGGTAAAGTTTAATTACCTGACAGAGAAGTCGGGAATTGATAAATTTTTAAGGGAAGGTGGTGCAAAGGTCAATGCCATTGATGTTATTGGCACCTTAATTTATTGGTTTATTATGCTGATCGTCATCATGGCGACATTAAACAGCCTGAATTTGACGGCTGCATCTGCATTATTCAATGAAATTATGCTGTATATACCCAATATCGTTGTGGCCATAGCCATATTGATCATTGGAATTTATCTGGCACGGATGGTATCCCAGATCATTAAGACTTCTTTGAAGGGTATGCAGGATAAAACTTCGGCCCTGATAAGCCAGATTGCCTTTATTGCGATCATTGTGCTTACTGTTTTTGTCACCATCGGTCAGTTAAATATAGCCAAGGAGATCATGACGAGTGCATTCATCATTATTTTCGGGGCCATCTGTTTGGCCCTGGCGCTTGCATTTGGATTGGGAGGCAGAGAAAAAGCTGCGGAGATTCTAAGCGAATTATTTAAGAATAACGAATAATAATGATAATTACTGGAAAGGCCTTTGTCTTTTGCATCATCTGTTCATGGCAATATTGAGTCCTCATTGAGAATGGATGTTTCACCAATTGATTAAAGGAATAAAGGTTGAAAAATTCCACATCAATTAATAGTTCAGGTTAAACAGGCCCAAGGCACTACGATTCAGTAAATTAAATCGAAGATTTATCCAGGAAATAATCCAGATCGACTCAGTTCCTCAGCTGTCAACAATTGTATTCCAGTTACTCTGGTTGAATGAAATGCGGAAATAATTTCGGTTTTGTTAAACCGAATTAGAATGATATTTAGAGAGTTTCTGGCATTTGGACTGGTTGAGACCAATGACTATGATATTATTGTTTATGAGATCCTGATCATTTCCATTTTCTAATCTCATTAGGGATTAGTTCCCTGCCGCTTGCGGCGAAAAGTTTATCTTTAATCTTTGTATGAACGAGAGCGAGTACATTCATTAGTCGCATAATGTATTTGTATGGTTGTGTCATTTTGTTTGTCCTGCAAAATATCGCCGGATTGAATTCAGCAAAACAGTGGATGAGAGCATGAAAGGTAGATCCCCAAATAAATATTTAAAGACAGAAACTGAAAAAATGAATAGATTTTACATAGCGCAAATTGTCATAATTACTGCCTCTTAAAATGGGGAAGCTTTAAGATTTGTATTTTTTAAATCTGGGGACGCTAAACAACAAAATTTGCAATGAAAAAATTTGGAACATTTGGAGGCGTTTTTACTCCTTCCATACTTACCATCCTGGGTGTAATAATGTATTTGCGTCTGGGTTGGGTTGTTGGAAATTCCGGTACGCTGGTCATAGTTATCGGCATTATTCTTATGGCACATATTGTTTCAGTATCCACAGGATTAAGTATTTCGTCAATAGCAACAGATAAGAAAATAAAATCTGGTGGAATCTATTATATACTCTCCAGAAGTCTGGGTTTTCCAATTGGCGGAGCCATAGGATTGACACTTTATTTAGCTACTTCCCTCAGTATCTCCCTTTATCTTATCGGATTTGCTGAGAGTGTTTTAATTGTTGTTCAGGATTGGCTGCATATTGAAGAAATCACAATAAACCACCTGCGTATTGCGGGAACAATTGCTTTGCTTTTGATTGTTACGATTGCCTATGTAAGTACAAGTTTTGCAATAAAAATCCAATACCTCATTCTTGCAGCGATCGCATTTTCTCTGATATCAGTTTTTTTTGGTACATCTGAAGGAAAAGGGTTTGATTTTTCAAATGTTGATCTTGAAAACGCACCCAGCTTTGCCATTATTTTTGGAGTATTCTTCCCGGCAGTAACTGGTTTTACTGCTGGTGTTGCTTTGTCTGGAGATTTAAAAGATCCAAAAAAATCTATTCCTGTGGGTACCATGCTTGCTATTTTTGCTGGATTAATCATTTACACCGGACTGGCAATATTTATCTATTTCTCAATCCCTGGGGCTGAACTTCAAAACAATTATAATGTGTTAGTTGAATTTAGCTGGATACCACAACTAGTTATTGCAGGGATCTGGGGAGCAACATTATCTTCGGCTTTAGGAGGAATATTAGGCGGACCAAGGATTCTTCAATCAATGTCATTAGATAAGATTACACCTCGACTATTTGGAAAGGGAGTTGGCGCGGGAAATGAACCAAGGAATGCTCTACTTTTCACCTTTGTTTTGGCAGAAGCCGGTATTTTAATTGGGGAATTAAATGTCATTGCTGGTATAGTTGCCATGTTTTATATGGCAGCATATATGGTTATCAATTTATCCTGTTTCCTGGAAAAGTGGGCAAGTCCGGATTTTAGACCCACATTTAAAATTAACATATTTATTCCATTGATAGGCGTAGTTGCCATCTTTTTATTAATGGTGCAACTAAACCTTGTGGCAACCTTAGCTTCCATTGTTATCATGGGGGCCATTTTTGTTATCCTAACTCGAAGGCAATTGGAGTTAAGCTCTGGAGATGTATGGTCAAGTGTTTGGTCCTCTGTGGTAAAATTGGGACTTAAAAATCTGGGCCAAAAACCTAAAAACTTAAGAAACTGGGAGCCAAATATATTATTATTTAGTGGAGGAACAGAAACTCGTCCGCACTTAATAAGTTTTAGCAAAGCTATTTCAGGGAGGGGTGGTATGGTCTCAAATTTCGATTTGATTGAAACGCCAACTGCCAAAACGCTATTTCCCAAATATGAGCAAGCACAAATCCAGGATGATCTGAAAGATGATACCATTTTTCATCGTAAACAGGAATGCAATAATTTGTTTAAAGGCATTGAAACAATAGCAAGTACTTATGGGTTTTCAGGGATTGAGCCAAATACAACCCTGATGGGCTGGGCGAGGAATACCAAAGATCCCATTTGGTTTGCAAATATGAATCAAAAATTGAACGACTTAGATTATAATATACTTTATCTTGATTATGACAAAGCAAAAGGATTTGGATCATATTCGAAAATTGATATCTGGTGGAATAACAGCAATAATGTAGGAGATTTAACGCTCCAAATTGCCAAAAGAATTTTAAGTTCTGATGATTGGAGCAATGCAGTGATTAGAATCCTATATCTAAATGATAGTTATCAAAAAAATATTATTGAGAATTTGATTCGCAATCAATTAGCTTCTTTAAGAATAGATTTCCCGTTTCAAGTAATAAATAATGAAATAGATAAAAAATCCTTCTATGAGATTATAAAGAAATACTCATATGATGCAGATCTAATAATGATTGAGATTCCTACAATGAAACCAGGAGAGGAAGCCTCCTTTGTTCGGGAAACAAACAATTTCCTGGGTGTAATGGGTACTACACTTTTGATTCGCGCTTCGGAGGGCTTCACTGCAAAAACACAAGATCATTTAGAGTTAGAAAAAGTATATAACGAACCACACATCAAATTAGAACTAAAAAGTAAACAATCGGAAGAATTGAAATTATCCAATAATGATACCCTGGACAAGGAGATACTACAAATTGATCATGAAATCAGTAAAATAAATACCACAACTTCTAATAAAATAATTACTGCTTTAGCAGATGTTTACACCTCTCTTTACACACTATTCAAGGGCAAAATTGAACATGATAAAACAATATCGCCTGTTTCATTATTAGAACTAAAGGAACGCTTAATAAAAGATCTCATTGATAATAATAGATTAAATATGGTGTCAGACGTTATTAATGAGGCTGTCAAAAACCATGTTGATCTGGTCAGAAATATCATCCATAAAACGCCTAAAGTCATCAATAGGATTTATGATGAAAAAGAACTGGGTTTTAATGAGGATACCTCTCAGAAAGTAAACAGAATTAAACAAAAACTAAAAAGAAAGAAGATTGAAAAAATAAGATTATTAAAATCAGCTTCGAGTTATTTTAACAATGAATATTTAGAGAACCTGTCTCAACAAATACTGTTTGTAGGTGTTTCTGGCAATGCCATAAACAATAGTTTTATTAACTGGATAAGTAATCACAGTGAGTCTGGGTTATTTGATTTGGACGCTTTAGGTGAAGAATTGGAAAATATTTACAAAAAGTTAAGTTATCATTTTTTAATCAGTTTAAATAGTACATCTCGACAATTGTGTAATGATATTTTAGTTGCTGCAAATAGCATTGGTAAAACTAACATATTCCAAAAAAGTGCTAGAAAATTAAGACGAAGAAAACGGAAAGCTGCTATAAAATCTATAGACAACTATGCTCAAAAATGGCTTAACAACCATCAATTGCTAATAAACCAATTACTATTACACGTTCAATTGAGTGTTCTGCATTTGAAAACTAATGAAAGTTTAAAAAAGGCAACTGATAATATTGAAAATATACTGTTGAACAAGACACTCAAAAGCATTGAAAAATACAATAAAGGGCTCAATGATATTTCAATAGAAGAATTAGGCGATTACGAAAAAGAATTTTACCAAAATTCCAACCAGATAAGTTTGGATGAATCATTAGGCATCATTCAGTCAGAAATGGAAACTAACATTATGAATATATCTGACACCATTGAAGTAGTTTCGTATGATGAATTGAATAGTTTTGAATCAACCCAGGAGGGAATCCTTCCTACTCCTTTGAACGCGAGGAAAATCACAAGGGGATTGTTAGAAAATCAGATTATAGCAAAAATAAAGGAACTATACCAACAAATAATTAATGAGGGAAGGACGGAGAACAATAAGTTAGAAAATGCTGTAGAATTATTGAAGTTAACCTTACTAAACCTCAATGACAATAAGAAAAATTCCTTGGAGGTTTTAAGAATGACTAAAAAACAGTTCGATGAATCTGCCAATAGAATTCATGAGATTAAACAAGAACAAGATTCAGAAATAATTGAAATATTAGCCTCCCTAAAGTATTTATTGGATGCAGAAACAATTGTAAAAAGAGCTGATGACTTTGATGTGGTTTTTAAGAAGACCAGTAGAAAGAAATTATCTCATTTCATAATTAACCAAGCTGAGCATTTAATAAGCAGATTGGATAATTATATTTTGGTAATACTAGACAAAGTTGCAAAAACTGATTCTCAATACCGTGCCAAATCCAAACAAAATCCGCACACACAATTTGCTGATTTCTCTGAAAAGGTTAGCCTTGCAAAGAGAACCGCAGAGGAGCTGCCCTTTTATTATTATCAGCTATTTACAGGAAAACATGCACCACCATCTGAGCTATTAAAGAATCGGTTAGCAGAATTATCGGAGGTAAAAAAAGCTGTTGACAGAATTGAGGAAGGTAAAAATGGGGCCATATTATTTACCGGGGATCATTTATCTGGTAAAACTTATTTAATGAAAAATGCCGTGAATTTCTATTTTCCTAAAAATGTTATTGCTATATCTGCTCCTGTTGAAGGAGTTGATAAAGGAACTGAAATACTTGATAATGCATTTTCAATGGCCACAGGTTTTCAGGGAGATTCCATTGCTATAATAAAACAGCTAAAGAAAAAATCTACCCTTGTTTTTGAAGACTTAGAATTGTGGTGGACCAGGAGTCCATCAGGATCTGCTTGCCTGGAGCAGATTGTTCATTTAATTAAACTGTTTCGAAATAAGCATTTATTTGTTCTTGATTGTAATATTCTATTCTATCAACACATACGTCAATATATAAATATTGATGAAGAGTTATTAGCAACAATTAACACTTCCGCATTGAGTGTTTCAGAAATTTCAGAAATTATAATGAATAGACACCACAGCGGTGGAATGAAATTTATCTGGCAAAATAAAGTTGAAGATAATTTGAACACAAGACAATTGAATAATCTATTCAGAAAAATAACATCTTTTACAGACGGAAATATAGGAATGGCTTTTTACATGTGGCTGGGCAATATTGTCGAAATACAAAAGGCAGAGATGCAGTTTGCTGATTTTGAAAACCACCACCTCCCGAAAATTACAAATGCTGAATGGGAAAATATGCTAATGCAAATATTAATGCACAAACATTTAACATTTAGAAGGTTGAAACAGGTATACCACACCGAAACGGAAGATTATGTAAATAGTAATCTACAAAGCTTAATACGAGCAGGTTTGGTAATAAGGACAGCCTCAAATGGCTATTGTATTTCTCCCTATATCATAACCTATTTAGTAAAATATTTTCAGAATAAACTTGAACATGATACAACTTAATGAAATTCCGGTTAGCAAGTTGGTGGCATTGCTGGCATCTGCCCTGATCATTTTTGTTGCACATAGATTATTTGATAGATATATAATCAAATTCATCAAGAACGAACGTAAGCAAAGTTCGATGAGGTTACATGTACCTATTGTAATAAATATGATTTGGATTATTTTCTTTCTTTATTCAATTTATGAACTGACATTAATAAATCCAATTGTCTCAATGTTTATTTCCGGTTTGATTATAATCATAACCTGGAATAATGTAAAAGATTTTGTGCAGGGAACAATATTTAAACTGCAACAGGGGAACCTGATTGGACAGCGAATAAAAGTTGATGATTTTTCTGGAGAAGTAATCAAGATGAGAAATACAAAAATAGATCTCCAATTAGAAAATGGTGAAATAGTTCAATATCCATACAGTAAACTATCAAAACAGGTAATTGGTATTAGTACAACCGTTAAACACTTTAAGCATTGCACTTTAAGTATTACAGCACCTTACACAAAAGAAATAGAAACTTTAAAAAAACAAATAATTATTCATGTGTTAAATATTCCCTGGATAGTTTCTTCTATGAGTATAAAAACAGAATTTGTTGTTCAAGATTCAGAAAAAATTAACATAAAGATTAGCGCCTATACACTTGATAAAAAATTCATACCAAAAATTCAACAAGCATTGAATTTGATTGAATTATTCGATACTAAACAGGGTGTAGCGGCGCAAATGAAAGAGGGATCAGAACCTGATCCTGTGGCCTGATTGACTGCTTTCGATGGCAGCCTCTATTACCTTAACAACGCTGTTGGCCTGGTCGGCTGTGACGGACAGTTCTGCTTTTCCTGTCAGGACCTGGTAGATGTTCTCATAGTAGGCCGGGTAATTACCGGGCAGGGTTCTGTAAGGACCATCCTGTGGTCCAATAGCTGTGTTTAAGTGGCCCCATTCCTCCCGGGCTTCTTCACCCCATTCCGGGCCAGCTGGCAGGATACCTTTTTTGAGAGCTTCTTCCTGAGGATCAATTCCATGTTTAAGGAAGGATCCCTCAGTGCCATGCAGAAGATAGCGTGGTCCGGGTTGCTTCACCAGGTAACCTGCCTTAATCGTGACCTTAACATCCGGGTATCCCAACCAGAGTGTGAACGCATCATCGATCTTACCGCCTGTCCGCTGTATCCTGATATCAGCATTGATGTGTTCTGGATTGCCAAAGATTACCAGAGCCTGATCGATCAGATGAGACCCGAGGTTGTACAGGATCCCTGTACCTGATGCCGGATCTTCCTTCCAGGTATTCTCCGGAATAAAATTCCGGTACCGGTCAAAATGTGCTTCATACTCCACTAGTCGTCCCAGCAGGCCTTTGTCAAGGATTTCCCTGACGGTAAGGAAATCACCGTCCCATCTTCGGTTCTGAAATACACTCAACATGCGCTTCTGATCATTTGCGAGGCTGATAAGTTCATCACCCTTTCTGCTGTCCAGCACAAATGGTTTTTCAAGGATCACATGCTTGCCTGCCTCGAGTGCTTCCCTGGCCATCCCGAAGTGGAACCTGTCCGGTGTATTTACCACAACAAGCTCAATGCTGTCATCTTTTAGCAATTCATGGTAATTTCTGATGATTTTTGATTCGGGATACATTTCCATGGAAAGACTACGAGTACGTTCAAGGATGGAGATGATCCTGAATCCTGGGTTAACTGACAAAAGCGGGGCATGAAAAACGTGGCCTGACATGCCATATGAAACCAGGCCGACACCAATTGTTTGCATGGGAATTTAATTTCAACCAAAATACAATTTCCACCTCTATTATTTGTTAAATATGATGTGTATTTTTGTGCCTTTATTCAAATCAGGAACTGAAACTAGCAGATTCAGCATATTATTCAGAAGATCACCTGCTGTATCATAATCATTTTGCAGCCATGGGTACCCGGCTGGATATGATCTTTTGCGGCCATTCCAGGCAGGAAGGACACAGGCTTGCCGAGGTTCTTTTACTGGAACTGAAGCGGCTGGAAATACTGATGAGCAGGTTCCAGGAAAACAGTCCGGTCTGGATGGTCAACCATCTGGCCGGAAAGAAATCCCTATCCCTCGATGAAGAATTATTCAATATCTTTTTGACCTGTAAGGAATATCATGAATTGACGGGTGGACTGTTCGACATTACACTTGGCTCGGTAGTGGATCTTATCAGGCAGGGAGAGTATGATCCAGCAACTTTCATAAATTATCTGGATTCCTCAGGGATGCAACAGGTAGTCCTGGATCCGGAAAAAATGACCATCCGTTTCCGCAATGAGAAGGTACAGGTTGATTTTGGAGGATTTGGGAAAGGATATGCCCTTGAGCGTATCAGAAAGCTGCTCTTATCTCATGAAATATTGAATGCATTTATTAGTTTTGGGGAGAGTTCCGTTCTGGCCCTGGGGAACCATCCCCATGGAGCCGGTTGGAAGGCAGGAGTTAATCACCAGATGATCACAGGGAAGAGTCTATTATCATTCGATCTGCAAAACGAATCCTTATCCACCTCGGGCATAACTCCGGGTCATGGGGAAACCGGTAATCCAGGACAGATACTGCACCCTGTCAGGGGAATAACGGATAGAAAATATCATCATGTCAGCGTTAAATCATCATCGGCACTGGAGGCTGAGATCCTTTCCACAGCCCTGATCGCAGCCGATGAATCTGAAAGTAAAAATATACTGGCCAGATTCCCTGCCAGCAAGGCGGTTGGGATCATTTATGACCCGGAAGGGACGGCCACCATCGAATATTTAACCTAGTTGTTTTAATTAGCAATGGAAACAAATCAATTTGACCGAAGAGAATTTCTCAGATCTTTCAGTATGCTGGCCGGAGCCTCAGTGCTTGCTGCCAATCCCTGGCTGCAATCCCTGAATGCCCAGGAGACAGGAAGCAGGCACAAAGTTAAACTGGCCGTGATAGGTGTAGGCTCCAGGGGGAAGTTATTGACTCAGATCATGCTCACCATCCCGGACATAGAAATTGTAGCTTATTGTGATAACTATCCCAAAAATCTCGAAGAAGCAGGGAATCTGATCGGCCCCGGTGCCAGGGGATTCTCCGATTACAAGGAACTGCTGGAAATGGATGAGATCCAGGGGGTGGTCATTGCGGTACCACTGAATGAACATGCCAGGCTGAGCATTGATGCCATGAACAAAGGCAAACATGTTTTCTGCGAAAAAGCCATGGCCATCACCAATGAAGAATGCCTTGCCATGATGCAGGTACACAGGGAGACCGGGAAGATCCTGCAAATAGGGCACCAGCGTTTATTCAGCGTCAGGTACCTGAAAGGGATGGAAATGATCCAGTGAAGGTAAGCTTGGAAAGATCACTCAGATCAGGGCTTACTGGCACAGGAACGGTGACTGGAGAAGGCCTGTTCCCTCACCGGGACTGGAAAGGAAGATCAACTGGCGGATGTACCGGGAGTATAGCAGGGGACTGATGACGGAGCTGGGGACTCACCAGATACAGGTGGCCAACTGGGCGCTGGGAGAGATCCCCGTTGAAGTATGTGGATCCGGGAGTATTAATTACTGGAAGGATGGGAGGGAGGTTTTTGATAATGTTAACCTGGTCTACACCTATCCCTCCGGGACACATCTCATTTATGATTCCTGCATAAGCAACAAGAAATATGGTTGTGAGGAACAGGTTATGGGACCACTGGGAACCCTGGAAATGGAGACAGCCAGGCTGTTTTCTGAGAATCCGCCACCTGCTCCCGGGATCCTGCAGCTGATCAACCAGATTGAGAAGGATATATTTGATACAGTTCCCATTGGCGGGCCCAGCTGGGTACCTGAAGATCCAAGCGAGGACAAGGGTAAATATATTACAAAAGCCCTCCAATCAGACGGAACCGACATGCAAATGGAAGCCTTTGCCAATGCAGTAAGGGAAAACAAGGCCATCCCTGGGAATGCCGAACATGGATATTATGCAGGCGTGGCAACCCTGCTGGGAGACCAGGCCATGATGGAGCGCAGTGTGGTCCAATGGCCGGAAGAATTAATGTTAAGTTAAAAATTGTAGCCTTATGAAAGATATTACCATTTCCGGAAAAAGGATCAGAACTGAGCTGAAGTGGCTGCTGGGATGCTTTATCGCTGCCATTATTTTCAATGTCTATTCCATCATTCGTTACCAGACTTCCTGGGCAGAGTTCTTTACCTCCATTCATGTCGTATTTATACTTTCCCTGGTTTTCTATGTATTGTTGTTGTTTTTCAGGGGACTTATCAGCCTGGTCTTACGCTTCTCAACCGAAAAAAGAAAGCCTGACAGACTGGTATCTGGCAGTTTTTTGTTATTATTAAACCAAATAAGGATCATTATTATGAAAAGGACAAGATTATTTTATAAGCCGTTTGGCAATCATTGGATGTATTTTATTTAAGCATCATGATCTCCTGTACTACGGATAATTCAAAAAGCCCTGAAGCAAATCCCAGAAATATTATCCTGATGATAGGGGATGGGATGGGAGTAGCCCAGGTTTATGCGGGAATGACAGCCAATGGGGGTTTTCTCAACCTGGAAAAGTGCACCTATGTGGGATTCCAGAAAACTTATTCCGCCAGCTCATATATAACAGATTCCGGAGCCAGTGGCACAGCCCTTGCCACCGGAAAGAAAACACGTAACGGGGCCATTGCCGTGGATACCAGTGGGAATAGCTTGAAGACCATCCTTGAAATGGCTGAAGAAGCGGGACTGTCTACCGGACTTGTTGCTACCAGTACGATCACGCATGCTACCCCGGCTTCCTTCGTTGCTCATAATCCCGACCGGGGAAAATATGAGGAGATCGCCATGGATTTTCTCGGTGCGGGTCTTGAGGTTATCATCGGGGGTGGCAGGAACCATTTCAATCAGCGGGAAGATCAAATTGATCTGATTGAAAAGTTCAGGGAAGCCGGGTACCAGGTAACAGAGCAAATTGAAGAGGTGGAACCGGCTCTTTCAGGGACCCATAGCCATTTTTACGGATTCACTTGCCATGCCGCCTGTATTGAAGGGCAGAGGGGATCTGTTGCCAAGGGCTACCGATCTGGCCATTGGGAGGCTTTCCCAAAACCAGAAGGGATTCTTCCTGATGGTGGAAGGATCTCAGATTGACTGGGCTGGCCATGACAATAATACGGAGTACCTGGTGTCGGAAATGATAGATTTTGATGAAGCTGTCGGGAAAGCATTGGATTTTGCCAGGAAAAACCCGGAAACACTTGTTATAGTCACAGCTGATCATGAGACAGGGGCCATGGCCATTGAAAAGGGAGATCTGAAATCCGGGGAGGTTAGCGGATTATTTGGATCAGAGGGCCATACCGGTGTCATGGTTCCGGTATTTGCATATGGACCCGGAGCAGAAAGTTTTGCCGGTATCTATGAAAATACTGATATCTTTGAGAAAATGGCCGGTTTACTGGACATGGATTAACAATCCTCTAATGTATGCAGTGAAAAAAGGAAAATTATTTTCATGGCTGCTGTTACTGCTCTTGTTGATATTTCAGCCAGGCTGCAAATATACCGGTAAACCTGAAAAGTAACGCCACCCGGGGGAATACTCCAGGGCTGGTTCTTCATACTGAATACCTTGATAACATCGTACTTGAGAATTCAGGCCTTATCTGGTACCGGGATAAGCTATGGACCATTAATGACAGCGGGGGTGATCCTGTGTTATTCTCTGTAGATATGAAGGACAGGTAAATGTATCCAGGCCATTTATGTTGAAGGTGGGAGTAACCGGGACTGGGAAGAACTGGCGCAGGATGAGGATTTTATATACATTTTTGACATTGGAAATAATTTTGGACGCCGGGATGAACTCACCATCTATAAGGTACTTAAAGATTCCATACCAATAGCTGGAAATGCAAGGATACACCCGGACATCATTACTTACCGTTATGGCGATAAGGAGCCAAACAGCGGGCATTTCACCAGGAGCCC
This sequence comes from uncultured Bacteroidaceae bacterium, assembly GCA_963767555.1. Taxonomy (GTDB): domain Bacteria; phylum Bacteroidota; class Bacteroidia; order Bacteroidales; family SM23-62; genus SM23-62. Next base: position 136,699 of record CAVYEL010000001.1, on the reverse strand, counting down.
TTATGATTGTGAAGCGGCCTTTGCCATGAATGATAGTTTGTACCTTTTTACAAAAGATTGGGAAAATCAGGAAACGGACCTCTACATCTGCTCTGCCAGTCCGGGTAACTACACCTTATGGCCTGCAGCTACTTTTGATGCAGATGGACTGGTTACAGGGGCAGACATCCATCCGGAAGACAGTAGTATGATCATGCTGGTAGGGTACAAGGATTATATTCCTTTTGTCTGGGAAATACGGGGTTTTGATTTCAGTAATTATACTATGGAGTCTACAAAGCGAATTGACTTTCCGGAGAAATATGATCTGCAAACAGAAGGAATTGCGATCCAGACAGAAGGGAGGATCTATATTTCCTGTGAGATGTCCTCATGGCCGGCATCCGTTTATACTTTGAACCTTGGGGACCATGTTCGGTGAATGCCATAATTATGGTATAATTTCTGCAATAGCCCTATATATATTGTAATGCTGATGAGACTTTTCCTTCTAATAGGACTTATGATAAGCTCCGGATGGCTGTATGGGCAACACGACTACACCATTGATAATAAACGTGCCATCAGTCATTTTGAGACAGCGAGGCAGTATTATGTGCTGCATGATTATAGCAGGGCAGAATCCACGCTGAAAAAAGCCATCGTCCTGGAACCGGAATTCATTGAAGCATGGTTAATACTGGCACAGGTATACACGGATGCCGGAAGACTGGAAGAATCCATAGGATCTTATCAGCAGGCCATAGAACTGGATTCTCTTTTCTTTCCGAATGCTCTGTACTTTCTCGGGTTGAATGAGATGGAACTGGGCTGGTACAAGGATGCACGTCATCATATGCAAAGCTTCCTGGCGATAGATGATATCAAGGTCACCCTGAAGGAATCTGCCATGGAAATTTTGGCATCCTGTGATTTCGCCATTCATGCCATGGAAAATCCGGTGCCTTTTGAGCCGGAGAACCTGGGACCCAATATTAACTCGGAGAATGACGAATACTGGCCCAGCTTATCGGCCGATGAATCCATTATGGTCTTTACGATGTTACTGCCCATTGATGCCAGGAATCCGGTGACCAGGGGCAATCGCCAGGAGGATCTTTATTACAGCCGGTATGAGGACGGGGCCTGGCAGCCTGCCCGGAATGCAGGGAGGCCATTAAATACATATGATAATGAAGGCGCCCAGTCCATTTCCGGCAACGGGAGGTTCATGGTCTTCACAGCATGTGGCCGGGAAGATGGGTATGGTTTATGTGATCTGTATTTTTCAGTATGGGAGAAAGGCAGCTGGAGTGTTCCTGTTAACATGGGACCCGCCATCAATAGCCAGCATAGTGAGAAACAACCTTCACTGTCTGCAGATGGCAGGTCTGTTTATTTTACCAGTGACCGTCCCGGTGGTCTGGGGAAATATGATCTCTGGATGTCCTCAAGGCTTCCCGGCGGGGATTGGAGCCCCCCTGTTAACCTGGGTGAAAACATCAACTCGAGGGCATATGACCAATCCCCGTTCATACACCCGGATAACAAAACCATGTACTTCAGCTCAACAGGCTGGCCCGGCATGGGTGGTTTTGATATATACATGTCCCGCAGGATCAATGACAGCACCTGGAGTAAACCCGTAAACCTGGGTTATCCCATCAATACGCATCACCATGAAGAAGGTTTGATCGTAAATGCAAAGGCAGATATGGCATATTTTTCATCCACCAGGCTCAGCGGCAGGGGGAGGGATATTTTTTCTTTTGCATTGTATAAGGAGGCACAACCCAACAGGGTATCCTATATGAAGGGAAAGGTATTTGACAGCCAGTCGAATAAGCCGTTGGAGGCACATTTTGAATTGATTGACCTGGAAACCCGTAAAAAAGTCATCGAATCAAGTTCTGAGCCGGGAAATGGTGAATTCCTGGTGGTCATCCCGGTAGATGCAGATTATGCACTGAATGTTTCCAGACCGGCTTACCTGTTCCATTCTGAAAATTTCGCATTCGATAAGATCTATAGCCGTAACGAACCTTTCCTGAAGGACATTGCCTTGAATCCCATTGACATTGGGGAACGTATTGTACTCAGGAACGTTTTTTATGAAACAGATTCCTTTGCCCTGGGTTCCAAGTCAATGGTGGAACTGGACAAGGTGGTAGTATTCATGGAGTCCAATCCGGCCCTGATTGTTGAGATTGGGGGGTATACCGACAACACAGGCAGCAATGAACATAATCTCTGGCTATCTGGAAAGCGCGCCGGAGAAGTGCTGCCTACCTGGTTGCCAGCGGAATCCAGCAGGAAAGGATTGAATCCAGGGGATATGGAATGGAAGATCCTGTCACAATAAATGAAACGGAAGAGGGCAGAGCCCTTAACCGGCGTACAGAGCTAAAAGTGCTGTCCAGGTGATCTGCCGGTAATGCTTCTGCCAGCTTCTGGAATGAAATGTTTTAAACCACTACTATGGAATGTAAGAAAGACCAAAACAGCCAGTATTGTAATTGTACATATCCCTGCAGCAAGCATGCCGTCTGCTGTGACTGCCTGCACTATCACAGGAGGAGTGGTCAGCTGCCGGCCTGTTATTTTCCTGATAACGCAGAAAAGACCTACGACCGGTCCATCGAATATTTCATCACGCTGTGGGAAAAAGACAAAGGATCATGGCTGAATTAGCATCAGACAACAGGTCTACCTGTGCCTGGCCCGGCAGCGATCCCCTCATGATAGCATATCATGACCGGGAATGGGGTGTGCCGGTCCATGATGACCACAAGCATTTTGAATTCTTTGTACTGGACCTGTTCCAGGCCGGCCTCAGCTGGTCCATTGTCCTTAAAAAGCGGGAAGGATTCCGGGAGGCATTCGATGATTTCGATTTTGAGAAGATAGCTTCCTATAATGAGCCAAAAATCCAGGAATTGCTGACCAATGAAAAGATCATAAGGAACCAGTTAAAAATACGGGCAACCATAAACAATGCCCAAAAATTCCTTGAGGTCCGCGAAGAATTCGGATCATTTGACAACTATATCTGGCAATTTGTGGATCACAAAACCATCCAGAACCGGTTCACTGAACTCAGCCAGATCCCGGCCAGTACCAGTGATTCAGATGCCATGAGCAAGGACCTGAAAAAAAGAGGATTCAAGTTTGTCGGATCCACTATCTGCTATGCCTATATGCAGGCGGCCGGCATGGTCAACGATCACATGACCTATTGTTTCCGTTACAAAGAATTAAATACCTAGCCGATATGTTCAGGTTCAACGTTCTTTCATTTATCTGCCTTGGAACTTTATCGATTTTTCTGGTTTCCTGTCAGCAGAGCGATCTGGATGCAAGACTCCGGAAAGATCATCCCAGGCTGATCTTTACCCGGGATTCACAAGAAAGGATAGAAAAATTGGCCGAAGGAGATACCCTGCTTCAGCAATCAATCGTAACTTTAATGAACCTGGCGGAGCAGATGATTATACTGCCCTCTGTACAGTATAAGCCAGAAGGCACGGATCAATTATCCATAAGCCGGGATTGCCTTGCAAAGGTGATGACACTTTCTATGGCATTCCGGCTGAGCGGTGAATTACATTATGCTGAAAGGGCCATGGCAGAGATGCTGGCTGCGGCCAGTTTCCCTACCTGGAATCCCAACCACTTCCTCGATGTGGCAGAGATGAGTACGGCCCTGGCCATTGGCTATGACTGGCTCTTCGAGGTACTTTCGGATAAGGACAGGGAGACCATACGGACGGCATTGATTGAAAAGGGTCTTAGAGCGGGACTGGAGATATATCCCGAGGGGTTTGCAAAAAGATCAATAACTGGAATTTTGTCTGTAATGGTGGAATGATCATGGCAGCGCTTGCCATTGCTGATGAGGAGCCCGACCTGGCAAGGGAGGTTCTGGACAGGGCCATGGAATCCCTGCCCAATGGATTGCAAAGCTATGCACCCGAAGGTGCCTGGTTTGAGGGACCCAGTTACTGGATGTATGGGACCAACTACCTGGCGATGCTTATATCTTCACTGGAATCAGCCCTGGCTACAGATTTTGATCTCTCTGCTTCTCCCGGGTTGAAAAATTCAGGTCATTTTTACCTCAGCTCGATAGGGCCTTCCGGGAATTTTTTCAATTATTCCGACTGCAGGCTGAATCCCATGGGGCCAACCCCGGCCCTGTTCTGGCTGGCAGGGGCCTATGACGAACCATTTTTTGCCGAGGCTGAGCGCAAAGGGATAAGTTCCTATGTCAACGAACTGGATGCAACAAAGTATGGTACAGGAGAGGATTTTTATTATTACCGGTTTTACCCCCTGGAGATAGTCTGGTATGATCCCAGAAGTACGGTTGACAGATCGGCGGTCAAACTGGACTCCTATTTCCGCGGTCTTACCGATGTGGTTTACTTCAGGACTGCATGGGAGGAGGATGCTTTCTTCATTGGATTCAAGGCAGGATTAAACGGCATCAACCATGGGCACCTCGACTGCGGAAGTTTCATCCTGGAAGCTCTTGGTCAGCGATGGGTTGAAGACCTGGGATACGATGAATATGAACTCCCGGGTTATTTTGATTACGAGCCCGAAGGGGAACGATGGAAATATTTCAGGATCTCATCGGTCAGTCACAACCTGCCTACGATCAATGGCCAGAATCAGCTGGTAAATGGTCAGGCAAAACTGATTGCCTACGATTCGGAACCAAATCTGGCCGGGGCGGTAATTGATCTTTCCGATGTTTATGTTGGACAGGCCAGGAGTGTTCAGCGCGGATTGGCCATGCTTGGCCGGAAACAATGTCTCATCCAGGATGAAGTAGTGGGAATTAAAAACGATGATACGCTGAGATGGGCCATCCTGACATCTGCAGATATTCACATCGATGGGCAACAGGCTGTGTTAAGCAAGGGGGGGAGCAACTCACCCTACAGATCCTAGAACCCGGGGAAGGAAATTTCAGCCTAGCCTCAACCCGGCCCACCTATCATCCGGATGAAGTAAGTAACCCGGGCACATCCCTGCTTACCGTCTCCCTTCCCCTGTCTGCATCTGACACTACCCGGCTGGCGATCATGTTAACACCCCGGCAGGAAACAGCTTCTCCAAACCTTGATGTGGAAAGTAAGCTCATCCCTCTCAGCCGATGGGCCGGCTATTTTAAATAAGTGAAAAAATAGGGCCTTCTCACTCAAGTTTAAGTCGGCCAATATAAATATCTTCATCCTTTACAACTTTAATGAAATATACACCTGTTGCAAGTCCATGAAGTTCAAGGGTCAATACATCACCCGTCTCCTCGGGCTTGATAATCTTAACACAGTTCCCTTTGAGATCAAGGACCTGGATGGTGTTGATTTCCTTTTCTGCATCCCGGAATTTCAGGAAAACTATATCTGAAGCAGGATTAGGATAGATCATAAATTCCTCTGTTTGGTACCAATCTATTAATGAGGTTGCAATCAAAACCCTTGTACTATCCTGGTCATCACCACAGATACTGGAAGCAGTAAGAACCACCGTATATTCATCACTGTTATTATAAGTATGTATTGGATTTTCGGCATTTGAAGTATCACCATCTCCAAAATCCCACATATAGACTGTTGAATTTTCGGAGGAATTCTGAAGACTAATTTCTCCACCCGAAGTGGTATAGTCAAATGAAGCGAGTGGTGGGGGGAATGGGAAAACCGTCAATTCTGCCGTATCACTTATTAAGCTGATATTACAGTGATTACTTATGGTACAGAAATAATTCCCTGAATGGCTTTGTTCTGCAGGATCAAATACCAACGTTGAGTCATTGCTTATCGAGGTTGATGCTCCAGGTTGGTACCATTCATACTCAATCCCTTCTCCATCAGCAACAAAAGCTTATTTCTGCTCTTTCTCCCAAACAGCTTTTCATATCAACAGGATGTTTTACGATCTGAGGCAATTCCTTATTTTCCGCCGCTCCCATATCAATGATCCCAGCATAAATGCGCATGTCTCCATAAAAATCAAAATAGAACCCTGTTGTATCAGTTGAAGGATCTCCTGTATTAACGCATGGGGATAGACATGTAATCCTGAAATCGGTAGAGTCAGGTGATACAAACAGTGGATCCTGGCTGATGATATTTTCTCCACTTGCTAAAGTCTTCAGATTGCTAAAGCCAAGCTTGATCTCTGCCTCATTGGCACCCTGAATACTTTCCGTCTGACTACCCCAGATTATTGAATTGGTAATTTCGATGGTACCGCGGTCTAGATTTACTGCTACAGTCCCATTATCCCAGAGCGTATTATTGGTCATATTAATATTAATATTTGCATTCAGAGAACTTTCAGTATACATCTATGGCCATTTGATTTTTGCTGATAACATTATTGATCAATTGCGGATTGGCATTCCCGTACCTTCTCAGATCAAAAGGTGTTCCCTCAGCAAAGTCACCGAATGCTTTTACAATAAGTCCGGGCCCATTGTTTTCATGTATGAAATTGTTTATCAGATCAGGACTGCTGGAGGCAGACCTTGATGCAGCTGTCCAACCACCAGGTACATAACCATCTCCCGATATATAAATACCTCCAAGCTGATTGTTTCGGACTATATTATTCTTAATAAGCGGTAATGCAGATGCGCTCTCATCATAACAACCTGCATAACAATACATACCGTATGCCTGATTATTTGATATGATGGAATTTAAAATGGTCCCACCTACCCGGAGGTCTCCACCATTCCAGTAAACACCGTTTTTGGAATTGTCTCTGATATCACAGTTGACAATTGTGATGTTTCTGGTTCGAACCTCTATTCCATTAGTGGCATTTTCCATAATACAATATGAAAATGAGGCAGTATCTTCCAGTACAATACCTTTCCATAGACCCATACCATCCTGGAGGGTCGAAAAGGTGATGCTATCTGTTTCTTTACCAGAAGCATGAATGCTACCCTGGACTTTGAATTCAGCATTGGACCCGGCATAAATCGTATCGATTTGAACAAGAACCCCTGGTTCTATGGTCAATGATTTTCCTTCTGGCACAGTAATGTCCCCACCAAATATATAAGGTGAATTTTCTTTCGTCCAAATACCACTGACTTCCCCCTGCCAGTATCCCGCATTGACAGCTACCGGAATCATGGCAGTATTCTCCGTTGATCAGATCAGGGCTCCCCAGAACGATATGTTCGTTTATCAGTCCCGTCTCAACAGGCAGTACAGTTACCAATGTGGTATCCGTAGAATAGCTCTCAAGGATTCCTCCTCCGGCATTTTGCAGATTAAAATTCTCGATATCTGTTATGGTAATCGATGAAAGATTTACAGGTGTTTCTCTGAGATTATAAATTTTTAAAGTGATATCTTTTTCCTGTCCCTTTCCTGTATTTCCAAATTCGATAATGGGAGGAGAGGCATTCAGTCCATTGCCTCCATAAAGCCCCATATCATTTCTGGATCCATCCATATCATCATACAGGGATGACGGAAATCCTGCATTGATGCAGGGAGATCCGCCTGCCAATTGAAAATTACCGTTTCCGGAATCTTCGAAATTGGGATCAGTATCAATATTTCCGGTACCCTCATAGCCTCCCTGAATATTTGAATAATTCACATTAACCTGGCTTTGATATCCAATATCAAAAAGATTTTCTCCATTGTCCCAGAGGATTGAATTAAGGACTTCAAGGTTCGCTTGATACAACCTGAAAAGTGGACGCCACTCAATGTTGTCAAAGAGTATACAGTTTGAGACCAAACCATGTGAATTATTTATGTTAAAATGACCCCATGAAGTTTCCTGTTGTTCAGTGATAAGAGAATTGATAATAACAAACTCCGAACCTTCAGCGGATAATGTTCCCCCTTCATTGGCTTTGAAGGTGATCCTGTTGAGTAGAATCTCTCCATTCCTAATGAAAATCATGCCATCATAATTCGCATTGTTATTTTCAAACCAGGTATTCTTGATAATAAGCCGACTTTCGATTCCTGCAATTCCTGCACAATTATGATTCAAATTATCAACAAATTTACTGTGATCTACATTCAACCTTGATTTTCGGCATGATACAGCACCATATTCATCATAGTAATTGCCAAACGATTTTGATTTTGTTGCTCTGGAAATATTCACAAACTTCAAATGATTGTTTCTTTGTGACTCGAGGAGAAGGATCCCTCCCCACAGACTGTCCTGATGAACTGTACTGAAATTAATACTATCCGTTTCAGTACCTATGGCCTGGAACTGACCAAAGACATTGATCTGGAATTTCCCGGCAAACTGTAATTCTACTCCAGGCTCTATGCTGAGGGAATCATTTGCAGGAACGGTGATATCACCGGTAACCAAATATGGTGAATTGGATTTGGATAAGTTGCCGGTCAATTCACCAAATGTTCCTGAATATCCTATTAATTGGAATTGTACCTCTGTAGTACCATAAAAATCCGCACTTGTAATTGTTAGTTCTTCCTGAAATTCGCCAATGGTTTGAGCATGGTATTCGATGGGTAACCGTACACTGTCTAATGCATTTATTATAATTGGAAATGCCGTTGAACTGGAAAAATTATCTGTGTCAGTGAAACTGATAGATTGCAAAGAAACAGACTCATTCCTGGTATTTATCAGCTGTAAATAATATACATCTCCGGCAGCAGCGGGCCCGTAATCGATTGTGTCATTTGTTGGAATGGAAACCAACCCGGATCCTCCGAAAACTCCCATGTCATTTCTTGTTCCGTCTTCGTCGTAAAGCAGAAACCGCGGACTTCCAGTATTTATACACGGTGAACCTGCTGCCAAAGTATAATCTCCATTATTGGGATCAATAAATTGTGGATCTTCATTAATGTTCCCTGTACCTTCAAAATCTGTGTCGGTATTTGAATAATTGAAATCGATTATATCCGATTGATTTATATCCAGAATGTCACCGTTATCCCTAAGAATTGAATTTTCAAAGATTGTGTTTGCATTAGACGTTGACAGACATATATAATTCTGATTCTCAATGATCAAGCAGTTAGCAAAATAAGAGTCATAATTGCTGCCGTGTTTTGTGATGGTTGTTCCAAAAAAGTTGTTTGCATGTTGCTACATTTCCTATGAACGAGCATTGTGAGAAAATGCCATTGGAATAATTACTGTAACCATAAAAACCACTACCCCTTTCAGCAGTATTTTTTGAGATTAAGGAATTTGAAACAAGAAAAAAATCGGATCTGACATATCCATTATATATACCACCTCCCCATCTGGCAGTATTACCAGTAGATTTCGCAATTATAAATTGAAAAGGGGGTGTAGTTACAATTTATTCCTCCTCCATTCTGTGTACAATCATTTCCTCTAATAATGGAATTTATTAATATCAATCTGGAATCAGGATCCTGCATACTAATTCCACCACCATATGTGCTGGAATTGCCACTTACTCTGGAATTATCAAATTTAACATATGCATATTGGAAGTAACATCCACCTCCAGCGGATTCAGCATAGTTATTCTGGATCAAAGAGTGCTCAATGATATAATTTCCATGACTCGCATAAATTCCACCTCCGTCCCTGTTATATCCCCATCCCGAGCCTATAAGTTCAGCATGGCCATTCTCAATTTTAACATAGTTTAATCTTACTGTATCCCTGGGCCAGTCAAACCTGAGTCCGTGCCAGGTGCTATCGGGATGATTTGTCGTAAACACTATAGTATCCCCCTCCCTCCCCAGTGCTTCAAAATGTCCTTTTACATTGAATTTATACCATCCCATCATTTCAATCCGGACACCGCTTTCAATAATTAATGTATCACCATTGGGTACAGTGATTTCCCCTTCTATTAAATAAGGAGATCCAGCTTTGGTCCAGATACCAGATACTTCGGTGCTGTCTGGTATTGTTGTTTGGGAATTCGCAATTCCAAAGAAAAGCAAAGTAGAAAACAGGGTGATTGTAATGTTCTTCATCTTTTGAGAATTAATTTGTTAGGGGATCAGAAGACTAAAGTTATCAGAAAGTATAATTTTTTCAAACTTTTTCACTTTGAATTACCTTATCATTTAAGGTTGCCCTGAAAATTAAGAGCATTTTTTCCTTTGGGCAGAGGATTATTGAATTGCTTTCCAATGAAAACATCATCAGAAACCAGTTAAAAAATCCTGGTAATTAGCAACAATGCCAGAAAATTTCTCGGGATCCACGAGGAATTTGCATCCTTTGAAAGCTACATCTGGCACTTTGTAGGTCTCTAGACCTTTCATAACCGATATGCAGACCTCATTCAGCTCATGGCCGGTACCAGGGAATCAGATGCCATGATTAAAGCCTGGAAAAAATAGGATTCAAATTTGTTGTGACTACCAGTAGCGAGGACTAAATGCAGAAGGCAGCTTTTCCAAACCTTGAGGCGAAAAACAGGCTGATCCCTCTCAGCCAGATGGGCCGGCTCATTTTCTCCCGCCAGCAGAATAGAAAAGCATGGATTTTCTAAGGATTTACAGGGTGAGCCCCAGGCCTATTCGAAACTGGAAAATGGCAGGGAATTCAGTAAATTCTACCGTGGATGTGGTTCTTTCATTTTCCGGCATAGTTGGGTTTTCCACCCTGACATTTTGAACACTCATCCCGACCAGGTTAATGGGAATATTCAAATCAACAAACCATTTTTCATTCAAAAAATATTGATCCGTGGAATGAGGGAGAAATCTGCTCCGAAAATATGGCCCGTTGACGGAAAACTCGAAGATACCATAGGATCATACCTCAGGTATGAATAATATGGATTGACTGATAATCCAAGGTAGGGCCTGAGCCTGGCCTCCTCCTTTCTCTTCAGGAACCTGATACTATACTCGTATCGAAAACCTACAAAGATATCTTTGGTTACATTTTCATAAACTCTTTGAATAGGATTGCCGGTGCTGTCCGTAATAATGATGATTTCACCCATGGTCTTGTTAAACTGCAGCCTGGAAAGCTCAATTTCATGAAAGTTCCCATTGGGCTGGTTTATTACCATGGCAGGAGAGAAATAACCAAATTGGGTCTCGGTCAATTCTCCGGTATTATCCCATAAGAAATTGGTATAGAGCTTGATTGCGAGACTTTTTTGGATGTCCTGGGCTGATAAGCTGCTTGCTGAGAAAAAAAAGGCAAGGATGGAAATGAATACGGAGATGGTTTTGATCTTGTAATTCATGACTTTTAGGATTGGGGTTGTTTTTAAAACGCCATGAATTAATTTCTAGTATGATTTTCACCTGAGTAGTGGATCATGAGTGGAATATATTAATTACAGGACCTTCTTTGGTTATTTGCAAAAGTCAGTCCTGAAATTAATATATTCATGAGTAATTATCGACTTTTGTCAGGATCAGCCGGCAGGGGCGGCACTGGCTGGTACTGGTCAAGCTGTTCCAGGATGACCTCAATGGCTTTGTTCAGCTGCTCATCATCTCCGTCATATTCCTTTGCCGGATCATTGTCCAGATAGATATCCGGTTCCACACCTAAACCTTCGATCACCCACTTGCTCTCTGTGGCTGAGTAAGTCGAAAACTCCGGCCTCATCAATACTCCTCCGTCGATAAATGGCAGGGTGCCCCTTATGCCCACGACACCACCCCAGGTACGGGTACCAATGATGGTCCCGAGTTTGAGGGTCTTGAACTGGTAAGGGAATAGATCTCCATCAGAAGCTGAGGCATAGTTGATCAACATTACTTTGGGACCGAGGACCATGGCCTCCGGGGTTGTACTACCGTAAGGTATACCACGCATGTTGCGGGCATGCGTCAATTCTCTCCGGAGCCTTTCGATGATCATGGATGATACATTGCCCCCTCCGTTTCCACGGTCATCGATGATCAACCCTTTCTTATTCTTCAGCTGGGGGTAGAAATATTTCACAAATTCATTCAGGCCGTTTACCGACATATCAGGGATATGGATATAACCGATCTGTCCATCGGTAGCTTCATTCACCTTTCTGATATTATCCTGCACCCAGTTATAATAATACAGTGCCGATTCATCTGCAATGGGCTTGACGAGGGATTTATTGGCACCCTCCATGGAGGGTTCGGCATTGGTTGTCAGTTCAATGGTCTTTCCTGCAGTATTTACCAGGGCAGTATAAATATCATTCATTTCCCTGGTGGACTTCCCATTAACGGCCAGTAAAAGGTCTCCTTCACTGATGTTCACCCCAACCTCTGTGAGGGGTGAGCGAAGAGCAGTACTCCAGTTGGCCCCCTCCAGTATCTTATCAACAAGATAGTAGCCGGATGAATGCCTGGAAAGTTTTGCACCCAGCAATCCCATTTGTATCCGTTCCGGAACCCCGGCATTATTAGGTGAATTCACATAGGCATGTCCCACAGAAAGTTCGCTGATCATTTCCCCGATCACATAGGTCAGGTCGTAGCGGTGATTGACATAGGGTAGTAGGACGGCATATTTTTCATGCATGGCTTCCCAGTCCAGGCCGTGCATATTTTCCACATAAAAGAAATCACGCATATGCCTCCAGCTCTCATCAAAGATCTGCTTCCATTCTGCAGGGTAGTCCGTCAAAACTTTCATGTCAGACAGATCTATGGTTTCATCGAGGCTTACCTTGCCCTGGGGCAGGTCGATCACTGCATATTTACCCTGCTGGATGACCAGCATTTTTTTGCCATTGGCTGAAATGGTGAAGATGATACCCGGACCGAGATCAGTTTCCTTTTTGGTCTTGAGGTCGAAAACCTTTGCGGTCATAGGGCCGCCGAACGAGGATCTTTCGATGTAATAAACCTTGTCTGTTGCAGACTCAATGCTGAAGTAGTTGGAAGCCTTGATGGGAAGTGACAGTATCCTGGCATTCAATCCATCCGTATCGATAGCGGTGCTTTTTTCATCTGCCTCTTCACCATTCTCTTTGTCCTTTTCTTTATCCTTACCATTGTCCTTATCCTCTTCTTCTGCTTCATCCGTCTTCACCTCATCATTTTCAGGAGCAAATGGGGAAGGGGTATCTTTGGAAAGGGTCACCAGGTATACCTTATCCATATTGGAATAGGAATGGTTCCATTCGGTTTGTGAGTAGGTCGGATTGAAATCCCTGGAAGATGCAAAATACAGGTATTTTCCATCAGGTGAGAAATAAGGGTTACCTGATTCATACCAGTTATCAGTTACTGGATAGGTTTTACCATCTTCCGTATTGAACAGGTAGATGACGCCGAACTGATTTATATCATTATCAGCATAGGCGATCCATTTACTGTCGGGAGACCAGTCGAAGTCATTCAATTCCGTATCTATGGATTTTTTCACCAGGGTGACTTTTTTCGAATCAATATCCACATATTGTAACTGGAATTTCCGGTCACTGAAAAGGATCTTTTTGCTGTCAGGCGACCATTCCAGCTCGTAGAGATAGCTCTTTGAATCACTGGTTAACTGTACAGGCTTTTCCGATCCGTCCTGCTTCATGATGTACACTTCAAATTCACCTGATTCATCGGAGAAATAGGCAATGTATTTACCATCGGGGGACCAGCTGACGACCCTCTCATGGGCACCTGCTGTTTGCGTCAGGTTCCGGGTGATGCCGTGTTTGGCGGGGAGGGAAAAGAGTTCCCCGCGTGAACTGAATACAACCCGCTCTCCATTGGGGGAAAGATCACCGCTCTGTATGGACTGGCTGGCATCAATTAATGCTGTGCGGCTGTAGGTGTTGTCATTGGCAATTTGTATGGGAACCTTATCGTATTCCTTGGTACTTATGTCCAGCTTATAGATGTAGCCTCCGTTTTCAAATACGATCTGTCCGTTTCCAAGAGATGGGAACTTAACATCGTACTCTGTGAAATCAGTTACCTTGCTGGTTTGCCTGGTCGATGTATTATATACAAAAACATTCATGCACCGGTCCCGGTCCGAGAGAAAGAATATCTCTTCTCCTGCCCACATAGGGATGATGTCCTGCTCTTTATTATCTGTGATTTTTTCTGTGGTCCGGGCATTGAGATCATGGATCCATATCTCATCCGCCATCCCGCCGCGGTAATATTTCCAGGTCCGGAACTCACGGAAGATCCGGTTATAGGCAAGTTTGCCTCCATCCGGGGAATAGGAACAGAATCCACCTGCAGGCAGGGGCAGCTCCTCACTTAATCCTCCTTCCGCTGATACTCTGTAAAGTTGTCCGATGAAGGAATTGAAGGATTGTTTACGGGAACGGTAAGTGATGTATTTACCATCCGGTGTCCAGTTCATCACAATGTTATTCGGTCCCATGCGATCAGAAACATTATCCCTGCCCAGGGTGGCCGTATGGGTCAGGCGTTTCGGACTCCCTCCGGCTGCAGGTATGACAAAAACTTCAGTATTGCCGTCATACTGACCCGTAAAAGCGATCTGTTTCCCGTCCGGAGAAAACCGGGGGAATACTTCGTAACCATTGTGACTGGTAAGTTTTCTTGCCATTCCGCCTTCACTGTCAACCGTATACAGGTCTCCTGCATAAGAAAAGACAAGTTGCTCCCCGTGAATGGCAGGGAATCGCATCAGCCTGGCCTCATCACTGGCATTTAGATTGAACAAAGAAAGTGTTGCAAAGAAAAAAACAAACAGAAATAATTTCTTCATGATATGATGATTATGATTTGAATGAATATTAATAATGGCCGAAAATATAATTAAATCACTGATTTCTGCATGCCCTATAACGTTTTTTGGTATAAATGCGTACATAACATGTTAAGGACAGTTATCTTTGCTATGAGTGGTTTCAGATTTTCAGAGAGTATGCGTTTTCAGCGGACGATCTATAATTTTTTAGTGATCCTTGCCAGTTTACTGGTTACCTCCAGCTTTCATTTTTTACCGGAGCCTGTTGCGTCAATGCGCGAGAGGATAGATCCGCCCTTTCTGGATTCAAGCAATGCCTGGGTCGATTCTGTCTACGAATCCCTCTCAAAGGAGGAGAGGATCGCGCAGCTTTTTATGGTCAGGGCATATTCCAATAAGGATCAGGAACATGTGGAATCCATCCTGAAACTCATCAAGAAGTACAATATTGGTGGCCTGTGTTTTTTTCAAGGGGGACCGGTACGGCAGGTAAATTTGACCAACCTTTACCAGGCGGAAAGCAAGACACCCCTGATGGTTGCCCAGGATTTTGAATGGGGATTGGGAATGCGGCTTGACAGCAGCCTCAGCTATCCCCGGCAAATGATGCTTGGGGCCATACAGGATGAAGATCTTATTTATCAAATGGGACTCGATATCGCAGCCCAGATGAAAAGTATTGGTGTACATATGAACCTGGCGCCCGTACTGGATGTAAATAACAATCCAAGGAATCCTGTGATCAACAGCCGTTCCTTTGGGGAAGATGTCCAGAATGTGAGCCTTAAAGGCATAGCCTATTTTAATGGGCTGCAGGATGGAGGCGTATTGTGTACGGCCAAACATTTTCCGGGTCACGGAGATACTGAATCGGATTCACATTTTACACTTCCGGTCATCCCGCATGGTAAGAAACGTCTCTGGTCCACCGAGCTTTATCCTTTCCAGGAAGCCATAAAAATGGGACTGGCCGGAGTGATGACAGCCCATCTCCATCTGCCGGCCCTTGATTCCACAAGCAACCGGGCCTCATCCTTATCGAAAAAAATTGTTACCGGTATACTGAGAGAGGAAATGGGATTTAAAGGACTGATCGTGACAGATGCCCTTGACATGGCCGGGGCAGATGATTTTCACGAGCCGGGTGACCTGGAAGCCCTGGCCTTTGAAGCAGGGAATGATATGCTCCTGATCCCATCTGACGTTGGCAAGTCGATCAGCACCATAAAGAAGAAGATCCGCAATGGTGAGATTGGCTGGGAGAGGGTCGAGGAGAGCTGCAAAAAGATCCTGGCTGCGAAATACTGGGCAGGGCTTTCCGAAAATCGGGCACTGGAGACAGAAAACCTTTATGAAGATCTTCACAGTAATAAGTATCGGACAACCCAATCCAGGTTGGTGAAGGCTTCCCTGACCCTGGTCCGGAACAAAGGGGAAATACTCCCTCTTATGGAACTGGATACCCTGAAGCTGGCAACAGTAGCCATAGGAAGCACAGAGAAGAACGCCTTCCAGGAGTCTGTCGATCTCTATCTGCCGGCCACGCATTTCAATATCCGGCGGGATGCACCGGCAGAGTCCTATATCAGGCTGTTGAACAGTCTTGATTCCTTTAACCTGGTAATAGCCGGGGTCCATAACACAGATATGAGGGTGTCCAATAATTATGGCATCACCGAGAATTCTGTCCTGTTCCTGAATATGCTTTCCAGGGTGAAGCCCACCATAGCCTGTATATTTGCCAATCCTTACAGCCTCGGAGCTTCATCCTTCGGGGAAAAGTTCGCAGGACTTCTCATGTGCTATGAAGATAATGATCTGGTACAGCAGACATGCCCCCAGCTGATATTCGGTGGGATCCCGGCAGCCGGTAAAATGCCCGTCAGTTCCGGCAGGGCTTACAAGTCGGGATCCGGTATCACCACCCCCGGCGATTACCGGCTCAGCTATGGTTATCCTGAGGAGGCAGGGATTGACTCCAGGAAGTTATACAAAGCAGATTCCATAGTCCTGGATGCCATACAGCAAAAAGTAATGCCGGGATGCCAGATCCTGGCAGCACGAAATGGACTGGTTTTCTATCATGAAGTATTCGGACATCATACCTATGCCAGGAAAGATTCAGTAAATTGGACTGACCTGTATGATATAGCCTCCATAACCAAAATTGCATCAACCCTGCCTGTCCTGATGAAACTGACTGAAGAAGGCTTATTCAATGTGAACGACAGCCTGAAAAATTACATCCCCGATCTGGATACATGTGACAAAGGGGACCTGGTGATCAAGGATATACTAACTCACCAGGCCAGGCTTACACCCTTTATCCCCTTTTACTATTCCACCATTGAGCCCATGGTTAAATATGAGCCCCTGATCAGCAGAAGGCTGTCGAGCAGGTTCCCGTATAAACTGGCCAATCATATTTACCTGAACAAGAATCTTACCTATGTAGACAGTGTTTATGCCAGGGAATATTCAGATGATTTTCCCGAGCAGGTAGCAGATAATCTATATATCAATAAATCATACCGGGACAGCATATTACTCTGGATAGTCAACTCTGAGCTGCATAGTAGGAAGGAATACCTGTACAGCGACCTGGGATATTATTTCTTTCACAGGATCATCGAGGATATTACAGGAATGCCCCTTGAAGATTATATCAGTGATTTGGTTTTCAATCCACTGGGTGCCAAATATACCGGTTACCTGCCGCTGCAAAGATTTTCAAAATCCAGTATTGTGCCCACAGAGAATGACCTGGTCTTCAGGAGACAGCTACTTGCAGGGGTATGTTCATGATCCTGGTGCGGCTATGCTGGGTGGTGTGGCCTGCCATGCAGGGATCTTTTCCAATGCGAATGACCTGGCGAAGATCATGCAGATGTACCTGAATGATGGAACTTACGGGGGTGAACAATTCATTGATCCGGATATTCTGGACCTGTTTAAATCCAGTCCCAATAAGAGAAACGGGAACCGCAGGGGATTGGGATTCGATAAGCCTGAAATGGATTATGACAAAGAGGGGCCTACCTGTCAGTGTGTTTCAGCCTCCAGCTTCGGCCACTCAGGATTTACCGGGACCATCGCCTGGGCTGACCCGGAATCCGGCATCATCTATGTTTTCCTTTCGAACAGGATACACCCTGACCAGGATAATCCTAAGCTGGTTGAAATGAATGTGCGTACCAAAATTCAGGAAGTATTCCACACAGCAAGAATTGAAAAAAACAATTAATTAAGAGAGACATCATGAAACCAAACCATATTGAACATATTGGTATTGCGGTCAGCAACCTGCAAGAAGCGATCAGGTATTATGAAGAGGTATTGGGACTGGAATGCTATGCCGTAGAAGAGGTGAAGGACCAGAAAGTAAGAACGGCTTTTTTCAGGATAGGAGAGACCAAGATTGAATTGCTGGAATCTACCGATCCTGAGGGACCGGTAGGTAAATATATTGAAAAAAGAGGACCCGGTGTCCACCACATTGCTTTTGCCATGGATGATGCGGACCAGGCTTTGAAGGAGGCAGAGGATAAAGGTGTGCAGCTGATTGACAAAATTTCGCGCAAGGGGGCTGAGGGATTGAAAATCGGGTTTCTCCACCCGAAATCCACCTTTGGTGTACTGACTGAATTCTGCAGCCGTTAATAATACTAATTTCCCTGCCAATTACGTTATTTTTATTGTTATGAAATACAAACAAGTCTATTTGATCCTAATACTACTGGTGGTCTCTTTCTCCGGATGCGAGGATAAAAAGAATCCGACAGTAACATTATTGAACGGGAGTTTTATGACCAGTAATACCACGATCAGCGCCGGTGGTCTGCTGAAATTCAAATGGGAAGCCAGCAAGGGCAAATTTGACCTATCCTCATTTACTGTTTTGATGGACGGAATTGATCAGCAAGGATTCCCCAATACAAATATTCCAGCCGATGTATATCTGGATTCAATTTACCTTGAAGGTCCTTCTGCTACAGGTAATTATACATTTTCTTTCCAGGTAACTGATACTGATGGGAACCTTGGTGACAGGGGGATCGTCGTCACAGTTGAATAATCTTCACTCCTTCTAAAATATTCGCATACCTGAGTATCCATACTGTCATTTGTCAGTTTATTATTGCCTTGATTCCTGTAATAATTTTTTAGCATAACCAGGTAAGTCTAACTGTTGCTCAGCTAATATCAAATAAGAAAGGTCTGCTGTCCTCCCGGCAAGATAATTGGTCTGTAGGTTTAACATGTAACCTTTCCCACCTTTTGGATACCGTGATACTTCCCATATCTTTTTCAAATCTTCATAAGTTCCTTTATATCCATTCCATGCCAAATCAGCAACTGTTACGATTTTATTAAGGTGGGCAACCACTTCTTCCTTTTGTCCTTTTTCCCGGGCATCTATTGCTTTATCACAATACCCGGCGATTTCCCCTATTGAAATGACAAAGTCGCAAAAGGCTTCCATAAAACGACCCATTGAAGCAAATACTTCCAGATTATAAGCATTGCTGGTAACCTTGCCCATATTCCGCTCAATAGTTTCCAATGCCTGGGCAATCTTCAATTTCTCCTGTTGAGCCGATTCCATCAGAGGTTGGAAGTGCTTGGTCCAACTTCCTTCTGCTGGTTTGTTTTGTAAATCAGGAAGGGATATGAGTTGATAGTCTGGCCTGCGTTTATTTCCCTTCTTCATCAAAGCCGAATTCCAGAAATCAACCCGCTCGGATAAATTGTGGAAGGCAGGGATAAGCCCGTCTGTATTGGGACCAAAAAAACGCCTGATGTATTTCTCCCAATATTGGTCTAATGTAGCCGGACTTTTACTGCTCCAGGCATACTCTGCCGAAGCTAAAAACCCTAACCAATAAATTTCAAAATGGTTCCCTGAATCGTCTCCCCAGGCGGTACAAAGTTCACCCAGTACGCCTTTTTCGGCAGCCAACGAGACGTAACTCTTGATATTTGCCGGCATCCAATCATACTTTGGGATCAATGGCCAGTCTCCTATAACAGCCGTTGCAACCATGGTATTAAAGTTATTCTCTTTATACCAATCCAATATTTTAATGTTTCCTTTATACCTGCCAAGCTCATAGTTCCACCGCATAAACACCCCGTCCTGGGGAAATTGATCTATAATGCCACTAAGCTTTGCTGTTCCTTCAGCCCAAACAGAATCAAATTTTTCATCAGCTTCGTTGTAGGTAGGCCGATAAATCCCTGCCTGTTTTAATGGCATATCGTCCCAGTATACGAGAGTCCGTCCTTGTTCTTTCATGAAATCCTGGACTTTGTTTAACCATGTGAGGTGCAAGCCCAGTTCCCCAATTTCCTCTACTTTCTTCTTACAAAGTGGGCATTTTCCCATAATCCTTACTTCGTCAGCCCCAACATGGAAATATTTAACCCCCGGGGTGGCCTCTATTGTTTCGCGGAACAAATCGAAAATAAATTCATAGGTTTCTTCTTTTAGCGGGCAAAAGGATTGATAAACCTCCGGGTCTTCACGGAGATGTTTGAGTTGATCATGTTTAAGAAGGTAACCAGCATGGCCAAAACCCTGTACCAGGGGCACTATATCAATATGGTAATCATGCGCGAAAAGAGTAAGCTCTTTTACCTGATCCGGAGTTAACGAATTTGGTGCGACAATGAAAGGGTGTGATTGATAATTAAATTTATCTTCAAATTCGAATACAATCCCGTTCACCTTGTATTTTGCAAGCTTTTTAATTGACTCTTTAATGTATTCATACCGGTCAAGGTGGAAAAAATAGTTGTAGTGTACCCACCGGAGCTTCAGTTCCGGCCAGTCCTGGACAATCATTCCAGATATAGGTTTATGTTCCCATTTAGCCTCCTCCAAGAGCTGTATCAGGGTCTGTACCCCATAGAAAAGCCCTGCATCACCTCCACCGGATATAGTAATTAATTCCTTTTTAATATCCAAAACATATGACTCAGGATTGTCTACTTGAGGGGATGGAAGCCCTGAACTAAATTCAGAAAATCCTGAATCTTCAGAAGAAATACCAAGAATAATAGAAGGGAGAGACAGATCCTCATAAGATTCTATAACCTGGACATTTATTTCATAATCAAAGAGTTGCATTATCTCATCCCTCAATAGATTTGCTGCAAAACGCGCATCCTCGTCCATATCTGAGTACAGGTAAACCGTTTTGAATTTTTGAGGGTTAATGGAAACACCTTCTTTCAATTCGATCTCCTGTGGGACAGGGAGTAGTTCAGCTACTGTATTTATTTTAATTTGTTCATTTTTTTGGCAACCTACTACAACCGTTAAAAGAAGCAGGAAGATAATTATGCGGGTAAATATCCCGGTTTTGGTTGTTTGTAAGAAATGCATCGCAACCTATAATTTTATGGTTTCATCTTTTCAATTGATCAGGCAATTGAATTATCGTAAATCAGCCATCAACTTTACTCTATCTTTGCAAACATGTCAAGCAATTTTGCAACGATTCTCCTTGAAGCTTCAACCTCGACCTTGTTTGCACTGTAACCAGGTTTCGTAACCTCCAAGCTCATGCTGTTCGGGTGATGGCAGGTACCCATAACTGCCATTTGCCTGTTCAATGGTAAAAGATGGATGAAGTGGGCTTTTCGCTTTAATCTCCAGTCCAATTTCGGCAAAAACCTCAAACGGTATTGCCGCAATGCCCAGATCGCCTATACGAAAAGCCTGAAGAATGATGTCGATATTGTCCGGCCAGGTTTCCTCAAACTGAATTATCCTGTGGGCATATGTTACTTCGTGCCTGTGTATGGGCTTAACAGTATCTGGCCTGGCGATTACCGTCCTTGCACGTGCCAACATTTGGGCGGAAGGTTTTCGCACCTGAAGTGTCAATTCTTCCTCAGCAGCCCTTAGAGGAACCCAGTTGTGGTACTCCACCGAATTATAAACGCGGAAAACTTCCCGGGCAACATCTTCAGCCACAAGCTTCATCTGTACATAAGGGGCTTTTTTTATGGACGGTGCCCCAAAATTGATATTGTTCACATCTCCGGAAGTACCATTGGACATGATCCCCACGAAAGGAGGCTCCTGTCTGTCTGCTTTTAGCAATTCCTGGATGCGGTCGGCAAATACTCCAAAGTAATCTGCTGATAAATGGTCCCTGGGATTTCCGCCTACGTAATGAAGCGAGTAATTTGCGAGAAGGGCGATTGGTTTACCATGTATGGATTGCACCGATATAAACGAAACATCGGGGTCGGGCTTGCCGGCCGGTTCAAGCAAGTTTGGGTCTCGTCCAGGGTTCATTTTTACACTATCCTGACCACCGAAAGGATTTGGAATGGGAGTGCCGGGCTTCATTCTCCACCGGCGAACAAAGACATGTTCGGGAACGCTGCCAACGCCCCACCCAATGAGGGCAGGTTCCAAGTTATTAATGGCAATCCTGACTCCATCTGCCATACGCCTTATCAAGAATTTCTGGTACTCATCGAAAGGCTCAACATTGCCGATTTGCCTGCGTTTCTCGCCGACTCCCCCTGCACTTACAGAGGAGTGGGTGTGTGTTGCCGATACAAGCAGATTCTCCCGTGGAATATTTGACTCCTCCTGGATCAGCCTTTTGACTTCGTCTATTAAATCGCGGTTCAAACCTATATTGTCCACAATAATAAAGGCCAGCTTTGTTGTGCCATCGTCGAGCACAAGGCAACGGGCATGCAGTTCATCGTGCACATGGGCTGCCGGGGGAGGGGTCCCGTAATTGCCAACTATGCCCCCGCCAAGGAATGGGGTTATATTGGCTGTTGCAGCACCGGCCCTAAATAATTTTCCTATGTTGGAGCCTTCATTTTTAATATCACCTGGTTGTGCACATATGCCTTGTACGTTAATGAGCATTAATAGCATAACTATATAACAAAAATCAAAAACACGGGTTATTCTCTTTGTTTCATCCATAATTTTTTTATTTGGTATTTTTCAGTAAAAAGACTTCAGGCCACTCAAAAACCTCATGATTACCTTCTGAATCAATTGTTTTCACTTCAAGACTATAAAAATAAGAGGGCTGGTTTTCTATTTTTCGACTATACACACCGTCTCCTTTTACTGCATCGCCATCCAATCCGGTATCGACCAACTGCACCTCAAAGGCCTTTGGTACATTATCCCAACTCACGTGTTTTATGGTTGATCTTTCTTCATTTGGCAGAAAGGTAAGTGCCACTTTATCTATACCGGAACCGTCATATACCCTGGCCTCGATACGATCATTTGTAACTACTTGAAGCCATTGTATTTGAGGTGGTGTTTCATCTTTACCTTTAACTTCAATCTTGATTTTACCTTTTTTAATAATGTGTTGCCCACTAATTATGTGATTAGCCGGCAGCCAATACTCTACATAAAACCAAATATCTTTCCCCGAGGCTTTTTCAGAAGATATTACAGGTTTGGTGAATTTAACCGAGCCACCGATGTGGTCATATTCCTGCCACTTATCCGATATCCGTATATTGGTATTCTGCGCATTAATTTGAGGGTGCAGGGTGTAGGCGTTTGTACGTAGGTACTTGCCGCCTTCTTTTACCAAAATGACGATGGTTTCTCCAGGGTTGGCGACACCATCTCCGTTTCCGGCACCCACGATACCAGTAACAGAATCTACTGCAGCTTTCACCACGGTCATCTCCCTGCCATCTGCTATCATAAAATCAGTAATTTCAGCCACGGGATCTTTAAACCGCAGTTCAAATTCCTCTTCCCATTCGAGTCCGGCTTCATCTTTCAATATCAATTTGAATTTTGCAATCTCGACACCTGGCTTGTTGTTTTTAACCTTAAATTTCCCTTTCAATTTATCGATGGACAAACCTGGCAGTTCCTGTAATTTACCCATCCCTTCTAATACCTCTAAACTATCACTGAGGGCAACAATCTCTCCTTTAATACCTCTTGCATTGCCTGCTCCTTTATTTAATATCTCTATGGATAATGCTATCTCTTTGCCGGTTTCCGCCCACTCCATGTTATCGATAGAATATTTAGCCATACATAGATTTGGGCTTCCAGCGTACTCACTAATCCCTATTTGGTGTAAACTTCCATTCGTTTCAACACTCAATCGCCCTTTAGCATCACTGTTAACCAGATAGTTCTTTTTGACAAAACTTCTCAGATCAACATCGGTAATATGGTATTCCTGGTTTTTTTTATAGATGGGTGAAGTCATTATTTTGACTGACACATTAGGCATAAGTTCACCATCAGGTAAAAAATTACGCACGGCAATTTTAAACCCGTTTTGATTTACGTTTTCCAAAATTGTAAATCCTGCCCTGTTCCTGTTGGTTTCTACTTTATAATCCCACACTTCAAAAAATGGGTAAATATCAATGTAATCCCATTGTGCCGGCAAAGGCAACGGTGATTTAAAAGCATTCATAATAAAGTCAAACATGTCACCCAAACCACAGGTAATATGGGAAGCTTCATAAACCTTAAATTCATACTGTGGCAAAATATTGAGCAAAAAACGGTTCATGTCCTGATGGTAAAACCGCAATCGGTCCCTGGTTCCATTATTCATTCGAAGACTTACACCCTTAAAGTTGTCGTACATCTCTGCATGGGCATATTCTACAGGAAATTCAACCGGTCCTACTGAAAATTCCGTTGATCCGCAAAAATTACCCGCTGCACTTACCAGATCCGGATATTTGGCTGCCAGCCAAAAACACATAAACCCACCCATGGACAGACCTGATACAGCCCGATGTTCTCTATCCGGTATAGTACGATAATGTCCATCGATATAATGGATCAATTCTTTAAAATAGGTCGGAAATTGCCGGAAAGTTGTAACTGTGCTGACGTTATAAGGAGACAAATTTATCACTTCATTGGAGAACTGGTTTAAGCCATCAATCTTAACGACAATGACATCATTTTCAGATACAAACTTTTCAATATTATCTCCATTGTTTTCATCGCCTCTGTCGTAATCGGAATAGCCCTTTCCCATTGACCCAAAATAACGCTGTGCCCAACCATGAAAAAAATAAATGACAGGATATCTTTTCGTAATATTCTCATTGTAACCAGGTGGTAAAAAAATCCGGTAATTTCTTTGCGCAGAAAAAACGGAACTATAGTGGTACAGGTCTTTTATTTCTGCTTTTTGAGTTGAATTACTATTCAATCCTTGAGACTGAAGAGAAGCTGAATATATAAAGAATACAATGCAAAAAATCCATTTAGTAATTTTTGCATGTATGTAAATCATCCTTTTCATTAGAATTCTGCATGGGCTATAATATGCCTCACTAAATTAGACAAATCTCCAAATTTTCAATGCCATATAATTTAGTTTAATGATATAGTACCGTAGATCATATTGTTAAGCATATCTCAGTCCTTCCCCTTTGATACAAAGTCTTGTTATCTTTGATCTAAATCAATATCAATGGCGAAGATTGGTATAGCCGGGAACGCCGGAGAAAGAATCAGGTCAGATTGCCTGGTCCAGGTAGAACACGGTAAGTTCCGGCGGCATCATTATCAAGCTTGAGAGTAAGGTTGATAAACTTTACGGCCGTTCTATCCGTGAGCTGACAATATCTGTGACTGGAGTATTTCGGTGTGGCCCATGCCCGGGTGGAAATCCAGGATAGCGGGGCACTGGAATTTGTGCTTGCTGCCAGGCTTGAAGCAGCCCTTAAACAGGTCATTGAAAGTGACAGGGCATACATACCTGACAGCAAGGTACAGCGGCCTGAAAAAGGCCAGCCTGACAGATTCCGGTTTACCCGCCTGTATCTGCCGGGCAATACCCCCAGTATTATGTTGAATGCTGGTATCCATGATCCCTGCGGAATTATTCTTGACCTGGAAGATGCTGTGGCACCTTCAAAAAAGCAGGAAGCCCGGTTCCTGGTCAGGAATGCTCTGCAATCTGTTGATTTTTACGGAGCTGAAAGGATGGTAAGGATCAACCAGCTGCCGGATGGATTAACTGATCTGGAGTATATCATCCCTATGGACCCTGACCTGATTCTTCTCCCCAAGGTTGAATCCCCGGACGAAATTCATGCAGTCAATGAACATATTGACAGGCTCTCAAAGGGAAACGGTATGGTGTCTACCTTATGCCCATACTTGAAAGTGCCCTCGGTGTGGAGCATGCTTTTGAGGTTGCCAGCTCGGCTGAGAATATTGTGGCCATGGCCATTGGATTGGAAGACTATACGGCCGATCTGGGGGTAGGCCGCACGGCATCAGGGGATGAATCCCTCTATGCCAGGACCCGTCTCGTAAATGCCTGCAAGGCATCCGGGATACAGCCCATCGATTCGGTTTATTCTGATGTTGGAAATGAAGAGGGATTGAGAGAAACGGCAGGTATATCCAAAGGACTCGGTTTTGAAGGGATGGGCTGCATACATCCGAGACAGATACAGGTGATCCATGATGTTTTTAAACCCGGGGAGCAGGAGATCGCCAGGGCAAAAAAGATCGTCCAGGCATATGGAAAAGCTGAAAAAGAGGGCCAGGGGGTTGTAAGCCTGGGTACCAAGATGATAGACCCGCCTGTTGTCAAACGGGCCCTTCATACCATTGATCTGGCAATTGCCTTGAAATTAATACCTGAAAACTGGAGATATGAGTAAGGAAGGAACTGTTACGAATGCAGCCGGCAGAAAGGTTCCTAGGGTAGTGAACGGGAAAGAGCAGGTTCCTTTTCAGGGGGTTGGTAAATTCATGCCGGAAGGCAAGAAAGTATGGCCCGTCAATCAATTCCTGCAATAATTTTCCTTCAGCGGGAGACAAACGGGCAGCTTCCCTGAAAGAAGCGCTGATGAAATGTGGATTAACGGATGGAATGACCATATCCACGCATCATCATTTCAGGGATGGTGACCTCCTGGCGAACCAGGTTTTTGATGTGGCTCATGAGATGAAAGTGAAAGACCTGGTCTGGTTCCCATCGGCCTCATTTCCCTGCCACCAGCATTTGATACCCTACCTGAAGGATGGGACCATTCACCATATTGAGGGAAGTATGAACGGACCCCTTGGAAGGTTCACCTCAGACGGAAAAATGAAAGGGACAGGTGTACTTCGTTCCCACGGGGGAAGGTACCAGGCTGTGCAGGACGGAGAAATAAAGATCGATATTGCTGTGATCGGGGCCGGATGTGCTGATCCCTTCGGGAATGCGAATGGCCTTGAGGGACCCTCGGCGAGTGGTTTGCTGGGTTTTGCCCTGGCTGATTCCCAGTATGCCAGTAAAGTAATTGTTGCCACAGATAACATGGTCGAGTTCCCGTGCATTCCCTGGCAGATACAGGGGAACCATGTGGATTTCACAGTAGAAATGGAAAAGATCGGTGATCCGGAAAAGATCATTTCCGGAACAACCCGGATCACCAGGAGTCCAGACAGGCTTTACCTGGCTGACCTGACGGCCAGGTTTTGCGAGGTGACAGGCATTATCAGGGATGGATTTTCATTCCAGAGTGGGGCAGGAGGGACCTCTCTGGCAGTGGGGGAGTATTTCAGGAAGATCATGCTGGAGAAAGGGATAAAGGCAAGGTTTGCACGCGGAGGCAGCAACCGCTACCTGGTATCCATGCTCGAAGAAGGGCTTGTTGATTACATCCTTGATGGGCAGACATTTGATCTGGAAGGTGTACGTTCCATGAGGGAGAATCCTCATCATGTATGGACAAGTCCCTTTACCAGTTACAATCACCATGGTAAGGGGAATTTTGCCGGGATGGTGGATGTGGTTATCCTCGGGGCCACTGAGATAGATACAGGTTTCAATGCCAATGTGGTCACCCATTCGGATGGTGTACTGCTGCATGGGATAGGCGGCTGGCAGAATTGCCTTTTCAGCAAGACAGTGATCCTACCGGTACCATTATTCAGGGACAGGATCCCGGTGATCCGCGACAGGGTCACCACCCTTTGCGGTCCGGGTGAACTGATAGATGTCGTCGTTACTGAAAGGGGCATAGCGGTCAATCCTCTGCGAGAAGATCTGATCGAAAAAGTGAAGGGTTCTGACCTGCCCATCAGAAGCCTGGATGAGTTAAAAGAGGAAGCTGAAAGAATCTGTGGTATACCCGACAAACCCGAATTTACCGATCATGTGGTGGCTGTGATTAAATGGGTTGACGGGACGGTACTTGATGCTGTCTGGCAGGTGAAGTGATGGTTGGACTATTCAGTTCTGGTGTCATCAAGACTTCCAATTTCAACATCCTCGACAATATTATTTTCCCGGTCTTCCTCGTAATAGATGAGCAGCCTGACTGTGTCACGCAGGAAATTGATCCGTCCGATTTCCACACGGCTGATCGGCAATCCAGTACGTTGCTTGAGATCTTCCACCAGTTCTTTCCTTCTGTCAGGCTTAATCAGCTCAATTTTCTCATATTCTATCATTTTCTTTGATTCACTCCTCATCAGCCATACCCGCTCGAGGACATAGACTACGAGAATGACAATGATATTGGTAAAAACCAGTTCAAGGTAACTCGTATCCTTGGAGGACATACCATTGATGACAGATACACCGATGACCACAAAAAGGTAGGTCATCTCCTTAATGGGAATGGGATTGGTACGGTAACGGATGATTCCGAATATAGCAAAAAGTCCCAGGGCAAATGCAATACTGACATTTACCCTACCGAGCCCAAAACATACCAGGAAAACGATGACACCGATGAGCATGAAAGAAAACAGGTAATTTTTCTTCCGGGTAAGTGTATAATATAAGCCCCTGACAATGATTCCAATAACCAGTATATTGAATGAAAAGCGGACTAACAGATTTATGAAATCTTCCATATTAATGAAATTTTCTCCAAAAATCTGGTTCTGTTCAGCCTGCAGCAGGATAAGATCTGTAATCATTTTCTAGTCGTTTTAATTTCAATAGGTTCCTTTTAAAACAGTTCTGTTTGACCTGGTCTTTTAATAACACTGTTCCCAGACAGTACTTGCTGGAGTTCCCAGGGTGAATGGACAATTCATTCAGGTTTTTTATGATGGCAGAATGGCCGGCGAAACTGTCCCGTTTAACTTCACAGATGGTCAGGAAGGGGAGTCGTTTTTCCTGGTCTCCATGCCTGAAAGAGAGATCATGATCTATGGTAATCCGTTCGGCGCTTTGCCTCCCGACCAGGGTGATCCGGCGGAAAATGGTCCACAGTGCCGGTTTCAGAAGGGATGCCCGCAGTGGAGATTGATCTTGAATAAATCCAATGGATCTTTCAGATAGTTCCATTTCCGTTTCTTCCACCTCTATCCTGCACTTCCGGGTCCGGTTCTTATTGGTTTTCTTTTTGACTTCCAGGAATATGGTGTCCGTATCCACGTATTCCCTGAACCTGACCTTGAACCTGGGCCTTTTGCCATTGTGGTGAGCCAGGTAAAGGTCCAGGTCTTCCGTGTCATAATAAAGGGAATTGTACTGAAAGGCACGGATCTCACCTATCTGTAGCAGGCGGTACTGATCCATAGACAGCCTGAGAAGTTCGTCCAGTTTGGAGGTGTGAAATATAAATTTAGTATCTGTCCGGTTCATCAGTTTTACAGCATCCATTTCTCCAAGTGAGATTGGATCAAAACGCTGTATCGCTTCCTGGATATTTTTCCTTTCTCCGGTCATTGAACGTAAAGATAAATCATTTCCGCAATAAATGCTGATCGCCTGAAATTATCAAAAATTTAATTAGTATAATTACTACAAAATTTCAAAATATGAAAAAATACCGCTGTACTATTTGCGGGTATGTGTATGACCCTGTGGAAGGGGATCCGGATGGAGGAATAAATCCAGGTACAGATTTTAATGATATTCCGGAGGACTGGGAATGCCCGGTATGCGGGGTCACTAAATCAGAATTTGTGGAGGATGACTGGTAATCAATACAATTTAATAATATGGAAAGAAGACAATTTATCAGGTCAGCAGGAATGGCATCCGCGATTTTTGCATCCGGACTGTCGACATTCTCATGCCGCAGTAAAAATTCCAGATCAGTAAATAAAAGAGATGCTGTACTGGGACTTATTCAGGACAAAAAAGCACAGGATTATTATCCGGGCGGGTTCTTTATTCATTTCCCAAAAAATTACCATACCGGTGAAGCGGCGATCAATAGACACCTTGAATATTTCAGGTATACCGGGCTGGATTTTGTCAAGATACAATACGAGAATACCTTTCCGCGAATTCCGGCCATCAAATAAGCCTTCAGACTGGGCGGAGATGCCACTGTATAAAAAGGAATTCTATGAAGATCAGCTGGGGGTGACGGAAGGGATTATTAAGAAAGCAAAAAATGAAGCCCCGGTGATCGCTACCTTTTATTCACCTTACGCCTGTGCAGGCCATACCATTACAGATGAGCTTTTGACCCGTCACCTGGAGGAAGATCCCGAACAGGTTAAAAAGGGATTGGAGATCATCACCGAAAGCCTTTTGATCTATGTGAAGGAATGTATCCGGCTGGGTGTGGACGGATTTCTTCAGAGTACCCAGGGTGGTGAGGCCGGTCGGTTTTCTGATTATCGTCTATTCACGGATTATGTAAAACCGTTTGATCTGCAGGTGGGAAAAGAGATGGAGGCCAACTGTCCATGTAATATCCTGCATATTTGCGACTATCTTGGCAATTATGATGATTATTCAGCTTTTCTTGATTATCCGGGACATATCATAAACAGTAGTTTGCAACTAACAGACAGGACGATCACGACAAAAGAAATGTATGCCCTGTTTGACCGGCCATTTATGGGGGGAATGGACAGGAAAGGTGTTATGGCTGCAGGAACCCAGGGGGATATCTCACTCGAAGTCAAGCAGGGTACTATCCGAAGCACCTGAAAAATTTGTACTGGGAGCTTCATGCACACTTCCGGGAGATGTCAACTGGGACAATATAAAAACCGCCCTGGAGACGGCGCATAACTATTAATTACCTTCTTTATCAAGCTTCTTTCAGGAATTCTTCCGAGTACCTCCAGCAATAGCTTCCAGAATTTGTCCGTAGTTGCTATGTTGATCCTCTCAGAAGGTGTGTGGGCCCCTTTTATCGTGGGACCAAAGGAAAGCATATCCAGTCCCGGGTATTTTTCAAGGATCAACCCGCATTCCAATCCGGCATGAATAGCCCTTACTACAGGTTCCTCTCCAAACAGTCCGGCATAAACCCCGGCAGTGATATTCAATATCTCTGAATCCGGGTTCGGGGTCCATCCCGGATAACCATCACTGTGTTCGACCAAAGCTCCTCCCAGGGCAAAGCAGCTGGCCACCCGGTCAGCTATGTTTTTCTTTGCCGAATCAACGGAACTTCTCTGGCTGGTGGTTACCACTGCCATGTCCGGTTTTAAAAATTTTATGGATGCCAGGTTTGTGGATGTTTCCACGAGGCCTTTAAGTGTCGGACTCCAGTTAATGACCCCATGGGGGCATGCATAAAGGGCACGTATTAACCGGCTTTGTCTTTTTCGGGACAGGATGGATTCCGGCATATCGGTCCTGGATAGTTTGAAACTAAGACCAGGTTCAAAATCCTTTAACTCCAGATGGAGGGTATCAGTAAATCCTTTATAATAAACCTCGAATTTCTCCGCCAGAGCAGCCGGTATGGTAAATATGGCGTAAGCTTCCCTCGGAATGGCATTCCTTAAATTTCCCCCTTCGAAATAAGAGAGGGCGAGTCCCAGATCATTGCCGGCATTCCATAAAAACCGGTTCAGGATCTTGATGGCATTACCCGGACTTTTATGGATCTCATCCCCCGAATGTCCCCCCTTCAGTCCACTTACAGACATCTTATAAGCAAGGGATCCCTCTTCGGGCTTTTTGGATTTGTTATTTAAAGGTACCAAGGGTGTCAATACCGCCGGCACAACCTATAAACAACTCTCCTTCGTCTTCAGAATCCAGGTTGATCAGGATCTCTCCGGTCATAAAACCAGGTTCGAGGTTTTGCGCACCCGTCATGCCGGATTCCTCATCCACCGTGAAGAGGCATTCAATGGGACCATGCTCCAGGTTCCGGTCAGACAGGATAAGCATCTGGGCGGCCATGCCTATGCCGTCATCAGCCCCAAGTGTTGTGCCACTGGCCCTTATCCATTCATTTTCTATTACCGGTATAATGGGATCTTTGCTGAAATCATGCGGATTTCCCTGTTCCTTTTCGCCCACCATATCCATGTGGCTCTGCAGTATGACAGTCTTGCGGTTCTCCATGCCCGCACTGGCTGGTTTGGAGATCAGTACATTGCCTGTTTTATCTTTCTTTGCTTCAAGCTTATGTTCACGGGCAAATGCCAGAAGGTAATCTATGACCTGGCCTTCATTTCTGGATAGCCTTGGGATCCTGCAGATATCCTCAAAATACTTCCATAAAAGTGCATTATCAAGGTCTGAGAGTGGTTTCATTGAGATGTCTGGGATAGGTAAATGTTTTATAAAATAAGTGATAAATAACACATCCCCGACAAAATGGATCTTGTTTTTTTCTCCTATTTTTAAGCTTCTTATAAACAGTGATAAGCTAAATAAAAAATGAGTAGAAGGACCATAGTTACCATGCCGGGTGATGGTATAGGCAGGATAGTACTGGAAGAGACCCTGCGCATCCTGGAAGCTGCCGGTTTTAGTGCAGAATATGTAAATGCGGATATTGGCTGGGAATTCTGGAAAAGAGAAGGGAATCCCCTGCCTGACAGGACCATCGATCTGCTGGCCAGGCATAAAATAGGGCTTTTTGGAGCGATCACATCTAAACCCAAAGAGGAAGCTGCAGAAGAATTGCATACCTCCCTGCAGGGGAAGGGACTGATCTATTCCAGTCCGATTGTCGGGTTAAGGCAGCATTTCAACCTGGATGTATGTATCCGGCCATGTCGGACCTATAAAGGCAATCCCCTGAATTTTATTCGCAGGGGACCGAATAACACGGTGGAGGAACCGGAGATCGATGTGGTGATCTTCAGGCAGAATACGGAGGGACTCTATGGAGGGGTAGAATGGTCTGATCCCCCTGATAATGTATATGAGGCCCTGCTCAGCCATCCAAAATTCCAGCAAAACTTTTCAAATGTACCAAAGGCTGAACTGGCCGTGTCGACAAGGATCTTTACCAGGGAAGCAACAGAACGTATTCTGAAGGCCGCCTTTGAATTTGCAAGGAAGTATAAGTACCCCTCAGTCACCCTTTGTGAAAAACCAAATGTCATCCGGGAGACTTCCGGCATGATGTTCAGGCTTGCCAAGGAGATCAGGAAATCATCTTTCCCTGAAATTGAACTATGGAATACAAATATTGATGCCCAGATGATGTGGCTTACCAAGAATCCTGAAGATTATGGTGTAATTGTAGCGGGGAATATGTTCGGGGATATTGTTTCCGATGGTTTTGCGGGACTGATCGGGGGACTTGGTTTTGCATGCAGTGCGAATATCGGGGGAGAGGTGGCAGTTTTTGAGCCCACACATGGATCCGCTCCTAAATATGCCGATTATCCTGTTCCCATTGTAAATCCCATCGCCATGGTCGAATCGGCCTGTATGATGCTTGACCACCTGGGTGAAAATGCTATTTCAGGCAGGATCAGGTCAGCCATAGGAAGAGTGGTCAGCCATGGGGAGGCGAGAACCTATGATATGCTTAAACTGCAGGGGAAACCTGATGTTCTTGAGAAGGGTGCCGCCTCTACCGGGGAGATGGCAGATGCCATCATCGCTCATCTGTAGATCGTAATTGTACCGTGATGAATCACCATTGATAATCAAAAAGCTATGAAACGATAAAGTAAACGAACTCTGGCCTGAACTGGAATGGATCAAAGACACCGGCCTGCGTGAAAAGACTGCCAGGACCTGGGAGCTGGCACTGTCAAAGAGCGTTTTGTCAGCGGAGGACCTGGAAAAAATCCCTTTTACCCTGCTGGTTGATGACCTTGATGTTACTTTCATGGCACATAAGAGATGTGTGGTCCACCTGGCCAGAGATTGCGGGAATCAGATCCAGTCGCATTTTGGAAGGGAGCTCCCGGTTAACATGGACGTTTTGATCGCCGGGGCCATTCTGGCTGATGTGGGAAAGCTCCTGGAGTACGAGAAAAATGATGGTAAGGTCGTGCAGGGAAACTATGGTAAATACCTGCGCCACCCCTTCTCCGGGGTTATCACTTGCAGAATCCTGTGATGTTCCTCCAGAGGTATGCCACATTATTGCAGCCCATGCAGCGGAAGGGGATCAAGTCAAGCGTTCGGTTGAGGCATATATTGTTCACCATGCTGATTTTATGACGTTCCTGCCCTTTAAGAGCCGTCTGCAGGTATAAAATTTTTATCTGTTCATTTATTTTCTTTACTTTATGGATTCAGCTACCGGCATGTGAATTATGCTGAGTTTCGACCAGATACTTGTCTTTATTGTCCTAGTGTTCATCCTCATTTCCCTCTACCGGGAGATTCTCGGCCCTGCGTTTACGTTCCTGGTCGGTGTGATTGTTTTGGGCATATTCGGGGTCCTTACGCCTTCGGAGATCCTTAAAGGATTTGGGAATGAGCAAATTGCAGTGGTCATCATGTTGCTTTTAATCGGGGACGTGATCCGGCGGACCGCTGTGGTGGAGGTGATCTTTGACCGGTTTTTTAAATCCGCCCGCAGTTATCGTGGGTTCATGAGCCGGATGACCTTACTGATCGCCGGATTTTCAGCATTCCTGAACAATACTCCCCTGGTGGCAGTGATGATACCGTATGTACACTCCTGGTGCAAGCGGAATAACATCTCCCCGTCTAAATTCCTCATTCCTCTCTCGTATTCAGCCATCCTTGGAGGATCTGCCACACTTATCGGGACCTCAACAAACCTGATCGTAAACGGACTGGTCGTGGATCAAACAATTATCCCCGACCTGGAACCTTTGAAGATATTTGACTTTGCCATTGTAGGGATTCCCATGATCATTGTTGGCAGCCTGTACCTCCTTTTCTTCGGAGAACGATTGCTGCCAACCAAACCGGATACACTCACCCAGTTTTCATTGGGAAGGAGGGAGTACATGGTGGAAGCAAAGATAGTGCAAAAGTCTCCGCTCATTGGCAAAACCATAGAAGAAGCCGGATTGCGCAACCAACTGGGATTTCACATTGTAGAGATCTGGAGGCGGGGTTATAAGATTTCGGTTTTCGGGGCAGATTTTCTGCTGGACAGGGGGGATATTCTCATTCTTGCAGGAGAAACAGAGGCCATTGCCGACATGGTTAAATCAAGGTCCGGACTGAATATCCCGGAAGTAGGAATGCTGAGTAAGAAATCGCGGACAGAAATAGTTGAAGTTGTTGTGTCACAGAATTCTACGATCGTCAATAAGACGGTGCGGGAAGCCAATTTCAGGAGCAAGTATGACGCTGCCATTGTCTCGGTACACAGGAATGGGGAACTGATAAAGGGTAAAGTCGGTGAGGTCATCCTGAAAGCGGGGGATGTGCTGCTGCTTTTTACCGGGGAAAATTTTGTTGCAAGGACGGTGGCCACGAAGGATTTTTATTTTATATCCAAGGTCAGGGAGATGGTCAAGCTTGAATGGTATAAAAGTGCTATATTACTTGGGGGATTGATCCTGTCCATTTTACTGGCAGCTTTGAATGTATTTCCTCTCTTCATTTCCCTTTTGCTGTTACTGGTTCTGTCTCTTGCCATGCAGGTCACTCATCCGAGGGAATTACCGGGAGCGATCGATTATAACCTGGCATTGATCATTGTGCTATCGCTGGCACTTGGGACTGCCATGATCAAAACAGGAACGGCCGACCTGGTGGCTGACGGGGTTATCAGGCTATTCCGGCCCCTCGGGGTGATAGGGATACTGACAGGCATCTATCTGATCACTACCATTCTGGCCGCATATATTACAAGCAAGGCTGCCGCTGCCATCATCTTCCCGATTGCCCTCACTACGGCAGTCAACCTGAGCATGGATCCCATGCCATTTATCCTGATCACCGCGTATGCTTCAGCTGCCAATTTCATGACACCGGTTGGTTTCCAGACCAACCTCATGGTTTATGGTCCGGGTGGTTACTCCTTCCGTGATTTCTTCCGTGTAGGCGCCCCGCTGACGCTGCTTTACATGATAGTGACCATTACCATTCTCTCAATTGTCTATATTTAACCATCGGGCATGACTGAACCTTCACAAGAACACCTTTTATTAGCGGTGCATGCTGCTTTTAAAGCGGGACTCGCCATTATGGAAGTCTACAAAAAAAAGATTTTCAAGACCGAATTGAAGAAGGACCTTTCTCCGGTTACGGAGGCCGATCATGCTGCCCACCGGATCATTGCCGCGCTACTGGAGCCTACTGCTTTTCCCATACTTTCTGAAGAAGGAAAAGAGGTGCCATACCAGGTCAGGAAACAGTGGAAAAAGTTCTGGATGGTCGATCCTCTTGACGGTACCAAAGAATTTATCCGCAGGAATGATGAATTTACGGTGAATATTGCGTTTATATCCGGACAGGTCCCGGTAATGGGCGTTATTTATGCCCCTTGCCTGGATATCATGTATTTTGCTTCTGATCAGACCGGTGCGTACCGGTTCATGGAGTATTCCAGTATGGACGGCCAATTCCAAAACAGCGAGGATTTGATGAAACAGGCGGAAAAATTGCCGCTAAAGCTTTCCCGTCAACCTTACACAGCCATAGCCAGCCGGTCACACAGGAATCAGCAGACTGATCTGTTTATCAGGAGATTGCAGAAAGAACATCCGGGCCTTAAACTTGTTTCAACCGGCAGTTCCCTGAAATTTTGCCTAATGGCCGAGGGAAAAGCAGACATATATCCCCGTTTCGGTCCCACTATGGAATGGGACACGGCAGCCGGACATGCCATAGTACGGGCTTCGGGATGTTCGGTGAGGGTCCATGACAGGAAGGATGCCCTGTTATACAATAAGGAAGATCTCCTCAATCCCTGGTTCATCGTTACTCGAACACCTTGACTGCCATTTCTCCATTAGCAACGGCATAAGCCCTCAACATGCCGGTGGTATTGAACTCCATGGAAATATTACCAGCCTTGTCGACACATATGACACCGCCACTGCCCCCGGCTTCTTTAAGTTTATGATGAATGACCGTCGTGGCTGCCTGCTGGACTGACAGTCCGCTGTATTGCATCAATGCGGAGATATCATGTGCCACGGTATACCGAATAAAGAATTCTCCATGTCCGGTGGCTGATACAGCACAGCTGTTGTTATTGGCATAATTACCGGCACCGATAATGGGAGAGTCTCCTATCCTTCCAAAACGTTTATTGGTCA
This sequence comes from uncultured Bacteroidaceae bacterium, assembly GCA_963767555.1. Classification (GTDB taxonomy): domain Bacteria; phylum Bacteroidota; class Bacteroidia; order Bacteroidales; family SM23-62; genus SM23-62. The sequence continues at coordinate 99,696 of CAVYEL010000001.1, read as the reverse complement.
TCCCCCCGGTGGAGGTTCCGGCAGCCAGGTTGCCATGGCTGTCAAGTGCCACACATCCGACTGTCCCGTACTTTTCCACTCCGCTCTTTTTGAGTTGCTGCTGCAATTGTTTCCAGCGTCTCTCCGTATAAAAATAATTACTATCAACAAGCTCCGCGCCATTCGCCGAAACAAACCGGGATGCGCCGGCACCGCTGAGAAGTACATGGGGTGATTTTTCCATTACGATCCGCGCAGCGGTTATGGGATTCTTGATATCCCCTATGCCCGCTACTGCTCCACTGTTTAAAGTGTTGCCATCCATGATGGAAGCATCCATTTCGTTTTTACCTTCATGGGTGAATACAGCACCCTTTCCAGCATTGAACAGGGGCGAATCCTCCATGATACGAATTACAGCTTCAACTGCATCCAGGCTTGTTCCTCCGTTTTTCAGAATAGTAATGCCTTTTTCCAGGACTTCACTCAATTTGGCAGACAGGGCCTCGGCCCTGTCGGGTGTGATGAACTGGGGACTAATATTCCCGGCGCCGCCGTGGATGACGATGGCGTATGCGGGCCGTTCCTGTCCAGGTAAAAGCTGGAGGCTTATTAGAGACAGTAATACCATCAGGGAGGTTCTCATAATATCTTTAAATGAGTTTGACCTGAAATTAACCATTTTCTTGATTATGGATCATAGATTGAACCAGTAATTCAGTTTGACCACCAGTGCCCGGTGCTTGGGTCCCCAGAATTCAACAGCATAGTTATCGGTGTAGACGATGTAAAAGTCTGACATGGGCTGGAAGCGCCACTGGAACCGGCTGTTGATATTGAAATTATCATGCTGGGTATTGTATTGCAGGAAGGTGGTCCAGAATAGGCTTCTGGAGAAGTTGATCTCGATGCGGGGACTGATAAGGAGGAGCCGGTCTTTTCCATATGGATCTGGAAAGTCCAGGTCATTCCGTTCGACATTCACCGAGAAATTGCCCCAGGGCTGGGCCCGGTACTTTATCCCGAAGGTATATTGTGCCTGTGTTCCATTATAAAAGTCACCATAGGATACACCAGCCATGAGACTGAACAATCTGCGCTGGTCTGACTGCAACCTGATCTTGGCCTGGCCATAATTGTATATGCCAGCGGGCAAAGGTTCATCATTGATAAAGGTAAAAGGAAACAGGAGGTTGACGATGTTGTAATTATAGGATACCTCAACCAGGGCGGTGGTGGAGAATTTAAGTGTATACCCGGCTTCGGCATCGCTGTTCAGCAATGAAAACGTAGTATCACTATCATAGGAATACCGTGCATTGATCATATGGGAGATGATCCGGTCACTCTGGTTCGGCGTAGAAAGTATATGAAAATCTTGTATACCAGTGGTTAAACCCAATAAAAACAGAGGTATCCCTTTCGGCGTCATAATACTCCTGTCCCCTGATATACCCCAGGTCCGCCCGGTAGTTCTTACCCAGTCCGGCCAGGTTGGTATAGATGCTCAGGTTCCGGTTGTCATACCCGATGCCTGTGTTGTAGAAATAATCTTTCTTTTTTAAACCCGGACTGAAGGATTTGGAATACCCTGCAAAGGTTTGGAAACGGCCATCAACTGAGCGGTACTGGAATTCAAGTCCCATGTTCCGGTTATAATCAGGATTTTCACTTTTCAGGGCATCCCTGTTATGGAAATATCCCTTGATCACAGAGCGCTCCAGTACCTGTTGGTGAAAGGCTGCCACAGTATAATTCTGGGGCAGGAATGGATCTGATTCCCTGGTCTGCAGGTTCATGACCCCGATGCGGAGATTCTGGTTAATATTGCCGCTCAGCCTGGCCCCGTAAAGAATGGGAATGGGATTTCCATCATCGTCCAGTCCTATCCTCCTGGAGAAGAACGGCTTCATGGGAGGGATCCCGAAATCTTCAAAAATATCACTGTTTTCCAGAAAGAATACCCGTTTTTCTGGCAGGCGGATGTCAAACAGTGTCAGGTTGATCACCTGCTCATCCACCTCAACCTGTGAGAAATCCGGGTTCACAGTTAGATCCAGGTTCAGGCTGGAGGAAATCGGAACCTTGGCATCCAGTCCCGCTTGAAAATCATAATCTGTCTCTGTTTCTGCCTCATAGTCTTTTGCCGCGGCAGTACGAACATAGGGAATCAGCGCCAGGTTCCTGCTGGCTTTTTCCGGAGGGGTGCTCCAGCTAAGTACGCCCGTATAACCCAGGTCGTCCTCATTAAACTCTATGGGGACCGGTGCCCAGGTATGTATACTGTTGGATCTTGCATCCCTGCGGAAAAAGTTGATGCCCCACTGGTGTTTCGCTTTATCGAACCGCAGCGTTTTAAAAGGGATGGCAATCTCCACTATCCAACGGTCGGCATGGTTGGTCACCTCGCAAAACCATCTGTTATCCCAGGCCATATTGATCCCCCGCCGGGTTCTGCCAGGTTCGGGATCAGTCCTTCGCCCGGTTTGCCCCGTTACCAGGTATTCGGTCTGGACCCCGGCAGGAGAAACCCCGAAAGTAAAGCCATTGGTCTTTTCGTTCACCGGATCGATGACCACCCCGAATCCATCCCCGTCCCAGAATTCTGCATCCCGTTTCAGGGTTTTGATCACATAATCGTCGCTGCCATAACATACTGCCCCAATGTACAGGAATTGCTTGTCGTACGTTACCATTACTTCAGTACGTATGGCTTCCTCCACCCTCCGGTCATCTACCGGGTAGCTCATCCAGAATCCACCGGCGACAGGTAACTGGCTCCAGATCTCTTCCGACAGGATACCATCTACAGTGATGGGGTCTGCGGTCTCTTTGTGTTGATATATGTAATTGAGATCAGGATCAGGGGACCCAAGGATCTTTGCCTGGAAACAAAATAAACAGGTAAGGCTTAGCAGGGTCTGAAATTTCATAAGTGCATGGCCGAAGAGGATACTGTATGAACCTTATTAAGGTACTGGTAATTCTTTAGATTGTTAAATTACTAAAAGGTTTAATAGGAAGGGGAATGTACAGGCATAAAAAAACCCGTCAGGCTTTGTCCCATTTTACTCCGGGTTAGCCTGGCGGGTGATCAAATTAAGGTGATATGCTAATAGTCCAGCCTTACCCCGGCATATTTCGTCCTGACCTTAACAGTGGCTGAAGGATTCTCATCAGATCCTACCCTGCCATAGACCTGCATTTTATTGCTTTCCTGTATCCTGCTTACCTTACCGCCGTTGTCGTGATAGCTTATCTTTCCGTAAGAGGTCTCTGCATCCAGTTCAAAAGAGGCCTTCTCGTCCAGGCCTATTTTATATCCCCCATAGCTGGATTCAACATTGACAGATTCGAATGTGGGTGGCATATACTCAATCTTGCCATTGGTGTACCTGGTATCAGCCTCTAGTTTTTTGCTTAATTCGTCTGCCGTGATGTTTGAATAACTTGAATTGACAACCAGATTGGATAATTTACCAAAGTTGTAATCATCGTATTTACCCTCAATGACCACTGAGCTGGCCTCTTCAATTTTTAATTTCATATAACTGGTGTAGCCTACAAATGCCTTAGCCTTTTCAATATCCAGGCTGGAATATTTAATGTTTGCCTTAAGCCAGCTGCACTCACCGATACTGCTGCCGCTGGCATATGCCAGGCTGACTGTGTTCAAGGGTTTTACCTGTCCTCTGGTAAGCTTATTTACCGTGAGTTTTCCATACTTGATATCAAGCTGGGCATGGCCACTCAGTTCATCAAGGAAGGCATGACCATACTTGTTCGAAAGTTCCAGGTCGAGGTCTTTGGGTATCTGGACAGCATAATTGATCTCGAACTCATTGTCCCCATTATTGGATTTGAACCTGTCTTCAATAACGGTTACTGCTTTGACCGATTTACCCTCTGTAGTAAACTTGACATTGATCTGGTCAAGCATCTTCTGTGCCCTGTCCTCATTTGAATGTATGACTTTCACGATAACATCGATCTTGATAGTCGGTGAGTCCCAGTTCAGGATATCAACGCTTCCATATTTATTTTGCAGGATCAGTTTCGAATAATCAGCTGTTCCATACTCCTCGTGATACTCTTTTGTTACCTCGTTCTGTGCGCTGGTCAGGACTGGTGTTAAGCCCATCAATACGCCAAGTAACAGGATGTTAAATTTCTTTGCCTTCATGATTTTTATATTTATAATTTACCTGGTTCACTTCTTCTAATTGCGTAATAATCTGGCTCATAACTTCCAGCTTGAGCTGGTAGTGTGAGATCATCGCATTGATGACCCGCTCATCTGTAGGATTGTCCTGGAAATCTTTCTGAAGAGAATGGAACAATTTGTCCATTTCACCCAGTTCAACCATCAGCATCTCCTTCTGTTTCGGATCATCAATATTGAGCTTGTTGATCTCCTGATATTTATTTTTTATTAAAGAGGTATAATAAAATTCAGCCTCTCCGAACTCGGCAGATATGTCCTCGAGAGACAAGACCCGCTGGTTTTGATAATAAATGCGTGCCTGTTCATAAATGAGGATGCTGGAGAGGGCAACAAGTAATAATACTACAGCAGCTTTCAGGACGTAAGGAATACGGGAGAAGAGTGACCTGGATGGCTGATGGTTCAATTTCTGCTCAAACCTCGCCATGTGGCCGGGAGAGGGCTCCTGGCTGTCAAATCGCTGCAGGTTGGCCTGTATTTGCTTGTCGAGCTTATTCATGTCATTTCTTTTTTAGCATTTCTACCAGTTTCTGCCTGGCCCTTGTGTACTGTGACCTCGATGTTGAAGGGTTGATCTCCAGGATCTGTCCGATCTCCTCATGGTCATATCCTTCCAACAGGTAAAGGGTCAGCACAACCCTGAATCCGTCCGGCAGTCTCATGATGGCTTCCCTGATCTCTTCTATCCTCTTACTGATGTCGTCATCATCATCATCATATCCCTCTTCCCGGTCCGGAATCATTCCTTCCTCCAGTATTTCAAATGACAACCTGCGTTTTTTCAGGCTGTCTAGGGACCTGTTGATTACGATTTTTTTTAACCAGGCCCCGAAACTGACCGTACCGCTGTACGTTTCAATCTTTTCAAAGGCTGACAAAAAGGATTCCTGCATGATATCCTCAGCTTCATCCGGATCTTTTACTATCCTGAGACTTGTATTGTACATGGACTTGTAATACAAACCGTAGATCTCAAATTGAGCGCCCTGGTCCTGGTCCCTGCATCTGTCTATTAAATCCTGATGAATATTGGGATACGCTGGCTCTTTTGCCATTCAATTCTGGTATAAAGACGAGTTTAAGTTTCTTTCTGCTGCAAATTACGAAAAAAAAAAGCAGCATCATCCGGTAAACCCAGCGTATGCTTAGAAGAATAATATCATCCCGGTGTTAACAACGCCTGTTTCATAATCGAGTTCTGAGCCAAGAACACTGTGGGGGATCATGTTCACAAGGAAAAAAACGAGGGCAGCAACCCATGCATAGGCCGGTCTGTCTTTACGGAAATTCATGACTACAGCCAGGATCCAGAATAGCAATGCCACCAGTACCTTGTTGTCTGTCATGTCCTGTCCGAACGGGAAGCCGGTCCAGTAAGCACCGAAGGCATATTTCTGTATGACTGGTCCCAGTACAAAGCCGCCAACGAAGAGGAAAATGATGGTCAGTATCCCGTACAATTTATACCTGCGAAGACGGTAAATAGCGAAGAGTCCAGCTACAAGTGATAACAGCTGGGCCGTGAAAATAAACAGGATATGCGGAATCAGTACATATGCCGGCACACTCCCCTTGAAACGGATGACGACCGGTATATCATTTACCGTATAGGTCTGATTTTCTTTTAACAGGACCACCGTGTATTCCAGCTTTCCCGCAGGGGGCTGGTTGGGCAGGTATCCGATCAATTCACCCTCATGGAGCTTCATCCAGACCGTATCAAGCGGATCGGCTGTCTTAAATCTTTTGTAGATGATCAATCCCTCTATATCATCACCGGGGACTGTGATCGTGATTTCCCTGTCAGTACTGCCGCCATGGCTTCTGGGAAGACTTACCTCGATATTTTCACCGCTTATCTCAATGTTCTGTTCTACAGGGTATGTAGGTCCTGTTTTCCGTTGGTATATGACCGTGGCTATGGTGATCACCACTGCCAGTATCCAGAATATAGTCTGTTTCTTCATCTTCTTATTATATAATTAGAGCTGGACCAGCAGATCCAGTTCTTTTTCATCTCTTTTGACGGTAACCACGATGATCTGTCCCTTATTTACACTCTTTAAACGGTACATATAATCATAGATCCCATTGACAGGCTGGCCTTCTATGGCCATGATGTAATCCCCTTTCTGCATCCCGCCATTGTATGCTGGTTTTCCAGGCGTTACGAAATCAACACGCATGCCATCCTTGTCATCATTATCGGTAAAGTCCGGCATGATCCCCAATGTGATCCGCGCACCTCTCCGTCCCTGCGGCCTGACCTTTGGTCCTGCTTCCTGATAGGTGAGTGATGAATCCATCTGGTCGATATGCTGAGCAATCATAGCGGCATAATCCGCCACGCTGACCATTCCCCCCAGGTTAATGTTTTCGACATCATCCTCCGGAGTGTGATAGTCTGTATGGGCACCTGTTGTAAGAAATAACACGGGTACATCCTTGCCGTAGAAGCTACTGTGGTCAGATGCGCCAAATCCTTCCCGGGTGGTACTGAGCACCAGGCTGTCATGCAAGATGAGCTTTGTGACGATTTCTTCCGTTTCTTTGGCTGTGCCAACACCACCAACCTGGAGTTGCTGGTTCCGCAAACGTCCAACCATATCCAGATTGATCATTACCCGGATCTCCTCGAGTGGCAATTCCGGATTATTCACATAATGCTTTGACCCCAGCAGTCCCATTTCTTCTGCACCAAAGGCAATAAACAGATAGGAATTGGCAGGCGGCTCGGCACCAAGGGCAAGAGCTTCAGCTATCTCAAGCAGGGCTGCCACACCGGAAGCATTGTCATCAGCCCCGTTATGGGCAGCTGTGGTATCCGGTTTCCTGGAAGAGCTTCTTTTTCCGCCCATCCCAAGGTGGTCATAATGAGCTCCAATAACAATATGTTTATCCGAAGTTTCCGGATTACTCCCTTTCAGGTAGGCTATCACATTATAAGTGGTGGTGGTCGTTGGCTGAACAGATGCACCTGCAGCGACCGTCACATCAACTCCGAAGGATGAAGGTTCCCTGGAGGTGTTGAGTTTGTTTTCCAGACTCTCTGTACTGGTCCCCGCAGATGCAAGTAAAAGATCTGCTGTTTTGCGGCTGATATGGATAGCCGGTATGCCTACCTTCCCCTCCCTTTGCTCAAGGGTGATCAATTTATCTTCGGCGTCGAAGTTGGGTCCGGATACAAACAGTATACCGGCCGCACCCTTATCACCGGCCATCATGGCTTTGTCACGATCATTGCTGTATGCATGGAAAGGGGAGACCGTGGAATCGATCTCTGCACTCCCACGGAGTACCATTACCCATTTGCCCGTCACATCCAGGCTGGCATAATCATTCCATTGAACCTCCTGCATATCGATGTCGAAACCATAACCTGCGAAAACAACCCCGGCAGAAGATTCTTTATTGGCTGTAAATGGAAAAGGGGCAAAATCTTCTGATAATCCTGCATCCATATCTCCAATCCTCAGGTAATTTGTGGCGCCGGTTTCCAGGTCTGTAATTACTTCAAATGCCTGTAATCCACCATCCCCTATCAGTTGGAGTCCTGCTTTACTGAATTCATCAGCAATATAAATTGCCGCCAACCGGTCTTCCTCTGTTCCGGGTAGCCTTCCCTTCAAGGAGTCAGATGCCAGATAGCTGATATGCTGGAACAATTCTTCTGTAGTGATGTTTGGATCCTCCTTATTGAAAGAACAAACCGTCATAAGCAGTGATCCTGGTATCAGGAGCAGTAACAGGAGGAAAATATTTCTTTTTCTCATGATTTCAAGGAAATTAGGCGGTAAAGATAGATAATTTCACATACCCTAAAACGCCGGGTTAGAAATCAAATGTTAAAAAAATCCCAAAAAAGCTTGACATGTATTTAAATTATGCATAGTTTTACACCTGTGTTTAACAATAATGTTAAACTATAATGTTAGACAAATTCGTCAATAATAATTAAAGCCATAAAATTCAAATCAGATGCTACCTGATAAAGAAGAAAACCTGGAACCTGGTACGGAAAGAAAGATCCTTGAAGCGGCCGGCAAAGTTTTTATGAGAAAGGGAAGGCTTGGGGCCAGTATGCAGGACATTGCAGATGAAGCCGGTATCAACCGGACCCTGCTGCATTATTATTTCAGGAACAAGGAGAAACTCTTCGATACCATATTCGAAAAGCTGCTTGCACGTTTATTTCCTAAGATGGTTGCAGCTTTTGTATCAAACAGGCCTTTTATTGAAAAAGTCCGGATCTTTGTCGATACCTATACAGATATGCTGATAGAAAATCCTTATTTGCCTGTATTTGTATTCCAGGAAATATCGCTGAATCCTGACCGCCTGGCTGGCATAATTCAACAGGCCGGATTGGATCCGGATATGGCACTGAAGGGATTGTCTAAGGAACTGGAATCCTTTGGAATCGTTGGTATGGATCCGCGGCATTTGATAGCCAATATACTGGGGATGGTGCTCTTTCCCTACATTGGCAGGGCCTTATTCCAAAAAGTTGCATTCAAGGATGATGCATTTGCCTATGAAAAATTCCTGGAGGAACGAAAAGAACATGTGACAGGGATTGTCAGCATGGCATTACAGGATCACAGTCAGTAATACGAAACATCAATAAATATGAGATACATCATTAGCATGCTGGTTTTTTGTTCAGGCATTTGCCTGGCCCAGCCGGCGGATACACTTCAGCTTTTTGAATGTCACCGGTCCGCCATTGAAAATCATCCATATTTCAAGCAGAAAGATTTGTATTCCCAATCGACAGAACTGAGAACAAAGAATCATACTGCGAACTGGTATCCAAGTCTGGATCTGAACGGGAAATACACCTGGCAGAATGAAGTGGTTGAGCTGCCCATCCCTGTTGAGATACCGGGATTTGAAACACCGCTGATGCCTCATTATAATTATAAATTGAGCCTGGATATACAACAAACTGTATATGACGGAGGCATAACCAAATCCAGCAAAAAGGTTGAAGAGTCGACACTGCTTGTTAACCAGCAGCAGGTGGAAGTAAGCCTTAACCAGTTGAAAGAACAGGTGAACCAGCTGTTCTTTTACATCCTGGCCCTGCAACAGCAGGAGAAGAGCATTCAAATGAAACTAGATGAGCTGGAGAAGCGGTTTGTAGTCATTGAATCAGGGGTGAGAAACGAGATTTTTATGGAATCCGACCTGGATATTGTGAAGGCAGAGATTCTGAAGGTGAAGCAGTTGCTTTCAGAAATCGGCATTACAAAATCATCTGTCTTCCAGATGCTTGGCAATCTTGTTGCGATGGAAATTCAAAAGGATGCTGTACTGGTATTGCCACCATCGGATGTTGCAGTCACGGTAGAAATTCCAAGACCGGAACAGGTATTGTACGACCTGCAGATCCTCAACCTGGATGCAAGTATGGACCTTGTATCTAAACAGCGTCATCCAAGGGCTTATGTATTTGGATCATTTGCCTATGGAAATCCTGGCTTGAATTTCTTCCGGGATGAGCTCAGGGGATATTATGTTGTAGGGGCAGGGCTCCAATGGAATATATGGGACTGGAGTAAGACCAGCAGAAGCAAACAGGATATAAGCATACAGCAGGAGCTTGTCAGGTCACAGAAAGCAGCTTTTGATAAAAACCTGAACATTCAACTGTCAGAGAAACTGGCCGAAATATCCAAATATGATGAAGCGGTCAGGAGGGACGAGGAGATTGTTGTCCTACGCGAAAAGATCAGCAAAAGTTCTGCCTCCCAGCTGGAAAACGGAATGATCACCACAACAGATTATATTGCTGAATTGAATGCTGAAACAGAAGCCAGGATCAGGCTTGAAACCCACCGGATCCAGCTGGTGCAGGCACAGATCAATTACCTGACTACAAAAGGAATCATATAAATAATATAATAACCAAGCCATGAAAAAAAATATTATTAAAGTATTGTTGCTTGTAGTAATTGCAGGGTGTTCAGGCAGGGATGACCTTTCCGATGCCTATGGTAATTTTGAAACCATAGAATACCTGATCTCTGCTGAAGGAAGCGGCAAGATCCTGGAGCTGGATCTGGATGAAGGCGATATCCTTTCTTCCGGCCAGATGGTTGGCTTTATTGACACTATTCCCCTCCATCTCCAGGTCATACAGCTGAAGGCGAAGATAAAAGCCATCAATGCTCAGAAAGCTGGCGTCAGGGCACAGATCCAGGTGCAGAAAACACAGAAACAGACCTTGCTGGTAGAGAAAAAGCGGCTTGAAAACCTCCTGAGAGACAATGCAGCCACGGGTAAACAGATGGATGACCTGAAAGGACAACTGAATACATTGGAGCAGCAAATCATTGCAACGCAAACCAGTTATGAGACCATCGATAGTGAGATGACTGCCATGGAAGCACAGGTTAGTATGGTGGAGGATCAGTTGAATAGAAATTTCATCGTGAACCCTATGGATGGAACCGTACTGGAAAAATTCACTGAACCTTATGAAATGGCAATGACTGGCAAAGCCTTATACAAAATCGCTGATATGAAAAGCATGATATTGCGTGTATATATTTCAGGAAATCAACTGGCCCAGGTCAAATTGGGACAGCAGGTGGAGGTGCTGATCGATCAGGGTACTGAGGGACAGCAGTCCCTCGAGGGAAAAGTCACATGGATCTCCGGAAAATCAGAGTTTACCCCTAAAATCATACAGACAAAGGAGGAAAGGGTGAGCCTCGTATATGCTGTCAAGGTTATGGTTAGCAATGACGGCCGGTTGAAGATCGGCATGCCCGGTGAGGTTAATTTTTCAAAACAAGCAGCAAATTAAGGCATGAAAGCACATTGCCTGATGAATATTGGTTTCGAGGGACCCGGTTATATTGCCGATTGGATGGACCTGCGTGGCCATTCCATGCAGGTTTGGAAATTGTTTGAGAATCTTTCCTTTCCGGATATTGAAGATATTGATCTGCTAGTGATTATGGGCGGACCTATGAATATCTACGAAGAGGATAGATATCCATTCCTGGTCGCTGAGAAGGAACTCATCAAGGCCTGTATGCGGGAGCAAAAGCCTGTACTTGGGATCTGCCTGGGTGCCCAGCTCATCGCCGATGCCCTGGGAGAAAAAGTTTTCAAGAACAGTGAGAAGGAAATAGGATGGTTCCCGGTGCACATGGATGGAGTGATTGCGGACCATGAGATACTCTCGGTATTTCCGGAGAACTTTACACCCTTTCACTGGCATGGGGAAACCTTCGGGGTTCCGGTGGATGCAAGAAGGCTGGGATCTTCAGAGGCCTGCCGGAACCAGGGATTCCTGTATGGTGACCATGTGCTCGCCCTGCAGTTTCACCTTGAAATTACCCCGCAAATAGTTGAAGGCCTGCTAAAGTATGCTGTCGGGGATATGACAGCTGGCGAATATGTACAATCAGCAGGAGAAATAGGGAAGGGCCTTGAACATGGATGGGCTAACCGGGAGATATTATTCAGCTTACTCGACAGGTTCCCGGGCCCTGAACAAAAAAAATAATGGAATGAACCAAACATCGGTAGAAATACGGAATGTCTCCAGGTCTTATGGGGATGTGCTGGCACTGGAGGACATCAGTTTCCGGGTGGAGAGGGGAGAATTGTTCGGCCTTATCGGTCCGGATGGAGCCGGAAAGACCTCCCTTTTCAGGATACTGACCAGCCTCCTTCTGCCCGATAAGGGAACAGCCACGGTGGAAGGATTTAATGTGGACAGGGATTTCAGGGAGATCCGGAAAATAACAGGATACATGCCCGGCAGGTTTTCCCTATACCAGGACCTGACAGTGGAGGAGAACCTCTCCTTTTATGCTACTGTTTTCGGGACTACTGTCAAGGAAAACTATGACCTGATCAAAGATATTTACATCCAGATTGAACCCTTTAAAAAGCGGCGGGCAGGTAAATTATCAGGCGGAATGAAACAAAAACTGGCCCTTTCCTGTGCCCTGATACATAAGCCCCGGATATTGATACTGGATGAACCAACCACGGGGGTGGATGCCGTTTCACGAAAGGAATTCTGGGAAATGTTACTCAGGTTAAGGGGAACTGATCTGACAATACTGGTTTCGACACCCTATATGGACGAAGCTGAACTGTGCGACAGGGTGGCCCTCCTGCAGGAGGGGAGATTACTTTCCGTAAATACCCCTGCGAAGATCCAGGAGCAGTACCCGCAACCCCTCTGGGCATTGAGGGCTGAGAATATGTACCGTTTGAAGAATGACCTTTCAGGATATGGAGACACCAGGAGTGTATATCTATTTGGCCGGGATCTGCATATTACCCTGAAAGAGGCCGAAAGTCCGGAAGGATTGCAGGCCTGGCTGGAAGATAAGGGGCACCAGCAGGTACATATAGAAGAAATACAACCCGGGGTGGAGGATTGTTTCATGGAACTGATGTCTAAAGAAGAACAAATCATGGATAATGAACCAGGATAAAAAGGTCATAGCGGTCAGGGATATGGTTAAAAAGTTCGGTGATTTTGTCGCCAACGACAACCTGTCATTTGATGTCAGTGAGGGTGAGATCTTTGGATTCCTGGGTGCCAACGGGGCCGGTAAAACTACTGCCCTCAGGATCCTGTGCGGATTATCACTCCCGACCAGCGGAGAGATCAGGGTAGCCGGCTATAATATCTACACGGAGAGGGAAAAGATCAAAAAGAGCATAGGGTATATGAGCCAGAAGTTTTCCCTGTATGAGGATCTCAAAGTCTATGAGAATATACGCTTCTATGCCGGAATATATGGACTGCAGAGAAAATATATCAAAGAACGCACAGAACAGCTGCTTGAGACACTTGGATTACAGGATGTCAGGAACAAATTGATCGCGGAGCTGCCGCTTGGATGGAGGCAGAAACTTGCCTTTTCCGTGGCGATCTTCCATCAGCCCAGCATTGTTTTCCTTGATGAGCCGACAGGAGGAGTGGATCCTGTTACACGCAGGCAGTTCTGGGACCTGATATATCAGGCCTCGCATGACGGGATAACAGTCTTCGTAACCACCCATTACATGGATGAAGCAGAATATTGCGACAGGGTCAGTATTATGGATGCAGGAAAAATAGAGGCCATTGATTCCCCGGCCGGCTTAAAATCCACCTATAATGCCAGGAATATGGATGAAGTATTTTTATCAATAGCCAGATAGTTTGGAACTATTAGTTTGGAACTATTAGTTCCAAACTAATAGTTCCAAACCTTTAATACAGATATGAAAAGATTTACAGGATTTGTCATAAAAGAATTTGTCCATATCATCAGGGATTTCAGGACCCTGTTGATCCTGTTTGCCCTTCCGGCTGTCCAGTTACTGATCTTTGGCTATGCTGTTACCAATGAACTGAAAGATATCAGGGTGGCTGTATTTGACCAGTCACATGACAGGTTCTCCCGCGACATCACCAATAAGATCATGGCATCTGAATATTTCATATTTGACGGCTACCTGGAAAGCGCCCACGATATTGAAACCAAATTCAAGGAAGGTTTGGTCAAGCAGATCATTGTATTCGAACCCGATTTTGGACACAGGCTGATGCGGGAAAAAACAGCCGATATCCAATTGATCGCAGATGCATCTGATGCTAATACGGCCAACCTGGTAGTAAATTATACATCTGCGATTATACAGGATTATATACTTGGATTACAGGCTGATGCCGGAGGATTGCTCAGGATACAGCCGGAAGTCAGGATGATGTATAATGAAAGCCTGAAGGGCGCCTTCATGTTTGTGCCTGGTGTTATGGCCCTCATCCTGATGATCGTTTCAGCCCTCATGACCTCCATAACCATCACCAGGGAAAAGGAGATGGGGACCATGGAGACCTTGCTGGTATCACCACTACGGCCCCTGCAGATCATCCTGGGTAAGGTCACTCCCTATGTTTTGCTTTCATTTGTCAACGCCGTCACCATCGTGGTCATGGGATATTTTGTCTTCGGATTGCCGGTTTATGGAAGCCTTGCCCTCTTACTATTTGAATGTCTGCTATTTATCAGTGTGGCGCTTGCCCTGGGAATTTTTATCTCGACGATGGTTGAGACCCAGCAGATGGCTATGTTTCTCTCAATGATGATGCTGATGCTGCCGACCATTCTGCTTTCCGGGTTTATCTTTCCAGTAGAGAATATGCCGGAGATTCTTCAATGGATAAGCTATATCGTGCCTGCCAAGTATTTCATCATCATCGTGAAAAGCATCATGCTAAAGGGTACCGGTATGGCCTTTGTCTGGAAGGAGACCCTGGTCCTGGTTTTCATGATGCTGTTTTTTATTGCCAATAGTGTTCGCAGGTTTAAAATCAGGCTCGCATGAGAACGGTCATCTATATACTTCAGAAAGAATTCATACAGGTATTCCGGAACAGGTTAATGCTTCCCATCATATTTGTTGTTCCCATCGTGCAACTCGTGGTACTCGTATTTGCTGCCACGTTGGAAATGAAGAACATTGAAATGGTGGTGGTGGACAAAGACTTGTCAGATGTGTCGCGCAGAATGGTCGGTGCCTTTGAAGCATCACCCTTCTTTAAGATTAAGGACTTTACCTTCTCCATTGAGGAAGGGGAGGATAAACTGCGATCCAATGATGCCGATATCGTCTTACATATCCCCCAAGGATTTGAGCGGTCCTTAAATCGTGAAAATGCTGCCCGGGTACAGGTCCTTGCAGATGCTGTCAATGCAACGACAGCGGGTCTCTCCAACGCATATGCCACAGCTGTGATCATGGATTTCAATGAACGTATCCTGGTAGAAAGGCTGGGTCCTGTCGACGGCCTGATGCAGAAGGTCAGGGTACGGTATTCGTTCTGGTACAATCCGGACCTGAATTATAAGATATTCATGCTTCCGGGCATCCTGGTGATACTGGTTACCATGATTGGGATGATTCTCACGGGACTCAACCTTGTGAGAGAAAAGGAGCTTGGTACGGCAGAGCAGATCAATGTAACTCCCATCCGTAAGTACCAGTTCATCATCGGGAAACTGGTACCCTTCTGGATAATTGCCCTGCTGGAGTTGAGCTTTGGGCTTTTTTTAGGCAAGATCCTTTTCAACCTTCCTACCGTTGGAAGCCTTCCCCTTTTGTTCCTGTTTGCTTCGGTTTATTTACTCGTAGCCATGAGTATTGGTCTGTTCCTCTCGGCAATATCAAGTTCTCAGATACAGGTAATGTTCCTGGTCTTTTTCTTCTTCATCACTTTTGTTTTAATGTCGGGCATATTTACCCCTGCAGAGAGTATGCCGGACTGGGCCATCAAATTTAATACAATTAACCCCCTGGCTTATTTTATCAGGGTGATCCGGATGATCCTGTTGAAAGGTTCGGGGTTCAGTGATATAACACGGGAGTTTTATGCCCTGGGAACTTATGCCATAATCATGCTTTCCCTGGCCACCTGGAGATACCGCAAGGCAGCTTGATCTCAGGGCTGCATAACTTATTTGGAAAGCAGTTCATCTGATCTCAGGGCTGCATAACTTATTTGGAAAGCAGTTCGTCTAAATAGGCGGTGAAGAACTTTCCATCCCACCTGGCAGCACCTGTTTTTCTTACTTGGATCTTCCCTTCCGGTGAGATCAGGAAGCTGGTTGGAATGGAAGAGGTGCTGAGTTTGGATGGGGGGTTTTGCACCAACCTGTACACCGGTATGGTATACCCATGATCCTCCATGAAGCGGTTTATGGTCTCCCGTTCCTCCTGGCTGGCCAGCACGAAACGGACCCGGTCACCATATTGTTCAAAAAGGTGCTGGATATTGGGCATTTCCGCCCGGCAAGGAGGACACCAGGTAGCCCAGATACTGAGGAAAACTACCTCATCCTTAAATTCACTGAAGGAGATAGCATTTCCTGCGATGTCCATTAAGGTCCAGTCATAATCGGCATCAAGCAGTGATACCTGGCTGGCTTCCCTGATGATGGCAGGCCTGTGCATGGTCAGTTTGTTCATTCCTGTGGCCACGAATTTCCTGGAAAATGGTATCAACAGGGAAAGGATCAACAGGTAAAAAAGCAGGTCGGTAGTGATCCGGAAAGGTGATTTGCTCCGGAAATAATTTTGTATCCTGTCTTTAATCTTCATTTCTCACGGGTTTTAGTGCTACCATGTCTGCGGCGATCTTTTCTGCCTTCAGGATGAAATCAAATCGGTTCAGGTCAAGGCAAAAGTAGAAATCAGTTGAGGGGGCAAAATCCTGGTGCCCGGCCACAAAGAATCTTTTCCCGCTGGTCTGCCTGATGGTTTCTGTCATTTCATTGTAATCAGGCGTCTCACCCTGCAATTTCATACGAATGTATTCGGCGCATAAGCTGTCTTCCTCAATTGGGTGCCGGGCAGCATATCCCATGCAGACCAGGGAAACCTGGACAGGGGATTGGCCCATGATATAGTCTACGATGGCATCGGCATTGACAAAACTGCCAGTCAGGATCTCGTCCGCATGCACGGCATTTACCAGTCCCTGTGTTCCTGCACTGGTGGTTTGTACCACCGTTTTTCCTGTAAAATCAATGCTTTCAACCTGGTATGGTGAATTGCCGTAATCAAATCCCTCGACCATTCTTTCATTCCTTTCTCCCATCAGCAAATAATCCGGGTGTTCTGATTTTAACCTGAAAGCGGTTTCAACTCCGCCAACTGAAACGATCTCCTCAGCACCCTTCCCCATCACATAACAGGCTGCAGAAAAGGCCCTGAAAACATCGATCACGATGGTCAGTCCCCTGGCCTCCCT
Source organism: uncultured Bacteroidaceae bacterium (assembly GCA_963767555.1). Lineage (GTDB taxonomy): Bacteria > Bacteroidota > Bacteroidia > Bacteroidales > SM23-62 > SM23-62. Next base: position 82,714 of record CAVYEL010000001.1, on the reverse strand, counting down.
GGCACCTTCTACAAGTTGCAGAATATCAATTTTCATCTACCGGTTTTTGAGCGCTTAAAAATACAAAGATTAGTGATTCACGGAAATTAATTCATACTTTTAGGTCTGCAGAAATTCCGGCTGTATGAAATTCAAAGATAAAATCATCTGGATCACCGGTGCTGCTTCAGGAATTGGTGAAGCACTGGCTTACCAATCTGTTGAATATGGAGGGAAACTGATCCTCAGTGATGTTGACGAAGCTGGATTGTCAAAGGTAGTGGCCGCCTGTGAGTCATCCGGTGCCAGTGTTCTGAACCTGCCTCTTGACCTTTCATCCAGGGTGTCCATTGAAAAGGCTACAGAGTTAGCTATGGATCATTTTGGAAGGGTGGACGTCCTGATCAATAACGGAGGGATCAGCCAGCGCTCCCTGACCTGGGAAACCCCGTTGGAGGTTGATCATAAGATCATGAATATCAATTTTTTTGGAGCCGTAATACTGACCAAGGCAGTCCTGCCGCATATGATGGAACAGGGAGGTGGATCCATTGCGGCTACAAGCAGCATCACCGGGAAATTCGGTTTCCCCCTGCGATCGGCATACGCTGCCTCAAAACATGCCACACAGGGTTTCTTCGAGACCCTTGGCATAGAGCTGGCGGGCAGAAATATCTCAGTGACCATCGCCATGCCCGGAAGGGTGCAGACCAATATTTCCCTGAACGCCCTGACCGGGGACGGGAAGCCACACGGGAAGATGGATGCGGGACAGGCCACCGGGATCCCGGCAGATGTATGTGCCAGAAAATACCTGGATGCCATCTACAAACGAAAGCATGAGATCCTTATCGGTGGTAAGGAGCTGATGATGGTCCATATACGCCGGTTTCTTCCTCGACTCTTTTACAGATTGGCCAGGAAGATCAAACCTGAATGAATAAGAAATTTATTACTTTTAAAAAAAACCAATCATAAACCCTATGGAAAGAAGAAAATTCTTAAAAAACTCAACTGCCATAGCTGCAGGTGCCAGTATTCTTCCTATTATACCTGGGACAGCTCAGGCCGCTTCCCGGATTATCAGTGCTAACGATAAAGTAACTGTTGGCGCAATCGGCATAAATGGTATGGGCATGGCTGATCTGAGGACATTTCTTCAGCAGGAAGGGGTAGAATGTGCTGCCCTCTGTGATGTAGACCGGAATGTGCTTGAGAAAAGGGCCTCCGAAACAACGGAACTACAGGGAAAGAAGCCAGATCTGTATGGAGATTACAGGAAACTGATAGAACGGAAGGATATTGATGCCGTGATCATTGGTACACCGGACCACTGGCATTGTTTGCCCATGGTGGAAGCCTGCCAGGCTGGAAAGGATGTATATGTTGAGAAACCCCTGGCCAATACCATAGAGGAATGTAATATCATGCTCAAAACAGCCCGTAAATATGACCGGGTTGTACAGGTGGGCCAGTGGCAGCGGAGTGATCCTCACTGGCAAAATGCAGTTGACTTTGTACGAAGTGGAAAGCTGGGCAAGATCAGAACGGTTAAGGTCTGGGCCTACCAGGGATGGATGGGAGTGAACCTGCCTGTTCTCCCGGACAAGCCTGCCCCTGAAGGAGTAGATTATGATTTCTGGCTTGGACCGGCACCCAAGCGGGAATTTAACGAGCACCGCTTCCACTTTTCTTTCAGGTGGTTCTGGGATTATGCCGGGGGACTCATGACAGACTGGGGGGTTCATTTACTGGATTACGGACTATATGGGATGGATGAATATGTGCCGAATTCGGTAATGTCATCCGGAGGAAAGTATGCTTACCCCAACGACGCCAAGGAGACACCTGATACCCAGTACGCTATTTATGAATTTGATGGATTCGGACTGGTATGGGAATCCGCCATTGGAATATCGGGAGGATCATATGGACGGGATCATGGGGTCGCTTATATTGGAGAAAACGGGACCCTGGTGGTGGATCGAGGGGGTTGGGAAGTGATCCCTGATAATACAAAAGATGAACCACGCATGGAGGGTATACCATTGACAACCCGGGTAGGTGGTAGTGGACTAGACCTTCATGTAAAGAATTTCCTCGACTGCATGAAAACGAGGGAAAAACCGAAAGCAGATATTGAAATTGGCGCCCACATCGCAAGGTTTGCACATCTGGGCAACATAGCCTATAAAACCGGGAGAAAAGTGTACTGGGATGGGGAGAAAGGTAAATTCAAGGATGATGATAAGGCCAATGAAATGCTGAATGCGAATTACCGGGCACCCTGGAAATTACCTACTATTTGAGAATTCCTTTTTCCCATTTTTCAACACTTTCAGGTAAACCTCCCTGCAGAAGTGTAACGAAGGTCAGCATGGTTTTCCTGGCATCACCTACGGGATAGTAGAATCCTTCCCAGTTATCGCTGTCCTCTCCATCATGGTTTGGAATGATATGATCAAACTGCCAGGCCATTTTCATTTCGCGGTAGGCACTTGAGGCCCTTGTCTCGATATCGTCCAGGTCCCGCATTGATAATTCCACCTTTTGCCTGGTCTTTCTGCGAAGCTGTTTCCGGCGCATGATCTCGGTGATAAAATCCGGTAACCTGACATTTCTATGGGGATGTTTAAAAAAATTTATTTCCTCCAGTGAAAGAGGGGATAAAAACACACTTAACTTTGGATACTCTTTAAGTTGTGGGTGGGTTGTGAGGATCTCTGCGACGTAGGGATTTCCTTCGTAGAACACATTGTTTTTTTTAAGCATGCCGGATAATTCCTTCAGGTTGATGGCCTGTAGATCACCCCTCACGCCCATTACGATATAATTCCCATCGAGCCGGAAGGCCTCTATCTCTTCTTTCTTTCTGAAATAGTAATCGACACCTTCCATTTCGCCCGGCCTGGGGGAACGATTATTGAATAATATCAGTTTCTGCATGCTATCCCGGATGCCAGGATAAAAACGTTTAAGGGTTTTTTCCAGGGGACTCTTACCAATGCAGGATGGGCCGGTAAGGATAATCAGTCTGTTCATATAATTGAGTTTTTTGAGCCTTTTAAATATTAAAAAAATACTTAACTCCACCAATTATTAAGTACTATATTTAAGCCTTAAATTTTACCCATCATGTTAAAAATATATTTCATACTGGCAGCCATCCTGGTGGCTGCAATAAGCCATGCCCAATCAGTGGACCGTATAGATGACAAGATTGCCGGGAACCTGGAAGAGCATGAATTGATCTACAAACACTTCCACCAGTATCCGGAACTATCATTCAAGGAATTCAAGACATCCGAGAAACTGTCTGATGAATTGGAAAAGATTGGTTTTACGGTAACCCGGAATGTTGGAGGTAATGGTTTTGTGGGTTTAATGCGAAATGGTAAGGGACCAGTAATTATGATACGTACTGATCTTGATGCTTTACCACTGGAAGAAAAAACCGGACTTCCCTTTGCAAGTAAAGTGGTAATGCAGGATGTTGACGGGAAAGAGATGCCCGTTATGCAAGCCTGTGGGCACGACATGCATATGACGGTATGGCTGGGGACAGCCAGGGTCCTTGCTGCATTAAAGAAAGACTGGAAAGGTACCCTCATGATGATAGCCCAACAGGCAGAAGAGAAGAGTGGTGGGGCTGATGCCATGATCGCTGATGGATTGTTCACCAGGTTTCCCCGGCCTGATTATGCCATGGCCTACCATGTAAGTGCTGAATTACCGGCAGGAAGCATAGGATACAGGTCTGGCCCTTTCCTTGCAGGGGTGAGCTCTGTAGATATCACTGTGCAGGGTATCGGGGGACATGGAGCATTGCCGCATCAGGCGGTAGATCCTGTAGTACTGGCTTCCCGGATGGTACTGGCTTATCAAACCATCCCAAGTCGGGAAATTAATCCTCTGAAACCAGCAGTAGTGACAGTGGGTTCCATTCATGGCGGGACCGTACATAATATCATTCCCGATGAAGTAAAGATGCAGCTTACGGTAAGGTATTATGATGATGAAACATACGGACAGATCATATCCGGTCTCAAACAGATAAGCAATGGTATTGCCGGATCGGCAGGATTACCAGAAAACATGTACCCTGTGGTTACTTCACTGGGACAAACACCACCTGTTATCAATGATATGGATCTCACCAATGGCGCTGTTGCTTCCTTCATATCCATTCTTGGATCAGAGAATGTAATCGAGGTGGAACCTTTAACTGCAGGTGAGGACTTCGCCAGGTATGGGAGGACTGAAGAAAAAGTACCCATCGCCATGTTCTGGCTGGGCACGGTTAAACAGGACAGATTCAAGGCCCATATTGAACATGGGACACCCTTGCCCGGATTACACAACCCGGAGTTTTATCCTGATTTTGCACCTACCTATAAAACAGGGGTGCGTGCCATGGCCAAAGCCACTATTGATCTGTTCAACAAATAATGTTCGATCGGAAAACGCGGACCAGGTTTTGCTCTCCACATGTTCAGGAAATTTCCTTATGCAGCTTCTTTAACAATATGTTTGCACGTGCATACACACCGGCAGATTCTGAATCCATCTGGGATTCAAACAAAGAGATCAGTTCTGGCTTGAGTTCGGGCTCCTGATTGGAGATATTGTAGAGGATGGTCATGGCATAGGCCCTGATGGCAATAGCGGTACCCGGTCTCTCAAGATACCCGTAGCAAAGGTCAAAAAGAGGTCCGCAATGTTTTTCCGGGACTGGCAGCATGCTGATTATATTCATTATATTCCTCCTGACCGATTCAGTTTTGATCCCTGGCAGCATATCAGCCATCTCGGAGAAGCGGGGCTCAAGAAAATATGGATGTTTTTTCGCGAAATGCCATATCACCCAGGAAGCACGCATGGATAGAGGATAGCTGTCTTCCAGCATGATCTCCCATACGATTTCGAAGACATCGGTATCCTCTTCGATCTTATCTACAAGGATATCGGCATTCAGCCTGGAAGTTCCAATCTGTAGAAATTCCCTTATATCCATTTCAATTCACAGGTTCCCGATTAATTGATCTGCCAGGTCTGGATTTCAAATTGAACTTCATAGTCATCCGGGATCTTTGGGATGATAGCATGATAATCCACCAGCATGCTGGTATCTTTTTTCTCGGTATCATAACTGATCCTGAAAGTTACGGTCATGGTTTCACAGTCCCTTATGACAGCCTGGCTCTTATAGGCCAGGTCCATATCTGATTCATAACTACCCAGCAGCAGCGTATATGTTCCAAAATCAATATCCGGAAGGGTATTACATTCAACGAATGACTCGAGTCTCAATTGACTGTCAATCACATAGTTATAGCTCTTGTTCTGGTCGTCGATAATGATGCCGCAGCCAATTCCCCCGAAAGCCTCCAATGTCTGGTAGGAGATGGTGATCTTTCCGGTGCATTCATCTTTTTTACAGGATCCGGACGATACTATCAGCAGCCCGAACGTTGCTATAATGAATAAAAACTTCTTCATGATTGTTTAAAAAGTTGATATATATTATTAAACAACAATTCTTAAGATTTGTTACATTGATTTAATAGTAATCCGGGCCGATTACAAATTTACCTGCCCAGATCAGAACGATCAGGACAATGAGAATGTATAGCAAACGCTGGCCGATAAGGATCTGCTTTCCAAAAATCAATGATTTAAGGCCGATAAAAACCATTAAAAGCTGAAAGGCAATCCATATGAGCCATCCCGGATTGTGAAGAAAGGCATGTAGAAAATCCTTCTGCAATACATAAATGATGGCTGTTGAATAGCCGCAACTGGGACAGGGCAGTCCGGAAACTTCCTTAAAAATACAGTCAAAATGCACGCTTCCCTGATGGCTTAATATTGGATAGACCAGGGTTCCAAGACAGGTTACCAGGATCAGTGCATTGATCAGGTAGCCGGTAAATGTAAGTCGCCCATCTTGTTCAATAGCCAGCTGTTTAGCCAAGCCTGCTCCCACAATTGGCACATTTACGGATCTCCTCCTTTGTCCCTTCAGTTACAAAGGGGATCCAGCAAAGAGGCAGGCAAAATATAACCAGCAATACAAAGACTATCCAGCCTGTTTCAGACATCTTTTTCTCAACAATGGGCATTCCCACATGATCGCAAAAAGGACATTTTAAAGCCATATGCATAATATTATGTGGTGGTTGTTGATTTTCCCAATAAAGGTATGATTTTTTTAGATCCCTGTTAAAGTGGTAGGTTATATACCAGCCGGATAAGGGCGATGGGACCGGATTTGAAATTCACATTTTTCTCTACCCGGTTGTCACCGAATTTAATGATAGTGATCCTGAAATCCGCTTTCTGATCAGCATCATATTGCTTGTAATACCTGCCAAGCGCATAACCCAATCTGCCTTCCAGATGGAAATTGCCGGCTATCCTTACACGTCCGAACAGGCACTCGTCTATACTGGTTCGTTCCATATAATCCCCCTGGTAATCAGGATGTCCAAGTTTATATGACGTAACGAGGCCAAAATGGCTGAGACCTGTGGAAACATTTTTGCTGACATCATATTTAATTTTACCGGAAATGGGCCACATCCCAACGATGCTCCATTTTGATGATATCTGCCAGTCAGTATAAACAATAGGTACCAAATAGGGACCACCCAGTTCTCCGTGTAACATGGCCCCGAAACGCATCATCAGTTTATCATGGAATCGCTTCTCATACAGGGCGACCCCCCCGAACTGGAAATGTCCACCGTCTACATTGTTGAAATCCGTCATAAAGCGGGGAGCGAACAAGATCTGCATGCCCCTTCCGTTACTGAATTTCTTATATAATCCTGTTTGCAGGATGAATCCGGAAACATTTATGGGGTTGGCAATTTCCGCCGGCATGGTGATGTCATTATTTACCCGGAAATTGTTAAAAGTGAGTTGATTGTACCAGATGGTTGATTCAGAAAAGGGAACAGGCATTTGCAGATTTGCCAGAATACCAGTCTCTGTGGCCTTTTCTGAATAGGTTGTCTCATATTCCTGGGGAAAACCATATCGTCCCGAGAGGGTGAAAATATCAAGGCTGGACTGGGCGGATATGTAAAAAGTTATACATATCCCCAGAATGAAAACGCTTAGAAATTTCATGATCGGTGAATTGGTTAGGAAAATGAATATACAGATAATATCCCGTATTTCAAATCCGAATTACATGACTTGCAGGTCTGTATATCTTTAATTTCTTACTTTTCTTATATTTACTGATTAAAACCAAAGAGGAAGAACATGGCTTCAAAAGAACTTGGATTTACAACGAAGATGCTGACAACACCTTATGCAAAACAGGATCCATACAATTCCCTGCATATGCCGGTTTACGAAACTGGTGCCTTTGAATTTGAATCATCAGAGGATATTGCGGATGCATTCCAGGACAGGAAACAGGCCCATGCTTATTCCCGCTCTTCTAATCCTTCGGTTGAATACCTTGAAAGAAAGATTGTTGCAGCCACCGGAGGAAGGGCTGCACTGGCCATGGCTTCGGGTATGGCGGCCATCAGCAGTACCATGCTGGCGCTGGTCCGGCCAGGTGAGAATATCCTGGTATCACCCCATTTGTTCGGACATACCTATGGTTTGTTCTCCAAAACCTTAAGGAATCTTTGCATCGAGGCCAGGTTTTGTGACCTGCTTGACTATGATAACCTCGAGAAAACATATTGATGAAAATACCCGGCTGTTGTTTTTCGAAACGGTTACCAATCCACAGTTGGAAGTGGCTGACATCAGAAAGCTGGTTAAAATTGCACAAAAGCATAACATCATAGTTGTAGCCGACAGTACACTTACCCCTATTAATGTTTTTAATGCCAGGGCCTTCCATATTGATGTTGAGATCATGTCCAGCACTAAATTCATCTCAGGGGGCGGGACATCGGTTGGAGGGATCGTAGTTGATACGGGTGTAAATAACTGGGACGGCCTTCGCATTCTTTCCTCATTACATGAGAAGAAAGGTGAAATGGCATTGATTGCCAGGCTCCGAAAAGAGATATTCCGCCATTTCGGTCCCACACTATCTCCCAGGGCTGCACAACTGCAGAGCATGGGATTGGATATTCTTGATCTCAGGGTCGAAAGGTCATATGAAAATTGTCTGAGGCTGGCGGAGCATTTCAGCAAGCATCCCAGTATCAAGAAACTAACTTATCCCGGACTGGCCAGTTCTGAGTATTACCAGCTGAGCAAGGAGCAGTTCAATGGTATACCCGGGACCATCATGACTTTTGACCTTTCTACCATGGAAGATTGTTTCTCTTTCATGAATAAACTGAAAGTCATTCGAAGGGCCACCAACATGAATGATAACAAAAGCCTGATGATACATCCCTGGTCGACCATCTACTCAGAATACCCTGAATCACTGAGGCTGGAAATGGATGTCCGTGATACCCTGCTTAGATTATCTGTTGGTATTGAAGATGTGGATGACCTGGTCCATGATATTGAACAGGCCTTAACCTGATCCGGGAAATTATTTGTAATTTCCGTCCTCGTTTAACGATTCTTACATTAAATCCTATTTTGATAATGAAGCAAACCTTCAATGGCAGATCGCTGTTATTATCTGCCCTGGTGGCATTCCTATGGCTGCCACTGGCCACCGGCCAGCCACTTGATGTTGACAAACTGAAAGAAATGAAAGCCCGGAGTATAGGTCCTGCCGGCATGAGCGGCCGGGTTACGGCCATTGATGCAGTTTTTAGTAATCCTGATATCATATATATCGGAACTGCCTCCGGAGGAGTCTGGAAATCAGAGAGCGGAGGGATATCATGGAAACCCCTTTTTGATGATGAAAAACTGATCAATATTGGTGCCCTTTCAATCACACAATCCAATCCGGATGTGATCTGGGTCGGGACAGGAGAAGGTAATCCAAGAAATTCCCTGAACCTTGGGGCCGGGATCTATAAATCTCTGGACGGGGGAGAATCCTGGGAAATGATGGGACTGGAGAACACCCGGAATATACACCGGATCATTATTGACCCGAGGGATGAAAATACAGTATATGTCGGGGCCATAGGGAATCCATGGTGGGAACATCCCGAAAGAGGCGTTTTCAAAACCTCAGATGGTGGCAAGACCTGGGAAAAGATACTTTTTGTGGATGAGAAGACGGGAGCGGCGGACCTGGTCATGGATCCGCAGAATCCAAACAAGCTGATGGCCGCCATGTGGGAGCACCGGCGCTGGCCCTGGTTTTTTAAATCCGGTGGACCCGGATCCGGACTCTATGTCACTGTCGATGGGGGAAAGACCTGGAATAAGCGGACAGACAAAGACGGTCTGCCGAAAGGTGAACTTGGCCGAATGGGACTTGCCATTGCACCGAGTAATCCGAAAATTGTTTATGCACTGGTTGAATCCAAGAAAAATGCCCTGTACCGTTCTGATGATGGTGGGCAGAAATGGAAGAAAATCAGTGATAAGAGTGATATAGGGAACCGGCCATTTTACTATTTTGAGCTATACGTTGATACCAAAAATGAGAATCGGCTCTATACCCTGTACAGCAGGATAGGTATGAGTGAGGACGGAGGGAAGTCCTTCCGGGAAATTGCCGGCAATATACACTCCGACCACCATGCGTTCTGGATCCATCCTGAAGATCCAAAACTGATCATGGAGGGCAATGATGGAGGCATGGCAATCTCCAGGAACAGGGGAGAGACCTGGCATTTCATGGAAAACCTTCCGCTTGGACAATGGTATCATATCAGGGTGGATAACGAGATGCCTTATAATGTTTATGGTGGACTCCAGGACAACGGTTCGTGGAGGGGTCCTGCCTATGTCTGGAGAAGCGGCGGGATCAGAAACGAATACTGGCAGGAAGTGATGTTTGGTGATGGTTTTGATGTTTTGCCGGATCCTGATGATGCAAGGTATGGTTATGCCATGTCACAGGGGGGAAATGTTGGCAGATATGATTACGAAACGGGAGGAACATACAGTATTAAACCGACTTCACCGGACCTGGATACCAAACTTCGTTTCCACTGGAATGCTGCCATTGAGCAGGATCCATTCGATAATTCAACGATTTATTTCGGCAGCCAGTTTCTGCATAAGAGTACGTGACAAGGGACTCACATGGGAAATTATTTCACCTGACCTTACCACCAATGATCCGGAAAAGCAGACATATGGTAAGAGTGGTGGACTCACCCTTGATGTTACGGGAGCGGAAAATCATACGACCATTCTGGCCATTGCCGTGAGTCCACTGGAAAAGGGTGTGATCTGGGTTGGAACTGATGATGGGAATGTGCAGTTGACAAGGGACGGTGGTGAGAACTGGACAAATGTATCCGCAAATCTTCCGGGCTCTGCCGGCCGGCTGCTGGATACCACAGGTCCAGCCCTCTGTTTACAGTGCCGGGGAGGCATGGCTTGTAGCCAATCATTACCGGATGGGAGATTTTACCCCGTATGCTTACCATACAAAGGATTATGGAGACAGCTGGGAAAGGATTGCGGATGGGGACGATGTGAATGGTTATGCGCTCTCTATCCTGCAGGACCCGGTTGAACCAAAACTTGTATTCCTGGGTACAGAGCATGGATTATGGGTAAGTATTGATAATGCGGAAACCTGGACCCAATGGAAACATGGATATCCCTCGGTTTCAACGATGGATATGGTCATCCAGGAAAGGGAAGCGGACCTGGTACTCGGAACCTTTGGCAGGGCAGTATTTGTCCTTGATGATATTCGCCCCCTGAGGGAAATAGCCAGCACCAGTGGTGATGTCCTCCAGCAAAAATTTAAAGTATTTGATCCGCCTGAGGCCATACTTTTAGAAGGCTATCAGCAACCGGCTGGCAACCATTTTCCCGGCGATGCAACCTATGAAGGTGAGAATAAAGCCAGAGGAGGGATACCTTACCTATTACCTTAAGACAGAGAAACAGAAGATAGAAAACGACAGGAAGGAATGCCGGGAAAAAGGCAAGAAGAGCAGAGGATGCAAATGAAGAAGAAAGATCCCAGTTGAAATGAAGGAGAAAGCAAGGCCTGTTTATGATAGTATAAAGTTACAGGTTTTTGATGGGGATGAATTGATCAGGACCCTGGTTTACAAGGCTGAACCTGGATTGAACAGGGTCACATGGAGACTCCGCAAGAAGGGCGTTCAGTTTCCCGAATCCATGGGCCGCCAGGTATGGGAGAGGAGACTGGTTCACGTTCAGGGAGAACCAGCCGGTTTTATTGTTATGCCAGGAGAATATAAAGTAGTTATGAAATGTGGCGATCAGAAAGATTCTACCATGATCAATGTAAGCTTTGATCCACGTACCGAGATGGATATTAAAGCACTGGAAGCCAATGAAAAAATGTATAATGAATTGAGCAGGAAAGCCGTGGCTTTAAGCAAGGCCACTTCAAGACTGACAGAATCAAAGGCTGTTCTGACAAGATATCCGGACCAGGTAAAAGGCAAAAAGATACTGACCTGAAAGAAGTTGCTGAAAAAACCAGGGCTGTCCAGGATTCCCTGAATATTATCTGGGAATATATCAACGGAAAGGTTGAAAAGCAGCAGGGGATCTCTGGTTTTGACCAGCCAACAGCCGCCATCAAGCTTTTCGAAGCATCGAGGTATATTCAATCCAGACCCTCCGGTCCCACTGCAACAGAAGAAAGGTTAATGGAGCAGGCTGATGAAATGGTTGGCAAGGCACTGGATATGACCAATACATTTTATAAGGATGTATGGCCCGGATACAGGGAACTGATAGAAAACACGGACTTTAAATGGTTCAAGGACTATGAGCCGATAGAGATCGAATAATTAGAAAAATGAGGGGTTTGAACAGACCCCCGTTTTTTTATATAAAATATTTTGCAAGCTGATTCGTCAACAATAACAGAAACAGGAATTCAGATCAAATGACCGCCGAAGAGAGCAGGTATATCAGTGAGGTTGCAACAAGGGAAAAGGGAAGGCTGCTGGGTTTCATCAGGCAGCAGGTCCGGAGCGATGAAGATGCTGAAGACATCCTGCAGGATGTATTATACCAGTTTTTGAGAGGATTTGATGATATCCGGTCCACCGAAAGGATCACCTCCTGGCTGTTTACAGTCACCAGGAACAGGATCACGGATTATTACCGGAAGAAAAAACCGGAAGCGTTTTCTGATAAGCAGGTAGTGAGCAGGGAAGAGGATGGGGCGCCCCTGATGCTTGAAGATATCCTGCCTGCATTGACCAGGGATCCGGAAGATGAGATGATGAGAGATATGATCTGGGATGCCATTGACCAGGCACTGGATGAAATGCCAGAGGAACAGAGGGATGTTTTTATCTGGAATGAATTTGAGGATAAGAGTTTCAAGGAGATATCAGCTGAGACCGGTGAAGGGGTCAATACCCTGCTTTCGAGAAAAAGGTATGCGATCCTGTTTCTGAGGAAGAAGCTAAAAGAATTGTATAATCAACTTTAAAATTTATAGTCATGAAAGCAAGAAGAGTATTTTATTTTGGAAAGTTTATCGCCATTGGGATTGCCTTCCTGGCATTGTTTACCTACGTGGTGATGCTGTTATGGAACTGGCTTGTACCGGAACTGTTCAGCGGACCCAGTATTAACCTACTGGCAAACACTTGGGTTGCTGGTCCTCTCAAAGATCCTGTTCTCGGGCATCGGTGGGGGACATAAAGACAGGCGGTCCTGGCGCAGGGATCATTCCTGGACCACCGGCATCCGGGTTCAGAATGGCGTAAAAAGTTTGAAGAGAAAATGAACGGGAAAGTAGCAGGGGAGCAAGGAGAGTCAGCAGGGACAGGCAATGGTTGTTGCTGAATTCCATAACATCTAAGCATGGTATGCTTGACAACAGGGAGGAGTGGACTTACTCCTCCTTTTTTTTGATCAGTAACAATGGTTTGATTAATGCTCCGAAGAGAAAAATATGAGACAGTACGCCTCCGATAAGTATTAGACTTATATCCTCATAACATGATGTTCCCTTTAATTTAAGTGAACATCCGATGATTACAAGTGCCCAGATACATGCACTTGCAATAATGATTACTGCATAAATATTCCTTTTCATTTTGTGTTTTGATTAATGCTTTTCAGGGATTTTATAATCCAGAACCAGGTTTATTATATCTATTAAGTTAAGACTTTGTGTGGCATAGTCGCAATTGATCTGAAGGGCAGTTGAAATATCCAGATCAGGGTAGTGGGCAAACATGGACAGGAATCCCGGAACAAATCCTGAATGTGCAAATGCCTTTCCATGCGGGGTATCAAAGATAAAACTACCCATACCATAGGATAGACCAGGCTGGATCAGGTAACCCTGTTCGGATGGAGTGATGACCTTATTAAAGAGTGAATCAGAGAACAAGCTGCTGTTGTAATAGGCATCTGCCCATCTTGCAAGATCGGGAGTAGTACTGGCAAATCCGCCCCCGGTCCATTCCAGTTGTGGATTAAAACAATACAGGCCATTCGTCACAACTTTTTCAGGAATATGGAAAAATTCTGGTAAGCGGGAATAGCCCTGAGGGAGGTTGAACATATTTCTCTGTATGGAAGGATATGTATCCTTTAAGATTAATTGTGTCAGTATTCTGTCATAATACTACGTCATAATAATTTTTACCGGTAATCCTTTCAATGAGCATACCGAGAAGGATATATCCTGTATCTGAATAGCCCCAGCCCTTTCCTGCCTCATGAACTGGTTCATCATTGAAGATATATGACATCCTTTCCTTGTAAGTCCAGACCTTATCAGGATCCTCTTTAAGAGTGCTCCAGATTTCCGGTTTCATAACATACCTGGGCAGGCCGCTTGTATGCTGTAAAAGCATCTTTATGCTGATGGAATTGATATTGGGTAAATTTTGCAACCATGCAGTATCCTGGAAATGATCTATGAACATGTCCTCCAGTTTAATTATTCCCTCATCCACCAATTGCATCAATACAGCAACTGCATAGGTCTTTCCTATGCTCCCGGAGAACAATACATGATCATCATTCAAATCAGTTTGTGATTCTACATCCGCATATCCTGAGGAATAATCTTCCTGAACGCCGTTATTTGTAATGATGGAAAGGTTAAGTCCGGGAAGGTCGTTTTTCGCTACAAGGCTATCTATGGCTTCCTGGATGCTGGCCCTGGACCCCATATCTGCCCGGGGAATAGATCCGCAAAACGATGAGGTGAAAACAATAATGGTTAAAATTATTGTCTGCAGGCTGTTTCTTTGTATCATGTTTTGTGTACGAGCGGTTAATACTGCAATTTAATTTAAATTTTGACCACTTGCTTTAATGGCATTTATGTCACAAGCGCATTCAGCTCTGGCACTAATGGTAGTTTCCTGAATAATTCTAATGCGAAAATAACCACATGATCCGATCGTAAGAAATAATATAGTGGATAGCTACTATGATGCCAAAAATCCAGGTGGTTCTTAAATATCCTAAATCCTGAAGGGCCCAGGTGGCAAAAGCAAAAATGGCTAACTCAATTGCCAGACGGACTACCCCGGGAACATCAATTGGAGCGTTACCGGATCGGCTCGGGTCATTCGGTACCGCAAAAATTCCCCATACTGCAGCAAGCACAATTGGGATTCCAAAGGATATAAGAAAACGGATCCAACCATCATTTTGATTCCAGCCCCAAATCCCTGCAGCTGCTAATGCAGACAATTCAAGTAGAAATCGAATGGTCAAATTTAGCGGATGTGATCCCATTGTGTCTCAGTTTTCATGTATTTAGCACAGTGAACAATTCAACTTCTTCCTTTCTCAAGAATCAAATACGTTATGCCAAAAACCAGCCATATGAATCCAAATGGAATGATCTTATAAATGTATCTTATGGATTTCGGTGATAACATTAATGAGAATTATCCTACTGTGATGACTACATTTCCTTTTTTATGTCCTTTGTCGACATAGCTATGTGCCTCAACAATCTGTTCCAATGCATAGCTTCTATCTATGACCGGTTTTATCTTTCCCTCCTCCAGAGTTCTTTTAAAAGGATCAGGTCTTTTGTTCTTTCTTGTGGTGACCTCAAACCTGTAGCTGCAATTTTTGCCTTTTTGCTGCCAAACATTGAAGTCCATAATACATGGGGGAAGATTCCCATCCCAATACCAGACTCAAGAAAGATTCCATTCTTTCTCCAGGGAACCCTTACATTGCGAAAAAGAAGTCTTGCCTACAGTATCAAATATAATATCGAAAGTTTGGCCTGTTTTGGTAAAGTCCTCTTTCGTGTAATCAATTACCTTATTTGCTCCAAGAGTTTTCACCATTTCCAGATTTGCGGAACTGCATACTCCTGTAACTTCTGCACCAAAATACCTGGCAATCTGTACCGCGGCCGCACCTAAACTTCCGGAAGCACCATTGATAAGAACTTTTTGACCACTTTTAATATTCCCTGTATCCCGAAGGAAAGGCATTGAAGTTAAAAATCCATCGACACTGGAAGCGGCATCTTCATAAGTCAGATTGCCGGGTTTTATAGCCAGTACCCCATTTTCAGGTACAGATAAATACTCAGCATTAGCACCAAAACCAGGTCCTGCAGTTCCAAAAACCTGGTCACCATTCTTAAATAATTTCACATCTTTGCCAACCGCTTCAATTTCCCCGGCTAACTCCTCTCCCAGGGTAGTAATTTTTGGTTTTCTGAGACCGGTAAATAATCTTGAAAATTATGGCTCACCCTTTCGAAAGGTGCACTCTGTTGCCGTTACTGTTGTCGCATATATTTTTATCAGTACTTCATTGTCTTCGGGTGTAGGTTTCTCAACTTCTTTAAGCTGAAGAACATCCGGTGGTCCGTATTTGTTGTATACAATAGAATTCATTTTAATATTAGTTTCTATAGTTTTTTAATTGCTGATAGCTTAAATATTTATCTATCAGGGGTCTCAATTTACTACAATTAAGACAGATAACTCTTTTATTATTTAGAAAAAGACTAGAATTACCAGGATAATAATTATCATCCTGATACAATATGAAGCGTAAGACTGGACAGATCTCCGAGAAATATTCGACTTAATTTAAGGAAGTAAAATGATTATTAATTTATAATAAACTTGGTCAAACCATCCTCAGTTAGTAATCCATAAAAGCAGTGTTCTCTTTCAGGAGCTTCTTCAGTTTGAGTATCCCGCCCGTTCGGATTTGTCTTACACGTTCTGAGGACATATTATATGCCAGGGCAATTTCCTGCAGGGTATAAATTGCAGAATTAGATAGTCCAAATGACATAGATAGTATGTTGGCTTCCCTTTCACTCAATTTACCAAGTGCCCGGTTAAGATTGGTAACGACAGATTCTCTCATGCTATCTTCGTCGGGAGACGGTATATTACCCGTCTGTATTAGATCATACAGGTTGAACTCATCATTTCCATCGTGTGAAAGTGGTTTGTCAAAAGAAATATGCCGGTTTTTGATCTTATTGGCAATACTTACATCAACATTCGGCATATCAAGGTACTCTGCGATCTCATCATCCGTAGGTTCTCTTTCGTATTCCTGCTCAAGATATGGAATCGCCCTGGAAATCTTATTAATTGAAGAAAGTCTGTTAAGTGGCAATCTTACCACCCTTGTATGCTCTGAGATGGCCTGGAGAATAGCCTGACGTATCCACCAGACAGCATAAGAAATAAATTTAAATCCCCGGGTCTCATCAAATCTTTTAGCTGCCCTGAGAAGTCCCAGATTTCCCTCATTAATCAGATCGGGAAATGACAAACCTTGATTTTGAAATTGTTTGGCGACAGAGATTACAAACCTTAAGTTAGCGATAACCAGCCTATGCAAGGCATCCTCATCCCCATTCCTGATTCGAACTGATAGCTCAACCTCTTCATCTGTAGTTATCATCTGATACTTGCTAATTTCCTGAAAATATCGGTTAACCGATGCTTCAGATCGCTGTGTTATTTGCTTTGTTATTCTCAGCTGCCTCATTGTATGAAATCTAATAGTTATTATTTGCCCAATACTAAAATTGATTTTGGCTTCCCGTATAGTTGATACATCTGAGCCGACAATTCAGGTAAACTCGAGTAAACAGGAATAAGGGCATTAGAACCTGCTGGTAAAATGATCCTAAATGTTAGATTTAAAAAGGAGAGCAGTGATGAACTAACAGGTAAAAATTAGTAAATAAAAGCGCAGGTTCTCAAATCTGCGCAAAGGTAAGTTATTATTTCCAGAGTTGAGCTATCTATTTTAGAGTGGCGATGTTCAGGGTTAGCTCGAAGGTCGATCCCTTGTTTTTTCCTTCAGATTTGATGGTGATGTCCCCACCAATCTGGTCAACCAATTGTTTTACGATCGAAAGACCCAAACCTGTGGAAGTTTCAATCCCGGTAGGACGGGCACTAAGCGTTTTAAATTCCTGAAATGCATTATCGATATCTTCCTGGGTCATTCCTAATCCCTGGTCCTGAACAATTATCTTTAATCTGTCAGACAACAATTCATTATAAATATTTACCTGGGTACTGGGAGGTGAAAACTTTATGGCATTGCTGATCAGATTCGAGATAATATGGTCAAGCGCATTCTTGTCATACTTGACATCAGGGAGGTCTCTATCAATCGATCGGTCGATGGTTATACTTTTTTCCAACGCGGATAAAATATGTTTATCGATCACTGACTGGATGGTGAAATATGGATTTCCTACTTCCAGCTGATCAGGCTTAATTCCGGCATCCAGCCTGGTTTTATCAAGTATCAGACCGATGTTCTCCAGTATATCGGTAGCACTTTGATGAATAAGGTTCAGAAAAGTCTTTGTTTTTTCCTTTATATTTTCTCCTTGTTCCAGAAGTATCCCCGAGAATCCATGAATGGCGGAAACAGGATTTTTCAGGTCATGTACTATGGTACCAGTGAAGGACCTGATACGCTTGTTCTTCTGATAGACCAGGTCCCTTTCATACTTAAGTTTCCTTCTCAGGATCATATTCCGTGAAAGTAGAAATCCAAATGACAATCCGACTACGACCGGTATGATGTAGTTTGTCAGGTGAAAAGGATCACCCAGGATGAGGTGATATTGTATAAAAGCAAAGAGCGCAACAGCCAGCGCCGAAACTGAACAAACAATCAGGTATACTAATAAGTGAGAACCATTCTTAATCATGATATGCTATACGTATGTAATCATAAAATAGTTATTTGTAACTTAATCCTGCATTTTATCCCTGACGTTAAGAACAGATTCATAGATCCCGTCCACCAGGAACATATTCACCAGCCACGGTGGTACTGCCCCACCCGGGTCCGCGTAACCTTCTGCTATAAAAAGGGTATTATTCGGATCAATCTCCTCCAGGATTACCCATTCCCGGTAGCCAGGCATTCGTATCACTCCTTTTTCCAGCGGATAATCCAGCAGGATATCTTCCGAGAGCATCTCAATCTTTTTTCCTGCATCAAGTTCAGTAGTAACTGCTTCAACAGTCAGGTCCCTATCCTTCATGGGCCAGGGAATATTATAGGTAGTTTGGTATCTGACCCTGTTTTCATCCGGGTTTTCAATTATGGTAAGACCGGTACACCTGAAAACCCATTCCGGATGTCGCTCCAGGTCTGAAATTAAGTTGAATACTTCCTGGATCGGATAAGATAATACTGCCCTAGCTTTGTATTCTTTCAGGGGACTATCAGCCTGTTCCCTGACGTAAATGGTGACCCCGTTCTTTTCCCGCTTCAGCTTCCAGCCATCCTGTCCCTGGCTGGTTGCAGGAAAAATGAGCAATAATGCCAGGCATATTATTGAAAAGCGCATATGCATAAATATATATATAAAACTACTCCAATTAGAATGATTTCCATACATTTGGATATTATGCGGAGAAAACCCTATATGAATCCATACCTGGCAGGAGTGTTATTGGGACTGGTATTGCTGGGTGCTATGGTGCTATCGGGCAGGGGCCTTGGAGCAAGCGGCGGTATTAAATACTGTGTCGTTTCCATTGTTGGAACTATCAGCCAGGAGCATGCAGCCACAGCTGATTATTATACTAAATATTACCAGGATGGGAAGAAGCCTATTAATAACTGGCTGGTATTTCAAATCCTGGGAATGGTGGTTGGCGGATTCATATCCGGCGCTATATCGGGACGGCTGACCTGGAAAATTGAAAGATCGCCTAAAATTTCCAAACCCAGGAGGCTTATCCTGGCATTTCTGGGCGGAATGTTTTTTGTGTACGGCGGACAGATGGCCAGGGGATGCACCAGCGGAGCTGCTCTTTCAGGTATGGCTGTGCTGACAACAGCTGGATTCGTCACCATGATCGCAATATTCGGATCAGGGTATATATTTGCCTGGTTTTTCAGGAAAAACTGGATATAATGAAAATATAATGGCACCTATTCTTACATCAACTGAAACGGCCCAGTTCGTCAATTTATTGATTGCATTTCTGGTAGGAATCGGATTTGGGTTCGCACTTGAGCAGGGAGGTTTTTCTTCCAGCCGGAAACTGGCCGGGATGTTTTATGGATATGATGCCACTGTGCTCAAAGTTTTCTTTACTGCAGCCATTGTTGCCATGATCGGTTCAAGGATCCTGAGTTCCCTGGGACTACTTGATATGGATCTGGTGTTCCATAATCATTATTACATAGGACCTGCCATTGTAGGAGGTTTCATTATGGGAGCGGGATTTATCATGGGAGGATTTTGTCCGGGGACCGGCATCAGTGCCGCAGCTATCGGGAAAATCGATGCCTTTGTATTTTTGTTGGGCGGTGGAGTTGGAGCGTTTCTTTTTGCTGAAACTTATCCATTGATGCAGGATTTTCTCGTCTCGGGAGATCGTGGACCTGTAAAATTGTCGACTACATTTGGACTCAGTGATACGGTCTTTATCTTACTGGTAACATTCATTGCCGTTGGCATGTTCTGGCTCGCGGAGAAAGCAGAGAAAAAATTTGCCCGTCCGGATATAACAAAAGAATATTAATATTTAGGAGCTATATATGTTTTCGTTGCGTTTTCAAGTTTCCGCCGTTCTGGTCCTGTTGGCTGGATTATTAATCTTCTTGCCAGAAAGCAGGCAATCATCCGGAGAAATGGATGTTCGCAGTATGCTGGGGGCTATGAATGAATCCGGACAGTATCTGTCGGTGGACCAGGTGGCAAGGATGGTGGTTTATGAAGATACAAGCATCCTGCTCGTCGATGTAAGGGATCCGAATGCTTACCGGGTTGTGCATATACCAGGTGCCATCAATATACCGGTTGCTGACATTTTGAATCCTGATTGGTCTGGATATCTTAATGATCCTGCCGTAAGAGCAGTTTTCTATTCAAATGGCAATACCATGGCCAGTGAAGCCTGGATGCTATGTACTCAGAAAGGTTATTCAGGTTCTATGATCATGCTGGGTGGCATGAATGAATGGTACAGGGTGGTGATGGAGTCAAGCTTCAAAGGTGAAAGGATCAGTGCAGCTGAGAATGCCACCTATGAGGTAAGATACAGGGCACGGGACTTTTTCAACCGGATGAACAGCATGCCGGATAGTCTGAAAATTGCTTTCCTTGACGTTAAACGGAAAAAAGAGGCAGAACTGGTAGGAGGGTGTGAATAATGAAAAAGTATCTCTTCCTGATCCTGATCATCTCCCTGGTAATTCTCATTATCCTTGCACTCCCAGGAACCAGGTCTTTCCGCTTATCCGGAGAAATGGTCCTTGATCAGCTTGTTCGAATGACCCATGTAATTTCAGTACATAAATTTAAGGAATTGAAAAGCAGATGAACCTGGCATTCAGTTGGTTGATTTGCGTGATAATCAGTAATTTCTCAGACGGCCACCTTCCCGGAGCCATCAGCCTGCCAGTTGAGGATCTTAGTAGTGATGATATTCACCGGTTTTTTAAGGAGATCAGATCCACTCCGATTATATATGCTGCGGAGACCTACAAGGCAGAAAGTTATTGGATACTTCTTACCCAGATGGGCATTAAAAATCTCTACGTGCTGGATACAGACCCCAGCCTGGAATCACTCATAATGAATTGGGATTCTGAAAATAATAAGAGGATACTGGTGGATGAGATACCAAAATTCAGATTTCAACCGGATTCTGCCCTTATCCCATAATTAATTGGTCACATAGGGAAAATCATGAGTATCATCAGCTGTATAAGGATGCCAGGATAAAGCTTCTTTTTCCTCCATCATCTTTCTGTGCATGAAACCATTGTTCCCGTAATTCATCGACTTTGCATCATAACCGAACAGACGCAGGTAGGCTACGGCAAACTGGGAATTATGCCCTGTTCCACAGTAGACAACTACAGACTGGTCAGTTGGTATGGTACTCATTTCAGCAGGTATACCCAGCGTACCCTGTGGTTTATAACGGATGGCGCCGGGAATATGTCCGGATTCATACTTGTCTTTCCGCTCAAAATTGATGATAAAATAATCATCAGGATTTTCAAAAACAGATTCCTGGTCAATAAATATCGGTCCCCTGTCCTCTGAAAGAAGTAGCCGGACCCGCTCATGAAGAATCTCTTCCCCTTTGGTCCCAGAAGATTGCAGAACGGGTTGATAACTGGAGGGTGGTTTTGGACTGGCCTCGGAAACAAGTTGGTCCTGAAAATCACTTGCGATCCTGGCTGCCCAGAAATCCTTTGCAAAATCACTGTTCCAAGAACTCATACCATACCGCATAGCATAAACATTACCATAACCCAACAATCTTAACAGATGAGTGGTATAGGAAGCAATATGTCCGCCATAACAGATCACAATGATCTTATCATACTGGAAAGGGAGGATCTCGTTTTCAAAATGGTTCAGTACATCTGGCATGCGAACATTTACAGCTCCCTCGATATGTCCATTATCGAAGAATTCTTCACGCCGTAAATCGATAAGATGGATATTGCCCTCGAGTTCTTCAAACACTGTTTGAGCTTTGATCATACTTGGAAATTGCCGGCTGTTCACATAATCTCCCTGCTCACGAAGCTGATCGATCAGCATACCTGCTGCACCATCGAATGAAGTTATGGCAGGGCTGGCCGATTTTTCTGGTGAAGATGGCGGCGTACCGGATTGCTTGCATGAATCAAAAGGAACTACCGCAAGGAGCAATAATCCCCAGAGAACTGAGGATTTGATGGGCTTTTTCATCAGAGTGCAGCCATATCACTGTTAAATCTGAGCGTATCGGATGGGTGACCTGATCCATCATAAACATACCTGACAACTGAAATTCCTGATTCCGGATGATTGATCAGATTCCTGTTAATATCCATGTTCTTTCTTTCCACCACTGGCCCTGCTCATTGTAAACCATCTGGGTGACGGGGACAGACATTCCTGCAAGTGGTTCGTCGTCCTGGTCATACATGACATTTTCAATAGTGTAACCATTTTCATCATACTTATTTTCAAACTTGGCCCAGCCCCAGTAAAGATTAGAGAGCTGTCCGGTCAGGCTTTTTACGTTAAATGATGTAAGGTCGCCGGCATCATTATACTGGAAAGCGAAAAATGAAACACCTATGTCACCACAATTTTCAACCGTACAATTGTACATTGTATCTCCCTGATAGTTAGCCATGTTTGTAACCCAGCCATTGTCATCATATGTGAATCTTAGCTCATAAAAGGGACAAAATTCATTCAGGACGGTTTCTTCCCCTTTCAGGTTGTAACGATTCTCTCTGACCTGCTCGGTAGGCATAACCTGCCATTCAAACCAGGCAATACCGTTGCGGTTTTCAGTCAGGTTTCCTTCTTCGTCAAGGAATTGAAGTCCTTTCCGTGTACCGTATTCATCCAGCTCATAGACCGCCGTGGTAACTCCCGACCATGTAGTGGATTCTCCATTATGGTCAAAGAAATGATGTGTCTCTTTGTTCCCTTCATAACTGATCAGGATCCTGGAAGCACCTGTGGAAGATCCACTGAGCAATTCATCTCCCCTCATATATTCAACTGCTATCAGCCTTGATTCTTCATCGTAAGTGAACTTGTAATGATTGACCTTTTTTGCGTCATCTGCGGTTATTTCGTGATTACCTGTGAATAGATCAAATGGTGTTTCTGAGAATCTGAGCTGACGGTAATATGCAATTCCTGAATCTGAGGACTTATCTCCTGATTGGCAGGAAAACATTCCAAAAACCAGTACTAATGCGGAAAGTAAAGCAATTGTTCTCATGATTAATTTGGATTATTTGTGCACAAAAATGCTTACTATTTTTATCAAATCCAAATAAAAGAAACCGGATGCTCTTTTTACAGAACATCCGGGAAAAATAAGTTTTAAGGCAAGATTGATTTGTATTCTGCTAATCAGGCTTTTCCCAGAATCTTTCCATCCAGTTCAAATACAAAATAAACCGTCACATAAGATACACCCTCGGTAGGGGTGTTCAATTGGATCCACCCACCAGCACTAAAGGAGTTCTGAAGAAGCATATCCTTTAGATCTGTACTGTTGTAATCCAGCTTTAGAGACCGTAGAACCCGCTGGTGTAGAAGTGTTCCACCAGGCAGCCTTAAATGCACTTTGGCTGCCATACTGCAGATAGATCTCTCCATCGATGACCTTATCAAAATTTGTTTCAAAGGAGCCAGATTCAAGTTCAGCCCTGACTTCTATAAGTGTGGCAGATCTCAGTTTATCCGAACTGAGACTATTATCATCCAATAGTTGTTGGATATTGGTCGTAATGTTTTGTTCAATAAAGGCCTGTGTAAGGTTTTCTCCTGACGGATTAATAGTGAATGTGACAGAATAATCTTCATTGAACTTTACAGAGTTTTGAAGCAGTTCACACCCTCCGGCCAAAATGCCAATGAGGGTAAATAATAACAAGAGTTTATGTAAATCTTTTCATGGCAGCAGAATTTAAGATGTTAAAGTATTTAAATGCAAATTATGTTATTTTAATATTGGATCCAAGGGTTTGGGCAGATCATTTCATAAGTTACGGAAAATCTGCCTAAATCCCAGCCTTAACTTCAAATTTAAACCTTGCAAGCATTTCTACATTCTCGTATATCCTTTCTTCAAGAAATCCCTGTGCAGTTATGATAAACTTCTGTTCTTCAAAATAAGGCAGAATGTTTACCTGATTTGGTTCTAATGAAACCCTGGAATACTCTGCTGGAACGGGATTCAGCTTAGCTACCTTTTTTTCGCCCAGGTCATTTGTATAAATCGTAAGTTCGAGAAATCGCATGATACTGAGATCCTCATACCTGCCATTGATTTCCATACTGAATTCAGCTTCCTTCAGGTAAATGGCGTTCAGGCGCTTTTGATTGATTCCGGTTTCCTGCAGGATCTTATCAAGACCGATTGTGTAGACCTCCTCGTTGAAAATCTGGAATCCATCAAGATCGGTAACCTGGACGGTAAACTCCATTTCATAATATTTTGTATCTGCGGATGCAAGTTCTGCCAGGAATCCTTCTTCATTCTGACATGAGAATGCTGCGAGGGCCAGAAAAATGATCAGAATATTCAGTTTTGTAAAAGTTTTCATAGTCGTACAAATTTTCGTTGTGACGCTTATTGAAAGCTAATATATAGTAAACAAGTGGGTTATGTGGATTAATTTTGACAAACACCATGAATCTGCAGATGAAAAATGCATACCTTTAGGTTTCTGGATTTGTTAGATAAATGAATATTCTCGGAAATATTATCTGGATAGTTTTTGGAGGATTGATCATTTTTATAATGTATGTCATTTCAAGTATTCTCCTCTGTCTGACCATTATCGGGATCCCATTTGGCTTACAAACCCTGAAACTTTCCATGCTGGCGCTCGTACCCTTCGGAAAAGATGTAGTAAACAAACCAAATGAACCCGGGTGCCTGAGTACATTGATGAATATCCTCTGGATCCTGATTGGCGGCATCTGGATCAGCCTTACTCATTTTGTATTTGGGTTGGTACTGGCCATAACCATAATAGGGATCCCTTTCGCCTTACAACATTTCAAACTTGGGATGCTTGCTTTGACCCCATTTGGCAAGGAAATCCGGTAATTTGACCAACCCGGTTCCAACTGGATGGCACGGAATTTGAATTTAACATCAGCAGAACAAACAGTTTTTCATAAAAGCAATAGCCATGAAAACAATAAAAGCATATTTCGCAATTGTCTGGATCCTTGCATCTGGAACTGCATTCGGTGCAGAACCTGACAAGAAGGAAGCAGAATGGCCCAAACAGTTGAGTACTGAAGCGGCCGAGATCAAGATCTACCAGCCTCAGATCAATGCATTGGATGGTGACATGCTGGATGCCAGGGCTGCCATATCTATTAAGAATAAAGGAGAAAGCATGGAATTTGGTGCCATGTGGTTCAAGAGCCGTCTGGTAACGGATTTTGATACCCGCCTGGTTGACCTTGAAGACGTTGATATTCAATCGGTAAAGTTTCCTGATGCTGATGAGGAGGAAGAACAAAGGATTATCAACCTGCTGGAAAGTGAAATTCCTGCCATGGACCTTACTTACTCACTTGACAGACTTTTAACAAGCCTTGAAATGGTTGAAAAGAACCAGGAGTTCTCCGAACAGTTGAATAATGCTGCGCCAAAAGTCTATTTTGAAGATGAGGCAGCTGTATTGGTACTGATAGATGGAGAACCCATCCTGGAGGATATAGAAAACACAAAACTCCAGTATGTGATCAATACTCCCTATTTTATCATCTACAATACGGCGGACCTGTATTACTATCTTAAAGGAGGTGACTGGTGGTACAGGGCCGGCAGGTTAGAAGATACCTGGCGCGAGATTGCCAGTCCCCCGGTATCCGTTATGGAAATTGCCAAACAAGCTGAAGGAGCACCTGATTCAGATGTTGATTCCATTGCCAAGACCCTGGATTATCCTCCCAAAATTGTGCTCAGTAAGGAACCTGCAGAACTGATCATTACTGACGGTGAACCGGATTTTGCAACCCTTGAGGGGACCAACTTATTATATGTGAGGAATACAGAGAATGAGATCCTTATGGATATCAATACCCAGGATTATTATATTCTTATTGCCGGACGCTGGTATAAATCCAAATCCCTTGACCAGAATGACTGGACCTTTGTAAATCCCGGATGATGTACCGGCAGATTTTGCACAGATTGAAACGGAATCCGAAATGGGCAGTGTAAGGTCGAGTGTGCCGGGCACCAGGGAATCAAACGAAGCTTTACTGGAGAATGAGATCCCCCAAACTGCAGAGATCGACCGGAATACTGCAACCGTAGATGTATCATATGATGGTAATCCTGAGTTTGGACAGATCAAGGGAACCAAAATGGCCTATGCCATGAATACGGACAAGTCTGTTTTATTGATTGATAACAGATATTATTGTGTCGATAATGCAGTCTGGTTTGAATCAGCTTCTCCATCCGGACCCTGGGAAGTATGTGTTGTTGTACCAGACCAGGTCCAGGAAATACCCCCGGAGTATCCTGTATATAATGTCAAGTATGTTCATGTGTATGATTATACACCATCTGTTGTGTATGTTGGATATACGCCCGGTTATATTTATTCATATCCATATCGTGGTACGATCGTTTACGGTACAGGATATTATTACAGGCCTTGGTATCGCAGGCATTATTATCCTAGACCAGTTACTTATGGATATGGTGTACACTATAATCCTTTCTCAGGTTGGGGATTCTCATATGGTGTCAGCTATGGCTGGGTTGGATACAGCTCTTACAGGACCCCTTATTATTATACATCCTGGTGGGGACCCGCAGGCTACTGTTACGGATACAGGCATGGATACTATCATGGTTACAATCGCGGATATTACAGGGGATATTATCATGGATATAATTATGGAGTCTATACGAGCAGTCGTTCAGGATACCGTGCAGGGTACCATGACGGATACCATAGAGCAAACAACCATAATATCTACAAAAGCCGGCCAAGCGGAGTAGTACACACTGGAACCAGGGCTACAACCTATAAATCCCGTACAGCTGCGAACGATACGAGATCCTCATATAGTAAACCCAGTACTGCGGACCGTAAAAACAATGTGTATACAGACATGAATGGCAATGTATACCGCAAGAAAGGTGATAGCTGGAAAACACGTGAGGACGGATCCTGGAAAAAAAGTGATCTGCCAGTAACCCGGACAGCTGATACAGACAGGCGCAGCAGGAGCACATCGGCGACGACAACCAGATCAACAACAACTTCTACGCGCACCACAACCTCCACTGGCACAACAAGAAACACTGGCAGTAGTTCTGCCAGCCGATCATCACAGAGCAGTACGATATAACAGGAGTGGAACAACAAGCCGCAGCTCCAGAGGCCGTGAATTGGGCAGGGAATCACAGGCCCGCTCCAAGGGAAGCCAGCGAACTTATACTTACCAGAAAAGCCAGCAAGCACCGAGGAAGAGTACGGCTGGCAGATCGGGATACTACGACCTCAAAAAGCGCTACACGGTCTACTTCATCGGGAAGCAGCAGCCGGTCGAAAAGCAGTACCGGAGGTAAACAAAGACGTTAGATAACCAATCCTACCATTCAGAGAACAGACTCAGTTGTTTATCCCTGGGTTCTGTTCTCTTTTTTATTTTTCGGCCATTAGGTTTTCCTGCAGCCGTTCTTCCGCCATGATCCGGCGATTCTTTGATCTCTTTATCAACATATTTCTGGTAATGTTCCATATTTGGTATGAAGTTTTGTTCCAATCTGTCAATTACGGGGACAAGTCCTTTAATAGCCCGCTGCCTGTCATAGATGCCTAGTTTTGCCCTGTCGATGGCCTGCCTGAGATACTGAAAAGTTTCATCGTAAACGCTGGTTTGCACAGGGAATGGATGACCATCCTTTCCTCCATTGGCAAACGAAAACCTTGCAGGGTCATCAAACCTTGAAGGAGTGCCGTGGATCACTTCGCTTACCAGGGTCAGAGACCTGAGGGTTTTGGGTCCAAGGCCATCCAGCAGAAGCAGCTCTTCAAAATCTTTGAATTTCCTGTCATAGGCAATAGCCAGTACAGCCCCCAGCCTCTTTAGATCAACATCCCGGTAGGTGACATCATGATGGGAGGGAAGGACCATAAGGCGTATCTCATCAATCATCTTAACTGGACTTTCCCTGGTAATATCAAGTATGCCCTGTTTTGTATCAACGGCATTCCGGTCAGTAAGGTTCAGGATCTTGCCCTGGTTTTCCCCTACAATGGAAGCATGTGGCTCTTCGACAAATGAGCGGATACCAGGTGAATGCCAGTGATACCGGCGTGCCATCCCCTCAGGACCGTTCATACCCTGCTGTACAACTGACCATTCACCCGTATCAGATATAATAAAAGAATGAAGATAGATCTGAAACCCATCCTGAATGGCTGTGTTGTCAATTTTTGCAGTCAGCCTGCTTGACCTGACCAGGGCTTTTCCATCCAGTCCGGTTCTGTCAGAATAGTTCATTAATTCCTCTGGTGTGCGGCGGGAATAGCCCCCCCTGCCACCGCATACATATAGTCCCAATTCTCTTGAAATTGGATTAACAGCCTGTTTTAGTGCTCCCATTACGGAAGTTGTTATCCCTGATGAATGCCAGTCCATTCCCAGCACTGATCCCAGTGCCTGGAACCAGTAAGGATCACTGATTTTACTCAAGAAATGAAGATTTTCCATAGTCTGCAACTACTGCTTCAACAATGGCCCTGGCCATCCTGGCCATGCGCTCATACAACCATGGTGGAACTTTTCCGGAATGCAATGGCAGATCAGCCTGTCCGCTTCGTGTTATCATAATGATTAGAAATTAGTCAAAAATAATGACTATATTATAATCATTAATATTGAAACGACCAAATGTATCGGTAAAGGTTTGGAACTATTAGCTCGGACCTAATAGTTCCAAACCTTCTGCAGATTTGAAAAAAATATCGTAATTTATAAGGTTTTACTTCCGCTTGTGGGAAGCGCGGCCGCTACCGCTGAAGATGATCCCGGCTCCTATCACAAATCCGAAATCATACCAACCCCCGTTATTATGGACCTCATACATATTAATATTTTCGGTAAAAAGGGATATCACAAAGGTAACAGGGGCAATGACACCGTGCCAGAGTCCCTTAAGGAATCCGGCAGTGCTGCCATAGTCTGTTGGTACGTCCTGGACAGGATTTTCTCCTGGCAGACAAGAGGTTACGGCTAGGAAAATGAGGATAAAAATGGCCAATGTGATTATAGACTTTTTCATTTCGCAGAAATTAGTAATAGTGAATATTGGTATGGTTCATATAGTACATTCGAAAATACGCATTTCTATGAAGATAATATGAGATTTTTTTTTTAACAGGAATTTAATAGGCTATGTCAATCATTATGTTACCTTTGCGACAATTATTATTATTTATTTTATTATTATTATTTAATGAAAACAGGTACAGTAAAATTCTTTAATGACTCTAAAGGTTATGGGTTTATTAAGGACAACGAATCCGAGAACGAGTATTTCACTCATGTATCCGGATTAGTAGATGAAATCTCTGAAAATGATGAAGTGACCTTCGAACTTACTGAAGGTAAAAAAGGATTAAACGCCGTGAACGTCAAAAAAGTTTAATATAAAAAATACTTCAGGAATGAAGAAAGCCCATCCCGCATATCTGGATGGGCTTTTTTTTAGTTTGCCCGGCATGGGCGATAACTATAGGGTGCAAGTCCCGAACGCGCCTTGACAGTAGGAAGCGTTAGCTTAAGGCAAGGGTGTCCATCGCAAGGTGGAATCTGAAGGAAGCCGGCGGCAAAGTCCTGGCCTGACGAACAGAAACTGTATATAAGGCCTAAGGTTGGATGGATGAGTTTGCTAAACAAAACGAAGTCCGATACTGTCCGGATCCACCAAGGTAAATGCAGCAGGTATATGGGATGATAGTTATCGCTCTTAACCGGGGAGGTCTCATAGACGTGCAGAAACAGAGTATGAAGCACGGTTGAAACAAGATTTACTGTGAGAAGTCAGCCGAGGTCGTAGTACCGTACCCGTCGACAAGGGACGGAAAGGACCGAACCTTAATGAGTGAGAGTAAATGAATGTTACCGGATGAAGGGAGGAAAGCAGAAAATATCGAAAGATACCTGCTTGCAAAATAGTAGGGCGGAGCCTGAGGGCTATGCAGGAGGGCAGACCTTTATTTGGATGACTGAAAACAACCTCACCAATACCGACAGACCTGAATATGGGCTGTTAGAGCAGATTCTGTCCCCTTCGAACTTGAACCGTGCCTTTAAACGGGTAAGGAGCAACAAGGGTAGTGGTGGGATAGACAAGATGGAAGTCGAATCCTTACGGGATTATCTTGTCAACAACAAGGAGAAGCTCATACAATCCATATTGGACGGTAAGTACCGTCCTAATCCGGTTCGGAGGGTAGAAATATCCAAAGAAAAGGGAAAGAGAAGTCTCGGTATCCCTACGGTGGTGGATCGAGTCATCCAGCAGGCCATCGCTCAGATCTTATCCCCCATTTACGAGAAACAGTTCTCACCGAACAGTTACGGGTTCAGACCCAAGCGTAATGCACATCAGGCATTGAACAAATGCAGGAACTATGTCACAGACGGTTACAAATATGCCGTAGATATGGACCTGGAGAAGTTCTTTGATACGGTCCATCAGAGTAAGCTGATAGAAGTGTTATCAAGGACGGTAAAGGATGGGCGGGTAGTCTCGCTTATCCACAAATACCTCAATGCTGGAGTAGTAATACGCAACAAGTTTGAAGAGACGAGAATCGGGGTTCCTCAGGGGAGTCCACTTAGTCCACTGTTGAGTAACATCATGCTCAATGAATTGGACAAGGAACTCGAAAAACGAGGACACCGATTTGTACGTTATGCTGACGATCTGATAATCCTTTGCAAGAGCAAACGGAGTGCCGAGAGAACGCTGGCGAACATCGTTCCGTACATCGAGAAGAAACTGTTTTTGAGAGTAAACAGGGAAAAGACCACGGTAGCCTACATCTCAAGGATTAAATTTTTGGGATACTCCTTTTATGTATATAAAGGAGAAGGACGATTGCGGGTACATCCGAATAGCATTGCAAAGATGAAAGAGCAGATTAAAATGCTCACTTCTCGGAGCAATGGCTGGGGATATGCAAGGCGGAAGGAAGCACTCAGGCAGTACATTACTGGATGGGTGAATTACTTTAAGCTAGCCGATATGCGTAAGCTACTTGAAAGAGTAGATACATGGTATCGTAGACGTTTACGTATGGTGATATGGAAACAATGGAAACGGATACGTACTCGTGGTCGTAATCTCATGAAGCTTGGCATAGATAGTCACAAAGCATGGGAATGGGCGAACACTAGGAAAGGCTATTGGCATATTGCCAATAGCTTTATCTTGAGTCGTACTATTACCAACGAGCGTCTTAGACATGCTGGCTTTATTTTCTTTTCGGATTATTACGGGTCTGGTCAGGCTATTATTTAAGGAACCGCCGTGTACCGAACGGTATGCACGGTGGTGTGAGAGGACAGATAGGGAAATAATCCCTATCTTCCTACTCAATTAAGACTCAATAGGAAATGGATATCAGGCGTTTTCTCTATTCAAAGAAAAAGCCCCGCAGGATAGCGGAACTTGTATTTTTATATGGACTTCTTCCCCTGGTTGTAATGCTGGATAGATGGGATGTTCCATTGATGGTCTTCCTGCTTTTCATGGGGTTATCTGTATATATTTATCTGGTTTATGATCCAAGCTTTGATAGAAAAACACTGTTAAACTGGAGCCAGAACAGAGCAGAATTGATTAAAATATTGATCATGTTTGGCATCTCTGCCATAGTAATGGTGGCCTTGATCTGGATCATTGATTCCTCGAAAATGTTCCTTTTATTACGCACCAATCCCTGGCTGCTGTTGATGATCAGTATATTCTATCCAATTTTCAGTGTAGTTCCCCAGGGACTTGCTTACCGATCCCTGTTTTTTCACAGGTATGGTGATCTTTTTCCCGGTGACAGCCTGAAGATCATCAGCAGTGCAGCTGTTTTTGCATTCGCACATATTTTATACAAGAACTGGATGGTGCTTGCATTGTCCTTTGCTGCCGGACTCATATTCAGTTATCGATACTACAAGACAAAATCCCTTGCCATCAGTGTCCTGGAACATGCCCTATATGGTGTATGGCTATTTACCTGTGGATTAGGGTATTTTTTCGTGAGCTCAATGGTGGAATAAAAAACCCGGAAGAAACCTCCGGGTTTTCCAATATACAAAAAGATCTACTATTTGATAAGAAATCCCAGCCGGAACCCGGCATCCAGCGCCAGCGGGAATTCGGGGTCCACCACCACGAAATCGTGGGGATATTCAGGATCCTCTATCCTGGAGCTGGTTAATCCATAGCCTGCTCCAGCATACAATTCCACCAGGAAAACATCAGAAAAGATCCACTGTTTGCCGATATTTACCATCAAGGCTGCCTTGATAACATCCTCGTTTTTGGAACGCAGAGTATACATGGCAAATGAGAATTCAGGTTTTACATAACCACCTTTAAGAATGTGTGCGTAGCGCATGCCCTGGATGAAATGATCCGGACTCCTGATGAATTTATAACCCGCTTTCAGTCCCAGTCCCGCAGCATCCTCCGGATTGTTAAACCCCAGTCCTATTAAACTCAGGGTGAATTCCATAGATCGTCCGGGCTTGAGAGCCCTTTCATAAGAAAAAGCAGTCACCCCTGTCAGCGGGGAAAACAAAGCCATTTTAATAGCATTTTTCCGCTGGACAAGGAAAAGATCTGCGGAATTCGTTTCAGTAGTTTCCCTGGCAAGTTCAAGGTGATCAATGATCAATTCTTTTCCATCTTCAAAAATGACCCGGTCAACTTTCGATTTCAACATACCGAATTGTAGATCCGGACCATATTCTTTCTGGATATATTTAACTTCTTCTGAACCGATTTCTACAACTTTGCATTCAATGATGTCCCCATCACGTTTGATTATTCTGTCCTGTGCAACCATGCTCTGCATGGCAAACAGTAACATTAATAATGATAAAATGTAAACTTTAGGCTTCATAGCATGATAGTGTTAATTGATCCATTGGGATCAAATTAATATTCTGAAATATTTAAAACTGACGTCAGAGCGATTAAACCGCTCAATTCAAGGGGAGCTGTTTGAAATGAGACACTTGAATGTCTACCCGATATATCCAACAATCGTACCAAACATAGATTGAAACCATCCGGGTTTTTGTACTTTAGAACAACAATTTATGAAAAATAGATTTAATGATGCACCACTAATCATGAATTATAAAAATTTCGGCTAATTTTAATGCGTCTGCACCCCCGGGACCACGCTGACGAATTTCATATTTATGAAGACCAGTACTATACTAAAGCTCAGCATATTTTTTTTCAGCCTGATCCAAACTGTTTCATTAGCTGGGCAGTCATATAGTTACTGGACTCAAAATTTTAATGAAGAATCTTCCCTCTTATCCGGAGCAGTTGTGGGAGGAGGGTCTGGTGCTTCTGCCATATATTTCAACCCGGCCGCAATAGCTGCAGGAGGGAAGACCA
Organism: uncultured Bacteroidaceae bacterium; assembly: GCA_963767555.1. Lineage (GTDB taxonomy): Bacteria > Bacteroidota > Bacteroidia > Bacteroidales > SM23-62 > SM23-62. Next base: position 49,046 of record CAVYEL010000001.1, on the reverse strand, counting down.
TGTTCTCGATTAATGCCAGCCTTTTCTCCCTGGAATTTTTTTCGATGAATAATGCACTTGGCAATGGGATTGATCTAAAAACCTCCAAGTTCATTGTCCAGCCGAGGTTCATATCTTTTCTTGTTCAGCCCAAGTGGAATGAAAATATAAGCATGGAGGTGGCATTATTTAACAATGCTTCCTATGACCTTACACTGGATAATACAGAAGACCGGCTGGAAGATATCATACCCTCCCTGCCTGGGGACGAGAGATATTATGCCACGTTCCGGTACTGGAACAAATACAGGGATGACTGGCTGGGAATTGGAGGAGCATGGAGGGCATCCCCAAAAATATTGCTGGGCATAAGCTGGTTTGGGACCATTAAATCATTAAAATATGAAATGGATACTGACATAGAAGCCATGCCCTTGCTGGATACGATTGTTGCTGATGGAGAACCCATCCCATTCTATTCAGCCAGCTGGAACAATACAGAATCTGTAAAGTTCAATGATTACAGGATGTTATTTAAGATTGGGATGCTTTATGAAGGTTCAAGATTAAGCGTAGGCTTGACTATAAAAACACCGTCGATATATGTTTATGCTGATGGGAAAAGGGCTTCAAGAAAGGAAAAGCAAAGCAATATTATGGATGAGAGCGGGGATGATTTCATGAAGGATTACATCATTGCCGATTCACAGGAAAAGAAAACAATCTCCACAAACTACAAGGATCCCCTTGCACTGGCCCTTGGTTTTATGCTGAACAATCATGATGAATCTTCAACAGGCTTCCTTACATTTGAATATTTCTCAAAAGTAAACCCCTATAAAATAATATCTGTCCCGGTTAATCCCAATATGACCACGGAGGGGATATTTGAAGAAATGGATAACCAGGAATGGTTATCATATGCTCATGCTACTAAGCCGGTATTGAACATTGCCATCGGTTATCGAAAGAAAATTGCGGAGAACCTGGTTTTTTTATGTGGATTCAAGACAGATATTAATTCCCGGAAAGGTGTGGACTATAAATCATATTCAGATTACCATACCTTGCGTGCCCTGGACCTGAATGTTTATCGTGTTTCTACCGGACTGAGGCTCAATATCAGGGGACACGATCTGGTAACCGGATTGAATTATGGGTTCGGATATGAAAAGGGAAGGACCCAGTTTGTCAACCTCTCAGACCCCGTTGAATATAACCCGGAAGAAGGAAGGGCACTGCAGGGTACAAGGCAGAACAACATGACCATTATGCATAATTCCATCAGTCTGTACTTCGGTGCCAACCTGAGGTTACAGAATTGATCATTATGGCATGTTTTCGAGAGATTCCAAGATTTACATGCGATAATTACATAAATTTGATTCTGATCGAACCAGATGCGTAGTGCAATTCTCATATTATTCCTGGGTTTCATCTGGCTTTATTCCCATGCCCAGCCTACTCAGACAATAAGGGGGGAAGTAGTCGATACTGATTCCCGGAAACCCTTATTGGGCGCTAATGTCCTTATCCTTGAAGCCGGTCCCATAACTGGTGTGATCACAGATGAATCCGGAGCATTTATTTTTGAGGATGTCCCGGTTGGTAGATATACCATGCTTGTCAGCTATGTCGGTTATAAATCTTTTATCATGCGGGAGGTCATGGTAGGGACCGGAAAAGAAGTATTCCTGGACGTAGGCCTGAAAGAATTGCTGGTTGAAATGGAAGGCGTTTCTGTGGTGGCAAACGTAAGCAAGGATCAGACAATCAATCCCATGGCCGGTATTTCGGCCCGTTCTTTTACCGTGGAAGAAACCGAAAGATACCCCGGTAGCTGGGGGGATCCGGCCAGGATGGCTTCCAATTATGCCGGTGTATTCCCGAATGGTGATATATATAATTATTTGGTGGTCAGAGGAAATTCGCCGTTAGGATTAATCTGGCAGATGGAAGGCGTACCGATCCCGAATCCTAACCATTTTACTATTCCTGGAGCAACTGGCGGACCGATAAGTATTGTGAATAATAAACTTCTGGCACAATCCGATTTTTTAACCAGCGCTTTTCCGGCTGAATACAGCAATGGAGTTTCGGGTGTTTTCGATCTGCATCTGCGGAATGGGAATAACAGAAAACGGGAGTATGTGGCCGAAATTGGGTTGATGGGACTGGAGTTTGGAGCAGAGGGACCATTTATTAAGGAAGGCAATGCATCTTATATGATCAACTTCCGCACTTCAACACTGGGATTGGTTGATGAATTATTATGGGTGGAGGCATTGCCCCATTACCAGGATATGTCCTTTAAGTTGAATTTTCCGACCAGGAAGGGCAAGATCTCTGTTTTTGGATTTGGTGGCTTGAGTACCATCACTGGTGAAGTAAAAGATTCTACCAACAGCAGACCCAATCATGAACGCGAGCTTGCAGAAACATCAGGAGCAAGGACCGGGGCCGTCGGTATTAAGCATGTACATTTTCTGGGAAGCAGAACACGCATAATCAGTGATCTTGTCCTTTCCACCAGCAGGCCCTTTTTAAAATATGACTCACTTGTTAATGACATGATCACCAGAAGACTGGTGGTAAATACATACTGGGAAGACAGGTGGCTTGTATCATCCAGGATGCGTACAAAACTGAATGCAAAAAACAGCATGAATTTCGGGCTCACAATTGAGAATAACATGCTGGATTATTATCTGGATAATGAATACGAAATTGTCCGTGACATGACAGGTGGTGACAGTCTCGTTAAGTATCCAGCCAGAGATTTTAAGGATAACAGGTTATATGTTTTCAGGAGCTTTGTTGAATGGCAGCACAGGTTCAGCAATTCACTGACACTTTATACCGGTTTAAATTTCCTGCATTTTTTTATGAATAATTCAATGGCGCTGGAGCCACGTGCCAGTTTGCGATGGAATCTATCGTCCAGGCAATCCTTTAGCCTCGGATACGGCCTGCACAGCCAGTTGCAACCTTTATTTTTCTACCTGATCAAGACCTATACAAGTGATGATCCGTGGGACAGGGATAATTATATCGAGTCCAACAGGGAGCTTGGATTCACTAAAAGCCACCATATCGCCTTAAGTTATGATTTTTCCATCTCTTCTGATCTCAGGTTTAAAGCGGAGGTTTATAACCAGATGCTTTATAATGTTCCTGTTGAAACTAAACCGAGCCATTTCTCGCTGATCAACATTGGCGCTGGATCCATTGATCCAATAGAGGATAGCCTTATCAATGAGGGAACGGGTAGGAATTATGGTATCGAATTTACCCTGGAGAAATTCTTAAGCAAGCGATATTATTTCCTTTTCACTACCTCTTTCTTGAATTCTAAATACAAGGGCAGTGATGGGATACAGCGAAATACTGCCTTTAACAGCGATTTTAATTTCAACGCCCTCTTCGGATATGAATTACCTCTAAGCGAGAAGAGTGCCATCGACTTTAACATCAGGACGGTGGCGGGCGGGGGAAGGAGGATCATTCCTCATGATGAAGAAAGAACACTCCAGGAAGGTGACGATGTTTATATATATGACCGTGCATATGAGGACAGGCTGGCGCCCTATTTCAGAATTGATACCAGGGTGGGATTCAAGTACAACGGACTCAAAGTAAGACATGAGGTGGCCGTCGACCTGACCAATGTCATCAACAGGGCCAATGAGTGGGAAAGGCGCTATAATGAGACCAGCCATCAAATAGATATGATCTACCAGCAGGGATTTTTCTTTTTCATGTATTACAGGATCAACTTCTGATGCTGCAATTATCACCATTCATCGATCTGATCTCATCAACTTCAGTCTGATGTATAGCAGTGGTAAAAGGAATACTGCGGAAAATGATATGACATAAAATCCCATGAATCTCCATACTGCAGATAGAAAAAGATTCGTCTCTCCGGGTGAGATACTTTGGAATCCTGCATATAGCAGGAACATACATGCCAGTCCCACGACAATTCTCAACCCGCGTATCCACCACACACCGTCGATCCGGAAACCGCCAACCCGGCTCATTGCAACAGCCCCCATGGTAACACCCAGAAAGCCACCTGCATTGCCGGCTATTGAGGCCATGCTGTAGGATCTGATCATCGATCTATCAAGGGAAAGATAGGGAGAAGCATTTGCTGACCAGAGCGAAGGCATATTCCAGTTACCTGTTAGTAACAGGATGGTGGCTCCGGCCAGAATGATCAATACAGCCGTTCCCACCAAAAAAAGAAACTGACGATACAAATTAAGTTTATGAAACCATGATGTCACACCCGCCTCAAATCTCAGGAAACATATCATTATGGCAAGGCCGATCGCCCATCCTGCAACCACCTGGGTTGGAAAATGCACTCCCAGGTAAGGCCTTGACAGTCCAATGAGAATGGTTGTCAGAATGGCCGCGAGCCAAAACCATTTTCTTCGGAGATAACTGCTGGCCAGTAACCACACAGTGGATGCCTGCGCATGGCCGGAGGGCATTCCGAAACCGTTTGAAGCATGCATGGCTTTAATATTTGTGGAGATCCAGTATGGTCTGGGTGCATGAAACGCCAGTTTCAGGATGCTGTTGATGGAGCTGACCATCGGGAGGAAGATGGCCAGACGCAGGCCAAGCTTTCTGTCAAGGGACCAGTAGATTATTGCCACCAAAACCATGTAAGCCTGGGGATATCCAAGTGCCGTAAAAAATTTCATCGGCAGCTCAAGCCAATCCCCTGTATTCTGTAATGACTGGATCAACCACAAATCCCAAAGCTGGATGCTCATTGCGGGGGACATTTATTTCCTGCCGATCACTTCATAAACAAGGATCTTTTCCCTTTTGCCTTTAACAGCAATGGGTTCCCATGCATTGGCCTCTATCACCTCTTTCGTTCGCTCGTAAATCGAATCGCTGATCAATATTGAATTTGGGTGGTCCTTGGTAATGGATTCTATGCGCTTGCCGGTATTGACCGTATCTCCGGTGAGTGAGTATCTGATCCTTTCTGCTGAGCCAACATTTCCAGCAATCACTTCCCCGTAATTAATGCCAATCCCCATCTGTATCTCCCGCTTGAATTTTTCCTTATATTTATCATTCAGTTTTGCCAGGTTTTCCATCATCTTTATGGCGCAGAAAACAGCATTGGTTTCATTGTCAGGGAACATTTCAGGTGTCCCGAAGGCCGCAAAGACCTCATCTCCGACAAACTGATTCACAGAGCCATTGTATTGCTTAACGATCTCAGACATAATGGTATAATAGTCATTCAGAAATGATACAACCTCTTTAGGGGATAATTCTTCACTCATGGGTGTGAACCCCCGGATATCACAAAAAAGGACCGCGACATTTTTGACTTCACCCTGAAAGATTGCTTCCTGGCTGTTTTCCAGGGTTTGTTTGACGACCTGCTCCGGGACGTATCTTATAAAGAGCCTCAATGTTTGTTCCTGTTCTTCGACTTTCTGCTGCAGCGATGTCATCAGCTCCCGGTTGCTTATTTGCAGGCCAAATAACTGTTTGGCATTTTCTATGGTCATCCTTAACTCATTTTCATCCCATGGTTTGGTAATATACCTGAATACCCTTCCGCTGTTGATCGCGTCAATAATAACACCGATATCACTGAAACCGGTCAGGATCATACGGATGGTATCCGGAAATTCTGGTGCGATCTTTTCCAGGAACTGTATGCCCGTCATTTCAGGCATACGCTGGTCGGTGATCACAAGTTTAATGTCATTCTCCCGCATGATAGCAATACCATCTTCAGCACTCTTGGCTGTATGGACCTTGTATTCCTTTCTGAAGGTTGCTTCGAATGAGATGAGATTATGTTCCTCATCATCTACATAGAGAAGTGGAAATTTTTCTATTGCCATAATTTTTTAATTGCTATCTGGTTGAACGATTGGTAGTGAAATAATAAATTCTGTGCCCTTGTCCGGTTCAGAGATCACATCCATATTGCCCTGGTGCTGCTCAATGATCCCATAACTGATGGCCAATCCCAGTCCCGTGCCACTGCCAACCTCCTTGGTTGTATAGAATGGTTCAAATATATGCTTTTTAACTTCAGGCGTCATCCCGATTCCATTATCTCTGATGATGATCTTCACACCAATCCCGCTACTGATGGTTTCAATGAAGATATCACCCTTGTCTTCAATGGCCTGGATACTGTTTGTCAGGAGATTCATAAATACCTGGTTGATCTTGCTCGGAAGGCATTCCACTACTGGCAGGTCCCCATAATCCTTATGTACATTTATCCTTCCCTTGGTCTTATTGTATAACAGGATCAACGTAGAATCCAGTCCATCGTGCAGGTCGGCATACTTGAATTTATCATCATCCAGCCTGGAAAAACTCCTGAGTCCCTTGACAATATCACTTGACCTGTTAGCACCTTCTGATATCCCCTCTAGCAGTCTTTTAATCTCGGTTGTTAATAAATCGAAATCAAGCTTCTCTTTGAGCGACTCAACTTCCTGGAAATTTTCATCTAGAACAGATTCTTTGATAATAGTCTCATATTTTTCCAGGATCTCAAAAATATCATCCAGATCCCGTTTCAGGGGCTTGACATTCCCGCTGATAAAGTTCACTGGATTATTTAATTCATGCGCTATGCCGGCAGTCAGCTGGCCTACGGATGCAAGTTTCTCAGATTGGATCAATTGGTCCTGCGTTAATTTAAGATTCTCCAGGGTATAACGCAGTTCATCCTTCTGTGAATTCAAGGCTTCATTGGTGGCGGTTATCTCTTCATTGGCCTGTTTCAATTCTTCAGACTGGGAAAGCAGCTCTTCATTCTTTTCCTCTATTTGTTGTTTGTGCTGGTTGATCTTCCTGTTCTGTTCGCGAACTTCCCTGTTCATTCTTTCAAGTTTCTTATTGGCATTTTTCTTGATCTTGTAGCTGCGATAAATAAAGAATCCCAGCCCGATAATCATTGCACAGAAGATTAAAATAATATAGAGTACAAATTTTTGTCTTTCGACAAGGGATGCGTATGCGGTTAGTTCAGATCTTTGTTCTGTTATTCTTTCCTGTTGATACACGATCTCATCCTGTATAGAATCAAGTACGGTATTTCTGTCCTCTATTTCCACCTGCTGGCTGGCCAGTTTTTCTGTCTGCTCGTTGATCAGCTCTATCTTCGTATTCAGGTTTCCCTGTTGTTGCTCAACCTCCTGTGTCAACTCATCCAATTTCTCTTCCCTCACCCTTATTTCTTCCTGCTGGGACCGGATATCCATCTCCTGTTCACTGATCTGCTGTTTCTGACTTTCAATCTCGGCCTTGCCCGTTTGAATCTCCGCACTTTGTTCCTTTAAAGAATCATACAGTACAGCAACCTGGCCCATGACATCCTGAAGCGCCTCCTGGGATTCCCGGTACAAACCAGCGACATCGATCTCAGTGCCACCCAGCAGTAGAAGATCAGGCATAACTGTCAGTCCCTCGTTAATCAAATTCGCTTTATTTACTTCGAACTGGATCATATTTTCTTCCATGGGAAGGAAATTGATCATGATCTTGTTCGGTTTTTCATACCGGTCAGTAATCAGCAGGGTATTGTTACCGATTAGTCTTTCAAATACCCTGTCGACATCAGGATTATTATCATAAACAATATAAAGGACCTGGGTTTTATCGATATCATTTAATCTTGAAAATTGAGTGATTTTAATGGGTTTGTTTTTCAGGGGAACAGATTCCAGCAAAGACAACTCAGATCTGAAAGCCCTGTCAGCACCATACACTCCGAATTTAAAAGTATCGATCTCAGCTTCATTCTCCCATTCAATATGCTGTGCGAATTTGTAGATCATAAAAGTTTTCATACTTGTGTTCGTCATTTCCTGGGCGCTGAGATTCCCACTCAGCAGGATCATCCAGGATAATCCGAACAGTAAATAGCGCTTATGTCTGAATAACAGCATGAAAACTTGTGCCTTAATGAGGCATATTAATACGGTCCAAACGGGAATTCTGGAATGATCCATTCCCGCTGGCTCATAAATTTAAGAAAGAAAATCTATATGGGCAGGCGTTGTGCTCACATAAGACGATCAGTATTGAAAAATGTCTGTTACCAGATGCATCATCGGATAACATTAATCTAGACCATATTTTATAATTATTAGATAGTCAGCAATATATGGCACTATCTTATTTCATACTTATTTGTTTTCGAATTATTAGGATATGCAGGTCTTTTTGTCTTAAATTTATTCGAACGTTTTACTATTCATTAAAATCAAAGGATTATGGGACTCGTAGTTGCTCCAATCATAGATGGCAAATTAGATGCCTGGAAAAATTTTGTTGAGGAATGTAAATCCGGATCAAAAAGTGAAGGATTCCGTGATTTAAATCAAAGATATAACCTGACACGTCATGATATATGGCATGCTGAAACACCTGCGGGTTCAATGGCTGTAGTGCTTCATGAGGGACCGGGATCTGAAACTTTTATGCAGGCTCTTAGTCAATCAGATCACAGTTTTGATGCATGGATGAGAGATGAAATCAAGGAATATCATAATATGAACGTTAATGAACCACCCCCGGGCCCACCTCCTCAGAAGTTGACCTGATAGGTCCTTTACTGTTCTAAATCAAAAACCATAATGATGAATCATATCAGCTGTGAAGAATTAAAAAGAAAATTTGATCAGAAGGATCAATTCATACTGGTTAATGCCCTGGATGAATCAAGATTTCGGGCAATGCATATCCCTGGATCAATTAATGTCTGCAAAGATGAAGATATTCAGAGATGCCTTACCCGCGATGATGTCATTATCATTTACTGTACTGATGAAGCCTGTAACAGAAGCATCCGCCTGTATCAGCGATTAGAGGCGTTTGGATATCAGCATATATTCAGGTTTGCCGGTGGACTCCGTGAATGGGAATCGTCTGGTTATGAATTAGTCGGGGAGATGGCTGCCTAGCGTCCATCCATTGCCTAGCGTCCATCCTTTGCCTGGCATACACTGCCTATCCACAATTTCTCGATAGTAATCCAGACAGTATTTTGTCTGGATTACTTCTGTTTCTTATACAGGTTTTATATTACGGTTGGTACGGAATACATTTTCCGGATCCCATTTCTTCTTCACCTCGGCCAGTTGTGTTAGACCATTACCCAGTGCCGCCTCTATCCTTTCGGGTCCTTCATCTTCTGTCAGGAAATTGATGTAGGTACCGCCAGTTGAGAAAGGCTTCAGAGCATTCCATGTTTCGCGTGCCCAATCCACATTTGCACTATCCTCGTCCGCATGCTCCCAGGAGCCACCAATATTAAGTACGTAACGTGCATCCCTGTTGCCGACAGGCGAATGGTCCTTCCCGAGCTGGTTCAGAGCACCGTCGATCTGGAACAGGATCAATGCAGAGTGGGGTGATGGAATTTTTAATCCATGCTTGATGAATTTTTCGTCCAGGGCGGGTTCAATGCGGGGAAGGTATTCGCTCTTCCAGTAATACCGCCTTCCCTTTGGTTGGGTTGCATCCAGCATTGACTGCAATTGTGTATACGGTCGGCGGACGAGCACATCACCGATGGGATTTCCAAATGACTTGATAGGATTGACTAACTTCTCGCCTTCATCAAGATCCCCGGTGTAGCAGGCGAGAATGGCAACAATGGGCTTAAAATGCATGTCTTTTGGAAGCCAGGGAGCCGGTGGTGCCGGGCGAATGAAGGTGATCAGTGTGAGTTCGCGGGGAGCATTTTCAGAAAGCTTTCGATACAGATCGATCACTTTTGGGGCTTCGCTCACCGGCCAGGCCACAACGCCACCGAGAATTTCAGGCCCAACCGGGTAGAGTTTGTAATCAATTCCGGTCACTATACCGAAATTTCCGCCTCCTCCCCGCAGTCCCCAGAAAAGATCCGTGTTTTCGTCGTTGCTGGCCCTGACCACATTTCCATCTGCGGTAACGACATCCATGCCTAATATGTTATCGGTAGTCCAACCCCAACGCCTTGTCAGGTAGCCGAATCCACCTCCCAATGTAAGTCCTGCGATTCCGGTCTGCGAGACGAAACCGAGAATGGTAGCCAGTCCCTCGACCTGTGTCTCCCGATCCAGGTCTCCCAGCAGGCAGCCAGCCTGGGCATGTGCAATACTTTTTCCTTTGTCCACCCAAACGCCTCGCATTAGTGACATGTCAAGCATGATCGCACCATCAGCAGTGGCCAGACCCGCGATGTTATGTCCACCTCCCTTTATGCAGAGCAGAAGATTGTGCTCACGTACGAACTTTACACTCACGATAACATCTGCAACACCAAGGCATTTAATGACCATTGAAGGTTTTCTGTCTATCATCGCGTTCCAGACGGAGCATGAATCTGCAAAGCCGGGCTCTCCGGAAACAAGTACAGAGCCAGAGAGACTCATCTTTAATCCGCTGATCAGGTCCTGTGAAAGGTCTATTCCAGGGCCATACAAAGTTCTTACTTTCATCGTTTAACCTCCTTTGTCAATCACTTGATTATTAGATATTAATAATAATTGTTCAGGGGAAATTACAATATTAACATCTAAATATCTACATACTTTTAATTAAATACACTCAAAATAAGAGTCTGTTGTAACCGGCAGTAAATGAAGTCTCTATAAGAAATGAATCTTTATGGAACGAGGATAAGAATGTATTAATGATACAGACATGAGTCAAGCATCCAGAAAAACAGAAGATAATTTATATCTTAACTAATTCTTTACGAATTTCGAATTAATGATTGGCATTGCAGAGAAAAGTTGTTGTACAAAACCAAAAAGGAAAAATCCTGGAGTAACATTGAAAACAATCTTACTGATATTACCTGCAAGATACAGAGCCGTTAACTCATTTCTCACAAAGTTCATTTTTGGCGTAAAAGTATTTTTATTTGCAGTCGTTTTGCTTTGGCCATCTGAAATAATGGCCCAGGATGAATTGATGGCAATAAGTGGCTGGCATCAGTTTAAGGATGCACCAAATATCTTATACGAATATCTCTCACAGCAAGCCTATGACCTTCTGCAAACCAGGAAAGAAAAAATTATGGATGTGCAGAATCTTGCTGAATGGCAGCAAATACAGGAACAAAAGCGCAAAACATTCTTGGATATAGTAGGTCCTTTTCCGGAAAAATCACCATTAAATCCCCGTATCCTAAGAACCATTAATAAAGACGGATACAAAATTGAGAACATTGTTTTTGAATCGCAACCAGGTTTCTACGTTACATCTTCCTTGTTTATTCCTGACGATTTAAAACAGGGAGAAAAGGTTCCGGTGGTCATTTATGTCAGCGGTCATGCTGAATCAGGATACAGAGGAGATTATACCCGTATAATCGTCAATCTGGTTAATAAAGGTTTTATTGTGTTTGCCTATGATCCTGTGGGACAGGGCGAGCGCAAGATCTATTTTGATCCCGACTCCGGGAGGTCTGTCGTAGGAAGGGCTACAAAAGAACATGCTTTTGTTTCTGCCCCGGTTTTTATCACTGGTAGCTCCCTTGCTCGGTATGTGATTTGGGATGGAATAAGGGCTGTGGATTACCTCGTGACAAGAAAAGAAGTGGATCCTGCCAGGATTGGAATTACCGGGCGTTCGGGAGGTGGTTTTCAATCACAATATATACCTGTATTCGAAAACCGGATCTATGCCACTGCTCCTGAGAACCATATTACAAATTACACAAGGATCCTGCAATCAATTGGACCAAGAGATGGCGAACAGAACCTTTTTCACATGTTTGCCAATGGAATTGACCACCCTGACTTCCTGATTGTCAGGGCACCGAAACCAACCCTGATGGTCACCACCACAAACGACATTTTTAACATCCAGGGTTCAATTGAAACTGCCAATGAAGTTTCCCATATATACAAGGCTTATAATGAGAAGGATAACTTTAGCATGGTCAGGGACGTTGCAGGCCACGCTTCCACAACAAAGAATAACGAGGAAATCTGCGCTTTTTTCCAGAAGCATTTAAATAATCCAGGTGATCCTTCATTTTTACCGGTTGAATTGCCAACCAATGAAGAACTCCGGGTTTCTCCTACCGGACAGGTCACCACCTCATTTAACAGCGAAACAGTATACAGCTTAAACCGAAAGGAATCTGAATTGCTGATTAAAAGTTTGAATGCCTCCAGAGAATCGATGGATACACACTTATCCAGTGTTGTAAAGATGGCCCAAAAGCTATCTGGCTATATTGAACCATCCGGACCTGTATACCCGGTTCTAACTGGTGTTGTGCCAAGAGAGGGATATCTTATCAGAAAGTATTTTATTAAAGGTGATGGGGATTATCCAATCCCCTACCTTTTGATGATCCCGGAAAAATCAAATAATAAAACAATTCTGTATTTACATCCAGGCAGTAAGGCGGCAGAAGGTTCCAAAAATGGGGAAATGGAATTGTTTGTAAAGAATGGTTTCACCGTACTTGCCCCGGACATGATTGGTACGGGTGAAGTCGGACCCGGAGACTGGCAGGGAGGTTCATATTTTCCCCATTCTTTTAATAAAAACCTGATATATCAGATATGGTATGCTTCCATATTGACAGGAAGAAGTATTGTAGGAATAAGGGCCGCAGATGTAAACAGGCTGGTTGATGTAATCGAAAACACAATTAAACCAATTGAAATATACGGGTTTGCCAAAAATGAAATGTGCCCTGTCTTGTTACATGCTGCAGCATTTAATCCTTCTATTAAAAGAATAGCCCTGATAGAACCTCTGGTTTCTTATCGTTCAATTGTGTATGAACGTTTCTATGACCCGGGGTTTATTGACAATACAGTTGCGGGAGCACTGAAGCACTATGACCTGCCTGACCTGGCTGCCAGTCTGGCCCCAAGAAGTCTGTTGATGGCAAATATTACCGATGGAACCGGTAAACAATCTGATTCAGTACTCATTCAGGAAGATATTTCAATTATTAAGAAAACATACCGGAGAAAAAATGCTGAAAATAACTTGCATATTATTAATGGGGAGGTATCTGAAAGTCTTGAAAAATTCTTCGAATAAAAATTTCAAATATGAAATTATTAACCAGAGAAATGGGCCGATTTACGATCGGCATTTGGATAGCTCTGCTGGCAATCCTACTTACGCTATTGGCTTGGGTTATGCAATCCTATGCACTCATTAACTGGGAAGGAGCTCTTGAACTGGGACTTCAAAATGAAAGCTTCTATGGAGATCCTGTTGAACAGGCCTTGGCTGATGTCGAAAGGGGAGTGGCACTGGCGGATATTTTCTGGGCTTTACCATTAACCATTATTGCGCTTTTTGGGGTGTTGAGAAAAAGCTTGTTCGGTTTTGTGGCAGCTATGATGGATTTTGCGATTTGTGTATATTTTCCCCTGGTATTTGCCTTTCACCGTTGGGATACTCACTTGATGACGGCCCTTGCAGCCATTGTATTATTTGCCATCCCTTCTTTGCTGGGAATTATAGGATTATGGACAAACCGCAAACTTTTTATAACATAAACCATGATTAAACCAACCGTAATTACCTGGATCATCGCTGTTTTTGGTGCAGTCACATTTTTGCCCCTACTGCTTGCCCAGGGATATATGCTATTCAGGCCGAATGCTCAGAAGACCAAGGATCTCATCATTGGCAAAGGAGAAGATTGGCGTGATAGAACTCATTTTAAATCTGCCCTTGCTTTTGCCTGGGCAGATTGGCTGGTCGTTTTCCCGATTCTGGTGGCAGGAACTGCGGGAGTATTACTGGGGCATGCCTGGGGATATTTTATATGGCTTGCGCTTGGGATAGTTTCTATCTATTTTAGCATTGTATTCTGGATCATGGAAAAAGAGTATACGTATCCATCAGTTGGCTGGTTCGCATATTATACTTATTTCTGGGGATTTTTCCTGTACTGGGGAATTGCTGCTGTTGTGTATCCGTCGATCAAATTACTATAAACGATTTTTCACAAGTTATAATTTGAACTAATAATGCAAATTGAAGGGGATTATCAAAAAATGGAATCGGTCAGTGAAGATAGCATCGTAGTTCTTCCCTTTAGGAACATGAGTTCCGATGCAGAAAATGAATATTTCAGTGATGGTATTACAGAGGAAATTATTAATGCCCTGACAAAGGTCAAGGGATTAAATGTAATTGCACGCACATCTGCTTTTGCATTCAAAGGAAAGGATATTGATCTCCGGGATGTCGGGACGCGGCTCAAAGTTGCCTACGTACTGGAGGGGAGTGTCAGAAAAGCAGGCAACAGGGTCAGGGTGACTGCCCAGCTGGTTAAAGCATCCGATGGATTTCACATATTCTCTGAAAAATATGACAGGGAATTACAGGACATTTTCAAAGTTCAGGATGATATCTCTAACAAGATTGCACAGAAGTTTGCAGATAAAATAGGGATAAAAAAGGGGGAGACAAATTTAATTGGCTCATCTACCGGAAGTATGGAGGCTTATGAACTGTACCTGAAAGGACGGTTTAATTTAAGCAAGGGCTCACTGGAAGCAGCCCAGGCAGCCATCCAGTATTTTGAAGCTGCCCTGGTGAAAGATAATAATTTCGTTTTACCGCTGACGGGGCTCGCAGCATGTTACACCTTCCTGGGAGGATCAGGATTAATGCCGGCGGCTGATGCATTTAACAAGGCTAAAGACTATGCCGGGGAAACGAACCTGCAGGATGAAAATATCGCAGAGACACACCTGGCTCTGGCAAATTCATTTTTCTGGTGTGACTGGGATTTTGAGCATACTGGCAGGTCGATCAAAAGAGCCATTCAACTGAGTCCGGGTACAGCAAGTATTCATGGCTTCAACGCGGTCTATTTGCTGGCTGCCGGTAAAATAGATGAAGCCTTGATCGAGGCACAGCTGGCTACTAAGCTGGATCCACTTTCCCTGAAAGAAAAATTCCATCTGGCAGAATTGTTTTACCGTTCGGGAAGACATGTTGAAGCCATTGAGCTTTTCAATGAAATCCTTGTTGAAAATCCATTCTTCAAGCAGGCCAGTATTTTGAAAGCCTGGGCGCATTTGTTTATTGGGGAACATGAACTTGCGCTGGAGATCTTCAGTGAAATACCTGTCACATCGGATACCTTGCTGACTTTTTATGGTGGACTGGCATATACTTACCATAAAATGGGACAGGTTGATAAAGTACTGGAATGCCTCAAAGAATTCAAATCTGCGATAGGGAAGGGATATTCGAACTGGATTAGCTACAACTACACGCTTATTTTTCTTGCCCTGGGTGAAACGGAAAAAATGTTCGATAACCTTGAAAACTGTCTGGAGGAAAAGATCACTCCTTTGATTTTTATCCAGGTGGATCCGGTATGGGATGAGTTTAAAAATGATCCCAGGTATATTTCTATGGTCGAAAAAACCTTTATCCCGGAGAAAAAAGACAGGATGGTATCCATCCAGTCGGATACCCGTGAAAAGCTTGAACTTAACCTGAGACAACTGGTATTTGTTGAGGCACAGGAAAATTACTCAAGGTTTGTATGGTTAAAGGGGGATGAGATCAATGAAAAGATCATGAGGGTAACCTTAAAGAAAATTGAAGATCAGATTGTAGGTAACGATATTATCCGCTGTCATCGATCCTACATTATAAATACAAATTTTCCTTACACCATCAGGGGAAACTCAAACGGATACAGGTTAACTTCAAAACAGTTCAGGGACATAATTCCCATTTCAAGGGGACTTGGAAAAGACATCGTTGCAATGTTGAAATGAAAATAAAATCCCCACTCCGACGTTTCGGAGCGGGGATTATAAGCGGCATGAGGAGGTAGTTCGCACCGCTTTATTGCCATACACAGTTTTATTCTCCATACATGACCAGCGCTTCTATCAGGTCATTTACATGAACGTTGAAGGGTATTTCAATCCCATGAAAGATCTCATCCGTGGTGACATCATTTATGCCATACAGCGATTCACTGACATCCTCATTATAGGATAGGATTCCGCCTTTGAGGCTTACTCCAGCAAACAGACCTTTGCTTCTGTAATAAGAATAGATCTCTGACTCAAACGTAATGTCGGTGCTGGATGAGGAACCTTTGTTTACGGGTCCTGCGGCTACACCAACGTCACCACCAAGGGTTATATCTGCCTGGTCAATTTCTATGATATCATTCCGGTCTTTGAAAAGAAGTACGATGTCAGATGCCTGTGCACCTATCTGGAATCCCAGGCTTCCTTCACCCAGCGTGACAAAGAATGGATTACTCCACAAACCGTCCTCCAGACGTATCATGGCTATCCCTCTGGCACCCTGACCACCCACAAAGCCGAGGGCCACTTTTAAAGCACCGGGAAAGATCACAACTCCTTCAGCATCATGTATCAGGTTTTGAGGTATGCTGTTTTCAGGATCCTCCATGACATGGTCAAGGGCTATTACAGCCTTTTTAAGTGTTTTCGCCGCCTTTTCTGCATCTGCAGAATTACTTTCACGGCCCGAGCCTGCGGCATTCAGGTTTCCAAGTGTAATAATCAGCATGGATACTAATAAAAGATTCATTATTGTTTTCATGATTATTAAATTTTAGTTTGATTGTTTTCAATTAACTATGCTCAAATGTATGGAGCTGGATATTGGTATTTTATTATTTGCAATGGAATGAGTAAGCAGTGTAAGGAACAGTGAATTAAATGGGATGAATGGTGATTTCTGGTATGGTTGGTATATAATGTGCTAAGAATTAAATTGCTACTTTTAATACATAATTAAATGCCATGATACGTAACTTTTTCAATGTCTTTTTCAGGAATGTGTTGAGACATAAGGCTTATTCCTTTATCAATTTAGCGGGACTGGCCATAGGACTGGCCTGTAGCATACTTATCACTGTGTTCGTGTTGCATGAATTCAGCTTTGACAGGTTTCATTCTAATGCAGACCATATTCAACGGCTCTGTGTAAATATGAAAATTGGTGAGCAGGCATCAACCCAAGCCTGGACAGCTGTCCCTTCAGGTGAGGCTCTCAGGGATGAAATACCCGAGATCCTTGAGTTTTGCAGAATAAAAATGTGGGATGATATTATGCTGGAGTACGAGGATAAAAAATTTATTGAGAGTGATTTCATGTGGGCTGATTCCTCTTTTTTCAGGATTTTCGATTTTAAATTGTTGCATGGTGATCCAAAGACAGTATTGACTGAACCAAATAGCATTGTCCTGACAGAAGACATGGCAAAAAAATATTTTGGTGATGAAGATCCCATCGAAAAAACGATCAAGATATTCTCTAGTGGTGATCCTTACACGGTTACCGGTGTGGTGGAAAATGAACCGGCTAACACACATCTACCTTTCAATTGCATCAGTTCCTACCATACCCTTGATGAGGCTAAAAATACATTCTGGCTCAGTCATAATCTTTTTACGTATTTCCTTATGGATCCCCTGGCGGATCCTGCGGCTGTTGAAGAGAAACTGAATCCCATCATGATGAAGTATGTGGGTCCTGAAGTCCAGAAACTAATGGGTATTGACCTCGACACCTGGGAGAACGAAGGCAATGAATACGGGATGTTCCTGCAACCGCTGACCGATATTCATCTGAATACTGAGATCAGGCATGGATTGAAAGAATCGCACGATAAGAAATATGTATATATCTTTTCTTTGATCGCACTGTTTATTCTGCTGATAGCCTGTATCAATTTTATGAACCTGTCTACGGCCCGTTCGGCCAACCGTGCAAGGGAAGTTGGATTAAGGAAGGTGCTGGGATCTACAAAGAACCTGCTCGTCAGCCAGTTCCTCTGGGAATCCATTTTCCTCAGCTTTATCGCCATGATCATTGCCATGTTGCTGGTTGAGCTTTTGATCACGCCGTTTGGCAATGTGATCGGCCAACAGCTGGCAACCAACTATTTTGATACCTGGTACCTGATACCCGGATTGATCATTCTGGTTCTACTTGTAGGATTAATGGCAGGAAGCTATCCCGCTTTCTATCTCTCATCCTTTAAACCAATTACAGTACTATCCGGAGAAATTGGGAAAGGCATGAAGTCGGGATGGCTGCGGACGGGTACTAGTTGTTTTGCAATTCGGAATATCCATCGGTATCGTCATTTGTACCCTGGTGGTTTACCAGCAGATAAACCACATGCTGAAAGTTGATCCGGGGTATGACAGGAATGGATTGCTGATCGTTGAACGCATAGGATCAGTGGGCGAGGATCATATTCAGACATTTAAGCAGGAAATAGGAAAGCTTCCCGGTGTGAAAAGCTCCAGTAATTCTACCATGATCATGGGTTGGACCAATAATGAGAACGGGTACATCATCGAAGGACAACCGGCAGAGAACCTGCATATTATTGCAACCAACTGGGCTGATTTTGATTATGCTGAGACCTATAATCTGGAAATCGCTGAAGGACGGTTCCTTTCGAAAGAAAATGCTACTGACAGCCTTAATTGTGTAATTAATGAGGCAGCAGTAAAAGCATTTGGCCTGGAGGATCCACTGAGTCTGAGAATAATGCAGCCGGATCAGGAAGGAAATTTTATATATCACCCCGTAGTGGGGATTGTTAAAGATTTTCATTATAAATCACTTCATACCGAGATAGGCCCTTATATCTTCCTGCTCAAACCTGAGGACTGGGGCTGGGGTGGATACCTCAGTGTCAGGATAGACGAAGATAATGTCAATGAAACAATCAAGGCGATAAACGGGGTCTGGGATGAATTTTCCAATGACCAGCCATTTGATTATTACTTTCTCACTGATGAGCTGAACAGGCAATATGATCAGGAATCCAGGATCGGGAAAGTATTCCTGGTTTTTGCCATCCTGGCCATTTTCATTGCCTGTCTGGGATTGCTTGGATTGTCGTCCTTTATGGCAGAGCAGCGTACCAAGGAGATCGGGGTCAGGAAAGTAATGGGTGCATCTGTCCCGGTCATCATCAGGCTTATGTCCAGGGAAACCATCATCCTTGTACTGGTTGCTGCCATTATCTCCTCCGTGGTTGCGTGGTATTATATGAATAACTGGCTCGAGTCATTCTTCTACCGAATTAATGTCAGTCCAGTGATGATCCTACTTGCTTTTGCTGCTGCCCTTGTCATTGCACTGATTACGGTCAGCTTCCAGACCATATCCGCGGCCATGCGTAATCCTGCCGAAGCCCTGCGGCACGAATAAATCCTCATCCGATGCATTGGCTGTCGTGTTTATGTTCCCACTTGTCCGAATAAGGCAATCAACTAGTTTTCTACTGCCACTGAGTATGATATGTGCCTTCTTCATCCTTCCGGAGATAAGTATGCGCTCCGAAGAAATCCCGCTGTGCCTGGATTAAATTGGCTGGAAGAGCATCCCGGCGCATGGCTTCAAAATAAGCAAGTGAAGCTGTCATGGCAGGCAAAGAGATGCCTGCCCTCACTGCAGCGCTGACAATCTCTCTCCATGGCTCGACACGTTCCCGTATTTCACCAGCAAAAGTCTCATCAACCATCAAGTTCTGTAGATCCGGCTGGCTTTCAAATGCATTCCTGATCCTGTCCAGGAAGGAAGCTCGAATGATACAGCCACCTCGCCAAATGCTGGCTATTTTACTGAGATTCAAATGATATTCATTCTCTGCTGAGGCAATGCGAAGCAGGGCAAATCCCTGAGCATATGAACAGATTTTGGAGGCATACAGGGCTGCAGCAATTTTATCAATCCAATCTTTGGGATCACCTGAGATTTTACTTACGCCTGTATCATAGGTTTTTTGCGCCAGAACTCGTTCCTCCGTCAGGGAAGAGAGTGCTCTGCCGTGCAGGGCAGCTATAATGGTAGGTATCGGTTCACCATAGGTCAATGCCGCAAGGCTGGTCCACGTGCCGGTGCCCTTCATCCCGGCTTTGTCGAGAATATTGTCAATCAATACTCCGTCTTTGCGGTCATCCGGGAAATTAACGATCTGTGATGTGATCTCGATCAGATAAGAACTTAGCTCGCCCTGATTCCATGAGGCGAAAGTCCCGGCTATATCATCGGGTGATAATTCAAGTCCAAAACGCAATATATCATATGCCTCAGCGATTAGTTGCATATCCCCGTACTCAATGCCATTGTGTACCATCTTTACAAAATGTCCAGCGCTGCCTTTTCCTATGTATGCGACACATGGATCACCATCGTCAGCTTTTGCGGAGATAGCTTCCAACACCGGATGGATATAATGATAAGTGCCTTCATCGCCTCCCGGCATCAGGCTCGGTCCGAAAAGTGCCCCCTGTTCACCGCCGCTTACACCCATTCCGATATATTGGATACCGGTCCCCTCTAATGCAAGGATCCTTCTGTCTGTATCTGAAAAATGTGTGTTGCCACCATCGATAAGAATATCACCCGGTTCCAGAAAAGGCTTCAGGGTTTCTATCACTGCATCAACAGCTTTACCGGCTGTGACCATGATTAGAATCTTTCTTGGTCTTTCCAGTACTTTTACAAATTCGAAAACCGTCCTTGCCTCAGTAAATTTCTGATCTGGTTTTACACTGGCCATGAACAACCCGGTTAGATCATATGTGTAATTAAAGACTACTGTGGGAAAGCCGTTGCGTTCAATATTCTTGGCCAGGCTGGCTCCCATGACCCCAAGGCCAAATACACCAAAATTTTTTGACATAAGCAGGTCCCTTTCTAAATTAATTAATTGATGAATAGGTATATACGATGAGCAGTCATCTTCTTCAAAGATATACTTTTCTTCACTCCTGACAATCCTCAGTCGCCATACTCATATTTTCTATACCATTCATCCCAAATTCATCCATTTATCCCGGACGTATTACCACTCATTACAAAACTTATCCTCTGCACTACAAATAATTGTGTTCTGATATTTATAAACATAGATTTCAGCAAGATTATAATAGAACGATCAAATGGAATCAATCAACAGGACAATCAGAATCACGGAGTTTGGGTATTTAATGATGCTCACGTCTAATGTGATAGTGGCTCTGGTACTCCGGGTAGTGCAAAAACCCATAAACAGGATTTATGTTTTAATTATGGCACCATTGAGACTGTTAGGCGATATCATTCAGGGAATCAAAACACTGTATCGTTTTTTGACCAAACCCGTGCCCGGCCAGTTGCTATAAATGAGTGTTAGCATATAGAACAAAATTCAAATAAAAATTACTGATATGAAAGTAGAACAATTATCGATGTACGGAAAGGCATTAGAAATGCCAAAAGAAGGATTGAAAAAACAGGAGAAAGTAATTTTCAGGCTGCTCAGGAAAGAGTTTGGATTAATTGGGATCCTGGGGCTTTTTATGGGTATTAAGAAACATACCAAACGCATAAAAAAAGAATATCCTGAACAGGTTGAAAAGGCGAAACGAATTGGGAAAGACATGGACAAACAACTATGCATGATGGGAGCTTTATTCTTTACTATCGCAGATAAAAGGGGAAGAGATTTTGCCAGGAGTTTTTGACCGGAATGATGCAAAAAGTAGCTCCTGTATCTTTACCAGCGATCTACCAGCTGGACGAACTTGTCCAATGCGAAGGTGATGTCTTTGATAACTACAAAAAATTTAACCGGGCTATGTTTACGGAAATTGACCGGATTGGAACCTGGAAGAACAGTGGCTTTAATGAGTCAGATGATTTATTGGAATTTAAGGTCACGTCCTGTATCAACGTTGAATTATTTGAGGCCATTGGTTGTCCAGAGATCATAACTTTGGGCTGCGATCACGACCTGGCAGGTTATCCCTTGATCGAGGAGGCAACCAAGAGTGAATTTCGTCGGCCATGCACCTTAGCGAAAGGTGGAGATTGCTGCCATTTTCATTTTTACCGCAAAGGAATGGCCCCTGAAACGGTTCACCTGAATAAATAATCAGAATTTATAAGTCATGGCGAACCCGTTGAAACGGCCTGTTACAACCGGGACAATAGCAAGATTGGCTTTTTTATTCTTGTGAAGATGGGGGACCAGTATACCGGTGGCCGAACCGACCAGAAAACCCGTAATCACATCCGTTGGAAAATGTTGCATCGCCTTGACTCTATGGTATCCAATAAATATGGGCGGGAGTGCAGCCGCAGCAAAAACTAGATACTTTTTGTTTCCCCATTCCGGGTGATAATCGGAAAATACTTTAGCCACAAAAAAACAGGCTGCTGCAGAGGAAGAGGTATGACCGCTGTAAAAAGAAGTCTGTGTTCCTCCCCCGGTTTTTCCTGCCAAGGGGATCTCAGGATGGTATACATAGGGCCTGATGCGATCGACATGCATGGCGGCCCCCCAGGAATATAGATTGCCCACGATGGCCTCAGTCTCAAGGTACAACAGGAACAGGGGTGCCCAGTCTTTACGGATTTCTTTATCGGCCAGGAAAAGCAATGGCGTGGCAAAGCATAAATACATTCCATAATCGGATATTTTCGCCGCTGTCTCTCTATATGCAGCATCCTGCTGCATGGCACGCCTGTCGAATGAATTGATATCGTTGGCATCCAGGTTCACTATGGTCGCAGAATCAAGGGGTTCTTTCTGCTGCAATATTCTATTTCCCACATAATTCAAAGCCACTGCCCCTACCGTAATGGGTATATCCACAACGGCCCTGACATTATATACTTTCTGGTTCAGGCTGTCTTTTTTTTGAGACCAGGCATTAAGTGAGAGTGTGAACAGGATGATAAAGGCAATGGCTTTCCTCATATTGTATTACTTCTATGGTTGGTTTTGAAAAATATGATGATAACGCAATTAGAACAAGAACCTGAACCTGAATGAGAACAATCCTTTCGGTTCGTCTTTTGACCATTCCCACGTAGCATTCAGAACAGCCAGCCGGAAGGGAGACAGCCAGATTCCCCCGCCGGCTCCATGGTGCCATACCTTGGAATCCTCCCCGGCAAGCCAGACCCTGCCGAAATCATTAAAGCCCATGATACCGGCTTCTCCCTTGGCAAAGTAGGTTGAGAAATTAAAAAGCTTGAACCGAAGTTCCGTGTTTTGATACATGTTGGCGTCTCCTGAGTACCGGGTGGACCTGTGGCCCCTCAGGTTGTCTTCTCCTCCCACACTGCAGGCCTGGAAGAACTCATAATCACCAACATTAAGTGCTCCTCCCAACCTGAATGCCAGGACTGCCCGGTATGGTTTTCTGAAACTCAGGAAAAAACTGAAGTCGGAGGCCAGCTGGTTAAAAGTATGAGCATTTTCAGAAAGGCTGTAATTGAATGTCGATCTGGTATTCCAGTAAATCCCCCTGGTTGGGAGGACCTTGTCATTCCGGGAATCCAGTTCATAGCGCAGATTAATTCCGGCAAACCTCTGGTCCTCGAATATATCTGAACTAAGCCCGTTATTTGGTATGTCCGAGATATACCTTCCTTCTGTGTCTTCAACTTCGAAAGCCTGGTAGAAAAGTCCGGCTGTCAGCGTACTTTTCTTAATGGTCTTGCTGATCTCTGGGTTTATATGCAATTGGCCTATCCGCACCCGGTTATAGTTCTTGTCATCTGTGGTTTTCTCAGTTTCATTTCCCAGTCCGAAATAGTTCTCCGCATAGCGGGGATCCCTGAAAATGAAATGCATCTGCAAATCCAGTGGTCCGAGCACAGAAGTGAAAATCCCATCATAGGCGAATTCCAGTGCACTGGTGGCGAAGGCATACCGTGCTCCAAAAGTATGGTGGCTGGCATAAGGGGATTTCTGGAAACCATGCGTCGTATAGAAAAAGCCTGCCCCCAGCACAAATGCTTCATCTGCATTGTAACCGAAAAAAGCCAGGGGGATAAACTTATTATAATTAAAAGCATAGTAGTTATAAGCATTTCTCTCCGGCCTGTTGGAGGTTCTGTTCCTGGCCTCTTTCCCGAATTCTATTTCATTCTTCCCTTTGGTATCGTAAATAGTGGTCTTCTTTGAAAGTCCCTTAACCCTGGATTTATCCTTGATATCATCTTTTCCGGGTCCACCAATGATCCTGACCCTGATCCCCTTGTCCACCTCTCCCTCAACATCAAATTCATCCTTCCCTCTTAGTCCGTACAGACGGATCTCGCTGGTCTCATCATGGTTGAAAGTCCGGTCATAGATCTTGTCCTTCTTATTGCCTTTGCTGTTTAAGGACCAAACCTTTACCTCCGTTTCGTTCGCATTCTTTCTTTCTACACGGAACTGCTCCCGCTTGATCGCTTCCAACTATATCAACCTTTTTGGAGATGAGGTCATAATGCCTTTCGGCAAATTCCGGCCACTGTTCCCGTCGGGACTTGAGCTTGGATAGGGTTATTTCGCCTTTCACGGAAGCGATCTGGGGCGGCATGTCGTTGATGGCAGCCTGCAGGATATCGTCGGTGAGGTTAGACTGCATCCGCTCGGCAGCCTTGATCCAGTCCTCCTTTTCAAGATCGTTCAGCCAGCGTCTGTCGAGCCACTTGCCCTGAGATACGAGTCCTCCCATATCCTTGATTTCATGCTTGAAGCCCTGGTTCATCCTCAGGGCGAACTTACGGCTTGAGATCCAGGGAAAAAAACCCTCGTTCAGGAAAAATGTCTGGTCCCGGTCCCTCGGCACGGCGCGGTAGATAGTCTGGTCCTTATCTTTAAAGGAGGCCCATCTCCACTGGTCCTCGTGTCGGTCCCAGTCCCCTATGAAAACATCAAAAAGCCTGCATTTCAGGTAATGCTCCTGATCCATAACATTGTCATTATCATCCAGCATTTCATCCATCATGTCCGGTGTGCCGATGATATCTTTTGATCGTCCGAAACTCTCCACATCTTTACAGTTCCCATTCGGCCTCTCTTCGAAAAGGTAGAGTCCCTCCCATACATCATCCAGGTATTTTCCCAGCCTCGGATCCTTGGTCAGGTATACGATCTTAGGATTGGTATGGTAAATCTCGACCGCATCGGCCATCCTGGGGACGGATAAGGCCGCCCAGGGCAGGTAAGCCGACATCTGGTCCTGGGCCAGGTCAACCGCTAACTGTATTTTTACCACTTCCGGGATGACCTTGGAAGGATCTTTTTCAATAGACCGGAGCACATATTGCTGTTCCTTGTCGTTCTCCAGCCGCAGGGATTTTGTCTGTCCGCCGCCTCCCTTTTTAACGATCTCCAATCCGCCTTTTTCATTATTGAAATCAAATACCGGGACCTCTACCGGAATGACCCATTCTTCACGGTAATTATCCCCAAGAAAGCCCTCTTGAAGTTGCCGGCTTTGTACTTTTCCCCGTTCGGATAAGTAGTAATGGTGCTGTCAGAATAATCTATATCACTGAGAAAATCCTTGTACTGCTTCTTGTCATAAACAGTTTTATTGAATATCTTTTTCTGGAAGGCCAGGTGCCCTGAAGGATCATCGGCTTTGGTAGCACTGGCTGCAGCTGCTGCCTGGTCGTTCTCAACACTATTTTCCGTGGTCAGGAATTCCAGCCAGACATCTCCATTGTCCTGAAAGCTCAACTTTGCAAAACCCGTCTGCATCTGTGAGAAATCGGTTTTCTTGCTAGGGGCCGCATAGGTGGCCATTCCCGCCGCACCACTAACGATATAATGATTGGAATCTTTTTCAGCGTATTGCAGGTTGTGCTCATGCCCGGCTGCATATATAATATTTGAATGTCCTTCAAAGGTTTCCAGCAAAGCTTCCTTGAGCATTTTATAATGGGGATGGGCCAGGTCCTGGGGGGCACCCAGGAATTTCCGGTAACCGGTGTAAAGAAATCCGGGCAGGGGTATCCACAGGGCTTTATTTACCTCAACCAGGGGAAACAGTATGCTTGATCCCGGAAAGTGTCCACCATGATTCCCCACGCTGTATAAGGGGTGATGGGTGGCAATTATGATCTTCTTTTCCCTGTTGCGGCTGATGGCGTCCTCTAATTGGACAAAAAGATCCGCTTCATCAACGATGCCGGCATAACTCTTATCATTCTCATGGAACCACCATTGGGAATCAAAGACAATCAGGACAATATCATCGCTCAGCTTTATTTCTTCGGGACCGGGACGGCCTTTTTTGGGCAGGAAGACATCCTTTTTGTCAAGATAGTCCTGGATGTATTTGCGCTGGTTTTTGACATATTGGAGGCCATCTTTTCCACCTCTTGCCCAGTCATGGTTCCCGGGAAGGTAAATGATCTCGCCCTTATAATCTTTGAGCATCTCGAGCTGGGCGACCAGGCTTTTTTCAGCAGTTTCATAGTGCCTTTGTGTTGAATCGTCCGGCAAACCGTTGGGCTGGGCATTATCACCCAGGAAAACTACCGCACTGTTTTTTCCTGCCTCTCCCAGCTGGGTTTCCATCATCTGCATAATGCGTTCATTCTCATAGGCCCTCCTGGAATCTCCAATAAGAAAGACCGAATAAACTGTAGATGATGTGGCAGGGGACTGCTCCTCTTCCCAGTTACCCAGCCTTTCATTATAGAACGGCTCGCTGGTGGCACAGGAGATAAAGTAGGGAATGGACAAAACAAAAAGAAATTGCAATAGTTTATTCATCAGGTTTAGGTTTGAATTTCAAAATGTATCCTTTTCCGCCACGTCCTTCATTGGAAATATACAAATCTCCTTCCGGGGAAAAACATATTCCTTCAGGCTGCCTGAACTGGTTCGGGTCCAGGGCATGGAAGCCGAGGATGAGTCCTTCCCTGTCAAGCCTTATCAGCAGTTTGCCAACACTGCTGATGATATAGATTTCATCCGTCAATGGATGGATGGCGATACCCGATGGTCTTAGACTGCCATACGGATCTTTAATACCCAGTACCTTTGCCAGCCTGCTTGAATATTGGTTAATGCCGCCCTGTTCTTTGTAACTTTCCATCTTTCGGGGATCAATCAGGTAAACTGGTTCTTCCTTTAATTGATTCGTTTCCAGGTCGAAGGAATAAACAGTCCTGTATCCTTTATAAGGATTCTCCTTTTCAAGGGAAGGAGAACCCTTGCAGGCGATGAGCAAGCGGTTTTCAGATGAATCATAAACCATTCCTTCTGTATCATTCTTTTGGGACAGCTGGGTTTTAAACCTTTTTACCTTAATATCATCTTTTTTGTAGTTTTTTACCCTGAAAATATGTCCGTTACTTTTCAGTACATAGGCAGTTTTATTCGCAATTGAGATATCCTCATAGTCACCAGCTTTGGCAAACTTAACTTCTGAGATGACTTTCTCTTTCTCCAGGCTATAACAAAATATGATGCCTTCTTCATCCTGAATACATGCCAGTGTTCCTTTTCCTGTCCAGCTTATGCCCGAAATTTCTTCAAGGCTGGCAGGCATGGTAAATCTTTGATCCGGACTGCCAAGGGAGTACAGGCTGTTTTTGTAGAAGATATCGGGGGACTGGCAATAGCTTGTAAGTGCGAGGAGGATTAAAAGAGCCGAGATACTCCTGCGTGGTAAAAGAGAGGTTAAACAAAATTTCTGTATTTTTATCAGTAGTGGCATCCGGGAGAAGTCTGCGAAAAACTAAAATACGGAAAAATCAACTTCAAACATAATCTAATCAAATGGCTGACATTAATATCAGTGAGGTACAAACGTATATTAAGAAATTATTCAACGAACAATTACCAGACGGCATAAGCTACCATGATCTGGATCATACGCAATATGTGGCGGAACAGGCCCGGATTATAGCTAAGGAATCCGGGCATAGCGAAACCGAGCAGGATATCGCTGAGACAGCAGCCTGGTTCCACGATATCGGATTCCTTGTATCTACTGAGGATCATGAGGGTGAAAGCCAGAAAATGGCCAGGGAATATTTATCTGCCAATGGTGTTTCGGCCAATGTCATTGATCGGATCAATCAATGCATAGAAGCTACACGTATGCCCCAGGATCCTGGAGATGACCAATTAGCTGCAGTCGTTTGTGATGCAGATATGTCGTATCTGTCTGAAGACTTCTACATAGAACGCACCATGCTGCTGAGGGAGGAATGGAACAACACGCGTGAGAAAAAACTAAGTAAAAAGGATTATTTTATAGAAACAATCGAGTTGTTCAACCATCATCAATATTTCACAGAATATGCTATACATAACCTGACTCCTGGAAAGCTGGCAAACTTCCAGATATTATTGGACAGGATTTCCAGAATGACTGACAGGTCTACCAGGGATCTTAAAAAAATGAAATCCGAGAATAAAAAGCTAAACCAAAAGCTGCGACAGGAAAAATTACCAGGAAGAGGAGTGGAATCGATGTTTCGCCTGACAGCGAGGAACCAGATAAACCTCAGTGCCATTGCAGACAATAAGGCCAATATCCTGATATCCATCAATTCCATAATCCTGACTGTCCTCGTTTCAATGGGGATTGGCAGGGTGGTTGATTATCCGAATTTCATCATTCCGGGGATTGTTTTTCTGTCCAGCTGTCTCGTGACTATCATTTTTGCCATCCTCTCCACCCGGCCAAAAATATCTTCGGGCAAGTTTACAGAGGAAGATATCCATAATAAAAGGGTCAATCTGCTGTTCTTTGGTAATTTCTTCAATATGAAAATGGATGAATACGAATGGGCTGTAAAAGAAATGATGAAAGACAGCAGTTATCTCTATACCAGTATGATAAGGGATCAGTACAGCCTGGGAAAAGTAATCGGTAAGAAATACAAACTTTTGCGGGTAGCCTATACTATTTTTATGGTTGGACTGATCCTCTCGAGCATCTTGTTTGCCATATTCATAGTGGCTGGACCAAACGTTTGAAAAAATTAAATGGAAAATGTTTCTTCCTTCATTTGCCTTCCTGATATCAGCGGGTTTACTCATTTTACCCAGCAAACTGAAATAGTACATAGCAAACATATCATTTCTGAATTGCTGGAAATAATTATCCATTCAAATCAGCTTGATCTGAAGGTAGCTGAAATTGAGGGTGATGCTGTATTTTTCTACAGAGAGGATTTCATCCCGACGCCTGATGAACTAATTGATCAGGTCAGGATAATGTTCATAAACTTCCACGCCCATCTTAAATATTATGAGCATTACAGGATATGCCATTGTGGTGCCTGCAGCACTGCTTCCAACCTTGGCCTTAAATTTATTGTCCATCTCGGATCCTTTGCCTTCACAACAGTTAATAATACTGTTAAACCTTATGGTAAAGATGTGATACTTGCTCACAAGCTCCTGAAAAACAACATAGAACAGAGTGAGTATCTCTTGCTTACAGAGAACACTTTCGATGTCTATCCCCTGGATTCACCAGTATTGATCAAAGAAATTAAGGAGGGATACGAAGGATCCCGGCAATATGATGAGTTTGGTGAGATAAAATACAGGTACTTTCTCTTGAAACCATTCCTTGACCAGGTCAGGGAACTCCCCACAAAGGTCCATCCACTTAAATTCAAGAATCCTGTTCGATACGAAGGCATCATTAATGCATCAAAGGAAAGGGTTTACGAGATCGCCAGCAATCTTGAATACCGGACTAATATCAACCGTAATGCCTCAGACTATAAGTATGATAAAGCGCGTGTTAACCGGGAAGGTTTCGTGCACGAATGCGTTATCAATAACCGAAATTACAGCATTGAGACAATAGCCAATGATTTTGGCGACAATAAACTGGTATATGGCGAACTGGTAAAAGAGGTCGGGTGGGCAAAGAAGATGTATAGTTATATCATACTTGAGGATCATGGGTCGGGCACAAAAGTGTACTATGAAGTCCATGTCCAGCCAAATCCCATAATCACCAGGTTAATCAGTCCCATTGTCCGACCTTTTATCCGGTCCAGGTTGATAAAATCTTTTGATCAGCTCAGGGATTACTGTGAAGACAGGAAATAAATCATATTAATCATCTCCTTGCAATGAAGAAGAAAAGTGGAAAATATATCAACCGTGACATAAGCTGGCTGTCTTTTAATGGTCGGGTCCTGGACGAAGCTAAAGACAACAGTTTGCCCTTGTATGAGCGATTGAAATTCCTTGCCATCTATTCTTCCAACCTGGATGAATTCTACAAGGTAAGGGTGGCAGCCTATCGCAGATCATCGAAAGACACAAAAACTTTGATGCAGGACATTCTGAGGATCGTTGACAGGCAACAAAACGAACTTGGATCAGTCCTATGGAAGGAGCTGGTACCTGAACTCAGGGCAAACAGGATACTCTTGTATCAGAACCAGCGACTGAACAAGTCCCGTGTGGAGTTTATTACGCAATTTTTTTACAGGGAAGTAATGCCCTGCCTCCAGCCGGTGTTGCTTCTGAAAGGCAAAGTACTTCCCTTCCTTCAGCAAGATGCTATCTATCTGGCAGTGAAACTGGAGAAAAAAAAGCGCAAGGCAAGATATGCCATAGTAAATATACCATCTGACCATTTGCCGAGGTTCATTGAACTGCCGGAATCCAGGGGACAGCATTGCATCATGTTCCTGGATGATATTGTCAGGATGAACCTGGATAGACTGTTCCCTGGATATGATATAGCCTCTTCCTATAGTATTAAACTTTCAAGGGATGCTGACCTGGGAATTGATGATGAGTTTACAGGGGACCTGCCGGTAAAGATCAGCAACTCACTGGTAAAGCGAGAGACGGGTATTCCCTCCAGGTTTCTCTATGACAGTAAGATCCCTGCACAATTTTTGGATTTCCTTATCCAGAGCCTTAAATTGTCCAGGCAGGACCTGGTCCCCGGCGGAAAATACCACAATCTTTCCGATCTGTTTTCCTTTCCCAATCCCCTGTCCCCAAATCTGGAGAATAAATCGCTCCCAGTTCTTTACAGGAAGGGTTTGGAGACTTATCCTTCTATGTTTGAGGCGATCAGGGAGAAGGACCGTATGCTTCATTTTCCTTACCATTCCTATGATCCTGTTTTGCGGTTCTTGAATGAAGCGGCCATTGATCCTAAGGTAAAGGAGATTAAAACCACCCAATACAGGGTTGCCTCTGATTCTGCGGTAGTAAATGCCCTGATTAATGCTCGGAATAATGGTAAACGGGTGACTGTATTCGTGGAATTGAAAGCACGGTTTGATGAATATGCCAATCTGGGGTTTGCGAAACTGATGAGCGAAGCTGGTATAAAGATCATCTATAGTATTCCCGGACTGAAAGTCCATGCGAAAGTTGCACTGGTATTGAGAAAATCGGGTAAAAATCAGCAGGAAACATATGCCTTTCTGAGTACTGGAAATTTCAACGAAAAAACGGCGAGGATTTATGCTGACCATGGATTGTTTACGAACAACGCTAAGATCACCTCAGAATTGAGAGATCTTTTTTGTTTCCTGGAGAATCAGGACGTAAAACCAAAGCTAAAGCATCTGCTGGTCGCACAACTCAATATCAAAAAAGAATTAACCAAAAAGATCAACCGGGAGATCCGCCATGCAGAAGCTGGCCGTGAAGGCAAGGATGATATTGAAAATGAACGGAATTGATCATAGAAAAATGATAGACAAACTCTATGAGGCGAGCCGGAAAGGGGTTCAAATCGATTTACTGGTCAGGGGCATCTGCTGCCTTGTCCCGGGAAAGAAATACAGTAAGAACATTACCGTCACCCGGCTTGTAGACCGTTTTCTCGAACATGCCAGGGTATTTGTATTTTTTAATGGGGGAGATCCTGAAATATACATGGCTTCAGCGGATTGGATGAACAGGAACCTGGACCGGAGGATTGAACTTGGTTTTCCAGTGTATGAAAAAGAGATAAAAAAGGAAGTACTGGCAATCCTGGACTTGCAACTGAAAGATAATACGAAAGCAAGGATCCTCGACAGTGAGCTTAACAATTTACCAAAATCGGCAGGGGATGGTCGAAAAATAAGGGCACAGATCGAAACGTACAATTACCTCAAATCCTCTGACTAAAATTTCAGGCTCATGGCCAGTCCTGTATAATGTCCTGCAACAGGTACAATGGCCAGGTTTTTATTCTTTCTGTGTTTGTGTAAATGTGGTACCAGGATACCCGTGGCTGCTCCAACAGCCATTCCTGTCAGGACATCTGTTGGAAAATGTTTCATGCCTTTGTACCTGTAGTATCCTGTAAATGCAGGAGGGATCAGGGCAAGTCCATAGAAAATGAACTTTTTATTTCCCAGTTCCGGGTGGTAGTCACAATATACCTTGGCGACGAAAAAGCTGGCAGCTGCAGAAGTGGATGTATGCCCGCTGTAGAAGGAATTTTTATTGCGGACAAATGTTTTTTCATCATAGTCAACATCAGGGTGGTAGACCAGTGGCCTGATCCTGTCTATGTGAATGGCTGTACCCCAGGAATAAAGATTTCCCGCCATAGCCTCGGTTTGCAGGAATAGTAACAACAGCGGAGCCCAGTCCTGTCTGGTCTCTTTTTCCAATAACAGCAGGAGAGGAAGCATAAAGCTGCCACGCATACCAACATCAGAGATTTTCCATGCCTGGTGCATAAAATCAGGGTCCTGTTCCGTAGCCGAACGGTCAAAGCGGTTAATGTCATTTGCATCAACATTGGCAATTTCTGCTGAATCAAGGGGAGCTTTCCTGTCCAGCACTACCATTCCCCAGTAATTGGTTGCAGCGGCACCTACAGTTATGGCTCCGTCTATATAAGGATTAACATTATAGACATCACTGTCAAACAACTGGCCCTGTGTTATTGGGGAAATTGAAAAGAGAAGAAAAAGTGCAAGTATCTTATATTTCACGCCGCTGAAAAATGAAATTGATGTTTAGGATCGCAAACTAGTCAATAAATCTGAAATATCCATGTTTACATATTAACCCGGCCCCGTGAAAATTATTGCAGTGTTTTAACTATATTTACTGTGATAAAGCCCCTATGTGTAGTAGAAGATGACGCGGCGAGATCTGTTTAAATACCTCTTAGTTATATTAATGCCAGCCGTTCTCTGGCTTTTTGTTAATGCAACCATTAACAGGCATAATCATTATCTGGCAGAGGGTTATGCTATCACACATGCACACCCTTATGACAAAACGCCATCAAATCCTACTCCGCTTGGATCACATCAGCATAATGGAACAGAACTTTTCCTGTTGAGCCTTGTCAGCGATTCCGCAGCAACTACTGTGATCATCTTTTTATTAGTGCTGTTTCTGCTTGCAGTGATGCAATTGATCAATTTTCGCGATAATATCACAATTCCCTTCAGGGTATTATACCAGATTCGAAACTACCACGCACCTCCAGCCATCTAGTTCCCCACCTGTATTTTTCCGTTGCTAAACCCCCTTTACTCACTTTCTCTTAACGGAGATAAAAATGTTCAGAAAAATATTTCTTTATTATATCAGCGTTGCTGCTGTTATTCTTTTCACGATTAGCCTGGCTGAGATCCAGGCCCAGGACACCCTCCAAAACTCCACCCGGGATCTGACACAAGAATTCCGCGATTACCAGGATAGCACAAACATGCGTATCCTGGAACTCGAAAAGACGGTACGAGCCCTTAATGAGATGATCATGGATGAAAAGCAGGAGGATGAAATGCAGAAACTCCTGGATGAAGCTGACCGTCTTTCCACTGAAGAAGAAGAGCAAAAAGTAGATGTTTCTAAAAAGTTCTTCAGCGGAGTAAGGCAGCAACAGGGGCTAAATCCCAATATTGGCTTCGGGGTTGATTTTTTTGGAGGTATCAGCTCTTCCAATGCCAGCTCTATCAATGAGCCCGGCGATATCAGTTACGGGAACAATGGTTTTTTCCTGAGAGAGGCGCAGATGTCCTTTATTGCACCCCTGGACCCCTTTACAAGGGGGAAAGGGTTTATTTCCGCCACACCTCAGGGTATATCAGTGGATGAAGCCTACCTTGAATGGATAAACCTGCCCTTGAATGCAAATCTTAAAGTGGGTGTTTTTAATGCTGACTTTGGTTTTTATAACAGGTATCATGATCATGCACTACCACAGTTTGACAGGCCGCGTGTTCTTATAAACCTGTTTGGGACAGGTGGATTGAACGGCCCCGGGTTATCAACCAACTTTATGCTGCCGCCTGCCATAGCCCATGCTACCACATTGGATATTTCAGCGATTTATGGTCAGAACTCCACAGAGTTTCATGGAAGATGGCAATGGCTTGATCCTTACAGGTCAGCTTCTCAATTATTATGACCTCACTGCCAGCAGTTACCTGGAGGTAAGGTTAAGTGGTGCAGGAGGAAGGAATAGCCAGCCTGATGGAGAATTTAATTCATACATAGGAAGTGCAGGTATTGCCTACAAATGGGCTCCGGTAGGCAGGGAAAAGTACCGCACCCTGGAATGGAAGACAGAATTTATCTATGGTAAGCAGGAATATGCTACGGGAGACTATAAGAGCTTTGGTTTCTATTCCAGCATTCAGAATAAATTGTCTTTAAGATGGTGGGTGACTGGCAGGGTCGGTTATTCTGAAATTCCCTACCAACCTTCGCAGAATGAATGGGATTATACAGTGGCATTTGATTTCTGGCAAAGTGAATTTGTGTTTACCCGCTTCCAGTACCAGTATAATCACCGAGATATATACAATAGAAAAAATATGGAGGGACCCTTCCCGAGTGACCATTCATTTATCATCCAGGTGGTCTGGGCCATGGGACCTCATAAACATGAAGCATACTAAAATGAGATACAGAAAGATGAGAAACTTAGTAAACGGATTCAGGAATATACTCCTGTTCATATTAATAGGTGGATTTTTTCCGGTTAGTGCCCAGCACCAGCATCGCCATCAACACAGATATCGTGGGGGGGAGAATGGTGGCGGACAATTGAATATCATTTGTTCATTTTCTGATTACGCTTCTATTGCAGAATATATTAGCAGGTCCGGATGCCCAGGTGCAATTCATAGCCCATGGGGAGCAGGATCCTCATTTTGTAGCACCGAAACCCAGTTATGCCATGATGCTGAATAAAGCAGACATGTGGGTCACGACCGGCATGGACCTCGAGATATGGTCAACAACATTGCTTGATAAGGCAAGGAACAGGCAGATCATGGATGGAGCTATTGGTTTCGTTTCCGTCTCCGATGGCATAAATGTATTGGAGAAGGTTGAGAAAGCAGACCGGACCGAAGGAGATATTCACCTCATGGGAAATCCGCATATCAATACGGGTCCCATGAACTGGAAAACCATTGCGCCTGAATATCACTACGGGATTGATTAAAATAGATCCGGTAAACGCAGATTATTATGAGGCTAATCTTAAGGAATTTAGTGATATGGTAGACCGGGCCCTTTTCGGGGATGAACTGGTGGATATATTTGGGGGTGAGACACTCTCAAAATTACTGGCAAACAAAACCCTCTTCACTTTTCTTGAAAAGGATTACCAGGGAGAGAAACTCATCGATAAATTAGGTGGCTGGCTTAAAGAAGCTGAACCTTTTCGGGGAAAAAAAATCATTGCCTACCATAAGAACTGGGCATATTTTACAGAGACATTTGGCCTCGATATTGTTGGTTACATAGAACCCAAACCTGGCATACCCCCCTCTGCCAAACATGTTCAGCATATGATACAGACCATCGAAGACCAGCAAATAAAATTGATGCTGGTGGCCAGTTATTTTGAAAAGAATTCGCCCCAGTCAATTGCTGACAAAACCGGTATAAAAGCCTTGTTATCTTCCATTATTTGTAAAAGCCATACCGGATGTTTCCAGATAATTTCCAAATGGTCGACTACTGGATCGATCAGATAAATCCGAATATCAAATAGTTATCCTATGAAGGAAACCCTGTTATTTCTCTCAACTCCCATTGCAGCCAGCATATTAATGGCTGGAGTGCTTGGTTATTTTGGCACCCATATTCTTACCAGGGGTATCATATTTATTGACATAGCCATCGCCCAGATAGCAGCGCTGGGGACCATGATCGGCCTTTTGCTTGGCTTTGCCGAGGAATCATCCGGGGTTCAGCTACTCTCATACCTGGCCACGCTGGTGGTAATCGGTAGTTTTGCCTTCCTCAGGACCAAGCAATCCGTCATTCCTGCCGAGGCAGTGATTGGCATCATCTATTGCCTCGGATTGGCAATGGCATTGTTACTGGCAGAGAGAATACCGGGTGGTTCGAATTATATCACCAAAACCATTACTGGTAATATCCTCTGGGTCACCTGGGATAAGGTTCTCAAAATAGGTCTGTTATTTGCCGGCCTTGGTCTGATCCACCTGGTTTTCGGTGCTAAATTCATCGCGCTGTCCGAGATTTGCAGGATAGATCCAAGTTTTAAAATGAGGGATAAACTATATAACCTTTTGTTCTATGCTACCTTTTGCATTGTTGTAGTAAAATCCGTGCAGATCGGAGGTATTTTCCTGGTATTCACTTTGCTGATTGCACCCTCAGTGGCTGCAGCCTTGTTTTTCCAAAGCTGGCTGAGCCGCATTGTCTGGTCCTGGCTCATCGGGATCTTTGGTACAGTTGCAGGGGTCCTGTTATCCTATTCCCTGAATATATCTAACGGTCCGGCTATAGTGGTACTGCTGGGATCACTGGTATTCATCCTGGCTTTTATCAAGTTGCTTAAACCTACATCATGATATCAACTTTACAATTCATACTTGTTCCTTTACTTGCCTGCATCCTGCTGCTGGTCATTACATCATATTTCGGCATACATGTATTGAAAAGAGAGATCATTTTTATTGACATTGCCCTTGCACAGATTGCTGCCCTGGGGGGCTTACTGGTCATTTTTCTAGATCATGAGATTCACAACCCTGAGGCCGGGCTCCATGAATTTCACTGGGCTGATGCCATAGCTTATATAGCTTCTCTGCTGTTCTGCCTGGGAGCAGCGATCATCTTTACCTACCTCAAATCTCCAAAGATCAGGGTGCCA
Source organism: uncultured Bacteroidaceae bacterium (assembly GCA_963767555.1). Lineage (GTDB taxonomy): Bacteria > Bacteroidota > Bacteroidia > Bacteroidales > SM23-62 > SM23-62. Next base: position 12,171 of record CAVYEL010000001.1, on the reverse strand, counting down.
ATCGAGGCATTTATCGGGATATCCTATGCCCTTGCTACTACCGCGGCAGTGATCATCCTCGATAAAGGAGCAGGCGGGGACGTCCACCTGCACGATATGCTGACCGGGACATTGTTATGGACGACATGGCCCCAGGTGATCAGGTTGGCGATTGTCCTTTCTGTCATTGGGGGTTTTCACCTGATATACAGGAGAAAATTCATTCAGTTGACTGCCATTCACCAGGAAAATACAGGTGACATGGATCATCAGCGAAAGTGGGATTTTCTTTTCTATTTTACCTTCGGAATCGTGATAATTGAAGCCATCAGGGTTGCTGGAGTTCTTACTGTTTTTGCATTTCTGATCCTTCCGGCATCCATCTCAGCTTTATTTTCCATCCATTGGAGACAGCGGATCCTGATAGGCCTCGGTTCAGGAATCATCGCAGCCCTGGTCGGCCTGTATGTCTCAATCACTCTGGATGTATCTGTTTCTCCATTGATCATCCTTTGTCTTGGGGCCCTTTTCCTGCTTGGGGTTTTAGCCAGGAAGATACTGATCAAGACATACTGCCTGATATCCTTTTATGAGCTAGTATGCCATATGATGATTACGCTCCAAAATGTCCCAGCATCAAATAACTTGACCGTTTGAAGTTTGCATCGATGGCAGTAAAATAAAAACTGCCTTGTACGGCATTTTCCTTTTTATGCTTGTATTTTTCTTCTACAAATATTTCTACATTGATCTCCAGCTTCATCTTTCCTGCAATCCCAACTTTCCCAACCAACTCTACTATGGATCCAAATGGGATTGGCTTCTCAAAATTGATATTGCCCGCTGAGATGGTAACTACCTTCTTCCGCAAAAACGGGTTGCGGTAATATAAGCCACTTCATCCATCCATTGCATGGCTGTACCACCAAAAAGTATTATGGTCATTGGTTTATTTTTAAATACCACCTTAATCTGCCTGGTCTCAGCTTGTTGCTTTAATGCTACGATGTTCATTTGAATAATTTTCTATCAAAAATAAGCAAAAAGATTTGCATTTTGCACATATGTGCATTAAATTTACAGAAAAATTAATCTTATGTCCAGACCTCAGGACAATCGGATAGTACATGAGCCACCACTTTTTTCGGAATTTAAGCCGTTGGGGATAAAAGGGCAGGAGCTTGAACAGGTACTGCCTGGCACTTGATGAGTTTGAAGCATTTCGGTTGGCCGATTACATAGGCTTATCACATGCTGAGGCAGCTGAAGAAATGGGAATATCCCGGTCCACTTTTTCAAGGCTTATTGAGAAGACGAGGAAAAAGATTGCGGACTTTATAATCCAGGGAAAGTTGCTTACTATAGAAGGCGGCAGTGTTCATTTCAGGAACAATATCATTCGTTGTCAAAATTGTGGACATATGTTCAAAATAAGCATCAGCAATACCATATCGGAATGTCCAGCTTGTCATTCTAAAAATCTTATAAATCTGGCCGGAGGGTTCGGACATGGGAAATGCTGTCATTATAATCATCAAAATAAAAGGAGGTAATTATGCCTAGAGGAGACAGAACAGGGCCGTTTGGCGAAGGCCCAAAAACAGGGAGACAAATGGGATATTGCGCCGGCTATGAAGGTCCGGGCTTTGCCAACATGCAACAAAATTGGAGCAGGACTGGCAGGGGATTCGGTCGTGGATTTGGCCATGGGTTCGGTAGAGGCCAGAAGGGGGATTGGCAGAGGATTTGGACCGGGATTCAGTCATGGCTATGGCCGGATTTATGAAGAGATCCCTGACGTTTCCGAGAAGACACTTATTGAGAATGAGATCAGCATTCTCAAAGATCAGTTGTCTTCCTTAGAAGATCGTCTCTCCAAGTTGGGAGAAGGTTGATGGTGAATGATGAAACAGGCTGTGCCGAGCATGGCCTGTTTCTTTGAATGAATGTTAAAACGAATATAAATCCATGAAAAATGAAAACAAGTGGAAAAGGTTTAAATATGGGCAAAGGTAAAGGATCGGGCAGTGGTGGCGGCCAGGGCGGTGGACAAGGCGGCGGCCAAGGTAGAGGACAGGGCGGTGGACAGGGTCGCAATAAAGGTGGTGCCTTCGGTCCCGGTGGATACTGTGTCTGTGCAAAATGTGGTGAAAAGATTCCGCATCAGAAAGGGGTTAAATGCACTACCCTTAAATGCCCTGAATGTGGACATACCATGATCAGGGAAGAACTTTTAAAAAAATAAGACGAATAAAAATATTAGAAATATGACAGGAAAGAAAAAATTTGCCGTTCCTACGGTTGACAATATTTTAACACCACATTTTGGCCATTGCCAGGAATTTGCCATAATCGATACAGAAAATGATGGGGTCATCAGTATAGACTTTGTTAATCCACCCGTCCATCAGCCGGGAGTCTATCCCAGATTTCTGGCGGACCAGGGAGTAGATGTTATTATTTCAGGAGGGATGGGCCACAAGGCCCAGGATCTTTTTGCACAGAATAATATTGAGGTTTGCATGGGTGTTGCAGATGGTACACCAAGAGGCCTGGTAGAACAATACCTGAATAATCAACTCCAGACAGGTCAGAACCTGTGTGATCATTGATATGAAGATAGCCATTGCCAGCGGGAAAGGAGGTACAGGCAAAACTACCCTGTCAACAAATTTGGCAAGCTATATCGCACAGGAGCAAGATGTTGTGCTGGCAGATCTTGATGTGGAAGAGCCAAATTCGGGATTGTTCATTAAGGCCAGGCTTCTCAGAAGGGAAGCTAAGTACAAAATGATCCCTGAGTGGTCTGAAGAGAACTGTATATTATGTGGAAATTGTCATGAGGTATGTAACTTTCATGCCATTATACAGCTGGGTTCGTCCATCCTGGTTTTTCCCCAGCTATGTCATGGATGTTACGCCTGTGCAGAACTTTGTCCTTCATCCGCCCTGGAGATGGTCACACAAAAAATGGGTGAATTACAACATTTTCAAAATGGGAAACTGAATTTTATTGAAAGCAGGCTGGATGTGGGGCAGGAGCAGGCAACACAACTGATATCTCAAACCAATAAGTATATCGATGAACACTTCCCTGGCGATATTATAAAGATCTATGATTCACCACCGGGAACCTCCTGTCCCGTGATTGAAGCCACGAAAGATGCCGATTATGTGATTTTGGTAACAGAGCCCACTCCTTTTGGTTTGCATGATCTGAAATTGGCCATTGATACAATGAAGAAGCTGGGAAGGGATTTTGGCGTGATTATCAACCGTGAGGGCATTGGGAATAATGGTGTGGTGGATTTTTGCCAGCAGGAAGGCGTTCCCATAATTGCGAAAATCCCTGATAACCGGCGAATTGCTGAATTATATTCCCGCGGTGAACTGGTTTATCATGAAGTTCCGGAAGTAGAACTCCAACTGGAGAAGATCCTGGATTCATATCTTGAAAACAAAAGATGGCAGATGAAAGAGATAGTAGTCATTTCGGGGAAAGGAGGAACTGGTAAAACATCGCTTACAGCATCATTTGCCTGTCTTGAAGGCAATGATGTTGTCGTGGCGGATTGTGATGTGGATGCGGCAGATATGCATCTTTTAATGCAGCCTGATTTTAATAAAACTTCCGATTTCTACAGTGGAGAACTGGCAATGATCAACCCCGATGAATGTATCAGTTGCGGCAAGTGCGCTGAGGTCTGCCGGTTTGATGCCATCTCAATTATAAACGGCGAATACATTGTGGATCTACTGGATTGTGAAGGATGTGGCTATTGCGCGAGGGTATGTGCTTCCGATGCCATCAGCAATGAGAAACTGATGGCCGGGGAGTGGTTTTTGTCAGGCGTTAAAACCGGGGGATTGATGGTACATGCCAGGCTGGGGATCGGTGCCGACAATTCCGGAAAGCTTGTGGCAAAAGTAAAGAAAGAAGCCAGGAATTTGGCCGAAAGAAATGGAAATGGCCTGATCCTTATTGATGGCCCGCCCGGCATCGGATGCCCTGTCATTTCATCAATTTCCGGAGCAGACTTTGCCGTATTGATTACCGAACCAACCGTTTCAGGATTGCATGATCTCAAGAGAGCTTACGAACTGGTGAAGAAATTTAATATCAGGGCAGGTTGCATCATAAATAAGTCGGACCTGAATATTAGCATAACTCATGAAATAGAGGACTTCCTTAGAGCGGAAGATATTTTGCACATCTCCAGCCTGCCATATGATAAGATTTTTACCGAATCAATGACTTATGGGCAAGCAGTGATTGAATATACAAACAATGATATGACTGACACGATAAAAGGTAGTTGGGATAAAATAAAACTAGCATTATGAAAATCGCTTTTACAACAAAAGGTACAGATTGGGATTCCATGATGGATCCGAGATTTGGCCGGACCGAATTTCTTCTCGTTTATGATGAAGAAAAAAATGAACTCATCCATTTTGACAACAGGGCCATAGATGATGTAGCACATGGCGCCGGCCCCAAGACATCGCAAAAACTATTCGAACTTGGGGCAGAAGTACTGATCACGGGTAATGGACCGGGTGGCAATGCAGCAACCGTACTGGAAAAGGCAGGAGTTAAGGTTTTTACCGGGGCAGGAGAGAAAACTGTCAGCCAGGCCCTGGCCGCTTATAAAAAGAATGCCCTGGACCCATTTTAGCAGGATATGAAAAAGAATACCCTGAACTATATCGTAGACATATTCATGTTCATCCTGATGATGGCCATCATCGGTATTGGATTCCTGATGAAATTTGCCTTGATATCCGGACAGGAAAAATGGATCAAATATGGCAGGAATGTTGAGGAAACCTTCCTGGGACTGGACCGGCATGGATGGGGGAAGGTCCATCTTATTATCGGACTGATACTTTTCGGAGTGCTTATCCTCCATTTAATACTGCATTGGGGATCCATCACAAGATTCTTTAAAAATACTTTTGCAAACAGCGCTCCTTAGAATATCATTGGTTTTCACACTCCTGTTTGCCGGAGTACTGCTGATCATCCTTCCATTTATGGTCAATCCAAAGGTTGCAGATATTGATGCCGGGTTTGGGCGAATGCTTAAGGAAGGACGACTTTCAAATCCGGACTCTTCACCTGTTATTTCTTCAGATGATATCATATCAACGGAGGTGAAGTCTGACGATATTCCTGAAAGTGAGTCCGATCATTGAGGAAGTGCATAACAAAAAAAGAAAAGCAACGGGAGGAATTGAAAGCTGAAATTGATGTGAAGGGTTACATGACACTGAAGGAAGTATCGGGGAAATACAATGTCCAGGCTGATCAAATTAAAAAGAGGATTGGAATCCCTTTGAGCACCTCCAACAATGAAAAATTGGGAAGGTTGCGCCAGCAGTATGGGTTTACGATGAGCGATGTAATGGAAGCGATAGATGCTGAACGTTAGAAATGAACCTTGAACATATTGCACTAATGGTTATGATCCTAAAGAGATCAGTCTATTTTACCAGGAGATCCTGGGATTCAATGAAGTAAGAAATTTTGTCCTGAAGAAAGATCTTGCCTGGGAAATATTTGCATTGAGAAAGAGACAAGAATTTTAGATTTACAAAAAGATGGACTTATGCTGGAACTATTTTTAATGCCAAACGATTTGAACATGTCTATAACCATTTATGCATCTCCGTTACCAACCCGGAAGAAATCTTTTTGAGTTAAAACAGGGGCAATAAATAGGAATCAACATTAAAATCGGAATCATCATTTGTAATCGTTATGGCAGCTGCGGTGGTGGAAAGTGTTTTCGGGCATTCCACCGAAGAGAGGGGGCCTTTGCTATTTATAAAGAGGATGAACAGGCAGAAATTGTTGGATTTGCCAATTGTGGAGGCTGTCCAGGAGGGAACATTGAATACGTTCCTGAAGAGATGAAGAAAAATGGTGCAGAAGTTATTCATCTTGCAACGGGTTTTATTGTAGGATATCCACCATGTCCCTATATCAACATTTCCGGGATTTTATAAAGGAGAAATTTGATATGGAAGTAGTTGTCGGCACTCATCCCATCCCTCAAAAATACTTTGATACACATTCAAAACTTGGCACATGGGATTCAGTAGAATTTAGAGAGCTGATAAAAGCTACATTCGCTGAGGAAGGACTCAGGAAATCCTATGATTAGTGAAAACTGAGAAGGTCAAAAAAAGTATTGAGCAATCTCATGAAATTGCGTAATATATAAGCATCTGCATGTTATGGATTCGAAAGCAATTTAGTATAATTTTATCATGATGAGATAGTACTAAACACATTTATTATGGCACTAATGATTACAGACGATTGCACTGCTTGTGGTGCATGTATTGATGTTTGTCCCAATGATGCTATCATTAAAGGAAATCCGATTTACCTGATTAATTCTAACCTATGTACTGAATGTGCTGGTTATTTTGAGGACTCACAATGTGTAAATGCCTGCCCGATTGAGGCGATTAAAGTAAATCCTAACCATGTGGAGTTCTTCATGGAGTTACTGGAGAAGGACAGAAGGATACATGCACATTGAATGATTACAGACTAGACAAACACCAATGAATATCCAACAGGAATGTATACCATGTACTTTAAATAGTTATCTGCGGTTGTCAAGAACAGGCGTGATACCCGAATCTCAGCAGGAGGCAATCCTGCGCCGGATGCTGGAGCTCTTTGCTGCGCTTGATTACAATCAATCCCCGCCTGTACTGGGCTGTAAGATGCATGCATTGATCCGTGAATCTACTCAACAATCCAGATCCATATCACGAGATCAAAGAGGAGTATAATCACATGATGTTGGACCTGATTCCGGAATTCGAGAGAATGGGTCAATGTATCCGAGGACCCTTTTGATACCGCCTATGCGCCTGGCCATTGCCGGCAATGTCATCGATTTCGGCTCCCAGCACCAGTTCGATGTAATGGAAACCATTAACCGGGTGATGGATACAAAACTCGCCATTGACCATTCCCGTCGACTTCGCGTTGACCTGGAAAAGGCTGACTCCCTGGTTTATATAGGAGATAACTGCGGGGAGATTGTTCTTGATAAGATATTTCTTTCATTGATAAATGTATCACATAAGTATTTTGTTGTGAGAGATAGTCCCATTATCAATGATATAACATATGAGGATGCAATACTGACGGGCATTGATAAAATAGCGAAAGTGATCACGACCGGTGATAACTCCCCAGGTGCAGTATGGGAGTCTACATCAGAACAGTTTAAAAATGTTTTTAGAAATGCCGATGTAATCATCTCCAAGGGCCAGGGAAACCTAGAAGGATTATTGGATGTGGCCCATAAGAGTATCTACTTTCTTCTGGTTACCAAATGTGATTTAATTGCCAGACGGGTGGGTACTAAAAAAGAAGAATTCATTGTGAAAAAAGGAAAATCAACTTTCCATCCTCTAAAATAATATTATGATTGCATTTGGTCCCGTCCCGTCCAGGCGTTTGGGGCAAAGCCTGGGGATAAATAATATCCCGCCAAAAATATGCTCCTATTCATGTGGTTATTGCCAGGTAGGCCGAACCATCAAAATAGATGTTCATCGCAGGGAATTCTATAAATGGGATAAGATCATTGAAGAAGTCCGGATAAAAATTGACAAAGCACTGGCAAATGGTGAGACGATTGATTATCTCACTTTCGTTCCTGACGGGGAACCTACACTGGATATCAATCTTGGCCGAGAGATAAAGGCCCTGGGCAAGTTTGGGATTAAAACAGCAGTGATCACGAATGCTTCCTTACTCTGGCGCGATGATGTAAGAGAAGATTTGTTAAATGCAGATCTGGTATCCGTCAAAGTTGACTCCTTCCGGGAGGATATCTGGAGAAAGATTAACCATCCCCATCAGGGGATTAAGATTGGAGCATATTTTAAATGGCATACTTGCTTTTGCCAGGATTTACCGGGGCGAATTGATCACCGAGACGATGCTGATCAAGGATGTGAATGATGAAGAATCCCATATCCTTGATTGGCCAGGTTTTTATCTGTAGTTGAACCGGCCAGAGCTTATCTGGCCATACCTACCAGGCCACCTGCAGTAAGATCATATACAGGTCACCGGATGAAGCCGTTATAAACGAAAGTTTTCAGCTATTCAGGCAACACCTGGATCATGTAGAATACCTGATCGGATATGAGGGGAACGCTTTTGCCTATACCGGGAATGTGGAGGAGGACATACTGAGCATTTCAGCCGTGCATCCGATGCGGGAAGATGCAGTCAGGAAATTACTGAGCCGTTCAGAGACCGGATGGGAGTTAATAAATAAATTAACCGATGAAGGGAAACTGGCAGAAATAGAGTACAAGGGTCATCATTTCTTTTTGAGAAAAGTGGGATAATGAGTACCTGAATCAAAAAGTCTTGAAGATGTCATTTGAATCATTAAAAAAAGAAATACTAAACTGTGACAGGTGTGGTTTGGCTGAAACCAGGAACCATGTGATCTTTGGTGAAGGAAATCCCCACGCTCCAATATTAATCATTGGTGAAGCACCCGGGAGGGATGAAGACGTGCAGGGCCGTCCCTTTGTTGGACGATCCGGACAACTGCTTGATAAGATCCTGCACGCCTGCGGTTTTAACAGGCACCAGCATGTTTTTATCAGCAACATAATTAAATGCAGGCCACCCGGTAACAGGGTACCCTCCCCGGAAGAGATCCGAATATGCAAGCCTTATCTGTTGCAGCAAATTAACCTGATAGATCCAGAAATATTGATCCTGCTCGGAGGGACTGCATTAAAATCCATGGTTGGTCAGGATCAGAAAATTACCAGGGTCAGGGGTACCTGGGTTAATTGTGAGAATCGCATGGCCATGCCTGTATATCATCCATCTGCACTATTGAGAAACCCTGCACTGAAAAGAGAAACTTGGGAAGATTTTAATAAAATTGTATATAAATACCGGCAGATCGTAGATCATTCCCACTATTCCGCGTATATCTAAATTTTGAGATTCATCTCCTGCAATTCAGTTTATATACGAAAAACAATGAGGTTAAGATCATAAAAATGAACAATATAAAGAATAATTGAAATCCAAAACGTTCAATGATCCACCCGCTCAATATCGGGAACAAGGCAGGCAGGATATTCCCTGCCCCGGCAATGCCAGTATACAGGGCCCTGGTTTCATTCCCGGATATTTCCAGCAGGACCCCATTCATGGAAATGGCATAAAGCTGCAAATACGATCCCTCCGATCAGGAAGATGATCCTGAATGGCGGCATAGCTTGTGAGAAGAGCAGGAGCACAGGTATTGACAAAACAACCAGTACATTTCCATACAGCAGGTAACGGTATTTGAATTTCCTGGAAAAGACAAAAAGCAGCATACCAATGCTGACGCTGCCCAACACTTTATAAAACAGAAACTGTCCTGTTTCATGACTTTGTGTTTGGAAAAATTCCTTGGCATATAGCATTACAAAAGGCAACAGGGTAATGCTTATGCCCATTGTATTGACCCATCCAAGGTAATAACCCAGCCGCTTGTTACTGCGGAGTTCAGCTTTCATTAATGAACGAAAATGCCCCATGTTCTTGACCGACATTCTTGAGGGAACCTGCTCCTTTAACTGCCAGAAACCCAGGCGAGGCAATAAACAGGGCGATTGATCCTATGAAAAACATATAGGCATAGTTTTTTGGAAAATCTTCAATGGTGAGCACCCTCCTTGCAAGGAGGGCCGACAAGAGAAGTACTATACCTGTAACCACCTGTTTGATCGAAAGAAATGACTTACGTGCGGATTGTGTGATTGATTTGCCCAGGATATCGGTATAACTTACATTGGCAAACGCCCCTCCCAGCGAAAAAGTGGCGATCAGGATAAAGATCAACCAGATGACAATACGCCCCTGGAACTGATAGGAATAATACAACATGATGCCCATTAAAAGCAGGGAAAGGATCCGGCTATTGATACCCATCAACAGGAATTTCCTTTTGTATTCATAATTACTGATAAATGGGGCAAATAATAATTGCGTGAATCTGGCCCCACCAAACATGATGGCCGTCATTAGTCCAATGTGCAGTCCATTCCCTCCTGCTTCAATAAGCATGGCAGGAATGACTGTATCGACATCCATGAAATTCTGGGCAAGCGCCAGAAAGGTGGCATGCCAGAGGAAGGAATAAAAATTGTGCCTGGAAGTATCTGTATTGAGGGTCATGGACCCTAAAGTTACATTTTCTCCGGATCATGCCTACATCGTTGGAATGAAGAAATGCAATCATTAACAGCTTGCATCATAAATCTAATTAACGGTTCAGTAGCAAGTATTTTACCCTGTTCTTTATGGAATCTGGGATTATACTCATCCAGGAAGTTTTTATGAAAATGAATAACTGGATTAATTTGTGAGCAGACTTCTGGAAATTTTCCATTAATGCAGCTATATCTATGTTTCTGAATACATCTGCAAGCTCGTTTATGATCCAGATAAGACGGGCATCCAGATCCTCTCCAGCAAGATATTGGAACAGCTTTTTCAGGAATGGATATGATAACGGTATAAAATCAGCAGCATTATATCTTGAGAATTCCTCAAGAGCTGGACCACCGTATAACCGAGCAGCAAACATACCATAGGAGATGGTTTGAGCATAGATATCTGCCAGATATTTTGCTGAGATATCATTTCTAAGAACAATACTAAAATCTGTAAGTTGTTCTTTTAAAGTAATCTTTGATGGCTCGTGATGTTGATTTTTATGTTTCCTCTCATCCTGGATTATCGATTTTTCTATAACAGCGGCCAATAATTGCGCTGTTTTGGCAATTGTCCGGGAAAGCTTTAATGAAGAATTGCTGGCAACCCGTTGATAACTGGAAAACTCTTTAATCAGAGCTTCAGCAGATGCATGATCCCCGGGTTTGGATATCACCTTACCATTTTTGATTTCTGCGATTGAAGCGGATGATGCTAAGATACCATCCCGGTATAACAGAAATTCGAGATGGTTGGTAAACATGAGATTCGTAAGGTTTTTTTTGCAAAGCGTAAACTCTTTCTTATTTCCCTGGCTATCTAATGGCTTGTCAATACCGAATATTAATATATGACCAACTGGTATGTTTCCTTTTGTGATAATATAATCCGGAGTACCACAGGCTAATTTCACAGGGCCTTCTGCAACAGACACATCTGATGCATAAGTTTTAATCAGCATCTTTAAGTATCCCTGATAAAGTTGTCCTGAAGTGATTCCTGGTTTGTGATTTTTACCAATCTTATCAATGTATTCCTTAATCCTCATTAAATCATTAAAGCAACATTTGCTTAATCAAATTGGTAAATGATATAGCCCAACACCCTCAGCTAATCCGTGCTCCAGTTTTACTTTTTCAGAATTGAGTTCAGCACGGTCTCTTTGTCAATCTTTTTCGTGCAGAAGAACCAGTCGTAGCATTTGACATCCTCTTCTTTGCCTTCCATCCTGTCTTTTGCGCTTCCGCATGATCCTGCAGGTGGCACGATCACATCATCACCCGGGCGCCAGTCAGCCGGTGTGGCAACTGAAAATTCATCGGCTGTTTGCAATGCGATCAAGGGCCCTGTATATTTCATCAAAATTGCGGCCCATGCTCAGCGGATAATAGATCATGGCCCGGATTTTACCCTTTGGATTGATATAAAACACGGCTCTGACAGCTTTTGTGGAATCTTCTCCCGGCTGTATCATTCCATATTTTTTGGCCACATTCATGGATATGTCTTCAATCAGGGGAAAATTCACCTCGATATTTTTCATGCCCTTGTATTCAATCTTTTCCTTGATGGTTCTCAGCCATGCAATATGGCTGTACAATCCATCAACGGAAAGGCCCACCAGTTTACAATTGGCCTTTTCAAAATCTTTCTCCATGTGGGCAAAAGTCATGAATTCTGAGGTGCATACCGGGGTGAAATCTGCAGGGTGGCTGAACAGGATCACCCAGCTGCCTGAATAGTCCTTGGGAAAGTTTATTTCACCCTGGGTGGTAACAGCTTAAATTCGGGTGCTTCTATCACCAATTCGTGGCATTGGAACTACTTGTTGTACTTCTTGTTTTTCTTCCATTTTACTAATTTTTATTAATATTAAGAATTGTATGTATTTGTCTAATTGTCAGTCTCTTGAAGGT